>JAHEKV010000013.1 GCA_024638165.1 Flavobacteriaceae bacterium
TTCGAACTAACACATTCTTTAACTCAAGTTTTGCTGATGAGAATGCTAATTTCAGTGGAAGAATTCAAAAAACTTTGGGTAAACTTCGTTTTTCAACTAATGCTTCTTTGAATTACAATAAACTAAATCAGTTTATACAGGGAAGACAGTCTGTGAATGAAGGTATTAGTAAAACCATTGGCCCTGGTCTCAATACCAATTTTAGGTACGCCCCGAACATAAGATTGGGTTATCGTTATAGTGTAACAGATAACAACCAAGGAAATCGTAAAACACAGTTTATACGAAATTCAGTGACCGCCTCTTTTGATGCTTATATTAAAAAGAGTATCACCCTCGAGATTGATTATAGTTATAACGATCAATCGAATGAACAAAACAAATTTACTTTTCAGACTTTAAACGCTTCTTTAAAGTATCGAAGAGATAAAGATTCTAAGTGGGAGTACGAGTTAAGAGGCTCAAATCTTTTGAATATTGATGCCCAAATTCAAAATACCGCTAATAATATTTCTGTTTTTTCTTCTCAGACCTATATTCAGCCTAGATTATTAACTGCAAGAGTCATATATTCCTTGTAAAGAATAGGTATGAACAAACATGTCAGAATTCTGACCAGTAGTGCAATTATCGTTCAAGGAGCTGCACAAATTTTAAAGGAACAGGGTATTATTCCACTGATTAAAAATGTCAATGAATCAGGGCGGCTTGCAGGTTTTGGCACTTTGCCTGATGAGGTAGAACTACATGTCTTAGAATCAGAGGTCGAAGCGGCGATTGAGCTAATCAAAGACCTTGCTTAATTACTCACTTTTTTCGTGAGCTTCAAGATCACTTTCTAAATCTAATTTTCTAAAACTAGGTGATATTATACCTGTGGTTAAAACGGTTAGAATGGTCATGCTGCCGCCAAATACAACAGCGGTTACAGTGCCCATTAATTTTGCAGTTAATCCACTTTCAAAGGCTCCAAGTTCATTCGATGAACCGACGAACATGGTGTTTACCGAAGCGACCCTACCTCGCATATGATCAGGTGTTTTTAGCTGCAGGATGGTCTGACGTATTACCATAGAAACTCCATCGGTGACTCCGCTAAAGAATAGTGCGACTACTGAAACCCAGAAGATGGTTGAAAGTCCAAATACAATGATTGAGATACCAAACCCGAATACAGCTACTAGGAGTTTTAGTCCAGCCTTTCTACTTATGGGGATATAGGCGGTAATCAGCATGGTTAAAAAAGCACCAACTGCTGGGGCTGCCCGCAGAATTCCGAAGCCTTCGGATCCGACTTTCAGAATGTCTTGAGCGAAGACGGGGAGCAAGGCTACTGCGCCTCCGAAAAGAACAGCAATCATGTCTAAACTCAGCGCGCCTAGAATTGCCTTGGTGCTAAATACAAAGCGAACACCCTCCTTCAAACTTTCAAGAACAGGCTCTCCAATTTTGGGGTTTAAAACAGGTTTTTTAGAGATCAAAGTCCCTAGAATAAGCGCTACCATTACAAGTATAAATACGATGCATAAAGACAAGTGAATACCAATCCAATTAATCGTGAAGCCTCCTACGGCAGGTCCTAGTATCGAAGCCATTTGCCAAGTTGAACTGCTCCAGGTTGCTGCGTTCGGATACACCTTTTTAGGTACAATCAATGCAATCAGTGAAAAAATGGTTGGGCCAAAAAACGATCTTAGGAGTCCTCCAAAAAAAACAAAGGCGTAAATCGCATAAAGAATGGTGTTTGTACTCCAAGTAATTGAGTCCCCGGAGATGAAGAATAAGCCTAGACTAATGAGAGAAAAAAGGCTAATAATCCAAAGAAATAGATTTCGCTTTTCTTTTTGATCAACGATATGGCCCGCAAATAAGGCCATACCAAGAGCAGGTATGATTTCCATCAGACCGATGAGGCCCAAGGAAAGTGGGTCTTTAGTGAGTGAATACACTTGCCATTCGACGACAATGAACTGCATTGACCAGGCAAAAACTAAAACAAATCGAAGCGCTAAAAAGATGTTGAACTCTTTTATTCTAAGAGCAGCGTAGGGATCTCTTTTTGCCATAAAAAGCCGATGTGTTTGAAAATTCTATTACCAATGTATGGAATTTTAGAAGGCCAAACACACCGACCTAATCGATTTAAATAGCGCTTCGGGAATTAAAATTTAAAGGTCACCCCGGCTAAAAAGTTTGCAGTGGCTTGCGGATAATATCCGGCCCCATCAGCGGTGATCGTTTCACCATTCTCTCCTGCATAGTCATAGGTATAGTAATAGCCTCGATCTACATATTCTGCATTGAAGATGTTATTGATAAGTGCGGTGAAAGTAATAGACTTAAAAACAGATTTTGGTTGAATCTGATACACGAAGTTCAAGTCGCTAGTGAAATAAGCCTCGAGTACATCAAGACCTGAAACTTCACTCCCTAGGTTACTCATATATTGTTCACCGACGTACTTAGACAGAAAAGCTAATTGAAAACGCTCGCTGGGAGTATAGGTGAATCGGTTACCCACAATCACCCCAGGAGAAAATGATAATGGCGTATCTCCAAGATTTTTTAATTCACCGAAAACAAAGGCATTAAACTCTTGGTTACGGTTGGTACTAAGTGCTGCATTCGACTGAATGCTGAAACTTTCAGATAACTGATAATCAGTGTCTAGCTCTAACCCTAATCGGTAGCTTTTACCGCTTGTAGCTCGTATGAGTGCACCGACATCGTCAATGGCTCCAGTAAGCACTAACTGATCGGTGTAATTCATAAAGTAGCTGTTCGCGTTTAACTTGAATCGCTCACTTTTGTAACGCCATCCTAGTTCGAAGTCGTCTAATCTCTCCGCAGTGCTAACGCCGTTTTCGAAATCGTTTCTATTAGGCTCTCTGTGAGCACGTGCAAATGAAAAATAGAGGTCACTATCATCAGCCATACGATAAATAAAACCCGCCTTTGGATTGAAAAAATTGAAGTTAGCATCAACATTGATTGGAGCTCGATCAGAGGTTAAGCCTGAGGTCTGATAGGAAACGAATCGTCCTTGAAGATCTAGATAGCCAGACAGTTTCTTGCCAATGGTAAAGGTTGCTTTAGAGAAGAAACTGAGGTCTGTTTTAAAGGCATCGCTGAAGTAATAGCGATCTCTGATTGCGGTATTGTTGTTTGTTAAATCACTTCCCCAAATCACTTCTCCAAAATGGTCTCCGTTATAATTGCTGTATGAAACACCACTGATGATGTTTAAGTCTTCTTTGGAGTAATTGACATTAAAGTTAGCCACATAGAAATCATTGTCGAGCCATCTTCGCACAATTAGGTCGCTGCCATCTACAATGAGATTATTAAAATCAGAGGCACTCTCTTCGGCTTTGAATTGCTCAAAGAATCCTGACCCCTTGGTGTAGTTTAAGCTTAGATTGGTTGACCAGTGGTTGTCGATGATTTCGTTCCAGTGTACTTGAAAGTGATCTTGGCCATAATCATCTACCTCATTTTCATAGGTGTATGGATTTTGTCTACGGTTTTCAGCGAGTTGCTGAGGATCAAGACCATACCACGCTTGATAGGTGCGTTCGTTACCACCAAAGGCAATGGCTTTTATTAGGCGATTCGAGTCGCTATAAGCAGCTTGTAAAAAATATGATTTGAGATCGGCGAATGCTCTGTCGACATAACCATCAGATGAAATATTTGAAAGTCTACCTGATAATTCAAAGTGGTCGTTGAGTCTTCCCGTAGTAAACTTAACGGTGTGTTTACGGGTGTTGAATGATCCGAAAGAATTCGAGCTTTCACCCCCCGCTTCATCGGCCATCGCATCGGTTAAGATATTTAGGCTTGCCCCAAAAGCCCCAGAACCATTGGTTGAGGTACCGACTCCGCGCTGTAGTTGTAGATTTTCTGTAGAAGAAGCGAAATCTCCCAGATTTACCCAAAAAGTACCATGGCTTTCTGCGTCGTTATAGGGAATCCCGTTAATGGTGACATTGATACGTTCGCTGTTAGATCCTCGAACGTTGAGATAGGTGTATCCGATACCAGCGCCCGCGTCAGAAGATGAAATTACCGAAGGAAGGTAGTTCAGCAAGATGGGAATATCTTGTCCTAGATTTCTCTTGGCGATTTCCTTTTTGTCAAAATTGGTAAAAGTTACCGGAGTATTTGAATTGGCTCGAACGGCACTCACTAGTACTTCATCTAGAATGAATTCATTCGATGAAAGAGTAATTAGTATCGAGTCATCCGCAATTAGATTGATTTCTTGTTCTTTCGATTGATATCCGATGTAAGAAATCTGTAAGGTGTAACCTCCCTCTGCTAGACGTAATTTGAAGTTACCTTCTTCATCAGTAGCGACTCCTTTGTTTAGCCCTTTAACAATCACACTTGCACCGCCGAGTGGTTCGTTACTTTGGTTGACAACCTTACCAGACAATAGTCGTTCTTGTGCGTTTGTAATTAGGCTTACAAACAAGAATAAGAAAAGTAGATTTTTCTTCATTTTAAAGAATTTTAAAACGAATAAAAAGAGGTAATTATTCTTGATTAGTAATTGAATAATTATTTGAAGCATTTGCTTCGGTTTCCCTAAACAGCATTACCTGTTCTAGGTTCATTGGGTATGATCTCAGCCTTTAAAAAGCACCCCTTTTGAGAACGGTACAAAGGTAGTGGGGAATGAGTTAATTCGAAAATAAATTCACTCTAACGTTAAATCAAAAACAACCGCCTGATAGGGGAGCAGTACGATGGTATTGCTCTCTATTTGTAGCTGCTCGTAATTATTGATTAGAGGAGTCTTTCCTTCGAATGCTTCATCCAATGTTATTTCAGAATTAGTCTCTGAAAAATTGAGTAAAATGGTATGAGAAGATTGTTCGTCAAATCGTTTGAATGCATAAACGGTCGGATGTTCTTCTTGAATAATCTCATAATCTCCATAAACAAGCACCTTGTTGGCTTTACGTATCTGAGACATTTTCTTAAAATGATTCAAAACACTGTTGGGATCAGCCTCTTGTTGAGCTACGTTAATGGATGGGTAATTCGGGTTGACCTTTTTCCATGGAGTACCTGTTGAGAAACCAGCGTTTAGAGTTTCGTCCCATTGCATAGGGGTTCGAGAGTTTTCTCTTGAACTGTAGTTGAGGTATTCCATAAAGGCATTCATGTCTTCACCACGAGCCTCAGCCTTTTTGTAGTCTCCAATGGCTTGAATGTCTACGTACTGATCAATCGTTGGCATGTCAATATTGGTCATCCCTAATTCATCTCCGAAATAGATGTAGGGGGTGCCTCGCATGCTGAGTAAGAATGTGTTTAAAAGCTGTGTTGAGGGTGTTCTAAATTCAGGATTAGGATTCCCAAAACGACTTACCATCCGAGCATTGTCGTGATTAGAGAGAAAGACTGAGATCCATCCTTTTTCAGAGAATGCCTCGTCCCATTTTGAAAAGATTTCTTTGAATTGTTTAAGCGAAAAACTATTGGGTTGTTTGGCCATATCGACCGTTTCGAAATGATAAACCATCTGTAGCTCTTTTCGATCTTCGTCGACTAGTTCATGGGCGTCTTTCATGGTTTTTCCCGCCCCTTCTGCAACGGCAAATACATCGTGCTTCGATAACACCTCTTCGTTCATTTCTTTTAGGTAATCATGAAGTTCTGGGCGCATGCCATACCACTGAATAAAGTCCTTTTCGTGACCTTCAGGAAACTCGGGAAAGCTAGTGTCTTTACTAGCAAATTGAAAGGCGTCGAGTCTGAATCCGTCCACGCCTATTTCAATCCAATAGTTCATAATGTCATAAACTTCTTCTCTTAGTTTGGGATTTTCCCAATTGAGATCGGGTTGCTCAGCAGCGAAATAATGTAGGTAGTAGGCGTCGGTTAATTCGTCGTACTTCCATGCGCCTTCAGGGTCGAAAATGCTGTAGCGATAGGGTGGCTCTCCTTTTTCAGCTGGCCACCAGTGATAGTAATCGCGGTATGGATTATCTCTAGAACTTCTAGATTGTTTAAACCACTCGTGTTGGTTACTTGAATGGTTCACGACAATATCGAGGACAAATTTGATCCCTCGACTGTGAAGTAGATCGATCATTTGTTTGAAGTCTTCGAGGCTTCCGTAACGTTCTAAAATCGATCTGTAATCACTGACGTCGTATCCGTTATCGACTAGGGGAGACTCAAAGAATGGATTCATCCAAATAATATCTATACCCAGTTCATCTAAATAGTCGATTTCTTCTATAATGCCCTTAAAGTCTCCGAACCCATCGCTATCGCTATCTTTAAAACTTTGAGGGTAGAGCTGATAAACGATGCCTTCTTTCCACCAATTTTCAGAATTACCCGATTTTTCAGAAATCGAGTTGCAAGCGGTTACCAATAGAAGGAGTAGTAATAGAGGGAGTTTGAAATAATTCATAGGTTAGATTTATTCCTCTTCTGAGAGTTTAATGGTTACCTCGTCTTCGAGCATTTTTGCCAATACATAGGCAGACGTACTAATCACTTTATTCATATTGACTACATCTAATTTCTCGGCTTCGTCACCTGCCTTGTGATAGTAATCATAGTTCTTAAAATCGAAGGTAGATAAAGTCTGCGCCGGGATGTTGTGAATCTGGTAGAAAGAGTAGTTATCTGATCTTCTGAAAAGGTTGTATTGCTTGGCTTCAGGAAGAAATTGTACAAACTCTGGAGCATAGGTATTCATTTTTTCAGGCATGTCTGAGAGGTTGTATCCGGTCATGTAAACCTGATTTTCTCCTGTAGTTAAGGTTGCCCCAAGCATTTCGAAGTTGACCATATAAGCAAGCGAAACATCTTCTTCTTTCAAACGCTCGGCTAAATGGGCTGCCCCTCTAAGTCCCTTCTCTTCGTCTGCAAATAAGGCCACAAGTACGTTTTGATTCCACTCTTTTGTAGCTAAGAACTTTGCGATTTGTAGCACGGCAGTTGATCCTGATGCGTTATCGTTGGCGCCATTGAAAATTGGGTCTTCTTCATTTTCGTTCTTGACTCCGATATGATCGAGATGTGCCCCGATTAAAATAGTAGGCTGGTTTTGTTCAAACTTACCTAAAGAACCGACTAGATTATAACTCCACACTTCTTTGGTTTGTAATGAATCTTTGTAAGCCGGATAAAAAGGTTCAATTCCATTTTCTTCGAAGAAGTTGGTAACGAAATCTGCAGCCATTTGGTATCCGCCACTAGCACTTTCTCGGCCCTTCATTTCATCAGAAGCGAGGGTGTATAAAATCTGCTCAGTTTCTGTGGCGGTGATACTTTCTTGAACTTCTTCAAGCGATAGTGGCTTAGTCGCGCAGCTGGCAATGAATAGGGTGAGAATTAAAATTTGAACGTTTTTCATAGTGGTCTAGGTATGGGTTTTTGAGCTTTCCTCACAAAGCTTATTCAGTTCTATAAGTTCTTCAGGACGTAAATCGCGCCATTGTCCTAACGGTAAATCTAAGCTTATATTCATGATTCGAATGCGTTTGAGCTTAGTGACTTTGTAATCGAGGTATTCACACATGCGGCGAATCTGACGATTGAGACCTTGGGTTAGAATGATTCGAAAGGTTTTAGGTCCTATTTGCTCCACGAAACACTTATTCGTAATGGTACCTAGAATGGGAATACCATTACTCATTTTCGAGATAAATTTCTGATCGATGGGTTTATCCACCTTGACGATGTATTCTTTCTCGTGGTTGTTTCGGGCTCGAAGAATTTTGTTGACAATGTCACCATCACTGGTTAAAAGAATCAGGCCTTCTGAAGGTTTATCTAATCGACCGATAGGGAATATTCTTTGCGGATGCCCTACAAAGTCAACGATATTGTCCTTTTCGACTCTTCGGTCAGTAGTGCAGACAATACCCC
>JAHEKV010000019.1:0-1875 GCA_024638165.1 Flavobacteriaceae bacterium
ATCTTTAGTAAGTTCGATGAACTCAATAATCTCATCCTGGTTCTGACCTTTAATCAGTACGACATTCAGTTTTACATTGAATCCTTCTTCAATCGCCAAATCAATATTTTTCATCACTCGATGAAATTGATCTCTGAGTGTTAGCCCTTTGAATCGGTCTGGGTTTAAGGTGTCTATAGAGATATTGAGCTTATTAACACCTGCCTTTTTTAAGACATCAATATATCGATCAAGCAGAACACCATTAGTGGTTATCGCTAAGGAAACAGGGAGTGAAGACAAATACTCCACTATTTCTCCAAAATCTTTTCTTAGCAAGGGCTCTCCCCCGGTCAACCGAATTTTATCTACACCGTGGCTCACAAAGACCTTCGCTATTTCGTAAACCTCAGATGCCGACATTAATTCTTCACGTGGTGAAAGCTGAACCCCTTCGCTAGGCATGCAGTAAGTGCATCGAAGGTTACACTTTTCAACCAGCGAAATTCTGAGGTAGTTGTGTTTTCTACCATAGCCATCGGTTAATATAGAAGGATGTTGTTTCATTGACCGTGACGCGTTCCGCTTAGTACGTCGAACAAATGGGTTAATGACGGGAAAACAGCCTTCAAAGAGTCTAGGGCGCCCCCTTTAGAGCCGGGTATACCTAATAGGATTGAATTTTGACTGATACCCGCAATAGACCTTGAGAACATGGCTACCGGGGTGCGATTTTGTCCATAGGCACGCATTGCCTCTTCTACACCTGGCAGTCTCTTTTCAATAAGTGGGGAGATCGCTTCAGGGGTTTGATCTCGATGACTGACCCCTGTACCTCCGGTAACAATAATGAGATCAATCTTAGTTTTGAGATACTTTTCAATCTGAAGTCGAATATCATTGGGCTCGTCAGGGATCACACATAATTCGGACACCTTCATGCCTAAATCACCTAGAAATTGTTCGATCATCTGACCCGTTTGATCCGTTGCATTGCCAGCCGATATAGAATCAGAAGCAACAATAATTGCGGCTGATCGGTTAGACGCTTGTGCAGCATAATCAGATTTTCCGCCCTTCTTACTCAGTAATCGGATAGCGCCGATACTGACCCCTTTATCGATAGGCTTAAGCATATCATACATATTTAGAGCTGCAATACTTGCTCCATGCATGGCTTCAACTTCTACACCCGTTTTATAAATGGTCTTTATGGTGCAGCTGATCTTAATGGTCTGATCGACAATCTCAAATTGAAACCCTGTAAATTCTATAGGAATGGGATGGCAATCAGGCAGTAGTTCAGGTGTCTTCTTTACTCCGAGAAGTCCTGCTGCCCTGCTCATTTCAAAGACATCCCCTTTGGGTACTCTATGTTCTCGAATTGCTTCGATAGTCTTAGAACTACTAACGTCTACAAGGGCCTCAGCCGTTGCAATTCGCAGTGTATTACTCTTTGCTATGATATCTACCATTACTTATTCACTTTCCACTGATGACTTCCACTCTCAAAACACTCTTTTCCAAAAACAGGAAGCTGCGCCTTCAAGGCATCAACTAGTTCTGGGAGGGCCTTAAAAACTGCAGGGCGATGAGGTGCCGACACAAAAACAAAGAAACATATTTCCCCCACCGCAACTTTACCCAAACTGTGATAAATATGCAGGCAAGTAAGCTCGTACTTATCAAATAGTTCTTCTTTTATGGTATGTGCAATACTATTTGCTAAAGATTCTTCGGCAGTATACTCGATCGCACTAACTTCTTCTTCACCTACCTGATCTGCTCTTACCTGGCCGAGAAAAATCTGATGAGCCCCTATAGCAGTCTTCGACTGATGGGCCGCAATAGACTTGGCAATTTTAGAAGGATCTATAGCTCCTTGAATAAAAATAG
>JAHEKV010000019.1:1975-7425 GCA_024638165.1 Flavobacteriaceae bacterium
GTTGGTCCTGACTTATGGTTAAAAACCGATACCTGACCTTCGAACTTATACAATGCTCCAAAAACCCAAGGTTTATTCTGACGAACACAAGCATCGTTTATTAAGTAACGAGCCTCAAAGCGATCCGTACAATCGAGAATTACATCGTACTGAGAAATGATCTCTTCTGCATTTTCTGGGATTAGATCAAAGGTGTAAGGAATGAGATTTACTTCGGTATTCAACTTAGATAATCGATTGATGGCGCAATTGACTTTAGACAAACCAATCTCCTCCTCACTGAAAAGTATTTGTCTTTGAAGATTCGTCTTGTCGATACAATCGGCGTCGATAAGACCGATCGTTCCAACACCTGAAGAAACCAAATAAGGTAAGGCAGCGCAGCCAAGGCCTCCCACTCCGACAACTAGAACCTTTGACTCTTTTAGTAATTGCTGGCCAGATTCACCGAAGGATTCGAGTTTTATATGTCGGTCATAACGATTAATCATCCGCCTGAAAATGGAGGGAACATCGATAGTGTTCCCGAGATTACTATTGCTGAATCATCCAGTAATTGATCGTTCTGGGCCACCTTTACAGGAATGGCCTCGAGTTTCGGATAATCCTTCGAAAGATATTTTATCAGCTCATCCACCGAATATTCGGTATTACACTCGATACTGATCTGCTCCCCTATGATTTCTGAAAGCATTCCAAAACATTTTATCTGATAGGTGATCATACCCAAAACATTTTTATTGAGGCTAGTGCTAAAACTCCAGCCAATACATAATTCAATTTAATTGAATTCCATTTTAAACTTCCGTAATAACTACCTAAAAATCCACCGATAAGCGCTAAGACCACCAGTGGGATCATAAATAGAGACAGCATGGCACCCGACTGTAACTGACCAACGAGGCCTGAAGCCGAATTTACCCAAATAAAAAGGGCCGATATCGCTGCAGCTTCTTTTACTTGAGCCCAACGAAATATAACTAGAACGGGGGTAAGAATGATACCTCCACCGATTCCGATTAGTCCTGAGAAAAAACCGATAATTGCTCCAATACCGACCCCGGCAAAGAACGGGATTGACCTTGGTGGTTCTGAGTAGTTCCTTAGACGAATCAACATTCTTAATACCGCAAAAATCAATAAGACACCTAGTATTCTCTTGTAAAGAATGGGATCGACGCTAATGGTACCCCCAAAGTATGCGAAAGGAATAGAACCTAAGGCGAAAGAAGTGAAAAGAGATTTCTTAAAATGCCCTCCTCGATAGAATTGAATAAACGCTATTCCAGCTACAAAAAGATTCAGTAATAGCGCCGTTGGTTTCATGAATACCACCGGAAAAGAAAATAATGCCATCAGCGCTAAATAACCACTGGCACCACCGTGGCCTACACTACTGTATAAGAAAGAAACGATCGGGATAAGCCCCAAAAACCACCAAAATCCGATTGCTTCTATCATATTTCGAAGGTTTCAACGAGTTCTCCTTCAGAGAGAACTTTAACATCCGCTCCCATGTAAATCAACAGCTCCGACTTTGAAAAGCTAAGTAAGGTTGCCGAGTTAAATTCATCGATAGGTACTGCGCAACCTTCATGAATTTTAGCCTTTACAAATAGGGCTCTTCCAAATCGATTATGAATTTCTGATGCCAAAGTCATTTTTTTGACCATAGGCTGTATCCCTTGATAACGTTGTAACCATCGTCTTACATAAACGTAGTAACAAGTAAGGGTTGAGGCAGGATTACCGGGTAGAGCAAAAATGGCCGTTTGATTAAAGGATCCGAAAAACAAAGGTTTTCCAGGCTTTTGTCTTACTCCATGAAAATGTTTTGTAACGCCTAATTCGTCTAATGCTCTTCCGATAAAATCGTAATCTCCGACCGAAATACCTCCAGATATCAGCACAAGGTCAGCATCATTAATTGCCTTATTTATCGCAACTACACTAGCCGTATAGTCATCTTTTATAGAGGTGCAATAGAGGAACTCGCAGTGATCTTCTTGAGCAGCTGCCTGAAGAACGGCGCCATTACTCTCATAAACCTGACTTTCTTTCTTTTCAGATCCCAGCTTTGCTAACTCATCACCCGTTACAAGCACAACAACTTTTGGTGGGTCTATAACCGCTACCTCTGTACAACCAATCGATATTAACATCCCAATAATCGCTGGGGTGATTTTTACTCCTCGATCAAGTATTTTCTGGCCATGTTGAATTTGACTGCCAACCGTTCTTATATTAACACCCTGGTTCGGAAATTTAGTGACAATAATCCCCTCAGGAGCGATCTCAACGTGTTCTTGCATGACCACCCGATCGGCAGAATCTGGAACTCGTGCTCCAGTAAAAATTCGAACCGCTTCACCTGACTTTATCTCAAAAGTGTTACTGCTGCCCGCAGGCACCTCACCTATAATTTGGTAATTATCAGCAATTCCGTTTATCGCATAGCCATCCATTGAAGACTGCCTAAATTCAGGAAGATTGATCGTTGAAAAGACTTCTTCAGCCAGTATCAATCCATTAAGACTAGCATCAACTGACCGTCTAACACTTTTTGATCGAGAGGTAAATCGATCGATAAGATCAAGTGCCTCTTGAACTTCTATCATCGTTTAAGCCTGAGATCCGGCGAAGGGCTGTTTGTATAATCGTTTACCTTGAGCCTTATAAAGTGCATTCGCCAATGCCCCCATTACCGGTGGAAATGGCGGTTCTCCCATACCTGTCGGGTCAACCTTAGATTCAACGAAATGAACCTCGACATCTTTAGGAGCTTCATTATGACGAATTAATCGGTAGTCGTCAAAATTATTCTGATCCGGTTTTCCTTCGGTAAAGGTGATTTG
The DNA here is from genome assembly GCA_024638165.1 of Flavobacteriaceae bacterium. GTDB lineage: Bacteria > Bacteroidota > Bacteroidia > Flavobacteriales > Flavobacteriaceae > UBA3478. The sequence continues at coordinate 4,831 of JAHEKV010000019.1, forward strand.
CGAATACATAGCGTGTCCGATACCATCAACACTACCTCCCTCAGCGAGGTTAGCAGCAGCGTCAGGGTTAATTACCACCCCACAGTCGATTGCGGCATATACTTTTTCAACTACAGGGCTACCATTTTTCATCACGACATCAACAACGTTTGCGACATAAGACTGGTGGCAGAAATAGGCAGCTACTCCTCGATGTACCCCGGGTTTGGGGGAATCCCACCCGGACTTTTCTTTAACGAGTCTCAGTACTCCAGCATAACGCTCGGCATCGTAATCATTACGCTCACCAACCGGATTGGTTTTCGCTCTTTCAAGGAGTTCTAAACGATATTCTATCGGATCTCTACCGATCTGCTCAGCAAGTTCATCAAGGAAGCTTTGTTCAGCACTAGCCATGAAATTAGATCTTGGTGCCCTGAAGGCCCCAGTAGTAATATTAGAATCGATTGTCCATGTCTCTGCCTTATAGTGATCAAATGACCCAGCAGGGAATCGATTAGCCGACAATGGACTTTCAGGAATTCCACCCGCTACTATATGGATTGCCGTTGCTTTACCCTCTTTAATAGCCGCACGATAAGTTACTCGATAACTTGGTCGGTAGGTACCTGCAGTCATATCATCCTCACGAGTGTAGACTAATTTTACAGGTTTCCCCACAGTTTTAGAAATTACGCCAGCTTCAAGCATAAAATGCCCGTATAATTTTCGTCCGAAACCACCACCGATTCGAGTCATCATGATGTCTACCTTTTCTACGGGTAGTTCAAATCTCTCTGCAAGTGCTGGCTCAAGAAATTCAGGTAATTGGATGGGCCCTACAAATCGAGCCGATTCATCGGTAACCTCAGCAAAGAAGTTTAAGGGCTCTAAGGTATTATGAGCTAGATAAGGAGCATAATACGTTCTTTCAAGAACCTCGTCGGCCTCTTTAAATTGTTGATCAGGATCACCATCGGTTCGAACGACTGTTGCTTGCTTCTCTGCCTCCTCCATTTGTTTTTTGTGCGAAGAAGTGCTTTCAAGACCTGCTGGCCATTTATTCTCCATCGTTCTGCCGAAGAAGCTCATGGTATTTACCACTTCACCCGCCTCTTCATAAGTGACATCCACTAATTTTTTGGCTTTAAAAACCTCCCAAGTAGATCTACCCACTACGGCAATCTGAGTTTGGTGTGCCTTGATATCGAAAGCCCCTTTTGCCTGTCCTTCTCTATAATTCTCGAATTGAAAAACTGCTTCAATCCCTGGCAAAGCGAGAGCACGTGTGGCATCTAAGGATTTAATTTTCATTCCGAATGCTGGAGGATGAATCACACCCGCATAAAGCATTCCGTCTTCTTTATAATCAATACCGAAAAGTGATTCTCCAGTTACAATTTTCTTACTGTCTACATTCTTTCTCGATGTACCAATAATCTTAAACTCATCAATAGGTTTAAGCTCAACCTCCTCTGGCACTTCTAAAAGCGCTGCGGCTGAAGCTACCTCACCAAAACCTAGCTTTCTTCCTGAAGCATCATGATAGATGAAACCTAGATCAGCACGTAATTCATCTGCAGGTACTTCTAAAGTATTCGCAGCGGCGTTAATTAACATTTGACGCGCTGTAGCTCCTGCCTTTCGAAGCGGAGTCCATGCAGCACTGATCGATGTACTCCCCCCTGCCATTTGGTGAAAGAACTTGTTAGAGTTAAGGGGCGCCTGCTCAACAATCACATCGTTCCAATTACAATTCAACTCCTCGGCGATAAGCATCGGCATTGAGGTTTTGACATTCTGACCAATTTCTGGATTTGGAGACATAATCGTAATCAGACCATTCTCTCCAATTTTTAAATATCCATTGATTTCAAACCATTCTTTAGGCATTGACTTGATTTGTTCAGCACTAAAATTGCATGACTCTAACCATGGAAAAGCTAACATCATACCTCCACCAGCAAGCAATGAGCTTTTGATAAAAAATCGTCTTCCTTGATTTACCTTGTTCGTACTCATGATTCAGCGTTTAAAGGTTAGCTGCGGCATCCTTAACCGCTTTTTTGATTCGCACATAGGTTCCACAACGGCAAAGATTACCCGCCATTGCAGATTCAATTTCTTCGTCTGTAGGGTTCGGATTCTGTTTAAGCAGAGCGGTAGCCGTCATAATCTGTCCTGCCTGGCAATACCCACATTGAGGCACATCTTGTTTGATCCAAGCCAGTTGAACTGGATGGTCCCCATTTTCTGAAAGACCTTCTATAGTGATTACTTCACCGTTACCCACAGTAGATACGGGCAACTGACAAGATCTAACTGCAGTTCCATTAAGATGAATGGTACAAGCTCCACATTGAGCGATACCACATCCAAACTTAGTACCCACAAGATCTAGGTGATCACGAAGTACCCAAAGCATAGGTGTTGACGGATCAACTTCAACGGTCTTCGTCTCCCCATTTACAAACAAAGTATATTGTGCCATAACAAACTATTTAGCATCAAGTTATAAAATTTCAGTCCTGTTTTCTAGGCTAACTCTAAAATTAACATAAGTCTCATTTTACAGAACTACCTCAATTTCAGGAATAAGTACCAAAATTGAGGTAA
>JAHEKV010000027.1 GCA_024638165.1 Flavobacteriaceae bacterium
CGATGGGTCGAATACGATATTTCTGTTACGAACTTCAGCGAACATCATGTCACCTAGAGGATTTCTTTTGGACATAAAATTGGCATAATTCAGTATGTCATCACCTTTTGGAGCCTCTTGCAATAGAGTCTGACCATAGGTGCTGAGTGATAGGCTTAGCAGTAGAAAAAAGATCTTAAGTTTCATCTAGTTTCGGTTTAATTCCTCTATTAAGATAATAAGATCTTCTTCAGTTTTGGTTTTTAATTTCTGGCTTCCAATAACGGCTTCTGCACTTTCTAGGTCTTCTTTCTTCAGAACAGTTGATAGATCTTTCTTTTTACCACTGAAGAAGTAAGCGATTTCTTCTCCATTCTTTTGAATGTAAAAGTCTTGAAAATGAGTAAATCTATTAGGTGTGGTTCGAACCATTGAGTTTACAGCTCTAACACCTTCTTTAAAGCCCACTCTATTTTGGTAATACAGGGTGTAGTTTTTACCTGAAGTTAGTTCGTAGAGATAGGCATTTCTCAATGCACCATCTTCATTAGTGATCGTTGTTAGTGAAAGTGAACGACCGGTTTCTTTATCTTTTAATACGATTTCTTTGATGGTAGCAAGAGAACTACTTTCGCCTTCAGCAGGCACAAAATTGCCTTGCTCGTCTTTTACATATTTTACCGATTCATCGCCAGGCTTTACGACCTCGACTTCGTCATTGAAGGCATTATGACGATATAAGTATATGCCCAAGGTTTTGCCGTTATAGAATACTTCTCCTTCTGTGAAGTTTTCATTCACATAAGGTGAACCTACGGTTGGTAAATCATTACCGTAAGAACGGGTCTTTCTCATTTGAGCGAATACCGCTCCTTCGGTAGCCGAACCACTAAAACTTTCCAAATTAATTTGAGCATTAATAGATAGAGATAGAGTGGTTGCTAAAATTAGATAGAGATATTTTTTCATTGGGGCAAAGATAACACCTTTCATTTATGGATATAAAAAAAGCCGCTCTATTGAGCGGCTTTTATCTAGATATTGAATCAACATCAAATTGTTAATTCACACATGGATCAAATTCTAATTCAAGAATGCCCGTAGAACCGTCTTGAACAGCTGCTTGAATTCCTGAAGGTGCTGTAATTGTGTATTCAATTTCACCATAGTAGTCACCTGGGAAGTACCAAGCCACAACCTCAGTACCTGCTGGTACGTTAACTGTTGCTGTGCCTGAACTTGGATCATTTGTACAGCTGTATTCAGATCCTCCGTAATCAGAGCAAAGTCCTACTTCTGCAAAAATAGTCCCTGAAGCTGTTAACATTTGTAGACCAGGGCCTCCACCACCGGTTGTAGTTTGCCATCCATCCCCATAAGTGTCAACCATATCGATTGTCCATTCGCCTGAGGGTAGAACACAAACAAATGAAGCTGAAGATGAATATGGTGAAGAGTACCATCCACCTATCGCACCAATATTACCATTGGCATCTCCAGGTCCATAAGTACGACCATCGGTTAGATTCACTCTAAAATCTAAAGTGATTCTATCACCACCTGTAGTTTGATCTACTGAAAGACCTAAAGCACTTAGTGCTGTACCTAAAGTATAGAAGTAGTCTGTTTTAAGATTATTAAATTGTCCTCTTCCCATGTCTTCAGGAGTTATTGTAGAAACTATTACCGGACCAATGTTTCCAGCAACACCGCTATAGGCCAAACTAAATTCAATGTTTTGTAATAGTTCGTCATCTTGACCAGCGTATTCAATTGAAACACCGGCGGTGGAAGAAGTATCACCATTTACAATAATCTGATCAGCTTCAAGTACTCTTAGGAATGCTCCGTTTACGGCATTATCGAAAACGAAGTCCACAACTTTCTCTTCGCTTTCACAAGCTCCTAATATTAGGGCTAAAGCGACTCCGAGAGTGTATTTAAAGATATTTTTCATGATTTCTTAATTAATATAGTGAAGTTGAACCATTATCCCAGAATACGGTTTGCGTAACGTCAGCCTTCTGATTAACAGAAGAATTGGTGTTCACAAAGTTCGAAGGATACCACATTGAACGTACAAACGCTCCTGGATCTGGCTCTAAGTTTGGTTGTAGGTTATTAGGATATCCTGTTCTTCTGTAGAAGTTATAGGCGTCAGAACCATTTCCGTAAAGAGAAACAAAGAATTCTTGACCTAATACATTCCATCCTCCTGTAGCATCCGCCTCGAAGGCAGCCTTGATAGCAGTAACGTGAGCAGCTACATCCTCAGCTGTTGGTGCTGCTGATTGATCAGCAGTTCCATCAAGAGCACCGAAAGACATAACCTTAGCTACTGATTGAGCTAAACCTTCAGCAAGGTGAGCTTTTGCAGTTGCAGCATCTCCTGATGCAAGAGCAACTTCAGCTTGCCAGAAATGAACGCTTGAAGATAGAAGAACTGGTGTAATACCATTTCCTCCTGCACCCGCTCCAAGACCTAGTGGGTCGAAACGTGAGTCGTCAAACGCACCACCTGCTGGGTATACACCAACTAGAGTACGTAGGAATCCATCGGGTGGAATACCTTCATCGTTACCGTGATCTCTACCCCAAAAACCATTTGGAAGACCACAGAATGGGTATCCATCGTAGTGTGCTGGTGGTGTTTGAAGCGAACACTGAAGAGTCTCTAGTGCTGGCTCTGAACCATCTTGGCCAGGAGTCACTGGATTTTGACGGTAGAAGAAGTATCTTGTTCTAGGATCGTCATTAGTGTCCATATAAGACATTAATGAGATTGAACGATAGTTTCCACCACCACTCACTGTATAGTCTGCAGAGTATGCTGGGTGACGAGTATCAGGCTGAACTTGATTCGTACCGTAGGTAAATTGCATATCATCGGCTACAGAAGAAATGTAGTTTCCGCTCGCAATGATTGAACCAAAACCTGAATCAATACCACCATCGTTAACACGTGTAGTAGCATACATTTTTAGTTTTAGTGTGTTTGCAGCCTTAACCCACTTAGATGCACTACCGTCATAGTAGAAATCATTTTGAGGAGCTGGACCGCCCGCGTTAAAGTCTGCGATAGCCGAATCTAATAAAGCGTGTGCTGCTGCATAGATATCAGCTCCACTATCAACACTTGGGTTGAAATTTTCACCTCCAAGGTTCGCTTGAGAATAAGGAACATCACCGAAATAATCTACAAGAGTTACCATAGTGAATGCCTTCATGAATTTACCTATACCTGAGTGATAGGTAAGGCCATTAGCAGATGCAAGCGCCTCCATCGCTTTGATATCCTCTAGAAGGGTAGCATAAGCAGTTGACCAAGCACCTTGAAAACTTGATGGTTGATATACGTTTACGTAGTTCTTACCGAACATGTATTCGATTCTGGTTAATTCAGAACCGTATCCTCCCATTGACTGAACTAACCCTCTAAAGCTTAGCTGGATTTGGTTCAATAGGAAGTCAGGACTGGCTTGATCTGCAGACAACGCGTTAGGGTTGGTTCTTAGATCTAGCTCAGTTGTCTCACACGATTGGAAACTTAAAGCTCCTGCAATCGCAACGACACCTAATACTTTAAAATAATTTTTCATAATAATTGTAACTAAATGTTATTGTTAGAAAGAAGCTTTGATACTGAATCCGTAACGTCTTGAAGATGGTCCGTTTAAGTAATCAAATCCTTGACCATTACCAATACCTAAACCAGCCACGTTAGGGTCAAAGTTAGTACTCTCTGGAACATTAAATGCTTTGTACCATAGGTTGAAGCCTGATAGTGTGAAGCTTAATGATCCGAATGGAGTATTCTCTAGGATGCTTTGTGGAAGCGTGTAACCTAACGAAACTTCTTGAAGTCTTAGGTTAGTTGCGTCGTAAACATTTAACTCCTCTGGTCCGAATAGGATGTTTGAGAAGTAGTAGTCAGAGTTGTTAATCTGAACATTGTTTGCAGTTCCGTCAGGACCTACACCAGGAATAACGAATGATCTCTCACGATCAACCGTGTCTTCAACAAGACCACGACCAAGAAGAGTAGAAACAGTTGCTGTGTGAATGTCTCCACCTTGTTGGTGGTTGAATAAGAAGTTGAAGTTTAACCCTTTGTATCTTAAAGTGTTTCCAACGTTTAAGATGAAATCAGGAGTTGGGTTACCAATGATTGGTAAACGGTTATTTTCGTCATTTTCCTCAGAGATGTAGTAACCTGAAGAGTTTACTTTGAAAGCTCCGTTTTCGTCACGTGCAACACGTGAACCCACGATAACCCCAAGTTGCTCTCCTTTGATTGCAGCGTTACCAAGGTTTGAGAAACCTGCGTAAACGATTATATCTGTATCTGCACCAAGGTCAGTAACTGTTGACTGGTTCTTGTTGAAATTAGCGTTGATATCCCAGCTTAAGCCATTTCCTTCGTTACGGATCACATTAAGGTTAGCATCGATTTCGATACCGTCTCCTTGAATCTCACCAACGTTAGTTTGGATGATTGTACCCCCAGTAGATGGGTCAAGTGGTTTATTAACGATAAGGTTTTCAGTGATTCTCTTGTAAACAGAAACATCAAGTGATAATCTTCTGTCGAAAAGAAGCGCTTCAATACCTCCTTCAAATTCACGATAAAGCTCAGGTAATATACCTGGATTAGCTACAGTGTTTGATACAGAGTTTGTTACAACAGTTGCTCCATCACCATTAATGAAAGCTTGAGTGTTGATTGAAAGGTTTACAGATGTTGGGAATCCGCTAGCAAAACCTGCTGATTCTCCGTAACCTCCACGAACTTTAAGGTTGTTTAACCAGTTGCTCTTAAGATTTGCAAAAGCATTCGTTGGGATGAAAGAGAAAGATGCTCCTTTGTAAAAAAGAGAACGGTTTTCTACAGACTGGTTTGAAACCCAATCGTTACGTCCATTAACAGTCATGTAAAGGAATTTCTTGTATCCAAAATCTGCTTGAGCGTATGCTCCTAAAACGTTCTTGAACGTAGTAAATTGAATCTCATCCTGTAGGTCGAAGTTGAAGTGACGAAGTACGCCAAATACGTTCTGTCCTGAAGACGCAACCCCTTGACGATCGTAGTAATTATAACGTGAAGTTCCACCAACGTTAAAAGTCATATCAAGATCTTCTGATAAATCGTAATCACCGTTTAGAATTAATGAATGATCCCAAATGGTGTTGTTGTTATCCCAAGTTTCATAAAGACCAGAAACTGTTCTAGCGCCACCACCGACACCACCTTTGTTTTGGTAGTTTACGTTTCTTTCATTGTAGAAATCGTAACCAACACGGTAAAGGAAGTTAAGGTTGTCGTTAATATCATAAGACATGTTTAATGAACCGAACGTTCGGTTCGTGTCTTGGATATTTGCTGCGTTATTAACGGTCCATAAAGGGTGCTGGATACTATTGTTTTGACGATAGTATACTGAACCTCCTGTAATTGGGTTTTGGTAAGGAAGACCCATTAGATCCACTGAGCGTGGTGTAAAGAATAGGTGACCAAAAACTGATGAACCTGAACCAAACGATCCGTTACCTGTTGACGCTGCAACTGGTGGAGATTTAAATCGGGTTCTAGAATAATTCATCGTTCCACTAACTGTAAAGTTGTTAGTTAGTTGAGCACGACCTCCTACAGACATATTGTTTCTTAAAAGTTTATTACCAGGGGTAAATCCTTCGTCTTCTAAGTGACCAAACGAAACGTTGTACGATACTTTACCATCTGCTGAAGAACCTCCCGCTTGAAGTGATGTATTGGCAACTGTACCCGTTTGGAAAAATTCTCCAACAGAGTTATAAGGTTGCCATTTATATCTTGCTCCATTAAATTCTGGGAAAGCTGCAGGTACACCTGTCGCACTTGATGCAGTTGAATACGGGTGAAGGATGGTTCCATCATCTGTATTTAAACCGTAAGCTGAAGGGAAGTTAGAAGCATTTCCATAACCGGTTGAACCTTCTTTTCTAAACGAAGGACCCCAGTTAGAGAAGAACCATCCGAACTTTTGATCAAATCCGTTACCATACTCACTTTGGAAATCAGGCATAGACGCGATTTCGTTCATAAAGTATGACTGTGAAACAGTGATTTCATTTTTCTTACGAGTTGCACCAGCAGCTCCTGCTTTCGTAGTAATAAGGATTACCCCGTTCTTACCAGCTTCACCATATAGTGTTGCAGCTGAAAGACCTTTAAGAACCTGAACATCAGCGATAGAGTTAGGGTCAAGGTCTAAGAAACGGCTTGAACCATTGTTACCATTTACAAAACTATCACCTGCATTTGTGTCTGATGCGAAAGGCACACCATCTACAATAAATAAAGGTTGATTGTTTTGGCTGAAAGACTGGTAACCACGGATAACGATATTAGTACCTGATCCTGAAACACCACTTTGAGAAGTAATGTTTACCCCAGAAGCTTTACCTCTTAATATACGTCCAACGTCACCTTCAGTTCTTTGCTCAAGTTGCTCTTCACCAACTGAAGATACGGCGTATCCAAGTGCTTGTTTTTCACGCTTGATACCCTGAGCGGTAACAACTACTTCTTCTAATGCTTGTGCATCCTCTTCCATTTGCACGTTGTACGTGTCGGCAGCACCAACAGTAACACGCGCTTCCTTTTGACCGATGTAAGTAAACACTAACACCTGACCATTGGATGCGGAAATCGAATAATTTCCATCAAAGTCTGTTTGTGTACCGTTAACAGTACCATCCACAACGATGTTCACCCCTGGAAGAGGTAACCCGTCTGAATCTGTAACCGTACCTGAAACCGTCTTTGACTGTGCAAAAGAAACTTGCACAACTAACGCTAAAAGAAGCGTCAGGATTCCATTAAGTTTTGTTTTCATTTTTAAGTTATTTGAATTAGCGAATGGCTAAAATCTAAAAATTATGTTAACATTCCAAGGGAAGCTATAGAATATGTACAGATTTCTTTCATTATTTATTGAAAAAGCAATTCTGTAACTTGCTTTTTTCTGTTCTTTATAATTTTT
>JAHEKV010000007.1 GCA_024638165.1 Flavobacteriaceae bacterium
GCTAAAATCTAAAAATTATGTTAACATTCCAAGGGAAGCTATAGAATATGTACAGATTTCTTTCATTATTTATTGAAAAAGCAATTCTGTAACTTGCTTTTTTCTGTTCTTTATAATTTTTCTGGCTGTCTTTCATAGACAATGAAATTTGACAGACATCTAATGGTCATTTAGTGAATCCTTCTTTTCTTGCATATATGCTGCTTTGTTCGGGTTCGCAACGAAAACTAGTCTGTAATTATAATTATTCTGTTTTAGTGTAATTGGGGGAGAGGTTTTAGGTTCTGGAAGGAGCTAAAGTCATTTAATTTCAAAAATCTTTTGCTTCGATTTGATTTTCAATAATTAATGAATACATTTGCAGCCCTAAAAATTAGGAGAAAACTAGAAGAATGCCAACAATTTCACAATTAGTAAGAAAAGGTAGACACTCGATTGCCAAGAAGAGCAAATCGGCTGCTTTGGATTCTTGTCCCCAACGTAGAGGTGTGTGTACACGTGTGTATACCACCACGCCAAAGAAACCTAACTCAGCAATGAGAAAGGTAGCTAGGGTAAGATTAACCAACGGAAAAGAGGTTAACGCGTACATTCCAGGAGAGGGACATAATCTCCAAGAGCACTCGATAGTATTGGTACGAGGTGGACGTGTTAAGGACTTACCTGGAGTTCGTTATCACATTGTTAGAGGAGCCCTTGACACCGCGGGTGTACAAGGTCGTACACAACGACGTTCAAAATACGGCGCAAAGCGTCCTAAAAAGTAGTTCTGAAAAGACGCAAGTACGATGAGAAAAAGACAAGCAAAAAAACGTCCGATCCTTCCAGATCCTAGATTCGGAGATCAATTAGTTACACGTTTCGTTAATATGATGATGTGGGATGGTAAGAAATCTGTTGCCTTCCGCATTTTTTACGATGCAATGGACATTGTAGATCAGAAAAAAACTGACGAAGAAAAATCAGCATTAGAGCTTTGGAAAGATGCTTTATCTAATGTGATGCCGCACGTAGAAGTACGTAGTCGTCGTGTTGGTGGAGCAACATTTCAGATTCCTATGCAAATTCGTCCTGATCGTAAAATTTCTACTGCTATGAAGTGGTTGATTAGTTATGCAAGAAAGCGTAATGAGAAGTCAATGGCTCAAAAATTAGCTTCTGAAATTCTTGCTGCGGCGAAAGAAGAAGGTGCTGCAGTTAAGAAGCGTATGGATACTCACAAAATGGCTGAGGCTAACAAAGCGTTCTCACACTTTAGATTCTAATCAGACATGGCAAGAGATTTAAAATTCACTAGAAATATAGGGATTGCTGCTCACATTGATGCAGGTAAAACAACTACCACTGAACGTATATTATTTTATACTGGGGTAAGTCACAAGATTGGTGAAGTTCACGATGGTGCTGCTACCATGGACTGGATGGAACAAGAGCAGGAGAGAGGTATTACTATTACTTCTGCTGCAACTACTTGTACTTGGAATTTCCCAACAGAGAATGGTGAGCTTACTGATGATTCTAAAGGATATCATTTTAACATTATCGATACTCCCGGTCACGTTGACTTTACTGTTGAGGTGAACCGTTCGCTTCGTGTATTAGATGGTCTTGTATTCTTGTTTAGTGCGGTTGACGGTGTAGAGCCTCAATCAGAGACTAACTGGAGACTTGCAGATAATTACAAGGTACCTCGTATGGGGTTTGTCAACAAAATGGACCGTCAGGGTTCAAACTTTTTGGCAGTTTGTACTCAGGTTCGAGAGATGCTAAAGTCGAATGCTGTGCCGATCGTATTACCGATTGGTGAAGAAGCTGATTTTAGAGGTATTGTTGACTTAGTTAAGAATCGTGCGATTGTATGGCATGATGATAATTTCGGATCAACCTTTGATGTCATCGATATCCCTGCCGATATGGAAGACGAAGTTCGTCAATATCGCGCAGAGCTTATCGAAGCTGTTGCTGAGTATGACGAAAACTTAATGGAGAAATTCTTTGAAGACGAAGATTCTATTACAGAAGAAGAGGTACATGCTGCGCTTCGTGCTGCCGTTATGGACATGAGCATCATCCCAATGGTTTGTGGTTCTTCATTTAAGAATAAAGGGGTTCAGTTCCTTCTTGATGCGGTTTGTCGTTATCTCCCTTCACCTCTAGATAAGGAGGCGATTGTAGGAACAAATCCGAACACTGATGAAGAGATTGCGCGTAAGCCAGATCCTAAAGAGCCGTTTTCAGCTCTAGCCTTTAAGATTGCAACTGATCCTTTTGTAGGCCGTTTGGCATTCTTCAGAGCTTATTCGGGTACTCTAAATGCTGGTTCTTATGTTTTAAACAATCGTTCGGGTAACAAAGAACGTATTTCACGTATCTACCAAATGCACTCGAACAAGCAAAATGCGATTGATTCAATTTCTGCTGGTGATATCGGAGCTGCTGTTGGTTTTAAGGATATCAAAACGGGTGATACCCTTTCTGATGAAAAGAACCCAATCGTACTTGAAAGTATGGTTTTTCCTGATCCGGTAATCGGTATCGCTGTTGAGCCTAAGACCAAGGCTGACGTTGATAAATTAGGTATGGCTTTAGCTAAATTAGCTGAAGAAGATCCTACTTTCCAGGTGAAAACGGATGAGGCATCAGGCCAGACGATTATTTCTGGTATGGGTGAGCTTCACTTAGATATTATTGTAGACCGTTTACGTCGCGAGTTTAAAGTTGAGGTAAATCAAGGTCAACCACAGGTTGAATATAAAGAAGCAATTACTCAGAAAGCAGATCACCGTGAGGTTTACAAAAAGCAAACGGGTGGTCGTGGTAAGTTTGCGGATATCGTATTTACCATTGAGCCTGCTGAAGAAGGTAAATCAGGTCTTGAGTTTGTCAATGCAGTAAAAGGTGGTAACGTACCTAAAGAATTTATTCCTTCTGTTGAGAAAGGTTTCAAAGAGGCTATGAAGAATGGTCCTTTAGCTGGCTTCGAAATGGATAGTATGAAGATTACGCTTAAAGATGGTTCTTTCCACCCAGTGGATTCGGATCAACTTTCTTTTGAACTAGCTGCTAAGCTTGGTTACAAAGAATCTGCACGTGCTGCTAAGGCTGTTATTCTTGAACCAATTATGAAGCTTGAGGTTTTAACTCCTGAAGAGAACATGGGTGATATCGTTGGAGACCTTAACCGTCGTCGCGGTCAAGTGAACTCAATGGATGATAGAGCTGGTTCTAAAGTAGTTAAGGCTTCTGTTCCACTTTCAGAAATGTTTGGATATGTAACTTCTTTACGTACCCTTTCTTCGGGTAGAGCTACTTCTACTATGGAGTTCTCGCACTATGCCGAAACACCTTCGAATATTTCTGAGGAAGTTATTAAGGCAACTAAAGGAGATAATTAATCTATCAAAGCTATGAGCCAAAAAATTAGAATTAAACTAAAATCATACGATCATAATTTGGTAGATAAATCTGCCGATAAGATTGTTAAGACAGTGAAAACAACTGGTGCTATTGTTACCGGTCCTATTCCACTGCCAACGAATAAAAAAATCTTTACTGTACTACGTTCTCCTCACGTGAACAAAAAGTCTCGTGAGCAGTTTCAGTTAAGCTCTTACAAGAGACTTCTAGATATCTACAGTTCATCTTCGAAAACGATTGATGCGCTTATGAAGCTAGAATTGCCTAGTGGAGTTGAGGTAGAGATTAAAGTGTAATTATAATCGAGCCTTTGTGCTCGTGACATGTCTCAAACGAGGGTTTGAGAAAAACGGTAATAGAAAAGTTCTGGGTCAGGGTTTTTCTTGACCCAAATTTTTTAAAAAAGTATTAATAATTAAATAAATAGTATGTCTGGGTTAATTGGAAAAAAGATCGGCATGACTAGCATTTTTGACGAGAATGGGAAGAATATTCCTTGTACCGTTATTCAGGCTGGACCATGCGTGGTTACCCAAGTCAGAACCGAAGAGGTTGACGGGTATGATGCACTTCAACTCGGTTTCGATGACAAGGCAGAAAAACGTGCTTCAAAGGCTGAAATTGGTCATGCCAAAAAAGCGGGTACTTCTCCTAAGAAAAAGCTCATCGAATTCCGATTTTTTGAAAATGGTAAATATGGTATTGGTGATACCATCGATGTAACGCTATTCCAAGAAGGAGAGTTTGTCGATGTTATTGGTACTTCTAAAGGGAAAGGTTTCCAAGGAGTTGTTAAACGTCACGGTTTTGCCGGTGTAGGTCAGTCTACACACGGTCAGCACAACCGTTTACGTGCTCCTGGTTCTATTGGTGCCGCTTCTTATCCTGCAAGAGTATTCAAAGGAATGCGTATGGCTGGAAGAATGGGTGGTGATCAAGTAACGGTTCAGAACCTACGAGTAGTTAAAGTTCTTCCTGAGAAGAATGTGCTTGTTGTTAAAGGTTGTGTGCCTGGTCATAAAAATGCATACGTAACAATCGAGAAGTAATGAAAGTAGCAGTATTAGATCGTAACGGAAAAGAAACCGGTCGTAGCGTAGAGCTTTCGAACGATATTTTTGGTTTTGAACCAAATGAGCATGCTATTTATTTAGATGTGAAGCAATACCTAGCGCATCAGCGTCAGGGTAATCACAAGGCTAAAGAGCGTGCAGAGATTGCTGGTAGTACCAGAAAAATTAAAAAGCAAAAAGGAACGGGTACTGCACGTGCTGGTTCTATTAAGTCTCCTGTATTTAGAGGAGGTGGTAGAATTTTTGGACCAAGACCTCATGGTTATGACCAAAAATTGAATAAAAACGTCAAGCGTATTGCACGTAGATCAGCGTTAAGTCTGAAGGCAAAAGAGAATTCACTAATGGTTATTGAGGACCTTGCATTTGATGCCCCAAAGACGAAGGATTTCATCTCAGTTTTGGAATCACTTGGTATTCAAGCTAAAAAGTCGCTTTTTGTCTTGGCTGACGCTAACAAAAACGTATATTTGTCGTCTCGTAATTTAGAGCTGTCTAAAGTTGTAACTAGCTCAGAATTAAATACTTACAGTATTATTAATGCTGCAAATGTTGTTCTCTCTGAGAGTGCAATCGAGGCTATTGAAACCAATTTAAACAAATAATTGAGGTATGAGTATTCTTATTAAGCCCATTATTACTGAAAAGTTAAGTGCTGAAGGCGAGCTTTTCAATCGTTATGGTTTCTATGTAGATCCTAAGGCAAATAAAATCCAGATCAAGGAAGCGGTTGAGTCTACTTACGGTGTTACCGTAGATAAGGTTAGAACTCAAATTTATGCTGCAGAGCGTAAAACACGTTATACTAAAACTGGAATTCAGCACGGTAAGACAAACCTTTTAAAGAAGGCTATTGTTCAGGTTGCTGAAGGTGAAGTAATTGATATTTACAGTAATCTATAATATACTGAAATGGCTGTTAGAAAATTAAAACCGATTACACCGGGACAACGTTTTAAGGTTGTCAATGGTTTTGATGCGATTACCGCGTCTAAGCCGGAGAAAAGCCTTTTAGCTCCCCTAAAAAAATCGGGTGGACGTAATTCAGACGGTAAGATGACTGCTTCACACAGAGGTGGAGGTCACAAACGTCGTTACCGTATTATTGATTTCAAAAGAACTAAAGAGGGTGCTGCTGAAGTACTTTCTGTTGAGTACGATCCGAACAGATCCGCTTTTATCGCTTTAGTTCAATATGCAGACGGTGAAAAGCGTTATGTTATTGCTCAAAATGGATTAGAAGTTGGATCTTCAATCCAGGCAGGTGAAGGAGCTACCCCAGATGTTGGAAATGCTCTTAAGCTGAAGGATATTCCTCTAGGTACGATTATTTCTTGTATTGAACTGCGCCCTGAACAGGGTGCCGTTATGGCACGTAGCGCTGGTTCTTTCGCTCAATTAATGGCGAAGGATGGTAAGTTTGTAACGATTAAACTGCCTTCAGGAGAGACTCGTTTGATTCTTGCAGAATGTATGGCTACTATCGGAGCTATTTCTAATTCAGATCACCAGTTGATTGTTTCAGGTAAGGCTGGTAGAAGCCGTTGGTTAGGCCGACGTCCACGTACAAGACCTGTTGTTATGAACCCTGTCGATCACCCAATGGGTGGTGGTGAAGGTCGTGCTTCAGGAGGTCACCCAAGATCTAAAAATGGTATTCCTGCTAAAGGTTATAGAACTCGTTCTAAGACTAAGGATAGCAACAGATATATTGTAGAACGAAGAAAGAAATAAGATAGATGGCACGTTCACTAAAAAAAGGTCCTTTTATTCATCATAGTCTTGAAAAGAAAGTTCAGGCTAATGTTGAATCAGGAAAGACTACAGTTATCAAAACTTGGTCTAGAGCTTCAATGATTTCACCTGATATGGTAGGTCAAACTATTGCGGTTCACAATGGAAAGCAATTTGTTCCTGTTTACGTTACTGAGAACATGGTGGGTCACAAATTAGGTGAGTTTTCACCGACCCGTTCGTTTAGAGGTCACGCAGGTGCAAAAAACAAAGGTAAAAAGTAATTAAGCTATGGGAGTTCGTAAAAAACAAATGGCTGAGAGAATTAAAGAGGAGCGCAAGCAAATTGCTTTTGCCCGTCTGAATGATTTTCCAACCTCACCTAGAAAGATGCGCCTTGTTGCCGACTTAATTCGTGGTAAAGAAATCGAATTAGCTCTAGCTACCTTAAAGTTTAGTACTAAGGCGGCTTCTAAGCCACTAGAAAAGCTTCTTTTATCTGCGATTGCAAACTGGGAGGCTAAGAACCAGGATGCGTCTCTAGAAGAGGCTTCTTTAATCGTCAAAGAAATCCGTGTAGACGGTGGTACGATGTTAAAGCGTTTACAGACTGCACCACAGGGTCGTGCGCACCGTATCCGCAAAAGATCAAATCATGTAACCTTAGTATTAGGTTCTAATAATAACGCAGCTAGCAACTAATATGGGACAGAAAACTAATCCAATTGGAAATCGCTTAGGTATTATCCGTGGCTGGGAATCAAACTGGTACGGTGGTAACGATTACGGTGATAAACTTGCAGAGGATGATAAAATCCGCAAGTACGTAATGGCTCGCTTAGCTAAGGCTAGCGTTTCACGTGTTATCATTGAGAGAACCCTAAAACTAGTTACAATAACTATAACAACTGCTCGTCCTGGTATCATTATCGGTAAAGGAGGGCAAGAGGTTGATAAATTGAAAGAAGAGCTTAAGAAGATCACAGGGAAAGATGTTCAGATCAACATTCATGAGATCAAGCGTCCTGAGCTAGATGCAAATCTAGTTGCGGCTTCTATTGCACGTCAAATTGAAAACCGTATCTCTTATCGTCGAGCTATCAAAATGGCTGTTGCTTCTGCTATTCGAATGAATGCTGAAGGTATTAAGATCATGATCTCGGGTCGTTTGAATGGTGCTGAAATGGCTCGTTCAGAATCATATAAAGAGGGTCGTATTCCTCTATCTACTTTTCGTGCAGATGTAGATTACGCTCTTGAAGAGGCTCACACAACTTACGGTCGTCTTGGAATCAAGGTATGGATCATGAAAGGTGAGGTTTATGGAAAGAGAGAGTTATCTCCATTAGTTGGCCTTTCAACTAACTCGGGAAGTGGTAAATCATCAAAACAAGATGGTGCTGCAAAGCGTCGTCGTAGAAAGTAATATAAAGTAGAAGAAGGATTATGTTACAGCCAAAAAGAACCAAATTTCGCAAAGCCCAGAAGGGCCGCATGAAAGGAATTTCACAACGTGGCCATCAGCTTTCGAATGGAATGTTTGGTATTAAATCGTTAGACTCAAAGTTTATTACTTCACGTCAGATTGAGGCAGCTCGTATTGCAGCGACTCGTTACATGAAGCGTCAAGGTCAACTTTGGATTAAAATTTTCCCAGACAAGCCTATTACCAAGAAACCTCTAGAGGTACGTATGGGTAAAGGTAAAGGTGCTCCTGAGTATTGGGTAGCAGTTGTTAAACCCGGACGTATAATGTTTGAAGTTGCAGGTGTTCCTAAAGAGGTAGCAGAAGAGGCATTACGTCTTGCTGCTCAGAAACTACCATGTAGAACTAAATTTATTGTTGCACGTGACTTCGTTGCAGAATAAAATTGATCGTTGATATGAAACAGTCGGAAATCATAGAATTATCAGTAGAAGATTTGAAAGCTAAGCTTGCTTCACTGAAAAAGGAGTTGTCAGATTTATCATTAGGACACTCTGTTTCTCCGTTAGAGAATCCATTAGTTCTTCGTTCAACACGTAGAACTATTGCCCGAATCTCTACTGAATTGTCTAAAAGAGAATTACAATAACGGCCTGGCCTTATGGAAAATAGAAACTTAAGAAAAGAAAGAATTGGTGTTGTCACTAGTAACAAAATGGAGAAGTCTATTGTTGTTTCTGAGGTGAAACGTGTTAAGCACCCTATGTACGGTAAGTTCGTACTTAAGACCAAGAAGTATGTAGCGCATGATGAGAAGAATGATTGTAATGAGGGCGATACAGTAAAGATCATGGAAACTCGACCATTGAGTAAGCGTAAATGCTGGAGATTGGTCGAAATTATTGAACGAGCTAAGTAATTAGGGATGGTACAACAAGAATCAAGATTAAGAGTTGCTGACAAC
This sequence comes from Flavobacteriaceae bacterium, assembly GCA_024638165.1. Classification (GTDB taxonomy): domain Bacteria; phylum Bacteroidota; class Bacteroidia; order Flavobacteriales; family Flavobacteriaceae; genus UBA3478. Next base: position 8,615 of record JAHEKV010000007.1, read on the forward strand.
ACTGGTGCCAAAGAGGTACTTACTATTCGTGTTTTAGGTGGAACTAAGCGTCGTTATGCTTCGCTTGGAGACAAGATTGTAGTTACTGTTAAAGAAGCTACGCCAAACGGGAGCGTTAAAAAAGGTACCGTTTCTAAAGCAGTTGTAGTTCGCACTAAGAAAGAGGTTAGACGTCCAGATGGATCGTATATCCGTTTTGATGATAATGCATGTGTTTTATTAAATGCTACTGGAGAAATGAGAGGTACTCGTGTTTTTGGTCCAGTTGCAAGAGAATTACGTGATCGTCAATTCATGAAGATTGTTTCATTAGCCCCTGAGGTGCTTTAATCTTACGAAGAAATGATAAAGTTAAAATTAAAAGTAGGAGATAAGGTTCAAGTAACTGCTGGAGAACACAAAGGTGCTCAAGGAACCATTGTTTCCCTAGATAAGGTGAAGAACCGTGCTATTGTTGAAGGTGTAAACTTAGTTTCTAAGCACCAGAAGCCTAGCTCAAGTAATCCACAAGGAGGTATTGTACAGAAAGAAGCACCTATTCATATTTCGAACCTTTCACTTCTTGATCCTAAAGATGGATCTCCGACACGTGTTGGTTATGAAGTGCGTGATGGTAAGAAAGTTCGTGTTTCTAAAAAATCAAACGAAGTATTATAAGCCATGGAATATACTCCAAGATTAAAACAAGAATATTCTGATCGAATCGTTTCTGCGTTGAGCGAACAATTCAATTACAAAAATGTAATGATGGTTCCTAAACTAGAGAAGATTGTTATTAGTAGAGGTGTAGGTGCTGCTGTAGCTGACAAAAAGTTAGTTGATCAAGCGGTGGAAGAGCTTACGACTATTTCAGGTCAGAAAGCAATTGCTACCATTTCTAAGAAAGACGTTGCTTCATTTAAGCTTCGTAAGGGAATGCCTATTGGAACGAAGGTTACTCTTCGTGGAGAGCGTATGTATGAATTTTTAGATCGTTTGATTACTGTTGCACTTCCACGTGTACGTGATTTTCAAGGAATCAAATCTACTGGATTTGATGGTCGTGGTAACTACAATTTAGGAGTTACTGAGCAAATCATCTTCCCAGAAATTAACATCGATAAAATCAATCGAATTAACGGTATGGATATCACTTTCGTGACAAGTGCCGGAACTGATAACGAGGCTCAAGCCTTATTAACTGAATTAGGTCTACCGTTTAAAAAGAATTAGTATGGCTAAAGAATCTATGAAAGCCCGCGAACGCAAAAGGGCAAAGCTGGTTGCAAAGTACGCTGCAAAGCGTGAAGCTTTAAAAGCTGCAGGAGATTATGAAGCACTTCAAAAGCTTCCTAAAAATGCTTCTCCGGTAAGAATGCGTAATCGTTGCAAATTAACAGGTCGTCCTCGTGGATACATGAGAACTTTTGGTGTTTCACGAGTTACTTTCCGTGAAATGGCTAACCAAGGTTTAATCCCAGGTGTAACTAAAGCCAGCTGGTAGATATTTATTAAAGAAATTTTAAGATGGTAACAGATCCAATTGCAGATTTTTTAACTCGTATTCGTAATGCGAGCAGTGCTGGACACAGAGTGGTTGAAATACCTGCTTCAAATGTTAAGAAGGAAATAACTAAGATTCTTTTCGATCAAGGTTATATCCTTAGCTATAAATTTGAAGATACTAGCGCTCAGGGTTCAATTAAAATTGCCCTTAAGTATGATTCGGCAACTAAAGAGCCGATCATCAGAAAGATTGAAAGAGTGAGTAAGCCAGGTCTACGTAAGTACTCAGGTAAAGGTGATCTTCCTCGTGTACTTAATGGACTAGGAATTGCTGTAGTTTCTACCTCTCATGGTGTGATGACTTCTAAGCAAGCTCGTAAGGAAAACGTTGGTGGGGAAGTTCTTTGCTACGTATATTAAAATTGAATAACTGATAGATTATGTCAAGAATAGGAAATAACCCAATCTCGATTCCAGATGGTATTACAGTGACTGTAGCTGACCAAACCATTACGGTTAAAGGTAAGTTAGGTGAGTTAACTCAGGAGTTTGATGCTGTATCCATTGAGGTAGTTGACGGAAGTGTTTCTGTTAGCCGTCCTTCAGATTCAAAAGATCACCGTGCAAAGCACGGCCTTTATAGATCTCTTGTGAACAACATGATTCAGGGAGTCTCTCAAGGTTGGACTAAAGAATTAGAGCTTGTAGGTGTTGGATATCGTGCCAGCAACCAAGGTCAAAAATTAGATTTAGCAATTGGTTTTTCGCACAACATTGTTTTAGACATTGCTCCAGAGGTTAAAGTCGAGACCGTTTCTGAAAAAGGAAAGAATCCAATCGTTAAACTAACATCATTCGACAAACAGCTTGTTGGACAAGTTGCTGCCAAGATTCGCGGCTTCAGAAAACCAGAGCCTTACAAAGGAAAAGGTATCAAGTTTGTTGGTGAACAAATTAGAAGAAAAGCAGGTAAATCTGCATAACCGTAATATACTATGGGATTAAGTAAACTAGAGAGAAGACAACGTATCCAAAAGCGTATTCGCAAGGTTTCTTTTGGTACTCCAGAGCGTCCTAGATTAGCTGTTTTTCGCAGTAACAAGGAGATCTATGCTCAAATTATTGACGACCGTAATGGTGTTACTCTTGCAGCAGCATCATCTCGTGATAAGGCAGCTTCAGTAGAAGGAACCAAAATTGAACAGGCAAACGCTGTTGGTAAGAGCATTGCAGAGAAGGCCCTTGCGAAAGGTGTTTCAACTGTGGCTTTTGATAGAGGAGGAAATTTGTATCACGGTAGAGTTAAATCTTTAGCTGAAGGAGCTAGAGAAGGCGGACTTAAATTCTAATCACTATTATGTATCAGAACTATAAAAATGTTGAGATTGTTAAACCAGGTGGTTTAGAACTAAAGGACCGTCTTGTTGGGGTTCAACGTGTAACTAAAGTAACTAAGGGTGGTCGTGCTTTTGGATTCTCTGCAATCGTTGTTGTAGGTGATGAAAATGGTGTTGTTGGTCACGGTTTAGGTAAATCTAAAGATGTGGCATCTGCAATTTCAAAGGCAGTAGAAGACGCAAAGAAGAATCTAGTACGTATTCCTCTTACCCACGGTACTTTACCTCATGAGCAAAAAGGTAAGTTTGGTGGGGCAAGAGTATATCTTCAGCCTGCTTCACAAGGTACCGGGGTTATTGCTGGTGGTGCTGTGCGTGCGGTGTTAGAAGCTGTTGGTGTACACGATGTACTTTCGAAGTCTCAAGGTTCATCTAACCCTCACAACGTGGTTAAAGCAACTTTTGATGCTTTATTACAACTTCGCGATGCAAAGTCTATTGCTAAGCAGCGTGGAATTAGTTTAGACAAAGTATTTAACGGATAATTGTGGTCATGGGAAAAATTAAAATCACTCAAGTAAAAAGTAGTATCAAACGTCCACAGAATCAAAAGCGTACGTTAGAGGCTTTAGGCTTGAAAAAAATTGGACAGGTAGTAGAACACGATTCTACACCTAATATTCTTGGAATGGTTAAAGTAGTTGGGCATTTAGTTAATGTTCAACAATCATAAAGTATAGATAATGAACCTACACAGTTTAAAGCCTGCAGAAGGCTCAGTTCATAGAGAAGGAAAACGCGTTGGTCGCGGAGAAGGATCTGGTAAAGGTGGTACTGCTGCTCGTGGTCACAAGGGAGCTAAATCACGTTCTGGATATTCTAAAAAGATTGGTTTCGAAGGAGGTCAAATGCCACTTCAGCGTCGTGTTCCAAAATTTGGTTTTAAAAACATCAATCGTAAAGAGTACCGTGGTATTGGCTTAGATCAATTAGAAGTTCTTGCCGCTGCCGGTCAAACCGACATTACTTTTGAAGTTTTAGTTGCGAATGGTATCGCTCGTAAGAATGATCTAGTGAAAATTCTTGCTAATGGTACAGTTTCATCTAAAGTTAATGTAACAGTTCACAAGTTTACTGCTTCAGCTAAGTCAGCTATCGAAGCTGCTGGTGGTACTGCTACTGAGATTTAATTTTTTCTAAATGAAGAAGTTTATAGAAACCTTAACGAATATCTGGAAAATCGAAGAGTTACGTAATAAGATCATCGTAACTCTTGGATTACTCCTAGTTTATCGTTTCGGAGCACAGGTAGTGTTACCTGGTATAGATACTGATCAACTTGTACAGTTAAACCAAAATACTGAACAGGGTATTTTAGGTATTCTTAATGCCTTTACAGGTGGTGCATTTGCTAATGCATCCATCTTTGCGTTGGGAATTATGCCTTACATCTCTGCTTCTATTGTTGTACAGTTGATGGGTATTGCAATTCCTTACCTACAGAAGTTAGATAAAGAGGGTGAGAGTGGTCGTAAAACCAAAACTCAGATCACGCGTTGGTTAACTATCGCCATTTGTATTGTTCAGGCTCCTGCTTATTTGTACGGATTGAGTGCATTGGGTGTTCCTGATAGTGCTTTTGTCTTAGGTAAAGGTCTTGGCTTTATGATTCCTGCGGTTGTAATCCTTGTTACAGGTACTGTATTTGCAATGTGGTTGGGTGAGCGTATTACTGATAAAGGAATTGGTAATGGAATTTCATTACTTATTATGGTTGGTATTATCGCAACATTACCTCAATCATTTGTTCAGGAGTTTATTTCTAGAACTGCGAATAATAACGGAGGATTAATGCTGATACTCGTTGAACTAATTCTTTGGTTCGTAGTGATTCTAGCATCTATTCTTGTAGTTATGGCTGTTCGACAAGTCCCTGTGCAATATGCACGTCGAACTGCTTCAGGTTCTGAGGCAGCCGTTGGAGCTCGTCAGTATATTCCTTTAAAGTTAAATGCTTCAGGAGTAATGCCTATTATTTTTGCTCAAGCAATCATGTTCGCTCCTGGTCTTATCGGTCGTTCTTTCAACGATACTGAACTAGGTCAGTGGCTAGAGGTTAACTTTCAGGATATTTTCGGCTTAGCCTACAATATTTTATTCGCTTTCTTGATCATCGTGTTTACCTTTTTGTATACAGCTATCACGATTCCCACATCTAAGATGGCTGATGATCTAAAGCGTAGCGGTGGATTTGTTCCTGGGGTAAGACCTGGAGCTGAAACTGGAGATTTTTTAGATAAAGTGATGTCTCTTATTACCTTCCCTGGTGCTATTTTCTTAGCGATTCTTGCGGTCTTACCTGCAGTGGTTGTTAAGCTTATGGATGTACAGGCAGGTTGGGCATTATTCTATGGTGGTACCTCACTACTTATTATGGTGGGTGTGGCTATTGATACCGTTCAACAAGTAAATGCGTATTTATTGAACCGTCACTATGATGGTTTAATGAAATCGGGTAAAAATCGAAAAGTAGCTTAATTATGGCAAAACAATCGGCTATTGAGCAAGATGGTAGTATTATCGAAGCATTATCTAACGCGATGTTTCGTGTGGAGCTAGATAATGGCCATGTTGTTACGGCTCACATCTCGGGTAAAATGCGTATGCATTATATCAAGTTATTGCCAGGCGATAAAGTGAAGTTGGAGATGAGCCCATATGATTTAACTAAAGCAAGAATTACATACAGATATTAATATGAAGGTTAGGGCATCTATTAAGAAAAGAAGCGCCGATTGTAAAATTGTGCGTCGTAAGGGTCGACTATACGTGATCAACAAGAAGAATCCAAAATTTAAACAAAGACAAGGATAGTTATGGCAAGAATTGCTGGGGTTGATATACCTAAACAGAAGCGTGGTGTCATTGCACTTACTTACATCTTCGGTATCGGAAGAAGTCGTGCAAAAGATATCCTAGAACAAGCTGGAGTTTCAGAAGACAAAAAGGTGTCTGATTGGAACGATGATGAAATCGGAAAAATCCGTGATGCTGTATCTCAGTTCACCATCGAAGGTGAATTGCGTTCAGAAGTGTCTCTAAACATCAAGCGTCTTATGGACATTGGTTGTCAACGAGGTATCCGTCACAGACTTGGTCTTCCATTACGCGGACAACGTACTAAGAACAATTCTCGTACTCGTAAAGGGAAGCGTAAAACAGTTGCTAACAAGAAGAAAGCAACCAAATAATAGCTTAATATGGCAAAAGGAACTAGTAAAACCGTTAAGAAACGTAAAGTTATTGTTGAGAGTACTGGTGAAGCGCATATCGTTTCTTCATTCAACAACATTATTATTTCACTTACCAACAAGAATGGCGATGTAATTTCATGGTCTTCGGCAGGTAAGATGGGCTTTAGAGGATCTAAAAAGAATACTCCTTACGCTGCACAGGTTGCTGCAGAGGATTGTGCTAAGGTTGCTCAAGAAGCTGGTCTTCGTAAAGTGAAAGTTTTCGTTAAAGGACCTGGTAATGGTCGTGAGTCTGCAATTCGCTCGATTCACAATTCGGGTATCGAAGTAACTGAGATTGTTGATGTTACTCCAATGCCACACAACGGATGTAGACCACCAGCAAGAAGAAGAGTTTAATTTATTGATTAATTGAGGATTAATGGTTATCGAAGGATAAGCCTTAATTCATAACCACCTCGAAATTTTATTTTTATGGCAAGATATACAGGACCATCTACTAAAATCGCACGTAAGTTTGGCGAAGCCATCTTCGGTGATGACAAATCTTTTGAAAAGAAGAATTATCCTCCAGGACAGCACGGTAACAACCGTCGTCGTGGTAAGAAATCAGAGTATGCTGTTCAGCTTATGGAAAAGCAAAAAGCAAAGTATACTTATGGTATTCTTGAAAAACAGTTCCGTAACCTTTTCGCTAAAGCGAACAGAAGTAAAGGAGTTACTGGTGAAGTACTTCTTCAACTTTGTGAATCTCGTTTAGATAACGTGGTTTATCGTTTTGGTATTGCACCTTCTCGCAGAGCTGCACGTCAGTTAGTTTCTCACCGTCACGTAACGGTTGATGGAGAGATTGTAAACATCCCATCGTACCAGGTTAAGCCAGGTCAAGTGGTTGGTGTTCGTGAGAAATCTAAGTCAGTTGAAAAAATCACTGATTCTTTAGCTAATACAAATCAGTCTTTCGAGTGGCTAAACTGGAATTCAGCGAAGCTTGAGGGGACCTTTGTAAATGTTCCTGAGCGTGTTCAGATCCCTGAAGCGATCAAAGAGCAGCTAATCGTTGAATTGTATTCTAAATAATTTTACCCTCAATAACCTTTTGATATGGCAATACTTAATTTTCAAAAGCCGGATAAAGTAATCATGATCGAGTCAACCGATTTCGATGGGAAATTTGAATTTCGTCCATTGGAACCGGGTTACGGTTTAACCGTTGGAAATGCTCTTCGTCGTGTGTTACTTTCATCTTTAGAGGGCTTTGCGATTACTTCTATACGCATTGAAGGTGTAGATCATGAGTTTTCAGTAATTCCTGGAGTTGTTGAAGACGTAACGGAGATGATCCTTAACCTTAAGCAAGTTCGTTTTAAGCGTCAAATCGATGATGTTGAGAACGAAACTGTAGCGATCTCAATTGCTAATACCGATAAGATCACTGCTGGTGACTTCCAGAAATTCATTTCTGGTTTCCAAGTTTTAAACCCAGATCACGTGATCTGCCACCTAGATAGCAAGGTTAACATTAACCTTCAATTAACTATCGAGAAAGGACGCGGTTATGTATCGGCTGATGATAATAAGAAAGCGAATGCTCCTATCGGAACCGTCGCTATCGATTCTATCTTTACACCGATCAAGAATGTTAAATACAGCATCGAGAATTATCGTGTAGAGCAAAAAACTGACTTCGAGAAATTAGTTTTCGAAATCGTAACTGATGGTTCAATTGCTCCCAAAGACGCACTTACTGAAGCTGCTAAAATTCTTATCCACCACTTCATGTTATTCTCTGATGAGAGAATCACTCTAGAGGCAGAAGAATTAGAGCGCACAGAGACTTACGATGAAGAATCTTTACACATGCGTCAACTTCTAAAAACTAAATTAGTAGACATGGATCTTTCTGTTCGTGCACTAAATTGTTTGAAAGCAGCTGAGGTAGATACTTTAGGTGATCTTGTTTCATTTAACAAGAACGACTTAATGAAATTCAGAAACTTTGGTAAGAAGTCGTTAACTGAGCTAGAAGAACTTGTTCAAAGTAAGGGGTTAGAATTTGGAATGGATCTAGCCAAGTACAAATTAGATAGAGACTAAATATGAGACACGGGAAGAAAATCAATCACTTAGGGCGTACTGCTTCACACCGCAAGGCGATGCTTGCGAATATGGCATGCTCTCTAATTGAGCATAAACGCATCAATACTACCACAGCTAAAGCGAAAGCACTTAAGCAGTTTGTTGAGCCGCTTATTACAAAAGCGAAAGCAGAGAATAATTCAACAATAGAAAAGAGCACTCACAATCGTAGAGTAGCCTTTAGTTACCTAAGAAGTAAGGAAGCAGTTGCTCACTTATTTTCTGAGGTTTCAGAAAAAGTTGCTGATCGCCAAGGGGGGTACACACGTATCATCAAGCTTGGTAACCGTCTAGGAGATAGCGCTGATATGGCCCTAATCGAGCTAGTTGACTTCAACGAAACGTACAATGCTACTGAAAAGAAAGCGAAGTCAACTCGTAGAAGTCGTCGTTCTAAATCTGCAGAGACTAAAGAGGTTGCTCCAGCTGTTGAAGAAGTTGCAGTCGCTGAAGCTCCTGCTGCTGAAGAAGCTGCTCCAGAAGTAGATACTACAGAAGAATCAACCGATGAAGAGACGAAATAGACTTTCATTGTTAATTACTTCAAGATAATAGAAAAGGGTACACTTAGCTGTGTATCCTTTTTTTATGTTTTTTTGTCACTAAATAAAAAAATGAGAATGAAATATACCCAAAGAAAAGATGCTGTCCTGTTATTAGAAGATGGAACTGTTTTTTACGGAAAGTCTGTTGGTAATATAGAGGGTACCGCTTTTGGTGAAATTTGTTTTAATACTGGTATGACTGGGTACCAGGAGATTTTTACTGACCCTAGTTATTTTGGTCAGATTATGGTGCTTACTAATGCTCATATTGGCAATTATGGTACGGCAGAAGATGAAGTAGAATCGTCTTCAGTTAAGATAGCGGGTTTAGTGTGTAAGAACTTTAGTTACACCTATTCTCGTCCAGGTGCCGATGCTTCTTTGGAAGAATTCTTAAACAAGAATAATACGTTCGCCATTTCAGATGTTGACACCCGTGCTCTAGTTGCCCATATTAGAGATCATGGGGCACAAAATGCTGTAATTTCTACGCGAGTTGACGAGATCGAACCATTGAGTATCGAATTGGCATCTGTGCCTAGCATGACCGGTTTAGAATTGGCTTCAAAGGTTTCAACCAAAGAGCCTTACTTTTTCGGCGATCCAGAGTCTAAGTGGAAGGTTTCAGTGCTTGATTTAGGAGTCAAACGCAATATATTACGTTGCTTATCTGAACGCGGAGCCTATCTAAAAGTTTTTCCTCATGACACTAGCTTTGAAGAGTTAAGTGAGTGGGGTCCTGACGGATACTTTGTCTCTAATGGTCCTGGAGACCCTGAGCCATTGAACGAGGCGATAGCTACAACTAAAGAGATTGTGGATTCTAAGAAGCCTTTGTTTGGTATTTGTCTAGGTCATCAGGTGTTAGCTCTTTCTCATGGGGTTCAAACTTTTAAAATGCATAATGGCCATCGTGGTATCAATCATCCTGTATTAAATGTATTAACCGGTAGAGGTGAGATTACTTCTCAAAATCATGGTTTTGCTGTTTCTAAGGAATCGCTTGAAAAGAATAATGAACTAGAGATTACACATACCCACCTAAATGATCAAACGGTTGCGGGTATACAACGAAAAGACAGTGCTGTATTCTCAGTGCAATATCACCCTGAGGCGAGTCCTGGGCCGCATGATTCGAGATACCTTTTTGACCAATTTATCCAATCTTTAAATGCGTAGATTTAATCTACACCAATCAATTTAATCATCTAAATCACAAGACTATGAGTATTATTGTTGACATTTTTGCACGTCAAATTTTTGATTCAAGAGGTAACCCAACTGTTGAGGTTGATGTTGTTACTGAAAATGGAATCTTAGGTAGAGCTGCGGTTCCTTCTGGGGCTTCTACTGGTGAACACGAAGCGGTTGAACTTCGTGATGGCGGTTCAGACTATGTAGGTAAAGGAGTTCAAAAAGCCATTGATAATGTAAATGGTGAAATTGCGGATGAACTTATCGGTATGTCCGTATTTGAGCAAAACCTTCTAGATCAGGCAATGATCGATTTAGATGGTACAAAGAATAAATCAAGATTAGGTGCAAATGCAATCTTAGGAGTTTCTTTAGCTGCTGCTAAGGCTGCTGCAGAGGAATTAGAAATGCCTTTATATCGTTATGTGGGAGGGGTTAGTGCGAACACATTACCTGTACCTATGATGAATATCATTAACGGGGGTTCTCACTCTGATGCTCCTATTGCGTTTCAGGAATTCATGATTATGCCCGTTAAGGCAGAATCGTTTACCCACGCTATGAAAATGGGATCTGAAATTTTCCATAATCTTAAAAAGGTGCTTAAAGACCGCAATCTTACTACTGCTGTAGGGGATGAGGGAGGCTTTGCTCCTGGTTTAGAGGGTACTGAGGATGCGTTAGAAACTATCGGAATTGCAGTTTCAAATGCCGGATACACACTTGGAGACGATGTTATGATCGCGCTTGACTGTGCGGCTGCTGAGTTCTATGTTGATGGCAAGTACGACTACACGAAATTCGAAGGACCTGAAGGGGCTATTCGCACCTCTGAAGAGCAAGCTTCTTATCTAGCTGAATTATGTGCTAAATATCCAATCATCAGTATTGAAGATGGTATGGATGAGAATGACTGGGCAGGTTGGAAATCACTTACTGACAAAGTAGGTGACAAAGTTCAGTTAGTGGGTGATGATTTATTCGTTACTAACGTGGAGCGTTTAGAACGTGGTATTAACGAAGGTATCGCAAATTCTATCCTTATTAAAGTGAATCAAATCGGTACACTTACTGAGACTATCGCTGCGGTTAATATGGCCAAGAATGCAGGTTATACCTCTGTAATGTCTCACCGTTCTGGAGAAACTGAAGACAATACCATCGCCGATTTAGCGGTAGGTCTAAATACCGGACAGATTAAAACAGGTTCTGCCTCAAGATCTGACCGTATGGCTAAATACAATCAGCTTCTACGTATTGAAGAAGATTTAGGTAGCACTGCTTACTATCCTCAAGAAAAGGCGTTTAAAATAAAGCGCTAACTGAGAGTGTTAAATAAGAAAAAAAAGCGCCGCTATTAGCGGCGCTTTTTGGTTTTAAGCGGTTGTGATTCTTATCTTTGCAATCCATCCAATATTCTGAATAAATATGTCTGATAAAGCAATACTTGAACTGAACGGTGAAAGATTTGAATTCCCACTTGTTATAGGTACTGAGAATGAAGTCGCTATTGACATCAAGACGCTTAGGGCACAAACGGGGGCAGTAACTCTTGACCCTGGATACAAGAATACGGGTTCTTGCGAAAGTTCAATTACCTTTTTAAATGGTGAAAAAGGGGAGTTGAGATATCGCGGGTATTCGATAGACGATCTTGCTGAGAACGCTAGCTTTATTCAAACCGCTTATTTGCTCATTTTTGGTGAGTTTCCTACTTCAGAGCAATTGGCCAAATTTGAAGCGGATATAAAAGCGCATTCAGAGGTTGATTCAAGATTGCTTCAAATCGTAGATAGTTTTCCTAATTCGGCACACCCGATGGGTATACTCTCTTCGGTAACCAGTGCTCTTCTTGCATTTAACCCATCTTCGGTTGATGTGGATTCTGACGAGGACATGTACAAGGCAGTGGTCAGTATTATGGGTAAGTTTCCTATTCTCGTTGCTTATGCGCAACGGAAGATCACCAACCAATCTTATGTTGCCTCTGACTCGAATCTAGACTACATTGAGAATATATGTTCAATGATGTTCAAGAGCTCAGGGGAGCCTTATGTTCAAAACCCGGTGATTGTTGCTGCTTTGAATAAACTACTTATTCTTCATGCCGATCACGAACAAAACTGTTCAACTTCAACGGTACGTATTGTAGGTTCTTCTCACGCTGGATTATATGCATCCATCTCAGCGGGTATCTCAGCACTTTGGGGGCCCCTACATGGTGGAGCAAATCAAGCGGTACTCGAAATGCTGCAAGCAATCTCTGATGATGGCGGAGATACTAAAAAATACATGGCTAAGGCGAAGGATAAGAATGATCCATTCCGTTTGATGGGATTTGGTCATAGAGTTTACAAGAACTTTGATCCTCGTGCGCGTATTATTAAGAAGGCTGCAGACGAAGTATTAGCAGATTTAGGAGTCTCAGACCCTATCCTTGATATTGCAAAAGGACTTGAAAAAGAAGCGTTAGAAGATCAGTATTTCGTAGATCGAAAGTTGTATCCGAATGTAGATTTCTATTCAGGAATTATTTATCGTGCTATGGGTATTCCTGTAGAAATGTTCACCGTCATGTTTGCTTTGGGTAGACTGCCGGGATGGATTGCACAATGGAAAGAAATGCGATCTAGAAAGGAACCTATCGGAAGACCGCGACAAATTTATACTGGGGACACACTTCGCAAGCTTTAAATACTCGCTAAAGACTTTCAGGGGTGCTTGAGGCCTTAGCATCAAGTATTTTAGTAAAGAATTTTTGGATTGCTTTCGTATCTGCTTTGACCTTTACAAAGTGATTGTCTCGGTAAATACTGTATTGAGCGAAATCCCCCTTGTAAAGAACTAGCTTGTAAAATGGTATCACAAGGGTATAGCTATCTAGCCTTGCTTTAAATCTAAGTAACACTCCATTAGGCCGTAATTCTAGATTACATCGATTACGATCATTGTTTAGACTTAATAAGCTGTAAATACTCGAGGAGGCTGAGGTAATCTCAAGTGGTGGTGAACCTATACCGCCTAACAGAACACGATCTTTGAGTGAAAATGGCTTTCCAACTTCCTGATCGATCTTCTTTTCTATTTCTGGATTGTGATATGAGGTATTTACTAACATAGAACGATACAAAAATACTTAGTTTTGCAGCCAATACTTCATGATATGCAGTCTTTACTTCTAACTATTGAGAACAAAGCCAAGGAGTTTATTCAGGCAGAGTACATTGTTGCCTTAGAAACTATTGATTTGGTGCCTACCAAAAAGGAATTTGAGGGTGATATCACCTTAGTTGCTTTTTCGATGCTTCGTTCTGTAAAAGCAAACCCGCAAGAGTTGTGTAATCAGTTGGGTGCTGCACTTTGTTCTTCTATTGAAGACTTAACCTCCTTTAACGTGGTTAAAGGGTTTCTTAATCTAAGCATTTCAGACAGTTATCTGCTTGGGGAGTTTGAAACCCTATTCGAAACACAGAACTTTGGCTCTCATCCTAGTACGGGTCGAACTATTATGGTTGAATATTCTTCTCCCAACACGAACAAACCCTTGCATCTAGGGCATATTCGAAATAATGTTTTGGGGTATTCGGTCGCGCAGATTTTAAAAGCTGCGGGTAATGAAGTCATTAAGACCCAAATCATTAATGATCGCGGAATACATATATGCAAAAGCATGGTTGCTTGGCAACGATTCGGAAATAATGAAACTCCTGAAACCTCTGGGTTGAAGGGAGATCATTTGGTTGGTAAGTATTATGTAGTTTTTGATCAAAAGTACCGTGAGGAGCAGGAGGCTCTAGTTGAAAAGGGAATGAGAAAGGAAGAGGCAGCTGCAGAAGCTCCTATTTTTAAAGAGGCTCAAGAATTATTACGCCTTTGGGAATCTGGTGATCAGGAAGTTATTCGTCTCTGGGAAACGATGAACGGCTGGGTTTATGAAGGATTCAATCAAACCTATAAGGACTTAGGAGTTGATTTCGACCATCTTTATTATGAAAGCGATACCTATCTATTAGGTAGAGATATTATTGAGGAGGGTTTAGAGAAATCGGTGTTCTTTAAAAAAGAAGATGGCAGTGTGTGGGCTGATCTAACGGATGAAGGTTTAGATGAAAAGTTGGTGTTGAGGAGAGATGGAACCGCTGTTTATATGACTCAAGACTTAGGTACGGCTGTTCAACGAGTGAAAGACCATCCGTCAATAGATGGAATGGTGTATACGGTTGGAAATGAACAAGACTATCACTTCAAAGTATTATTTCTTCTACTAAAGCGCCTTGGCTACCACTGGGCTGATCATCTGTTTCATTTGTCTTATGGCATGGTTGATCTACCTACCGGTAAGATGAAGAGCCGTGAAGGTAAGGTCGTTGATGCGGATGATTTGATGCAAGAAATGGCTGAGACGGCTGAAAAAATATCTTCTGAACTAGGGAAGCTTGATGGGTTCACTAGCGAGGAAAAATCAGAGTTGTATCATCAAATAGGTTTAGGTGCGCTTAAATATTTCATCCTGAAGGTAGATCCGAAGAAGAGGATTTTATTTGATCCTGAAGCCTCTGTCGATTTTCAAGGAAATACCGGGCCTTTCATTCAATATACCCATGCCCGAATTCAATCGATACTGCGAAAGGTAGATCATAGCGACTTTAAGCAGACTATTGAAAATGTTCAATTACATGAGAAGGAGAGAGAGTTAATGCTTCTTCTTATGAATTACCCATCGGTTATTCGATCGGCTGCTGAAGCCTATTCACCCGCATTGGTAGCTAATTATATCTACGATTTAGTGAAAGCCTTTAACTCATTCTATCAGCAGGTAACCATTTTGGCAGAGGAGGATCTATATAAAAGAAGTTTAAGACTTCAGTTATGTTCAAAGATCGCTGAAGTAATTGCTCATGGTTCGGCTCTTCTTGGAATCGAAGTTCCTGATCGCATGTAAGTGTAAAGCATAAAAAAAGCAGGCACGAAGGCCTGCTTTTCTTTTATAAAAGGGTTGGATTAGTTTCCTTCTTTGGCTGCAACTGCTGCACCGTAAACTACTAAACCGAATCCGATTTTGTTTACTGCGTCACCGATGTTGTAAATAACATCCATTGCTAAACCGCCGAAAATTCCTTCGTACCATCCTGGAGTACCAGCCATATATCCGATTGGATAAATTGCCCATCCCACTAATACGAACCAAGCGAGGGTTTTGTGTGCAGTTAGTACTGCTCCTCCTGCTTGCTCAGCTAGTTTCTTAGCTTGACCGAACCAGATGTCATAAACGATTACGAAGTAAGCGATTCCTGAAATTAGACCCCAGAAAGCTGCTTGATCTCTGTAAACGGCCTCTCCGAAGTATCCTGTTACTAGCATGATCACTGAAAGGACAATAAGTCTCCACATTAGTGATTTTTTAGCACCAGCTGCTTTCAAGATGAGGAAGAATTCAACACACATCAATGGAACTGTAAGTACCCAATCTACATATCTAAAGAATGTAGGTGAATCGGCATGAGCAGCCCAATAGTCTCTCATGTACCAGTAGTGTACCGCTGCAATAAAGGTAATCAGACCTGATACCAAGATTGAGGTACGCCATTTAGAGTCGAAGCTGTTCATCGACAAGAAAAAGAAGGCAGAAGCTGCCATCATAGCCATACATCCAACGAAGAAAGTAAAGCCTACGTAGTCGTCAGTAGCTATCTTTGAGACATCAGCAACCAACGGCAGATTAAGTAATAAACTTTTCATAAGTACTATAGTTTAGTTTTGTTTAACCAAATATAATTTATTCTAAACATAATATGATATTTTTATTCAAAAATTTTTATTAACTATTCAATTAACACCGATATATATTTTGAAAATTATTAATAAATCATTCCTTTTTAAGATTTCAGTGTCGCTAGTACTCTTTTTTCTTTCTTCTCTAGTTAGTGGAGAAATACAATGGTTCATTGCCCTTTTACTTATAGGTAGTGTAGGGCTTCTACATGGAGCAAATGATCTTAACTTAATTAATGCGCTAAGGATCTTTCCTGATAGTTCTAGAGGTAAGCATCTCGCGCTATACCTTTCAGCCATAGCACTAGTTCTTGTTGTCTTTAGCTTGAACCGCCCTTTAGCCTTATTATTTTTTATTGTTATTAGTTCGTTTCATTTTGGTCAACAACATCTATCTGAGACGCTTTCAGGAAATGCGCTGCTTCGCTACTTAAATTATATTGCATACGGCTCAATTGTTTTTGGTTTATTGTTTTATACTCATGCGATAGAGAGCAGTACTGCGATTGCTGAAATATCTGGGATTTTCTTTACCGTCGATGATTTTCTAAACTTCCTTTTGGCCTCTATAGCGATTTGGATAGTTACCTATATTATAATGAATCCCAAAGGTTATGTGTTGCTTGGAGTAGAGTTAATGATACTCACACTTTTCTATCTCTTGTTTTTTCAGGTGAATCTGGCTTTGGCTTTCGCTATCTATTTTGCTTTTTGGCATGCCATTCCTTCTTTAAATGACCAATTCAGAATACTCTATAAAGGAGAGGTGAAAGGAAGTTGGTGGTTATACCTGAAGCAATCAGCGCTTTTTTGGGTGCTTTCAATGGTTGGTCTTGCGGTTGTTTTTAGTCAGGTTTTTATTCAAAATAAGACTCCGTTACCACTACTTGTTTATTTCTTAGCAGCAATTACTTTTCCGCATGTGCTAGTGATGTCTCGTGTCGAAAATGCCTTAAAAAGCTAAGATTCTTATTACTTTTGTGCCTTTGTAAAACTACTTCCTATGTTTCAGAATCTTTCGGATAGAATAGATGGTGCTCTTCACAAGCTGAAGGGTAAAGGGCGTATTAATGAGATTAACATCGCCGAATCAATGAAAGAGATTCGTCGTGCGTTATTAGACGCGGATGTTAACTTCAAAATCGCCAAGAGTTTTACTCAAAATGTAAGAGATAAGGCTATTGGTCAGGAGGTGCTTCAATCGCTACAGCCTGGTCAACTTATGGTGAAGCTCGTTCGTGATGAATTGGCCGAGCTTATGGGTTCTGAAGCCGCAGACATTAAT
This sequence comes from Flavobacteriaceae bacterium, assembly GCA_024638165.1. GTDB lineage: Bacteria > Bacteroidota > Bacteroidia > Flavobacteriales > Flavobacteriaceae > UBA3478. The sequence continues at coordinate 25,626 of JAHEKV010000007.1, forward strand.
CTTAGCGGTGCGCCAACAGTTATTTTAATGTCAGGACTTCAAGGTTCAGGTAAAACTACCTTTTCTGGAAAGTTGGCTAATTACCTCAAGACAAAAAAATCAAAGCATCCGCTTTTAGTTGCTTGTGATGTGTATAGGCCTGCAGCAATCGACCAGTTGCACGTAGTAGGAGACCAAATAGGAGTTCCTGTATATTCAGATAGAGATCAAAAGGATCCTGTGGCTATAGCACTTGCGGGTATTGCTGAAGCGAAGAATCAAGGAAAGAATGTAGTGATTATCGATACAGCGGGTCGTCTAGCAGTAGATGAAGAAATGATGAAGGAAATTGCTGCTATTCATTCTGCGATAAAGCCATCAGAAACACTTTTTGTTGTCGATTCGATGACTGGACAAGATGCGGTAAATACAGCTAAGGCGTTCAACGATCAACTTAATTTTGACGGAGTAATTCTTACCAAGTTAGATGGTGATACCCGAGGGGGTGCTGCGCTATCTATTCGTTCTGTGGTTGATAAACCGATTAAGTTTATCGGTACGGGAGAAAAGATGGAAGCTATTGATGTATTCCATCCCGATCGTATGGCTGATCGTATTCTTGGAATGGGTGATGTCGTTTCGCTGGTTGAACGAGCTCAAGAACAATTTGACCTCGAAGAGGCCCGTAAAATCCAGAAGAAAATTGCGAAAGATACTTTTGGGTTTGACGACTTCTTAGGACAGATTCAACAGATCAAGAAAATGGGTAACATCAAAGACCTCATGGGAATGATTCCAGGGATGTCTAAGATGACCCAACAAGTAGATATTGATGATGATGCATTCAAGTATGTAGAAGCCATAATTCATTCGATGACTCCTGCTGAGCGCTCTCAACCGAAACTATTGAATACGAGTAGAAAAAACCGCATTGCAAAAGGGAGTGGTAGAAGTATTCAAGAGGTTAACCAACTCATCAAGCAATTTGAACAGATGAGTAAAATGATGAAAATGATGCAGGGAGGTAAAGGAAAAAACCTCATGCGCATGATGCAACAATTTAATCCTAGATAACATGGTCCTCATTGACGGTAAAGCAACTGCGAATCAAATTAAAAATGAAATAGCCGAAGAGGTAAAGGCAATTACATCGAAGGGAGAGCGCGCACCACACTTGGCGGCTGTTCTTGTTGGAAATGATGGAGCTAGTCTAACCTATGTAGGCAGTAAGGTTAGGTCTTGTGAAAAGGTGGGTTTTGATTCTTCACTGATTCGTTTACCTGAGGAGACCACAGAGCAAGAATTATTGGCTAAGATTGAAGAGCTGAATCAAGACGAGACCTTAGATGGTTATATTGTTCAGCTGCCGCTTCCAAAACATATCGATGAAGAAAAAGTACTTCTTGCAATAGATCCTAAGAAAGATGTAGACGGATTTCATCCATCTAATTTTGGCCGCATGGCTTTAGAACTAGAAACTTTTATTCCTGCAACCCCTTTCGGAATCATGCAGCTTATTGAGCGCTACGATATCGATACTCAGGGTAAACATGTGGTGGTGATTGGCCGTTCGCATATTGTCGGAAGACCGATCAGTATTTTAATGTCTCAAAAGGGTGCCTACGGTAATGCAACGGTAACGGTGGCTCATAGTCGTACCAAGGATTTAAAAGCGCTTACTCAACAAGCAGATATCATTGTATCTGCATTAGGAATCCCCGGATTTGTTACTGCTGATATGGTTAAAGAGGGAGTAGTGATCATCGACGTGGGAATTACACGTGTTGAGGATGCCTCTAAGGAGAAAGGCTATTATATTACGGGTGACGTAGATTTTGACTCCGTTGCACAAAAAGCCTCTTATATCACTCCAGTACCTGGGGGAGTGGGTCCTATGACGATAGCGATGCTTCTTAAAAACACGCTTTTAGCTCGAAAGTGGAATGCTTAAAGTAGCTTACTTACTTAGCGAATAGCTGATTCATATCCTTGAAGCTCTTGAATTCAAGAGCGTTGCCTGAAGGATCTTTAAAAAACATGGTTTTTTGCTCGCCAACTTGCCCGGCGAATCTCAGGTAAGGTTCGATGATAAATTCAATTCCTTTTTCTGCGATTCGTTTTGCGAATTCGTCGAAATGAGTCCATTCTAATACGATTCCATAGTGTGGAACGGGAACTGACTTACCATCAACGTGATTCGCAGTGACAGGTCCTGTGTGGTTTTCATCTAAATGAATCACTAATTGATGTCCGAAAAAATTATAGTCAACCCAATGGTCACTGCTTCTTCCTTCTTCAAGTTCTAAGATGTTCGTGTAGAAGTCGCGGTTTGCGGGTAAGTCATTTACTGGGATCGCAAGGTGAAAAGGAGCTAAATTCATAACCTAAAGTTAGTTTAGAAATTCCATTATTTTTTCACAAACTTCTTTTTGATGCATGGAGTGTCCAAAACCTTCAGTGATAAAGAGTTCTCCGCCAACGTTCTTTTGAATTCGTTCGGCTTGCCAAAGGGGTATGGTCGGGTCTAAGCGATCATGAAGAATCAGGAGTTCTCCGAGATTTTCATAGGTGAATTTAGAGGTTGAAAATTCCTTAATTCCGACCTTAATCTCTTTTTCAATAAGCTGATCGAGTAGCTGGTAGACTTTTTTATTAAATCCGATGGTGTTTTGATAACCTGCAACGATTAGGGAAAAATCAGTAGGAGCACCGATACTCACTAATTGTTTTACGGTTTCAAGAGGTTTTAGGCTTTTTGCAAAAAGCATCGCCATTCCACCCATTGAGTGGCCTACTATAATCTCTATACCGTATTCTTCGATCATTTTAGTTGCTGCAGCGGCGTAATTAGTGAGGTAGTGATAGGTTCCACTAGAGTAGCCGTGAGCTGGCGCGTCTATAGCATGAATGTCAAAATCTTGGGTCTTTAATGAGCGTATTAGATTTCTCCACCGATGAGTGTTGCTTTCCCAACCATGCAATAATAGAATCTTCTTTCCACATCCTTTCCAGTGATACCGTTGAATTTCATGCCCATTGCAATGAAATCGGTTCTGTTTTCCTTCTTCTAGTATAGGGAACGTTTTGTCTTCACCGATCTTTCCCTTGCGAACCTTAGCAAAGATTTCTAGTGTTTTCTTTGCCGTATAATTGGGTGCGATGAATGATAATAGGTTGAGGTATTTACCGATGCTTTTCGCTATGATTTTTCTTGTCATTACCAGCTCACTAATACCTGAGAAACAGGGATGTTCTCGTCAATTTGAACCGCTTCAAGTGGCTGCATTGAATAGCGTAAGCTTTCGGGTAATTCATTTTTATCGATCAGAAATACAAAGGGCTTGTCTTTCACAGCAATTGAAACACTTCTAATGGAAGGAGTGATTCTTATTATGTCGTATTTCTTTTGGATATCCGCAAAAGTGCTTCCTACTCCTATACCCTCAGGAGTTGTAAATCTTTTGTCAAATACTTGTACGACCTCTGAAAGTCCGTAAAAGTTGCTTCTAATTTTTAGGCTCAGTTGTTGATTCGCATCGAAGGTGCTCAGCCCTACAATTTCTCCGGTCCTTAGACTGTCAATGGAGATCGAATCTGTAGCTAATGTTTCTAAAATGTTTTTTAGGGTGTCGGTCTTTTTTAAAGAACCTACAGCCTCATTTGAAATCTCATAAGGATTTTGAGTACAAGCTACGAGGCTCAACACCATACTCGATAAAAGAAGAAATTTTTTCATGTTGCAAAAATAGAAATTTAGCTGATGGGAATGCGTTCTAACATTCGTTCAACCACCTTAAATGCGGCTGGGCAAATGGATGTATTTTTAAGGGTCAAGGATCTTATCTGATGAAATTTCTTGCGATCGGTGTGAGGATATTCACGACATGCTTTTGGTCGAACCTCATAAATATTGCAATAGTTGTCATCGGCTAAGAACGGACAAGGCAATTCTTTTAGAACCCAGTCGTTATCCTCATCAAGACGAAGATAGGCCTCTGTAAAGGCAGCTTCCTTCATTTTGAAGTGTTTAGAGATTCGCTGTATGTCGGCTGAGGTGAATAGTGGGCCTGTAGTTTTGCAGCAATTCGCGCAACTGAGACAATCTACTTCTTCGAATACTTCTTCGTGAATTTCTTGAACTCGATAGTCAAGGTCTTTAGGGGGTTTCTTCGATAGCTTTTTCAGATAGGTAGAATGAGCTTTAGCTCGATCTTTTGCTAACGATTTTAACTGATCTAAGGACGGTGTCTTCATGGATTGTCAAAAATAGACCAACTTTGCAATATGGATGATGTTTTTGGAACTGCTGCTCGGGATTATTTCATGACTAAGAATAAAAATCTGGTCATTGAAACTCGTTCTTCTCTTGGAGACGAGGATGAAATCCCTGTTTATTATCTATTTCGATCAAGAAGTGAAATGCCTCCGCTAGAAGTGAAGGCTTTAGAGGTGAGTAAGGGAGCAGTTCTTGAGATTGGTTGTGGAGTAGGGAGTCATCTTCTCGAATTAAACTCACCCCATTCTTTTGGTATCGATTCCTCCTTATTATCTATCGAAATTGCTAAAAGGAGAAGCGTTCAAAATGTTAGTGTCAGCACTTGGCAAGATTATGTGAGTGAACGAAAATTTGACTCCATTCTACTTCTCATGAATGGCTTAGGTCTAGCGGGTTCACTAAACAGGTTACCGAGTTTTCTGCTTCATCTGTCTAAATGGTTGTTGCCTGGAGGGTCAATCATTGCTGATTCTAGTGATATTAATTACTTATTCGAAGCCGAAGATGATGGTGGAGTTTGGATGCCTGCGACAGCTTATTATGGCGACCTTACTTATTCGATAACTTACCTAAAATCTCAATCACAATTTGACTGGCTTTTCGTTTCTTTCGAAGAACTACTGAAGGTTAGTGTTACCCTCGGGTTTAAATGTGAGAAAATCTTTGAAGGGGAGAATAATCACTACTTAGCGAGAATTACTCCTTAGGGCACATTCAGGTACTTATGGGTTTGGAGCGTAATTTTCCACTGAGGATTACTCTTCACAAAATCAACCATCAGCGGCATTATTTTTTCTCTAACACTCCATTCGGGTTGCATCAGTAATTCACAATTGGTATTCACCTTTGAAGCCTCCTCAATAGCAAATTCAAAATCGTGTTTGTTGTAGATAATCACTTTCAATTCGTCGGCAAGCTCATAAGACTCCTGGTTAGGTGCTTTGAATTTTTTTGGAGATAAGCAGAACCAGTCCCAACTTCCTGAAACAGGATGTGCCCCAGAAGTTTCAATATGTGTTCTAAATCCTGAATTCTTGAGATGATGGGTTAATTGATCTAGTGAGTGCATTAGAGGCTCTCCACCAGTAATAACAACCATTGGACATTGCTCGGGGATCTCAGCGACGATATCTTGAATCGTATATTTCGGATGCGCATCTATCGGCCAACTTTCTTTAACGTCGCACCAATGACACCCAACATCACAACCGCCCAAGCGAATAAAGTAGGCTGCAGATCCTTGAAATTTACCTTCGCCTTGGATGGTATAGAAGGATTCCATTACGGGCAGCATTTCTGAATTCATGCTGCAAAGATAAGTTACCTATGGATACATTAAATGGCGAGAACGAATCACTTTGAAGGCTTCGAGGTCTTTTTTCCAGGTCGCTCTAATTTGGCTTTCTGTAAACCCAGCGCGTATCATTTTTTCTAAAGCTGATTGACCACTGTGAAGTTTAAATGACTCACTCCTGAAAAATGACCCTTTATGATGGTGATACGCTTTCAGTAGCCACTGAAGGTTTATCTTTTTATCAACTTCTATCTGGCTCAAATCTTCTCCGTGGCATTGTTCTCCTAATTGTTTTGGATATTTAGCTCCAGGGGTAGAGGTTACCTTATAATTAAAGCTAAAAACCGTTGAGTCAAGATCTTTTGAACCATATCGCTGAAAGGGTTGCGGAGTTCCTCTCCCTGCATTGATATAAGTGCCCTCGAATAATCCTAGCGACGGATAGAGCGCAATGGATTGTGCATTGGGTAAGTTTGGCGAAGGCTTAATCGGTAGATGGTAGCGGTGCGTACGATCATAATTAGCCATTTGAATTACTTCTAACTCCAACGATTTTTCTATTTCTAACCAATTTTCCTTAACTAATAATTGGGCATATTCTCCGATGGTTAACCCGTAAACGAGAGGAATCGGTTGAAGCCCGAGAAAGCTTGTGTTTTCTTTTTCCATTACTGGCCCATCGACCATATCTCCATTGGGATTAGGTCTATCTAAAATAATCATAGGAATAGCATGATCAGCGGCTGCTTCCATTACATATTGAAGGGTAGCGATATACGTATAAAATCGAACCCCAACATCTTGAATATCAAATAAAATGAGGTCCACATCGTCTAGGTCCTCTTTCGTTGGTTTTCTATGTTTCCCGTATAAGGAAACGATCTCGATTCCCGTTTTTGGGTCGATACTTGAATTCACTTTTTCACCTGCGTCAGCCGTCGTTCGAAATCCGTGTTCAGGACTAAATATTTTAGACACGGCTATCTTTCTGCTCAGTAGCGTATCTACTAGATGTGTAAAACTATTTCTATCGCTTTTTCTTACCACAGAAGTTGCATTAGCAACGATGGCGATATTTTTATTTTGAAGTTGCTCTATGTAATGGTCTATTCTTTCAGCCCCAACAACTAGGTTTTCTTCTAAAGATTGGGCTTTGGTTGGCGAAAACCTCGCTATAATTATCAGTACCAAAAGCGTACTTTTGATACGATGACTTCTAGAATGAATATGACTTTTCAACGCTTTGTAGCTCATCGGTGGTTACAAGGATCCGGATGGTTCTTTCCGAAAGGTAGCGCAAAATTTGCGGTTTTAGCGATTGCATTAGGAGTCTTTATTAGCTTTATGGCAATCGCTGCCGGACAAGGATTACAGCAAGCCATTCATCAAAAAATAAGGCACTTTGAGGGCGACTTATTACTTAAGCCTTATCCCTCCAAATTAATTTCTGACCCCCTAGCATCTCATCAAATAGAGGCTTTACCCTTTTCTGAAGTGATTGAGTATGCTAATGCTATTGCCGTATTACGGTCATCAAAAATGGTGAAAGGGATTCAAGTCAAAGGTGTTGAATCTGAAGACCTCGATTTTTTAGTGGGAGACTATCTCCATCGTGGTGAGTTTAGTCGGTTCGTAGATTCTGAGTTTACTGCTATCCTATCAGAAACTATGGCTAATGAATCAGGTTTGAAAATAGGAGATGACTTTTTTCTTCTTTTCAATTCAAGTACTGGGGTACCTAAGCAGCGTAAATTTAGACTTGTTGCAACCTTTCAAACTGACTTTCCTACCTATGACCAGCAATTAGTGTTCACTTCTTTGAGTACGCTAGGAAAGGTTGTTAAGGATGATCTAATTTCAGAGTATTCTTTATACACTCGTGATGATCAAGATCCTTTAACGCTTCTTGAGTCTATGGATCCTATGGTATTCGATTTTTTTGAGGTTTCCTTTTTGGCCGATCGCTACCCAGATCTCTATCAGTGGATTGAACTATTTGATTTAAATATCCTGATCATCTTAGTGGTGGTATTAGGAGTTGCGTTTTTTGCACTTATAACTACGCTTATCAGCCAAATTATTGAGAGACGTACTAGTTTAGGTTTGCTCATAAGTATGGGAGCCAGCCAGCCTCAATTGCGAATGATTTTTTCTCAATTGGGGGCTTACTATCTGATCGTCGGATCATTTTACGGTACACTTGCAGCTTGGGTGCTGATCGTGCTACAGAATCACTTTCAATTTTTGAAATTTCAAAATCCTGAAGAGTACTACATTACTCATATTCCTTTTGAGTTGGGACTATTCGATACGCTTCTATTTTTAATTCTTTTTATTCTGATCGGATATATCATCATTCAGATTAGTTCTCGCGTACTTAGGCGATTGAATCCGATACAATTGTTACGTATATGAGAAAGAAGATCAGTCAAGTAATAAATGGTTTAGCGCATTGTGTGCAGGTGGACTCGGGAAAAATAGCGAGTTACACCGTTGATGGGTTTGAATTCATCCATCAAAGAGCAACAGGATGGCCTAATTCAGATACCGAAATGTTTCCCATCATCGGACCAACTGCCCAGGCTGATTATCGTGTTCAGGTAAATAATTCTAAAGTTGTACTCGATCAGCATGGTTTGTTAAGGGAGTTCCCCTATGAGCATCTAACCTCTGAAAGAGAGTTATCAAGATGGGTTAAGAAATACAAAGCATTTACCGAGCTTACCAATTCAAAGTATCCAGAGAATTCGCCAGAAACAGTTCAGTTTTGGCCGTATGATTTTACGTTCACTAAGTCTTTTGGATTCAATGCAAAAGGTCTTGAAATTACTTTTGAAATAGAGGCTGAAAAGGAAATGCCTTTTATGCTTGGGTATCATCCCGCCTTTAAGATTAACTCTGATTATCAAGCCGAACTTATCGTTGATCAACAGACACACACCCTACAGAATGTATTAGACGCAGGTTCTAAAGCCTTTGAAGTTGCCGATTCGACACGACTCATTTTAAAGAATGAGAAGTCAATAGCTATCGAGACTCTAGGTTTTAATCACTTTATGTGCTGGACAGAAGTGCCAGAAATGCTATG
>JAHEKV010000034.1 GCA_024638165.1 Flavobacteriaceae bacterium
GGGGAAATGATCATGGTTTAGAGATTGATCAGTATGCAGTAGAGGATGTTCAAATTATTAAAGGACCGGCATCCTTACTCTATGGTTCAGATGCTATTGGGGGGGTGATCGATATTCGTCCACCACAAACCCCAGCGAAGAATAGTTTTAGCGGTGATATTAACCTCACTGGTGAAACCAACAACGAACTGATCGGAGTCTCTTCATCGATTGTAGCTAGAAATGAAAATTGGTATTATCGGGCTAGAGTTACTTATCGTGATTATGCAGATTATAAGGTTCCTACCAATCGAGTGTTATATGATAATTACGTCTTTGAATTGGCTGATAATCGCATTCGAAATACAGCCGGGAATGAGACGAATTTCGGACTGACTTTTGGTTTTATAGGCGAAAACTTCAAATCTGAAACCTCGCTTACTAACGTGAACGGAAATAACGGTTTCTTTGCGAATGCTCATGGTCTTGAAGTACGCTCGTCATCGATTGATTATGATGCTTCTTTTCGAGATGTGGATTTGCCTTTTCACGAGGTGAATCATTTTAAGTGGATTCAGAACTTTCAATTCTTTAGACCTAATAGCACCTTGCAGATTGATTTTGGATTCCAAAACAATGAGCGTACCGAGCAGTCAGAGCCTGTTCCACATGGGTACATGCCTAAGCCAACAAGTTCAGTAGAGCGTATTTTTTCTAAGAATACCTACACCTTAAACATCCATAATTCTCTAGAGAATAGAGGAGCTCACGAGTTGTCATTTGGGTTTAATGGAGAAATTCAGAACAACCGTATTGGCGGATGGGGTTTCTTAATCCCATCGTTTAAACGATTCACCGCGGGGGTTTTCGCCTTTGATCATATCCGGCTATCAGAGTATTTACACCTTCAAGGAGGTCTCAGGTATGATGTCGGTCGAGTAATGACGGATGCTTATGTAGATTGGTTTCAGACACCTGTAGAGAATTCGGCAGATAACTTTGAGTTTCAGAATCTGCAACGAGCCTCAGACGAAGACCTTAGTTTTGGTAGTTATAGCGGATCAGTAGGGATGAGTTATCTCAAAGAACGTACGGCGCTGAAATTCAATTTAGGAAAGAGCTTTAGAATACCTTTAGCTAATGAACTCGCGTCTGATGGAGTCAATTATCATATGTATCGATTCGAACGAGGACAGCTTGATCTAAAAGCGGAGGAATCGTATCAATTCGATTTTGAATGGAACCAGACAGGGGAGATGATGCAATTTGGTTTTAGTCCATTTGTGAACTATTTCACCAACTTCATCTATTTAAATCCTACTGCTGATTATTACGAAACCCTTCAAGTTTACGCTTATAAGCAGGCTCAGGTACTTCGATATGGAGGAGAACTATCATTGGGAATCACGCTTAACCAGTCACTTAGTTTGGATACCTCAGTGGAGTATGTTTATGCGGAGCAATTAAATGGCTCAAAAAAGGGGTTTACGCTTCCTTTTAACCCGCCATTATCTAGCCTATTATCGCTCGCAAAGAGTTTTAATTCTGGTAAAGTATTCAAGAAGACTCGTTTGATTACCGACTATCGAATCACTGCAGCACAGAATCGAATTGTTCCACCTGAAGAAAAAACACCAGGATATCAACTATTTAACCTGTCGCTGCTCTCTGAATTACATTTTAACAATTACTCTAGCCCAATTAACCTACGATTCAAGATCAATAATTTATTTAACACAAAGTATTTCGATCATACTAGCTTTTACAGGTTGATTGATGTACCTGAACCCGCACGAAATTTTTCTTTATCAATTACTTATAATTTTTAAAAACAACACATTATGAAATCGACTTTAAAATCAATCTTTTTCGCTTTTCTAACGACTATTTTAATCACTTCATGTACTGATGATGAAATTCAACCGCCTGTAATTTCGAATATAGAAGTAGGAGCTGCTCACGATGAAGGAGCCGAGGATGTACATGCCGATGAGGGTATTGCTCATCCAGGTGAGTCTCTGCATATCGGAGCTGATATTTTAGCTTTTGCTCGTATCGAAACGATCACGATTGACATTCACAGCGACGAGGTTACACCAGGAGAAGGTGAAGTTACTTGGGAATTTGAACAAGTGTATACTGACGCTAGATATCAAGTATTAAATGCGGAATTACATGAAGACATTGCGGTGCCAGCAAACGCTGCACTAGGAGAGTATCATGTTTATATAATTGTTACGGATGAGGCTGGTAACAGCACCACTGCCGAAGAGCATTTCGACATGGTAGTTGAAGAGGAGTAATATTACTACCTTGGTATATATAATTAATGCTTAAAAGTTTATGAAGAGTTCTGATCAATGGAGTCGATTTTTGCTGGGCTTATTTGTCTTAGCGCTTGTTTCTTGCACCGAGACAGAGATCGATGAAGAGAAGCCAACGATTACGGTTAACTACGCTAGTGGGTTTCCACAGACTTGTGAAAATCTCGGGTTAGGACAAAGCTATACAATCAAAGCTAAGGTTGCTGATAACTTAGAATTGGCGAGTTATTCTATTGAAATGCATCACAATTTTGATCACCATACGCATGACGATCAAGCAGGAGAATGTATTTTAGAAGAACAGAAATCTCCGACAAATCCTTTCGTTTTTTCTACTAACGGTCGGATACCTCAAGGGAATACTAATTATGAGTTAGATATTGATCTTATCATTCCTGATGGAGCGGACACTGGGGATTATCACCTAGCACTTTCAATTACAGATGTCACAGGGTGGCAAGCGCGTACTTCTGTCGATGTCAAGATTGTAGAGTAAACCTTTTAATCATCATCCGTTGCGATTTTTTATACGAACCTTTATTGAGTTTATTCAAGACAAAGATTACCGAAGCCTCCTTGGGGCTTCGGTAATCATACTTTTTGGAGGAGCCTTTTTCTATATGTATGCAGAGGGTTGGCGATTTATTGATGCGCTTTATTTTGCATCGATTACCTTAACCACGATTGGATATGGAGACTTTGCGCCAAAAACAGATCTAGGTAAGATATTTACCATTATCTACATTGGCCTTGGAGTAGGTCTTATTTTGACTTTTGTCAATACCGTTTTTAATCACTTTAAAGACGCTCGAAAAAATTACAATGACCGTAAATAAGTTTATCATGAGATCAGCGCTATTCACCTTTTTCCTACTATTTTTCTTCTCGATTTCTTCTGCACAATATCAAATAAATACTGAGCGAGTAATTCAAAACTTAGAGACGCTAAAAACCTTTGGAATCAACGATGAGGGAGGAAATGATCGTGTAGCTTATAGTGATCACGAACTAGACGCAAGAGCCTATGTGATTAAACGCTTAAATGATCTTGGAGTTGAAGTTCAAATCGATGCTGCAGGTAACATTTCAGCGATTAGAAAAGGCAGAAAAGGTTTATCAAAGGTTGTTGCTTTTGGTTCTCATATTGATGCGGTGCCTAATGGCGGCCATTACGATGGGCAAGTGGGAAGTATGGCTGCACTGGAGGTAATGCAAACACTAGTTGAACAGAAGATTGAAACGAATCACGACTTTGAATTATTGATCTTCACCAATGAAGAAGGTGGGGTATTTGGTAGTCGCGCACTCGCTGGTAAGATTGATGAAGGGACACTTAAAGTAAAAACCTCTTCAGGCTATACCAATGCTGAAGGTGTTAATCGCCTAGGCGGAGATTCAGCGACTATTTTCTCAGTAAAACGAAGCAAAGAAGATCTACACGCCTTTATCGAACTACATATCGAGCAGGGCTCAAACCTGTACGATCAAGGTATTGATGTCGGCGTTGTTGAAGGGATTGTAGGCCTCAAATGGTGGGACGTAGTGGTCAGAGGATTTGCTAACCATGCCGGTACTACCCCCATGAATAAAAGAAAGGATGCGATGCTGGCATCGGCCGAATTTATTTTAAGTGTCAACAGAATAGCTAAGAGTATCGAAGGAAATCAAGTGGCTACTGTGGGTCGGATACAAGCGCTTCCTGGAGCCCCCAATGTAATCCCAGGTGAGGTTAGAATGAGTTTAGAAATCAGAGACTTGAGCTCAGATCGTATCAAAGAGGTTTATGAAGCGATTGTATCAAGCGCAAAGGCTATTGAAGAAAAATATCAAACCACGTTTGAATTTGCTCCTATTGATGCGACTAGTCCGCCTGCGATGATGGATGATCGAATTCGTAAAGTAATCAGCGATCAAGCCAAGAGTTTAGGATATACTCAATTGAGCCTGCCTAGTGGAGCCGGTCATGACGCCCAAGATATGGCGATGATTGGGCCAACGGGTATGATTTTTATTCCCAGTTATGAGGGGATCAGTCATTCGCCTTTGGAGTATTCAACCCCTGAGGACATTGCCAATGGAACACAGCTATTGCTGAATTCTCTATTGGCACTCGATAAGATGACTAAGCTGTAGTTAGCTTAATGGTCAAATAAGCAATTATTATTAGTAGTAAAAGCCACCAATATTTTCGAAACATTCGGTCGGTCCACTCGTTAGCTCCCCACATTATTTACTCCAAATTTCATAAATAGGGCTCCCCTTACTGCTTAAGCCTGAATGATGCCAGTGTCCGTCGATAACTTCATAAGTAAATGCTAACGAAGCCCCTACCCTCGAACGATCTCTGGAGAAAAACTCAATATTTTCGGTGTAGGTGCCATCTTCAGTAGTGTAAGTTCCTCCACCAGTTCCAGAGAATTCTTTAGTTTCTACGTTAAAAGCAATCCATTGAAATCGTTTTCCTGAGAGTAATTTTAGTGTTCTTCGTGCCTGGTTGATGGGTCTAGAAGTCATTTCTTCTCCGCGCTTTCTTCCCGTCATTTGCCAGGCTCCCATGAGTTTGCCTGGATAACCATTGTCGATTTGTTTGAACGTCAGATCTAATGGCAAAAGATGATAGCCTTTTGCGTTGGGAATGATTGTAAACTCTTTGGTGCTTCCAACATTGTCGGGGGTTTCAGAGTCAAATTCAACGTTTAATTGCCAGCGATCGCCATAGAGGGTCCATGATCCGCCCATGGTTTTAATAAAGTCTCCGCTGGTGTCGTACCATGTAATCACTTGGTGTGTTTCGGTGACAATACTCGAAACATTTAATTCGTTACCGTTGGAGTCGGTCGTCGTTGCTTGCCATCCGCCTAGTGGTGATTGTGCGCTAAGTAGTAGGCTAAACCATCCTAATACGAGGGTAAGAAGGGTTCTAGTTTTCATTTGCGCTAAGGTTTTTAAGTACTAGATTACGTGTAGCTACAATTCCTTCAATTTCAGGTAGGTCATTACCCTCATATTCAATACCTATGAAGCCCTGATAATTGTATTTTTTGGCAATGGTTAGCATTCGTGCATAATCAATATTAATTTCATTGCCTTCTGAGTCAAAGTCAAAAGACTTCGCACTTAAAGCCATTGCTTTTGGCATCATTTCTTCAACGCCTTTATAGATATCGTAAACCTCAGAGCAATTTTCGTCGGTGATTGATCCGTATCCGTCCTCAGCAATACAAAAGTTACCGTAATCGGGAAGGGTGCCACAATTGGGGAGGTCAACACGGTTAATTACCTGCATGAGCGCTTCACCATTAGAGCTTAATCGACCGTGATTTTCAACTAGAATATTAATGTTTTTATCGGCTCCATAATTGGCTAGTTCAGTAAGACTCTTCACCGACGCTGCGCTCCAAGTTTCAAAATCATTGGATCCATGAAGGTTGACACGAATAGCAGAGCAGTTCATCGCCGAGGCTGCATCTACCCATATCTTGTGGTTTTCTAAAGCTTTAGAACGCTCGGTTTCATCTTCTACAGAGAGACTTCCTTCTCCATCAATCATGATCAGTACATTTTGAAGCTTATACTTTTTGGCGAGTTCATTATTCTTAGCCACAAAATCTTCGATGGCAGCGGCTTTGTCTTCTGCAAGCATTACCTCAGGATACAGCTGATTTACATATTCTAGCCCTTTAAATCCCAGGTTGTGTGCGTATTCGGCGAAATCGTAAGGTGAAATATTTTTCTCCCATATCATGCGGTGGAGCGACCATTGAGCTAAGGATAGCTTCGGTTGCGGAGCTGGTTTTGTGCACGAGAACACTAATAGGGCTAGCAGGGTGGTGAGTAGTTTATTCATTGGTTTAGATTTTAATTAGGTTGTTCGTAGTTAATCGTAAATCGGGTGGTCTTGTTAGGGGTGTCGATATAAAGTTCTTCTTGGGCACCCAGGGAGATTCTTTTCGTTTCTTTTTTTTCTACCGAAATAGTTCTTAGCACAATACCTTTTTGTTGAATTCTAACCGAAAATGGAGTCTTCGCTAAGTTCGCTACTACCGCCACGCAATCTTGACCTGTAAAAGGATTGATCGACCCGTCTTGACCAGGGCCTTTACCTGTCATCAGCATGCTCGTTGAAGGATCGAGTTTAAAGTTGTTTTCCTCTTGAGCGTAGGCATGGGTGTTAAACAGCAGCACTCCTAAAACGATTAGGGATTGACTAATAGAACGTAATTTTTTCAAATTCATACTGCTGGTTTTTAACATCTTACCTAATTTAGAAAGAAAAAATGGTATCACTATTACTTTCACTTGTACTCTTCTTTCAGACTCCAGACATTGAGGGCCGTTGGGTCACTATTGATGATGAAACAGGAAGAGAGAAATCAGAAATTCTTCTATACGTTGAAGATGGAAAACTTTACGGAAAAAT
>JAHEKV010000026.1:0-1857 GCA_024638165.1 Flavobacteriaceae bacterium
TTTCATCTCATCGAAAAGTATACTACATTGAAAGACAGAATATCTAGCCTATGGAAATCATTTCTTCAAAGAAAGTTTACGATGTAATTATTGTCGGTTCGGGTGCTGGCGGTGGTATGGCCACCAAAGTGTTATCTGAGGCTGGCCTTAAAGTAGCCGTCGTTGAAGCCGGAGATCATTTTGATCCTGCAAATCCAGAACAACAAACCCAGCTCAAATGGCCTTATGAATCACCCAGACGCGGCTCAAGTATACATCGCGCCTTTGGAGATTTCGATGCGCTTTACGGTGGATGGGACATTGAAGGGGAACCCTATACTAACGTAGAAGGAACCCAGTTTGACTGGTTTAGAGCAAGAATGCTCGGAGGTCGCACCAATCACTGGGGGCGGATCTCGCTTCGCTTCGGCCCGCTAGATTTTAAATCTAAATCACGTGATGGCGTTGGTGAAGATTGGCCGATTGACTACGAGGATGTGAAGCCTTATTACGATAAAGTAGATAAACTGATCGGAATCTTTGGAAGCAAAGAAGGTATTTATAACGAACCCGACGGGTTCTTTTTACCGGCTCCAAAACCTAGATTGCACGAATTATATTATAAGAAGGGTGCCGAAATGGCTGGAGTGAAAGTAATGCCCTCAAGACTTTCTATTGTTACTAAGCGTATTAATGATGAGCGGGGCGTTTGTTTCTATTGCAATCAGTGCAATCGCTCTTGCCAAGTATATGCCGATTTCTCAGCGGGGTCTTGTCTAATCTTTCCTGCTCAGAAAAATGGAGGACAAATCGACCTGTATACAGGAGCAATGGTTCGAGAAGTGCTAACCGACGGTAATGGTCGGGCAAATGGAGTAAGCTATATCGACAAGGCTAGCGGAAAAGATTATGAGCTAAAAGGTAAGGTCGTCGTGTTAGCAGCCTCAGCGTGCAGCTCAGCGCGTATTCTGCTCAACTCAAAAAGCGCGGTGCATCCCAACGGCCTAGGTAACAGTAGCGGTCTCATTGGAAAATACTTACACGACTCGACAGGAGCTGATCGAATGGGGTTTGTTCCTGCTCTTATGGATCGTGAAATCTACAACGAAGACGGAGTGGGTGGTATGCACCTATACTCACCTTGGTGGTTAGACAATAAAAATCTTGATTTCGCTCGAGGCTACCATATTGAAGTGTGGGGTGGTCTTGGCATGCCGAGCTATGGATTTGGATTCAATCCAAATGACCTCAATCGTTTCTTTGGAGAACGTGTCGGCGGGTATGGAGATCACTTACGAAAAGATATCCGAAAGTACTACGGATCAATGGTCGGTATGTCGGGTAGAGGAGAATCAATCGCTCGCAAAGAGAACTATTGTGAAATCGACCCAGAAAAAGTCGATCAATGGGGAATTCCTGTGCTGCGTTTTCACTATCAATGGAGTGACGAGGAGCGCAAGCAAGCAAGACACATGCACGACACTTTCGAAGAAATCATTGTAAATATGGGAGGAATCCCTCTTGGCGATAAGCCCGGCAAAGAGAGTGATTATGGGCTTCATAAACCGGGACGAATCATTCACGAAGTTGGAACCACCCGCATGGGAAGTGATCCTAAGCAATCTGTCGTAAATGAGTTCGAACGCCTACACGATGTAGATAATGTCTTCGTTGTCGATGCTGGGCCTTTTGTTTCTCAGGCAGATAAAAACCCCACGTGGACCATCTTAGCCCTGTCGTGGAGAACATCCGATTATATCGTCGATCAATTCAAACAACAAAACTTCTAATTATGAATCGCAGAGAAAGTTTAAAATATTTAGCAGCAGGATCGATCGCCTCAGGACTACTTCTTTCAGGCTGTGATTGGTCTAACCC
>JAHEKV010000026.1:1957-6165 GCA_024638165.1 Flavobacteriaceae bacterium
GAAAGTTGGGTACCAAAATTCCTCGATGTCAGCCGCCGAAACGACAAGGCAGAATGGGACGAAAATGGAAATCTATTGACTTAGGGCCTCTGATTTAACCATTTTGAAACCTTAGCTCGGTCTTTTGTGGTTAGGTTTGTCGATATTTGCTGCCATCTATGGAGAACTTTTTCTTGTATGTGCTGATTGCACTAGCTGTTTTGGCGATCGCTGACCTCGTGGTCGGAGTGAGTAATGACGCGGTAAACTTTTTAAATTCTGCAATCGGGTCAAAAGTCATCTCGTTTCGATCGATCATGATTGTAGCCTCTGTAGGGGTGGCTTTTGGAGCCATATTCTCTAGTGGGATGATGGAAGTAGCTAGAAAAGGAATCTTCAACCCAGAGCTCTTCTACTTCGACGAAATCATGTTCGTGTTTCTGGCAGTAATGATCACCGATATTTTACTGCTTGATTTTTTTAATACCATAGGGCTTCCGACTTCAACCACCGTTTCAATCGTATTTGAATTACTAGGGGCAGCTCTAGCGATGTCTTACATCAAAATTGTAAAAAGCGGGGCCGAACTATCGACGATTCTTCAATATATCAACGACGAAAAAGCACTCCAAATCATCACTGGAATACTTCTTTCTGTTTTTATTGCTTTCAATATTGGTGTTCTCGTTCAATGGGTGACTCGTCTATGGCTATCCTTTAATTTTCAAGGACGCTCGAAACTTGCCAATGCTTCATTCGGAGGTATTTCTTTAGCCTCAATCAGTTATTTTATTCTTATTAAGGGAATCAAAGGAACTGCGTTTTCTAGTCAGACCTATAGTTTTACTGGTGGACTATCTTTAATGAACTTTATCGAAAGTAATACGCTGCTAGTTGGAACGGTTGCCTTTCTTTTCTTTTTCTTAGTGTCCCTAGGTCTACTCGTAGCTAAACTTGATATGTATAAGTTTATTATCGGAGCAGGAACTTTCTCGCTTGCGCTAGCCTTTGCCGGTAATGATCTAGTGAATTTCGTAGGGGTACCACTTGCTGCGTATCAATCGTTTGAAGCCTGGCAAATGTCAGGGATGTTACCCGGCGAATTCAGCATGGAGGCTCTTAGCGCCAAGGTACAAGCACCAACAGCCTTTCTGTTAGCCTCTGGGATGATTATGATTCTAACCCTTTGGTTTTCTAAGAAAGCACGCTATGTAGCAGATACACAAATCAACCTTTCTCGAGAAGGGGAAGCCCGTGAACGATTCAAACCCAATTACCTCTCTCGTACGGTGGTGCGAATCAGCATTCAATTTAGTCAGTATGTCACCCGAGCCGTACCACAACCTTTATTGGATCGTATTAACAATCGGTTCGAACGACCTGCTACAAAGAATATTGTATATAAAAATAACGAGCAACCTCCTGCCTTCGATGTAGTTCGAGCCTCGGTTAATATGGCGGTCGCAGGAATCCTAATCTCTATAGCAACTTCATTAAAATTACCACTTTCAACTACCTATGTTACCTTTATGGTGGCTATGGGAACCTCTCTTGCCGACCGAGCTTGGGGTACAGAAAGTGCTGTTTACCGTGTAGCTGGAGTTCTAAACGTAATCGGCGGATGGTTCGGTACCGCTATTATCGCTCTTACAAGTTCTGCAGTAATTCTAACGCTTATTTACTTCGGTAGAGGAACCGCAATTATTCTTCTTCTAGTGGCTGCTGCCACAATTATTATCAGAAATTATCTTGCCTACAACAAGAAAATGAAAGAAGAAGCCGAAAGCTACGACATCAAACGTGCCGAAAGTATTACGGTAAAGGGAGTAATCAACGAGAGTGCGAAAAACGTAGAAAACGTAATTCTTCGCTCAAAGAGTATTATCAATCTGAATATTGAGGGATTAAGCAAGCATGATTTTGAGACCCTAAAACAAGGTCGTAAAGAAGTTATTTCATTATCTGAGGAGGTTGAAGATGTTCGAGCGAGTGTTTTTCACTTCATTCAGAACTTAGAAGATTCTAGTGTCAAAGCCAGTGCTTTCTATATTCAGTTGGTGAATCAGCTGAATAATATTAGTCAATCCCTAGAGTACATATCAAAAATGTGTTACGATCACGTCGCTAACAATCACAACAAGCTTAGATACACCCAACTTCGTGACCTTAGAGAAATTAAGGAGCAATTTGAACGCGACTTTTTCATTCACACCGAAGACTCGATCAAAAACTTCAGCGCAGAGGATATCACTGAAATTCTAGACAAGAAAGATCAGTTAGAAAATAACATTACGGCTAAAATCAATGCTCACGTTACCGATATTCGTAATGAGGGTTCAAGCCCAAAGAACACCACGTTATATTTTAGTCTATTACTCGAGTCTAAAGATTTCTTAAATGCGGTGACACTTCTGATCACTGAATACTACAAGTCTTATGAAGAGAGCGTAGATTCGCCGTTAAAACTGTAGCGATAAGAAATAATACTTCATAAAAAAGGCTCCCGAAAGGAGCCTTTTTTATAATGCTATTGTTCTAATTCGTACAGCCACTATAATCGACTGGCCCTGCAGCATGTGACCTAAAAAACTCTATGAGATAGTCTGCTGTAGTTAATTCATATACAAAACTAGGCTGATCGAAAAGCGAAGAGAACACGTTAGTAAGGTAATCGTTAATACTCAAGGTAACTTCAGTACTGTCGTCAAGTAAATTCCCATTAGCATCTGCAATCTCGATTTGATCTCCTTGAAAAATCAAATTGTAGTGGGTTGAATAGCTATAACTGGTGGGTATAGACTCTAGTACATTCTCCATTTCACCAACTGTGAAGTTGTAGGTTTCAAACCCATTTCCAAAGGGATCAATGGTATAAATATCGAAAGGTGTTACCTCTCCTTGGTCTAGGTTAGCTCTTACTCCGCCTCTGTTTTGAATGATAAAATCTGAGCCTGACACTTGTCTTAGGGCATCGGTATAAAAACAAGCCGTCTCATCTCTCGAGTGATTGATTGCAGAGCTACCGATCGCTTCATAGAACTCTGGTTTGTTGTTGTATGCCTCAACCAGGTCTGCGATTTCTGTGTTCTCAGCGATGTTTAAGTTATCTAGGTTGATGAGTTGCCATGAGAAGTCAGTAGATCCATCTTCATAAAGCTTAATAGAGGTTTTACCTACCGTTTCTAGATGGGCACCAGACATCACCATAAAATCTTCTCCGATAGCAATACCATATTCTTTATTGGTGTGACCGCCAATAACAAGATCAATAAAAGGATTCGCTCGAAGTAGGGCTTCGTCACTAACCTCGCCCTGATGTGTTAGCGCCACCAATAAATCAGCTCCAGTTTCGTTCTTGAGGTTGGCAAATTTGCCAAATCCCTCATTTCCATCCACAAAGGTGAGACCTTCTATTTTTCTTGGGTGTGTCAGTGGGTAGCCGCCCGGGCTACTCGTTTCAACAACACCTACAAAAGCGATTTTCACACCTCCTTTTTCAATGAGGGTGTATTCGGGTACTTGAGCTAGGGCTCCTGAGCCTCCGTCTACGTTATAACAAACAAATTCAAAGCTCGCTTGATTCATTCTTGCTGTTAAAGCCTCTTGTCCGTAATCAAATTCATGATTACCAATGACATTTACATCTAAGCCTGTTTTAGATAACAGATCTATTAGAGGAAAACCTTTATCAGGGTGAAAGTCAACGATCGGGTTACCTGAAAATAGGTCTCCAGCGCTCACAAAGAACACGTGATTATTCTTTTCTCGCTCCTGATCGAGCAGTGTTTTGAGTTTAGGAAAATTGTAAATACGGCCATGAACATCGTTCACTGAAAAGATAACAACCTCTGTAAATGATTTTGGGGTTGAGGGCTCAGGGGTGCTAATTGGGTCAGTGCCTGAGGAGCAGGCGCTAATTATCGATACAATTAACGAAAGAAAAAAGGTGTTCATAAAAACTTTGCGTGATTTCATTCTAATCTTGATTCATTAAATTTACTACTCGATTCAAAAGCTATGAAATACAAGTGGTTACTTATTATTCTCAGTGTCTTTCTACTCAGTTGTAGTTCTGCAAAGATAGTTCCGTTTAGCTCGGTAGACACTCCTAAAAATCCAGATTATTCGAAGAGTGAAGGTTGGGCGGTTCTACCCGGACAGTATCCGAAGTCGTTATCTGAGGTGGTAGGAGAAGAAAGTATGAAACCGGTCGATGTGTTTTTTATCTA
>JAHEKV010000023.1:0-16336 GCA_024638165.1 Flavobacteriaceae bacterium
CTGTCTAAATTCATAATTCTCTGGAGTAAAAAAATGGAGTGCTAAAAGGACTCCCGAAAAAAGACCAGAAAGACCGTCAAGAATTGCAATTCGCTGATAGATTCTTTTGCGATCGTTGATATAGGTAAGTACAGAACTTACTAACCCTACTAGTAATGCGTAGTAATAGAAGAGGTCTAGATCGAAACTTTCTGTTATCGACGAGTGAAATCCGAAATCGTAAATCAGAAGAAGAAAACAGAACAAACTCGTCCAAAACGAAAGTCTGTAGAAATATTTAGGGTTAAATAGCATGCTATTTTCTTGAGTAAAGTCTCAAGTTTCAATCAATTTATTGACACCAAAGGTATCATAAATGCCGAACCTTTGGTTATTCTACGCTCAGCATTTTGTATTTGTAGCTCGCTTGAAGCCGAATTAGTTCAAAATTTGAATTACTTAGAAAGCTCCTGCGTCGGCTATGAACCAGTAGATTTTTATGCCATTGTAGCGAGTCATTCAGAATGAGACTTACTTTTCTGTTATGATCTACGGCATTGGCCAATACATATTTGGTTTCGTGGTCAAAGAAGAAATACCAGATGTCACTCGAATTAGGATAGGTCACCCTTATTTGTTCTAAGGGCTCTTCTGAGAAGCCAGGGCTTTTCAATCCCAAGTATTCAATTTGAGCTCCCTTATCCTTTAATTTAAAAGGCTGAAAAAAGACAAAATTGGCTCCCTCGACAATACTCTTGTAGTTCTGTTGGTCACTATTTAATTCTTTTGAGGTCTGAATGTTTTCGTTTTGGAGTGTTATTCGGAGTGAATCCTCGGTGATTAAAATAGTTGTACCCAACCTGGGTATCTCAAATTGCTGAACGAGAGTATCATTGATTACTTCTTGAGCGTTTAGGGTATAACTCGTTTTTTCGTACCTGAAATCTTGGAGATTAGTATAGTTATTCAATCCTCCATGGGCAAGAATAGATTCTTCGACTACTAATTCTCCTTGAGATTTTGGGGTAGAACATCCGCCAAGACTAGCTGTCAAAACGATAAATACGATTCGATAGATCACACGTTCTCTAAGGCTTGTTTTAAATCTTCAATGAGGTCATCAGCGTGCTCGATTCCTACGCTGATTCGCACTAAAGAGAGTTCGATACCCATCTGCGCTTTTTCCTCATCAGGTACGTCTGAGTGAGTCATTGAATGTGGGTGTTGGGCTAAACTTTCATTACTGCCTAAGCTCACCGCGAGTTTGATTAATTTAAGTGCATTTAGAAAGCGAAAAGCTTCGGCCTCGCCTCCATGCAGCACTATACTGATCATTGCGCCGGGCGATTTGCATTGCTTATGATAAATTTCTTTCTGGCTATCAGACATGCTTTCTAAGCCGGGAAACAAAACTTTCTTCACCTTAGAATGACCTTCTAAAAACTGAGCGAGTCTCTGTGCATTCTCAGTTTGATAGTTCATTCGTACATGGAGTGTTTCTAGACTTCTGGTTAATAACCATGCGGTGTAAGGAGCGATCATCCCGCCTAGAAAGGTTCTTAGCCCTTTGACCGGCCCAATAGCTTCTCTACTCCCCATTACCGCTCCTGCAATCACGTCACTGTGCCCGTTCAAGAATTTAGTGGCAGAGTAACAGACGAGGTCGGCCCCGAATTCCAAAGGTTTTTGCCATATAGGCCCGAGATAGGTATTGTCTACCGCCATGATCACCGTTTTTTCTAGTCGTGATTCGAGCTGCTTCTTTAATCGGACCACCGCTTCTAAATCAACAAGGGTGTTGGTAGGGTTGGCAGGTGTTTCGCAATAAATCATGGCAATCTTGTCAATGAGTCCTTTAGACTCAAGTGTTTGTTCGATTTGTTTGGGGTCGCTCCAATCTAGGATAGAGAGAACGTTTACGCCTATAGATTTGAGATAATGATGAACGAAGTGGTGCGTTCCTCCATAGACTTCATTGCTGAAAATGAGGGTGTCCCCTGGCTTAAGATACGCAAGCATAACCGTAGAGATTGCACTCATCCCGCTCACAAATGCTGCTGCTTCTTCACTGTGTTCAAGGACAGCCAGGCGCTCCTCGAGAATCTGCATGTTTGGGTTATTCAGTCGAGAATAGATAAGCCCCATTTGTTCTCCTGGCTCGAGAGATGATTTACCGTAGGCTATTTCGAAAAATCGTTTGCCCTCTTCGGCAGTTTTAAATCCGAAGGTTGAGGTTTGAAATATTGGGGGTTTCACTGAGCCTTCGCTCCATTCAGGAACATAGCCCAGAGACATCATTAACGACTCAGGTTTTTTCATAACTAAATGTGATTTTAGCTATGAAAAGATAGTGAATTTGTTAAAATACTTGTCGTGTTTAAACCTCGGTTTATTGACGTTTTTTAGAGAGCTTGTTTGACCCTACATTTGGAGGAGTCGTAATTTCTGCATCCTCACCTTTCTTTAAGGTGTTCATTGCTTTACATGAGATAAGTAAGCTGCTAACGAATAGGCCGGCTAATAAAACAACGATAAATTTTTTCATTTTCTTTTTATATAAATTTAGGCACCAACCATTAATTTTTAAAATAGATGACTCGATTTCACGACAGTTCTTTGGCCCTTTTACGTATTGTATTTTCATTACTTATGATGACTCACGGGTGGTCAAAGTTCGAACGCATTCTTGAAGGGAATTTGAGTTTTGGGGATCCTATAGGGTTAGGTAGTACACTATCTCTTTATCTGGTAACTTTTGCAGAACTCGTTGCCCCAATTTTTATCATTGTTGGTTTTAAAACTCGCATCATGGCGCTGATTACCTCCTTTGCTATGGCCGTTGCTGCATTTATCGCGCATGGTGCCGATCCACTAGCAAAGAAGGAAATGGCACTACTTTATTTAGTGGGATTTCTATGTGTTGCTTTAATGGGAGCAGGGAGATATTCAATAGACCAACGCACTAGATAAATCTAGTCTTCACTCGAGGCTCTGGTGATTTTATCGTTTAAGGTTCTACCTAATCCGATATTTTCGAAACGCTCAATGATCAAATAGTCTAGGTTCTGTTTATCTAATTGATGAAATGCGGCATAGAGCTTTTCGGCTATTTCATTCAGATCTCCTCCTCTTGAAAGCGCTATGGTCTGCGTGGCAAGTTGATGTGGTTTCGTATGGGTTGGATAGATGACACCAATTTTATTCACGATTCCAAATTCTTCTAAGTGCTTCTCAATAGAATCAACGATTCTCAATGGGGTATTCGGCGCATAATGCCTTTTGATCATTCCCGGAGCTACAATCGATTCTTTAGCACTTGATGATTGGTGCAATAGATAAGTTTCGGGTAAAACTTCTTGTAAAGACTCTAATGAAATAGTTCCCTGTCTATAAACCACTGGTCTGCCATGATCATCGAATCCAACGATGGTAGATTCTAACCCAAGCTTACATTCACCACCGTCAATAATGGATACCTCAGCGCCCAAACTGTCCAAAACATGAGAAGGCTTAGTAGGGCTGATGTGTTTGAATCGATTCGCACTTGGCGCAACCAGAGGAAAGTCTAGTTTCTTCAATAAATCTTGAGCAATCGGATGACTAGGCATTCGAATCGCCACAGTTGGTTTACCTGCCGTGATTTGGTCTGACACACTATCTCTTTTGGTTAGCAATAGGGTCAGTGGACCAGGCCAGAATTTGTCGGCCAATATTTTTGCGTTTTCAGGAAAAGATGAAACCAGATCAGTTAATCTCTCATAGTCGGCAATATGCACAATTAGAGGATTATAGCTCGGTCTACCTTTGGCCTCAAAAACCCGTGAAACTGCCGTTTCAGAAAAAGCATTAGCCGCTAATCCGTATACCGTTTCGGTAGGTATAGCAACTACTTTATCTAGCTTTAGAATTTCTACCGCTCCCTCTATTGAAACTAATTTCATGTGCACAAAGATAGGTGCTATAGTGCTTCGACAAGTATAGCCGACGCGCCTCCGCCTCCGTTACAAATCGCCGCGATACCGTAACGCATCTTGCGAGCCCTTAAGGCATGTACAAGCGTTACAACGATGCGAGCCCCTGAACAACCGATCGGATGTCCGAGCGATACTGCACCACCATTGACGTTAATCTTATCTAATCCAACGTTTAATGCTTCAGCAAATGCGAGAGGAACCATTGCGAAGGCCTCGTTGATCTCAAAAAGATCAACCTCTTCTAAAGGAATATCGGTAGTCTCCAGCAAAGCTTTAGTAGCCTCAATCGGAGCAAGTGTAAACTCCGCAGGGGTAAGCGAAGTTTCGCTGTAGCCAATAATCTGAGCAATAGGTTTCGACGAAATCGTTTTAAGCCCTTCGCTATTTGCCAGGAGCACCGCTGCGGCACCATCATTAATCGTTGAAGCATTCGCTGCGGTAATCGTGCCGTCGGAGTCAAAAGCCGGTTTTAGCTGTGATACTTTATCAAAATTTACTCTAAAGCACTCTTCATCTTTATCGATAAGAACCGCTCCTTTTCTGCTGCTAATCGATATGGGGCAAACTTCATTGCTAAAGGACTTCTCTTTCCATGCCCTTTGAGCGCGTTTATACGAGTCTATACTGTACTGGTCTTGAGCTTCCCGGCTGATCCCTTTTTCTTTGCAAACGCTCTCGGCTAAAACTCCCATGGCGACCCCTTCGGTAGCATCGGTAAGCCCATCATAGGCAAGACCGTCAATGAGTTTCTGATCTCCGAATTTAACCCCCCAACGAGCCGCCCGATCGTAGTAGGGAATGTTTGACATGCTCTCAGCTCCGCCAGCTATCACCAGTTTTCTTTGATTCAATTGTAGTGCTTGGGTTGCAAGTATGATTGATTTTAAACCAGAAGCACAAACCTTATTAATAGTGGTGGCAGGTGATTTTTCAGAAATACCTGCTTTTAGAGCCGCTTGTCGGGCTGGGGCTTGACCAACACCTGCAGCGCAAACATTTCCCAAGAAAGTTTCCTCTACTTCTGGTCCTGAAACACCAGCCGATTCAAGAGTTGCTTTGATGGCTTCTGCGGCTAGATCAGTTGCTGTAAGAGAAGCCAGTTCTGAACCAAAACTTGCTATAGGTGTGCGCTTTGCGGCTAATAAATAGATATCAGTGTTTACTTTCATAGAGCGTATTATTCAGGTCAATAAAAAATTGAATTGCCTCAGGATTTCGAAGAGCGTCTAACGAAACGACCTCTGTAGGGGGTTGGCCTTCGAGAATCTTACGAATAGGAATTTCTAGTTTTTTCCCACTCAGGGTATAGGGTAGATCATCGACTTGCCAAATTCGATCGGCTTGATGTCTTGGCGATAAATTGGTTTTAAGATGGTCATTGATGTCCTGAGTAGATAGGTTCCTACTAGTCTTAACGAAAAGTAATAGTTCATCTTGGCCTTTGTGGTTGAAGTGAAGAACTAGACTGTCTTCTACACCCTCTAATTGCTTTAAACTTTGGTCAATTTCTGCGGTGCCGATACGTATCCCGTGTCTATTGAGCGTGGCATCAGATCGGCCATAAATGATGAAACTACCTTGAGTAGTTTCCTCTGCCCAGTCCCCGTGTTTCCAAATATTCTCGTAGTCGGTGTAATAACTGCTGAGGTATTTAGAATGCTTCGAGTCATTCCAAAAATATAGGGGCATAGAGATTAGTGGAGCAGTTAGCACGAGCTCCCCAGGAGTATTAATTATTTTTTTGCCTTTCTCATCAAAAATTTCGACGGCGGCTCCTAAAAGCTTGCATTGTAATTCAC
The DNA here is from genome assembly GCA_024638165.1 of Flavobacteriaceae bacterium. Taxonomy (GTDB): domain Bacteria; phylum Bacteroidota; class Bacteroidia; order Flavobacteriales; family Flavobacteriaceae; genus UBA3478. Next base: position 5,753 of record JAHEKV010000023.1, read on the forward strand.
CAGGCTCTGACTCTGATCCGGGCAGGCCTCCGAGAAACGCAGAACAAACGTCTGTTCCTCCACTAAGCGAGATGATATGGGTATTTGGGAATCGCTGTTTTAAAGCGGCTGCAATCTCTTTATGTAAAACAGATCCAGTAGCCCCGATACTTTTCAGCTGAGGCTGATGTACTGCGTTACTAAGCTTCGAGGATTTTGATAATAAGTGGCTGTAATACACTGACCCATGACCAAAATGATTGACTTTAAACGCACGAGCGAATTCCCATAATTGGTCAGGATTGGGGTAGAATGAATCTCCGTGATATAGGCATAAGGTTGCACCGAGAAGTAGTGAGCCTAGGCTGTAATTATACATCATCCATCCGGTTGTGCTGTACCAGAAATAACGGTCACCACTATGGACATCTTGATGCAATCCTAGAGCTTTGCAATGCTCAAGAATCATTCCGCCGGTGCGATGAGTGATAGCTTTAGGTTTGCCTGTGGTGCCTGAAGAAAATAAAATCCAGATCGGGTGGTCAAACCCTACTTTTTCGAAGCTTAGTTGATCTAAATCGTAAGACTCTTCTGTAAAATCGAGGTCGAGGACAATCGAATGTTCAATACTAGGAATCTTCTCTTTTAATTTTTGAAGAACCTCTGATCGATCAAAGTACTTGCCCCGAAAAGTATAGCCCGTATGGGCAACCAATAGTTTGGGTTCGATAAGTTCAAATCGATCTTGAACCGCCTTGTCTCCAAATTCTGGTGGACAGCTTGCCCAAATCGCTCCTAAAGCATTAGCGGCTAAAAAGGCGGCAACAGTGTCGGGCCGGTTAAGGACATAACCAGCAACTCGATCTCCTTTTTGAAGCCCATATTGCTCGAAGATATTTTTATAGTGGAGAACCTTAGCAAGAAGTGAAGGCCAACTCACCGAAAGGACGTTGCCTTCTTCATCAGAGTAATGAATGGCAATTCCATCTGATCTAAAGTGTTTAAAGACCTCGTAGGTGTAACTTAAAGTTGCCCCAGTGAACCATTGAGTATCGATGAGGTGATCTCCTGTTTCTAAGGTTTTCTGAGATTTGTCAAAAAAATTAATTTCGAAAAACTCAGCAAGAAATTGCCAGAATTCTGCCAGGTTATTCACGCTGTACTGGTGCAGCTCCGCATAGTTTTTGAACTCTCTTTCGAGTTGCTGCTCTAGCTTATTTTGAAACGATTTTAAGCGTGTGTTCATAGCCCGTTTTCTATCACTTAATTTACCCAAATTTTGTTGAGTTACCTAGGTTGCAAATCATCTATGATGAATTAAATACTATTGTGTACATTTCTTGTAACAACCATAACTAGATGCCGAATGAGTACAAACCAACCTGATTTTAAAGAAGTTCTAGGGCAAATTTCTCGGTTAATTGCTGTCACAACTACTGTATTATTGCTCATGGTTGCCGTAATTTTTACCGGGGTTTTGGCCTCTGGTCCTACAGAAGATTGGCATAGCTTATATGTAGAATCTCCTGAAGTTATCTTGAGTAAAAAGATGACCTTAGAAAATGCTGTTCAATATCAGTCTCAGGATATACAGTACGGATATGAATTAATCACCAACACCGATCAGCTTATTGGCATGGCCGTTGACGATGAGTCAATGAGATATACGGGTAATGTTTTAAGGTGTTCGAGTTGCCATCTTCAAGGCGGTACCCAATCCTATGGAATCGCTCTAGTAGGTGTCACCAATCGATTTCCTCAATTTAGGGGCCGGGAGAATAAAGAAGGTACCTTATCTGAACGTATTAACGGGTGTATGACCCGAAGTATGAATGGTTTACCACTGCCTGAAGACGGAAAGGAAATGAAATCGATGCTCGCATATATTTCTTGGTTAGATGATTATTTCGGAGAAGATGCTTCTTCGGTTGCTCCAGGTTTAAAGCCGATTGAATTGCCTAATAGAGCCGTCGATTTAGTTAAAGGTGAGACCATTTTTAATCAGCAATGCACGGTTTGTCATCAATCGAACGGCCAAGGTCTTGCTAGTTCAGATACTTCTGGGGCTTCGTATACATATCCTCCGCTTTGGGGTGAATACTCATACAATAATGGAGCTGGAATGCATCGAGTGATTACTGCTGCGCAATTTATCAAGTACAACATGCCTTTTGGTATTACACATGAGTCTGCGATACTTAGTGATGAAGATGCCTATGATGTTGCCGGATATATGAATAGCCACCACCGTCCCTTGAGAGACCACTTAGATTTAGACTTTCCTGATCGTAAAAGAAAGCCAATGTCTACCCCATATGGGCCGTATGCAGATGGTTTCCCTCTTGAGCAACATAAGTATGGACCTTACCCGCCGATTGCTGAATATTACAAAGAGGTCTATCAAATGACCAAGAAAAAATAGACATAAAAAAACCCGCCATCGGCGGGTTTTAACTTGTTGTACTGATTTGATTATCTGATTACGATACCAAATGCGTGTTGGAAGTGAGAAACTCCGTAAGAAGTAGGAGTGTGTTTGAACGTACTGTCATAGGTAAGACCTAAGTGATCAGTAATCCAAATATTTAAACCAGCTCCAAGGTTAACCGTTCCTGAAGAGAAATCTCCCATCCAGTATTTACCAGCACCAGCTAATACATATGGATCAAATTTAGTGTCGCTTAAGAAGTTGTAACGAACAGATGCGTCAGCTCCAATATAACTTTCCTTAACAGATTGTGTTCCTAACTTAGAAATTGAACTAGCACTCCCTCTAAGAGCAACAGAGAATCCATTTTCTAAATAGTAAGTTCCCTGAATGTAGGTTACCGATGGAGCAACATTCCAGTTATCTCCTGCTTTGAAGAAGTCTTGAAATAAGGCTCCAGCATAGTCGTTTGTTGCGTTCGTTGGGAAGGCATCAACTCCGGTAAAACCAGTGCTAAAAGAAAAGCGGTTGTCAGCATCTTGAGCTTGTACGCCAAAAGATAGCGCAAGAATCGCTACAAGAGTCATTAATGATTTGATTGTTTTCATGTGATTTGAGTATAGTTATCGTATAAAATTAAGCCAAATAATTGAAATGTGTCAATATAAGTGAGTTAGCCTCCCTTGCAAATGATTGAAACCTCTTTGCTGTCACCTAAAATGCGACCATTTTCAACAAGGTATTTTGGGGCATTCATAGGAATTTCGACTTCACCCTTGTCAATAATTTTGGTGGCAGACAAGTGAATTTCTTTGAATCCTGCAGTTTTAAATACCTTGTAATTGGATGAGTTTATTCCTCCACCTGGTAAAATGGTGGGGTTGTAGTTTCGATTCCAGGTTGTTAAAGTCTCTAGTGCATCGATAGCTTTGGTACATCCGCCTGATGTGAGAATCCTCTGTGCCCCGAGATCATCTAACTGGCCAATGGCTTGCTCTTTATTTGGAATCCAATCGAAGGCTCTGTGGAAGGTAAAGGGTAAACCCCCTCCAGCATTTATTAATCGACTAGTGTTTTTAATGTCAAGGGTATGATCGCTATTTAATACCCCAGAAACAATCCCACTGACCCCCAAAGATTTGGCCATTTCAATATCTGCGACCATCAGATCGATTTCACTATCAGAATAGGTAAAATCTCCTCCTCTCGGGCGTATCAAGACATGAATACCAATAGACAGTTTTTGGACTGCTGTTTCGATTAAGCCCCAGGAGGGAGTAATACCTCCGAGAGCTAAAGCCGCGCAAAGTTCAATGCGATGGGCTCCTGATTTTTCGGCGATAAGGGCAGAATCGATAGAATCGACACAGATTTCAACAATCATTAGATAGCTATTATTAGCTTCAATGTAGTAACTTTTAGATCTAAATCAATAACTATGAAACGCAGAACCTTCTTTTCGCTATCTGCCATGGGCTCGGCAAGTCTTCTGTTTGCTAAATCAAAGATGAATACGGTAAGACAGTATCAGGGCAGTGGTATTAAGGTAATTGCTACATGGAATGTACCTAATGCCGTAGACTCAGCGCTTGAACAGTTAAACCAATCGGCTAGCGCCTTAGATGCTATTGAGGCGGGATGTAGGGTTGAAGAATCAGATCTTTCAAATAGCTCTGTTGGTAAAGGAGGGCTCCCAGACCGAGAAGGAAGAGTTACCCTTGATGCTTGCATCATGGATGCTCAAGGTAACGCAGGCTCTGTAGTGTTTCTAGAGGAGATTGAGCACCCGATTTCGGTAGCCCGAAAGGTAATGGAGAACTCACCCCATGTTATTCTCGCCGGAGAAGGCGCGCAGCAATTCGCCCTTGAACAAGGTTTTGAAAAGACCAATTTGTTGACAGAATCTTCAAAAGCTGCCTGGGAAAAGTGGTTAGAAACCGCCCAGTATAAGCCGATTATTAATATTGAAAATCACGATACCATTGGCATGTTGGCTATTGATAATGCAGGTAACATTTCAGGCGGATGTACTACTAGTGGCCTAGCTTACAAGATGCGCGGCCGTGTCGGTGATTCACCCATTATCGGATCAGGACTATTTATTGATAACGAAGTAGGTGGAGCCACAGCTACGGGAATGGGAGAGGAAATCCTGAAAAGCGTTGGAAGCTTTTTAATCGTTGAGCTTATGCGTCAGGGAATGCATCCTCAAGAGGCTTGTGAAGAAGCGGTTCGTCGAATCGCTAAGAAAGGTGGCGATCGTGTGAAGGATTTTCAAGCCGGATTTGTTGCCCTTAGAAAAGATGGAGAAACAGGAGGATTCGCGATTCATCCTGGATTTAATTACACCATCGGTGATTCGAAAGGAAAGACACTTTTAACGCCAAGCACCCTATTTTAGACGCTTCAATTGACGTTCTATTTTGGCGATAACCTTTTCGATTTCTGAATCGGGCTCAATAATAGTGTAGTTTTCCCAGAAAAGTGGGTCATAGAACCCTTCAAGAGATTCAATGAGCACCTTGTTGGGTCTAAGCCTCGCCTTGTCATCAATCAGATCCTTACTGCGGTCTTCGAGCCAATCCGTAATGGCCATTTCGGCCTCTATCTGATAGGTTCTTCTAAATAGGCGAGATCTCCAATTAACTCGAAATTCTAAGTCAATTTTACCATACTGAAGTAGCCAATGATCGCCCTTTGGAGCATAATCGATTTGATACCGCATTTGGGTGGGCCAAATATCCATTCCTTCAGGTTTCTTTTTAACGAAAATTCTAGAGGCTCTCTCTCTGTTCGAAACGTCTAGATCTAAATCTGCTCGAACTAAGTCAAATGAGGCTTTATTGAGGTATAATATTCCAGAGAAGTTCGGGCTTTTAGAACTGCTTCTTGGCTCGAAGGCTATTTGAAGCACTTCTTGCTCATTATAATCGAAGGTTCCTAAATAGGTATATTTATAAAACTCTAGATTGTTCTCGTCAAATACAATTTCTGGGTATTTGGCTAAATCAGTGTAGAGAATATTAAAGGGGCCGCCCTGCAATTTCACGGCTACCGAATCGATAGTTCGATAATTATTTGCTTTTCGGAGCTGATTCAAAAATACGAGGTCATTGAGATCACTAGTATTTGGTCGTTTCACAAGACTTATCACCGCTTCAGCTAAGGATAAATTCTTTCCTCGTTTTTGAATGCGTTCTCGAAAGAAGCCTAGCGCCTGAATTGAGTTTTTTTCCTCGTATTCTTTACGTCTACTGAGCATTCTTTCAATAAGTTGCTGAGGTTCGCGATAGCCTTCTACGTTAATCTCTTTTAAGCGTATTTCTCTGGGTTCTAAATAATAGATGAGGTCATCTACAGCGTCGTTTTGATTATAGTTATAGATAGTCTGATTAAACCCTATTCCTCCAATTCGAAGTTGGAAGTTGTCTCCTTGAGTGCTAATAGGAATCGTGAAGCCTCCTTCTGAATTGGTTATAATTCTTACCACAGAGATTCCTTCAAGCTCTATTAGTGCTCCTTCAATAGGCTCTTTGGTATAAGAGTGAAGTACTTGACCACTGATACGTTTTTGAGCAAACGAAAATGTAGTAAGTAGTAGTATACCCCAGAAAAAAATCAGTCTCATAGTCTTTTTCTTATAAAAATAAAAAAAGGCACTCTAATGAAAGAGTGCCTCTTGGTTAGGATGCTAAAACTTTACTCAAACTAGTATCCTGGGTTTTGCGTAAGTGCTCCTGCACTTAAGTCGATTGCTTGAAGGGGAATCGGTAGAAGCGTGTGCTTGTCTTGAACCGTATTTTTCTTCTCAGCAATATTAGTGATTGTACGTGCCTCATTATCGAAGTATTCGTTCATTGTGGCAACTTGTGTTCCCCAACGACGAAGGTCAAATAAACGTTGACCTTCCATTCCTAATTCAAGTCGACGCTCGAATCGAACAGCCTTTCTAGCATAGTCTGCAGATGCAAATGATGCATAAGGCTCTATTGAATAGTTAGCAGCTGGGTTTCCATCTTCGTCAAGAACCACGTCTGAGTTCTTAGCTCTTAAACGAATTTGATTCACATAGTCTAATGCCTTGTCTAATTGACCCGTTTCAACGGCCGCTTCAGCCGCCATCAAGATCACATCGGCATAGCGAATGATATGATAGTTCAGCCCTGATAGCTGCTCTCCCCATCCACCAGTAGCCTGGGTAATAGAGGCCTCGTCTTGGTGAAATACATTTTTCTTAGGCAGATAAGGCCCAGAGATATCGCTGAAATTAGCACGTATCCAATCCTTACCGATGTGCACACCGTAGTTGTTATAATCGATACCTCTGCGACCAACGGTGTAATCAATACGAGGGTCTAGATCACCTGCGTGTGGAGTAAATGCTGCATCTGAAGTAACTCCATAATCATTTGCTATATCTTGATTGTTGTAATTGTCTAGTAAAGGCAATCCATTAGCGTCAACTTGGAAAGCATTCGCTAAATCCTGAGTTGGCTGATAGAATCCACAACAAGATCCGAAAGGCCCTGGGTTAGGGAAGTTCAGTGACCCTGTAGGGTTTGCATTAAATGATTGGCCGCTATCAGTGGTAAACTGAATGGCAAACACAGACTCCGTACCATTTTCGCCTTTTGCTTTGAAGTTATCTACGTAATTAGGTAGTAGGGCATAAGCACCACTATTAATTACTGCTTCAAATTCTGAAAGGGCAGCTGCATACTTTGATTGATAAATCAGGGTTTTCCCTAGATAGGCAGTTGCCGTCCATTTCGTTGGTCTTCCTGGCTCAGCTTGACTAGCGGGTAGGTTAGTCTTAGCGTAGGTAAAGTCAGCCTCGATCTTGTCCCAAATTGGTCCTGAATTAGGCTGATTGAATTCTGTCATTGCATAGTTCTCCTCAGAGATGTAAGGGACATTACCCCACATTCTTTGAAGCTGGAAGTTAAAGTGTCCACGAAGGAAACGTGCTTCGGCAAGTTGTGCTGAAAAGTCACCACCCTCTATTGTGTTGATAAGGGCGATTACAGCATTTGCACGGTTGGCTCCAGCGAATAGAACTCCCCAGCGGGCAGCCCAGTATCCGTTTCCTGGATCCCAGTTATACAATTCAATTTCTTTTAGGTCACCTTGATCATCATCTGTACTCCCTTTGTGAGCATCATCAGATAATACATCAGCAACCCAATCGTCTGCAGCACGACCCCATCCATTTCCATAACCTCCGTTACGTATGGCGTTTAGTGCCGAGTAAGCACCGGTTAGCATAAGATCTACACCGGTTTCATTCTTTAGCGCGTCATCACTTAGTGCACCGACTGCAGGGGACTCGGTAAAGTCTTTACTACAAGCGATGACAAGTAGAAGCGCAAATAAAAAGCTAATTCTTGTTTTCATTTTAATCTTTTTTAGAATTTAATATTTGTACCTAAAGTGATGGTCTTAGCAAATGGATAAACTCTACTGTCAATACCCAAACTTAGGTTGTCGTAAGCCACAACCTCAGGATCAAATCCTGTATAGTCTGTTAGGGTAAACAGGTTAGTTCCCTGTACATACAACCTTACACTGTCTGCACCAATGGCTTGAAGAGCACTGTCAGGAAGTGTGTATCCAATCTGAAGGTTTTTCAGTCTTAGGAATGAAGCATCTTCTACAAAATAGCTGTTCGCCGATGATTCATTAAGCGGATACGAGCTAGATAAAGCAGGTATCATAGTATCTGTGTTACTTGTCGTCCACGCATCCAATACTCTCGCACTTCTGTTACCTAAGAAGAAGTAACCAAAATCAGTAAATACTTTGTTGTAGTTGTAAGCATCGTTTCCTTGAGATCCGTTGAAGAATGCTGCAAGGTCAAAACCTTTATATCCTAAGTTTAGGTTGATACCATAAGTAAAGTCTGGATGAGGTGAACCGATTTTCTGACGGTCGTCAGCAGTAATTTGTCCATCACCATTTAGATCTTCAAAAGTCATACGACCATTGCTATCAAGTCCTGTTTGTTTTAAACCGAAGTAATAAGACATTTCATCACCTACAGCTGTACGAGTTACTGCTCCGTTACGTAGATCTCCTCTACCTGCAACTGGCGCATCTCCAATCAAACGTACTACCTTGTTCTGGTAGTGCGATAGGTTAACGCTTAAGTTATAAGTAAGACCAGCAGCTGTTTCATCAGCATATCCTAATGAAAAGTCGATACCTGTATTTTCGATATCTCCAAGGTTAACTAGCGGTGCACCCGCATCGATAGCCGTTGTACTGATCAGACTGTTATCTCTTGTGATAAGGTCTTTAGTTTTGATGCTAAAGTACTCAGCAGAAACTGATAGTTTATAATCTAAAAGACCTAAATCAACTCCGAAGTTAGTAGTCTCTGAAGTCTCCCAACGAAGATTAGGGTTACCTACTTGCTGTAAGAATGCTCCTTGTGAAATAGCGCTGTCGTTGAACGAGTAGTTCGCTAAACTTTCACTAAGACTAGAAATGTTGATCGTTGGGTTGTTTGCTGGTAAGGTTTGGTTACCTAACTGACCCCAAGAAGCTTTAATTTTCATTCTGTTGATTAGACCGTCAGCATTAAAGAAATCTTCGTTGCTTAAGTCCCAACCCACACTAGCAGATGGGAAAATATCACTCTTGTTATCTCCCATGAAACGTGACGACTCATCACGACGTACAGTTAAAGTAGCATAGTACTTGCTGTCATAAGAGTAGTTCGCGGTTCCGAAAAGAGAATATAGAGAACTGAATCCATCGTAAGCATAAGTTACGTTTGGTGTTCCCGAACCATTACTTAATAAATAGAATGTTGGGTCTTCGAATAGGTACCCTTGACGAGATACTCCGTGACCTTTACCTGACTCTTTCACCCACTCGATACCAGCGATAGCATTTAATGAGTGTGATCCAAAGTTTTTATTCAGGTTAAGTGTGGTTGTCCAGTTCCAGTTATAAGAAGTCTGGTTCTGCTCGGTTAAGGTGTTTGTTGAAATAGGCTCACCGTGCTCAGGATCTAAAGAAGTGAACTGACGAGCATCGAAGGTGTTGAACCCTCCAGCAAAAGTGGTTTTTGCTGTTAATCCGTCAGCCAGTTCCATTTGAGCATAGATGTCTCCAATAAGATTGAAACGCTTGAAGTAGTCATTTCTTGTACGATAAAGCTGTGCAGCAGGGTTACGAGTGTTACTCAAACCTGGTCCAGCTACCCCAGTGTAGTTTCCGTCATTATCAACTACAGGTAAAAGTGGCGTAATACGCATTGCACCTTCAATAGCCTCAGCGTTACCTGGCATAGTGTTCGTGTAAGAAACATTAATGTGTTGCCCTACGGTGAACTTACCTGATTTTGCTTCGCTGTTAAACTTGATACTTCCTCTTTTAAAGCCGGTATAGTCTAATACCCCTTCTCTATCTAAGAAGTTCAAACCGAAGTAATATTTAGAAGTCGCGTTACCATTAGCAATCGAGAATGCAGCATTGGTTACTTGAGCATCACGGCTAATAGCGTCGATCCAATCAGTTCCCCCTGGGTTTACGTTAGCAGTAAATACACCTGGCTCAGAGAATGTGATCGGGTCATAAGAAACTACACGACGGTAACCAACGATACTTGATGGTAGAACAGGAGAAGCTCCTGAACCGTATTGTGGGTGTGAAGGTGTAATCCCATCATTGATGTAACTCTGCCAAATCATATCGGCGTGCTGCTGCGCGTTAAGCATTTCAGGAGCATTCGATAGTTGCTGATATCCTGTATATAAATCAACAGAGATAGCAGGCTTTGACATGTTATAACCTCCTCCTTTTGTAATAATGATAACAACTCCGTTAGAAGCTCGAGCACCATAGATTGCGGCAGCTCCATCCTTCAAAACGTTCATCTGTTCGATGTCGTTAGGGTTAATGTTGTTAAGTACTAAAGGATCATCGGTTTGTACCCCATCAATAATGTAAAGGGGGTTGGTACTATTACTTGTACCGAAACCGCGAATGGTAATCTTCGGAGCTTGACCTGGGTTGGCGTTAGTTACAACGTTTACCCCGGAAACACGTCCTTGTAAGGTTTCAGCCGCGTTAACTACCGGAGTTTTGACAGCCTCAGACATGTCAACGGTGGCGACCGATCCGGTAACCCCTCCTCTAGTTTGCGTACCGTAACCGATTACGATTACCTC
>JAHEKV010000023.1:16436-29307 GCA_024638165.1 Flavobacteriaceae bacterium
CTTGTAAGGTTTCAGCCGCGTTAACTACCGGAGTTTTGACAGCCTCAGACATGTCAACGGTGGCGACCGATCCGGTAACCCCTCCTCTAGTTTGCGTACCGTAACCGATTACGATTACCTCGTCTAGGACATTTGAAGAGTCGAGCATCACATTGATCTCGCTCTGATTGCCCACTAATACTTCTTTGGTGGTGTATCCGATAAAAGAAATTACCAGAACATCATCACTTGAAGCTTCAATACTAAAGTTACCGTCGAAGTCGGTGGATGTACCAATTGCGGTCCCCTTAATTAAAACTGTAGCTCCTGGTAAAGGACCGTCAGCACTGCTAACAGTTCCCGTAACCGTCTGGGCCAATAGCGCGCTAGTTGAACCCAAGAAAAGAGCTATCAAAAGTAATTTGATTTTGTTCATCATGGTTAAGAGTTAATTGATTTAATGTTAAGGATAATAATTTTTTTCATCCGATGTTAATTTTTTAACAAAAAAAATATATCAATTTTACAGATTTGATAATTTTCGGATATTGAAATTAATGGTACTATATTGCCCTCACCGATAACTAAACCATAGAAGTAATGCGAATTATTCTCCTTGTTACTCTTATATTTTTCTCCTCTTGTTCCTTTTCAGATCACCTTTTCGAAAGGGTGTCTTCTAATCAGAGCGGTATACATTTTTCAAATACTATTACTGAAGATGGGACATTCAATATTTTGACTGAAGAATACATCTTTAATGGGGGTGGTGTGGTTAGTGCCGACTTTACTAATGATGGCTATAGAGATCTGTTTTTTACTGGAAATCAGGTAGGCAATGCTCTCTACATCAACAAGGGAGGTTTAGTATTTGAAGATCAAACTGAGGTTTCTGGAATTGGAATGTCTGAGCAGTGGGCTACGGGTGCTACTTATGCGGATGTTAATGGGGACGGCTGGTTAGATCTATATGTCTGCACGGCTATGAATACGGATAATCGTCGCAACATCCTATGGATCAACGAAGGTCTCGATACTGAGGGGAACATTTCTTTTTCAGATCAGACCGAGGCCTTTGGTCTTGAACACAATGGTAATAGCATGGGAGCCGTGTTCTTTGATTATAACAAAGACGGATTTTTAGATCTCTATGTGATCAATAATGAGCAGTCTGAATCAATTCCAATGAATTATCGCAATAAAGTAGTAGACGGAAGCGCTCCTAGTAATGATGCACTTTTTAAGAATAACGGAGACGGAAGTTTTACAGACGTTACCAAGGAGGCTGGAATCTTGGTTGAAGGTTTTGGTTTAGGTATAGTAATTAGTGATGTTAATCATGATACTTGGCCAGATATTGTTATTGCGAATGACTACATCTCTAATGATCTGGTCTATATCAATCAAAAAGATGGAACGTTTAGAACGGCAGCTCGCGAGGTATTTAAGCATCAGAGCATGTTCTCGATGGGTGTAGATGCTGCTGATATAAATAACGACGGCTACGATGATATTATCTTTTTAGATATGCTCGGTGAGACTAATTATCGCAAAAAGACAACGATTACTCTTAGTAATTACCAAAAGACCTTACTCGATCAGCGATGGGATTATGAATCTCAGCATTCTCGAAACATGCTACATTTAGGAACTCCTGACGGTGTACCCTCTCCTGAGGTAGGAATGTTCTACGATGTATACCAAACCGATTGGAGCTGGTCGCCACTCTTCTTTGATGCAGACAATGATGGTTATCGAGATCTTTTCATCACCAATGGCTTCCCAAGAGATGTAACCGATAAAGACTTTACCAATTTTAGACAAGGGGTTGAGAATTTTGTAAGCTCTGAGGTATTACTTACCAAGGTGCCAGTGATCAAACAAAAAAACTATGCTTACCAAAACATTGAAGGAGAGCGATTCGAAGATAAAAGCGATGACTGGGGACTGGGTTTACCTTCGTTCTCGAACGGTTCTGTCTTTGTAGATTTAGACAACGACGGTGACCTAGATTACGTGGTAAATAACATTCACGATGAAGCGTTTATTTTTGAAAATAAGAGTGATGAGAAAAATCAATCGTTAACCATTGATCTCGACGGACCGCCAAATAATCCAACAGGAGTCGGGGCTAAGGTGGTGCTTCGTTCACCAGACGGATCGTTTCAGCAACAAACCAATTATCATACAAGAGGATACATGTCTAGCGTTGACGACCGCCTCTTTTTTGGTTTGGGAAAAGAACAGAAGACCTACGCGGTTGAGGTGTTATGGCCTGACGGAAAGTATCAGAGAATCGATGAGGTTACTCCTAATAGCACTTTGTCCGTTAACTATTCAAATGCACTTGAACAAATAAGGCCTACTGGCCCTCCACTTAGCCCGAATAGCAGTGAAAATGCATTCACGTCGGTAGCATCTACTTACACCCACAAACAACCTGAACTAGGAGATTTTCAGGTTCAAAGGCTGTTAGGTGCTAAGATATCTGAAGAGGGACCCAGACTTAAAAAAGCAGACTTTAATAAAGACGGCTTAGACGATTGGATTGTTTTTGGTTCAACCACAGAAGACGTTCAGTGGAATATTCAAACCCCAGACGGTTCTTTTGAAACGAATGCTTTGAATGAATTGATCTCTGAAGACTTGCTGATTGAAACGGGGAATTTAGCCGATCTAAATAATGACCGTCTTATCGATCTTATTTTAATTTCGACGCACAACGAGTATCAGACCAATAGTTATTATTCTGTTTTACATTTCTTGATCAATAAAGGGGATCGTTTTGAAATTTCTGAAAGTCACCGTTTAGATACCCAGGTCAGTGATGTAACTCCCATTGATATGAATGGTGACAAAAGGGTTGAACTTTTTCTTAGCGGTAAAGTGAAAATCTTTGAATACCCGCATCCAGACCCTTCTATGTTATTGGTTCAGGAAGGGGATGGCTGGCAAAAACTCGATGATAGCCTTTTAGATTATGGCAATCAAAAATTGGGCCTCGCTTTCGCTGAGGTATATGACTTCGACTCAGACGGTTTTAATGATTTAATTATTGGTGGTCCTTTTAGACCCATTGAATGGATGCACAATCAGAACGGTGAGTCGTTCGTGGCAAGGCCGATTCAAGGGTTTGAGAATAAGCTTGGCTGGTGGAGGTCACTTCGCCTAATCGATTACGATAATGATGGAGACCAAGATTTGTTTCTTGGAAATATTGGTCAAAATCACAATTATCATATCGGCAGCGATCAGCCGCTAAATCTTCTGGTTAAAGACTTTGATCGAAATGGTTTCGAAGAACCCATCCTCTTCGCTCCGAATAAGAATTTAGAAGGCGATTGGGATGCTTACCCAGTTAGTTTTTGGGGTAATCTATATGGGCAAAGCCCCTACTTTAGAAATCGATTTGAATCGTATCACGACTTTGCTACAGCTACTTTAGAAAGTATCACGGCTGAGCTTGACGCCTTCGAATTGTATGAAATTAATTATGATTCTTCAGTGATCCTCGAAAACAAAGGTAACGCCAGCGTTGTCTCACAAGAATTGCCAGATCAGGCGCAATGGGCTCCACTTTATGGATTTGAGAAAGTAGTAAGCCCAGCCGGGACTTCTATTTTGGTTGTCGGAAATGACTTTGGAAACGAACCTTTCTTTGGACCTCTTGATGCCCTAAATGGGCTTCAACTAGATTTGGTTGATAACCAATGGGTAGTTAATAAGCACTCAAACTTTTATGTGACGGGTAACGCACGTGATCTCATCCGAATCAAAAAGGCGGACGACGGTTATCGATACATTGCTTCTCAGAACAATGATCAACTGGTCATTTACGATAAATAGCCGTTATTATTCGAGAGACTTATAGGTGTTTATTCCCTTTTTCTCGAACCATTCGATGTGTCTTTCTAGAACTCGCTTATAAGCTTCCCAAGATCTTCGGTCTTTGGTACTCCATGCAATTTCTGCTAGCCCGGGCAGACGAGGAAACGTCATGTATTCGATGTCTTTGAGGTCTTCTAAGGTTTCTGACCATAGCGGGGCTTCAATACCAATAATCTGTTCGGGGTCGAGCTGTTCTACAAGGGTTTCTGGGTTCCAGTCATACGATTTTTTAACGGGTAAATACCCTGCCCAGTGAAGACCAAGAGGGGTAAGCGAATCGTATTGCATGTCTAGATAGGCATGGGCGGCTGGGGAAATAATGACAGCGGCCTTTTTACTTGCTGCGAGACTGGTATTTTCGCTACTTGCCCAGTACTGCGATATCCCACGTTCATCGAGGTTGGCGTTGGCAATTTCGTCCCATCCGATAGGAGTTTTTCCTAGTGCTATCACCTTTTCAAGGGCGAAGTCAACGATTTTTATATAATCCTCATCAGAGGTTACATGCGATTCATCCCCTCCGATATGGAGGTAAGGACCCTCGGTCAGTTCTGCAAGTTCAGTGAACACGTCAGATAAGAAAGTGTAAGTGACCTCCTTCTCGGCACAAAGCGTCGAAAAACCGACTTCAATCCCAGTATAAAGCTCAGTGGCCTTGCTATCGCAGTTAAGTTCAGCATAGCTAGCGAGCGCTGCATTGGTATGCCCAGGAATGTCTATCTCTGGAACGATCGTGATGAATCGCTCCTGCGCATAACGTTGAATCTCCTTATAATCTTCTTGGGTTAAATAGCCTCCTTCGCCTCCACCCACTTCGGTTGCACCTCCGGTGGTGGTGAGTTCTGGCCAGCTCTTGATTTCTATGCGCCATCCTTGATCGTCAGATAAGTGTAGGTGTAGGTGATTAATTTTATATAAACTGATTTGATCAATAACCGATTTAATCGTTTCAGCGTTGAAAAAATGTCTTGAAACATCGAGCATATAGCCGCGATAGGCGTACTTGGCGGTGTCAGAAACATCAACGGCCTTCCACCTCTCTTCACTCCATAAATGATTGTAAAGTAGCTGTCTTAAGGTTTGCCATGCATAAAACACCCCAGCTTCAGAGCCCCCGGTGATTTCGATATGCTCTTCAGATACTTGAAGTCGATAAGATTCTGCCTCTAGTGTAGCATCGAGATTTAGAATCAGATTTGCTGATCCTTCTTCTTTTTTGGAAATTTCTATGCCGAGCTCAGTGACTTGCGAGGCCAGGTTTTCTAATAATCGGTCGGATATAGCTGGAGCTACAGTTACCCATTCCTTAGCTAGTGAAATTTCATTTTCTCCAGCGTTGACATTCGCAATTTCAGGGATGACTGCAGAGGTACTCAACTCTTCAATAGGTGTCGCACAGGAGATAATAAGTAGCAGTGAAAAAAGACTTATCGAGTATTTCATGGAGTTAGTTTTCAATAAAAATAACGTTTAAATGCTTCAATGGCAGCATAATCTGACAAACCTAGTGCGCGATAGATAGAGGCTGTTTCGCGATTGCGATCTTCTGCGCGTACCCAAAATTCTCTTGGGTCGTTTCCTTGAAACATCACTCCATCTTTTTGAGTTTGATGATAGAAAATAGCTTTTCGCTTACGTCTTACCTGAGCAGGACTCATCGGAACTGCCATATCGATTTCATAAGGCTCATATTCATGCCAAGCCCCTCGGTACAACCATAGCCAACAGTCTTTCATAAAGGATTCTTTTTTGAGAGACTTTAAACTTTCAAGGAGTGCTTCAAGGCATAGTTTGTGAGTGCCATGAGGATCTGCAAGGTCTCCAGCAGCAAATACTTGATGCGGACGAATCGACTTAATTAGACTCGTATGAATATCGATGTCAAATTGGGTGATTGGCGCTTTTTTAATTCCTCCGGCCTCATAAAAGGGAAGGTTAAGAAAATGCACCTGTGAATCAGGTAGCCCTAAGAACCTAGTGGCTCCTAATGCTTCTTTCTGTCGTATGATTTTTTTGATTTTCCTAAGTTCTAGCGACTCGTGCGGATTACCTTGAAATTCGGATAGTAGGTTTTTGGTTGCTTTAAGATCTTGGTTTGGAGCACCGTCACACAAGTCATAAGCGACCTCCACAAACTTTCTAGCCTCGTCGTTCGAGACGGCAATACTGCCTGAAGTTTGATAAGCTACATGCACCTCATGACCTTGAGAAATAAGCCTGTCGAGTGTTCCGCCCATCGAGATCACATCATCATCAGGGTGTGGACTAAATATAATCACTCTTTTCTGTTTAGGTCGTTCCCTTTCGGGACGGTGGGTGTCTTCGGCGTCAGGTTTTCCGCCCGGCCATCCGGTAATGGTATGTTGTAATCGATTGAAGATTTCGATATTTAAATCATAGACCGATTGGGTTTCTAACAGATCTGAGAGTGAATTCTCGTTATAATCACTCTCGGTTAATTTCAGTACTGATTTTTCAGTCTGACGGCAAAGCCATACCACCGCCTTGTACTTTAATTCTTTCGTCCATTCACATTGCTGAACGACCCAAGGGGTTTTGATTCGGGTAAGTTCAGAGGCAGCATCTTCATCTAAAATAAAAGTGACGTTCTTGTGTCCCTGAAGATAAGTAGATGGGTTTTGGCTACTAACAGCGTCTTCGATGGCCTCCTTCACCACCAAACTCTTTTTTTGCCCCCAGGCGAGAAGCACTACTCGTTTCGCACTCATCACACTGGCAATACCCATGGTGATGGCTTTTCGTGGTACGTTTTCTATACCTTGAAAAGACTCAGCAGCATCCTCTCTTGTGATGTGGTCAAGGGTAATGACTCGAGTTCTTGAATTTAAATTCGACCCCGGCTCGTTAAAACCGATGTGTCCTGTACGCCCGATACCTAGTAATTGAAAGTCGAGCCCACCTAAGGAACGAATCTTTTCCTCGTACTCTAAACAGTGCTCTCGAGCTTTTTTCGCTGAAATACTGCCGTCAGGAATATTTACATTTTCAGAGGCAATATCCACGTGACTAAATAGATGCTCATACATGAAGTAATGATAGCTGTGGATGCTATCTGCTTGCATCGGAAAGTATTCATCTAGATTAAAAGTGACAACGTTTTTAAAACTTAAGCCTTCTTCTTTGTGAAGTCTAACCAGTTCTTGGTAGACTGAAATTGGCGAAGAACCGGTAGCTAATCCTAGCACACAAGTCTTCCCTTTATCTTGTTTTTTTCGAATCAGTTCGGCAATCTCATGGGCAACTTCAATTGAAGCCTCTTTAGCAGAGTCGAAAATGATATTATGAATTTTTTCAAATCTTGTTTCTTCGAAAATTCCTGGAGATTGGTAAGAAATACTCATAAATGTGTTCTCAATTATTGGGTAGGTATTTTGCAGAAATGTAAATTTTAATCGCTTCGGAACAAACTTTTTTTTAATTTCTTTCCCAGTTTTTGACATTTTTATAACAATTCAACCTTAATCCAATGAAACAACTGTTTAGCTTATTGATGATTTTTTCCACTTTTTTGGGATACACACAGCAATCTATTTTTAATGGTAAAGACCTTGATGGATGGACCATTAATGGTACCGAAAAATGGTATGTCTCTGACGGACTGCTTATTTGCGAGAGTGGTCCTGATGCTGAATACGGTTATCTGACGACGGATAACTTCTACGATGATTTTTTATTAGAGTTAGAATTCAAACAAGAGGCTGATGGTAATAGTGGGGTCTTTTTTCGCTCAACGGTTGACGGTACTATAGTGAACGGATGGCAAGTTGAGGTTGCTCCCCCCGGTAGTGATACGGGAGGTATCTATGAATCTTATGGTAGGGGTTGGCTTATTAAACCTGACCTTGAAAAGGACAAGTACCTTAAAATGGGAGAATGGAATACAATGAAAATTCTATGTATCGGAGACCGAGTTCAAACCTTCCTGAATGGGCATGAAATGGTCGATATCACCGATGAGAAAATAGGAGATGGTAAAGGAGGTATTGCCCTTCAAATTCATTCAGGCGGAGGAATCAAAGTGCTTTGGAAAAACCTTAAAATCACTGAACTATGAAAAAGGTAATTGCACTGATATGTATCGGTTTAATGCACTCATGTTCAGAGCCGGCAAAAACATCGGAGTGGACTTACCTTTTTGATGGGACTAGCCTCGACGGATGGCGAGCTTACAATGGAGAAGGCTTACCTCCAGGGTGGGCTGTAGTAGATTCATTGATGACGTTTAAAACAGAGTTTATTTCTGAATCAGACTATGACTACAAGGGGAGTAGAGATTTGATTTATGGTGCAAAGGAGTTCGAAAATTTCGAGCTCTATGTAGAGTGGAAAATTCCTCCTGGCGGAAACAGTGGTATTTTTTATCACATCAAAGAGGGATATTCTGGAATTCCTGAAGTTGCTCCTGAGTATCAGTTGATCGATGATTTACATTACACCGACTTTCATGACATTGAAGACTACAATCGAAGTATAGGTATTACCGATCATCCTGAAAACTTGCAGCCTATTCAATCTACCGGCGCAGATTATGGAATGTATACTCCTAAAGAAGGAAAGACTTTGCATCCAGCAGGTTCATGGAACAGCACGACTATTCGATTCACCCCTGAAAAAGTAACCTATTATTTAAACGGAGAGGTAATGCTCGATTTTGTTCCTTGGTCAGAAGATTGGAATCAAAGAAAAAATGAGGGTAAATGGGGAATGGCCAAAGATTATGGCAAATACAAAAAGGGGTTTATTGGACTACAAGATCACGGAAGTGAGCTATGGTTCAAAACCGTAAAAATTAAAGAACTATAACCATGGATAAGCGAACATTTTTAAAAACTTCAACCTTGCTTGCTGGTGCAGCAGTATTGCCAGTGTGGTCTTGTGTTGGAGCAGAAAAACAAATTAGAACGGCACACATTGGAGTTGGAAATATGGGGTTTGAAGATTTGAAGGCGATTGCGACACATCCGCAAGTAGTTGTGTCTGCCTTGTGTGATGTAGATCAGAACAATCTTCAGGCTGCGGCCGAGCTTTTTCCAGAGGCGAAGTTATTTTCTGATTACCGTCAAATGATGAATGAATTTTCTGATGGGTTCGATGTCGTGGTGGTTTCTACCCCCGATCATACGCATGCTCCAGCCTCACTACTAGCGATGGAGTATGACAAGTCAGTGTATTGTCAAAAGCCCTTGTCGCATTACGTTTCTGAATCAAGAGAAATGAGTAAGGTGGCATCAGAGAAAGGGTTGGTTACTCAGATGGGAATTCAAGTACATTCTTTTTATGACTACAAGCTTGCTACCCTGCTTATTCGCGGCGGAATCATCGGGAAAGTATCAAAAGTGATCGCTTGGTCGAATAAAAACTGGGGATATGATGGGGTAGTTCCTGAAGGTTCTGATCCAGTTCCTGCAAATTTAGATTGGAACCTGTGGTTGGGGACTTCGAAGCAGCGAGACTACAAGGAGGGGTATTATCATCCGATGAATTGGAGAAAACTCATGGATTACGGATGTGCTACACTTGGAGATATGGGGGTCCATATTTTCGATACTCCATACAACGCCCTCGAATTAGGAGTGCCTTCGACGATTACTAATAATTGTCGACCATCGAATGGTTACGGATATCCAGAAAGAAACATCGTTCACTATACTTTCGAAGGAACTAATTATACCACACCTTCATTCGAATGGGTTTGGTATGACGGAGTTGAGGGACCTGAGTCTTCTGAACTTCTCGAACTGCCTAATGGCGATCAATTACCAGATCAAGGGGCGATGTTCATCGGAGAAAATGGTGAACGTTTACTGTTACCTCACTTCATGGAGCTACCTCGTTGGATTATCGATGGCGCCTATAAAGATTATGAGATCGCTCAATACGATCCTGAAAACGGTTTGGGAGAACCGATTCGCAACTACACTGAAGAGTCACCCTTGCACTACCGTCAGTTCATTGATGCTTGTTTAGGCAAGACTGATTGTACTGCCCCTTTTGAGTACGGAGCTAGACTTACAGAAACCATTTTACTTGGAGTAATTGCAGGCCGATTCCCAGGCCGAACGCTCCACTACGATAAAGTAAATTCTGCTTTTGAAGAGGCTGAGGTGAATGAATTTTTGTCTGGAAATTATAGATCCTTTTAAATGAAAAATCTTTTTCTGTGTATCTGTTTAGTGAGTGGTTTATTGGGCTTTTCACAAGACTGGGCGAATATGAACTTTTTTAAAGAAAAGAATCGGCAGGTAATGGCAGAAGGAAAGACTATCGATGCCGTTTTTATGGGAAATTCAATTACCCAAGGATGGGTCGATATGCGACCTCATTTTTTTGCCGAAAACTCTTATGTGAATCGAGGAATTGGCGGCCAAACCACTCCGCAAATGTTGCTTCGATTCAGGCAAGATGTCATCGATTTAAAACCTAAAGCCGTAGTTATTCTCGCCGGTATCAATGACATTGCCGAAAATACGGGGCCTATCTCTTTAGAGGATATCGCAGCTAATATCGAATCGATGATTGAATTGGCTATTGCCCATGGAATTCATCCGCTAGTGTGCTCTGTATTGCCTGCCAACAACTTTCCGTGGAGACCGGAGATATTGCCTCGTGAAAAAGTCATCAAACTCAATGAGCAATTACGAGCTCTTACTGAGAAACATCAGGTAACCTACGTCGATTATTACACTTCAACGGTCGACGCCGAAGGAGGATTAATAAGCGAACTTGGGTACGATACCGTTCACCCCAATGACAGCGGTTATGAGGTTCTAGAGCCTATTATTTTTGAATCACTTCAAAGCGTTCTCAACTAAATAAAATGCAAAGCGAAAATGGTCGCTGCTTTTTTGTCTTGATTTAAAATAGGATTTAAGTTCACTTAGGTTATCATAGGCTTCAGCCCGCACTACAGGATTGGCCTTTTCGTCATCTTTTAATTCGATGAGCCGTTCGACAAGGGCGATCTGTAATCCCTTTTTGAGTGCATCTAAAGATTTTGCCTCTTTGACAATTTGATTCGAAAGGGTATTCATCAAATCCTTGGTGCTCAAGGGGCTTCCTTTTACACTTGCTGCACTTGAAATCATTTGATTGAGCTTGTTGGTGCTCAATAGACGGTATACGAGCGCTTTTTGTAGATTACCGATAAGAGGTAATCGACCCTTGTCTTCGAATTGTGAAATTAAGGCCGGATCGAGGAGCCACATAGGGCTATTCCAAACTTCTCTTTGTAGGGTGTTGAGGGCCATTAGTTGTTCTGATCTAGGAACATTTTCATACACCTGTTCAATCTGACCTTTTACCGCGCGGGTTTCATGAACTCCGCCCACAAGATTCGCAACATGATAAATATATCGGCGGTAAACGCTAACCATTTCTAAATAGAGCTCTTTGAGATCGTCGAAGTTTTGTCCGTCTTCAGTGGTCCAATCTTCTAGATTTTTTGCGACAATTTTGAGGTTCGAAAGTCCGTAGGCGGTTGCTTTGATCGGATCATCCCCAATATTTTCTGTTTGTGAATCAGGATCGGTTCCTCCGCTTCCGAATTGATAGATAGGGTTGAGGTTACGCTCACTGACAAAGGCGGCTAGCTTTGATTTAATTTCATCAGGTTCTTGGCCTGGAAAGTAGCGATACCCCCATTCAATCGCATAATCATCGTAAGGCCCCATTTGGCGAACGAATCGAATATTTTCGTCTCCAGGTTGAGCGATGTAATTATATCGAGCGTAATCCATAATGGTCGCAGCTATTCCCATTTTTTGAGTGAAACTGCCAGAGCGAAGAGAGTCTACAGGATAGGCAGAACTTGCCTTCATATTGTGAGGTAAACCAAGCGCATGCCCCACCTCATGAGCAATCACCCGACGCATCATTTCGCCGATTTCCTCTTCAGGGGTGTTTAGTGTGCGAGCCTTAGAGTTGGCGGCTCCGGTCTCTAGTAGATATCGGTTTCTATAGGAGCGTAAGTGGTTGTGGTACCAGATGACATCACTTTCTAAAATTTCTCCGGTACGAGGGTCTTTAACGCTAGGCCCAGTGGCGTTTCGCGTAGTTGATGCGACGTAGCGTACCACCGAATATCTTACATCTTCAGGGCTGAAGTCAGGATCTTCTTCTTTACTCGGAGGATCTTTGGCAATCACAGCGTTTTTGAACCCTGCTTTTTCAAAAGCCTGGTTCCAGTCTTCAATCCCTTTTTTGAAATAAGGTCTCCATTTTAGAGGTGTAGCAGGGTCCAAATAAAATACAATCGGTTTTTTAGGCTCAACAAGTTCACCGCGTAGGTAGGCAGCCTCATCTTTAGGTTCCATTCTCCAGCGCACCGCCACACGATAATTATCAGATTTTAAAGCCTCTGAAGAGTAATTGTATTTCTCAAGCGAAAACCAACCCACTCTGTGATCCGTATACCGAACAGGCATCGGATTTTCTGGAAGTGCAATGATCGAATGATTCATTTGAAATGTAAGTGTCTCTGAACGATTCCCTCTTGGAGGCTTACTTGCTGGATAGGTGAGGGTATGTGTAATCTCTGTATTTCTCGGATAACTCCTAGCCTTATCGATAAACGATCGTTTTTTATCTAGCCCTCCGATTTTAAAGGATTTCTTTTGAGTTTCTCCCACCACATTAAAACTTGGAGAGTCTTTAGAGAAAAAGTCACTGACATCAATGAGGTTTTCACCTTCTTCTATATTTTCCTTTTCAAAGCTCGCAAGAATAGGGTTGAGGTGATTATTAACCACACTTTGATAGATCGGATCTGAAGCTTCTGCATTATTGACATAGGAAACCTGTTTTAGCAAAATTCGATTGCCTTGTTTTTCGAATTGAATGACTTGCTCTGCGGTTTTTGATCCTGCATTTCGATAGGCTGAATACCCCGAAGGCAGTTGCACATAGCGGCTTACCATTAGAAGCGGCTTTTCAAGTACAGTGTCGTTGAATTGAAGAAACAGCTTTTGTTTACTTTCATCGAAAT
>JAHEKV010000010.1 GCA_024638165.1 Flavobacteriaceae bacterium
AACAAGGAGCTACCCTTACGTATTCTCACGGATTCAACATCGTTGAAGAAGGTACACAAGTAAGAAAAGACCTTACGGTAATCATGGTTGCTCCAAAGAGTCCAGGTTCAGAGGTTCGTGAGGAGTATAAGCGCGGTTTCGGAGTACCCACTCTTATCGCGGTTCACCCAGAGAATGACCCTGAAGGTAAAGGTCTAGCGCAAGCGAAGGCATATGCAGTTGCTACAGGGGGACACCGTGCCGGTGTACTTGAGTCAAGCTTCGTTGCTGAAGTGAAATCAGATTTAATGGGAGAGCAAACCATTCTTTGTGGAGTGCTTCAAACCGGTTCAATTCTTTCTTTCGATAAGATGGTTGAGAAGGGAATCGAGCCAGCCTATGCTGCGAAATTGATTCAGTACGGATGGGAAACCATCACCGAGGCCTTAAAGCACGGTGGTATTACCCATATGATGGATCGACTTTCTAACAGCGCTAAAATCAAAGCTTTCGAATTATCTGAAGAGCTTAAAACCATCATGGCTCCGTTATTTCAAAAGCATATGGACGATATCATGTCGGGTCACTTCTCTTCAACAATGATGGAAGACTGGGCAAATGACGATAAAAACCTTCTTACCTGGCGAGCAGCTACCGGGGAAACTAACTTTGAGAAAACCGAAGCGACTTCAGCCACTATCGACGAGCAAGAGTACTTTGATCATGGAATTCTAATGGTCGCTTTCGTTCGTGCTGGTGTTGAATTAGCCTATGAAACCATGGTAGACGCTGGTATCAAGTCAGAGTCGGCTTACTATGAGTCACTTCATGAAACACCACTTATCGCTAACACGATTGCTCGTAAGAAGCTTTACGAAATGAACCGAGTGATTTCAGATACGGCAGAGTATGGATGTTACTTATTCGATCATGCTTGTAAGCCACTACTTACTGATTTTATGAAGACTATCGATACCGATGTCATTGGTAAAGGTGTTGCTTCAACCGGAGTGGATAACAAGAGACTTATCGAAGTGAATGCTGCCCTGCGCAATCACCCTATCGAGGCGATTGGAACCACGCTTAGAACGGCAATGACCGATATGAAGAAGATTGTATAATCGCTTCAATTTGATCTATAAAAAAGGGCGCCATCGGCGCCCTTTTTGTTTTTAGTAATTACGCTTTTTCAATGAGCGAGACCAAATAATCTCCCACCTCTGAAGTCTTATAAGCTTTTGCGCCGTCAGCAAGGTCTTCAGTAACCACACCGTCAGCTAAAGACTGATTCACCACTGAGCGAATGAGTTCGGCCTCTTCTTTCAGATTGAATGACATTTCGAACATCATAGCAGCCGATAGTACGGTTGCTAAGGGGTTAGCGATATTCTTGCCAGTCGCCTGAGGGAATGAACCGTGAATGGGCTCGTAAAGTGCTACTTCTGAACCGATAGATGCAGAAGGCATGAGCCCCATTGACCCAGAAATTACAGAGGCTTCATCGGTAAGAATGTCTCCGAATAAGTTTTCGGTAATCAAAACATCGTATGCGCTAGGCCATTGAATAAGTCTCATGGCAACGGCATCTACTAGTTCGTAGGTTACCTTCACGTCTGGATATTCGGCTTCCATTCCTTGAAGGGTCTCTCTCCAAAGTCTAGAGGTTTCTAATACGTTCGCCTTGTCTACTAGGCAAAGAGACTTACGTCTTGATCTCGCAAGTTCAAAACCTTTGCGAGCTAATCTTTTGATCTCTTCGCGAGTGTAAGTACAGGTGTCGTAAGCTGTTTCACCTTCGTCTTGTCTTCCGCGCTCTCCAAAGTAAATTCCGCCGGTAAGTTCACGAACGAAAACGAGATCGGTTCCTTCGATACGGTCTCTCTTAAGAGGAGACTTGTCGATAAGCGAAGGGAAAACAAAGGTTGGACGCACATTGGCAAACAGCCCTAATTGCTTTCTCATACGAAGTAATCCTTGTTCGGGACGCACCTTTGCTGAAGGATCGTTATCAAATCTAGGGAGACCAATTGCTCCGAATAATACGGCATCAGAGCTTGCACAAACTTCATGAGTTTCTGGTGGATAAGGATCGCCCACCGCATCAATAGCAGCAGCTCCGGTTAGTGCAGGTTTCCAATTCAGTTCGTGGCCGAATTTTTTAGCAATCGCGTTGCTCACTTTTACAGCTTCGGCGGTTACTTCTGGTCCAATCCCGTCGCCAGCAAGCAGTGCAATATTATAATTCATTAGGTAGTAATTTGATTTAACATTTTTTCGGTAGCCTTAATGGCCGATACGGTTTGATCTACATCGAGCCCTCTAGTGGTAAATTCACGTTCATTGTGCTTCCAGGTAATGGTAGTTTCACAAAGAGCATCAGAATTACTGCCAGGAGGTATCATCACCAAATAATCTATAAGTCTCGGAAGCTCTAACTGTTTCTTCTTATAGATTTTGCGAACCGCATTGATAAAGGCATCGTACTGACCATCTCCTGAGGCAATTTCTTCATGTACTTCATTGCCTATTTGTAGGCTTACCGTGGTCGAAGGTTTTAGTCCCTTTGAATGAGTAAGGACGTACGAAGTTACCTTAACGTGCTGCTCATAGCTTGACTCTCCTAAGACATCTGAGATGATGTAAGGTAGGTCGTCTAAGGTTACCTTCTGTTTCTTGTCTCCTAGCGCAATTACTTGAGCAGTTACCTTTTTTAGGTCTTCATCACTTAGGGTAATCCCCAGTGCGGAGAGGTTCTTGGCAATATTCGCTTTACCCGAGGTTTTTCCTAAAGCATAAGCACGTTTTCTGCCAAAACGCTCAGGGAGTAGATCGTTGTAATAGAGGTTGTTTTTAGCATCTCCGTCAGCGTGAATACCAGCAGTTTGCGTGAATACATTTGCACCTACTACAGGTTTATTTACTGGAATATGAAAGCCACTAAAGGTAGCAACCAGTTGACTCACTTTAAACAGTGCCTTTTCTTTCACATCGGTTTTCACGCTAGGTTCAAAGTCGTTGAGAACCGCAATCACACTAGCTAGCGGTGCATTACCTGCTCGTTCACCCATACCGTTTACCGTTAGGTGTAAGCCGTGAACTCCGGCGCGTACAGCCTCTAGTGCATTTGCAACGCCTAGGTCGTAGTCGTTGTGCCCGTGAAAATCAAAGTGTTGATCTGGATAGCGTTCGAGCATTTCTTTTAAGTACCTGAAGGTCTCGTCAGGAGTTAATACTCCTAAGGTATCAGGTAGTAAAATCTTCGAAACCGACTGGGTGCTTAAGAAATCTAGGAACTCAAAAACATATTCTCTTGAATTGCGCATTCCATTGCTCCAATCTTCGAGATAAATGTTAGAGGTAATCCCCTTAGATACAGCCGTTTTTAAATTTTCTGCGATGAGACTAAAGTGTTCTTGTGGAGTTTGTCTCAGCTGATGCGTTAAGTGGTTCATCGAACCTTTGGTGAGCAAGTTTTGAACTTTAGCACCGGCATCCTTCATCCAATCTAAAGAGACTCCGTTATCCACAAAGGTTAACACCTCTACACGGTCTAGATATCCTTTGTTTGAAGCCCAGTCAGTAATTCGTTTAACCGCATCGAGCTCTCCTTTAGAAACTCTGGCTGAGGCGATCTCAATTCGATTGACTCCTAATTCTTCTAAGAGAAGTTGAGCAACCGTTAGCTTTTCGCCAGCGGTAAATGAAACCCCTGAGGTTTGTTCCCCATCCCTAAGGGTGGTGTCCATGATTTCAACAAGACGCTTTCTTTGAGGGCTCATTTCATTCAGATTTGAACCTGTTAGAAAGGTCTTTGAGTAGCGAATGTAGCAATATCGTCATCTAGGTTGAGTAGGTAGTCGATATCGTCAAATCCATTCTTCATATTTTCTTTCTTGTAGGAATTGATGTCAAAGGATTCAACAGTTTCACTTCCTTCTAAAGCGACGGTTTGAGCTTCGAGGTCAACGGTAACCTGCGCCTCTGGGTTTGCTTCAACTGTTTTGAAGATTTCTGCTAAAAAGGCTTCAGATACCTGAACAGGTAATACCCCGATATTTAAACAGTTATTTTTGAAGATATCGGCAAAGAAACTTGAGATAACACATCGAAACCCATAGTCGTAAATAGCCCATGCAGCGTGCTCTCTTGAGGATCCAGAACCGAAATTTTTACCTCCAACTAATATTTTTCCCGTGTAGGTTTCATTATTTAAAACGAAATCTGCTTTAGGAGTATGGTCTTGGTTAAAGCGCCAGTCTCTAAATAAGTTATCTCCGAAACCTTTACGTTCTGTTGCTTTTAGAAAGCGAGCAGGAATGATTTGGTCGGTATCGACGTTCTCGATCGGTAGAGGTACCGCAGTACTCGTTAGTTTGGTGAATTTATCGTAGGCCATCTTAGTTGCTTATTGTTCTTGGATCAGTTACTACTCCCATTACTGCTGTTGCAGCGGCTACAGTTGGGCTTGCAAGCATGGTTCGAGCTCCAGGCCCTTGACGACCTTCGAAGTTTCTATTTGAGGTACTTACCGCTACTTTACCTGCAGGTATTTTATCCTCATTCATTGCTAGACATGCTGAACAGCCGGGCTCTCTTAATTCAAAGCCTGCCTCGATGAGAATGTCATAAAGACCTTCGTCGATGATTGCTTGGCGCACCTTATGTGAGCCTGGAACTAACCAAGCGGTAATATGGTCAGCTTTTTTACGTCCTTTAACGATGTTGGTAAAGGCTCTAAAGTCTTCGATACGACCATTGGTACAGCTACCTAAGAATACGTAATCAACTTTCTTACCTAATAGGGGTTCGTTTTCGTTGAATCCCATGTAATTGAGTGATTTTCTATAGCTATCTGCACTGTCTTTTGACTCGCTCGCCGAAGGGATGCTCTTAGAAATACCTACTCCCATTCCAGGGTTGGTACCGTAAGTAATCATCGGTTCGATGTCAGAACCTTGAAGAATTAATTCTTTATCGTAAGTAGCTCCCTCGTCGGTGTAGAGCGTCTGCCAGTAATCCATGGCCTTGTCCCAGTCGGCTCCTTGAGGGGCGAATTCACGTCCTTTGATGTAATGAAAAGTAGTTTGATCTGGTGCGATCATACCACCACGTGCTCCCATTTCAATCGAAAGATTACAAACGGTCATACGACCTTCCATACTCATGTTTTCAAAAACAGGCCCGGTGTATTCTGCGAAGTATCCTGTAGCACCTGAAGTGCTCAGTTTTGAAATGATGTATAATGCAACATCTTTTGGGGTAACTCCATTTCCTACTTCTCCTTCAATGTGAATACGCATGCTCTTCGGTTTTGGCTGCATGATACATTGTGAAGCAAGTACCATTTCTACCTCAGACGTACCGATACCAAAAGCGATGGCACCAAAAGCACCATGGGTTGAAGTATGTGAATCTCCGCAAACGATGGTTGCTCCAGGTAGGGTGATACCGTATTCTGGCCCTACAACGTGAACAATTCCGTTTTTCTCGTGACCAAGACCCCAGTAAGAAATACCGTGTTCCTTGGCATTGCGCTCTAAAGCAGCTAGCTGGTTTGCAGAAAGTGGATCTTCAATAGGTAAGTGTTGATTCAGCGTTGGAGTGTTGTGGTCAGCAGTTGCAAAAGTGCGTTCAGGGTGAAGTACCTTGATTCCACGGTTTTTAAGGCCTAAAAAGGCTACCGGGCTGGTTACTTCGTGTACCATGTGACGGTCGATGAATAGTACATCGGGACCTCCAGGAACTGACTTCACAACGTGGGAATCCCACACTTTGTCGAATAGTGTTTTTTTCATTGGTAGTTAGAGGAGTATTAAATCTGTTTCATGAGTTCGACGATATCGTCGTCTCCAATTTCTTTTTTCGTATCAGCCATGATGAGAAACTTCTCATACATTGCATCGAGTTGTAACTTATCAAATTCGAACCCGATGTTCTTTGCGCGGTAGGCAAGAGCAGCTCTTCCGCTTCTTGCTGTTAATACGATCGCTGATTGATCAACGCCAACCTCAAGTGGGTCGATGATTTCATAAGTTTCACGATTCTTAATCACGCCGTCTTGATGAATGCCTGAACTGTGGGCGAATGCATTCGCTCCTACAATTGCTTTGTTGGCCTGAACCGCCATACCCATTCGGTCAGAAACGAGCTGACTAAGGTGATTAAGCATTCGGCTATTTACATCAGTATAAAGATTCAGAGTCGGATGTTGTTTCATAATCATCACCACCTCCTCTAAAGCAGTATTCCCCGCGCGTTCACCGATACCGTTAATGGTACATTCGATTTGACGAGCACCGTGAGCAGCACCTGCAATCGCATTTGCTGTAGCCAATCCAAGATCGTTGTGACAATGACAAGAGAGTGTCGCCTTATGAATGCCTTTTACGTTGGCTTTCAGATAGGCCATTTTAGCTCCGTATTCTTCAGGAAGACAATAGCCTGTTGTGTCAGGAATATTCAGTACGGTTGCTCCCGCTGCAACAACAGCTTCACAAACTCTTGCTAAAAACTCATTGTCTGTTCTCCCTGCATCCTCAGCGTAGAATTCAACATCTTCTACAAAAGTCTTAGCATAGGAAACCGCCTTAACAGCGCGCTCAATAATTTCTTCTCGAGTCGCTTTGAATTTGTGAGTGATGTGAGATTCTGAGGTTCCTATCCCGGTATGAATTCTAGGTCTCTTTGCATTTTTAAGCGCATCTGCGGCAACCTCGATATCTTTTTGAACGGCTCTGGTTAGCCCACAAACTCTTGCATTTTTAACTAGCTTGGCAACTTCCTCAACCGAGTGAAAATCGCCAGGGCTCGAGATTGGGAATCCCGCCTCGATAATATCGACACCTAACAGGTCTAATTGTTCAGCAATTTCTAATTTGCTTTTTGTGTCAAGTTTACAACCAGGCACCTGCTCGCCATCGCGAAGGGTGGTATCAAAAATTTCGACTTTTTCTTTACTCATAGAGCGCTAGCGCTTAAAATTTTATCAAAAATAATGGCTTAAAAAGGCCTTTATTCAGACCTTAAATATATATTACGACGTCTAACGGTTATTAAATATAATTAAGTAGTTGATATGAAGCGATTTAAATCAAACAAAGGTCTGACGACTAAAAAAGCCCAAGAACCTGTCTTTTTATTGGTTAAATCGCTTACAAAGGCTCAAAAACGGCAGTTTAAACTGTTTGCCAGTCGTATCGATGGACATAAAGGCGCCAAATTTATTCAACTTTTTGATTTTTTAGACAAAGCAGAGGGGTATGATGAGAAGGAATTAAGTAAACAATCGTTTGTGAGTAAACCCCAACTCGCTAACCTCAAATCCCATTTATACAAGCAGTTACTTACGAGTCTTCGAATGAGTCCAAGTATTCAGAATCCTCGAATGCAAATACGGGAGCAGCTCGATTTTGCCACGGTGTTGTATCAGAAGGGATTGTATAAGCAGAGTTTAAAAATCCTCGAAAAGACGAAACAGCTTGCTCAGAAATGGGATGAAAAATATGCTGAATATGAGATTATTGAATTCGAAAAAATTATCGAATCACAATACATTACTCGAAGTCTGAGCAACCGTACTGATCAATTGGTTTATGACACGAAACGACTCGGTGAAGCCAATATGCTTTGCAGTCAACTATCGAATCTCTCCCTACGCTTGTATGAGAAATTATTGAAAGGAGGTTACGTAAAAAGCGATCAAGAATATCGCGAGATCACTCAGTATTTCTTCGAAGAACTACCCAAAGTTGATTATGAGCAGTTAGGTTTTAGAGAGCGACTTTGGTATAGTAAGGCACATGTTTGGTACAGTATGATTACTCAAGATTTCTTGGGCTTATACAAGCATGCATCAAGGTGGGTTACCTTATTTGATCAAAATCCTGAGATGATTGCTTCGCACCCAATCTTTTATCTTAAAGCGAATAATTATCTACTTGAATCCTTACTGCTGCTAAGACATCCGGAGCGTTTTCGTCAAACGATTGAGACTTTAAAAGACCAGATTAACTCTGATTATTTTCCGCAAAATACCAACACTAAGGCACTTGCCTTCTTGTATTTAGGTAACAACCGGCTCAACCTTCATTTCTTGCAAGGGGATTTTCGAGATGGGTTAACGATCATCGATGAGCTGTTTCAGGGCATCGAAAAGTATAAGCATCAAATCGATGACCATCACATTATGATGTTGTACTACAAGATCGCTTCAATGTGTTTCGGTGCTGGAGAATATAATCGATGCATTGATTATTTAAAGCCTGTCATTGAGAATCGATCATTAAGTATGCGTGAAGATCTATTATGTTTTTCTAGGATACTGAATGTGATCGCTCATTTTGAGTCGGGGAACGACGCTAATCTCGACGACATACTTTTAACGACCTATCGCTTCCTAATTCGCATGAATGACTTGCATGAGGTACAACGTTTACTCATTCAATTCATACGTAATTTGGGAAATGTTTATCCGCAAGATTTAAAACAAAAATTCAAGGAGCTTTATGATGAATTAAAGCCCCTTGAAGAAGATTATTACGAGCGTAGATCTTTCTTGTATCTCGATATTCTTTCGTGGTTAGAAAGTCATATCAGTGGAAAGCCACTCGAAAGGGTTATTGCAGAGAAAAATACCGTCGCCGTAAAGGCATCAAGGCTCTAGCTCCTTTTAAAATTGGGTCAAACTAAGAATGATAAAGCTTACCAGACTGATCATCCATACTGCTAAAAGCCCAATTTTAATACTTCCACTGAGTCGCCCCATATTCTTAAACAGCAGTTGGAGCGCGAATAATAGTAAGCTAAAGGCAGGAATACCAAAGGTGAGCATCATGCTGATATGATACCAGATCGGATGAAAAGGACCGCCCCAATCAGGCCCAATGAATTCGAAGCCTGGCAATACCAGCAGATCATTACCGATATTAATATCGATGAATGAGCCAATAATGAAACTAATTGTTAATGCGATAATTAGCGCCACCGTCGTGATTAGAATGATGACGCCCAAAAGCTTTCCCAGGATATTGGCAATAAGGTTCAGTAATTTTCCTAGTGCAGAGAATAATTTTGAGATCAGTTCTCCTAGAAAAGCGAAAAACCCGCTAGCTCCTTGTTTTGCTTTTTCTCCGGCACCCTTGAAGTCTACGTTTTTGAAGTCATCCTTTACATTTTCATACCCCTTGCGAACGTAGTCCTCGATATTACTGAAGGTCGCTGCCTTGCCCTTCATTTCTAGCTTTTGAGCCGTTGTTTCTGCTTTTGGAATGATCGCCCAAAGAATGAAGTAGAACAGAATGGATACCCCGCTCCAAACCATAGCCAAGAAGATGAGTCGAATCCAAACAGCATCAATATTTAAATAGTGCCCAACTCCTGAACATACCCCTCCAAGGACTGTACTGTCCGGGTCTCGATAAAGGCGTTTATTCGATTGCTGACCAGCCGTCTTTTCTTCGGGCTCCTCTTCAGACATGTAATCTTCGGGTTGTCCCATCACTTCGATGACTTCATTTACCTCAATAAGCGTAATTACCTGCTTTTGCTTTTCTGAAAACAGTTCAGCGATACGACTCTCGATATCGTCGATAATTTCTTCTCTCCCCTCAGTATTACCTAGGTAGGTTCGAATATTATTTAGGTATTTCTGTAGTGTCTCGTAGGCATCTTCATCGATGTAAAAGACAAAGCCGGCGAGATTGATATTGATTGTTTTTTTCATTTTATGATTGTGTTACCTTATTAATGGCGTGTTGTAATTCTTCCCAAGTGGATTTTAATTCTTCTAAGAATTGAGTGCCTTCCTCAGTGAGCGTGTAGTATTTTCTAGGAGGTCCACTACTAGATTCTTCCCAACGATACTGGAGAAGGTCAGCGTTTTTAAGTCGCGTAAGAAGGGGATAGAGTGTTCCCTCTACCACCAGTAGTCGCGCTTCTTTAAGACGTTCTAGGATCTCAGAGGCGTATAAGTCTCTGTCTTTTAGAACCGAGAGAATACAGAACTCGAGAATCCCTTTTCTCATTTGTTGTTTGGTGTTTTCTACCTTCATTTAGATCATATTCTGGTACAAATGTATAAATAATATAGTACTATGTAATACCAAGTACTATTTATTTTTAAATGTGTTTAATTCTTGACTTTCGTTTGTGTACATTAGAGCTATGGATTTACTATTGGTTATTCTAGGAAGCATTCTTCTTATTGTAGGTATCATTGGGTGTTTCGTTCCTGTTTTACCCGGACCGATCATTGGATACTTTGCCCTGCTTGTTTTAAAATTTACGGATGGATATGAACTTTCAAATCGTTGGCTCTGGATTTTTGGGGCGCTAGCCATAGCGGTTTCTTTAATCGATAACATCATCCCCGTCTATGCAACCAAGAAGTACGGAGGTTCACGTGCTGGAGTGATTGGAACATTCGTCGGTTTAGTGATCGGGTTATTATTCTTTCCGCCCTTTGGTTTTCTATTTGGTCCCTTCCTTGGAGCCTTTGCTGCCGAGTTATATGTTCAGAAATCAGAAATTAAATTGGCGCTTCGCGCGGCTTTTGGATCCTTGGTAGGGGTGTTGGCCGGTTCGGTACTGAAACTAGCCCTTGTACTCTGGATGAGTTACATCTTTTACGCTGCACTCTGATGGTTTATGTACTGTTTGGAGTTTCAGGCTCTGGAAAAACTACCCTAGGGAAGTCGCTCGCTGACTATTTGAAAGAATCCTTTTATGACGCAGATGATTTTCATCCGGCTTCGAATATCGAAAAAATGAAATCGGGAATCCCTCTGAATGATACCGATCGGTATCCATGGCTTCATACTCTTGGTGATCAAGTGGTGAAGAGACACGAGAATGGTAGAGCTATACTAGCTTGTTCGGCATTAAAAAGCGAATATCGTGAACTACTTGCTACCTATGGTCCAATACGTTTTTATCTCATCGAAGGAAGTTTTGAGTTAATTTCTAGTAGATTAGAACAACGAGACGAGCACTTCATGCCTCATTCCTTACTAAGGAGTCAGTTTGAAGCGCTGGAGTCTCTACCCAATGATGGGATCATTTCAGCAGATCGGCCCTTGTCAGAGCAGTTAAAACAGTTGGAGAAGCTACTATGAATATTGAATTAGCCGTTATTGTTTCGTTTACCACTTTACTCGTGCTAATGCTCAGGTATAAGGTTCACGCTTTTCTTTCGATTCTAATTGCTTGCCTTATTTTGGGGATATTAGGGTTAGAAGATCCAATGTCAACCTTCGATTCGATTCAAAAAGGGCTTGGAGGAACTTTGGGCTTCGTTGGGGTAATTGTCGGCTTAGGATCTTTTTTAGGAGCTGTTCTGCAGCATACAGGAGGTATCGAACTCATTGCTAATCGTCTAATCCAGACTTTTGGAATTAAACGCTCACCAATAGCGCTTCTCATTGCTGGACTAATTATATCCATCCCGGTCTTTTTTGATGTCGCATTCATCTTACTTATCCCACTGATTAAACACTTGTCGAATCAAAACAAGGGAATGCTTCTACGTTTTGCATTACCCTTTTTAATTGGAATATCAATAGCGCATGCCTTTATTCCGCCTACACCGGGTCCAGTTGCTGTTGCTGATCTCTTACAGGTTTCTGTAGGGGTGGTTATTTTCTGGGGGATACTGGTAGCGGTTCCAACAGCTCTGATTACGTTTTCTATCGCCAATCGATTCTTAGTTTTTCAGAGTTCTTTCGAACTCAAACAAGTTTCTTTTGAATCTAGTCATGAAGCTAGGCAGAAGCCATCTCCTAATGCATGGGCGGTGTTTGCAGTCATTTTTCTTCCGCTCCTTCTTATGATTCTTGGAGCCTTTTCAGAGGCATTATTCGGTACGGGGACACTAGCTCGAATCACTGAAGGTTTAGGACATCCTTTTATCGCGCTTACGCTCGCAAATATTCTTGCCTATCCATTGCTGGCTAAACCCGGTGGGTTTTCAAAAGCAGAAGTTAATGAATTCTCTTCAGCATCTTTAAAACCGGTCGGTATTATTTTGTTGGTGACTGGAATTGGTGGAGCTTTTAAACAATTGCTGATTGATACGGGAGTTGGAGCAAGTCTGGCAGAACAGGTAAGCTCCTATGGATTTTCTGTGATCGTTCTTGCCTTTGTTTTAGCAGCCATTGTTCGTTTATTGCAGGGGTCAACCACAGTAGCCATGATTACTTCAGCAGGTTTGATTGCCCCAATGGTAACTATGAGTAGCCCCGTAGAAGGAGCAATGATTGTTCTTGCGGTTGCCTCTGGATCACTTATTTTTTCTCACTTCAACGATAGTGGATTTTGGCTGGTGAGCCGCTACTTGAATTTGACAGAAAAAGAAACGGTAAGGTCTTGGTCGCTGATGACACTAACCCTTTCACTAGTTAGTTTTGGTTTGATCCTTATTTTTTGGCAGCTATTCGTTTAGGAAGAATGATCGCTCACAATAACCCATTTGCCTTTAATTTTTCTGATTAGGAGTGTAAAGTGTCCTGTCGGAGTATCTTTTTCACGAATCAAAGTAAACTTGCCGATGACTTGTAAGGTTTTGCGGTCCCATTTGCGCATCTCGATAATGTCAAATTTCAATGTTCCCATGGCTTCTTTGGTCGGATATCCCTTTTGATATCCTTTCAAAGTGTCTTCGTAGCCATAGGTTGGCCCTCTACTACCGACAAATACTAATCGCTCGTCTTTCCAATAGCCATTCATGAAATTGTTTAAATCCCCAGCATTCCATGCCGCAATTTGCTTGTCGAAAATGCGTTGTACTTGTTCTCTAGTTTTACTATCGGCGGGTTTTTGAGCCAGTATTGAGGTGGTTAGTAATAGAGTAAAGATTGCGAGTGCTTGTTTCATAATTAGAACAGTGTATTGCCGAATAAATCGGTAGTGTTTCTTCCTTTGGTGATCTCGAGCATCACCTCCGTTTGTGTTTTTAGGTTTTGATCATCGAGGATGTGATCTAGATCGATCTCTTTACTTTGAAGTACCTCTCCAATCAATTTTGATCGATGGCAAGTATGAGGCTCAACCTCTCCGCACATTAAAGCCACATTAAAGCCTTTTTGTTGTGCGTTTAAGAGGCGGTTGATGCCTTTGATAAATTCATCATGAGACTTTACCTTTTGATAGTTCAGTTTTCCTGAATCATCATAGCAGTTAGAATCTTTAGGGATTCCTCCGATCATGTCTCCGATATAAACATAACCGATTCCTTTTTGTTTCAAGAAGGCCTCGATAGGCTCACGACAGAAGTCGGGATTCCATTTTGAGTAAGGGTTTGATCGCACATCTGCTATGTGGTCAATTTTGAAGGAATTCAGAATTCCTAAGAATTCGTCAGGACTTCTTAGACCATATCCGATACTATAGAGTTTGCCAGTTTTCAATTGAAACTTGAATAAAAATTGCCCTATCTTCAGGTCAAATTATAGAATTGTAAGGTATGAAATTCATTGCATCTTTTCTTTTGACTTTAGTGGTGAGTCTAGTCTCAGCCCAAGAATATGGCTCTATTTTACCCATGAAAGAACGTGCACGAGTAATCAATGAATTACTCGAAGATAAGATTCAAAATTATCTCCCAGAGATGATGCGTACCGCAGATATCGATATGTGGATTGTAGTTTCAAGGGAATACAACGAGGACCCTATTATAAAAACCATGCTCCCAGCAGAATGGTTAGCTGCAAGACGACGTACCATCTTGGTTTTTTACGACAATGGAAAAGAGGTAGAAACCCTTGCCGTGGCCCGTTATAATGTGGGATCTTCTTTTAAGAGTGCATGGGATAAAGAAAAACAACCGGATCAATGGGAGCGACTTAGCGAAATTGTAGCCGAGCGTAATCCTAAAAGAATAGGAATTAATCAGTCTGAACATTTCGGATTAACCGACGGTATTGTGGTTACAGACAAGGCGGCATTAGAAAAAGCCTTAGGAAAACGCTTTGTGAGTCGAATCGTTTCAGCAGAACCACTCGCCCTTTCTTGGCTAGAGACTCGAACAGACAAAGAGATGGCGATTTATCCGCACATTGTAAGAATTAGCCACAATATTATTAAGGAGGCATTTTCAGAAAAGGTGATTACCCCAGGGGTTACAACTACTGAAGATGTAGTTTGGTGGATGCGAGATAAGGTGAGAGAACTTGGGTTGCAAACCTGGTTTCATCCGACGGTTGATATCCAAAGAGCTGACCCAGAAAGGTTTGATCACCTGAGAACGTTTTCGAAGCGACCAGATACCCAAGTAATTCAGCCAGGAGATTTACTTCATTGCGACTTTGGAATCACTTATTTGCGATTAAATACCGATCAACAGCAACACGCCTATGTGCTTCGTATGGGTGAAACAGAGGCCCCCGAGTTTTTAACCTCGGCATTAGCTACAGGCAATCGCTTACAAGATATTTTTACAGGGAATTTCAAACTGAAACGTACGGGTAATGAGGTTCTTTCGATGAGTCGAGCCTCAGCCATTAGCGAGGGTATTACTCCTTCTATTTACACACATCCTATAGGTTATCACGGACATGCTGCCGGGACCACTCTAGGTATGTGGGATTCTCAAGGTGGGGTACCTTATACCGGAGATTACCCATTACATGCAAGTACCGCCTATTCGATTGAATTGAATGCTTCGGTGACCATAGAGGAGTGGGGTAAAGATGTGCGAATTATGCTCGAAGAAGAAGCTTTTTTTGACGGTGAATCAGTAAGATATATTGACGGACGTCAAACTCGTCTAATTCTTGTAAATCAGCCCTGAGGAAGAAAAATCTCAGCCATCATACATCGAGCGCTACCACCTCCGCAAGTTTCGATGATATCTAACTTTGGGTGAATAATAGGACCGAAACTTTCAAGGGTTTTGATCTGATCAGGCTGCAGTGAACGATAAGCACGATCACTCATCACTAGCGCTGGGCCATTCGTTGCTTTTACCTGTAGCATGTTGCCTGCAAACTCGTGCATTTGCTTTTCGGTAATGGCTACGATCGTTTTACCATTTGATTTTAATTGTTCCTTGACCGCTTTACGCTCTTTCTTGTCGTCTATACTGTCTAGACAAATAACCGCAAATCGATCTGCCACGCACATCATGACATTGGTATGATAAATAGGCAAGCGCTTATTGTCAGCGCTTTGATAAGCACCAAAAATGATAGGAGTATATTCAAAGTCTTCGCAAAATTCAATGAGTAATTCTTCATCTGCACGATCTGAAAGTGCACAATAGGCTATTCCATTTTCACGATCAAGAATTAAACTGCCGGTACCCTCTAGAAAAACCTCCTCTTCTTCGGCAGAACTATAGTCGATGACTTCACTAATTTCGAAACCATTTTCTTCAAGCACATCTAGAATATCTTCACGACGTTCTCTTCGTCTATTCTCAGCAAACATCGGATAGAGCCCTACTTTTCCCTCCTCATGCATCGATATCCAATTATTCGGAAATAGAGCATCTGGGGTATCATTCTCTTTGATGTCTTCTACGACAATTACATTCACACCATTCGCTCTTAAAAGAGCAACGAATTCATCAAATTCTCTTTGAGCAGCTCCAACCACCATACGTGGGTCTAGCTGTATTTCGCTCTGAAAATAATTGTTCACCGCCGTTTCTTCATTCATTCTGAAACTTGCTGGGCGAATCATTAAGATATTAGAAGTGTATTGCATAAAATTAGTAGTGACGTATCAGTGGTAAGGTACTGCAACGAAGAAGCCCTTCTTGTTTGGCGATTTCTCCGTAGGGGATGGCTTCAACCCGAATACCTTTTTCATTGAGCCAATGGTTTAATCGATTAAATCGAACATCAGAGATTACTAGATCAGGAGCTACTGAAAAAATATTACTATTCATAGCATACATCTCTTCTGCACTGATTTCAAAAACGTTCTCCTCTTCGAAATAATGGATAAGCCATTCGGCATCTTGCTCATGAAGAAATCCGTCTTTATGAATGATGGCATATTTTTCGCCAACAGGCTGAAAACAACAATCTAAATGTAAGGCATTGGTATAAGGGTCTGTGTTTGATTTATTAAGCTCAAAAGCTTTTACCTCTCGCTCATTAAAAGTTGTACTAAGCCAGTCTACGGCTGCCTTATTCGTTCTGGCGGTAATGTAGTTTCGGTAATCCTCTTGAAGGTAGGTGCCTACAAATAGAAACTCCTTGTGAGGTATCACATCCCCTCCTTCAACATGAACCTCTTCTGGGGGGCTCAGAATTTTTGTAGGATCGAATAAATCGAGAATCGGTTTTATTGCTCCAAGTTCGTCTTCGCGGTCAGGAAGAATGTTCGAATACACAAAAGTGTCATCGACCACAAAACCGATATCTCGTGAAAATATTTGATTATAATTCTCAATAAGTTCGGGACGATATACTTCGACTCCTAGTGACTTTAATCTCTCTGCAAGCCCTTCAATCTCACGAATCATATCGGTCTCAACGGGATAAGTACCCGCCTTTAGGTGCTCAATCGATTTAGGATCATAAGCTTCATCAATAGACGGAGTAGGGCCGTTGCTTGTGGCTCTACCAACAATTACCGCCTGCAAAGGGGCGGTCTCATCTTTGACACAAAATGATTTCATAAATCCGGTAATTTGCAGAGCAAAGGTAAGGCTCTAAAATAAGATGGCTTCGCTACAAATTTTAGTATTTTTAAGGCAATGAATGCATATGCTAACGCCTTATTGTATGCGATACCTGGCTTTGTAGTCTTAGTATTAATTGAGATTGCATATGGGCATTTTGTCAAGGATCAGAAGTATCGTTTTTTTGATACCCTTAGCAGTCTCAGTAGCGGGGTAACCAATGTGCTTAAAGATAGCCTTGGGCTCGCCTTGGTATTGATTAGCTATCCTTTTTTAGTCAGCCAGCTTGCGCTAACACAAACCCCAACGGGGTGGCCTACTTGGGTGATTGCTTTTATTGCCATTGATTTTGCTGGCTACTGGAATCATCGCCTCAGCCATCATGTCAATCTTTTTTGGAACTCCCACGTGATTCACCATTCGAGTGAAGAATTCAATTTGGCGTGTGCCTTAAGACAATCGATCTCGAATCTGATAGGCTACACGGCTATCCTTTTACTTCCTGCAGCGCTATTAGGAGTGCCTTATCAGGTAATCGCTGTGCTGGCTCCTCTACATTTATTCGGTCAGTTTTGGTATCATACCCAGCATATCGGAAAGTTAGG
This sequence comes from Flavobacteriaceae bacterium, assembly GCA_024638165.1. Classification (GTDB taxonomy): domain Bacteria; phylum Bacteroidota; class Bacteroidia; order Flavobacteriales; family Flavobacteriaceae; genus UBA3478. The sequence continues at coordinate 17,209 of JAHEKV010000010.1, forward strand.
TTGGTTAGAGTATATTTTGGTCACCCCTTCTCAGCACCGGGTACACCATGCCATTAACAAGGAGTATATCGACAAAAACCTCGGACAAATATTTTCGGTTTGGGACCGAATTTTTGGAACTTTTCAAGAAGAATTAGATGAAGTTCCTCCGAAATATGGAGTGCTCAAACCTGCGCTTACCTACAACCCACTTTGGATCAATTTTCAGCATTTCTATAATTTGGCCTTCGATGCCTGGCATGCGAAATCATGGATGGATAAGATGAGAATCTGGTTCATGCCTACCGGGTGGAGACCTGCTGACGTCGCAGCCTGCTTCGAGCGTTCGATTATTGAAGATGTTTATGCTTATCAGAAGTATCATCCGAAAGAAACCAGCAGTAGAAAGATTATTGTCTTTATTCAGTTTTTGTTGGCCATAGGATTGCTGCTCTATTTTTTCTCGCAATTTTCTAGCTTGGAAACAGAGATTCAGCTACTCACGGGAGGTCTTATTTTTCTTATGGTGATGGGGTACAGTTCGCTGATGGATGGTTCAAAATGGGCCTTGTTTTTTGAAGGAATTAAGCTGCTTTATTTAATGGCGTTATACTTTCTGATTCCGACATTTTTTAGTGATTTAGCCCTACCTTTTTCTCTATTAATTGGAGTGAGTTCTTTGTCTGCAATTGCTACTAACGTTTCGTTAACCCATGAATAAGTGGCTCCAACCTGCAGTAATCGGGAGAGCTCTGGGGCCATTACTCTTCCTTTTGGTTCAAATCTTCTGGAGACCCGACGGGCTTTCTGAACAAGGAGTTTCGGCTCTTGCCGTAGCCCTTTGGGTAGGTGCTTGGTGGATTACCGAAGCGGTTCCAATTGCGGTTACCGCATTATTGCCTATCATACTCTTTCCGTTATCAGGCGCTTTAGATCTAGCGGCTACTACAGTATCCTACGGTCACAAATATGTGTTTCTATATCTCGGAGGGTTTTTTCTAGCCATTGCCATCGAAAAAGTAAACCTTCATCGACGAATTGCTCTTGCCGTTATTTCACTAATCGGGACTCGGATGCGAATGATTGTTCTAGGCTTCATGGTGGCAACCGCCTTTCTTTCGATGTGGATTTCGAATACAGCTACTTCAGTGATGATGCTACCCATAGGGCTTGCCATTGTCGCGCAGTTTCGCGATCATCCAGACACTCCTGAAAACGAGCATGAAGAATTCGGAAAGATGTTGATGCTCGCCATCGCCTACAGCGCCTCCTTAGGAGGTATGGCAACGCTTATAGGAACACCGCCGAATCTGGTATTAGCAGGTATTGTTAAAGAACTCTATGAAGTAGAAATCAACTTTTTAGATTGGATGCTTTTTGCTTTTCCGCTCTCTGCACTACTATTAATTATTTGTTGGGTTTACCTCACCCGATTTGCTGTGAATCTCAAGGCAGATAATTTTACAGGCGGAGTCGAAGAAATCAAAAGACAACGAAAATTATTAGGAAAGATTTCTTCGAATGAAAAGCGAGTGCTTGTGGTATTTGTGCTCACTGCTTTTGCATGGATTACTCGGTCTTTTCTTCTAAGCCCGATTCTTCCGGCAATTGACGACACCTTAATTGCGCTAATTGCGGGAATAGCACTCTTTGTAATCCCTAGTAGCGAGGCTAGAGATGGCGTACTTCAATGGGATGACGCTAAAAAAATTCCTTGGGGGATCTTACTACTCTTCGGCGGCGGACTTGCTATAGCTCAAGGTTTTAAAGATACTGGTCTTGCCAAATGGTTAGCGGAACAACTTACTCAGCTCGACTTTCTTCCGCTGCTTGTGATGACCATGGTTTTAGTCGCAGTGATTAATTTTTTGACAGAGGTGACTTCGAATTTAGCGACCACAGCGATGATTTTGCCTGTTTTGGCTCCTTTGGCGGCAGCTATGGGAGTTCATCCTTATATTTTTATGGTTTCAGCTACACTTGCTGCCTCTTGCGCGTTTATGTTACCGGTGGCGACTCCTCCCAATGCAGTGGTCTTTGGATCAGGCTATGTCAGTATGTCTTCAATGATAAGGGCCGGAATAGGGCTCAATTTGATTTCTATTCTTTTGGTAACGTTTTGGGTATTCTATTTGTTGCCTTATTTTTGGGCTCTCTAAACAAGCTTTGTAACAAAATAACGTTTCAGTCGTTAACAAAGTATAGTTAGCGATTGTAGTAGATACAGCCTATCCAGGCCTTTTCATAAGTAGCTATCGTTTAGTTTTGTTTGTTATGATAACTATCGAGAGAGGTCTGGATTTTTAGCTTTTCGACTTTACGGATTGATCAAACGGAAGCCCCAATTGAGTAAGTAAGCTTTCATCGTTCTTATGATCTGCAATGTCCACACCGTAAACTACTTTCTTCACGTCGTCGTAGACAAATGTTCCGAAGAGTCTATCCCAAATAGACAGCATGTTTCCGAAGTTAGAATCGGTCCACGGGAGTTCATTGTGGTGATGAAACTTATGCATGTTCGGCGTTACGAAAAGATAACTTATGGCACGATCAACTTTTTCAGGCAGCGCAATGTTTGCATGGGTAAAGTAGGTAAATACGACACTTAAGATTCGGTAAAATAGATAAAATGCGATAGGCATACCGGTAATCGCGATCGCTATCAATGCGAAAGTTTCTCGGAGCAGAAAATCTAGGGGATGGTGTCGTGTTCCCGTAGTTACATCGACGTGTTTATCGCTATGATGCACTAAATGAAGTCTCCATAAAGCTGGTACTTTATGCAAGAGATAATGAACAAAGTATTGCGCGATTAAATCGAGTACCACTAATGCAATAATGAGTTCAGCCCATACTGGTAATTCGATCAGATTAAGAAGTCCGAAGTGGGTGTCAGAAAGCCACTGATAAAGAAGTGCCGTAAGTGCACCAAAACCCACATTGATGATCATCACCATGGCGAGTAGTGAACCATTAACCCGAGCGTGTTTCCATTTCTTGTAATTGAAATTGGTTTGCACGTAATAGCCTTCGGCAATCCAGAAAAGACCGAGTACAAAAAAGATCCAAGCCGCCTTCATCCAGACGGGCATCTCTTCAAAGAATAATAGAAATGAGTCCATAATATCTAATTCACAGCCTCCCGAAGATACTAAATATTAGAATTTTAAGTGTCTAATCGTTTCGCCTTTATCTTTCAGCTGCTTCAATGAATCGATTCCGATTTGAACGTGATTCGTGTCAAAGATTCGCTTGTTTTCTTCATCCTGAGCCATCGATTTTACTCCTTCAGGAACCATGGGCTGATCGGTGACCAGTAGAAGAGCTCCTGTTGGGATTCTATTGTGAAACCCAACTGTAAAAAGAGTAGCTGTTTCCATATCGATGGCATAGGCTCTCACTTTCTTTAGATGATTTTTGAACTTTTTGTCGTGCTCCCACACTCTTCGGTTCGTGGTAAACACGGTACCTGTCCAATAATTTTGAGCTCTGTCTTTTATGGTAGAAGAGATCGCTCTTTGAAGGGCGAATGAAGGTAAAGCGGGTACTTCTTTAGGGAGGTAATCGTCTGAAGTACCATCTCCTCGTATCGCCCCGATAGGTAACACAAAATCTCCGATTTGGTTCCTTTTTTTAAGCCCACCACATTTACCTAAGAATAAAACGGCCTCAGGTTCAGCGGCCATTAATAGATCCATTATTAGCGCTGCATTAGGGCTACCAATGCCAAAGTTGATAATACTTATACCGTCGTGAGTAGCAGATGCCATTACTCGGTCTTTTCCCTCTACCGTGGTACCTGTAATTTCTGCAAATTTTGAGACGTATTTGTAAAAATTGGTCAGAAGAATATACTTGCCAAATCCGTGCGATGGCTTCCCTGTGTATCGGTGCAACCAATCACTGACAATTTCTTGTTTTGTTTCCATAAGCTAAAATTTCTCTAAGTTAGTAAGTATTCTGATAGGCATGTCTAAACAAAAACATCTTGGGGTCTTCATTGCAGCGGCTTTTATTGGCCCTGGCACAGTTACCACCTGTACACTTGCCGGAGTTGACTTTGGGATTGAACTCCTTTGGGCGCTTACCATTTCGATTGTAATTACCTATTATTTTCAAGAAATAGCTGCTCGTTTAGGATGGGTTCTAAATGAGGATCTTGATCAAATTATCATGAGAGGTATCAAACAGCCACTGCTACGATTTACAGTCCTTGGTCTGATAGTCTCTTCTATTTTTATCGGAAACGCAGCTTATCAGGGCGGTAACTTGAGTGGCACTCTAATAGGATTGCAGCTGCTTTCAGACGAATCGATTTCAAAGACTACACTGATGATTCTTATCGGCTTAGGGGTTCTTACCATGCTGTGGAATGGTCGATTTGAACTAATTAAAAGATTGCTCATGCTCTTAGTGGTTTTGATGGGCATAAGCTTTTTATTTACAGCTATCTACCTAGGGCCAGGGATTCTAACCCTTTTAAAGGCTGCTTTTATCCCTGCTTTCAAAGGATCAAATACCCTTATGGTTGTTGCATTAGTTGGTACCACTGTTGTGCCGTACAATCTCTTTCTTCATACGGCATTAGTAAAACAGAGTCGATCAGAAATTTCTAGTCATCGACTTCTAAAAATAGATGCCTTGTTTAGCATCCTTATTGGAGGGCTGATCTCTATGGCTATTCTTGTAACTGCGGCTTCTGCAGGTAGCGAAGGAATAAGTTCGGTCATCGATCTAGCCGCTATTCTTAAACCTTCACTCGGAGAATGGAGTAAATATATTGTCGGTTTTGGCTTATTCGCAGCGGGGTTTACCTCTTCAATTACGGCTCCATTAGCTGCAGGATTAGTTACTGCATCTGTTTTTAGATCGAAAGAAGGTGCTGTCTCTGAACGGTTTTCGAAGTTTGCCGCCATACTTGTGTTTGCCATTGGATGGGTCGTTACGATGGTCGGTAGTGCACCAATTGAAATCATCAAATTTGCTCAGATCGCTAACGGGATTTTACTACCTATTGTGGCAATCACACTATTTATCTTGTCTCGAAATAAGAGTTTGTTGGGAGAATTAGCAAACACAAAGGGTCAAAACATTTTAGGTATCATTTTAGTGCTCTTTACTCTAATTCTTGGCCTTATGGGGCTTAGTAAAGCGCTTAATTTATGAGTTTGAAGAAACCACACATCAATATGGATGCGGGCGAAGGGATAACAGGTGAATATGAGCTTTACCCTTTTGTCAATGCCCTCAATGTTGCCTGTGGCGGTCATTATGGAGATGAGCGTACCATTTTTGAAACTTTAAATCATGCGATTCCTTACGAAATTGAACTTGGGGCACACCCCTCGTATCCAGACAAGGAAAACTTTGGCAGAGTCTCGTTAGAATTAAGCTCTGAAGAACTCACTGCTTCAATCATAGACCAAATCGAATGTTTTGTAAGAGTAGCTGAGGGTTTGGGTGCTACTTGGTCTCACATAAAACCCCATGGAGCGCTCTATAATGACCTATCCAAAAACGCATCTCTTGCTGAGGTTTTTCTAAGTGCTCTAGCATCTTACAAGGAGAAGACACTTTATTTGCAGGAGTCTTCTATCATTGCTCTTAAAGCCAAAGAACGGGGCTTTAAAGTTGCTCATGAATATTTTATTGATCGCAATTACCTTGCAATTGACCGACTAGTTCCTAGGAGCGAAGAGAATGCTGTAATTTCTGATCCGAAACAAGCATTAGATCATCTGCACGCTATGGCAGATAAAAAATCTTTGAAGCTGCTAGCTGGCGCTGAAATTCCTATTGAGCCTCACACTTTTTGTATACACTCAGATCATCAGGCGACCCCGCAAATCATTGCTGAAATCATAAAGGCTTATGGGTCTTAAGGTTCGTTTTCATAGAGTTAGTCCTGAAGTACTCTCCATAGAGCTAGAGGGGACCTCTGCTGCCTGGCTTTCCTATGTTGCCGAGCAGCTTGAGTCTCAATTTTCATCGATTCAAGACGTGGTCTTTTTAAACGGAGTGATCACCGTTTTTTCTACTGAATTAAACCTGATTTTGAGCGAGTTAGCATCTTTTTTTGATTCGATGGACGAAACCTATGAGTCGAGTTTCAGAACATGGTACATCCCTATTTGGTACAATGGACTCGACTTGCAGTTCATTGCAAAGAAGAAGGGAATGAGTATTGACCAAATAAAGGAGATTCATCAAAAAGAAGAATACACCGCCATAGGCTATGGATTTCTACCTGGCTTTTTTTACTCTTCAGGGGTGCCTGAGTCTCTCGATTTACCTCGTAGATCTTCTCCTAGGACTAGGGTTCCAGCTCAAAGTGTAGCTTTTGCGGCCGCACAGATGGCTATTTATCCTTTCGAAACGAGTGGAGGATGGAATATTCTAGGTACCACACCCTACCAGTTCTTTGATCCTAATAAGAACCCTCCTGTGATCGTTAAGGCTGGAGATCGACTGCGTTTTTATGAAATTGACGAGTCTCATTTTAAAGTGTTACAGCTTATTTGGGAGACTAGTTCTGACCGGGAAAAACTATTGAGTCATGTTTGTTAAACGAGCCGGCCTTTTAGATACCATTCAAGATTCAGGTCGTACAGGATTCTTCAAATATGCAGTTCCGAGGTCGGGTTTTATGGATGCCCAGTCGGCAAAAAGAGCAAATACTATTTTAGGAAATGATCCTAATGATGCGGTTTTAGAAATGAGTATTCAAGGAGGAATCTACCGGTTTGATTCGCCCACTTTTGTTTGTATCTCGGGTGCTCCAATGAAATTTACCTTAAATGGTATTCACGGGGAATCTAACTGTGTGATTCCTATTCAACCCGATGATGAAATTGAGTTTAGCCAGGCATCTGAAGGGGTGTACACCTATCTCGCGGTGAAGGGCGGTTTTAGGTCTTCGATTCGAATGGGAAGCCGTTCGATGCATCCGAGCTTGTTCGGTGTATCTCGGCTAAAAGAAGGGGATGTGATTGAATATCTCCCAATAGATACTGCCCCTAATAAGATGGTTGGTAATACTAGTGATGTCAGTCTCTGTTCGAAGATGGTTGTTTACCCTGGACCAGAATTCAATTGTTTAAAAACCCCTGAGCAATTGCGCGATCTGCCTCTAAAAGTAGCAGGCCATAATCGAATGGGAATTCGAGTACTCCCTTCGACTTATCTTCACAGAAGGCATTCTACGATCAAGTCTTCGGTAGTTTTTCCCGGCATTGTGCAGTTGACTCCATCAGGAGAATTGATCGTTCTTCATCGCGATTGTCAAGTTACGGGCGGATACCCGAGAGTTTTACTCACCAACGAAGAAGGCTTAAATCAAATCGCTCAAATGCGTCAAGGGTCAACGATTCAATTTGAGCTTACTGACTTATCGAATTATTTAGGAGAATAACGTCGCACCGCATCTTTGATCACGCTAGGCTTATCAAAATGCATGGGTTTTGTTTGAAAATTCTGATAGAGTTTCATCTGATCGTCATAATGAAGAGATTCTGGGCGTTCACTATTACCGTAAGACATCACAGAACGATAAATCGTTTCTTCAGGTGTGAATTGAATTAGACCGATATAAGATTCTCCATTGGTAATTCGATAGCGACCGTTTTTATGCTGAACCCCACGCATTGCAGTCACCACATCAGGCATACCCCAGATCGGAATCGCCTTCTCGCCTCTAACCAGCTGTTGAAACTCACCCAACGTAACCGACTGAGTCTTGAAATGCTTTTTTAAATATCGAGAGGTTTTTTTCAATGCCTTGTAAATCACTTCTTCGCTGAAGCTATTATCAGAATTGCGCTCCCCATAAAGTTTTTGAAGTTGGTAGTAAAGAATCGCAAAAACACCTGCTCCTTCAGAGTTCATGTCTGCTACTCGGTCCCAACTTTGGATTTTTCGTAACAACGCTCCAGCCCCTGGATAATCGGAGGGGTTCATCTCAAATACCGCGTTAAAATCGACATAATTGTAATTGAGCGGAGTAGGTAGTGTATGGTCGTACTTGATGGTATTGAATTCTTCAAAGGTGATCTGGTCATCTCCACTGAGCAGTTCATAAAGCCGAGTACTTCTGTTATTGTCATAAAGCTCATAACCCATAGCCCCTGCGAAATCTTTTGGGTCGGGGTTGTCTTTAATACCCGAAGACTTGAATGGGCTGTGATTAGCGTTGTAAACAAATCCAGAAGCTGGACTAATCACCTGAGGAAGCTCTTCTGTTTTGTAGTAGGTGTTCCAAAGCGTCTCACTAGAATTTCCTGGTACTGTTTTGGTCCAATCATAGGCCGGATTTCGCTTGGGCATTTTGCCATTTGAGATATAGAATATGGTATCAAACTTGTCAGCATATCCAATGTTATATCCTGGCAGGGCATTCATTTGAAGAGCTGAATAGAATTCATTGAAGCTGTTGGCCTTGTTCATCTTCCACCACTGCTCAAGAGCTTTGATCGTTGTGGTGCTAGGTGTTCTGACTGAATAAAATCCGCTTCTGTTTTTTAGAGTAGGCCCGTAAACACTGGTGTAATATTTTTTCTTAATCCCGATTTTGAACCCGAGAAGTTTGAGGTAAACCTTAGCTTGTTTTTCTTCGAGCATTAATACCTCGTCGTCGAACCGGTAGGTGAGTCCTTTCGGATCGACCATTTCGAGTTGGAACACATCTGCTTTGTCTTGAAAATTTACGGTATGTGTCCACCCTAGGTTTTCATTGGCACCGGTTAAAATACACGGGGCTCCGGGAAACAATGTTCCGATAATATTCGTTCCCTCTTCACTTACCAAATGAGCTTCATACCACGATGTTGGCCCTTCTAAGGGTTGGTGCGTGTTGATAGTCAAGAAACTTGCTTCTTGCCCTGTTTTTAAGCTCGACAATGCAATGAGGTTTGAACCATTAGAGTCGTCTTTAGGTGTTGCGATTTCTGGAGTTTTATTAGAAACAATTTGCTTCACTAGCTGATCAGCCGCGTTAGATACGAAGAGTTGTAATTGAGAGTACGCCACCATTTTTACGGGAGTGACAGGGAATAGACTTTTCTCTAATACTTCTTCAGGATGTTTTTCGGCATAAGCATTCAGACCCGCTGCATACCCTTCAATGACTGCTATAAATTCATCGCTTAAAGTGTCAAATTGCTCGGCTGCTGTACGTTCTGCTTCAATAAGTTGAGCAAGGAAATCAGCGCCTGCACCTTTTAGACCTATATATCTAGAGAGCTTTGCGTCTCCGGCGAGGTAACCTAATTGAATCGTTTCAAAGTCGTCTTCGGCGTGTGCCCAAGCAAGACCATAAGCTACTTCTGCGTCAGTAGGGGCATAAATATGTGGTACACCATAGGAATCTCTAAGGATTTCGATATTTGCTGGGTCGATTTGTGCGATTCCTGAATAAAACAGGACCAACGCTGCTAGACTGAAGAGTCTTCTTTTCATTCGATTGATTTTAGTACCTTGAAGTTATGAAAAGATTGACTGTTAGCGAGGCACAAACGCAACATAAAAGTTTAGAAAGTCATTGGGGGCTTAGATCTGATCGAATTGTGACTCGATTTGAATTTGAAAACTTTGAAAGAGCCATTGATTTTATGCACGAAGCGGTTTCTTTTATTGAACGTTTGAACCATCATCCCGATTGGTGTAATCGATACAATGAAATTACGATCACAATTTGGACTCATGATGTAGGGGGTCTTACCGAATTAGATTTTGCATTGGCTAAAGAACTATCCGCACTTTACAATACATTCAAATAGCTATGAAAGAAAGAAAAATTGCACTGATAACCGGTGCAAGTAGTGGTATAGGCTGGTCTACGGCCTTAGCCCTTGCAGAAAAGGATTATGATCTAATTCTATGCGGCCGAAGAAGTGAGCGATTGCAGCAACTCTCAGATACTGTTAAGGTTGAGACTTATCAACTTATTTTTGATGTACGCGATAAACAAGCTGTATTTCAGGCTATTGAGGGTCTTCCAGAGCGGTGGAAGTCAATCAATGTCCTGCTTAATAATGCAGGTAATGCTCACGGATTAGATGCAGTTCAAGAAGCGAACCTCGATGACTGGGATGCCATGATTGACTCAAATGTCAAGGGACTCATGTACGTTACCAAAGCGGTTCTTCCATTGCTGCGTGAAAGTAGTTGGGGTCATATCGTAAATGTCGGCTCCATTGCAGGAAAGGAGGCTTACCCAAAGGGCAGCGTGTATTGTGCTTCAAAGGCAGCTGTTCAGTACTTCACAGATGGGTTACGTCTAGATCTCAATCCTGAATTAATTAGAGTTAGCGCAATTCACCCAGGTCTAGTCGAAACCGAGTTTTCTATAGTTCGTTTTAAGGGAGACACTGATCGATCAAAAACGGTTTATCAAGGTGCAGATGCACTTCGGGCTGAAGATGTTGCGGACGCAATCGTTTACATGGTTGAAGCTCCAAAATCGGTAACTATTGCTGATCTTGTGATTCTTCCGACCCGTCAGGCGAGTGCATATGTAATCAACCGAGAATCTTAGCGCACTTTTTGTTTCAAGAAGTGTTGAAGGTCTTTATTTGAACCGTAAAGTACTAGGATATCACCCTCTTCAAGCACATGTTCTGCAGAGGCAACCCCTTGAACTTGGTTTTCGGTCTTGGGACTACCGAGTAGCGGGTTAACCGTAACTTGCTTAATGATCGTCAGTACAAGTAGATTGTATTTCGATCTGAATCCAACCTCTTTAAGTGTTTTACTTACATATTCACTTGGCACGGTGGCCTCGATGATACTGAAGTCGTCGCTTAGTTCAAAAGAGTCTACTACGTTTACTAGGCAAAGTTTTTTGGCCCATCTTTCTGCGGTTTCCTCTTCAGGGTGAACGATCTCGTCTACCCCAATAGCTTGCAATACTTT
>JAHEKV010000037.1 GCA_024638165.1 Flavobacteriaceae bacterium
AATTAGCCCCCTCACTCCGAAACAATTTTAGAGAGCAACTCCAATTTACCTTTCTCAAATAGTAGTGGTAAGCTATCTAACGGGGTCCCTTTAGGAGCTTTATAGTTGTCATAATCGAGAAACACAAAATTCCCTTGGGGTCTTTCATAGGCTTTTCTGAAGCGAACTCCTCCGTCATTGATATGAAAATCATAAGATAGGTAAGAAAGTGCGTAGGTTGAGGTATCGAAGTAGTATCGATAAGTATCCTCATGGTCAGTACCTCCATTCTCTTCTGAGAAAGATACCTTTAGCGTAGCGTATTCTTTTCCTTCTATGAATGTGTTTTCTAGATGAGTAATGATTGCCGCATCGTCTTTCAGAGGCAAGGGAAGCTGATAAAAATAGGCCACTGAATTGAGAGAGTTAGTGAATCGTGTTTCATCTTCTTCAGTGAGCTTAAGTCTTTCGCCATTAATACTTCGACTAAATTCTGTAGAGTTCCAAAGACTATCGATTTGAATTATTGGCTGTCTGGTTATGGAGTCTTGTAGTTGAATTTTTTTGGTGTAGAGATAAGGAGATTGAGTTCTGTCAATAAGGTAAGTGTATTCTCTGAATTTAAATTCTACGGGTTCTTTATAGAAGTTTTCAAACCCGTGATATTGGATAGAAGATTCAATAATTCGATTAGCTTCTTCCTGACAAGAAGATAGTACGATGATAAAGATCAGCGTAAATAGGCGGTTCATAGAGCAAATTCTTTCAACACATCGATTGAAACGAATGATAGCGTTTTGTGATGACTGGCTTCGAGTTTGATCTTTGGGGCAACCCCCGCCTGATAGGCCTCATACCAACGCATTACACATAAACACCAGAAATCACCGGGTTTTAGACCAGGGAAATGATAATAGGGGTTAGGTGTAATCAGATCGTTTCCTTTCGATAAACTGAAAGATAAGAATTCTTCGGTCACCGCTGCACATACGGTATGGGTACCGTGGTCTTGTCGGCCGGTGTGACAGTACCCGTCTCTAAAATATCCCGTAAGTGGATCAAAGCAACAGGCTACCAAAGGAGTTCCTAAAACATTTAGTGCCTGCTCCATATCTTTAGGAGAGTTGAGGTTGTTTGATTGCTTCGTAGATTCCATCCCAAAGTGCGATTCGAACCTCTAAAGATTTGATAGCAACCGCCTCTGCCTCTGCCCAAAGGGTATCGTTATCTCCACAAAGTGTCTCAATCATTTTGAGTGCAATTGGGCCGTGTTCGTCTCCGTCTAATTCAATGTGGCGATCGAGATAGTATCTGAACTTATCGTAGTCATGACCACTGGTTTTTGCCTCTTCTAGTATGGCGATGAACATATCAGGAATAACATCTTCTCGTCCGAAGGTGAAAGAGGCAGCAATTTTATGAGCTTCTTTCGTTTCTACAACGCTAAACGTATAATTTACGAAGTCTTGCGCCGCTTTTGGAGCATTAGCGACTTCTAGAGCTTCTTGTAAACTTTTATTATTCTGAAGTGCTGTTATGAACGTTTCCATTCCTATGGTAGAGGCACCTAATTGCTTCATGGCATCGAGATACATTTCGAAGTGACTCATAGGCTCACCAACTTCGTTAATGTCACTTTCTTCTCCGTGAACAATTTCATTGATAAATCGTGCTACCGCTCCGCTCCCTGTAGGTAACCATGGCAGGCTTACACAGGTAAATTGAAGTTGTAATGCTTTGAGTAAAGACATGAAATCGAATACGGCATAAACGTGAAACTCACTGAAAAGTTTGACATCATCAATGCTTTGCAGACTTCTGTATAGCGGATGACCTTTTAATGACGCTCTAAGCGGCGTTAATTTATTTTCTAAGGCTTCTATTCTCGAACTCATATCCTAGCAATTTTAGAGTGCAAAATTAAGAACTTATGGTTTTACAGCATGCATTCGAACTACTTCAGTTCGACCTACATGACAATCTCCTTCGTCAAGTGAAATAACTTCCTGTTTTAGGGTTTTAAATCGGTATCCGTCAAAGTGAAGTTTCATGTCTTCGATACTGTATAGAAAATCATCTGATTTTGGGCCTCCGACCGAAGGTTGTTTAGCTTGATACTGTAGGTGATTTGGGCTGAAACCTTCTAGAATGATTGACCCTCCTGGTTTTAGAAAACTAGTTAATCGTTCAAAATTCATGGTGCGAATGGCATTTGGAAAATGAACATAAATAAGAGCTAACACATCAAAGCTCTCAGGCTCCAAATCAAGATCAGCTAATGAGCCTATTTGATAATCGATATTGACCTTTTTTTCATCCGCCAATTGCATCGCCTTTTTGTAAGCATTCTCAGACCAGTCATAGGCCGATGCCTGCCATCCTTTATCAGCAGCGTAGACAGCGTTTCGACCCTCGCCTTCTGCAGGCAGTAATATTTTGCCAGGTTGTAGCTGGTCTATTTGTTCTTTGAAAAAGACATTAGGTTCTTTTCCATAGGCGTATTCGGCACGTCCGTAGCGATCGTTCCAAAAGTCTTTCATAGCATGATTTTGTAATGCAAAGTTAGGCAAAAGCAAATGGCTCGAAGACGATCTGAAGGTTATGAAACGGGAAAGTTTTACTCTCTGATTGAAGTGTCTGTCGTTATTTCGATGACACCGCTTGAACCCCTAAAACCGTACGCTGAGGTTTCTAAAAGAGATTTTAAAACCTTGACTGATCGTATGCTGTTGAGGTCGAGCCCTGGTGGGGCCTGTTCACCGTAAATGATACCATCAATTACCCAAAGGGCGTAGGGATTACCTGAAGTAGGAGCATACATTCTGTCGTTTAATACAATCACCCGGTTATCCCGAACCTTTGCGGTTCCTAAATGAGCGCGAAGCGCTTGAATGAGGCTCGGAGCATTGACATCTACCTTGTATTCATTCAGCTCAACACGTGGTTTCGTTCGCTTTCTCTTGCGTTTACCCTTTACCTTGACTTCTTTTAAGGTGATGGTATCTTGATTTTCTTGCGCACTGAGAGTAGTTGCGCCTATGGTGAAGGCCAATAATAAAAGAAGAAAGTGTTTCATTTTTTCTTTGAAGAAAGTGCAACAGACATAGCAACACCGATACTGACCCCGACACCTACACCGAGCGCAATATTGTCTTGACTTACCCCAATCGCGACCCCAATGGCTATTCCCATGGGTAATCCTATGGCAAATTTTGATTTGTTCATGTCTTAAAGATAAATAAGATAATCCTTACCAAAGGTTAACCTTAACTTCTCTTTGAAGGCTTCTACCCAAGTTATATTTGTAGCATAAGAGTCATCGAGGCCAAGGGATTGTACGAGATCCGGTCTCACGACTCTTTTCTTGTTTTTATGAATCTCTTCGCAACTTCGATAAGAACTCAGGAGTAATACCTATGTACTTAGCAATTAATTTGAGAGGAACTTCTTGTAAGAGCCCAGGGTAGTTTGAGATAAACTGTTCATAGCGCTCTTTCGCGCTGAGGTTCAATAAATCTAGATTGCGTTTTCGACTACTGACTAGAGCGTTTTCGGTGATGATTCTGAAATAACGCTCCAACTTGGGCACGGCTTCAAAGAGCCTCAACTGTTCTTCTCTGGTGATAGTGAGAATCTCGCTTGAGGTTAGCGCTTCGACTGAGAGCGTTGAGGGGGCATTTGAAAGATAGGCGTAGAGATCGGTGATCCATCCGTGCGATCTTGCAAACTGCAGGGGATTGATTTGCCCTTTACTATCAAACGAGTAAGAATAGAGACAACCGCTTACCACAAAGGCAAGCGACTGAGTTTGACTACCTTCTTCGAGCCAGAGTTCTTTACGTTTTAACTTTGTACTACTAAAAGCATGAATTACCTGTCGTTGCTCTTCAGCCGTTAACTCGACATGTCTCGAAATTGCTTTAATTAATTCTAGCTTCATTCTCTAATCACTTCAATTTCAGGATTGATCTCTAATAGTGTGGCTACGAACGCTTCATTGTCTGAAGGGCTAAAATAGATTTCATCGTATTTATTGTAATAGATAATCACGCCGTTTCGTGCGGTAGCCGGCCTTGTGCCTACCCAAAGCGTTTTATTAATGGCTATTTTTTGAATACTCGAAACAGACAACTTTCCAAACAAAATACTTGATCGCCAGCGCAATTCATCTCCATCTATGGTATAGTAAGTATGAGTGTAAAATGCAATCATCATTAGGGTAGTTGCTGCGAGAATTACGAAGGCAATGAGCGCTTCAATTCCCGATATTCCCGAACGAATTAAGGACCACATAGGTATTACGCAAATGGCGATCGAAAAAATGAGCACACCGCTGAAGAGCGCATCAGTTCTAGCTTTAAATACTTTGGTTGGACGCGATGATTTCATCAGTTGGTACAGACTTTAATTGAAAGCGTTTCAGAGGGAGTAGGTGAGTAAGCAAGGCATTGTGCACATAATTGTTCTTTCTCATAAAGCGTGAAGTAGAATTGATCGCCCTCTTTGATCTCATCTGGGAAATCACAGATTGATGCCAAGCGAAACGCGTTAGAATAGGTGATTTCTTCGTAGGGGTCAACCCAGCTTTTCGCAACAAAACCTTTTTCATACCAGTTTTCAGGTACTTCTCCCTCCACCGTTATCACATAATTCATGCAGATGCCTTGAACTGCTAACTTACCTAAATAGACAGGCCCTTCTTCACAGGAAGGCTCATCGAGTAGTGGGTCGATACTATCGCACTGCATTAGTGGTAGAAGAATAAGAAGTATGGAGAAGAATTTCATCCCTATAAAATTAGTATTTTGCAGGCTATGAAACGAATCGTCCTAATCCTGGTAATCTTAGGCGCTTTCACCTCTGTTCGAGCACAAGAGTTTGATCAGAATGAATTGCGATTAAATCTTTTAGACATGCTCTCGAGAGGAACTCTTAATGCGAGTTACGAGCGTTTCTTAACTCCTCAAACTTCACTGGGAGTAACTACTATGGTTGCACTTAACGACGATTACACTGAAAAGTTTGAGTTCGCACCTTCTTTTAGAATGTACTTCAATGATGATCTATTAGTACTTCGAAAAAGTGTTTTTGTTGAGGTGTTTACAGCCTTTGTGGTTGCTGA
>JAHEKV010000049.1 GCA_024638165.1 Flavobacteriaceae bacterium
TAACACACGGTCACCAATTACTTGAATACGATCCAAAGCTGATAAGCTATCTGTATTTCGCATAGTAAATCCTTACATTTAGTTGTAACTCAAAGATAATGGCAAAACCTGTTTTATCCTTATTCATTGTTGGGCTTAGCTTTTCACTGCTATCGTGCACTCAACTTTCACCCCTCGAACAAGCCCTTATCGATGCTGAATTCGAAGTGAAAAGGGTCCTTGATTTGGCCGATGAGCACGAAATTCAAATTCGCTACACTCAAATAAAAAGAGGAGAAAACAATATACCCGAATTCACAACCTATGCCCTGTTTGAGGATAGTGAAACTTATTTCTATCCGGCGTCAACTGCTAAACTTCCTGTGGCTGCTCTGGCGCTTCAACGAATAAGAGAATTACAAGCTGAAGGTGTAGCTATTGATAGAAACACTCCCTTTCACATTAGAGATCGAGATAATCATCCGATCGCCCTTGAAGACAGTACCGCTTTGAGTGGAACCTTAAGTATCGCGCATCTGATTAAAAAGATCTTTCTGGTCAGTGATAACGATGCTTACAATTACCTCTTTGACTTTTTAGGCACCGATTACATCAATAGCCAACTAAGAGATAAAGGATTGAAAGAGGCTTCAATTCATCACAAATTTTTATTTGGGGCAGACAATAATACGACCTGGGAGTATTACTTCTTGGGCGAACAAGACACCCTGTACGCTCGAAAAAGCATTCATGCCGAGGAGCTCATAAGCAATGGAAATCTAAAGAAGATGATTAAGGGGGTCGGATACCTAGACGATAAAGAGTTAGTTAATGAGCCCTTCGATTTCTCAAAGAAAAATCGCATCAGTATTAATGATCTGGAAGGAATTTTAAAACGAATTATTTTTCCTGAAGGCTTCGATTTAGATGAGCGCTTCGGTTTACTTGAAGAGGACTACGAATTCCTACAGTATTGGATGAGTCGAAACACCCTTGAAAGTAATGACCCCGACTATAGCACTAACCCCGATCTTTATGATAGTTACGTAAAGTTCTTTATTTACGGAGACCAAAAGGGGGCGATGACCAATAACATTAGAATCTTCAATAAAGTAGGAGATGCCTATGGTACCCTAACCGAAACCGCCTACATTCAAGACGAAGCTTCGAACATTGAGTTTTTACTTACCGCTACGGTTCATGTCAATGAAAATCAAATTTTCAATGACAATGTTTATGAATTCGATTCGATCGGATTTCCCTTTATGGCCGGCCTAGGTCGAGCGATCCTCAACTATGAGCAGGTGAGGAATTAATGATCTTCTACCGTCTTATATTTACAGCACATAGGTAGTGCCTCATATGCCTCATCCGGAGCTTTGAACAAAGGAGTGTTATGTCCTACTCGTGCAATTTGTTTCTGAATACTATCTAAAGAAGCTTTAGAAGTGTCATAGATCAAAGTCAATTGGTGAGTATCTGTACTCCAAGAGGCAGACTTTACTCCCTTAATTTTGAAAGAGGTTTTTTCAATACGGGCCTTACACATCCCACAAACGCCGTCCACCTCTATGACGCTTTTTTCAATAGACTTTTGAGCCTGAACGCTCAATGCAAAAGTGATAGTTAATAGGCTAAAAAAAATCTTTCTCATCTTTTATTTTTTTGAAGTCCAACGAAGACCTGAGTAAATCATGCGGCCAAAAATAGGCGCATAAATGATACTCGCATCGAAATTTGAACCAAAAGGATCATCTGAAGCGATAATCGGGTCTTGCTGTTTAAAGTTAGTTAAATTCTCTGCACCTAAATAAACTTCAAAGCTTGAAGAGAAAGCATGGGTAAGTTGAGAATTCCATAAGGCATAACCATCGGCCTCAGCACTCACTCCGTCTCTACTATTGGCAGGAAGGCGTTGAGAGCCTATATAGTGATGGGTTAAGTCAAATCGCCATTGTGCACCTTTATCGTTCGCAGTAGTTTTAAAATCAAGATTGGCGAAAAACCGATCTCTGGGTGTTAGCGGTCTAGTCAATCTCCCCGATCCAAAATCGGTTTCTACTCGATAGGTTTTGTATGCTGATCTCAAGGATAGATTTTCTGACAGTTCGTAATTCAACTCTAACTGTAAATTTTCAGAAAAGCTATCTCCCTCAAGATTATAGAATCGAAGTAAACCGACGGTTTCCCAATCTACGACTACCTGGTCAATAAAATCAGTTCGATAAAAATCAATCGTAAAATCACCTTGGTTAGTGAAGAGGTTGAAGCTCTGTAAAAAGCTCACTCCATAATTGGTAGCTCGCTCAGGTCCTAAACCATAAAATTGACCTTGATTAGAATCGATACTTATCGTTCTCCCAGTAAAAAATAGGGACTGATTTTCTGCAAATATATTTGAAGCTTTACGACCCTGACCAGCACTGAATCTCAGGGCAGAACCTTGCCATGGAGTATAACGCACATTAACTCGGGGGGTGAAAAAAGTACCTAACCGATTGTGTTTGTCAAGTCTACCGCCTAATACAAGTGACCAGGTATCGATATCATTATAAGTATACTCAAAGAATAGGCCTGCTGAACGATCTACCCTAGAATAGGTATTAGAATCAACTAGCTCATCAAATTTATCGTAAGCTGCAGTAATCCCAGTTTTGAAGGTATTTAATGTATTTCCAAAAATAGAGTTGAAAAGTAAGTTTCCGTAAAAGCTATCGTGATTGATGTGATAGTTACGCTGACCAAAATCAGCTACTTGATCGTGATCTGAGTAAGCAAGTTGTAATCCAAAACTTTGATAGGTTCTGAGCGGGAAGACATATCCTGTTTTTAAACTAATATCGAAGCGATTCGTATTCATATCACTTCTCCAAAGAGGATTTGTTCGAAGTTCATTAGGAGCCTGTGTTCCCATTTCACCCCCCTGTCGCTGTTCGTCTAGATATCGAAGGGTAAGGAACCCTACCCACCCTGATTGTGCATTCGTGTATTGTAAACGTCCCAGTACATTGATCTGATCCCCAGTCGGATTATCTAGAAATCCATCATCATTTCGGTCATTTTCTTGTCTTCTATTGTTTGCATGCAAAAACAGCCCTGCACTCCAACGATCGCTCAACACGCTATTTAACCTCAAATTAAGCTCGTTTCGACCATCTAAGGCGCGGTATAGGTTCAGATAGCGCTTCTCTGAAACAAGCGGTTTAAATAATTCAGTATTTATCTGACCTGTGATACTTTCAAAGCCGTTGGTTACGCTGCCGGCTCCTTTAGTTACCTGAATACTTTCTACCCACGGACCAGGAGTATACGTTAAACCATAGGCTTGAGACGCACCCCTTACCATGGGGATATTTTCTTGAGTAATTAACAAATAGGGACTTGCTAACCCAAGCATTTTAATCTGCTTCGTCCCGGTGATGGCGTCAGAGAAGTTGACATCTACGGCAGGATTTGTTTCGAAACTCTCAGAAAGATTACAACAAGCTGCTTTCAAGAGCTCATCGCTACTGATGGTCACCACATTTCTAGGTTTGAAATAGGTCTTCTGTATACTTGCTTTGGTTTTCGATACTATGACTTCATCGAGTTCTTCAGCAATAGTAGGCCTCATCTGGTGAGCAATAAATTCGTTGCTACTAACAAGCAAGGTGTCGGTTTCAAATCCTAAGTATTGAAATACTAGGGAAGCGGGTAAGTCTACTTTTTCAATTTCGAACGATCCGTCGGTTTTTGAAATGGTACCGACAGTAGTTTCTAACCAATAAATGTTTACCCCTTCTAAAGAAGCCTCCACTCCATTTTCGACCGTCGTAACCTTACCCTTTATAGCCTCTTGGGCAAAACCGGGAACGAAAAATAAAAAAGTCGTTAAAAGAAATAGCAACCTTCGCATGTTGCAAAGATAGGTACTAAAAAGAAGTTATTATCTTAAGGATCAAATTTAGAATTACCATGAGAAAGCTTCTATTTGTTAGTCTATTTTTCCTTTGTTTTTCAATGATCGCTCAGAAGAAAAAACCGATAGACTCTATTGTTACCTCCATTGAGTCTTCAAAGGGAATGCTCAGTACCTATTTCGATGAAAGTAAACAAAAGCTGTTTCTTCAATTCAACGACACTGTACTTGAAAAGCCGCTTCTAATGGTAAGCCGCTATGTGCAACTGCCTTCGGGGTATTCAGCCTATCGAAATGCCGGATCAAAAACCGCAGAACAAGTCATTCAATTCGAAAAACAAGGCAATCGAATTTTGCTAAAACAGGTTTCCTATGTCAATAATGCAGAAGCTTCAGATCCGATCTATCAAAGTGTAGTTAACAACCACCTCAATCCTATTCTTGCGAGCTTTGAAAAGGAGAATATTGAAGAAGGTGAAACCCTCATTGATGTCAGTGACTTTTTCTCTAAAGACTCTCCAAGTTTTAATGTGGTGGGAGAAACCCAAAAGAAGTCCTTTAAAATCGGAGGACTAGATAAAAAACGATCGTTTATCGATAAGGCTAGGAGTTATCCGAGAAATACTGAGATCACGCATACCCTCACCTATCCAGCAAGCAACCCTCCAAGAGGGAATCGTTCAGAGACACTTACGTTTCAAATGAATCATTCCATCATTGCACTTCCAGAAAACCCGATGCCTGTTCGATATACGGATCACAGAGTGGGTTGGTTTTCGCTTGAGAAATACAATTACTCCTCAGAGGCTTTAAAGTCTGATAATTATCGTGTGGCAGTACGCTGGAGAATGGAACCTAAAGATGAGGCTGCCTACCTACGCGGTGAACTCGTTGAGCCTAAAAAACCGATTGTATTTTATTTGGACCCTGCTACACCTCTAAAATGGAGACCTTATTTCAAAAAAGGGATTGAAGACTGGAACCAGGCTTTTGAAAAAGCAGGGTTCAAAA
>JAHEKV010000033.1 GCA_024638165.1 Flavobacteriaceae bacterium
GCAAAATCTTCGGTAGCTACGGTCTGGTTACAGCTAATAGCCAGCAAAAAAACAAAAGCAAAATAAAGATTCTTCATAGGTCTCGTTTAAGGCCTAAGAAGGTAAGAAAAATCGATTTAAGCAAATATCAATTATCCAGGACTTTAAAGCTAAAAACCTCTTCGTCAGGAGTAGTTCTAATTCCATCACTAACATGAACCCGCCAGTAGTAGATTTGATTTGGCCTGGTATCAAACCAAATCTGATTAGTTGGCTGGGTTCTAGTAAAAGTTTCAAAATCTGGACTCTCAAAACTCAAATCCGTATCGAATTCTATTGTAAATTCAAGTAATTCTGGCCCGTCAGGGTCATTAAAATTCCAAATCACTGGTATTTCGTTGTTCGGTGAGATTTCTTCACCATCTCGAGGATTAGTCTTAACAATCGTCGGAGCCACATTCTGCGGTTCATCCTCTAAAGGCTCTTCGACTACTTCGTCAACGGTGATCACTTCTCCAATTTGGAGGCGGTGAGTTTCTAAGCTATTCGATTTAAAAAGGCCATTGACCGCACTAACTAGCCAATTCATTTCGGTATTAGCGGGTAACTCGAGTCTTACCGAATTCTCTTCAACAATCGAATCTAATAGGACCTGACCGGTAGCATCTGTAGATTGCAAAGTGAAGATATAATAATCAGCGCTTGATGCGGCTTCCCAAGAAAATAAGACCGGTATCTCGGCATCAGTCACCCCTTCAATGATCTCACCATCTTGTGGCTCTAATAAAGAGAATTGTTCTGGTGCTTCGCCCGGCAGATAGGTGGTGCAACTAGTTAGTAGACCGACCCAAAGCAGACCGACTATTTTCTTTTTCATCACCACAAATTAGTAAACTCTCGCTAATTAGGGGTAGTGCGAAATGAAAATACCTGACTCTCAGTACTAGCTTGACCATCAAAGGCAACGATCCTCCAATAATACTCGGTACTTGGAGTGAGCGAGATCACATATTCAGAGGTGTTGAGATCTTCAATAACAACCGGGTTCTGATCAAGTGTTTCTACCCCATCAATGATTAGTTTGAAGGTTAAATCATCAAGATCTGCGTCGTAACTGCTCCAGCTCAGGGCTATATTGCCCAACTCAACAGACACTGTTTGACCAGGTGCAGGATTAATAGCGACTGGCGGAGCGGGAGAGGTATTAGTGAATGCCGCATTACTTAAAAAGAAGACGTAGGCATCGGGGCTTTTTGACTGATAGATGTAATTCTGAGCAGTAATACTCCACTGATAATAATGGCCTCTATCTAGTAACACCTCGAAACTAGTCTCTTCGATATCGGGGATCGTTATTATTTCTTCAGTGGTGAGATTGGTGATCTCTAGAACATAGAATAGTGCTTCTTCTGCCGCCTGCCACTCAAATAATACGGTAGCTTTTTCGCCAACCACTTCGCCAACCTCACAAGGTGTTTGGTCAGCCGGCAATAGTAAAACGGGGGGCTCAGGCGCCACTCCAGGCAGCTCTGTTCTGCACCCCAAAACCAGTAGTATAGCAAGTAGATAAAATAGCTTTCTCATTACTTTTTAACCACTTTAAATTGCTTATTAACGGTCTCTCCTTGAAGAGTAAAAATGTATACTCCTGAAGGATAGCTGCCCAGCCCATACTCAATTACTCGACTTGAAGGAATCGAGACTAGTTCACGGTGCAGCCGATGACCTTGAAGATTTACTATTGAAAAAGAAACTTGCTTGTCGCTACCGCCAACGTAGATCTGTACCGGCCCATCTGTCGGGTTCGGATACACCACTACATTTTCAGAAACAAAAATCTCCTCAAAGTAACTGCCTTGACAATCGAGTTTAGCGCTTACATTCAATCGGTTCATACCTGGCTTTAATGGGAGCGTAATTCTAGTGTTATTGGTTGTAGTCGTCTCTCCATTCAACTCGATCGTGTAAGGGCCATCCCCTGAAAGACTCAGTTGAAGTAAGCCATTCAATCGATCACTTATAGCTACGACTCCTAATTCTTCAGGCTCCTCAACATTCACCTGGTAGCACTGTCTGTATTCAGGAAACTCAACCACTGAAATACAGAGCGAATAATTACCCGCTGCTAAATCAGTAAAGGCAGACTGATAGGAGTTCGCACTATTAAGCTCAAGAGTATTTGCACTGCCAGTGAATTCTACCAGATAATTATAATTCGAATTCAAAGCTCTAACGCTAACTACCCCATCGGTCTGACCAATACAACTATTAGACAAAGTTTCAACCACAAAGGTGTCTGGATCTAGTGAAAAAACCTTGCAGCCTTTATTATTGACCATTACCCCTTCAGGTGTACTCGGACACTCATCATAGGCATCAGCCACCCCATCCCCATCAGAATCAATCTCATAAGTATTCATGATGAGCGGAAGAAATCCCCGATGTATTCTTACCGATGCCGTAGCTGATTCGGTGAGCGGACCAAAACTGGTATTCATAATTCTAACCGCAGTTCTATTCACTGTACCACCCGGCACAGAGGCAGTATTTTGGGCTACCACTGGGAGTGTAAGGAGGAGAAATAGGGCTAGGAGGCGGGTCATTTATTTGATTGCTATAAATGAAAATTTCGGGGAGCCGTCTGGTTTTAGTTTTGTATTCGCCCAGTAAGTTGAGATAGTGAAAGTATTGTTAATTGAATCAATTTCACTTACCACGATTTGAAGTGATGCTCTGAAGACCCCATTATATGCTTGAAAAGGATCCAGAGGAGTTATGATTATTGAACTTACGCCATCGGTTAAGTCAATACCTGCTCTAAAGGTTTGATCCTCGCTACCACTAGAATTAAATGTTCTTATTCCGGAAGCAAAGGTTTTAGATGTCGAGTAATTTTCTCCATTTGAATCGGGATCGTCGTCAACTCCAATAAAATCGTTCTCTTCGGTGGAAGTTAATGTAGAAGTTAATTGGACATGATTTGATATATCGGATACATTTCCAGAGACGTTTCCGGTGAGGTTTCCAGAGACGTTTCCGGTGAGATTTCCTGCTACATTGCCGGTGAGGTTTCCTGCTAGGGTATTGGCGGTTATAGCGACGCTACCTGCTGTATTGTCAACGATGTTGTTGCCGTCAGAATCTAGGAGATTGCCGGTGAGATTTCCTGCTACATTGCCGGTGAGGTTTCCTGCTAGGGTATTGGCGGTTATAGCGACGCTACCTGCTGTATTGTCAACGATGTTGTTGCCGTCAGAATCTAGGAGATTGCCGGTGAGATTTCCTGCTACATTGCCGGTGAGGTTTCCTGCTAGGGTATTGGCGGTTATAGCGACGCTACCTGCTGTATTGTCAACGATGTTGTTGCCGTCAGAATCTAGGAGATTGCCTGTAAAATTTGCGTCAGATCCATCACTGCCATTATTTAGAACTAGGGTTCCATTGTCAGATAAAATATTACCTCTAAACTCTGCAGAAGTACTTCCGTCTCCACTACTAAGTATTGCTTCGTCTGTATAATCAGCGGGAGTGTCTTCAGTAATTATAGAATAGATGTCTCCGCGATATTTTGAAGGGTTTCCACGTTCAAGAATAGTGTAGGCTGTTTCTCCGTTTACTGTGATTCCAGAAATGTTTCCCGACCAGTTTCCCACGATTGTTCCGTTTACTAGACCGTTGAAAATTCCGTTTTCAACGTCTAGTACTGTTCCGCTTGAATTCTTGATTATCCCACCTTCAACATCGAATTCGATGGTCCCTTCTCTGTTGGTAATGCCTCCGATGAGCGTAGCAAAATTGTTTGCTGATGATAAGATTCTTCGAGTTCCATCTGGCGTATAAATATCCCCATTTAGTTTTCCAGTGAATTCGGCAGTTGTTTCATCATCTCCATTTACTAGAATTGGGGTGCCGTCAGCATTCAGCACATCCCCGACAAGATTGGTAGTGACCTTAGCAAGGCTGATTTCATCGTCTAAAGCGATGCTGGTGTCAGTGATGGTAATGTTGCTGCCGCCCTCATAGTTGGAGAT
>JAHEKV010000018.1:0-17444 GCA_024638165.1 Flavobacteriaceae bacterium
AGAAATCGTCTAACCCTCAAAATTTGGGATAACTTTGCACTACCTAATCATCGTAGTACAATGGATATTCAATTTAACAGCAAAGAAATTCTAACGGCGTCAATGATTCTTTTCGCCGTGATCGATATTCTTGGTTCAGTACCAATCATTATTTCATTACGAAAAAAAGTAGGGCACATTCAGTCTGAAAAAGCCTCTATCGTAGCTGGGATTATTATGATTGCCTTTCTTTTTATTGGAGAGAAAATCCTGAGCCTAATCGGTATTGATGTGAATTCATTTGCCGTAGCCGGTGCGTTTGTAATTTTCTTCTTAGCCCTTGAGATGATTTTAGGAATAAGCATTTTCGGAGAAGAAGCCCCTGAGACGGCTTCGGTAGTGCCTATTGCGTTTCCGTTAATTGCTGGTGCAGGTACCATGACATCCATTCTATCACTAAGAGCAGAGTATGAAGTCCAAAATATTATTGTCGCCATCATCTTTAACCTAATTGTAGTATATGTGGTCTTAAAATCTTCAAAACATATCGAGAAGGTTCTAGGAAATAATGGGTTAACTGTTATTCGAAAGGTCTTCGGAATTATTCTACTCGCTATCGCTGTAAAACTTTTTGCTGCAAATGCACCACAACTTTTTTAAATAGAATACTATGAACAAGATTGTCTCTTACATCATCATATTTATTGCCTTGGGGTTAGCTGCATTCAATGTCTATCACATTGATTTTAACAGCATGTGGGCAGATGATTCTAGAACTGCTATTTACGGAGTGTTAGTCTCGTTAATTGTAATTCTGATCGTGCTTATCAACATTCAATCTCTGAAAGTAAAAGAGAAATTAAAATAGGCTCTAAGCGACCCTATTCACCAATTATCCGTGTTTATGGTGAACCTATTCACCAAATATCACTATTCTGCATCCAACTGCACGACTTCAACTCCGGCCTTTTGAAGAAATTCTAATCCGGTGGTGTCTTTATAGGTCTTATCGTAAACTAGTCTTTTAATGCCTGCCTGATAAACTAGCTTACTGCATTCGCGACATGGAGAAAGAGTAAGATATAGCGTAGCTCCTTTACAAGACTGTGTGGAGCTTGCAACCTTTAAAATAGCGTTGGCTTCAGCGTGAAGCACATACCATTTTGTATAGTTTTCTTCGTCTTCACAGGGGTTTTCGAAACCGGTGGGGGTACCGTTGTATCCGTCAGAAATGATCATGCGATCTTTTACAATAAGCGCTCCTACCTTTTTACGAGTACAATGAGATAGTTCGCCCCAGCGTTTAGCCATCGCGAGATAGGCGAGATCGTATTTCTGTTGTTTTTTTGCTTCCATTAGAATGGCCAGTTACCCACAGCTATTTTGATTGACAAAATCAATACAAAGGCTGAAAGAATTCGTAAGATAAGAGGCTTTCGTTCACTAGCCAAGAGCGCAATCAAAAGTGTCAATAGTAAGGTCGACGTGATTACAATAATTTGGGCCAACTCAATGCCCAAGGTAAACCCGGTGAGTGCGGTGAGCTTACTCGATTCTCCACTCATGATCATTCTAAAATAATTAGAGAATCCAAACCCATGTATTAGACCAAAAAATACCGTTGCGGCAAGTTGTACACTGTAAGACCCTTTTGAGCTGCTACTGGTAATTAAATTGTGAACTGCAGTAAGCGCAATAGTTACAGGTATTAGAAATTCAATGATTCCTGCATCCACACTAATCACATTGAAAGCGGCTAAGGCGAGTGAGAGACAATGAGCCAAGGTAAAGGCCGTTGCCAGCACTAAAAGTTTAGAAAAGGACTTAAATAAATAAGGCAGGGCAAGGGCAAACATGAAGAGTACGTGATCGTATCCGTTGGGATCTAGCACGTGGTTGATTCCTAATTCGAAGTAAAAAAATAGTGTGTCCATTATTTAATTTCTCGTTCTTTTTGAAGGGTATCGTACGCCTTTTGAATCTGCTTGAACTTCTCCTCTGCACCCGCTTTAAGGGCAGGGTCATCGGTAATTACCTTATCAGGATGATAGGTTTTAGCTAAGCTACGGTACGCCTTTTTAATTTCATCATTGCTTGCAGAAGGTTCAATCCCAAGAACCTTATAAGCCTGATCAGAACTGTCTTCAAAAAGAGCTCTTAGACGCTCCCACTGTTGTACTCCCAGATAACGAGCAATTTCAGCGAGTTTGTCTATTTCTGATTGACTGATACTACCGTCAGACTTAGCAAGATCAATTAAAAAGTATAAGATTTGTTCTCGTGTCGCATAGGACGTGTATGATCGAAATGTGGAGGCAATTTTTGCCACGTTAATCTCGCTCTGATTGATTTGAGATTTAAAACTTTTGAAAACCTCATTGGCGCGCTGCACCCCATAGTTTCTGATAAAAAACTGACGAACATAGTCAAGCTCAGCCTGATCTACTTTGCCATCGGCTTTGATGATTGCGGTCGCTAATGAAATGAGGTTGATACCAAAGTCAAAATCGATGGACCTCGAGTTACTAAAGGTTTTAACGGTAACGTTTGACTGAAACATTCTGCCAATAAAATAGCCCAGAATAGCCCCAGGAAAACGCAGAATGAAATAACCGATAAAGGCTCCGATAATAGGTGCAATTGAACGCATGAGGGCAAAGATACACTTTTGAAAAACCCTATCTTTGTAGTCTAAATAAGCTTGATAAAAAATTTAGATATGATGTATCCAGAAGAACTTGTTTTACCCATGAAGCACGACCTAACTGTTGCTGGGTTTGAAGAGGTAGTGACCGCAGAGGAAGTAGAAACTGCCCTTAATGCAGAAGGCACCACCCTTATCGTAATTAACTCTGTATGTGGTTGTGCTGCTGCGAATGCACGCCCTGCTGCAAAAATGAGTTTAGCACACCCTCATACTCCTAGTCGTATTGTGACTGCTTTTGCAGGTTTCGATATTGAAGCAGTAAATAAGGCTCGTGAGATGATGGTACCTTTTCCTCCTTCTTCGCCTTGTATGGCCCTTTTCAAAGATGGAGAGTTAGTACATATGATCGAGCGTCATCACATTGAAGGGCGTCCCGCACAAATGATTGCTGACAATCTTAAGGGCGCTTACGACGAATTCTGCGCATAATTCATAATCACGTTTTGTGACTTAGAAACCACTCCACATTGGAGTGGTTTTTTTATAGATTTACACTCATGAGAACACTGCTTAGCTA
Source organism: Flavobacteriaceae bacterium (assembly GCA_024638165.1). GTDB lineage: Bacteria > Bacteroidota > Bacteroidia > Flavobacteriales > Flavobacteriaceae > UBA3478. The sequence continues at coordinate 3,204 of JAHEKV010000018.1, forward strand.
CTTGCTATCTCCGATATTTTATCTAGCCTTTGGGCTTATTTTAGTAATCTTTGACCCATTACAAAGAATTACCCTCAAACTTTTCGGACATCGAGCCCACGATGCCATTATATCGGTCATTACGGGAAGTCTTACCAATTCGACTCGAATTTTAGGGGCCACCTATAAAGTCGAAGGAAGAGAACTCTTACCCGATAATCGACCACTCATATTTACGGCGAATCATCAAAGCATGTACGATATTCCGCCCATCTTTTGGTTCTTTAGAAAGTATCACCCAAAATTTGTGGTAAAGCAAGAATTGGCAAGAGGCATACCTACGATTTCATACAATATAAGAAATGGCGGGTCGGTAACTATCGATCGAAAAAATCCAAAACAAGCGATTCCACAGATTCAAAAACTAGGTCAATTCATCAATAAAAAGAAATTTGCTGCAGTCATTTACCCAGAAGGTACAAGAAGCAGAAGCGGCGCTATGAAGCCCTTTAAAACTGCTGGGGTTTCTGTATTATTAGATGCCGCCCCAGACGCACTTTTAGTACCTCTTACCATAAACAGAGCTTATCAGTTTACAAGCAAAGGCCTTTTCCCATTACAAGTTGGAGTTCGCATGGAGTATATCGTACACGAACCTATTGAAAACAAAGGGGATAAGAACGCTATTATCGCGCAAGCAGAAGCTGCAGTTCGATCGGCTTTAAAGGAATAAAAAAACGCCCCGAAGGGCGTTTTGTACTAAAGGTTTGCACGGTGCCAACCTTCTCGGTATGGCTTGGTAACAAACTGATTGGCTTCTTCAAGATTGGTAATGCGCATGTCTTCACCATTCCAATAGAGCTTACGACGACCAAAGTAGTCGAAACGACCATTTTCATTTTCGCGACGCATTTGGTGTGCGCGAATAGCGATGTTCCCCATAAGCACCGTTTCTGTGAATGGCCCTGCATAATCGAATGACGAAGTGAGCGCTTTATGCTGGTCAGAGCCGTATCCGGCCTTAACTGCCTCTGTCCAAGAAGCATTGTGGATTAAATCTAAATTGCCTTGAGCATCTGTGTCGAAATGTTCCACTTCTCTACCTTCCATAAATAGTTTCGGATGATTACCATACGTATCTACGGTAATGATTCCCTTACTACCTACCATCATTACTCCGCTCGAATCGGGAACGAAATTATTTTCTACTAGTAGGTCTGGTAGTGCAGGCTGAATTCCTCCATCTGTCCATTCAAAAACAACCCCGCCAGGGAAATCGATAGTTACTCGGGTAGAGATTGGGCAAGCCTCAGGAGTGTAATCTGGGGTCCACATTCTAGAGTATACGTCAGCAACACTTGCTTGAACCGCTACAGGATAGCCTAACCCAAGGGCTTTATAAGGTGCATCAAAAAGATGACAACCCATGTCTCCTAGTGCGCCAGTACCATACTCCCAGAAACCTCTCCAGTTAAATGGGTGAAGATTAGGTGTATAAGGGCGCTTACTCGCTGGGCCTAACCAAAGGTCCCAAGCTACGTCTTCAGGAAGTGCTTGTTCGTCGGCCTCTGGCATCGAAATACCTTGTGGCCATACGGGGCGATTAGTCCAAACATTCACGTGTTTTACCTCGCCTACAATTCCTGAGTCAATCCATTCTTTTACCTTCACAACGCCTTGATTAGAACCTCCTTGATTCCCCATTTGTGTTACAACACGTTGTTCTCTAGCAGTTTCTGTAAGTAATCTTGCCTCAGCAATGGTATGAGTTAACGGCTTTTGAACATACACTGCCTTACCCTGCATCATGGCGTCGTAAGTCATCACCGCATGGGTATGATCAGGGGTACTAATCGTAACCGCGTCAACTCGTTCTTTATCTAAAAGCACTCGATAGTCATGATAAAATTTTGCCTTAGGGTGATCAGCCATGGCGCGAGCGGCCTGCTTTGGGTCGATGTCACAAAGGGCGACAATACGGTTAGCTCCACTGTTGTAGGCGTTAGTAAGGTCGCCATAACCTTTTCCTCCGGCTCCAAAGGCAGCAATTCTCAATTGATCACTTGGGGCGATAAACCCAGGCCCTCCTAAAACGTTTCTTGGAACAATAAAGAACCCTGCGCCCGCAGCCGCAGATTTCTTCAAGAAGTCACGTCTTGAATTCTTAGCATTTGACATAATAAGTGCAATAGTTTAGTTAAGTGTCTTTGAAAGTAGTAAAAAATGAAGCAAATCCGAAGATTTTAACTTAACGCCTCAAAACTAACGGTGAACTGAGTTCCTTCTCCTAATACCGATTGACAGTCGATGGCGCCTTGATTCTGTTCAACACTGGCTCGAACAATCGCTAGTCCTAAGCCCATTCCGCTCGTCTTTGTGGTAAATCGAGGCTCAAAGATTCGATGCTGTACCTCCTCACTCATGCCCACCCCATTATCAATGACGCTGAGTACAAATTTCTGTTCATCGCGTTGCACTCGAATGATTACTTCTGGGTTGTCAGTTTCTTTACAAGCCTCAACAGCGTTCTTAACAAGATTGTTTACGATCTGTGTGAGCTGAGAGCCATCGACGTAGAGTAAAATTTCTGCTTCGCTAGCTTCAAAATGAATAAAACTTTCGGTAAATACCTGTACCGCCCCTTGAACTACTGAAACCCCATTGATTTGATCTCTTTTAAGTTCAGGCATCTGTGCAAAATCAGAGAAAGCAGTAGCAATTCTATTGAGCGTTGAGATTTGTTGGAGCATGGCCTTTGAGAATTCTTTGAGTTGAGACTTAGCATCCTTAGCTTTTGGATCAAAACTCATTTCAAACTGTTGAACCTGAAGCTGCATTGGAGTGAGTGGATTCTTAATTTCGTGAGCGACTTGACGAGCCATTTCTTTCCATGCCTTATCTCGCTCTGAGCGAGCTAACTTTTGAGCACTATCATAGAGTTCGTCAATCATCCGATTATACGATTCTATGAGTGAATCGAGTTCAGTGCTTCTTGTTTTGAGCTCTATTTTTTCTGCGTAACCTAAACCAGTTTCGGCTAAGTGATGGGCAACCTCCTTCATCGGGTTGGTGATATACCTGGCAATGAAATATCCGACTCCAAGAGCTACGACAAGAATAAGTGCATATACAATTCCTATGCGTTCTAAGAATTCCTTGAGCTCATACTCATTAAAGGAGTTATCTTCAAAATAAGGCAGATGAACAATAGCGAGAGGCACATTGTCATTTTTTAAGAAAAAGAACGAAGAAAGTACCGATCGACCCTCATTGACCTCTTCGACGACGAAGCGTTCGTTGTCCATTACTCGCTCGAGTAAGGGGCGAAAGAGTTGCCTAGGCACATCTCTTCTCGATGACTTGATTAAGTCTCCTTCGATAGAATAAAGCGTGAAATCTACTCCTTGTATCTCTGAAATTTGGCCAACTGCTTCGTTGAAAATTCGAGACATATTCTCGTCGCTCAGCTTTAAGTAAGTGCCAGAAACTACATTTTCAAGGCTTTTTAAAACCTGTTCTTCTTTACGCTCTAAACGATTTCTGTGATAGTCTGCCGATTGCTCTCTATATTGGTATGAAGAGACTAAGCCTGTAAATACAAGTGCTAAGACTACGATGAGAATCATCGCGGCAAAAACTCGAAGCTGTAGGCTCTTTAGGTTTTTCACGCCTCAGTGTTTTTATCTCTAATTCTCTTATAGATTTTAATCCCCATCATTAGCATTCCCCCCAGTGCAAAGAAACCAACGGTTGCGAAGATCCAATTTAGCGCACTTTTTAGAATGACTAAAAACACCACGGCAAAAAGAATAAGGGTAGAACCTTCATTAAAAAGCCGCATAAATTTCGATGAATACCTAAAATGGTCACGCTGTAACTCCTTATAGATCTGATGCGTTTTCAGGTGGTAGGCAAATAGCAATAAAACAAAAGTGAGTTTAACATGCATCCAGCCTTGTGACAACCATTCGGGCATCAGCGCTAAAAGACCAATCGCGAATAACGTGCAGAGTATTGCAGAAGGCCAAGTGATAATAAACCAGAGTCGCTTACTCATCAGCTTGAACTGCCCGGACAGAATGGACCGGGCGGGTTCTTCGCTCTCTTGTGCTTCAATATGATAGATAAACAACCTCGGCATGTAGAATAGCCCTGCAAACCAGGTGACTACAAATATGAGGTGTAACGCCTTGATATAATTGTATGCTTCCAAGTGGCAAAGGTCGTTAATTCTACCTTAGTCTTTCAGCTGTAAAAAAGGCAACTGTTTCTGATTAAAGGCCTCGTTAAAAGCATCTATTTCCTTCTCAACTAGCGCGTCGAATTTAGCTAACTCTTCTTCAATTTTAGTAGTCAATTCAGCCTTGACCGCACGGTCTTGAACCGTTGGGCCAAAGTCGTCTAGTGAAACCAATGAATTCAGGTGAGCCAATTTGTTAGTCAGCCTAATCGGGAAGTTGAGTGGATCTTGACCACTTCTGTTTTGGGTTTGATAAAGCGCTTTCTCCACCTCAGAGAATTGGTCTTTCAAATCCTTAGCCTTCGCTACTAAATCTTCGACTGAAGCGTCTGAAGAATACGCACTAACAAAAGCATCTAACTTCTCATTGATCGCTCTTATCTTTTTGATGGACTGGTGTGCAAGATCTACGGTAGTATTGATTTCAGTAATGAAATCATACTGCTCCTGCATTTCAGCTACACTTGCCTCTGCTCTCGGATCTGCTAAAATTTCAAACTCCTTCGACTGAACTGAACCGTTGTAGTTAAGATACACGCCATAGGTTCCTGGAACCGCCTTTGGACCTCCTAGATTCGCCCACCATAGAATCATGCCTGGTAATCGCTCTGCTCCCTTACCGCGAGTGTTCCAGTTATGGGTGTTCGCTCCTGTTTTAATACCTAACTTTTTACCTCTCTCCTTAGCGTCAGTACTGAAATGAGCAAGAGTATCTCCTGCCTTAGAAGTATAGGTTAAACTCACCTTGTCGGTCGGTTTAAGATCTTTAAAGTACATGTGCGTGGTGACTCCAGCAGATAGATTCGTTCCTGCAGTGAGTGAAGCTCTACCTCCACCTCCTTTGGTACGGTAAGCGTCTTTAGGATCAAATAAAACAGCATCTTGTTTCATCGTTTGAGCATCTAACTGGTGAAGTACGGTTAGATCATCAATCATCCACAAGCTTCTACCTTGGGTAGCTACAATAAGACTGTTGTCTTTGATGTGTAAATCTGTAATTGGCACGATCGGTAGGTTTTTCTGAAAAGAATCCCAAGACTTTCCGTCATCAAAAGAAATATACATTCCCGTTTCGGTACCCGCATATAACAACCCTTGTCTCTCCGGATCCTCACGAACTACTCTAGTAAAATGTTCAGGATCGATGCCTTTGGTAATCAATTTCCAGCTCTTACCATAATCGGTAGTCTTATATAAGTACGGAGTGAAGTCGCCTAACTTATATCGTGTTGCGGCAACATAAGCGGTTCCTTCGTCGAAAGCCGATGGTTCAATAGAGTTAACCATGCTCCACTCAGGCATATTCTTTGGAGTCACATTCTCCCAGGTTTTACCGCCGTCTTTGGTCAAATGAATCAATCCGTCGTCGCTTCCCACCCAAAGAAGGCCTTCTTTTAATGGGCTTTCATTGGCTGCAAAGATCGTAGCGTAGTACTCAACCCCTGTGTTGTCTTGAGTGATAGGCCCTCCACTCGATACGAGTTTTGTGGGGTCATTTCTGGTTAAATCATCGCTCAACAACTCCCAGCTCTGACCCTCGTTAGTCGATAGGTGAACATGGTTAGAGAACGTGTAAAGCTTTTTAGGATCATGCTTTGAAAAGATGATCGGAAAATTCCACTGAAAACGATACTTCATCCCTTCAGCGCCGTAACCCATTGGGTTATCTGGCCAAACATTAATGGCTCTAGTAGTGTTGTTCGCATGATTTACTCGAGTTAAGAATCCTCCATAGCTGCCCCCGTAAACAATATCATCATTGGTAGGGTCAACAGCAATATGTGCAGACTCTCCACCTGCGGTCTCCTCCCAATCGTCTTCACCAATGCTATAAGAATCAGAGCGATGACGAATTCGAAGGGTCGAATTGTCTTGCTGTGCAACATAAATACGATACGGGAATGCGTTATCTGTAGTCACTCGGTAAAACTGAGCTGTTGGTTGATTGTAATAGGTACTCCAGTTTTCACCAGCACTATAAGACACTTGTGCTCCTCCGTCATCACCGATAATCATTCGGTTGTTGTCTTCTGGAGCGATCCAAAGATCGTGGTGGTCACCATGCGGTGCATTAAAGGTTTCAAAGGTCTTACCTCCGTCGTCAGAGCGGTGGTAGCGAACGTTTAAAACATAAACTCGGTCTGCATTTTGGGTATCTGCATACACTCTGGTATAATACCAAGCACGTTGGCGAAGCTTGCGTTCAGAATTTACATAAGACCAATGTTCACCTCCGTCATCAGAACGGTATAATCCTCCCTTGTCTTTGTGCTCTACAATGGCCCAAACTCGGTCTTTTTGAACCGGTGATACGGTAACTCCCATGATACCCAAAGTGCCTTTAGGGAACCCTGAGTTATCTGAAATCTGGCTCCAGGTTTCACCCCCGTCAACACTCTTCCAGAGTAATGAGCCTTCACCCCCACTACTTAGACTGTAGGGCGTACGCTGAACACGCCAGGTAGAAGCGTATAAAACTCTTGAATTATTGGGGTCCATAATGAGATCAACAGCCCCTGCCATATCGTTTACAAAAAGCACTTTTCTCCAAGTGTCACCGCCGTCGGTTGACTTGTAGATTCCTCGCTCTGAAGTAGGCTTATAAATATTTCCTAGTACTGCGGCATAAACTACATTTTCATCTTTAGGATGAATGCGTATTCTAGGAATGTGACGACTGTTCGGCAGACCTTTAAACTCCCATGATTTTCCACCATCTACTGATTTATAGATTCCGTAACCCGAAGAAACATTACCTCTAACTGTTTTTTCACCTCCACCTACGTACATCACATTAGGATCACTCTCGGCAACACTTACTGAACCAATACTTCCGCCGAAATATCCATCAGAGATATTCTCATAGGTGTTACCTCCATCAGTGGTTTTCCACACGCCTCCTCCAGCGGCTCCGAAGAAGAATGTATTTGGCTGATTAGGGATTCCTGTTACTGCAGCTGATCGACCTCCGCGAAAAGGACCGATAAGTCGATATTCAATACTGCTATGCATCGACTCATCAGGAGCCTGAGCAAACAGTGCAGTACTGGCTAAAACAAATGCCGAAAGAAATTTGAAGAACTTCATTTAAGGTGAAATTTTACGTTAGTTCACCCAAATTAGAAAAAGATTCTCAATTCTAGGGAGAAAACCTTAGGAGCTTTTCAAGGTTTTACGCACTTCTTTGACTAAAAAATAAGCTGTGATGATAGTAGCTAAAACATCAGCAATGAAGAAGGACTGCCATACTCCTTGTTCTCCATAGAGGGCGGCCATGAGGTATAGCGTTGGAATAAAAAGGATGCCTTGACGAAGCAAAGTGAGCCATAAGGCGGGCCTCACTTTGCCGATAGCTTGAAAGTAAGCAGCGCCGATAAGTTGTAATGCAATAATTGGAGTAGCCCCGAAAACCCATCGCATCGCAGTACCCACCTTTTCGAGTACGATAGTATTAATGGCTAATTCATCTGCACTTAAATCAGGGCGATTACTTAAAAACAACTCTGCAATTTGGGTCGGAAACAAAAACAACAACACAAAGACTAAAGTGGCGAGTAAGGCTGCAAAGCTAATGGCCTTAACGATCGATTCTTTTACTCGATCAAAGAGCTGAGCTCCGTAATTGTATCCCGCAATTGGCAAAAACCCTTGGGTTACCCCAAAGACAGGGAATAATGCGAACATCAATGTACGCCCAATGATAGCGTAAACGGCAACAAGTGCTTCTCCTCCGAGGGTGAAAAGCAGCGTATTTAAAATTAAATAGTTGATACTAGTAGTGGCTTGTCGAGAGAGGGTTACAAAGCCTAAAGATCCCATTTCTTTAATCAAATCGCTCTTAAAGCGAAAGTGTTTTAACGTAGGCTTGAGACTCGACCCCGTTAGAAAGTGATATAGAATGTATAGAAAACAGAGTAGATACCCAAGGGTGGTTGCCCAGGCCGCTCCATGCATTCCCCAATCAAAAACATAAATGAAAAGATAATCACTTAAAAGATTCGTCACTGAAGGTATAATCATAGCAACCATGGCAACCTTTGGCTTGCCTTCGGCTCTGATTACCGTGTTTCCCATCATAGAAAGCCCCAAGAACGGAACCCCGTAAAGTACAATCTGGTAATAAACCTTAGCTGGCTCGTAGATCGCACCTTTACCGCCAAACGCAGGAATTAAAGTATCCACAAACCCCAATCCCAAAGCTACCATCAGGGTACAAATAAGTAAGGTAAGACCGATTTGATTACCAAAAGTATGAAGTGCTTTTTCTTGGTCTTTCGCACCCAAGGCGCGAGATACTATACTCGAACCACCGATACCCACTGCCATTCCTAAGGCTCCAATAAAAAAAGAGACCGGTAAAACCACATTGATAGCGGCAATGGCAGTAGTGCCAATCCAGTTCCCTACAAACACAGAGTCTACAAGTACATTGAGAGACATCACTAGTATCCCAATCGATGCAGGAATGGCTTGTTTGACAAGCAGTTTTCCGATGGACTCGGTGCCTAAAACTTCAGGGCTAAGTTTGGCCATTAAACGGGTAGTTTGGCAGTTTCGGCCCAGTCATTTACCCAGTGTGCCATGAGCGAAACCCAAGGGTCACTGTCATTAAGGCAAGCCACGTGCTTGAAAGCTGACCCGCCTGCTTCGATAAATTCTTCTTCACCCTCCATTGCAATCTCCTCAAGGGTTTCTAAACAGTCGGCAACAAAAGCTGGAGTAATCACTGCTAGTCTTTTCTTCCCTTCTTTAGCGAAACGCTCGAATTCGTAATCGGTGTAGGGCTTTAGCCAAGTGTCTCCTGCTATTCTCGACTGAAATGAACTGCTCACCTTCTCTTCAGAAAGGCCTAAATAGTGTCTAACCGCCTCTGTAGTAGCAAAACACTGATGACGATAACAAGTGTGATGTGCTACCGAGTTGGTATTGCAACAGCTCCCATCAATTTTACAATGGAATTTGGTGGGGTCTGATTTTCGAATGTGTCGCTCCGGAATACCGTGATAAGAGAACAACATATGGTCGTATTCGAAATCTTTGAGTTGTTCGGCAATGCTATCTCCAAGCACTTTAATATAATCTTCGTTAGAGAAGAACGCTGGCATTGTGGTCAGCTTCATACTCGGATGATGCTTTCGCTGATCCTCTAAAGCCTTTACCACTACCGTTTCGTAACTGCTCATCGCGTAGTGCGGATACAAGGGCACTAATAACACCTCTGTTACCTCTTTCTCGGCAAGCTCATCGAGGGCCTTTTTAATGCTCATCGACCCATATCTCATACCGAGTGCTACGGGCATTTCTGTCAGCTTCTGAAGTTTGTCTTGAAAACGCTCAGAAATGATGATTAGCGGAGAACCCTCGTCCCACCAAATCTTCTTGTAGGCCTTGGCTGACCTGCCTGGTCTAGTATTTAAAATAATCCCTCGAACGAGGAGGTTTCTGAATAATCCTGGAAGGTCGATGACTCTTTTATCCATCAAAAATTCATCGAGATACGGACGTACCGCCTTACGAGTAGGCGCATCTGGCGAACCGAGGTTCACGAGTAAAATTCCTTTTTTCACAGACAATGGTGTTTAGCGGGTCAAAAATACAACCTATCGGCTAGAATCGCCGAGGTACTTCTTGGGAGTTACCCCAAATTTCTTTTTAAATGCAGCGATGAAATGACTTGAGGTACTATACCCGACCTTAGCCGCTATCTCACCAACTGAGTAAGATTTGCTGAGTAATAATTTTCGAGCAAAGTCGAGTTTATAGTCAAGTAGAAATCCAAAAACCGAATCACCATATAACTGCTTAAAGCCTTCTTTTAAACGGCCCACCGGCAAATCAATCTTTTCGGCAAGACCTTCTAAGGTTGGAGGCTCGTTCATTTGAGCAATCAGTAAATCCTTAGCCTTTCTAATCTTTCTAATATTCTCATCATCAGCTAAGTACGGGCAACGCTCAAGATCGGCCTCTTCAGTACGATTAAAATAGAGCGCTAATATTTCTTGAACTTTCGCCTTAAAATAGAGGGTTTCAACAGAATGGTGAAGGCCAAACTGCATCAACTGGTTGAGCGGAATCGATAACGCAGGGCGAATCTCATCTTGACTATAGTACTTCTTATCGTGTGAAGCTCCTTCGAAAAAAGGAATCAGAGAGGCCTCATTAGAAAACCAGCTATGTAGCTGCTCAATAGTAACAAGCAGCGAAATTACCCATCCGCCAGGGTCGAGTACTAAATGAATCGGTAGCTCTTTTTGGGTGTTAAACAGAAGTAATACTTGGTCCTCTGTACCGTCTAATTGATAAGATCCTTGATTGTATAAAAAGTGAGCCTGTTCTTTGAGCACAAAGTGCATCTGAATGTATTCCTTAGTAACCGGTTCTTCGAAGGTGGCAGCAGCTTTACCTTCATTGTAAAAACGCAGTACCCTGCAAGACTCGCTGATTACTGTTAATTCCTTTTTCATTTAGCGTTGTTTTATAGCTTATCAAAGGTAATTCATTCTTCAAAAACTTAATTTAAAAACAATCTAAATAACAAAATGATAGTTATAACTCTCTAATAAACAATATTTTACAATAAACATCTCCAGAAGACGAGCAATAAAACACACAGAAACCTTAAACAAAACCGATAGCGTTATTTTAAGGAATAAGTAGGTTTTAAATTTGCAATGCAAAAGTTTTGGCGCAACCCCATGCTTGATTCCTTCTTCGCCGTAGGCGTTAGTTACATAAAATCAGATGCAGAGACCCGAGGAAAATTCAGCCTCGATGGGGCAGCGGGTGAATCATTATCTCGTAAAGCCAAAGACTTGGGTATTGAAGCCCTTCTCACTATTTCTACTTGTAATAGAACAGAACTGTACGGTTACACCGAAGATGCTGAAACGCTTGTCAATTTGCTCTGCGAGTTCACTAAAGGAAACCGAGAGTTATTCGAATCTCAAGGTTATGTAAAAGAGAACGCAGAGGCAGTAGAACACTTATTTCGTGTGGGCACAGGACTAGACAGTCAAATCCTGGGAGATTTCGAAATCATTTCTCAAGTCAAACAAGGGTTTAGAAGAGCTAAGAAGCTAGAACTGAGCAATCCATTTCTTGAGCGACTCGTTAATTCAGTTATTCAAGCTTCAAAACGAATAAAAACAGAGACAGAGATTTCTTCTGGTGCCACTTCGGTTTCATTTGCCTCAGTGCGTTACCTTCTTGAAAAGGTAGAAGCCATCAGCGAGAAACATATCGTACTGTTTGGCACAGGTAAAATTGGGAGAAACACCTGCGAAAATTTAGTTAAGCACACCCAAAACGAGCACATTACGCTAATTAACCGCACTTTGGAAAAGGCTGAGCGTATTGCAACGAAGCTCAATCTACGCGTTCGTCCTTACTCAGAGCTTCAAACAGAAATTAGACAAGCAGATATCCTCGTAGTGGCTACAGGAGCATCTAAGCCAACGATTACCCCTGCGTTAATTTTCAATAAAAAACCGCTGATTATTCTCGATTTATCGGTTCCAAAAAATGTTAGTGAAGAAGTTAGTGACTTAAATCAAGTTGAGGTTATTGATATTGATCAATTATCGAAAATCACTGACGACACCCTTGAAAAAAGAAAAGAATTCTTGCCAATGGCTGAATCGATTTACAAAGAGATTCTGTTAGAATTCATGACTTGGGTAGACAACCGAAAGTTTGCCAATACCTTGGCTGCATTAAAAGAAAAACTAAGTCAATTCAAAGCCGAAGAAATCGATTTTCAGTCGAAGAAAAATAAAAGCGTTGCAAAAAACTGTGATGCATTTGATGATTTCGGTGATCGATTGGTTCAAAAAATTACAAAACAATTCGCAAATTTTCTCAGAGAGACTGATAGTGATCTTGAAGAGAAGATGAAACTGATCGAATCGGTATTCGAATTAGAAAAATCGAAGCGATGAATAGTCCTATTCGAATTGGCACCAGAGACAGTGCCCTAGCGCTTTGGCAAGCCAATAAAGTGGCTCATCTACTAGAGAAACACAACCAATCGAACATATTACATCCGGTAAAATCAGAAGGAGATTTAAACCTGGCTCAACCTATTTATCAGATGGGAATCAGCGGTGTGTTTACCCGAGGTCTAGATGCTGCGCTCTTAAGAGAAGAAATCGACATTGCAGTTCATTCAATGAAAGATGTACCAACGGCACTCGCTGAAGGCCTTGAAGTTGTGGCAGTTCTCGAGAGGGGAGCTATTGAAGATGTTATTGTGAAGAGCCCAACAAAAGGTGAAAACATAGTAGCAACAGGTAGTTTAAGGCGTAAAGCGCAATGGCTTCGACGCAACCCTAATCACTCTATTACAGGGCTTCGAGGGAATGTTCAAACTCGACTGAATAAAGTATTTACCAACCCCTGGTTAGGTGGCATCTTCGCACTTGCGGGTCTAGAACGATTAGAAATTAAAGACTTAGAGGTTGAGATATTAGATTGGATGTTACCCGCCCCAGCACAAGGGGCTGTGGTGGTTGTAGCAAAGTCAAACCGCACTGATCTTAAAGAGATACTAGCACTAATCAATCATTCAAATACAGCCCTTGAAACTCAATTAGAACGTGAGTTTCTTCGACAATTAGAAGGCGGATGTAGTTCTCCAATAGGAGCGATCGCCAAAGTAAACGGCGAAGAGGTAGTATTTAAGGGAGGGCTATTTAGTCTTGACGGGTCTAAGGCGGTCACTATTGAAAAACGCACTACTCGATCAAATGCTGAGTCTGATGTTTCCTTATGGGTAGATGAAGTTCTAACCTCAGGGGGCGAGGAAATATTAAAAGAATTGAGGGATGGCAAAGATTCTTAGTACCAAAACCTTAAGTGAGGTTTCTTTCGAACGCCTTCTTGCTGCCGGACATCAAATCAGTCACTACGATATCATCGGCGCTGAGCCACTACCCTTTGCAGCCCCGAAATACGATATGTATATCTGCAGTAGCCAAAATGCAGTAACCGCACTTTCACATTACTGGAAGAATCAAGATCAGGAACACTTATTAAATACCGATTGGTATTGTGTGGGAGGCAAAACGGCAGAGGCCTTGAAAAAAAATGGCCTAAGAGTAGTTGAAATCGCACATTCTGCAAAAGAATTAATTGAAGAAAAACTTTCGATTGCTGAACTCGAAGAAAAGCGAAAGCTATGGCTGACGGGTGTTAAAAAGACCAAAGAAACCGAAGCCTATATTCGGTCTAAAAAAGCAGACGGCATAGATGTTTATCTCACCGTTCCTAATTTGAAAAAGGTTTCTGAATCGTACGATGTCGTTCTCTTTTATAGCCCGCAGGGAATCGAATACTTTTTAAAAAACAATTCGATAGATGAAGGTGTAAAAGTCTATTGTATCGGAGACACCACGGCGCAAAAAGCAGAAAGCCTGAACATACCAGTAACAGCAGTCGCTAAAACTCCTAGCAGTGAGCGAATGGTTTTAGACTGCATATTAGACCTAAAAAACAATGATTATGGGAGCAACTAGCCCTAAAAATGACCTTTATCTTAAAGCCTTACGAGGAGAAAGTGTATCTCGCCCTCCTGTTTGGATGATGCGACAAGCGGGACGCTATCTTCCTGAATTTATGGAGCTCAAAGAAAAGTATGATTTCTTTACTCGTTGTCAAACCCCAGAGCTAGCCTCTGAAATTACCGTTCAGCCGCTTCGAAGATATGGAATGGATGCTGCCATTTTATTCAGCGATATTCTAGTCGTTCCACAGGCAATGAACATTGACGTGGAAATGCGTCCGGGGGTTGGGCCTTTTTTACCAGACCCTATTCGAAAAGCTTCTGATTTAGATCGTGTGATTGTTCCCGATATCGAAGAGAGTCTCGGCTATGTCTTAGAGGCCATTACCCTAACCCTCGAAAAATTAGACAACAGTGTTCCTCTTATTGGTTTCGCTGGATCTCCATGGACGATTCTTTGCTACTGCGTGCAAGGTCAAGGAAGCAAGAGTTTCGATATTGCTAAGGGACTGTGTTTTTCAGA
>JAHEKV010000018.1:17544-20183 GCA_024638165.1 Flavobacteriaceae bacterium
GAAACTGCTGACAAACAAGCCCAATTTCAAGAAGATCATTGGGACCGAAAAGGGGGCGGGGGCGGAAGAACTCGCGTGATTGAAAATGGTGCTGTTTTCGAAAAAGGCGGAGTCAACATTTCAGCCGTTCATGGTGAATTACCTGACTCAATGAAGGCTTATTTCGATGTAAAAGAAGGAAGTTTTTTTGCATGCGGGCTTTCGCTAGTCATTCACCCAAAAAACCCAATGGTGCCAACCGTTCATGCCAATTGGAGGTATTTCGAATTATACAAAGATGACGGAAGTTTAGCCAATGCTTGGTTTGGTGGGGGTCAAGACCTTACTCCGTACTATCTTTTTGAAGAGGACGCTACACATTTTCACACGATCTGTAAAACGGCTTGTGATAAACACAACGCCTCTTTTTATCCAAAATACAAGGAAGCCTGTGACCGCTATTTCTGGAACGCTCACCGCTACGAGGCAAGAGGAGTCGGAGGTTTATTTTTTGACTACCTCAAAGAAACCGCGGAACAAAGCCTTGAACAGTGGTACGACTTTGTCACCGAAGTTGGTAACAGCTTTATAACCGCCTATGTACCTATCGTTGAGAAACGAAAAAACCTCAGTTATACCGACGAGCAAAGAGAATGGCAAGAAATACGACGCGGACGATATGTCGAATTCAATCTCGTGCACGATAAAGGAACCCTTTTTGGGCTAAGAACGAACGGTCGAATTGAGAGCATTTTAATGAGTTTACCGCCCCATGTTCAGTGGCAGTACAATCATTCACCTGAGGCGGGTAGCGAAGAGGATAAGCTTTTACAAACCCTAAAAGAACCGCGAGCATGGGTGTAAAGGATAAAACAAGCATCCCCTTTTACCAAGTAGACGCCTTCACTTCTACGATGTTCTCGGGTAATCCTGCCGGAGTGTGTCTATTAGAGGGGCCTTTGGAAGATGAGATTATGCAGCAAATTGCCGCAGAAAATAATCTGGCAGAAACCGCATTTATTCGTACCGATCTGAAGCCGTTTCAAATTCGATGGTTTACTCCAACCGTAGAAGTTGATCTTTGTGGACATGCTACACTAGCCTCTGCTTACGTCTTATTCAACGAAAAGAATATTAAAGATAATGTACGATTTCAAAGCCTTCAATCAGGAGAGCTAATGGTGACCAAGCGGGAGGATCTTTTGACTCTTGATTTTCCTATTGATCAAATTATACCGATCGGTATAAAAAATGAATGGATTGAAGCTATTGGCAGTCCCGTGATTGAGGCCTACACCGGGCGTACCGATCTTATTTTGAGGGTTGAAAACGAAGCTATTGTAAAAGAACTACAACCCGATTTCGAAATGATCAAAAGGTGGCCCTTTGTCGGGGTAATCGTTACTGCAAAAGGAACTGACGTCGATTTTGTGTCACGATTCTTCGGGCCAGCCGTCGGCATTGACGAAGATCCCGTAACCGGTTCAGCCCATACCTCACTGGTAGCATACTGGTCGAAAAAACTAAAAAAAACAACATTAAGCGCACGACAAGAGTCTAAACGAAAAGGCCATCTTCTGTGCGAAATAAACGGAGAACGAGCACTCATCACGGGAAATGCTCAACTTTACCTTAAAGGAGAAATCTATGTACCCAATCATTAGAAATCGCAGGCTAAGAACCTCAAATGCACTTCGCTCATTAGCTCAAGAAACTACATTAACTGTTAACGACTTTATCGTACCGCTATTTGTGGTCGAGGGGGTGGGCATAAAAGAGGAAGTCTTGTCAATGCCCGGCCAATATCGAATGAGTCTTGACGTATTGGAAGATGAAATTCGAGAGATTACCGTCTTAAACTTAAAGGCGGTTCTTTTATTCGCAAAAACCGACGATGCTAAAAAAGATAATGAGGGGGTAGAAGCCTGGAATCCAGAAGGCCTCATGCAAAGAGCGATTAAAACCGTAAAGGCTGCAAATTCAGAAATGCTAGTTTTAACCGATGTTGCCCTAGATCCTTTCTCGATTTATGGACATGACGGAATCGTTGCCGGCGGAAAAGTGCTAAACGACCCTACCGTGGAAGCGTTATGCAAAATGAGCGTTTCGCATGCTAGAGCTGGAGCCGACCTAGTCGCTCCCAGCGATATGATGGACGGACGAATCATCGAAATAAGAAAAGCACTCGATGCTGAAGGTTTTGAAGACGTGGGTATCTTAAGTTATGCGGCCAAATATGCAAGTGCATTTTATGGGCCTTTTAGGGACGCACTCGACTCAGCACCTGTTGATGCCGTTGACATCCCTAAAGACAAAAAAACCTATCAAATGAACCCTGCAAACCGCATCGAAGCGGTTAAAGAAGCCTTAATGGATCAAGAAGAAGGTGCAGACATTTTAATGGTGAAACCAGGTCTACCCTATCTAGATATCGTTCGTGAAGTTAAGAATGCCGTTCAGCTGCCCGTTGCAGTCTATCACGTTTCTGGTGAGTATGCAATGCTTCATGCCGCCGCAGAAAAAGGATGGATTGATTATGAAAAGGCCTATTTAGAACAATTAATGTGCTTCAAGAGGGCAGGCGCAGATCTTATCGCAACTTATTTTGCTAAGGAAGCCGCAAAACACTTACAAGGCCTCTAAAAAGGTAATAAGGAACG
>JAHEKV010000006.1 GCA_024638165.1 Flavobacteriaceae bacterium
CCCGCTGCTGCAATAGCCGCTGCTGCGTGATCCTGAGTAGAGAAGATATTACAAGAGCTCCAAGTAACCTCTGCTCCCAAGGCCACTAGGGTCTCGATAAGCACGGCAGTTTGAATGGTCATGTGCAGACAACCCGCAATACGAGCACCTTTCAGAGGCTGCGCCTGGCCATACTCTTCTCGAAGGGCCATAAGACCCGGCATCTCTGCTTCTGCGAGCTCAATTTCTTTACGTCCCCAATCTGCTAAACTGAGGTCTTTTACTTTGTAAGGGGTGTAAGTGGGTGTTGCCATGATTAAAACCGTATTTTTACGGCCACAAAGATACCATCAATTTTCAGAAAGTGCCTTTATTTAAAAGCCTGAGTAGTAAGAGTATTCAAGATTATAAGGTCGCCGTTTGGCGGGTTTCAGAGTCTGAAGAGGAACTAAGCCAAAACCTCAATCTTTCAGAGGCTTCTAAAGAGCGCCTATCTAAGATGAAGTCAGAAGTGCATCGCAAATGTTTTCTTGCGGTAAGGCAATTACTAAAGACTTATCAGATTGAGGATGCAGCACTGAAGTACAAGCCGTCAGGAAAGCCTTTCCTTGATAGTGGTATTTCGATATCTATTTCGCATACTATCGGCTATGTTGCGATCGCATTAGGATTTAATGTTGAGGTTGGTATAGATGTTGAACAACACCGCGATAAAATTTTGAAAATTGCACCCCGATTTACAGGGGAAGGTGCCGTAGCTAGTCTTGAAAATACCTCAGACCGTATTGAAAAACTAACCGCTATTTGGGGAGCTAAAGAATCGATTTATAAAATCTTAGATCGGGCAGGATTATCCTTTAGAGAGGCTATAAATATTGATGATTTTACCCTAGAGTCTCACCACAGTAGTGCGTGGGTTGATGAAAATCGATTTCACTTTACTTTTGAAACTTTCGACAATCACACCTTAGTCTATACCTATCAGACTAAAATATTATCATGAATATTGTCGAATTTTTCTTAGGACCTTATTTAGAACGCAGTACGGAGCTTATTGTTCTTGAGCTCTTGGCCTTTATATTCGGTGTGTGGAGTGTTTGGTTAGCGAAGCGGGCGCACATTGGGGTATATCCGACAGGGATCATAGGAACAACAATAACCATGTACCTTTTCTTTACTGACCGGCTGCTCGGAGACATGCTGATGAACGCCTACTACTCATTGATGAGTATTTATGGTTGGTGGGAATGGTCGAGACAAAAAGACGGAAAAAAAGTTCGTCAAATCACTACCACGACGAGCAAAGAAAAAGGGATTGGCCTTGCCCTAGTCCTTATTACGATGCTGGTGACTTATATGGTTTATCGTCTGACCAGTACAGCAATAGATCTTTCGAATGTCATCGATATTTTTACCAGTGGAGTATTCTTCACGGCGATGTGGTTGATGGCACGAAAGAAACTAGAGAGTTGGATTCTTTGGATTTCGGCCGATTTAATCACCATTCCGCTTTATGCCTATCGGGGTTGGGGGATGCTCTCGCTACAGTATTTAATTTTTACGATACTTGCCTTTCAAGGATATTACGCATGGAGAAAATCCCTTCACAAAAACGAACTACAGTAAAGCGTATTGTTCTTTTTGGCCCTGAGTCAACGGGTAAAACGACGCTTGCCAAACAACTTTCTGAAAAGTATGAGGTGCCTTGGGTTGCTGAATACGCCAGGGAGTATCTGCAAGAGAAATGGGATCGTTCGGGTGCTATTTGTCAGCCTGAAGATCTGATACCTATAGCTATCGGACAAATGAAACTTGAAAACGAGGCAATTATTCAGGCCGAAAACGATCAAAAACAATTTATTGTCTGCGATACAGATTTACTCGAGACTTTAGTATACTCTGAGGTCTATTATAACGGATGGGCTGATCAAAGACTTCTTGACGCGGTGTCTAATCAAAACTATGATTTGTATCTACTCACAGGTATTGATGTGCCGTGGGTAGCTGACGATCTTAGAGATAAACCGCACGAAAGGGAGAAAATGTACGAGGCATTTCGTACTGCTTTGGACGCTAATGATTGTAATTACATATCTTTACAAGGAAACCAAACAACCCGACTAGAGTCTGCTTCAACAGCCATTGAGGCGCTCTTTTAAACTCTATGAATTTAACCCCTAGAGATCAAGCCCAACTCGAGAATCTAGGTATTTCTCTATCTCAATACGAGAGACAGTTAAAACAAATCAAAGAAGGTATACCCTTCATGAATTTAGCCCGTCCTGCCACGTTGAACGATGGTATTATCTCTATTGAGGATTCAGAAAAATACCTTGAAATATTTACTCAAAAAGCATCTCGGTATAAACTTCAGAAATTCGTTCCGGCCTCTGGTGCTGCTACGCGGATGTTTAAAAGTTTGTACAGCTTCTTAGATGATTTTAGACTGACTGATTCCTTCGAAGAGTATGCTGAAAAGCATCCGTCTGTAAAGCAATTCTTTGAGTATTTTGATCGATTTCCATTTGCTGAAGCTCTTAAAAACACCCTTGGACTAAACGGTCCAATAAGTAACCAAGACCGTATTGCACTGGTAGGCACGATGCTAAATGAGTTGCCATTTGAGTTTGGTAACAAGCCAAAGGCCATCTTACCCTTTCACAAAGAAGAAGATACCTATACTCCGCTGTTTATTCATCTTATAGAGGCTTTAGATTACGCGAAGGGGAGTGTTCATTTTACAGTTTTTGAGGATCATTTGGATGCTGTTTCTGAAGAAGTTGAGCGTTTAAAAGAATTGTTTGATTTTAAAGTTGAGGTTACCTATTCCTTTCAGAAAAAGCACACCGATACCCCTGCTCTCAATGCTGATTTTACACCGGTAAGAACGGTAGATGGTAATTTACTTTTTAGACCGGGAGGTCACGGCGCGCTTATTGAGAATCTCTCTAAACTCTCGGCAGACTTTGTCTTTATTAAGAATATCGATAATATCTCTGTACGAAGAGAATGGACTGAACATCACAAGTTTAAGCGCATCTTAGCAGGTCTTGCTTTTGAGGTTCAGGAGCAAATTCACCGCTTTCAAAGGGAGGTATGCGAATCTCCAGAGACTGCAGGCCTTGCAAAAATAGAATCGTTTCTAAGTGCGACTTTTGGATACGAACCTAGCTCTGCTTCTAGGGACCCTTTGTTTGACTTAAAAAAT
The DNA here is from genome assembly GCA_024638165.1 of Flavobacteriaceae bacterium. Taxonomy (GTDB): domain Bacteria; phylum Bacteroidota; class Bacteroidia; order Flavobacteriales; family Flavobacteriaceae; genus UBA3478. The sequence goes on from JAHEKV010000006.1 coordinate 3,188, forward strand.
GCACTTTTCAGACCCTTGCGCGTTTGTGCCATGGTACGAAATGAAGGTGAACCTGGAGGAGGTCCTTTTTGGGTGAATACTATCGATGGTGAGCGACTTCAGATTGTTGAGTCAGCGCAGATTGACAAGGAAAACCCTGAGCAAAACGCTATTCTTCAAAAGGCTACTCATTTTAATCCGGTAGATATTGTCTGTGGCCTTACTGATTATGGAGGAGAGCGTTATCAGCTTGAAGATTTCGTGGATTATAAACAAGGATTTATTGCCCATAAAACTTATGAAGGAAACGAGATTTTTGCCCTTGAGTTGCCTGGCTTATGGAATGGAGCTATGGCTTTTTGGAACACGCTATTCGTTGAGGTGCCATCAATGACCTTTAACCCGGTGAAGACGGTAAACGACTTACTTCGCGAGTCTCATCAAAACGAGAACGATTAGTTAAAAATGTAGAGCGTATTGCCCTCGGTTCTTACCTGATATTCGGTAAGGTCAAATAGGGTTTCTGAACCTTGACGGTTAAGCAGTTGACCGGTAAATACACTGTAACTCAATTGATCCTCGCATTGGCAGTTGACTTGACTCCCTTGTAATTCAGTGGATGAACACGAACTTGGGATGTGATTCGGACACGATACTTCGAAGGCCCTAAAGGTCGAGAATCCTACGTTGGTAATGTGAATTCCCTTTACTCCACCAAGATTATTTGGGAGCGTGACCGAATTCCCTGTATTTTGAAGAGGACTATAGAGTGGAAGATTTAGATCAATTTGAACATCAAAAGAGGCCTTTGGTAAAAATGGATTTTGAATAGGAGTTGTTGATTCACAGCTACATACAATGAGAAAAAGAAAAATGGCAATGAATTTAGTAGGTAATCGCAACTTTCGAGACTCTTTAGAATTTTGTATCTTTGATTTGATCCTCTCGACTGATACATCGTCTTGAGGATTTTTTAATTGTTATGACCATGGCAAAAGTAGCTTATTACACGAAAGAAGGTTTACAAAAACTGAAAGACGAGTTAAATCAATTGAAAGATGTCGAGCGTCCAAAAGCTTCGCAGGCTATCGCAGATGCACGAGATAAAGGAGATTTGTCAGAAAATGCCGAGTATGATGCTGCTAAAGAAGCTCAAGGACTTTTAGAAATGAGAATTTCTAAGCTTGAAGAAACTTTGGCCAATGCTCGTATCATCGATGAATCGCAATTAGATAACTCTAAGGTCTTAGTGCTGTCAACAGTTACGATTAAGAATAAGGTTAATGGTCAAGAAATGACCTATACATTGGTAGCTGAAAGTGAGGCAGACCTTAAGACAGGTAAGATCTCAGTAAATTCTCCTATTGGTAAAGGACTTCTAGGCAAGGCTGTTGGTGACACGGCAGAGATTCAAGTGCCTAGCGGTAAAATCGAATTTGAAGTGGTAAAAATTACAAGATCCTAATGGCTACGATCTTTTCAAAGATTATTTCCGGCGAAATACCAGCCTATAAAGTTGCTGAAAATCAAGATTTTTTGGCGTTTTTAGATATCAATCCGAACGCCAAAGGACATACCCTTTGTATCCCTAAAAAAGAAACGAATCGACTTTTTGATCTATCAATAGAAGACTATACTGCTCTCATGCAGTTTTCTTATTCAGTTGCTAAGGCTATTGAAAAGGTCGTCGATTGCAAACGTGTTGGTCTTTCAGTTATTGGACTAGAAGTGCCACATGTCCATGTTCATCTTATACCGCTTAATGAGATGAAGAACGCACAATTCACACATAAAGAAAATCTAACCATAGAAGCCTTTCAGAGCTTAGCGGCTGATATTGCAGAGGCCTATAAATCTCAAAACTAGATCATGGAATTACAAGGAAGTATCAAATTAATAGGTGAAACGAAAACTTACGGTGCAAATGGCTTCAGAAAGCGTGAAATAGTGGTTACCACCGAAGAGCAATATCCCCAAGACTTATTGGTAGAGTTTATTCAGGATAAATGTGATTTATTATCTCAATTTTCTCCAGGTCAAAAGGTAACCATAGGTATTAACCTTAAAGGTCGTGAGTGGACTTCTCCTCAAGGAGAGGTAAAGTATTTCAATTCGGTTCAAGGTTGGAGAATTGAAGCTCAACAATCTGCTCCTGCTGCAACATCAGAGAGCGGAATGCCGCCACTACCCCCTTTAGATAGCTTCCCAGCAGCTGACCAGACTAGTGAGGAAGACTTTGACGATCTCCCTTTCTAAACAGATTGATGTAAAAAGCATTCTAGACTATGGTCGTTGGTTAAACCGTTGGCCTGCATAAAGGCATAGCACACCACGGGACCCATAAACTTGAAGTTTGCTTTTTTAAATTTTTTTGAAAGTGCCTTTGCTTCTTCAGTTGTAGAAGGAAGGGCTCTTGAATTGGCAAACTTCGGTTGAAGTACCTTTTCATTGGTGACCTCCCAAACAAACTGACTTAAGGAAATGCCTTCTTTATTTAAAGAAAGCAAGCTCTGAGCATTTTGAATGGTGGCTTCGATCTTCAATCGATTCCTAATGATGTTTTCATCAGACATTAATCGCTCTACATCTTTTTCGTTGTAGTTCGTAATTTTCTCTGCATCGAAGTTGTCGAAGGCTTTTCGAAAATGCTCTCTTTTACGTAAGATGGTGATCCAACTTAATCCTGACTGAAAGCTTTCTAAAACTAAACTTTCAAAAAGTTTTTGGTCGTCTCTATTCGGCCTGCCCCATTCGTTGTCGTGGTAGGCAATATAAAGAGGGTCTTCACCGCACCAGTGGCATCTACTTTGCATAAGTGGTTATTTGATAAGCGTAAAACTAAGCCACCGAACTGCATTATCTTTACAGTCAACGAAAATTCAGAATGAATTATAGCGATTACAAAGAATTACACAAGCGTTTAGTAGACGAGAATAGAACCACTGGAGGCCGCACAGAACCGGCTTATCTAGAATATACGCAGCTTAATTGGCAGCGCATCAAGCGCTGGGAAAAACAAGCAAAGCTCACTGATCAGGAAATAAACTGGCTCAAAGAGCAAAAGGCATCTGTAAGATGGGTTGTACTTACTGAACCTTGGTGCGGTGATGCGGCGCCTTCATTGCCTTTAATGGCCAAAATTGCCGAAATCCACCCTAGTCTTGAGTTAGAAATTCTACTTAGAGACGATAACCTTGAATTGATGAATCAATTTTTGACGGGAGGTGCTCAATCGATTCCTAAACTTATTCAATATTCGGGAGACACTATTAGCAGTTGGGGCCCACGACCTGAAGGTGCTGCGAGAATGATCGATGATTATAAAATTCAGAACGGAAAGCTAGATGCGACTGCGAGGGAGCAGTTACAGCAGTGGTATAATGAGAATAAGGGACGAGAGATTATTTCAGAATTGTTAGTCCTCCTTGGCTGGAAATAAATAGGTGATGGTTCCTTCTTGATAAGGCTTACCAGACTCTTGAAAACGTGAGAGTTTCGCGTATTCAATGGCGTTGGCTACTAGACACCCGTTGCTCGTTGATGAGAATTCAGGACTAAACCAGGCATCGATTACTCCACCTCGATTGTCTACTGCAATATTGATTACGATTTCACCTCCTTCTAAGCATTTATATACGGGTACCGGAAGTTCGCGGTGTACGCGTCCTTTTAAATTGTAACTGATGGTCGTTCGTTTAGCTAATTTGATGGGTTGTCCTTTTGGTGGGGCATTCTCCTTCATCCGATTAATACGATCCTCGATTTCCTGACTTAAGGCTCCAATCCCAGAACCGGCAGCCATTTCGGCGGCCATTTTTGAATAGTCTTTTCCAGCTTCGAGACTTTCCAAAGAAGCCAAAGGTTCTGGGTCTTCATATTCAGATTCTTTTCCAGCCTCGTTAGAGGCTTTATTCGTTTCTACTTTGAAAGCTTCAAAACGCGTTTCTTCCAATTTTTTAAAAAAGTCAGGTTCGGGATCTTCGACGACTTCGATCATCTCATCGCGATTGAGATTTAATTCGATACTATATCCGAATAGAAGCATACTTATAAGAATCATCAAAACCCCAGTAATTACTCGAGCGATTCGCTGTGCTCTTCTGACTAATTCACGCATAAGCTTTCTTTAATCTCTTCAGGTGTTAAAGCCGAAGCTACCTCGTATTCTCCGATTTTGGTTCGGCGCAGGGCACTAAGATGAGCGCCAGATTCGAGCGCTTTACCGTAGTCATGAGCGAGCGATCTGATGTAGGTTCCTTTTGAGCATACGACCTCAAAGTCGACTTCCTTTTTTGAATCGAATTTTGAAGGGTCAATCTCGAAAGAGTGAATTTCAATTTTTCTAGGTTGAATCTCAGTTTCTTGACCTTGTCGAGCGTATTCGTATAGGCGTTTCCCGTCTTTTTTAAGCGCAGAAAATAGAGGTGGAACCTGCTTTATTTCACCCTTGAATTGGCTGGTTTTTTCTTGAAGATCTTCGATACTAATATGTGCGGTTTCGAAGGTTTTGTCAAATTCGGTTTCTAGATCGTAAGAAGGGGTGGTGTTCCCAATTGAAATCGTTCCCGTGTAAGTTTTTATTTGACCTTGAAAAGTAGGTATTCGCTTGGTAAACTTCCCCACACAGATAATTAAGAGCCCACTAGCTAATGGATCTAGTGTACCTGCATGTCCAATTTTGATCTTCTTTAATTTTAGTTTTTTTAAGAGGGCCCATTTGATGGCGTTTACAGCTTGAAACGAACTCCATCCGAGAGGTTTATCAACGAGAAGCAGCTGACCTTCGAGCCATTGTTCGGTAGTTAATTCGCCTAGGTTCTCCATGAATTATAAAAATATTAATGCCGATACGCCCGCTAACACGCAGTAGACTGCGAAATAGGTTAGCTTACTTTTCTTCACCAGTGCAATCATCCATTTACAGGCGAGAATTCCTGAAAAGAAGGCACTTAGAAAGCCGATGACTAACGGTACTGTTTCGATTTCAGTACTGAAAATAGATCCGCTCAATAAATCTTTAGCAATCTTACCGAAGATAAGAGGAACCACCATTAGAAAAGAAAAGCGCGCCGCCTCAGACTTGTCGAGCCCTAAAATGACTGAAGTTGAGATGGTTGCCCCGCTTCTTGATATACCTGGCAAAATCGCAATTGCTTGAGCGATACCGATTAGAAAGGCATCTCTATAATTAAGCGATTTTTGACTTGCTTTACTGCGATCTGCGATGACCAGTAAAAGGGCGGTTAAAATGAGCATCATCCCCACTAGGGTGAGGTTGCCTGAGAAAAATGAATCGATGAGATCTTCAAAGAAAAATCCTACTGCTGCTGCAGGGAGCATCGATAAGATGATAGAAAAGGTGAATGTTGTTGAAGAGGGGTCTTTGGAAAGTGTTTTTTTAATGATCTCCCATACATCTTTTCGAAATAAGAAAAGGGTGCTTAGAGCGGTAGCGAAATGAAGGATTACCGTAACAAGTAGGCTTTCTTTTGGCAATGCTTCGCTCCCCAATAAAGCTTTGGCTAACTCTAAATGACCACTTGAAGAGACGGGTAAAAATTCGGTTAGACCCTGGATTAGACCAAGTATTAAAGATTCAATGACACTCATTTCTTCGGCCTGTAGAGTATAGCATAGGCTTGAAAAGCTAGGCCTATGATGATTAATGTGGGTGCGAGTCTGATTCTTCTAAAATTGTAAATCTCAGGATTGAATACTTGAGGATCATCACTTCTGCCGCCACTCATAAGTATGAATCCAACGGCGATTAAAATAATTCCGGCAATGATGATTTGATAATTTCTTTTTTCTAGTAGCGGTCGTTTCATAGGTTATGCAAAATCGTTAGTTGCCTTGAGCGACAAGAATCTTGAAGTGGCTAAGTAGGTACTGAAGACCGTGATGGTCGTTCCTAATAGATATATTAGTGAGATAATAGCTCCAAGGGCATAATAGTCTGCCGTGAGTTTAAGGTTGGGATACCACTTGTCTAATTCAAAATACAGAGCGATTAGTAGTATCGATGATAGAGTTGCGCCAAGAAGCCCGAGTCGTAAATTAATCCAGATAAACGGCCAGCGAATAAAGGCCTTTTTTGCCCCAACGAGTCGAAGTGTCTTGATCACCAAACGTTTAGAATAAATAGAAAGTTTGATCGAACTATTAATGAGTAGAATGGAGAAAAGCAGTAAGATAATTGCTCCAACGGCAAGTGCTTTTTGGATCGAAGAAAAATTGCTTTCTAGTAATCCCAACAATTCAGTGTCATAAATCACTTCCTCAACAAATGGCCGTTGCTCCAAATCGGTCGCGAGTTGGTCGATTGAACTCACTGATACAAATGGAGCTTTTAACGCTATTTCAATACCATCCCTAAGAGGATTAAACCCTAGGAACTCTACAAAGTCTTGTCCGATTTCTTCGCTGTAATCTTTAGCAGCCTCTTCTTTAGAAATGAAGGTGACCGCTAAGGTATTTTCGTCTAACTCAAAACCTTTGAGTAATTGAGCTTTCTCTACCTCTTTGGCGTTGGGACTTAAATAGGCGGTAACGATGAGTTGTTCCTTAAAATAATCACTTAACCGGCTGGCGTTAAAAACAATTGTGCATAGGAGCCCTACGAGAATAAGGACCACAGTTATACTCAAGGCTACAGAGATATAAGAAGACCTCAATCTTCTTTTTTCATAACGTGCGATGTAGGAGCTCATGAATTGCTTTGGAGCACTAAAATTAGCAAAGTAAATCTAGATTTTCAGCCTCGGTTTATTCGCAGTACTTTTAAGGCCCAAAATATCGGTCAAAAATGAATTATAATTTTAACGAGATTGAGGCCAAATGGCAGCGTTATTGGGCAGAAAATGAAACCTTTAAAGCAGAGGATCATTCGACCAAGCCGAAGTATTATGTGCTAGACATGTTTCCTTATCCTTCGGGGGCTGGGTTACACGTGGGCCATCCGCTTGGATACATCGCTAGCGATATCTACGCCCGCTTTAAGCGCCATCAGGGTTATAATGTACTTCATCCGATGGGATATGATTCGTTTGGGTTACCCGCCGAGCAATATGCGATTCAAACAGGGCAGCATCCGGCGAAAACAACCGAGGTTAATACGGCTCGTTATCGAGAACAATTAGATCGAATAGGTTTTTCATTTGATTGGTCTCGGCAATTCAAGACTTCTGAACCTAGTTATTACAAGCATACCCAGATGATTTTTATTCATCTGTTTAATTCCTGGTACGATAAGGATGCGGATAAGGCAAGATCGATTACCGATTTAGTCGCCTGTTTTGAGAAAGAGGGAAATAGTAGTGTGAATGCGCACTCTGATGAAGATACTCCGATATTTACTTCTGAAGAGTGGAATCGAATGAGTACTGAGGCTCAGGAAGACCTTCTTCAAAAGTACCGTCTGACTTATCTCGCAGATATTGAAGTGAACTGGTGTCCTGAATTAGGCACGGTTCTAGCCAATGATGAAATCGTCAATGGAGTTTCTGAGCGTGGCGGACACCCAGTGGTTCGCAAAAAAATGAAGCAATGGAGCATGCGAATTACCGCTTATGCCGACCGTCTGCTTCAAGGGCTATCAACCATTGATTGGCCCCAGCCTCTTAAAGATTCTCAAACCAATTGGATCGGACGATCTGAAGGTGCAGAAGTTAGCTTTCAAGTGGAGGGTCATCAAGAGCTTATTAAAGTCTTTACCACTCGACCTGACACCCTGTTTGGGGTGAGCTTTATGACGCTTGCACCTGAACACGATTTAGTGTCAAAGATCACCACAGATGCGCAACGCGCTGAGGTGGAGGCTTATATTGAAGAAACTGCAAAGCGTTCAGAACTTGATCGTATGTCTGACGTGAAACGAATTACCGGTGCTTTTACAGGCGCCTATGTGCTTCACCCATTTTCAGGAGATCGAATCCCGGTTTGGATTGGGGATTATGTTCTCGCGAGCTATGGTACGGGGGCTGTAATGGCGGTTCCCTGTGGAGACCAACGCGATTATGATTTTGCACAGCATTTCAACCTTTCGATTCCTAATGTTTTTGAAGGAGTTTCTATAGAGGATGAGGCATTTACCGATAAAGGAACAACGATCATCGCGAATTCGGATTTCTTGAATGGTTTAGATTACGCCACTGCCAAGCGCACCATGATCGATCGTCTTGAAGCAGAAGGAAAAGGAACTGGCAAGGTTAATTACCGCCTAAGAGATGCGGTATTCAGTCGTCAACGTTATTGGGGAGAGCCTTTCCCAGTTTATTATGTAAATGGTAGACCTCAAATGCTACCTGAATCAGCACTTCCTCTTGAATTACCAGAGGTTACACAATACTTGCCTACAGAAAAGGGCGATCCTCCCCTAGGTAACGCTAAAGTTTGGGCTTGGGATGCTGTAAACCAAAAGGTAGTAGATGTAAATCTTATTGACGACCAAACAATCTTTCCACTAGAGTTGAATACCATGCCGGGTTGGGCGGGATCTTCGCAATACTTCAATCGATTTATGGACCCTCACAACGAGGCTCAACTTGCCGACAAAGAGAAGGTAGTTTATTGGAAAGGAGTAGATCTCTATATCGGAGGTAGTGAACACGCTGTGACTCATCTTTTATATGCTCGCTTTTGGCAGCATTTTATGTACGACCTAGGCCTTGTTTCTCAGCCTGAATTTGCTAAGAAATTGATTAATCAGGGAATGATTACGGGTCTTTCGGCAATTGTTTATAGAAGGTCGAAAACCAATACCTACTATTCTCATGGTTTAATTGATTTTAAAGATCCGTCTGCAGAGAATTATATTGACCACTTTGAAAAATTGAGAGTGGACGTAGGCCTTATTAATTCAAGTGATGAGTTAGACATCGAAGGTTTGAAAAAATGGCAGCCTCAATACGCCGATACCAGTTTTGTTCTTGAGAAAGACCGATATATTGTTGGCCGTGAGGTTGAAAAGATGTCTAAGCGTTGGTATAATGTGGTGAATCCAGATCAGATTTGTGAAGAATACGGAGCCGATGCGTTACGCCTTTATGAAATGTTTTTAGGCCCACTAGAACAGTCTAAACCATGGAATACCGCAGGTATTACTGGAGTATCAGGATTCCTCAAGAAACTGTGGAAATTATATGATTCAGTAAATGATGAAAATCCAAGTGCAGAAGCGTTTAAGATTCTTCATAAGACCATCAAAAAGGTGCAAGATGATTTAGAGTCGTTCTCGTTCAACACTTCTGTTTCTTCATTTATGATCTGTGTAAATACGCTTACTTCTGAAAAGTGTTCTTCTCGACAAATCCTCGAGCCTTTAGCTATTCTTGTTTCACCCTATGCGCCTCATATCGCAGAGGAATTATGGATGAAATTGGGTAATTCACCCTCGATAGCACATCAGCCCTTCCCTGTCTTTGATGCGAGTTATTTAGTCGAATCTGAAAAGGAGTATCCGGTTTCTTTCAATGGAAAAATGCGTTTTAAAATTACTTTAAGCGCTGATGCATCCAAAGATGAGATTGAAAAAGCGGTGATATCTCACGAAAAGACTGCAGAGCAACTCAAAGGCGCAGCTCCGAAAAAGGTCATTGTGGTACCTGGTAAAATTGTCAATATCGTTGTTTAATAAGATCATTCTATAATTATGGGCGGATATTATTTATTACTCATTGCAATAACCCTAGTGAGTGCCGGTGTCTCTCAGCGATTAAAGTCTAAGTTTAGAAAGTACGAGAAAACGAAACTTTCGGGCGGATGGTCAGGTCTTGAAATTGCTCAAAAAATGCTCGATGATCACGGCATTAGCGATGTTCGCGTTATTTCTACTCCCGGTAGGTTAACAGATCACTACAACCCTCTAGACAAAACCGTAAATCTTAGCGAGGCGGTTTACTCAGGAAGAAACGCATCTGCGGCTGCGGTAGCTGCACATGAAGTAGGACATGCAGTACAACATGCAGAGGCTTACCAATGGTTGACCATGCGATCACAACTCGTTCCTATTGTTCAAGTTTCTTCGGGACTTTCAACTTGGATTGTGATTATAGGGATTGCCCTTTCTTTAGGCGCAGGAAGCTCCTTTGGGTTTCTTATTGCTCTTCTAGGCCTTGGGCTTATGGCAATTGCAACTGTTTTTAGCTTTATTACCCTTCCTGTTGAATACGATGCCAGCCGAAGAGCTTTAGCTTGGTTAACAAGAGAGAAGATGCTTACCGATCAGGAGTACGATGGGGCTCAGGATGCCTTGAAATGGGCCGCAAGGACTTATCTAGTCGTGGCGTTAGGTGCTTTAGCTTCACTACTTTACTGGGCGATGCAGGTCATGCGCTCTAGAGACTAATTTGACGATCGATTTGTTGATTCAGAGAGATGAAGGTTTCGGTTCTTGAGATTCCTTCGATTCGTTGAATGTGATTGTTAAGAATCTGCATTAGGTGTTCATTGTTCTTACAAAGTACCTTAATGAGAATGGACCAGTTCCCCGTGGTATAATGGCATTCTAAAACTTCAGGGATCTCTTGCAGCGCTCGAACTGCAGACGGATTATTCATGGCTTTGTCTAGGTATACACCAATATACGCCATCGTACTGTAGCCCAGTTTCTTGGTGTTGATCATCATTTTTGAACCTTCTAACACACCCGCTTGCTCTAGTTTTCTTAGCCGCTGATGAATAGCTGCTCCCGAAATTCCTACCTTTCTTGAAATTTCAAGAATCGGGGTTCTCGCATCTTTCATTAGATAGGATAGTATGGTTTTATCTATTCCGTCTAGTGTATAGGTTGAATCTGAGCTCTTCATGTAATGAATTTTAAGCGTTTAAGATACATATACTTATAAAATAGAAGCGAAATGAGAATAAAAGTTTCAATAACGTTGTTTTTAGGAATGATCGCTGTCGTTCTTGGAGCCTTAGGGTCGCATGCCTTAAAAGAAGTACTGACTCCTGAGCAATTAGAAAGCTTTACGATAGGGGTTCGGTATCAGATGACCCACGTTTTGCTTTTAATGGTCGTGTTATTAACCTCTTATTTTGAAGAAGGGATTAAGGAAACTTCTTTCTGGTTGACTGTTGTAGGAATACTATTATTCTCAGGAAGTATTTATCTCCTCAATCTACAGCAATTACTGGGTGTGAAACTTTCGTTTCTGGGTCCTGTGACCCCAATAGGCGGGCTATTTTTAATAACAAACTGGGGGTTTTTAGCGCTTAAGGCTCTTAAGCGTTAACTTCACCGATGTACTTCTGAAGCGCCATAGTCATGGACGGAGTTTCAGGGGTAGGAGCTTTGATATTCACTACGAGTCCTTTAGCTTCTGCAGCTTGAATTGTACTGCTACCAAAAGCAGCGATTCTCGTGTTGTTTTGAGCGAAATCAGGAAAATTGTGAAACAAGCTCTCGATTCCTGTTGGGCTAAAGAAAACGAGAATATCGTAATAAACGTCTGCTAAATCTGACAGGTCACTCATAACCGTTTTATAGAAGATTCCTCGAGTCCAATTAATTCCAAATTCATTTAAGGTATCTGGTATAATGGGCTTTAGTGAGTCAGATGAGGGTAATAAGTAGGTCTCGTTTTTATATTTCTTGAAGTTAGGAGCAAGGTCAGATAGTAGACGCTGCCCTACATAAATTTTACGCTTGCGATAAACCACATATTTTTGAAGATAAAAAGCAACCGCTTCAGACTGACAGAAGTATTTCATGGTATCTGGAACCTTGAAGCGCATTTCTTCAGCTAGTCGAAAGTAATGGTCTACGGCATTGCGGCTGGTTAGGATAATAGCAGTGAAATTACTGAGGTCGATCTTTTGCGCTCGCACCTCTTTAGAATCTACCCCTTCAACATGAATGAATGGTCTGAAATCGACAGTGAGTTTTTCTTTCTCTATGAGCTTTGCATAGGGAGAGTTCTCTAATTTTGGCTCGGGTTGAGAAACTAATATGGTTTTCACTTTCATATTCAAATTCATTTAATGACCATTAACAGAAGTGCTGTCAAGGGTGCCATTTCGAGGGTGCAAATATACAAAATAAACCCCATACCGAATCTGATGTTACTTCGTTGTGTTTTTTTGATAACGCTGATATAACTTAAAATTTGCAAAGCAAAAAGCGCCACGAAATAAAGCGGTTCGAGAATCGAGTAGGATACGATCTCTGCGAAATAAAGCCATGTAAATAAAAAAGAGAGGAGTCCCTGATAGGCTAAAAAACTAGTGACGACACTACTAATTAGTAGAGAAGCCTTTTTTCTCTTAAAAAGAAGAACTCCAGCATTTGATCGTAGAATCTGTTTAAGCAACAAGGCGCCTATGATAAAGAAATAGCCATTAAACCCCAGTTTGTCATCTAGGATAGCTTTAAAACTTAGTTTTTCGATTAAATAAGAAAGGCTAAGAACCCCTGTTACTAAAAACCCCCAAAGGGTGAAGCGCCATGATCGCAATTTTGAATCATAGAGCTGAATAAAAGTATCATTGATAGGAAGTTGGAGAAAGAGTCGAAAAGGTTCGGGATAATTCCTTTTTATAAGTACTAACAGACCCAAAAGAACAGAGCAAAAGATGAAAATAGTATCTGCGTTCATGGTCTTGAAGGTTGAGCAAACTTATGAATAATTCGCGGAGGAAGACCTGGTGATGAAATGCCTATTCGATAAAAAGGATAGGCTGGGTTGATCACAGGAAAAGAGGTCGAATGACCCTCTTCAATCGTTAGTACATCCATCGTTTGAACGCGTCTAAACTCATCTAACTCTGCTAAATAAAGTTTTCCCGCTAATGTGCGCTTAAAGTGAATAGACGTTGAATCGATAGTAACTTCTTCAGGTAAAATCAGATTGAGGTAGGTGGTTGTACTCCAGAATAGATCTCCTTTTTTAGGACTATCCACGCGTTGTTCGAAATCGTAGGGCTTAGAACTGACTACAAAAACAGAATCTTGATTAATACGTGACCAGCGTGTATCAAAATCATACTGATTTGGTCGGTAAGTTAGGGTGTTATAGGATAATCCTATTTGTCTACTGTAAAATTCATAGAGGGCAGCACGTTGATAAGAATCTATAAATAGTACGGGTTTACCATTCGCTTTAGCTGAGATTTTCTGTGACCATTCCTTGACACCATGAGGTTCGAGATGTATTGGGGATAGTTGTTCAAAGGCCATCAAAAATCTGAGACTAAAAATGAGAATGATACTTACGAGTCCTAACCTCTTAATTCGTTTTGTCTCAACCAGGGAAAGTGGTCTTTCGACGAAGATCAGAAGTAAAGGATAGACTATAGGGAGTAGCCATTGAAGCTGAGATTTTTTACTGAAAGACGAAAAGAAGAAGAACGCAAGAACTAACCAGACCGAAAATCGTAGTCCTTTTTCGAAGAGGTTTTTCGTATTGGATGAAGACAAGGCTCGATAAAAGTCGAAAAAGAATAATCCGATAATGGCGATGGCGTTTAGGAAGAACCCTCCAGTGAATGGGAAAAATTCATAGGCGTGATTCGGACGTTCCGAAAAATGAAATCTTAAGGTTACCCATTCGTTTTGCGAGAGCCACAATAAGTGTGGGCCGAATAAAAGTAAGCTCAGTGCGACTGACTTCCAGGCCCTACGATCTTTCATCAGGATGGGGTTAGAAGCGATCACGCCAAATAGGATTAATACGCCCGTATACTTGCTGTACATGAGACCCGCCATAGCTAGACCTAGGGTAAAGACAGTATATTTTGTCTTTAAGAGAAATTGCTTGTAGGAGTAAAAGAACAGCGCGGTAAATAGGAGCGTTCCTGTGTCGGGTAAGGTGAGAAACCCGTAGAGATTGACTAAAGGTAAGCCCAGTAACAAAAGTGAGAACAGCCCGTTAGACATTCTTTTCTTAGTCTCCTTACTCAGTGTTTGGTATAGAAGCCAATAGCTCAGTGATACGCTGAGTACGCTGAGTACTCGAACGCCAAAAAGCCCCAAGCTTTCAATCGACGAAGGGAGTGCTAGTAGGGCAACTAGGGGTGGATGATCAAAGTATCCCCACTGCATATGCTTTGCGAAATAGGCATAATAGGCCTCGTCTTTTAAAAGGCCAGTAAAACTTGCCTGAAGCAGATTGATCAGGGTAATTATTACGAGTTGAACTTGAAAGGAAAACTTGAGCCTCATCACAGAAATCAAAGGTACGTTTTTGAAGTTGTCTTTGGATCGACACAAATGTCCTATTTTAGCCGCCTATGAGTGAATGCCTAGTCATTATCCCAACCTATAACGAAATCGAAAACGTTGCACTGATTATTGCTGCGGTTCAAGATTTAAACAAAGGGTATCATGTACTCATCGTTGATGATAATTCTCCTGATGGAACAGCAGATAAGGTTCGTGAACTGCAGAATACTCATCCCGACTCACTTCACCTTGAGGTAAGAACTGAAAAAGCCGGACTTGGTACTGCTTATATCCATGGGTTTAAATGGGCCTTGGCAAAGGGTTACTCCTTTATTTTTGAAATGGATGCTGATTTTTCTCATACTCCAAGTGATTTAATTCGGCTACATGCTGCTTGTAAGAACGGTGCCGACGTGGCCATTGGTAGTAGATATTGCAAGGGAGTGAATGTGGTGAATTGGCCGCTACATCGAATACTACTCTCCTACGGGGCTTCCTTTTATGTTCGTTTAATCACAGGAATGCCTGTATATGACCCTACGGCTGGTTTTATGTGTTATCGTGCTTCGCTTTTAAAGCAATTGAATTTAGATGCCGTACGTTTTGTCGGATATGCCTTTCAGATTGAAATGAAATTCAGAGCTTACAAGAAGGGCGCAACGATCAAAGAGGTGAGTATTGTTTTTACAGATCGCATCAGAGGGGTGTCGAAGATGAGTGGCGCAATTGTCAAAGAAGCCATTCTCGGGGTGCTTAAAATGCGTTTGGATAGTATCTTTGCTAAAAAGAGATTCTACTATGCCGAAAACCCTGATTAAAAATGCGAGAATTGTAAATGAATCATCCATTTTTGAATCTGACATTCTCGTTGAAGATCAATTCATAAAAAAAATAGCTCCCTCCATCTCAGACGATACCGCTGAGGTTATCGATTTACAAGGACAGCTGCTTTTACCCGGATGTATTGACAATCAGGTCCATTTTCGCGAACCAGGATTAACCCATAAAGGAACGATTGCAACAGAGAGTCGAGCAGCGCTAGCAGGTGGAATCACAACTTTCATGGAGCAGCCAAATACCAACCCTCAAACGGTTACCTTCGAAGCTTTAGAAGATAAATTTGATCGAGCAGCAAAGGGTTCTTATGTGAATTACTCTTTTTTCTTTGGGGGTACGAATGATAACCTAGAACTCATAAAAAGATTAGACATTAATGCTTGCGCAGGAATCAAGCTTTTCCTTGGTTCTTCGACAGGTAATATGCTGGTTGATCGAGAAGAAACCATTCGTGGAATCTTTTCGAACACCGAGATGGTTATCGCCGCACATTGTGAAGATGAACCCACTATTCGTGCGAATACTGAGGCGGCCATAAAGAAATATGGAGAGGATATTCCGATTGAAATGCATCCGATTATTCGATCTAGAGAGGCTTGTTATCAATCCTCTTCAAGAGCCATCCAACTGGCAAGAGAGACAGGAGCAAAACTTCACGTGTTTCACGTATCTACCGCAGAGGAGCTTGAACTCTTTGATACTCATTTACCTTTTGAGAAGAAGCAAATTACTGCCGAGGTATGTTTACACCACCTTTGGTTTAGTGATAAGGATTATGCAGATAAGGGTACCTTGATTAAGTGGAATCCGGCCGTAAAAAGTGCTTCTGATCGGGACGCTCTTTGGGAAGGTGTTCGAGGAAATGCTCTAGACATCTTAGCCACAGACCACGCACCTCATACGATCGATGAGAAATCAAATACCTACCTCAAAGCTCCATCTGGAGGACCACTGGTGCAGCATGCGCTACTGGGTTATTTAGATAAAGTTGAAGAAGGCGCCTTTGACCTTGAAACACTGGTTCAAAAATTTGCACATAATGTTGCTGATCGATATCATATCGATCGTCGCGGGTACATTAGAGAAGGTTATTATGCCGATTTGGTGACCGTCAAGAAAAATCCATATCAGGTAACTAAGGAAAGCCTGTTGTATGATTGTAAGTGGAGCCCATTTGAAGGACACACTTTCGCCTATACCATTGATAAAGTTTGGGTAAATGGTCATTTAGGCTATTCTAATGGGGCGGTGAGTGAAGATCGTCATGCCCAAAAACTAGCATTTACTAGAAAATGAGAATAGTCTATTCAGCCTTAATATTGGTTTTGCTGATTTCTTGTTCTACAAGAATGATGGAGCCGCCCGAAAACCTTATAGAGGAAGGTGTTTTTTCAGATATTCTTTATGATATAGCGGTTTTAAAAGCGGTTCATAGCACTTCTCCAGCTACTCTAGAAAGTCAGGGAATACTTATAATGCCTTATATCTATGAAAAGTACGATGTGGACAGCCTTCAATTGATTAATTCGAATAAGTATTACTCCACATTAGGTGATCGCTATTTCAAGCTATTTGAATCTATTGAAACTCGATTAGCAGAAAAAAGTGAGGTGATCGATAGCCTTCGAGCTGAAGCTGCTTCTAAGCCCCTGCGCATGTAGCGCGATAAGATTGAGATAGTTGCTTTAATTCAGCTTCGAAATTTTCTAGCTCCACTTCCTTGAGTTCAGGATAATCAGATAGGGTCGGATAGATCGATTCTGAGGTTAGCGAGTCAACAATTTCAGAGGATAGTTTGCGTGGCTTTCTAAAAATAAAAGCATAAAAAGCTTCGATAACGCTAAGGCCTCTTAATATGGGTTTCCCGATGAACTGTATTTTTTCTGCACCCATTGCCTTAGCAAGCTCATCGTATCGCATGATTTTAGTGACAAGAATGGTAGGGGTTTTCTGCTCATTTTTTGAAAGATGAAGAGTGCATCGCACAACGGTATTTGCTGTGGTTAAGCCAACAGAACCCTTGGTAACTATAGTTTTTTGCTGAGCGAGCTGTTTAAAGATACTTCCGCTGGGCCGATTCCAGAAGTAATCACTTAAAATCACACCAGGTCGAACAATTGTAGCCTTTATACCCTCTTGAACTCCCCGATATACTTCTAATTCAGATAAGTATTTGGTATACCCGTAATAACTCGATGCACCCTCGTTGGCTGCTGCGATCGAACTAATGAAGATTAGATTGATTTTTTTAGATATCAGTGTATTTACCAAATTTCTCGTGCCCTCAACATTGGTCTTGTAAAGCTGGCTTTTGCGTTTAGGATCAAAAGAAATTAGTGCAGCACAATGAATTACAGTATCGACTTCTTCTAAAGCCTGATCGAGTAAGTCGATTTGGTCATAAGAACCTTTTAGCCATTCGATATAGCTGAGGTTTTTCTCTTTATTATGATACTTGAAAAAAGCAACGACTTCTATTCGTTTCTCTTCGGTTCTGTAGAACGCACGAATCTTCTTTTTTTGAGAACTAAGACTAAGAAGAAAATGAGCCCCTAGCATACCTGTGGCTCCTGTGACTAAAATCATAATGTAAATGTAGGCAAAGAAGCTATATTTGTAGGCCTAAAGTTATGATGAGTAAGACATTTATAGAAGAGTTACAGTGGAGAGGAATGGTACATGATTTTATGCCAGGCCTCGAGGATCATTTAAAAGAATCGATGCGTTCGGCTTATGTGGGCTTTGACCCAACCGCTGATTCGCTACATATCGGAAATTTGGTAAGCATCATGATGCTGCGTCATTTTCAGATCGCAGGACATCGCCCGATAGCCTTAGTTGGAGGTGCCACAGGAATGATTGGTGATCCTTCTGGAAAATCGAAAGAGCGCAATCTACTCGATGAACCTACTCTTAGGCATAACCAGGAAGCTATTAAGAATCAACTAGCGAAGTTTTTAGATTTTGATCCTTCCCTTGACAACAGTGCCGAGCTCGTTAACAATTACGACTGGATGAAAGATTTTAGTTTTCTAGCTTTCATTCGAGATGTTGGTAAACATATTACCGTCAATTATATGATGGCCAAAGAGTCGGTGAAAAAAAGAGTTTCTGCTGAAGAGAGCGATGGTATGTCTTTCACTGAATTCACCTATCAACTGGTTCAGGGTTATGACTTTTTACACTTGTATCGCGACAAAGAAGTTAGTCTTCAAATGGGCGGAAGCGACCAGTGGGGAAATATTACCACGGGTACAGAGCTTATTCGAAGAGTGGCAGGCGGTAAAGGTTTTGCACTTACTTGCCCATTAGTCACCAAGGCTGATGGAACAAAATTCGGAAAGTCTGAAGGAGGAAATATTTGGTTAGACCCCAATAGAACTTCTCCTTATAAATTCTATCAGTATTGGCTGAACACCTCTGATGAAGACGCAGCTCATTTTATTAAGATTTTCACCTTCTTAGAGAAAGAAGAAATAGATTCCCTGATTAGCGAGCATGCAAAAGCCCCGCATTTACGTATACTTCAACAGCGACTTGCTAAAGAGGTAACTATACTGGTTCATTCTGAAGCTGACTATGAGAATGCTGTAGCTGCGAGCGCGATTCTATTTGGTAAATCAACCGCCGAAGACCTTAAGCAGCTTCCTGAAAAGGTTTTTCTAGAGGTGTTTGACGGTGTGCCTAGTGCTGAGGTGTCTAAAGCTCGATTTGAAGAAGGTCTAGATATGATTGCTGCTTTGGCCGCTGAAACCGGATTTTTCGCTTCAAATGGTGAAGCACGTCGGGAGCTAAAACAACAATCTATTTCGGTGAATAAATCGAAAGTTGGTGAGGATTATTCACTTTCAGCAGAAGATTTAATAGCCTCTAAATACATTCTTTTACAGAAAGGTAAAAAGAACTACTACCTACTAAAGGTGGTCTAAGCCATCATTAGATTACATCCTCTAATCTCTGCAGTATCGAATCTACCGAGCACTTCGAAACTGCCGTCAGGGTAAGTTTTTCCTAAATCTTCTGTTGCTATAAATGCACAAGAGTGGGTGTTGGCCAGATCAATGATGTTGATTCCGCCCGTTTTTTCATGAGGGTTAATGGTGAAAGGATCCTCTGCTTCTCGAATGAGTACTTTCATCCAGGGTGCAGGATGAAAAATACCCTCTCCTGGCGAATAGGCTTGTGAAAACAATTCGGTCATTCCGTATTCAGAATGAATTGTGTCTATTTCGAAAGCCGATTGCAACTGGCGATGTACTTCTTCTCTGATAATTTCTTTGCGTCTTCCTTTCATTCCACCGGTTTCCATAACAATCGTGTTCTTCAAGGTCATGGGATTGCTTTCTGCCCAATCGAGAAGTGCATAGGTTACTCCGATGAGTAGCTTTTTTTGATCGCTGGCTAATAGTTTGGTGAGCTGCTGATCTCCGAGTTTATAATAACCTGATCCTGGCCGCGCTTTGTTTATTAGGTAATCGACCATATAAATGAGCGAGGAATGGGTTTGTTCTTGATAAGAAGGTAGAAGAGCTATTAGAACTAAGTCTGAAATAGGCCCGTAGGTCGCTTCGAAAAAAGTAAAAAAGCTTTGCTTATAACCTTCTAATGAATGATAGTAGTGCTTACTTCGATTGGTTTGAGCCGTCGTTCCCGAACTCATGAAGTACCCCTCTTCTTTTAGGTTTTTATCGAAGACTTTATGGCTCTTAAAAAATGAAATGGGTAGAAAAGGGATTTCGACCAGTGAAGAGACATTGCTTGGATCCTTTCTTAAGAGCTGGCAGTAGGCGTTATACACCTCGATATTTTGAAACTGATCCTTAAAAAGGTCTAACGCCTTTTCCTCAAAGTCGCTTTCAGTTACAGATGTGAATTTAGCTTTTGCCATGACTCTTTAAAAGTGAATCAAAGGTAATTAGAATCGTTCATTTTTCGTTCAGGCCTAATAAATTAAGGGCCTACAAGCGGATAGAAAATACACCTTAAAGATTAATTAACATTTAAGAACATAAGACTTAACCTTTTTAAGGATTTATACATCGAAAGTTAACCTTGTTCTAAAATAAAGACGAGGATGCCCCCGTAGTTTTGGAAAAAATTTTAAAACCCTCGAAATGAAAAAATCAATCTTTGCTTTAGCTCTTTCTGGAGCAATGCTTTTCTCTTCTTGTGAGCAAGAAGTTGTTATCGACGATGCTCAGTTACAGGCGATCGTGGACGCTGCTGTTGCTGCTGCACTGGCTAACTATCCAAACACTGAAGAAATCGCTGATGCTGCTGCTGCCGCTGCTACTGCTGCTGTCGCAAACGGTCTTGGTGATATCGATTCAGCAATTCAAGATGCCCTTGATGCTGCAGAGGCTTTAACCAATCCTTCTATTGTAAGAGTGGGTACAGGTGGTGTAACCGAAATTACCGCTGACACCACTTGGTCGAACGATAAAATCTGGTTAATGGATGGTAAAATTGTTGTTCAAGACGGTGTTACACTTACTATCGAAGAAGGTACTATCGTAAAAGGTTCTACAGGTACAGGCTCAAATGCTACTGTCTTAGTAATTGCTAAAGGAGGAAAAATAAATGCCGTAGGTACTGCCGAAAAGCCAATCATTTTTACTGACGCAAACGATCAAATTGTTTATGCGAACGGTACTACTTCACCCAATAGATCGTTATCGGACAAAGGTTTGTGGGGATCGATCATTCTATTAGGTAATGGTGTTGTTGGTGCTGCTAATGGTGAAGCAAACATCGAGGGTGTTGTTTCAGGATACGAGTTTACCAAGTACGGTGGTTCTGATAATGCTGACAATTCAGGAGTGATGAAATATGTTTCTATTCGTCACACAGGAACTGCGGTTTCACCGGGTAACGAGCTTCAAGGCCTTACTATGGGAGGTGTTGGTTCAGGAACAACCATTGAAAATATTGAACTTATCGGATCTGAAGATGATGGTATTGAGATTTTTGGAGGTGCTGTAAATGTAAGTAATCTCGTAATTGCAAACTTTGATGACGATGGTATCGATTTAGATCAAGCCTATGCAGGTACAATCTCAAATGCCGTTGTTATTTTGGCTTCAGGTTCAGATACTGCTTTCGAAATTGACGGTACTGAAGAGCCAAATGATGCTATCGTTGGGGAATATACCCTTCAGAATGTATCGGTTTATGGTCGTTCAGATGCAGCTAAATTTGACACTTTTGGCAACTGGAAATCTGACGCTACCGGATTCAATGACAACGTAGTATTTGTTGATTTCCCAGCAGGATCAACTTTAGGAGGTATCGATGCGGATACTTATGATGGAGCTGGTACTGCGGCAGTTGAAGGAAAATTAAACTTCAGAGATTTTGTAGCTGTTACTTCTGATTCTAAGACAGATGTAATAGCAGGTCAAGTAGAAGAAGCATCTGCTACTTGGATTTCTGTAAGTGCCACACGCCCTTCAGGAAAAGGAGCTGACGAATCTGTCTTTGCTTGGACACAATTCTTCAACTAAACCCTTTAGGCTTAATTATAATTTAAGTGAATAGCCCTGTTTTGCCGGGGCTATTTTCCAATTCACACGATACTCTATGAAAAACTTTTCTCTTTTTATATTAGTCTTCATCACTGCACTAAGCTTTGGGCAGTCTGTGATTACTGGTACCGTTATCGATGGAGATTTTAATGAACCACTAGCTTTTGCAAACGTGGTACTACGTGAACAAGGCTCGACTGAAACTGTTTCAGGAGCTATCACTGATTTTGAGGGAAAATATGTTTTCGAAGTGAATGGTCCTGGTCCTTATGAAATTGAATTTTCTTACCTCGGTTATGAAACTAAGGTAGTAAGTGAGATTAAAACCAAAGAGGGAGATGAGGTTGAGGTGAGTATTGTTCTTAATCCTCTAGCCAATGCTCTTGAAGAAGTGGTAGTGACAACAACTGTTCGCAAAAACAATGAGGCTTCGGTTCTTGCGATTCAAAAGGGCGCGGTTACTATGCTTGACGGTCTTTCGGCTCAGACCATGAAAAAATCGGGTGACGGAAACGTAGCTACAGCCATCAAACGTATTCCTGGTGTTTCGGTTCAAGGAGGGAAATTTGTTTACGTTCGAGGTTTGGGAGATCGTTATTCAAAAACCCTTTTAGGTGGTCTTGAGGTTCCGGGATTAGATCCTGATCGAAATACTTTACAATTAGATGTTTTTCCGACAAACCTTCTAGACAATTTATTGGTGAGTAAATCTGCAAGCTCTGATTTGCCTGCGGACTTTACAGGTGGCTTAGTTGATGTGCTATTGAAAGATTTTTCTACACTGCCTGAGTATACGCTTTCGGTTTCTACAGGATACAACTCGGCAACTAATTTTAAGAGCGCCCCAGGTCTGCCAGACTATTCATTAAATAGTTTATCATTCGATTCAGGTATTAATGACCTTCCATTCCCTTCTATTATTAATTTCCCAAGGCCTGTGAACATTGTAAATAATTTACAAGAACAGGTTCTAGTTTCTAGTACTAATGCTTTTACACGTCAGATGGGTGTTAGTAGAGAGAATAATCTTCTTGATTATAGCATCGGAGGCACGGCCTCGAATCAGTACAATATCAACGAAAAGATTGCAGTAGGCTACATTGCTTCGATGAATTATAAATACGACTCTGATTATTATTCAAATACTATAAATAGAAGTGTTGCTGTACGTAACGGAGCCCAAAAAGAATTTGATGCACAAGAGGGGGAATTGGGTTCTATTCAAGCCATTGCGAGCGGATTATTTGGGGTTTCGCTGAAAACGGGAAGTTTCAAACATAAAGCTACTATTTTAGCTATTCGTAGCGGAGAGAGTAACGGTTTTGATGGGATAATCGAAGATTATATTGAGAACCCTTATTCAGGTGTAACCAATACGATGACCCATACGCAAAGAGAAATTTTAACGGTTCCTTTTTCAGGGATCTATCGACTAGGGGATAAACTCTCTTTTGACTGGAAAGTTGCTCCCTCCGTAGTCAAAGTTCGAGATATTGATTTCAGAAAATCAGTTTTTAACGTACTTCCAAATGGATCTCGAATTATTGACAATGCATCATCTGCACTTCCTCTTCGTTTGTGGAGAGACCTTGAAGAGTATGGTTTATCAGCTAAGGCAGATTTAAAATACAGCTTCAATTTTTTTGGTTCTGAGGGAAATAATCTGAAGGTCGGGTTCGCTTACAATAATAAAAGTCGTGATTTTGGAACAGACGTATTTTCTATTGGCTATCGAGGCTCTTCACTTGATCTTCAAGGAGACTACGACAATATCTTGAATCCTAATTTTATTTGGAATTCAGCGAAGGGAACTGGGTCATTTGTTATTGGCGATTACCAGCCAACGAATCAGTATAAGGCTGAGAATACTACGATTGGGGGATATTTGTCGACTGAATTGCGCTTGTCAGAGAAATTGAAATCAATCTTAGGAGTTCGTTACGAGTCTTATAATATCTTATACTCAGGACAGGCTATTTCAGGGGAGATTTATAGAGATAGTGAGTTCATCGATGTGGCCGATATCTACCCTTCGGCAAACTTTATTTATTCGGTAAATGATCAGACCAATATTAGAGCGTCGTATTCGATGACCACAGCCCGACCAAGTTTTAAAGAGAATTCGGCGGCAAATATTTATGATCCAATTACCGAGCGATTCTTTGTCGGTAACATCGATCTTGTACCTACTTATGTGAATAATTATGACTTGCGATGGGAACACTATGGTGAAGAAAATCGCTTTATGGCACTAAGTGCTTTCTACAAGCAGTTTACAGATCCTATTGAAATCAACTATTACGATGTTACCACTCCAAACACGTTAGTTGCGAGAAATACCCAAGAAGCAATTGTTTATGGTGTTGAACTAGAAATGAGAAATTCGATCTATTCGAATGATTTCTACAGGCTTTCTTATAATCTGAATACATCAATTATTGTCTCAGAGCTTGAAATGTCTCAAAATGAACTAGAGGCAAGAAAGTCAGTGGCTGGTGATCGTGAAATTGATACCACTCGTCAATTGCAGGGGCAGTCTCCGTACCTGGTAAATGCAGGGGTAACCTATAATCTTTTTGACAAAGAATTTGAAGCAGGTTTATTTTATAATGTGCAAGGGCGCGCGCTACAGGTTATTGGTGTGGGTCAATTCCCAGACGTTTTCACAGAACCCTTTCACAGTTTGAACTTTAATGCAAGCAAACGTTTTGGTGAGTCAAAAAACACAACACTTTCATTTAAAGCTGAGAACTTATTGAATGATTTAATCGAAAGTCGATTCGATTATTTCGGCAACAATGATTTTGTTTTCTCAAGTCTAGCTCCTGGGGTGAACGTATCGTTAGGGCTTTCGTTCCGTTTTTAATATAAAAACCTGCCATTCAAGGCGGGTTTTTTTATCTTTAGACTGTTAGGTGATCCCTAAGTATTTTACACCATGAAAAAAGATGACATTCGAATACTTCTCGTTGATGATGAACAAGATATCCTTGAAATTGTAGGATATAATCTATCACAAGAAGGATATCAGGTTTATACAGCCAAAAATGGAGTTGAGGCCGTGGCTAAAGCCAAAAAGAAGAATCCTCATCTAGTGATCCTAGACGTTATGATGCCTGAAATGGATGGAATCGAAGCTTGTGAAACCATCCGAAACACACCGGGATTAGAAAACACCATTATTACCTTCTTAACTGCCAGAGGAGAAGATTACTCTCAGCTTGCTGGTTTTGAGGCTGGGGCAGATGATTACATACAAAAGCCTATCAAACCGAAGGTTTTGATGTCTAAGGTCAAGGCATTGCTACGTCGTCGCAAAGAAGAATCTTCTGAATCTGAAGGGTTACATACCGTAGGCAATCTAACGATCAATAGAGAAGAGTATAAAGTCATCAATAAGGGTGAAGAACTCATTTTACCTCGCAAAGAATTCGAATTATTGGCCCTATTAACTTCAAAGCCAGGTAAGGTATTTAAACGCGAATCTATTCTTGAAAAAGTTTGGGGTAGTGAAGTTGTTGTCGGGGGCAGAACCATCGATGTACATATTCGAAAGCTTCGAGAAAAGATCGGAGATGACCATTTTCAAACCGTTAAAGGGGTAGGTTATAAATTCGTAATTTAACGCCCTAGATGGCGGCTAATTTAAAAAATGCGAATCCTTTTGTCCTGAGATATGCACTGTATGTCTCACTCGTTGTAACGGTTTTCGTCACTTCGCTGCTGTACATTTTAGGCCTGTCAGAACCTTTAATTATTCTTGCCTTTTTTGTTCTGTCATTAATTTCGAGTTTTTTGATTCTGAGGGTAGGTATTGAGAATTATGTCCTTAAACTCATTAAGGAAGTATACTCTGAAGTTTCATTGTTAGAAGGAATTCGGTTTACAGGCAGTAGTGTTTCGACCGATTTAGATTCGTTAACCTCTGATATCGAGAAGTTTGCTCGAGGAAAGAAAATAGAAATCGAGACACTTAAGATTCGAGAGGAGTATCGAAAAGATTTTTTGGGTAATGTGGCACATGAAATGAAGACCCCCTTGTTTACCATCCAAGGTTATATTCTGACGCTCTTAGATGGTGCTATGCAGGATAAAAAAGTGCGTAAAAAATACCTTGAACGAGCCAATAAAAGTGTAGATCGTCTCCTTTACATTGTCAAGGATCTAGACACCATTACCAGACTAGAGTCTGGATCACAGAAGCTTTATATGCAGCCAATGGATATCGTTGAACTCATTGAAAGTGTTTTTGAAATGCTTGAAATGAAGGCTACGAAGAAGGATATCACACTGGTTTTTGATAAGGTTTACGAACATTCGGTTTGGGTGAATGGCGATGCAGAGAAACTAGAACATGTTTTAAGTAATCTCATTGAGAATTCAATTAAGTATGGGCACCAAGGAGGTACTACAGAGGTTACTATCGAAGATTTGACAGAGGATAAACTAATCATAAGAGTCACCGACAATGGAGACGGAATTGCTAAAGAGCATTTGCCACGACTCTTTGAACGATTTTATCGAGTAGACAAGAGCGGGTCAAGGAAAGAAGGGGGCTCTGGTTTAGGTCTTTCAATTGTAAAGCATATCGTAGAAGCCCATGGTGAGCGAATCTATGTAGAGAGTGAGCCTGGGGTAGGATCAGAATTCTCTTTTACGCTTCAAAAAACCGAAAACAGCTCATCGAAATCAACGGCTGAACTAAATGCTTCAAGCCCCGAATAGCTCGAGATACGCTCTAATTGGTCAAGACTAAATTCTTCTTGAGTAGAACTAGGAACAACCTTTAATTGGTCAAGTCTTTTGGCGATATGAACCTGTTCATATTGACCGGGTGTTGGAATAAAAAAAGCTTTCTTTCCTAGTTTAGCCAAATCCATAACGGTGGTATAACCCGATCTACATAAAATAAAATCACTGGCTTGAACACTTTGTGAAAGCTCTTCAGATCTCATGAAATTAACCTTGAGTATCGTTCCTGAATCAAGGGTTATTTCTTCTTGTGTTTGCTCTTTTTCGATCACTCCGCGAACCATTAGAATTTGACCACTAAAAGCTTGTAACTCTTCGGTCAATCGATTTTCAAGTAGGGTGCGTTGGGGCTCTGGTCCTGATAAGAGCACCATTAAATCATAAGCCTTCTTTGTCGACTTTTTTTCAAATCTACTTAGAGGGCCCATGTATTTGAGGTTTTGTGGTTTCTTGTCAAGATGCCCCAGTTCCCCGGTTAAGTTGTTCTCTCCTTCAAAATCTGGCACCCATACTGCATCGTACTTTTTAAAGATTTGTTGATGCATCGCCGAGCTAATTTGTGTCGTGCTTCCTGAAAGTACACGAAGCTGATGGGTGATAAAGACGTTCGGAATGCCTTTTACATAAATACCTAGACGATTATCTGATATAATTCCGTCGGCATTCACCTCTTTAGCGATTTTTTCAATGGCCTTTCTTTCTTTACGCATCGCACTCAAAATTTTAGGAGAGTCTAAGATCATTTTGAGTTTGAAGAATCGTCCGTCAGAAGCGTAGGTAATTTGGTAAGAGGGTAGTTCAAAATTCGCTAGTTCTGGAAATTCCTTGGTGAGTAGGCCTAGAGCAACACCGTCAGAGGCCAAGACTACCTCATAGTCTTTCTCTAATAGGGCTTTAATAATTGGAATGCATCGGGTTGAATGCCCGAGCCCCCAATTAAGAGGCGCTACCACTATCGTCTTTTTTTTCATGGGTTTAGGGCGATATTGGGTTAGATTTGTAGGTTCAAAATAGATCAACCTTGGGTAGTAAAAATAAACTAAAACGCTTTAGAGATAATGATTCTTTTGAGAATGTAATTCAACCTTCTCGAGAAGAAATTTTAGAAGGTTTCGAATTGAAAGGGACTTGGAATTCTATTTTTTCGAATTCAAATCCGATCGTTTTAGAATTGGGCTGTGGTAAGGGAGAATACACCCTGGCACTCGCTGAACGTTACCCAGAAAAAAACTTTATCGGAATCGATATTAAAGGGGCTAGATTATGGAGGGGAGCGAAGACAGCTCTTGAAAACAAGCTGCCGAATATTCGCTTTTTAAGAACACATATTGAGCTGATCGATTTGATTTTTGATTTAGGTGAGGTTAGTGAAATTTGGATTACATTTCCAGATCCCCAGATCAAGTATAAACGCACGAAACATCGACTTACCAATAGGGAGTTCCTCGATCGTTATAAAAAGATTCTTGGAGGTGAAGGTTTGGTGCACCTTAAGACAGATAGCGAGTTTCTACACGGATACACTTTGGGCCTTCTACACGGACTAGGTAAAGAAATTGTATATTCGAACAACGACGTGTATAGGCAGTTGGGTAGCCCTTCAGTAGTAACTGAGGTTCAAACTTTTTATGAGAGCCAATATCTAGAAGTCGGTAAACCGATCACCTATGTGTCATTTAAAATCTAACTAATACTAAAGGCGGTTGCACTATATCACTCTTTTTGCTCTGACTTTTCTAGCCGCTGCTGTTGCTACATTGCCTCCGGGATTACTCAATATGAATGCCGCCAAAATCTCCGTAGAAAGAGGTAAGAAGTACGGAATTTATTTCTCCTTGGCTTGTTCGCTGGTCATCTTCGCCGAAGCTCTAGGCGCTGCTGTATTTTCAAAATTTCTATTCGAACATCCAGAAACAATCAATACTATTTTAATCGGAGCTCTTATCATTTTCCTCGTCCTCTTTTTCTATTTCTGGAAAAAGTCGAATAGGGATCTCACCAAACTTGTACCTTCTTCTTCTAATTCTTTTTTGAAAGGGATCAGTTTAGCGGCACTTAATGTTCTTACCATTCCTTTTTATGCCGGGCTACACGCCGCATTTCGGAGCTCTAAAATTGCACGCCTAGCCACCTCTGAGACACTTGTTTTTGCGGCTGCGGCGCTATCAGGAACCTTCGTAGTTCTCTATGGTTATGCCTATGGGTTTGCAAAGATTTCGTTCGACGAACAGCGCTTTGAAAAGCGTTCGAATCGAATCATCGCAGGCCTGATGTTGGTACTCCTAGTAATCACTTTTATTCGTTTATGGTTGAATTATGAGTGGTAGTGATTTTTATGAGCGCGTCTATGAAGTCGCCAGACAGATTCCCGAAGGAAGAGTAACCTCTTACGGGGCAATCGCCAATTATTTAGGTCGCAGGGGCGGAGCCCGAATGGTCGGATACGCAATGAATTTATCTCACGACAAGGATGTACCCGCTCATCGAGTAGTGAATCGTATGGGAATGCTTACCGGGAAACATCACTTTCCTGGCACTAATTTGATGCAACAACTTCTTGAAAATGAAGGAGTTAAAATTTCAGATGACTGCGTAGTAGACTTTGATCGTCTTTTTTGGGATCCGTCAGAAATGCTTTTATAGCCTTTGTTATCTGCGTATCTTTGTAGTAGAAATGCAGATCTATGACAAAGAGTGAAATTCTGAAAGCTTTAAGTACTATTAGCGCACCCGGCGAAGGCCAGAATCTAGTTGAGAGTGGAGCGATAAAAAATGTACAAGTATTCGGCGATGAGGTCGTGGTGGATGTAACGATTAATAATCCTAGTCTGCAAGCAAAGAAGAAAACAGAAGTTTCTATTCTTCAGGTGATCCACGCCGAAGTTCATCCTAAAGCTAAAATCAAGGTGAATATTTCGGTGGAGGCCCCAGAGAAAGCACCAAACTCTAATCTGATCAAAGGCAAGCCAATACCCGGGATAAAAAACATTATTGCCGTAGCCTCTGGCAAAGGAGGAGTCGGTAAGTCTACGGTTACAGCAAATCTTGCCGTTTCATTGGCTAAAATGGGATTTGAAGTAGGTCTTTTAGATGCAGATATTTATGGTCCTTCTCAGCCACTGATGTTTGATGTTGAAAATGAGAAGCCGTTAGCCATTGATGTTGATGGAAAATCTAAAATGAAGCCTGTTTCTAACTATGGAGTGAAACTTCTCTCGATAGGTTTCTTTACCGAAAAAGATCAGGCTGTAATTTGGAGAGGGCCGATGGCAGCTAAAGCACTGAATCAGATGATTTTTGATGCGCATTGGGGTGAGCTCGATTTTTTAATTGTCGATTTGCCTCCCGGCACAGGAGATATTCACTTGAGTATCATGCAGTCATTACCCATTACTGGAGCGGTAGTAGTGAGTACCCCTCAAGAAGTGGCTTTAACTGACGCTCGTAAAGGGATTGCCATGTTTGCCCAAGACTCCATTCAGGTACCGGTACTCGGTATTATAGAGAACATGTCTTATTTCACTCCTGCAGAATTGCCAGAAAACAAATACTATATATTTGGTGAGGGAGGTGCAAAGCATTTGGCAGAACGAATGGGTGTAGCTCTTCTGGGTGAAATCCCTCTCGTTCAGAGCGTGAGAGAAGCAGGTGATGTTGGTCGACCAGCTGCCCTGCAAGATCATACGCCTGTATCAGAGGCTTTCAAATCTTTAACTAAAGAAGTCGTTTCAGAGTTGGTGAAAAGAAACGAAACACTTCCGCCTACCGAGGCAATACGAATTACAACCATGGCAGGATGTTCTGCCGTTAAACCAAAGCGCTGATGACAGCAAATGAACTAAAGGAAAAGGTTGAAGCAGCTCTAGCAGAAATTCGACCCTTTCTTCAAAGCGATGGAGGAGATATTTCTCTGGTTTCTATTGACAACGGAACCTCAGTCAAGGTTCGACTAGAAGGAAATTGCGTGGGCTGTTCCATCAACCAGATGACCCTGAAAAGTGGGGTTGAGATGACTATCAAGAAGTTTGCTCCTCAAATTGAGGAGGTTATTAATATCGCCTAGAATAAAAACCATGATTACAACCGATATCCTAATCATAGGAGCGGGACCTACAGGCCTTTTTACCGTTTTCGAAGCTGGATTATTACAACTTAAATGCCATCTAGTCGATGCCTTACCACAACCTGGTGGTCAACTAGCTGAGTTATACCCTAAGAAACCGATTTATGATATTCCAGGGTATCCTGAGGTGTTAGCCGGTGAATTGGTTGATAATTTGATGAAGCAAATTGAACCCTTTCAACCTGGATTTACTCTTGGTGAAAGAGCAGAGACCTTAGAACGCACCGAGGATGATTACTTTATTGTAACCACTAACAAGGGAACAAAGCACAAATCAAAAGTAGTTGCTATCGCAGGGGGTCTTGGAAGTTTCGAGCCAAGAAAACCTGAAATTTTAGGCATAGAGAAGTTCGAGGATCGCGGAGTTGCTTACATGGTTAAAGATCCAGAGCAATATCGTGGTAAAAAAGTTTTGATTGCGGGAGGGGGAGATTCGGCCCTAGATTGGTCTATTTTCCTAAGTGATATTGCCAGTGAGGTTCATTTGGTACATCGTCGCAATGAGTTTAGAGGTGCCTTAGATTCGGTTGAGAAAGTTCAAGAACTCAAGAATAAGGGAAAGATTCAGATAAATACGCCCGCTGAGGTAGTTGAAATAAAGGGAGGAGGCTCACTAGAGTCTTTAGTAATCCATAATCATCAAACTGATTTAACGAAGGAGGTGGCTGTAGATGCTTTTATTCCGCTGTTTGGTCTTTCTCCGAAATTAGGCCCCTTATCTGATTGGGGATTAGAGATTGAGAAGAACGCTATTAAGGTAGATCATACGCTAGATTATCAGACGAATATACCGGGGGTATATGCTATTGGTGATGTAAATACTTATCCAGGTAAATTGAAATTGATTCTTTGTGGTTTTCATGAGGCAACATTAATGTGTCAAAGTGCTTATGCTCGTATTTACCCAGACAAGCGCTATGTGATGAAATACACTACGGTAGGTGGTGTTACCGGTTTTGATGGTTCTAAAAAAGAAGCACCTAAAGCCGTTGTTAAAACAATTGACTAATCATGAATGAGGTTGCCATAACAATCATCGATCGACAGGGTGTCAAGCATGAATTGCAAGCTCCGACAGATATGAATATGAACCTCATGGAGGTAGTACGCTCCTATGAGATTGAGCCCGAAGGCACTGTTGGTATTTGCGGAGGAATGGCCATGTGCGCCTCGTGTCAATGCTACATAGAATCTTCACATGAGCTCAGCCCAAGGTCTGATGAGGAAGAGGCTATGCTTTCAGAAGCCTTTCATGTTAAAGACAGTAGCCGTCTGGGTTGTCAAATTCCTATCACTGAAGAGCTAGAAGGTCTCATCATTGAGATGGCTCCAGAGTCTTAAGGAAGGCGATTAAATGCGGGCTTGTCTTGTATACAGACTGTGGTATCTACCTTGCTTTTCAAACAGCTCTTTGTGTGTTCCCTTTTCTACAATCTCACCTTTTTCTAAGACGATAATCGTATCTGCATTCTGTATAGTGCTGAGGCGGTGGGCAATCACTAGCGTGGCTCTACTGCGAGTTAGATTCTCGAGACCAAGTTGAATATAGTGTTCGCTTTCAGCATCTAAATTTGAGGTGGCTTCATCGAGAATTAATAACCTAGGGTTTGCTACTAGCGCCCTAGCTATTGCTAATCGCTGTCGTTGCCCTCCAGAGAGTTTAATTCCTCTTTCACCGATAACGGTCTCAATACCTTTTTCTAGACCAGCTACGAATTCACTTACATAGGCAGCATCTAATGCGGAATGAAGCTCTTCCTCACTGCATGCGGGATTACCGTAGAGCACATTTTCTCTGATCGTTCCATCGAAAAGAAAATCGTCTTGAAGAACTACTCCTAGTTGCTTACGGTACGAGGCAAGATCTATTTCATTGGCGAATTGTCCATTGATGATAAGTTGTCCTGAATCGGGTTCAAGAAACCGCGCTGCTAGATTCGCTAGCGTAGTTTTTCCTGCTCCTGAACTTCCTACAAGAGCTATGGTTTGCCCGGCTTTTAATTCGAAACTAATATCGTCTAAGACGTTACGTCCTTCGTCATAACTAAAACACACCTTGTCAAAAGCTAGCGACTGAAATCCTCCAATTAACTCCGCTCCTTGATGTTTTTCAAATTCAGAGATCTTTTCAAATAACTCTTCGGTACGGTCAAGACCCGCTAGCGCATCGGTGATTTCAGTACCTACACTAGTCAATTGAAATATTGGGCTGATTAGTAAACCTAACAAGAAGGTGAATTGTAAAAACTCACCAAGACTTAATGAGCCCTCGATAATGTAGTAGCCTCCGAGGCCGGTAACTAGTGTAGTGGCGACCCCAGCGAGCAGTATGGACCCACTGCTGATCAGAGCCATATAAATCATTGACTTTTTAATGTTTTCAAAAAGTGTAGTAGCTCCTTTTTCGAATCTCGATTTTTCTCTTGATTCTGCCGAAAAACCTTTGATCATTCGAATGCCTGAGAAGGTTTCATTCAGTCGTCCTTTTACCTCGGCCTCTATTTTCCCCCTTTCTCTGAAGATAGGTCGTACGGTTGTGAAGGCCTTGAACGCAATGAGTGCAAACAGGGCTAGAGGCGCTAAACTAAAAAGGGTCATCGGAAGACTTAATCGAATGAGAAATACGAATGCCAACGCAGCAGTAAATAACCCACCAATTAGTTGAACAAGACCAGTTCCTACGAGGCTTTTGACCCCTTCCACATCTTTCATCACTCTAGAAACCAGGGCTCCTGTTTGAGTGTTTTCAAAAAAGCGAACGGGGAGAGATAGTAGTTTTTGCTGTACTTGAATACGCAACTCCGTAATGAGGTACTGTGCCGCCACACTGACTAAACGAGTTAATAAAAAGCTAGTTGTGGCTTGCAGAACAAGGGCGATCAATACTACGATCACTAGAGTTTTAATCCCTTCCAAATCTTGGTTGGGAATGAGCTCATCGACAAAGGTTTTCATCGCTAAAGGAGCGACAAATGAAGCTCCCTTACTGATTACGATAAGGCCAAGGCCTGTGAATACCAAATGAATTCTGGGCCTGATTATTGTTTTGAAGGCTTTCCTTAAACTGCTACGTGTTTCGCTCATACTAGCAAAGATAAGGTGCATCACTGCAGTCAAAATGCAGTATCTTGAACAAGTATTAAAATTGAATTCAAATGAAGCAGATTGGGTTATTACTATTCTTTTTGGTGTTATCGTCATGCACCAGCTCTGAAGAGCTTTCAAGACTCGAGGCTAGGGCTGAGTGCGTAGAGATTATTCGAGATGATTTTGGCGTACCCCATATTTATGCAAAGACCGATGCAGATGCTGTTTTTGGAATGCTTTATGCCCAATGCGAGGATGATTTTAATCGAGTTGAGCAAAATTATATTTGGGCAACGGGAAGACTTGCCGAAGCTAAAGGTGCAACTGCCTTATATAGCGACCTTCGTGCACAGTTGTTTATGACTGAAGATGAAGCCAAAGCTGCTTTTGAGGAAAGTCCTGATTGGCTTAAAGAACTTTGTGTTGCTTTTGCAGACGGGGTGAATTATTATTTAGAGACTCATCCAGAGGTTGAGCCACAGGTGATCAAACATTTCGAGCCCTGGATGCCCTACTACTTTAGCGAAGGATCTATCGGGGGAGATATTGAAAGGGTTTCGACGCGCAAGATCAAAGCTTTCTATGGGGATCAACGACCCATTGATTTTATAGAATCTGAGGCTATTGCGGCAGAGGTTGCACTTTTAGAACCTGCAGGGTCTAATGGAATCGCACTTAATTCCCAAAAAACCAAATCGGGTAATGCCATGCTGCTTATCAACCCTCACACCTCGTTCTTTTTTAGAGGAGAGATGCATGTCGTTAGTGAAGAAGGCTTGAACGCCTATGGCGCGGTGACTTGGGGTCAATTTTTCATCTATCAAGGTTTCAATGAGAAGACCGGATGGATGCATACTTCAACCTACACCGACGTCATCGATGAATTTGTAGAAGAGGTTCGCAAGACTGCAAACGGTCTTGAATATCGATACGGAACCCAGTGGAGGCCTGTAAAATCTTTTGACACTACCTTAAAAGTAAGGTCAGATGATGGAAGCCTAGTTGAACAGACCTTCACCCTTTATCGCACCTATCATGGCCCAGTCACTCATCAATTAGATGATAACTGGGTGTCAACGGCGATGATGTGGTCACCGGCTCGTGCACTGGAACAGTCGTTTATTCGAACCAAGCAAAACGGATATGAAGGTTTTAGTAACATGATGAATTTGAAAACGAATTCTTCTAACAATACGGTCTATGCTGATGCAGAGGGTAATATTGCCTACTGGCATGGGAATTTTATTCCGAAACGCAACACGCGATTCGATTATGCACAACCCGTAGATGGTACGAATCCAGAAACTGATTGGCAAGGGCTTCATGAAGTAAGCGAGCATATCACGCTCTTGAATCCATCGACCGGATGGTTGCAAAATTGCAACTCTACCCCCTTCACCTTAGCTGGGGACGATAGCCCAAAGCCTGAAGATTATCCGTATTACATGAGCACAGCCCCCGAGAATTTTAGAGGTATTCACGCCATCCGACTCCTCGCTAATGAACAAAAACACGATTTGCAATCGTTGATTCAGCTCGCTTATGATCCGAGTTTACCTGCTTTTGAAGTGTTGATTCCGGGCCTTATTGATGCTTACGATCGTTTTCCAGACCCAGAACTCTCTCCCATTATCGAAGCCTTGCGCTCTTGGGATTTTAAAACAAATCTAGATAGCGAAGCTATGAGTATCGCGCATTTCTATGGCACGCGACTTCTTAGAGAAATTAAACGCCCTAATGGATATAGCGAATTGGAACACTTGACCTTTTGGGGAAGTAGTGAAAGTGATCCTAAAAAGAAATTGGCGCTGTTGAGCGCCACTGTAGAACAGATGACTGCCGACTTTGGCACTCCGCTGATTGCATGGGGTGAGGTAAATAGATATCAAAGGATTGATGGCTCTATTTATCAAGCCTTCAGTGATTCTTTGCCAAGTATTGCTATTCCGCATGCAAGTGGTCGCTGGGGAGCACTGGCGGCCTATGGAGCACGTTATCACAATAACACTAAAAAGATATACGGTACCCGTGGCAATAGTTTTGTTGCTGTTGTAGAATTTGGTGATAAGGTTGAGGCTTACAGTCTACTAGCAGGCGGGCAAAGTGGTGATCCGAGTTCTAAGCACTTCGATGATCAGACCTCACTTTATGTAGACGGAGCTTTTAAGAAGGTTCCTTTTTACAAAGAAGAGGTGCTACGAAGAGCGATAGAAACCTACCATCCTGGCGAACGCTACTAGTCTTCTAGAGTCGGTGTCTTAACAACAATAATTTTCGCTGTAGAACCGGTGGATAGATACCAACTTTGGTTTTTAATCGCTTCGCCTTTGTCATCCAAAATCAATAATTGGGCGGTATTTAGGCCAGCGTATCCCTGATTTAGCGCTCTAAATTCGATGGTATTAAAGCCTTCTTTTAAGGCTACATTGAGTTTTTGAAAACGTCCGCTTAGTAAGGCATTGTACTCAACGACGACTTCATTGACAAGAATGAGCACGCGGTCCCCATCAATTTCTCCATGATCTCTTATAGCGACCCCTACGTTGTCTGCAGAGGTTTTGACATCTCCTAAATACATGTCTCCTCGAGCTAGATTCGCATTGGCATTTTCTGCTAGTGCGATTTTAGGATCAATGACTAAATCAAATCCTGCATCTTTGAGGTTTGATTGATCGATGAGCTGAGGTCCTGATTTTGGTTTGGTGAGGCTGCTGTCAAGTACAGAAGGCATTCTGAGAAGCGTTCCCTTCGAGTTATTTTTAACGCCTAGATTCGGATTTTGTCCTTTAATGATAGGTCTAGCCTTTGGTAAATCGCCGATTTGAGCCTGAAGATTCAAGCTCAAAATCACAAATCCGACAAAAAACAATTGCTTTACCACAACACTCTATGTTAATTCCAAAAAAGATCTAAATTGCAAAGTTACTAATCATAATGACAACTTTATGGAAACCCTAGGAGCTATAGATTTCACGGTAATCGCTGCTTACTTCTTATTGATTTTTGGAATTGCTTGGTTTGTTACCAAAAAAGAAAAGGCGGGAGCAGATGCCTCTAGTTATTTTCTAGGCGGCCGAGATCTGGGATGGTTTGCTATTGGAGCTTCACTTTTTGCTAGTAATATTGGTTCTGAACACCTTATCGGGCTTTCTGGTTCAGGTGCAAGAGGAGCCTTCCCTGAAGCTCAATTTGAAATTTTAGCTTCACTTATCTTACTCCTTTTAGGATGGGTGTTTGTCCCGTTCTACATTAAAAGTGGAGTATTTACGATGCCTGAATTTTTGGAGCGTCGATACAATAAGGGTGCAAGGACTTACCTCTCAGTAGTTTCTATTATCTCCTACGTTCTTACTAAAATATCGTTTACCATTTTTGCAGGGGCATTAGTGTTTGAAGTATTGTTGGGTATTCCCTTTTGGACAGGTGCTTTAATTACAGTAATTGCAACCGGGCTATATACCGTCTTTGGAGGCCTTAAAGCGGTAATCTACACAGATATGGTTCAGGCAATCATCTTCATTTTAGGTGGTTTGGCAGCGACTTATTTCGGATTAGATGCCATCGGAGGATGGTCAGAGGTGACCGCTGCAATACAAGCGAATTCGCCAGATGCCGATACGTTTATGAGCTTGTGGAGAAACAAAGAGTATCCATGGACGGGGGTACTATTAGGGGCTCCTATTTTAGGTATTTGGTACTGGTGTACGGATCAATTTATTGTTCAACGGGTACTGTCAGCTAAGGATATATCAACAGCTAGAAAGGGAACTATTTTTGGTTCCTTCTTAAAGCTACTTCCTTTATTCATTTTCATTTTCCCTGGTATCATTGCCTATGCACTTTCAGTGACTTCGTATCCAGATTTATTTACAGTTACCAATCCAATTACGGGAGAGGTTCGTACAACGACAGATGCTGCATTGCCGGCACTAATTTTAAGAGTGCTCCCAGTTGGTTTTAGAGGTCTTGTTGTGGCAGGATTCCTAGCGGCGCTGATGAGTTCGTTGTCTTCAGTGTTTAACAGTACTTCAACACTTTTCACTTTTGACTTCTACAAGCAATGGAAGCCAGAGGCCAGTGAGAAACAATTAGTAATGGTAGGTCGAATTGCTACCGTAGTTCTTGTGATTGTAGGTTTAGCATGGATCCCTTTTATGCAAAAACTGACAGAGGGCGGTGGAATCTACAGATATCTACAGAGTGTACAAGCCTATGTTTCACCTCCGATCGCGGCAGCCTTTTTATTAGGTATTTTCTACAAGAAGATTAATGCAAAGGGCGCAGTAGCCGCACTTTGGACTGGCTTCTTTTTAGGAATGGCTCGTCTCGTTTTAGAATACATGACTCAAGAAGGTGGTTTACAGTTAGCTGAAGGTGGAATGATTGACACACTAGTTACGATGAACTTCTTGCATTATGCTATTTTCCTTTTTGTCGTTAGTATCGCCGTAATGGTCCTAGTTAGTCTTTCAAACGCATCTACTGCTAAAGAGGTGGAGGCAGGTTTAGTTTATGAGCGTGGGGCAGTTGCCTCTGCAGAGCAAAAAACCCAGCCTATTGAACGCTACCTAACCATAGCAATTATTCTAGTGGTGCTTTTCTTGTGGTATTATTTTAGGTAGGTCGGATAGCTCTATGTTGATTACATTTGTCCCGATAAAAATAAGGGTATGAGAAGTGGTCGTAACGCTTTCATCTTTGATCTTGACGGGGTAATTGTAGATACTGCTAAATATCATTATCTGGCGTGGAAAAAATTAGCGGATCGCTTAGGGATCTTTTTCGATGAAACAGAAAACGAGAAGTTTAAAGGAGTAAGCCGTCAAAAGAGTCTCCAATTATTACTGCAAAGTGGAGGAGTCAGTGCCTCAGAGTCTGATTTTAATCAGTGGATGCACGATAAAAATGAAGACTACCTGAATCTCATTCAAGATATGACCGAGGATGAAATTCTCGTAGATGTCAAAAAAGTTTTAGATCATCTCAAAGACAGAGATCAAGGGGTAGCTTTAGGTTCTGCGAGCAAGAATGCTACTTTAATTCTCGACCGTGTTGGGCTCACCTCTTATTTTGAAGTGATTATAGATGGTAATAAGGTTTCTAAAGCGAAACCAGATCCAGAAGTTTTTATTAAAGCAGCAAACGGATTGAATGTTTCACCTGAGTGTTCAGTGGTTTTTGAAGATGCCATTGCCGGAGTTGAGGCGGCCAATCGAGCCGGTATGTATAGTATAGGTGTTGGAGACACCGAGACACTGCATCATGCCAAATATGTGGTTAAAGATTTTACCGAGTTAACGCCCCCATTTTTAGATCAATTAATTGATAGAGAATAGATGAATCAAAGCTTAGTAGAGGCCAATGAGTGGTCGATTATAGAATCCAAGTACAGCCCTGAAACCGTAGTTTCTGCTGAGAGTCTTTTTAGCCTGGGTAATGGCGCTATGGGTCAACGTGCCAATTTCGAAGAGAATTACAGTAAGGATACGTTTCAAGGAAGTTATATAGCAGGGGTTTACTATCCAGACAAGACTAAAGTAGGATGGTGGAAGAACGGATACCCAGAATATTTTGCAAAGGTTTTGAATGCTCCGAACTGGATCGGTATCGAAGTGTTCATTTCGGGTGAAGAGCTTGATATTGCGGCTGCCGCTGAAGTTTTGAATTTTCGCCGTGAGTTGAACATGAAAGAAGGCTGGTATTGCAGAACCTTTGAGGTAATCTTAAACAATGGTGCTCATGTTCAAGTAAAATCAACACGCTTTCTAAGTCTTGCTTTAGATGAGGTTGGAGCTATTTCCTATGAAATCACGCCACTTAAGGATGGGATTGATTTAGAGATTCGCCCTTATATCGATAGCGGCATTAAAAATAGAGATAGCAATTGGGATGATGCCTTCTGGTCAACTACCGAGGTTATTCAAAAAGGAAATCGCGCCTTCATTGAAGCACACACCAATAAGACTAACTTCTACACGTGCACCTTCATGCAATCGAATTTAGAAGTTGGTGATCGTGCTATCAAACCCGCGGGCGAGGAATGCTCAGATGCTAAGGTTTCGATTCATTTTGTTGCCCGTGTAAATTCAGGTCAAACAGCAAGATTAACGAAGTTTGGCGGATACACCGTTTCTAGGTATCACGCCAAAGAGAACCTGGTGACTGCAGCGAATGAAGCCTTAGATAAGGCAAGTGGATTTGGTTTTACAGGACTTCTCGACCTTCAAAAATCAGCATGGGCCGAAATCTGGAAGCGTTCAGATATTGAGATTAAAGGAGACGTCAAAGCGCAACAAGGTATTCGTTATAATATCTTTCATTTGAACCAGACGTACCTTGGTAAAGACCCTGATTTGAATATTGGACCTAAAGGTTTTACGGGTGAAAAATACGGTGGAAGTACCTATTGGGATACCGAAGCTTATTGTTTGCCTTTTTACATGGTAACCAAAAGTGAAGAGGTGGCTAGAAACCTTCTTGCCTACCGATACCGACAGCTTGATAAGGCTATTGCTAATGCCGAGATGTTGGGATTTAAGGGTGGAGCAGCTTTGTATCCGATGGTGACCATGAACGGAGAAGAGTGTCACAACGAATGGGAAATCACCTTCGAGGAAATCCATAGAAACGGAGCAATTGCCTTTGCGATCTTTAACTATGTAAGATTCACCGGTGATTATAGCTACATCCCAGAAATGGGACTTGAGGTGCTGATTGCGATTGCAAGATTTTGGAAGC
The DNA here is from genome assembly GCA_024638165.1 of Flavobacteriaceae bacterium. Lineage (GTDB taxonomy): Bacteria > Bacteroidota > Bacteroidia > Flavobacteriales > Flavobacteriaceae > UBA3478. The sequence goes on from JAHEKV010000006.1 coordinate 43,389, forward strand.
AGCGCGTCAACTACTCAGAAGATAAGAAGGCTTATGTGATGCTTGGTGTTACTGGGCCGAACGAATACGAAAACAACGTCAATAATAACTGGTATACCAATTACATTGCTAAGTGGTGCTTACAGTATACTAAGAGACAAGTAGAGAAAGTTCAAGACGGATATCCCGGGGATTACCAACGAATCATAGGAGTGACGAAACTCACCACTAACGAACTTTCGAATTGGGAGGAGATTGCAGAAAATATGTATTTCCCTTACAGTGAGTCTAAAGAAGTGTTCTTACAACAAGATGGTTTCTTAGATAAGGTTTTACAACCGGTTAGTGAGTTAGGACTCAATGATCGTCCGATCAATCAAAAATGGTCTTGGGACCGGATATTAAGATCTCCGTATATCAAACAAGCAGATGTACTTCAAGGATTCTATTTCTTCGAAGATCATTTTTCGGTAGAGCAATTAGAGAAACACTTTGACTTTTACGAGCCTTTAACGGTTCACGAATCGTCACTTTCGCCCTGTATTCACAGCATACAGGCGGCAAAGCTTGGCCGTATGGATCAGGCGTATCAATTGTACCTTAGAACCTCAAGATTGGATCTAGACGATTACAATAAGGAGGTTCATCAGGGGCTACATATCACCTCTATGGCGGGTACCTGGCTAAGTATTATTGAAGGTTTTGCAGGGCTTCGATTGATTGAAGATAAACTTCACTTTAATCCTCAGATTCCTGAGGAGTGGGAGAGCTATCAATTTTCGATCACTTTTAGATCAAGAACCATTGAGGTGGAAATATCAAAGAATACGGCTAGCTTCACACTGAGATCTGCCGAATTACCGATGAGTATCCGAATTAAAGGTGAGCGGGTCGAATTACAGCCTGAGAAGAAATATACCTGTAGCTTATAATCATGCGTAAATTCAGAATTCTCTTAGGTCTTTTTCTGTTTACCTTATGGTTTACAAAGGCCCAAGATATTCGTGTCGAGCCTCCTAATTGGTGGGTAGGAATGGCGAATGCTGAATTGCAATTGCTTATTAAAGCAGATGATATTGGGGGCTTTCAGGTCAAGCTGAAAAAGGGCCGAGATCAGTTAATTAAGAGCGTTCATCAGGCAGATAGCCCGAATTATCTTTTCATAAATCTAGATCTTTCTTCGGTAAAGAAACCCGAGAAATTGGTCTTTGAATTTTCGAAAGGCACTTCAAGATTCGAATATGAATACGAACTGCGCGAATTAGAATTTGGTTCTGATAAAATTGAAGGTTTCAATTCTGGAGATGCGATTTATCTAATTACCCCTGATCGTTTCGTCAACGGGGATGAGTCTAACGATCAGGTTCCTGGATTAAAAGAACAAACGGTTGATCGATCGCACGATTACAAGCGTCATGGCGGTGATATTGCCGGTATTATTAAGGCGATTCCTTATCTAAAAGACCTTGGAATGACCGCCGTTTGGTCGAGTCCATTACTGGTGAATGACATGGCCGAGCAGTCATATCATGGCTATGCGATTACTGATTTCTTTAAAGTTGATCCGAGATTTGGTTCTCTTCGGGAGTATCGTCTTTTAGCAGATGAGCTGCGCAATCGTAAGATGAAGCTGATCATGGATCAAGTCAATAATCATTGTGGATCGAATCATTGGTGGATGAGTGATTTGCCCTTTTCAGATTGGATTAATGGGCAAGAGGCTTTTTTAACCTCAGGTGAAATAACTTATTCGAACCACCGCAGAACTACGATACAAGATCCTTATGCCGCCCAGAAAGACAGGGAAGTAATGCTTGAAGGATGGTTTGTATCTGCTATGCCCGACCTTAATCATCGCAATCCTTTTATGGCGCGCTATCTCATTCAAAACAGCCTATGGTGGATAGAAACCCTTGGCTTGGGAGGAATTCGTCAAGATACTTATCCTTATAACGATCCTGCCTTCATGGCAGAGTGGGCACAGGCCATTCAAACCCAGTATCCGAAGTTTACCATCGTAGGCGAGGAGTGGAGTTATAATCCCCTCAGGGTCGGATATTGGCAACAGTCAGCGCCCAATGCAGATGGATATGAATCGCATTTGCCTTCAGTCTTTGATTTCCCCTTACAAAAGGCTTTAGTAGATGCTCTTACCAATGAAGAATCTTGGGATAAGGGCCTCGTTGAATGGTATACTGCGTTGTCGAATGATTTCTATTATGCGAATCCTAAGGCATTAGTTTTCATGGGTGATAATCACGACATGGACCGTCTTTACACTCAGCTTAGTGAAGATATTAATCTTCATCATATGGCACTTGCTCTACTGGCTATGGCACCTCGAACTCCACAACTCTATTACGGTACAGAGATTCTCATGCAAAATACGGCTAAGCCCCACGACCATGGATTGATCCGTACTGATTTTCCCGGAGGGTGGCATGGGGATAAAATCAATGCCTTTAGCAAGTCGGGTTTAACTTCTGAGCAGAAGGCAACCCAAACTCTATTTGCTAAATTATTTCAATTGAGAAGCCGGTCAGAGGCGATGAGGTTTGGAGAGACCTTGCATTATGCTCCGAATGATGGAGTTTATGTGATCTCTAGATTTGCTGAGAATGAAAAGCTTGTCCTATTTTTGAATAAGAATGAGGAGGATCGTCAAATCGACCTATCATATTACAAGGAGTTGCAGGGTTATGATCGGTATTACGATCCTATCAATGAGATTGAATCTTCGACCTCAAAACTTGTTAAAATTAGGTCCCGATCTTTTTTATTAATACAAATGAAATCATGAGAAAAAGCATTTTAGTTACTATTGCAATGATTCTAAGTTCTTGTCATATGAGTACTTCAGACGATTTTCTAGTCATTGGGCATCGTGGCGCAATGGGATATGTTACTGAAAACACCATTGCATCTGTAGAGAAAGCGATTGATTTAGGGGTGTCAATGGTAGAGATAGATGTGTTTCGCATTCGCTCTGGAGAGGTTGTTGTGTTCCATGACGATCGCGTAGATGATTTGACCAATGGGGCCGGAGAAATAGAAGATCTATACATGCCCGAGGTGTTGGCCTTAACCCTTCAAGGAGGCCATAAAATACCTAAGCTTCAAGATGTACTTAAGGCCGTAGATGGTCGAATTTCTCTAAACATAGAGCTTAAGGGGGCGAATACTGCAGCGAAAGTCAATCAAATTATTGAATACTACAGTTTACACCAGGGCTGGAGTTTAGATCAATTCGTGATTTCGTCATTTCGATGGGATGAGCTTGAAAAAATGCGAGAACTGAACCCAGAGGTAGCTATCGCAGTACTTACAGAAAAGGACCCATTAGATGCCATCCCTATGGCCGAAAAGTTAGGAGCAATAGCAATCAACCCTTGGTATAAAAATCTTACTCAAGAAGCGGTAGACGCCATTCATGAGAAAGGCTTCAAGGTTTATACTTATACCGTCAATGAAGCAGAGGATATTGCTCAAATGAAAGCAATGGGCGTTGACGGAATTTTCTGCAACTATCCTGATCGAGCGCTTTAGCTTACCAGAAATTGGTGTAATAGCGCTGCAAAAACTCCTCCTGCAATGGGAGCAACTACTGGTATCCAAGCATAGGACCAGTTGCCGCCAGCCTTTTCCTTCATAGGAAGTAAGGCGTGAGTAAGTCTCGGCCCTAGATCTCTTGCAGGGTTAATGGCGTAGCCGGTGGTACCTCCTAAGCTAAGCCCGATTCCCCATACGAATATCGCTACGGGTAGTGCCCCTAACGAACCCATTCCTAGTTTTTGACCGGTTTCTAGCACTTCAGGATCGGTGATATGGAAAATGGCAAAAAGCAATACAAAGGCCCCAATAAATTCACTGAAGAAATTTCGACTGACACTATACACTTCAGGAGCGGTGCAAAATACCCCACGCCTGGTTTCAAGACATTCGGTTGCCTCAAAGTGATCTCGATACATAAACCATACTGCTAATGCTGCGAGCATCGCACCGGCAAATTGGGCAGGAACAAATAATGTAAAATCGGCTAGAGATAATGATCCTTGAACCAAAAGCGCTGAACTTACCGCTGGGTTGAGGTGGGCGCCACTTATGGGTCCAGCAACTACCACTCCAATATAAACTGCAAACGCCCATCCGGCACAGATGAGTACCCATGCACTAGCACTACTGTAAGATCCTTTAGTTCCTTTAAGCGCAACGTTTGCATTGACTCCTAAACCTAGAAGCATCATTAAAAAGGTTCCAATAAATTCTGCGAAAACGATATTCATAGCTATTTGGTTAGGCACGTTGACACAGCCTCGTGCCAACCCTTAATGCCGTTAGTAATTTTTGAATTTAGTGGTTCTGGAATAAACCTGCGATCCTCTTCTGAGATACTATTAATTTCTTGAGTAGAGGCCCAGAAATTTACCGCGAGACCTGCAAGGAAGGCAGCTCCCATGGCTGTAGTTTCTACTTGCTTCGGTCGAAGGACTTGACTTTGTAAAATATCTGCCTGAAACTGCATGAGCAGGTTATTATTTGAGGCGCCGCCATCTACTTTGAGAACTTGAATCGAGGTATCTGCATCTTTTTGCATGGCCTCTAAAATATCTAAGGTTTGATAGGCAATCGCATCTAATGCGGCTCTAGAAATATGAGCTTTTGTGGTTCCTCGAGTCAGCCCGGTAATTTGACCTCTAGCGTAAGCATCCCAATAGGGTGCTCCAAGCCCCACAAAAGCGGGCACAAAATAAACTCCCGAACTGTCTGGTACACTTGCTGCAAGTGCCTCTACCTCTGAAGAGGCTTCTATAAACCCTAGACTATCTCTAAGCCATTGAACGATGGCACCGGCCATAAAGACACTCCCTTCAAGAGCATAAGTAACCTGATCGCCGATTTGCCAAGCTACCGTACTAAGCAGATTAGCCTTTGAGAAGACTGGTTTGTCACCGACATTCATAAGCATAAAACAACCGGTTCCATAAGTGTTTTTTACCATACCAACTTCGGTACATTGCTGTCCGAATAATGCAGCCTGTTGGTCTCCAGCAATACCTGCGATAGGAATCTCTTCTCCGAAGAGCTCTTTGTGCGTATATCCATAGACTTCGCTTGAAGACTTAACCTCTGGTAAAAGGGTACCAGGTACTTTGAAAAGTTCGAGTAACTCCTCGTCCCATTCGAGTGTATTAATATTGTAGAGTAAGGTTCGTGATGCGTTAGAAGGATCAGTGATATGAAGCTGTTGATTACTCAACTTATAACAAAGCCAACTGTCAATAGTACCGGCCATCAGCTCACCTTGCTCAGCTCTTTGTCGTGCTCCGGGCACGTGGTCGAGGATCCAGGCAATTTTTGTTCCTGAGAAATAGGAGTCGATAACGAGTCCGGTTTTAGACTGAATAAAAGCAGCTTTTCCTTCTGTTTTCAACTGTTCACAGACTTCTGTGGTGCGTTTATCTTGCCAGACAATGGCTTTATAGATGGGCTTTCCGGTTTTTCTATCCCAAACTACAGCGGTCTCTCGTTGATTGGTAATTCCGATGGCGCTTATTGAGGATACTTCCCCTTCGATTTTGGAAAGAGCTTCTCGAGTAACCTCGAGTTGACTTTCCCAAATTTCATTGGCATCGTGCTCTACCCAGCCATTTTGGGGAAAGAATTGCTTGAATTCTTTCTGAGCCATGGCAACAACTTCACCTTGGTGATTAATAATTAACGCTCTTGAGCTGGTAGTTCCCTGGTCGAGGGCCAGTATATATGATTTCATTAATAACCTGTTTAGCTCCAAAAAGATACAATAACATTCTGTTATCTTTGCCCTTTACTGGGGAACTTATGAATGATCAATTGCTCGAAGAATTTAAATCAAACCTCAAGGAGAATGGGTTTTCTTATCGCACCACACATCGTGCGCCGAGTAATATTGCTTTAGTAAAGTATTGGGGAAAATACCATCCTCAGATTCCTGCTAATCCATCGATTTCGTTCACCCTTAGTAAGGCGTTTACCGACACTACGGTATCTTTCGAACCTTCTAATTCTCCTGAAATTAACTTAAAATTTGAGGATGAAGCCAAGCCAAGTTTTATTCCAAAAATTCAATCCTTTGTAGATAGAATTGGGGTTTACTGCCCTTATTTGAAAGGTTATAGCTTGAATATCGAAACCTCAAATAGTTTCCCGCACAGTAGCGGAATAGCTTCTTCAGCTAGTGGAATGGCAGCTTTAGCAATGGCTATTTGCAGTCTCGAGGCCAAGCTTTCTAGTAGCGAAGTGGATTTGAAGAAGGCTTCTTTTCTAGCTCGTCTGGGTTCGGGAAGTGCCGCTCGAAGTATTGAAGGGCCACTCATGAGTTGGGGTTTTCATAAAGATATTGCTGAAAGCTCAGATCTTTTTGCAACACCTTTTCTTGATGCTCATCCGATTTTCAATACCTATCAAGACGCGATTTTATTGGTGCATAAAGGAGTGAAGTCTGTGAGTAGTACGGTGGGTCATAATCTCATGAAAAATCATCCTTTTGCTGAGCAGCGATTTGCTCAAGCAAATAATCATTTAGCGAAGCTTTTAGCTGTTTTGCGCGGAGGTGACCTCGATCAGTTTATTGAGATCGTTGAGCTAGAGGCGCTTAGTCTTCATGCGATGATGCTTAGTTCTACACCGAGTTATATTTTAATGCAGCCCGGTACGTTATCGATTATACAGCGCATCAGAACGTTTAGAGCAGAGACGAACATACCGGTTTGTTTTACCTTAGATGCCGGCGCAAATGTACATGTGTTATACCCCGCTGAAAACAAGGATGATATTATTGATTTGATTGATAATGAGCTAGCTGCGTTTTGCGAAGACGGACAGTACTTGTTAGATGAATGTGGAATTGGAGCCAAATAATTGTTTACCTTTGAGATGAAAAAATTAAACAAAATGAAAGGCCCACTATTTTACGCTAAGATTCTTCTTTTCGGAGAGTACGGGATTATTAAAGATTCTAAAGGCCTTGCTATACCGTTTAATGCGTTTAAAGGAGCCTTGCGTTTTCCCGAGAACACCTCCTCTGAAATAGCTTCGTCTAACACACATCTCAAGAATTATGCTGCCTACCTTAAGAATCAGGTTGCTGAGCAGTGTCTTGATGTTTCGTTTGATTTTGAACAATTAGATGCCGATTTAGAAAAAGGCATGTATTTCGATAGTTCAATTCCAATGGGATATGGTGTGGGGAGTAGCGGAGCAATTGTTGCTGCGATATATGACCGATACGCTGATGAAAAGGTTTCAGTCTTAGGTTCGTTAACCCGCGAAAAATTGCTTGTGCTCAAAGGACAATTTGCGATCATGGAATCTCATTTTCATGGGACTTCATCAGGACTTGACCCGCTCAATAGCTATCTAAGTTTACCTATTTTAATCCACGCTAAAGATCATGTAGAATCTACTCCAATACCCTCGCAAAACCAGGCGGGTAAGGGAGCGGTCTTTCTATTAGACAGCGGCATTACTGGAGAGACGGCACCTATGGTTCAACTCTTTATGGAGAACCTGAAGAACAAGCAGTTTGAAGAGGTAATGAGAGAGCAATTTGTTCAGTATACCGATGCGTGTATTGATCACTTCTTAAACGGGAATATACGCTCCCTTTTCAGCGATCTCCGAAAGTTATCAGGGGTGGTTTTCGATCACTTCAAGCCAATGATTCCTGCGAATTTCCACGATATTTGGCAGAAGGGGTTAGAAACCGATACGTATTACCTTAAACTCTGCGGCTCTGGCGGTGGAGGCTATTTTTTGGGATTCACGCAAGATTTAGAGGCTACTAAAAAAGTACTAGACGGTCATCAATTAGAGGTAGTTTATACCTTTTAGGTATGCCTAGCGTCAAAAGAAATCTTCTTACGTTTTTTAGTGTTACTCGACTCCAAAATACACTTTTGGTAGTCCTAGCTCAATATTTGTCAGCCATTTTTATTCTCGGATCGACTTATCCAGTCGCTGATCTCTTGCAAAATCTAGAGCTCCATTTAATCGTTGGTGCAAGCTTCTTTGTGGTTACGGCCGGATATCTAATCAATCAATATTACGATCATCCTAAAGACCTTATTAATCGCCCGGTGAAAACGGTTATTGACGGGCAGTGGTCGTTATCTTCCCTTATGCGAGGGTACTTGTTGCTTAATCTTATTGCCTTTTTAATGGCGCTTAAGGTCTCTCTTCTGGCAGCGCTTTTTTTCGTTGGATACATCACGACCATTTGGCTATACTCCCATAGAATTCGCTCTCTCTTTATTTGGGGGTCTGTGCTAAGCGCTTTTCTTGCTGTTAGCCCTATTGTTGCTCTATTCCTTTATTACAGGCATTTTGAGCCCCGAATTTTACTTTTCGCTAGCTTCTTATTTCTACTCCTTTGGGTACTCGTTCAATTAAAAGATTTGAACAATCTGAAGGGAGATCTCTCGAGCGGTTTACATTCACTTCCTATTCAATTAGGCGAGTCAAAAACCAGAAACATTACGGCAGGGATACTTTTGGTACTTGCCCTCTTAGGTCTTGGATTAAGTCTACGGACTGACCTTGGGCAAATGCAGCTTTACTTTAGCACCTCGGTGGCAGTTCTGGTTTTCGTAGCTATCGAATTGATTTTCAGTTTTATGGGTGTTAGCTATCTAAAAATGCGTTTATTATTGAAATTTTGGGTGTTATTGGGTACCCTGAGCATTTTATTGTTCGACTTGAATCGATTACATCAATTAAAAGCGTTTATTTTTGCGCTCTAAACGAGTCACATTGAACAACCGTAAACCAAAGAAAAACCCAGGAGGTCAAAGATCAGGTAAACAACGACCTTCAGAAGGACCAAAACGAGAAGGCCAACAAAGAGGAGGTCAACAAAGAGGAGGTCAACGACCCTTCAATAAGCGCCCTGTGAAGCCGGCTAATAGTGAGCCTAAGAAGGCAGATGATGGAAGCATGCGATTGAACCGTTTCATTGCCCACGCAGGTATCTGTTCGAGACGTGAGGCAGATACATTTATTACCGCTGGCAGCGTAGAGGTGAATGGCAAGGTGGTTAGCGAAATGGGATACAAGGTAATGCCTGGTGATATCGTTAAATTTGATGGCCGACTACTGACTCCAGAAAAGATGGAGTACGTACTCCTGAATAAACCCAAGAACTTTCTTACCACCACTGAAGACGATAAAGGACGTAAAACGGTCATGGATCTAGTTAGTAATGCAAGCAAGAGTCGTCTTTTGCCTGTAGGTCGATTAGATCGCACGACGACGGGTTTGTTGCTTTTTACTAACGATGGTGAGATGGCAGCGAAGCTTACTCATCCGCGCTATGCCGTCAGAAAAATTTACCACGTTGTATTAGACCGTGCTTTAAAGGTGAGTGATTTACAACAAATCGAGAAGGGAGTTGAACTAGAAGATGGCTCAATAAGCGTTGATGCTATTTCTTACATCGCTGGGGCAACTAAGCGTGAAGTGGGGCTTGAAATTCACTCTGGAAGAAACCGTATCGTTCGCAGAATTTTTGAACACTTGGGTTATGAAGTTTCAAAACTCGACCGAGTAATGTTTGCGGGACTTACTAAAAAAGACCTTCCTCGCGGGCAGTGGAGAGCTCTTGACGCTAAAGAAGTTTCTTTTCTAAAAATGATCGGAAAGAGAAGCTAGTAAGTGATATTACTACGGGGATAAACTGAAGAGCGACAATCCATAAAGGCAGTTCGACAGGACTCATTGTATAAGCTACATAACTTGAAATAATGGTAAGCGACCAAAGAATTGCTGACGGGTGTTTGCTAATTGCCCCGAGCGCGATCAGGGTAATGAGATACCATGGATGAATGGTTGGCGCAGTCAGAAGATAGATTAGTAGAAGCAAGTAGCTTTTGTCAATAACCTTTGAAAAACAGTCAGATTCCCAGGTAAATTTTAGAGCAAGAGCTAAAATGGCAAATGAATGCGCTTTGCCGTAAAACCGAATCATTTGCCAATCTTGAACCCCAAATAGCACGCCCAATTCTTTAAGGATTCGATAGATACCCGCATTGAATTCAAAATTCGAAAACCATAAACCCACACTCTCACTATAGGTAGTGAAGAGCCATGGGTCTAGGAAAGGAGTGGTGAAGAGGGCGAGGGTTATTAGGAATCCAAACACCATAATTTTCAGTTGCTTTTGCTTTACTACTTTAAGAAGTAAAGGAGCGAACATTAGTGGTATCAGTTTTAAAAGTACAGATGCAGCTAACGCAACCGAAGATCTAAAGTAGTTCTCTTGCTTAAAATGATAAAGGCCTAGAACTAGGAATGCGACCATCACCGGCTCAAAATGAAGGTTGCCCACCCCTTCTAGAATAACCAATGGAGACAGCCAATAGGTTAGCCCCCAAGTCTGCGAGCTTAGTTTAGTCAGTATTTTAAAGGTGATTAGATCAGCTAGCAAGAGTACAAGTCGGTAGGTGAGCATTGGCTTTGTTGAAAGAACCCCTAGAGCAAACAGCAGCTGATTAATCATCGGATAGTTCGTGTAGTGACCGGCACTCATTGAGCCCATCCCAGAATATAAATATTCCCACTGACTAAATATTTCGATGAGTTCGTCGGGAAGATAGAGGTAAGGGTTGATACCATGCGATAATAGGTTTCCGTCCCAAATGAATCGAAAATAGTCTTGTGAAAGAAGGGGTGTGTAGCCGATAAGTACAAACCGAAAACAGAGACCAATAAGAATCCATCCTAGGTGCGTAGTTTTCAATTTCAGTAAGCCGATATAGCTGATAAAAAGAAGGCTAAATAGACCAATCAACATGAAGACTTCTGATCGTTCTATCTGAGCTAAGAAATAATATCCTATAAGAGATAGTGGTACAAGAATATAGATGCTATATCGTCTTAGGCTTTGCATGCGTGTGAAAAACTTAAAAGATAGCCTATTCCACCGACGAGATGTATTCCTAACATCGGCCAAAATCCAATTTTCAGATCAACTACAACTGCTGCAAAGAACAGAAGGGAAATGAGTAATTCGATATAGGGTGGCCGATACTTTTTTGAAGTTGTGCTTCCTTTTTTTGGAGTTCTTTCAAAAGGTGATTTCATCCCGATAAGACCTTCAAGTACCGCTTTACCATGATGCCAACCCAGCCCAGTGGTGTAAAAAATATAGGTAAGGAATAAGCGGGTAAATTTTAGGCTATTAAAACCGAATGTAGATTTGGAATATGCCTTGTAAAAACAAATGAAAAGAATCAGCGTATTGATACTTAGTGCTACCTGAATGAAGGTCCAAAAGAGAGTGCTCTCGGCCAGTTCGCCTGAAGTCTTCAGAAGCAAACCAAACAAGCTCAAAAGGAAAAGACCTAGAGAGGCCAGATAAAAACTAGATCCCGATAAGTGAAATAACGCGAAGAGTTTTTGTGAAAAACTTAAGTCTGATTGAAGAATGGGAAAGAATAATTTCTTGAGTGTTTCCGCGCCACCTTTATTCCATCTTCTTTGTTGTGTTCGATAGGCGCTAGCGGTATGGGGGAGCTCAGAGTCTAAAGAATTCTCATTAAGATATACCAAGCGGTATTTTTTTAATTGAATCCGATATGACAAGTCGATGTCTTCGGTTAAGGTGTCACCACTCCATCCTCCTGAATCTTCTATAGCTGATCTTCTAAGAATACCAGCTGTTCCATTAAAATTGCTTAAATACCGATAGTTATAACGTGCATGATGTTCGTTTCTAAAATGAACCTCTAAGGGTAAGGCCTGCATCTGGGTGAACCAACTTTCATCTAGGTTGAAGTAGCTCCACCTGAATTGTACGATACCCACCTTGGGGTCTTTAAATGGGGTGAGCCCCTTTTCTAACCAATTCGGTGCACTCCTAAAATCGGCGTCTAGAATGGCGACAAATTCTGAGTCTGTTTTGACCAGACCTTCTCGAAGCGCACCAGCTTTGAATTCACTGCGATGGGCTCGCCACAAGTACTCTGCCTTGAAGCCATTCTTTTGTAATTGTTCTGCCCAAATTTTGGCTAAAGTACGTGACCCCTTATCGGTTGAATCGTCAAGAATCTGTATTTGTAACTGTTCTTTCGGATAAGTTAAGTCAAGGATCGACCTAAACGTTTCATCAATCGTATCGCCTTCATTAAATAAGGGTATTTGAAGAACTACCGTTGGGTGCTCTTTTAAGCTTGCCCCCTCCTTTTTTGATTGGCTTCGAGAAGATAGGATGGCTAAGTATCCTTGATAAAATGAATAGATACTGAGCATCAATACGCATAAGCTTAAGGCGATTTGCCAGGTAAGAACTAGTGCGCTCATTTTTGGAAGGCGTAAATGAAGATCCAACCGAGTATTTTGTATCCGGCCATGATTGTTCCTTTAAGGGTGCCAGAAACTTTTGATTCACCGATACGTGGACGATAATTAACGGGTACTTCGGTATACCTCAATTGATGCTTTAAGGCTTTGAGCTGCATTTCAACCGTCCATCCGTAAGTTTTATCCTGCATCTTTAGTCGATCTAAGGCATCGAAGCTTATAGCTCTAAAAGGTCCAAGATCGGTATACTTCCCGCCATAAAATAGTGCCATTAAACGAGTAGCAAGCGCGTTGCCGAATCGTTGTTGAGGGGTGAGGGCTCCTTTTTGTAGTAAAGGATTATTCCGAGTGCCGATCACTAGATCGTGATCTCCCTTTTCGATAGGAGCTACCAGTGCGGTTAGTTCTTCGGGGTAATCCGAATAATCACCATCTAAGAAAACAATGATATCTCCATCTTGTTGTTTGTCTTTCAGATAAGTGATTCCTTTGAGACAGGCATAACCATAGCCCGCTCGAGTTTCTGAAAGTACGGTAGCCCCAGCCTTTTTTGCCATCTCTGAAGTTCGATCTGTCGATCCATTATCAACCACCACTACTTCGGCTACCGATTTAGGTATCTCTACAATAACCTTGGCAATTGCGTCTTCTTCGTTCAGTGCAGGGATAATTACATAAATCATGATTCTAGTCGAAGTACCCCTCTCGGACAAACGGCTGAGCAGATTCCACATCCTACACAAGAGGCTCTTTTTATAGGTTCTTCACGTTGGGCATATGCACGCACATCTATCCCCATTTCGCAGTAAGCGGAGCAATTTCCGCAAGAGATACACTGTCCGCCATTGGTGCTGATTTGAAATTTAGAGAAGAGCTTTTGCTGAATTCCTAAAATTGCGGCCATCGGACATCCGAATCGACACCATACTCTGTTACCTAGAATCGGATAAAACCCCGTTCCAATCACCCCAGAAAAGATACTGCCGATGAAAAACCCGTAGGCTGAGCGAATCTGATACGAGGGTATAAAGAGTACCCGATCACTTTCGCTGAAAAAGAAAAACCCTAGAAGTAGAAGAATTACTGAGCTGATTGCAATAGCTGAAGATTGGGCATCTTTCGCCAGCCAATCTTTGCGCTTCCATAAAATCAATCCCACCACGAGACTAAAAAGCAAGCTGACTGAAATGAGAAAGATTTTAGGTCCTAACAAATAAGAATCAGGAGCTTGTAAGAGATAGCTATAAACTACCCCAACGGTACTGATGAATACCCAGGCTAGAATAAGATGAATCATCCATCTTTCGAGTTTCCATGCTCGAAGACTCTTATCGCTCAATTGTCTAAAGGGATCTCCTGCAGTCTCAGCAAGTCCACCGCATCCACAAACCCAAGAGCAATACCATCTTTTACCAAATTTATAGGTCAGAATAGGCGTTATAATCAGCGTGCTAAGAATACCGAAGATCAAAAGTATAGTTCCTAGGCTGCCGTTTTGTAGAAATCCATCTAATTGGTAGCCGTCGAACAGGTAATAATTCAAAGGCCAAATACTTTTCAAATCGTAATAGGGCAGGTCTCCATTCAATCGAGCCATAATCTCCGGTATCAGAAACGCGAAAATCGTTTGAAAAAAGATGACGCTGTAGGTTCGGTATTTTTGGTATTTGGAGTGTTTGTATTTTATGATAAACTTAATTCCGAAGAGTACGATAGCGAGAGTATAAAGCACTCCATATACGAACCATTGCGAAGCTTTTTTCCCGCTCAATCCCTCGCTTAAAGGGTCGAATAGCCGAATAAGTCCCTCCAAGTGTTCAGGATAAAAGTAGAGGGTAACATAAAACGCGGTTAAAATTACTCCGACTACCCAAGCAACAATACCTCTCGAGGTTAGTGATTGGTGCCAAACCCCATTGTTTTTAATACCTGCGGGTAAGCCTGAATAGCTAGAAAAAGTATAGCCGATAACTCCAATACTGATGAGTCCTAGACCGATAAAAAGTCCTGTTGACTTGAGGAAAGAGGCAGTAAACCCCGCAAGGATTAAAACCGCTAGGCCAGACAGCCCCATATAGGTAAATACCTTTTGTATGCTAGTGGTTCTGTACGAATGCATGGTTAATCTGTTTATAGTATCGATTACTAAATTCTGGATCAAAATGGGCTTCTTCTAGGCGACGAATTACTTCTTGAATGGTAATAGCTGTTTCAATCCAACTACTGACTATTCGATGATTCAGTCGAATACCAAAGGTGTTGACTCCTAAAAATGCGCCGGATGTTTTGTCATAGGCAAAGGTCATCCCTTTCTCATCGGTCTCCCAATGAAAATGTTGTTCGTTCTCCGGTTGCAATGCTTTTGGATGTACTCTGCCATAGGTTTGATATTCAAGATCGAAAAACTTTGCTGAGTTGTACCATATACCCGGGTTATATGGGGTTGGTTGGCCAGAAAAAGTCTGAGCAAGGGTTTCTCCCATCAATTTACTGGTGTACCATACAGGTTCGATTGCTGAACGATTCGAGAGAGGATTTCTAAGTTGAGCACAGTCGCCGATAGCGTAAATCGAGGGGTCTGAGGTTTTTAGGTATTCATCGACAAGTATCCCTTTGTCTAATTCTAATCTGCTCGTTTTTAAAAACTCAATGTTCGGACGTACGCCAGTAGTAAGTCCGACCAAATTACACGAAATCGTCTCGCCTTTTTTGGTTTGAATCGAAGCGACGCGACCGGTATCATCTGCCCTTATTTCTAGCAGCTCATCTTCTTTGATGAGATTTAAGTGATGCGATTGGATGTGCTTTTCTACAAGCTGAGCATCAGATTCTGGTAAGTGGCTTGACCAGAAGAAGTTTTCTCTAATGATTAGGGTTGTTTTTATTTGGCGACTAAGTAGCATCTCGCAGAGTTCGATGCCAATTAATCCGCCCCCAATCACAACCGCCTCGGGACAAGCAGAAGCATTCGGAGCCCATTTTTCTAATTTTTCTAAATCGCTCAAATGGTAGAGTCCTAAGATCCCTTCAGCTTCTTGCCCATTCCAATCGTAAAAGGCAGGTTTTGAGCCTGTCGCTATTACTAGTCGATCATAGGATAGTTGTTTTACTTCTCCTTCATTGTTTCGAAAGGATAACTCCTTGTTTTCTGGGTTTATCGATAAAACTCGGGCTTTGACTCGTTGAATGGGAGATTGGTCCCAACTTTCTCTCGAAAGGGGTTCGAGTTGCTCTTTCGTTAAATGCCCCATATAGACATACATCAGGGCGGTTCGAGAGAAGAAATAAGAACTTTCATCAGAGATCAGCGTTACTGAACCAGTTCCTTCCTTAGCTAACTGAAGGGCTAGTGTACTTCCTGCAATTCCATTGCCGATAATGACGATTTTCTCATTCATTAACAGCAGCCTCCTCCCCGGTAATGATAGGTTGACTCGCTAATGTGGATGTCGGCATCTAAACCACCTAGTTGAGCGGCCGTTTTATCGCAAACTGCGAGTGGTTGGTGTTTTAATAAAAGGTGGCCTTTATGATCGTCAAAATACTCCTCTTCTCCGTAATAAATGGCGGTTTTGCCCGTGAAAATACATGGCCCGTCTGGCGGCATCGGATCTTTAATCGCACACACTTCAACCGATTCAATATGGATTAGTTGATCGGTGGAATAATGCTTCGGATCAAGAATGCGATATGAATGCCTTGCTCTCACCTCGATAGTACCAAAGCCAGCTTCAGTAAGTGCCTTGAGGTAGTCTTTTAGTGGAATAGCTCCGCTTAAACACTCTGCCCGTAAGCGGTCATCGTTTCGAAGTGTTTCAGACATCGGTTGTTCACAAATAGGATCACTCATAACGAGTCTACCGTGAGGTTTTAATACTCGGTACATTTCTGAAATGGCCTTTTTAAGATCCTCTGCTTTGAAAATATTAAAGAGGCAATTTTGTGCGGCAATATCGACAGATTCATCTTCAATAGGTAGGTTTAGCGCATCGCCCTTTTTGAGCTCGATAAAATCACGCTCAAACCACTCATTTTCTTTCTCAGCCACTAAGAGATTCTCTTCTGCCGCTTGAAGCATTCTGTCGACTGAATCTACCCCGATGATATTCCCCTTTTCTCTAGAGAAGTACGCAAATTGAAGTAGTTCCATAGCTCCGCCTACACCTACATAGAGTATTTTAGGATTGCCTACCAAATCAGAAGCCGAAACCGTTGTCCCGCAGCCGTAGTTCATTTCTTGCATCCGTTTAGGAATCGACAATCCAGGAAACTGCCATATCGGGCTAGTGGTACAGCACAAGCCTATCTCAGGGGTTTCAGCAGCTTTTGTGTACAAATCATGTGTGGCCTCTAGATAACTCATTAAATGACAGATTTAAAAAGTTGGATAAGTTTTGGTTCGCTAGCTTTTGCAATTTCCATGATCTCGGGCACGTTTATGGGCTGCAAATGATCAGGGTCACATTCATCGGTAAGCACCGAAATCGCTAATACGGGAAGGTTGAGTTGGTTCGCCACAATGACTTCAGGTACTGTACTCATACCTACCGCATCAGCACCTAGAATTCTCAGCATTCGATACTCGGCACGAGTTTCGAGTTGAGGTCCTATAACGGCTGCATAAACCCCACGGTGAAGTTTTATTCCAACACTGCTTGCCTTTTCTTCTACTATTTTTGAAAGTTCTGCATCATAAGGACAAATCATATCTACAAATCGGGGCCCGAATTCACTCACGTTCGAGAAGGCAAGTGGTGATCCCCCTTGTAGGTTGATATGGTCGTCTATAAGTAATAGATCCCCTTTTTCATAATCAGGGTTGATGGCACCCGCGGCATTCGACACCAAAAGTTTGTTAATTCCTAGTGCGTGCATCACCCGTATCGGATACGTCAGCTCTACAAAGTCATAGCCTTCATAGAGGTGAAATCTTCCTTGCATGACAACCACCTTTTTACCCTGAAGGGTACCATACAGGAGTTTTCCTGAGTGATATTCAACTGTGGATATGGGGAAGAAAGGGATATGGTGATAATGTGCGACCGCTTCAATAGTTATTTCATCGACAAACTGACCAAGTCCTGTACCCAAAATGATACCGACCTCCGCATCTCCGAATCCTTTAGAACGTAAAAATGCCAGAGATTCTTTTAAAACATCTTCTGTTAACATAGCCTCTAAATTACGACTATTTTGGGCGGATATTAAGCCTTCACCAACCTATTTAAGTTTGCTTAAATACAGGTCTTCTAGGGTGTCAATGTCTCGCAATTGATCTAAGAGTTGAACTTTCAATGAAAGTCGTTCGGCCCTTTCTAGTGTTTGTTTTAATACTTTTTCGGTACTCCAAGAAATTTCTTCAAATAGCTCGGGCGTACTCTTATTCAAGCCAATGAGATAATAGCCACCGTCACAACTAGGGCCTATTACTAAATCATTACTCTGGAGTGCATCGAAAGCTTTAGCGATTAATGCTGAGGTTAAATCTGGAAGATCACAGCCAATAAGGACCACCGATTGATGGTTTTTGAAGAGCTTTTCGAATGCGGTAGACATTCGCTGACCCAGATCTTCTCCTTGCTGAATTATAAATTTGGTTTTAGGATCGGTAAACAGATCTTGCTGTTGAAGAGTAGATTGCATTTTTTCTATTGAATCTTCTAAGGCGCTTGCCAAGAATAGATGTCTCGAAGAATTGAAGGGCCGGGTCTCCCCATCAGTAATGTTTAAAAGGTCAAGGTAGATCTCTAAAGCCTTTTGGTCACCTACACTGGCAGCAAGACGGGTTTTTACAAACCCTTTCTGAGGGGTTTTACAAAGGATAGCAAGTGCCTGTGTATCGGTCATTTTTGTTTGATTGGAGGGGGTGGGGCGAATGAATTTGTATATTTTCAACCAAAATAGCCCAATGATGAGCATTAGAAAAGTTTTTATCGCGAGTTTTGCACTACTATTAGGTGCATGTAGCACAACGACGACTATGAATTATAACGAGACTTACCGATTACAATATCATTTTTCTCCTCAACAGAAATGGATGAATGATCCGAACGGATTAATCTTTGAAAACGGAACCTACCATTTATTCTATCAGTATTATCCTGAGGATATCGTTTGGGGGCCTATGCACTGGGGACATGCGGTAAGTAAGGATTTGATACATTGGGAACATAAGCCTATTGCACTGTTTCCTGATGAGCATGGATATATTTTCTCAGGGAGTGCGGTCTACGATAAGGAGAACACTTCGGGCTTAGGCACGACTGAAAACCCGCCGCTCATTGCCATTTTTACCTATCACAAAATGGAGGCTGAAAAGGCCGGTGAAATCGATTATCAGACCCAAGGAATCGCTTACAGTCTTGACCATGGTGATACTTGGACGATGTACCAAAATAACCCAGTCATTGCGAATCCTGGGGTAAAAGACTTCAGAGACCCAAAGGTTTTGTGGCACGAATCATCTTCTTCATGGATTATGAGCCTAGTGGCTGGCGATCACCTTCAACTCTTTCGTTCATCGAACCTGATTGATTGGGAACTTAGTTCAACTTTCGGTCAAGGAGTGGGTGCCCATGGAGGGGTTTGGGAATGTCCGGATCTTTTCGAGCTAGAGCTCAATGGAGAGAAGCATTGGGTGCTCCTGATTAGTATCAATCCAGGAGGCCCGAATGGAGGTAGTGCCACCCAATATTTTGTTGGAGATTTTGATGGATATACTTTTTCAACCGATCAGGAAGATATTCGTTGGGTAGATCACGGGCCCGATAACTATGCCGGTGTCACTTACAATGATGTGCCCGATGATTCTAGGGTATTTATCGGATGGATGAGTAACTGGGCTTACGCTCAGGAAACCCCTACAGAAGCTTGGAGAAGCTCAATGACCTTGCCCAGAAAACTGTCTTTATTTGAGGCTACCGACGGGGTGCGTCTTCAGAGTCAAATCCTAGATTCGGCTAATAGTCTAAAATCAGAAAACCCATCTGTTGAAACGCTATCTACAGGTCAATCAACTATTTCTTTTGAGGGTGCTAGCCAGTCTAAAATTCTTTTAGAGACAGCAGCTGAGGCATTTAGTTTTTCTTTACAAAACGATACCGAGCGAGTGATATTTAGCGTGAATAGAGCCGATGGTGAAATTGTAGCTGATCGCTCTAAATCAGGAAACGTTTCGTTCAGTGAAGCGTTTACCTCTGAAGAGCTCACTGCAGATATTAGTTATATCAATGATGAGTCGTTGACTTTCGAAATCTATGTAGACACTTCTTCCATCGAGCTTTTAGTTGGAGGAGGAAAAACTTTAATGACTTTGCAGGTGTTCCCTGACCAAGGTTATAATCAGATAGCCATCGATAATCCAACGAATGAAATCATCCAGTTAGAGAAGGAGCGACTCAAGGGTATCTGGTAGTTTTATGTTTAAGCTTTTATTCATATCTTTAAACAAAGATAAAAGCGATGAAAACAGAAAAGCACTTTAACAAACGAAGAGACTTCTTAACGAAAGCCTGTCCGACAGTGGTTTTTGCAATGTTTGGCTTGTCTTTTCTTGAAGCCTGCTCCTCAGAAGGCACCGATTCTGTGAATGTGATTGGAGGCGATGGCTCAAACAACTCAAATACTGGAGGTGATGGAAATACAAACACCTCTGGTTTCACGGTAAATGGAAACATGGTAACCGTTGACCTTAGCAGTGATAATTTTAAAGATCTCGAAACGGTGGGTGGAAACGTAAACATCCTTAATGCTGGAGTACTTTTATTAAGAGTCTCAGATTCACAAATCTTAGCTTTTGATAATTGTTGTCCGCACAACGGGGCTAAGAATAGTTGGACCTACAATAACGATAACACCTTTACTTGTGGAGTTCATGGAAATACGTTTAATACCGACCAAGGTGAGGAGGTAAGTTGTGGATCAAATAATACCACCGGTAAACTCGTTTCGTATACCACATCGATTAGTGATCAAACACTGACAGTTCAGAAATAGTGAAAAGGTTACTCCTATTCCTTCTACTACTAACGGCTCAACTATCTTTTGGGCAAGAGGACCTATTTGGGTTAATCGATGCCACAGATTCTTCAGAAAATCGTTTATCCGATGATTTACTTCCTGAGCGCATGCTCTTTACGCAGAAAATACTTTGGGGTGAGAAGGGACTGATGCGAAAGACGGGTATTTCTCCACTTTCGAGAGAACAAAGAGTCAAGGAACTCCAATGGAGAAAATCCATGCTAACTGCTCACCAGGTGATCGGATACGTAACCCTCGCAGGAATGATCGCACAAGGAGTTATTGGGGGAGCACTCTACAAGGGTAATTATGATTTAAGGGATACTCACGAGGCTCTAGGGAATTTTGTGACCGCCTCCTACTTTACAGGAGCAGCATTGTCCCTATTTTCCCCTCCACCACTAATCAGTGCACGAAAAGAAGGAATCAGTGGGGCTAGAGCACATAAATGGTTAGCCACCGTTCACCTCTCTGCAATGATTGCTACCCAATATTATAAAGAGAGAGATAAATCCCTACACCGAGCTGCGGCATATACGGCCGTCGGTGCTTTTGCAACCGCTACCCTAGTTTTAAGATTAGATTAATGATACTCAGGTCAGCCGTATTTTTCACTTTTCTTTTTCTCACTGGACCCATTTTCAGCCAAAAGCGGTTGATGTTAGATACAGAGAAATCAAGTATCGTTTATTATGCGAAACACCCCGCACATAAATGGAGTGGAGTGAATAACTCGCCAAAAGGAGTTATTGAAATCGAAAATAATACACCCAATCGTATCGCTGTTAAAGCTAATTTGACTGATTTTGACTCTAAAAGCGCCAATAGAGATGCTAATGCTTTAAGAATTTTTAATGCTATCGAATTCCCAGAAGTTTCATTTTATAGTGAAGATCTAAGATTAAACAAAAAGGATACCCTAAGTATTAAAGGCGAATTTGGCTTTTCGGGTTATGAAATCCCTCAATCTATTGATTTATACTACGCTGAAAATGAATTAGAGTATGTAATTCGAGGTGATTTTACGGTAGATCTAAGTCAGACAAATATTCGTTTACCCCGATTTTTGTTTAAGCCTATCGAGTCTCAAATACGATGTGAAATTCGGCTTTTTTTCATTAAAAACTAGTCTGAATCATACTCTTTCTTCCTAAAAATCAGCGATTTAGTTGCTTGAATGGAAAAATATAGTAATTTTACAGTAATTAAATTATGTTTATGTCTACAACAGGGTCACTTCCTCTCATCGCCGGAGATTTCTTTCTAGAACATTACCACAGGCTTTGTCAAGAGCTTAATGGAAAGCATCTCGAGGAGGTATATGCCCGATTTGCCAATAATTATTCATGGGTTACCCCTATTGAGACTGCTGCCGAAGATTATAATGATTACCAAGCAATCATCATTAGCGATAATAATAATAAAGTGATCTGGGTAGACAGCGGGTTTACTGAGATGACAGGGTACAATG
Organism: Flavobacteriaceae bacterium; assembly: GCA_024638165.1. Lineage (GTDB taxonomy): Bacteria > Bacteroidota > Bacteroidia > Flavobacteriales > Flavobacteriaceae > UBA3478. The sequence continues at coordinate 65,191 of JAHEKV010000006.1, forward strand.
CCTATGAGATTGTAGGTAAACAACCAACCATGCTTCACGGTCCTGGCACGAAAGACGAAGAACGTTCACAGTTTCACAAAGGTCTTTCTACCAATAAACCTTTCGCTGCCTCAATTACCAATTACCGCAAAAATGGTGAGGCATACCTATGTAAGGTTAAAATTGTACCGCTTTACAACAAAGAAAACAACCTCACCCATTATATCGCATTCGAGCGAGAGGTGGCCTAGTCTTTCTTAATCTAGATTAAGATTTCTTTACTTTTTAACTTACAGGGTTGAATTTTGCTTGTACCTTTAAAATAAAAATTCAAACCATGAAACGTATTTTATTCTTACTGACTGCTGTTTTTACGATCAGTCTATCTGCACAAAGTGTAAACTTAGTCTCTAGTAATCTAAAGTGGTCCGGATCTGATGTAACGGGTAAGACCCATTTCGGATCTCTTTCATTTTCTAAGGCAGACCTTCAGGTGTCTAACGGTGATATCACTGGCGGAGCTTTTGAAATCGACATGACTACTTTAAAGGTTGAAGACTTAACTGGTGAGTGGGCTGAGAAGTTAGCGGGACATCTTAGTTCAGATGATTTCTTTTCCATCGACAAATTTGAGAAAGCCTTTTTAATTTTGACGGATGTAACAAAACTTCGTGACGGATCATTTCATGCGAAAGGCGATTTAACTATCAAAGGAATCACTCAGCCAACAGAGGTTCACTTTACTCCCAATGGCACTAACGGCTACAATGCAGCAATGACCTTTAACCGTGCGAAATTTGATGTTCGCTTTAGATCAGGTTCATTCTTCGAAAACCTAGGAGATAAGTTAATCTTAGATGATATCAAGCTTGAAGCAACCCTTGCTTTCTAAGTTTTCGTTAACTTAGAGCAATGAGTTTAATTGCTGAAATAATCGATAAGCAGCGCCGGTTCTTCGAAGCCGGCGCTTCGCGTTCTATCCCTTATAGAAAAGCTGCGCTTAAAAAACTTTCGGCTGCGATTAGCAGCCATGAGCATGAAATCCTTAGGGCTCTCGCTGACGATTTAGGAAAGTCTGCTTTTGAATCTGTGGCCACAGAAATTAGTTACGTTCAGTCTGAAATCACTCATACTCTTAAACACCTCGGTCGTTGGAGTGCTTCTGAATCTCGTTCTGTAGGTTTAGCATCATTTCCTGCTAAAGCAAAAGTGATCAAGGACCCTTACGGAGTGACGTTACATATTGCTCCGTGGAATTACCCTTTTCAGCTCAGTCTAACTCCTTTAGTATCAGCTATTTCTGCGGGTAACACGGTCGTTTTAAAGCCTAGTGAATACTCTGAAAAGACGAGTCAGCTATTAAAAAGAATTGTAGAAGAAGTATTTGATCCTTCCCATGTATCGGTGGTATTGGGAGATGCTCAAACGAGTACCGAACTACTCAGTCATTCTTGGGATTATATTTTCTTTACGGGTAGTGTTGGAGTAGGAAAAATTGTTGCCAAAGCTGCAGCAGAACATCTTACCCCATGTACCCTTGAATTAGGGGGTAAATCACCCTGTGTAATTGATGAAACAGCTCCCTTAGAATTAACTGCGCGCCGCATTGTTTGGGGAAAACTACTCAATGTCGGTCAAACTTGTATCGCTCCTGATTATTTGCTAGTTCACGAGGCTGTAAAGGAGCCCTTACTGAAGGCTTTGGTGACTCAGATTGAAAAGGCTTACGGTAAATCGGCAATAGAAAGTGAAGATTACGGACGACTGATTCATCCAAAACATGTGGCTCGAATGAAGCGTTTCATTAGCGAGGCAACCGTGTATTATGGTGGGGTAACCGATAAAGGCAAGTGTTATGTTTCTCCAACCCTATTGGTTGATGTTACGAGGGATACATCCGTGATGCAGGAGGAGATTTTTGGTCCGGTGTTACCGATTATCAGCTACAGCAATTCCAAAGAGATGGACCAGTGGCTGAAACATCATCCAAATCCTCTAGCTTTTTATGTTTTTTCTAAAAATAAGTCGTTTGCTGAAAAACTTTTAACTACCTATTCGTTCGGTCAGGCTGCGGTCAATGATACCATTATGATGATCGCTGAAAACAGTCTTCCTTTTGGCGGGGTAGGCAATAGCGGATACGGAAGCTACCACGGTAAATATGGTTTCGACACATTTAGTCGTGAAAAGCCGGTTTTATATCGGGCTACTTGGCTCGATTTACCCCTTCGATATGCTCCTTACAAGGGAAAGCTTAAAGCACTCAAGACCCTTTTAGGAATCAATAGTAGACTTAGTTAACCTTAGCTTCATCTTAAAGGCCGTTTTAAATCCTTAATTTTGAGATTCAAAGCTGCTATCAATGCCCACCATTGAGAAAGAAAATTATTTAAAGGCACTTTATCACTTCAATGAGAAGAAAGAAGGAGTCACGGTAACTGCACTTAGCAAGCGCTTTGCCGTGAGTAAGTCTACAGTGTCGAATATGCTCAAGGATTTAGTTCAGTTGGGTCTAGTTAAGACCGAAGCTTATAAACCGATTCACCTTACTGAAAAGGGACAGGAGCACGCTAAAATGATTGTGGCTAAACATCGACTTATCGAAACCTTCTTGGTAGAGAATATGGGGTTTGATCCAGACGAGGTTCATGAAATCGCAGAGGAATTAGAGCATGTGAAACATCCGGAGTTTTTTAAACGCATGCAAGAGATGATGGCCAATTTCAGTCATGATCCTCACGGTACCCCCATACCCAAACATTCTTTTAAATCTTAAATTATGAATCGCGCCCAAAACCTCAAACGACTTAAATCGCGCAAGAAGCCTTGGGATATTGTTATTATCGGTGGAGGTGCCTCAGGAATAGGCTCGGCAATTGATGCTGCTTCTAGGGGTTATAAAACCTTACTATTAGAGAAATACGATTTTGCAAAAGGAACTTCTTCACGCAGTACTAAGCTCGTACACGGCGGGGTTCGCTATTTACAGAACGGCGATATATCACTCGTTATTGAAGCGCTTCGCGAGCGCGGTATCATGCGTAAAAACGCACCTCATTTGGTGCAAGATTTGAGTTTTGTAATCCCTTCTTACGATTGGTGGAATAGTCCTTTTTATGGGTTAGGCCTTAAGGTTTACGATATGATGGCGGGCAAGTTGGGTCTGGGACCTAGCACCTTGCTCGATAGAGAAGAGACCTTAGATCTCATCCCTAATGTAAAGAAGAAAGGACTTCGTGGAGGAGTTATTTATCACGACGGTCAATTCGATGATGCTCGAATGGCGGTTTCAATGGCGCAAACAGCCGAAAATCATGGAGCTACGCTATTAAACTACTTTTCTGTTGAGGGTCTGATTAAGGACGAGAGCGAGATGATAACGGGAGTCACTGCAAAGGATGAATTGAATGGAAAAACCTACACTATTGAAGCAAAAGTAGTCATCAACGCTACTGGAGTCTTTTCAGATAGCGTGATTCAAATGGACCAGCCAGGAACACCGGCTCGTATCCGACCCAGTCAAGGAATACACCTCGTTTTAGAAGGCTCTTTCTTAGATGGGAAGCATGCCATTATGGTTCCTCAAACTACAGATGGCAGAGTGTTGTTTGCGGTTCCTTGGAATGATTACGTGGTTGTGGGTACGACAGACACGGCGATTGATTCTATTGATTTCGAGCCGAAACCCCTTGAAGAAGAAATTGATTTTGTATTAGAAAATGCAAGCGCCTACATGAGCCGTATGCCTAAAAGAGAGGATGTTCTTAGTGTGTTTTCTGGATTACGTCCGCTGGCAGCGTCAAACAATGACTCAGAGTCGACTAAGGAGGTCTCGAGACACCACAAGGTTATGGTAAGTACTAGTGGGCTGCTTAGTATCCTGGGAGGTAAATGGACTACCTACAGAAAAATAGCCGAGGATACCATTAACACCGCTATTACGGTTGGTGGACTACCCGAGAGAAAATGCTCTACCGAATTACTACCGATTCACGGATATGACTATAATGCCGACTGGTCAGATCCTATGCACGCTTATGGCACGGACGCTGAAAAAATTCGAGAACTATCTTTCGGTAATGATTCCCTCTCTGAAGCATTTTATATTAGCCCAAACATGATTCATTGGGCGTGTGCTGAAGAGATGGCCGTCACCCTTGAGGATGTTTTAGCTCGAAGACACCGAGGGTTGTTTTTAAACGCGAAGGAAACCTTAAGAATTGCGCCTGTAGTTGCTCAGCTCATGGCAGAATTCCTAAACAAGGACGAGCAATGGGTATCTGAACAGATTCATGCTTTTGAAGAGGTTGCCTCTGCTTATCTTATTCCTTAATATTTTGAAAGGTTGAATTGAAGTAGAATTCAGCTAAAGCCATTTTTTGCTCAACTTCGGTATCAATGGCCTTCAGTGTGGCTTCGATGAGTTTTGATTCTCTCGAGTTGACTAGGAAAAGCGAGCTTTCTCCAGCCTCGAACTTTTGTTGTTCTCCTTTAAAGAGCGTCGTGTAGTCAACAACCATGGAGTCGGCTAGGAGACGTTGGCGAGAAAGCGATTCTGAGGCTGTATTCAGCGCGGCTAATTTATTTTTTAGTTCAATGTAAACACGCTCCTGTTCAAGGGTTGCATCCTGCAGTTTTAAACTGGCAAGCTTTAATTCCGAACGTTCTTTTCGCAAAAAGAGCGGAAGCGCTACTTTCAGTTTCGTAGTGCTATTATTGGGATCTAAAGCAAGATTGAAATTTTGACTCGGGTCAGTCTCTGATAGCCATTGATAATCTAGGGTGACTTCGGGTAACAGATTGCTTCGTTGAAGTCTTCTTTCAAAACGCTGGATATCTGTTTTGTATCCAAGGGCTCTCAGTTTTGGATGCGACTCCAAATCAATGAGATCGATAGAGAAACGAGTTTTAAAATTCTCCTCAGATAGTACAGGGATTACTTCCCGGTTAATCTCAACGGGCGTGTCTTCAATCCATAAATAATTCGAAGCTTTCAGTGCTTTTTCTCTCAATTTTAGACTCGCTTTCTCCTGACTGAGGAGTCTATTTTGATAGGCAATTCGCGCTTCTGTAGTGTCAATTGCTGCCAAATCACCTGAAGTGAAACGATCTCTTACCCCATCATATCTGAACTTGGCATTAGCGATGAATTCATCAAAAATCTCATAGGATTTATAGGCTCGATACCAGTCGAGGTAGGCATCAGTAGCTTCAAGGAGAATTTCGTTGACTCGAAGTGCATTCTCTTCTTTTGCTTGGTCTACAAACCGCTTGGCTTGCTTAAGAGCAGTCATACGCTCGTTAGCGAGTAGTCCTTTTCCTAAATCGATTGAGGCACCGACACCGTAAAGCTGATCTCCACTGACAACATTCTCAGGGTTGATCAGAGCTCCTTCAGCTTCGCTAAATTGTCCTTTGAGTGTGAGGCCGTAATAAGTGGGTACTGAAAAGGTTGCGCTTAGACGCTCGTAATAATTACTTCCTTTGAAGGTTTTATCGTTGAAGTCTGCTGCTAGTTTGGGATCGAATGCACCTCTAGCTTTAAGCAGTTTGGCTTCACTTTCACTCAGTTTAATGTCTGCTTGTTTCACTAGCGGATGAAAAGCCTTTACATACCCCAAGAATTCTTCTAAGCTAAGAGACTCTTGCCCCCTCACTAAAGAAGTGCAGCACAGAAAGACCATCAGTAATAATGATAAAAGAAATCGACTCATTACTTAATCTTAATAGGAAGTTTAGGGGTTTTAGTTGCTTCTGGCTTATAATACTCTGGTGGGAAACCATTGAGTTGTCTCCATATTTCATAACCCACAGGCACATTGTTTAGTAATGCAATCGTACGTGCACCTGAACCAATTCGAACTTCTTCGGGCCATGGATGATCTTCAGGATCTGGAGCTAATAGTACGCGGTAGAGATTGTTTTCACTGATGAAATTTTCAATGGCAACTACGCGTGCACCGTAGGTTCCGTAGGATACATTTGGCCATCCACTAAAGACGATTGCGGGCCATCCGTCAAATTCAATTCTCGCTTTCTCTCCTACTTTGATCAACGGCATGTCAATGGGTCTCACATAGGTCTCAACGGCCATTTGGTAATTATCTGGCATGATAGAAACTAAACGATCACCCTCCTTAAAGGTTTCGCCAATACCGCCCTTAATCGCTTTATTGATAAAGCCTGATTGGGGAGCAACTACATATTCAAGATTCGCTCTAGAGGTATAATTCGCAAGCGTATTCGATAGTTTAGCTACTTCGCCCTCTGCTTCAAAACGATTCGATTTGGCTGTTGCTAGATCAGATCGAGTCTTCGATAGTTTATCTGTAAACTCTGCTTGGATTCGGTCGATTTCTAGGCGTGCAATAGCTACCTCGTTCTTGGCATTTTGAAAATTATTCTCTGCCCCGATATACTTAGCTTCAGTGTCTCTGAGTTTAAGTCGTTTCTCCTCAACCTCACGAGTTGATTTTAGTCCTTTTTCATACAGACCCAATTCTCGATCTAAGCGAGTTTGAGCGATTGATCGGTCAGTCTTGGCAGCTTCGAATTTAATGCTGTCGTTCTGCACATATAATACGGTTTGTAACAGTTTATTTTCGGCTTGATTTAATTTGAGTTTTCGCCCTGACTCTAATGCGGCTAATTGTGCTTCTAGAGCCTCAACCTTGTCTAAATAGGCTAGAACCGCACTTTTCTTTGCTTCGAGTTGCTCACTGGTGCGTTGCAATAATTGGGGATCGAAATATTCGCTTTTAACCTCTGAAATACGTAGGATGGTGTCCCCTTTGGTAACAAAATCCCCTTCGCGTACAAACCACTCTTCAATTCGACCAGGAATGGGAGATTGCACGGTTTGAGGGCGCTTGTCAGGTTCTAATGTGGTTACATAGCCTTGACCGGTAAAATTCTGTGTCCAGGGTAAGAACATGAAGACCAATAAAATGGTAAAGAATACCAACAAGAATCGATTGAATTGCTTGTAATAGTCGATACTAAAAATGCGATTCCCTGATCGGTACTTATCAAAATCGAATTTTGGGCTCGGCTTATTGGATATATTTAGCATGGTAGATTCGATTGAGTAGGTTTAACTTTTCCTTCTTCTAGTTCAATAAGTTCGTGACATCGGTTTGCCCAATAGTCATTGGCACTGACTACCACTAGCGTCCAAGGTTGGTTAGGATCAGTTAGGTAGTCAATAATTGAAGTGGTTTCATCTTTGGTGAATTGATCTAGAGGATCTTCTAAGACTAAAACCTTGGGGTGCTTCAAAATGGCTCTTGCTAGTAAAATCTTTTTGGAGATGGTATAGGAAATATGTCTTCCTTCTGCTTGAATCTGAGAATCAAGCCCTTGAGGCAATTCTTTTATAAACCCGTCAAGACCAACGGTTTTCGCGACATCAATAAGTTCTTTTTCAGAAACATCGGTTCGATCAAAGATGAGATTTTCACGAAGACTCCCTTCAAACGGGGTTTGCTCAGAAAGTGACAGTCCTAATTGTGTTCGGTAGTGGTTGGGTTGTATCGATTTTAAATTTTGATCCTCTACAAAAACAGCCCCTGAGGTTGGGGTGCTCACTCCTGCGATTACCCGTAACAAACTTGATTTACCAGAGCCTGAAGCCCCTCTAAGTAAATAGGTTTTTCCTGACTCAAAGGTCAAATCAATCTGATCTAGTATAGGGCGCTCTCGGTCTTTTACTAGGTATCCGACTCCTTTGAGTTCTAACTTAAAACCGGTCGGATAGTTCGGGCGTTTCCCCTCCTGAGTTTCTAGGTCAAAGTCAAGAACTTCTCCCAGTTTTTCAATAGATGTCAGCATATCGTAGAGCGTTTCTAGGCTGACAATGAGTTTTTCAACGGAGGCAATTACGAGTAGAATAACAATTTCTGCCGCGACAAATTGTCCAATGTTCATCTGCTGATTGAGTACTAGAAGCCCCCCGATCACCAATAGGCCTGCGGTTACCGCCACCTTGAAAGCAATCATCTTGATGTATTGAAATTTAATCACTTTGAAGTGGGCTTCACGCGCTCCCAGATATCCTTCCACCAATTCATCGTTTTTAGTCAGGGCTAAGTCGGTGTCACCTGCCAACTTGAAACTGATAATCGATCGGGCGACTTCTTGAATCCAGTGGGCGACGCGATACTTATATTTCGATTCGATAATCGAAGTTTCAAGGCCTCGCTTAACGGTATAACGAAATACGAAGAACATGAGACTTAATAAGAAAATCCCGAAAAAGATGAAAAATGGGTGATAGAACGATAATAGGACGAGCGCAAAAAGAATCTGAATCAGTGCGGTAGGCACGTCGATGAGAATCTTAGATAATCCTTTTTGAAGGGTTAGGGTGTCGAAGAATCGATTCGCTAATTCAGGCGGATATAAATTACGAAGTTGACTCATTCGAATCCTCGGAAAACGATAGCTAAGTTCAAAACTTGATCGAGTGAAAATGCGCTGTTGCAAGGTTTCAATGATTCGCATCTGCATGATTTGCAAAGCCCCTGCAAAAGACACCCCAATGGTTACCAGAATCACCAAAATGATCCATGAGCTCGATATCTGAGCCCCTTGAATGAGATTGATAATTGCTTGTACTCCAAGAGGAAGTGAAAGCGAAACTAGCCCTGCGAATATCGCGTAATAAAAGACCTGATAAATGTCTTTACGCTCGAGTTGAAAGAGCCTAAAAAAGCGCTGCCAGGTAGCTTTGGTGTTTATATTCATAATAAGGTCTTTTTAACCAGATCAATCAAAAAGTCTTTTGGACCTTCTGCTCCCGTATCGGTAATATTTTTAAAGTGTTCTCTCAAGAAATGCTGATAAAGTGCAGTCTCAACAATGGTACTCGCTAATGTTTTTGGATGTTTATAATCGGGTGCTACCGCTTCAATCATCTCCCAAATTCTTGAAACTAGTCGTTTGTAACTTTCGAAACTACCTTCTTTGTTTTCAAGGTCTACTTGCTTCGTTAGAAATGATTTCGAGTTTTCATTAATCATGATGCGGTTAAGAGCACGTTCATCAACAAAGGTGAAATTCGAATCTTCTACGACCTCTCGACTAATAATTTCAATAGCACATTCTAATTTTTCTAACGGATCTTTCAGACTAAAACTTCCAATCACCACTTGGTACTCGAGCCATCCCCAATACCAAGAACACAAATACATGAGTAGTTTATGCTTGTTCTCAAAGTACCGATAAATCGAACTCTCGTTAGATCCAATGGCTTCTCCTAATTTTTTGAAAGTGAATGCCTCTATACCCATTTCATCAATGAGGCAAATGCTGTGCTCAATGATTCGTTTGCCTAGATCAGAAGATTCAGGGTCTTTGATATAAACAGAGGTTGGTATATTGATTTTAAGATTTGCAAGTAAACGATCCATAAGCAATATATTACTTTGCAAATATAATAGTAATACTATTAAAATGATTTAATCGCCCAATTTTAACCTGTCTTTAAGAGAATTGTTGAAGGTCTTGTGCAGAGGTTAAATCTGGAAGTTGCTCAAAGACCAGGTGACAATAGACGCTTTTTGGTTGCTCTTTTATGGCGATTCTAATGGCCTCTGGCAATTCTTTTTCTCCCCGGGTCGGATGCACAGGACAAGCCTGTAGTGCCTTATAAAAGGAGCCTCCATCAACCAAGTTAAGGTTCATACTTACTCGTAAGTACCCCTCCTTGTCATAAAAATTTTTGTGTGTATCAACCGGTGGTTTTTCGATAATGCCTTCAACAAAATTAGCGTCGTCTACTTGAATAAGAGCGAAGGCGGCTATCCGTGTCTCATCAAATCCGAGGTGCTTCGCCTCATAGGATATGATTGCATGCGGGGTTTCATGGTGGGTCATTGCTTTTTTAAAGGCATCTCGACTGTAAAGGTTGTCCCCATTAGCGATGATAAAGGAGCTGTTTTGAAGCATTGGAAACTGCTCCAGGGCTTGATGAACTGCATCTGCCGTTCCTAAAGGCTCTGGCTGAACAGCAAAATCGATGGTTACTGCTGGGTATGTCTCTTTAAAACTGGCTCTCCAGAGTAGAAAATCTTGATGGTCAGAACTAGTGACCACGATAATCTGTTGAACACCTGCAGCGATCGCCTCGGTGCAAAGCAGGCTTAGAAGGGGAGTTTTTGAACTCCCTAGTTCGATCAGTGATTTGTGCCTTTCTAGTGCCTGTTTTTTACTGATCTCTGAGAGATTGGCTTGGTCTAGGCTCTTCTTCATTCTCGAAGAACGCCCACCTGCGAGGATAACTAGTGTTCTCAATGACTCGTGATTTGAATAGGTTCTACGAATTTTGCCTTCTGTTGTAATACTGCCCTTATGACCTTAGGATGACTTTCTTTTGGGGCAAGGATGATGAAGCATCCGCCTCCACCAGACCCCATTACTTTTACTGCCTTTGCTCCTGCATTTTTCGCTTCATTCATTTGAACGCGCATTCGCTCAGGGGTGTTTTTAATCGCGGTGTCTAGGTAGTATTGATGTCTTTCTATTAATTGCTCTAGAGGTGAGAGGGATGATTCTTTGTTTGTCCCTTTTCGATAAATACGGATTGCTTTTTTGGTGATGAGATGATTTTCTATCGCCGCCTCGAAATAGGGAAATAGTGGTGCAGACAGTTTACTGCCTAGCCGTTGTATGTCTTCTGCCTTGGCTAGTTTTAATGAAAATTGAGGCTCGTACTGCCTCACCTTTGCTACTGCTTCGAGGGCATACTCTTTGGCTTTTCCCAGCACTCCGAGGGTTGATTTAGGCAGCCCTGAATGCGCTAGTAAAAATTCGTTATGAGGGTTTACAAAAGCTTCAGTATGTCTGGTTTCAGGTTCAATGAGGCGTAAACCTCCGAGAGCACTACTGTAGTGATCCATGATTCCGCCCGGTTCATTAAAAAATTCAACTTCGGCCTGATGCGCCCAGTTTGCAATCTGTAAATCACTAGCCTTGGACTCTGTCGCCTGAAGGATGAATCGTATCAAGGCGACAATCAACGCCGAAGAGCTCGATACGCCTGCATTCACTGGAATTTCGGAGTGAATCTTAATGTCGTAACCTGAGCTTAGGGTGATTTGGTTCGCATGTAAAACCGAGAGGGTGGAACAGAGATAATCTCCTTTTTCGACCTGAGTGGGTATTAGATCAATTTGTCTGTTTATTTTGAGGTCGCTAAGGTTGAAGTTTAAAACTCCTTGTCTGTTTGGTTGGGCTTCGATATAAATATATCGATCGATACTCGCTGCAATTACTGGGAGATTGAGATAGTCTTGATGGTCGCCAAACAGACAAATCCTGGCGGGAGCTTTAACGCGAATCATATCCTAAAAATAGCAGAATCTGCCTGAACTTTTCTATCTTTTAATCGCTCTAAAACCAATTCATAATGAATCGAAGATCTTTTCTGCAAACCAGTAGTTTGAGCGCAGCCTCTGTAGGTGCGCTCTCTGTTTCTTGTACCGGTGCCTTAGGCAGTTTGACCGAAAGGCCTAGTGATCAAAAATATATGGGTGATTTTGCAGCCGATCCCCTAGAAAAGGTTCGCGCAGCATTTATAGGCCTAGGTTATCGCGGAAAAGGCCATCTTGATTTCTTTGCTACTCTTGAAGGAACCGAGGTGGTGGCATTATCTGATTTATATGAGGATAACATTGAGAAGAGTATAGAGATCTTAAGTAAAAGCGATCGAGATACGACTTCGGTAAAGAGGTATTCGGGATCTGAGAAGGCTTGGATGCAAATGCTCGAAGAGGTACGACCTGATGTGGTCTTTATCTCAACGAATTGGACGAATCATGCTCCTATGTGTATTGAGAGTATGAAAATGGGAGCCCATGCCTTTGTGGAGGTGCCTATGGCACTGACGATTGAAGAGTTGTGGGATGTGGTGAATACCTCTGAAAAGGCGGGTAAGCATTGCATGATGATGGAAAATGTGAATTACTCTCGCGACGAATTAATGTTTTTGAACATGTGTCGCCAGGGTGCGATCGGGGAGTTACTTCATGCAGAAGCTGCCTACATCCATGAGCTTCGTTGGCAGATGGACGAGGTTGAACGTGGAACGGGTTCTTGGCGAACCTATCACTATGCACATCGAAATGGGAATTTGTATCCGACTCATGGCTTAGGGCCAGTGGCACAATACATGAATTTGGGTAGAGGAGAGGATCAATTTAAGCGATTGACCTCATTTTCAACACCGGCTAGAGGTCGTCAGCTGTATGCTGAGAAAAATTATCCCGCAGACCACAAATGGAATACCCTTGATTTTAAAGGAGGTGATCTAAACACTTCGCTGATTAAGACCCACCTTGGACGCACGATTATGGTTCAATGGGATGAGACTTCACCAAGGCCTTATACGCGGCATAATTTGATTCAAGGTACTAAAGGTATTTTGGCGGGATTCCCAACAAGAGCTGCTTTTGATGGAGGGTTCGAAGGTTTAAGTGAAGACCACCACCGCTGGATTCAAGGAGAGCAGTTGGAGCAATTGTATGAGAAGTATGACCATCCGTTATACAAACGTTTAAATTCAGCGGCAGCAGGTAGCGGACACGGAGGAATGGACGGTATCATGATGTACCGAATCGTCGAATGTCTTCAGAAAGGGTTACCGCTCGATCAAAACGTTTATGAAGGAGCCCTTTGGAGTAGTGTTACCGAGCTGAGTCAACGATCCGTAGCTAGCGATGGAATGCCTCAAGATTTCGCAGACTTCACCAGAGGGGATTGGAAAACGACTCAACCTCTGGCTATAATAGATTAAGGGTTGAGGAGATCAAATATCCGGTAATCACTATAATAAGACCTGCAATTCCTTGCAGAAGGGTAGCAAAGGTGTGGTAACGATAGGCTTCTTTGACGCTTAGATTTCCGAACTGAGAGACAATCCAGAAATAAGAATCGTTCGCATGGGATACGGTCATTGAGCCAATTCCAACCGCGATTACTACCCAAGTTTTCCCTAAATCAGAATCTAGCCCCAAGGTCGCAAGCATTGGGAATACCATCGCCGAAGCAGTAATAATAGCAACCGTCGAGGAGCCTTGAGCGCTTTTCAACAATGCTGCGATCAAGAAGGGAATAAGGAGTCCCAACTCAGGATACAAGAGATGCTCGGCTACAAATTCAGCCACAGGAAGTTTACTAATCACTAGCCCCAGAGTGCCTCCCATAGCGGTGATCAATAAAATGGGGGCGGCCGTTTGTATCCCCTTGTTGACTACTTCACTTAAGAAAGATTCGGTCTTTGTAAATCGACCTAGTCGAAACGAAAGTACCATACCTACTCCAAGAGCCAGGGTAGGATCGATCTTGAAGTGATTTGAAAAACTACTAAGCCCTATGAGTAAGAGCGGAATTAAAATCGGTGCAATCGCCAACTTTAATGAGGGTAATTCCTCTACGTTTTCTTCTTCGGTTTCGGGTAGTTGTATCTCAAGCGAAACTCGTTTTGAAACCCGCTGGGCAAAGGCTGCTCCAACGAGCATTAAAAGAAACGCCACAGAGCCTCCCATGATAATCAGTAATCCTAAGTCGTTGAGTTCTAAGTTTGCTGCTGCTGCAAGAGGCCCAGGAGTGGGTGGTATAAGCACATGAGTCGCAAATAACCCGGTTGAAAGCGCAATGGTCAGAGCTAGCAGCGGAACCCCTGATTTCTGCGATAAACGCTTGTTTAGAGAGGATAAAATTACAAAGGCTGAGTCGCAGAAAACTGGAATTGAAACCAGATAGCCAATGATTGCTACGGTATAGGGTAGCGGCAAAAAAGAAAGTCTAGAAAGCATCGAGATCGCAATTCTCTTAGTTGCTCCTGATTGCTCTAGGGCTACACCGATGATTGAACCAAATACAATAAGCAGACCAATACTTTTTACGGTCTTCCCGAACCCTTCGCTTAATAGGGGTCCTATTTCTTGAGGGTCGACCCCTGTAGCTAGCGCCAGAAACAAACTTGCAAGCAGCAATACCAAAAAGGCGGGCCACTTCAATTTTGAAGTTCCGTAGATAATAAAAGCTAATGCGGCTAGTAGTGATAAAAGGGCAGTGATCATTATTTTTTGGCAGTTTGATAGAGTTTAAAGACACGTTGTGCGGTCGATTCTAAAAGTTCAGCAGCGTTGCTTATGCTCTCTTCAAGCGTGCAAGGTTTACTTTGAATACTAAAAACAGCGTCTATTCCCAAGGCGTATAGAGGGTCTAAATGTTCACCAATACTACCGGCAAGAACTACTACAGGTTTGTCGTGTTTTTTGGCAAGTTTCGCCACTCCGACAGGCAGTTTGCCCTCAAGGCTTTGTCCATCGATGCGACCCTCTGCTGTAATAATAAGATCAGATGCTGCGATTTGTTCTTCTAATTGAGACAACTCAGCGAGAAGTTCGAATCCCGAAACTAGTTCAGCTCCTAGTAGCCCGTGGAGTCCTGCGGCGCACCCGCCCGCGGCACCTGCACCGGGGACCTCTGCCACCGATTTTTGGGTAAGTAATTCGATGTGTTTACTAAAATTAGCCAGGCCAGCTTCTAACTGGGGTTCCGTTTCAGGAGTCGCTCCTTTTTGTGGTCCATAAACGGCAGTAGCTCCTTGCTTCCCTAGTAATGGGTTATTCACATCGCAGGCTACTTTTAATTGAAATTGAGGAATGGCTTCGACGTCGATGTGATCGAGCTCGGTTAAAAATCCGCCACCGGGTAAAAGCATTTCGCCTTCAGCGTCAGAGAATAGACCTCCTAGTGCAGATAAAATCCCAGTTCCACCATCATTGGTTGCGCTGCCACCAATACCTAAATAGATCTCTTCTGCTCCGTGATCCAGAGCGTGTCTGATTTGCAAGCCAGTCCCATAGGTCGAGGCCAACATAGGATTTCTTTTGTCCACTTCAATTTGGGCGAGCCCTGAGGCCTGAGAAAGTTCAATCCAGGCCGCTTTACGATCGGCAAATCGAAAGTAGGGAGCCTTAATGGATCGACCCATCGCATTGATAGTGCTCGTGGTGACCAATTCTCCTTCAAAGAGGTTTTGGAGAAGATCTAAAGCGCCTTCACCTCCGTCTGAAAAGGGTAATTGTTTTACCGTAATCTCGGGGTCAACGGAATGAATTCCCCTTGCGATCGCGTCGGCTACTTCTTTGGCGCTAAGACTTTCTTTGAAAGAATCGGGAACGACAAGTAGTTGCATTCTTAGTTAACTCCCGGTTGCTTGATTTCAAAACCTTCTTTGTCTTTGGCTTCTTGAACCATATTTCTGACTTTGACTAGTAGCCCTTTCGCGTCGTAAATAACTCCGTTGCTGATGGTGTATTTGATACCTCCAGCGCGAACCACCTCGTTGTCTTCAGTAAGTCGAACAGCTCCGGTACCATAAAGCACTTTGAAGTTTTTAAGCGGATTCTCCTCGACGATCACAAAGTCGGCTTGTTTTCCAACTTCCACGCTGCCGATTTGATCGGCAATACCTAAGGCTTCTGCACCGTTGAGGGTGGCTGAACGAATCACTTCGAGCG
>JAHEKV010000025.1 GCA_024638165.1 Flavobacteriaceae bacterium
GCAAGAGGCTCCAAAAGGTGATGACATACTGAATTATGCCAATTTTATGTCCAAAAGAAATCCTCTAGGTGACATGATGTTCGCTGAAGTTCGTAACAGAAATATCGTATTCGACCCATCGACAGTTGGTAGTCCCTATTTCAATGAAGAATTTCAGCCTTGTGAACTATACTACAAAGAAGATTTCGCCGAAAAATTGTACTACCGTTACAATATGCACAATGACGAGGTTGAACTAAAAGAATCTCCTTTAAGTGAAACGGTGTTTGCGCTTAATCTTGATCGAAATATTACGCTTAAAGCAGATGATCTGATCCTTACTCTAGAAACATTGAATACTCCTAAACAAGGAGTTAGAAATGGATACGTTAACGTGCTCTACAGCGGAAAAAATTTCAAGGTGTACGAACGCGTTAAGACAAAGTTCAAAGAAGGTGTTAAAGCTGTGAATTCTATGGTAAGAAGTACTCCAGATAAATTCAATCAATTTATCGAGTACTACTATCAAATCAACGATGAAAGGCTGCTTCAACATTTACCCAATAAGCGAAGAAAAATCGTAGAATCACTGCCACAAGTATACCAAACAAAGGGGGCGGATATACTAAGAGAAAATCGCTATAAACTAAAATCACAAGAAGGTCTGATTCAGTTCATTTCTGACCTCGATAAGTAATGTCAAACAACTCCCAATATATCTATGGCATCCGAGCGATTCAAGAGGCCATAGAATCAGGTACTGATTTTCATAAAATTTTTCTTCAGAAAGGAATAACAAGCCCTCTATTTAAAGCACTAGAAGGACAGATACACGATCGAAAGATTCCTCACTCCTATGTGCCAGCTGAGCGGCTTCAACGAATCACCACTCAGAATCATCAAGGAGCTATAGCAGAGATTTCAGAGGTTGGTTATGCAGATTTCGAAGAAACCGTTGAACGCATTTTACAAGCGAAGGAACAACCCATGTTTCTGCTCTTAGATGGCCTAACCGATGTCAGAAATTTTGGTGCAATCCTAAGAACTGCAAGTTGTACTGGAGTTGATGCCGTAATCGTACCTAAACAAGGGATGGCTCCTCTAAATAAAGACGCCATAAAAACTTCTGCCGGAGCAGCCTTTACCTTACCAGTGGCAAGAGTAGATCATCTTAAAGACGCGGTATATTACTTAAAATCATCAGGGGTTCAAATTGTGTCAGCAACAGAAAAAGCAGAAGATCACATCTATCAGGTAGATTTTAAAAACGCATCGGCAATTATAATGGGATCCGAGGATATAGGTATACATCCCTCTCTACTAAAACTCAGTGATTGTCAGGCTAAGCTACCTATGAGTGGCACCATCGCCTCACTGAATGTTTCTGTGGCTTGTGGCGTATTTCTCTATGAAGTCGTAAGACAGCGTTTAGTTTAGGTTACTGTTCAATTTCGGGATTCGTTGTCACCTTGGATCCCGATCCGTCGGTTAACTCCATAGTCCATTTACCTTCCGCATTCCTGAATAGAATACCTGAAATTTCTTGAGCATTAACGAGATAAACATCAGTTGCAGCCGACTTAGTTAATCTGAAGATTACCGCTCCAGAGTAGTCAACGAGAGAATAATCATCTCCTCCATTACCCATTAATCGCATTCGATCGACCGAACTAGCTCGATCAATTTTCTTGGGCTCAGACACCCCTTTCCCCGATAAAACACTAGAAAATGCCTGTCTTATAGACTGGTGATAGGCGGTTTTATAATCCTTACTCTTACTTTCACCTGAATAGGTTTTAAAAACTAATTGATTGCGGCAGTCTTTAAAAAGAATTTGAAATTTCGTGAGAAGTAAACCTGAATTCTCCTCAAGATCCACCTTAACCCCTTTACAGGGATTCTGCAGTGCATACTCAGGCAATTCATCTTCGTAATAGGCCTTGTAACCTGCCTCAGTTAAAAGAAACTTTAAAAGCGTACTTGTACGATAGGCATTGGATTCAAAAAACACATCAAACTTGGTCGGAACAACTACAAAATCATATCGATCAAACTGGGCATTTAAGCTAGAAAATAGACCGATCGAAAGAAATACAGAAAACACTAATGACTTCATATAGCAGAGATTGTTTAATGAGGTATTAAAGATATTGCTTTATTTCACTAAGGCAGTTAACGATTACGCAGTGATTGTGATCATGAACGTTCTCAACATCGAAGTGTAGAGCCTCTAACCCGTAGTTTTTCGCTCCAAGAATATCTGCTTCAAGATCGTCACCGATCATTAGCGATTCAGCAGCCCTTGCTTTGGCTTTATCCAAAGCAAATTCAAAAATTCTAGGGTCTGGCTTTTTAAAGCCAACATCTTCAGCATTGACCACGGTTTGAAAGTAGCCATCTAGACCGGCACCCTTTAACTTTTTAGACTGAATTTCAGCGAAACCGTTGGTTAGAATATGGAGAGGGTAGCGCTCTACGAGATAATCCAGCAACTCCTTCGTGTAATCAAAGACATGTGTAAAAGAGCTTAGGTACTCAATGTATCCATCGGCCATTTCTCCAATCATACGATCACTAACTTGGTAATTACAGCGGTTAAATACATCACTTAGGCGTCGATAACGCAATTCTTCCTTGGCTATCTTACCTTGACGGTAAAGCTTCCAATACTCCATATTCGCAGGAACATAGACCTCGAGAAACTGAGTAAGATCTAGTGAAATATTGAACTTATCGAATAAAAGTTCGAAGGTAGCCGCTGAATTCTTCTCAAAATCCCAAAGAGTATGGTCTAAATCGAAGAAAATATGTTTAGGAGAAAGCTTATCCATCTATAGCCTTAATAAGGTTAATAAAGTTAGTTACTCCTAAAGATCCGATCGCACGATTACTAAATTGTAGATAAAAGGTTCCGTCAACCTCAGCAACCTTGTCCTTTATAGCTCTGAGTTTATCCACAATTTTGTCTCGTTCTTCAATAGTGAAAATGACATCCGAAACAACAAAGGGATGCACTTTTAGAGGCTGTTCTAACTCAAGCCCTAGATTATAAAAAGGATAAGGAGTACAGGTACCCGACTTAAAACCAATAGCATCATCGTAACCCATAGAATAATCATCTGAGATTTCCTGTGCAACCAACTCTTCATAAGCATCTGGGAGTAAAACTCTGTTTTGAGCAATGATAGCACTACTTACCTTACGATGGAGTAATTGATCGAGGCGATCAATTTCAACTTTAAACTGTTCCGTATTTAACATCGCTCCTTGCGAACGATAGTATCCGATACTCGTGTAATCGGCAATATGTTTTAGAAAGTATCCGAATCGAAGACGGTTCCAAGAAATATTACGATCTCTCACATGATAGGGTGCAAATTGAAAGAAAAAACCAATCTCAACTCCTAATTTTTGCAATGTTTTTTTAAGCTTCAAATAATGATTATAAGGATCCTCTGCAATACCTACCATCACCTTAAAACGACCAGCAATTGCAGTGAAACGTCCAGCAAACAAATCTTCAAATGATTCAAAAATATGTCGGCCGAGCCCTCTAAAACTATAAGCATGAGACTGAATGACAGGAACACCCAAAAAGAATCTAAAATTGCGCTCGGTGTAGGGTTCGTCAGGGAAGTGCTGAGAAAAAATCTTTCGAAGACGATACGCCCATTGATCTACTAAAGGGGTAGAAAAGGCACCATGACGATCACTTAGCACGCTTTCTATTGATCGAAAGCGGCCCAATTCATCTTTCTGATGTGGAAGGTACTCTTCATACCTACTTAATAGATAAAAAGAGGCAGCGAGAATATCAAAAGGAATAGAACTTCTCGCATCTACATCAAAAAAACAAGGGGTTCCCTCCCACGATTTCCAATTGATGTCTTGAGGCTCTAGTATTCTCTCGAAAAGCAAATGATTAGCCCGAATAAAAAACTCATTCTGAAGGGGCTGTTTGGCGTAACTGAGTTTGGCTCCAGTATGCTTGATGAAAACATCAACAGAATCTGTAATAGAAACCTCATACCCCATAATACGACGAAAAAGCTGTTTAACCGTAAAAGTTAAACGAGGAGTTATCTTATGGGTATAGAGCAATACCATGCTTAGCCTCCGTAAGGTTTAAGATTGATGCCACCATAGTTTCCCGAACTCATAAGTAGAAGGAGTGAATTGCCTTCAAAGTAGTCTTTGACGCGATTTTCTAATTCACCCGGATGGGTAAAAACCTGTAGGTCATCTCTTCCAAAGGCGACCTGAATTTTCTCCTTATTCATCGGAGGTAATCCTTTTATTTTTAAAGCCTCGGGATCGTAGAAAACAATAGCCTCATCTACTGAAGAAAGCGTCCCCTGATAGCGTTGAATAAAATCGGGATTAAGAGAACTATAGGTGTGTAACTCTAAAATAGCCACGACATTACGATTCGAATACTGCTTTTTAACCGCAGCTGTAGTTGCCTTTACCTTAGAGGGCGCATGGGCAAAATCCTTAATCCACTCGTAAGAACCACTCTTTACTCGTTCCATTCGTTTTGCTGCGCCTTTGAATATTGATATCGCCTCATAAAAATCGAAAATATCCACTCCAAGTTGTTGACAAATCCATCGGGCACCCTCGAGGTTAGAAAGATTATGATCTCCAAATACTTCTAAGGGTAATGGCCCCTCTTCAGTTTCAAGATAGGTCACCCCATCGATAATTTCATGTTCGGGCAGTGAGTAGGAAAACTTTCGAATAGTAGCTGAAGAATTCTCTACCATTTCTCTTAGTGTATCATCCTGCTCATTATAAGTTACCGATCCGCCCGCAACGATACTCTCGATAAATTTTTCAAATTGGAGATTGTATTCTTCTTCTGTTTTAAAAACATTAATATGGTCCCATGAAATACCGCTTATTAAAGCAATATTAGGCTTATACCACAAAAACTTAGGCTTCAAATCTAATGGAGAGGTTAAGTATTCATCCCCCTCTATGATCATAAAATCAGCATCATCACTGATACGTACCATTCGATCGAAACCCTCTAGCTGTGCACCGACCAAATAATCAACTGATTTCGAAAGATAATTCATTACATGAAGAACCATCGAAGTGATGGTAGTCTTCCCATGACTACCTGCGATTACCACACGTGTTTTATGTTCGCTTTGACGATAAATGAGTTCAGGATACGAAATCACCTCTAAACCCATTTCAAGCGCTTTGTTTAACTCTGGATTATCTGCTTTGGCGTGCATGCCTAGAACTACACAGTCAATCGATTCATCGATGCGGGAAGCGTTCCATCCGAGGGTCGCTGGGAGTAATCCCGCCGCTTCTAATCTGCTTTTTGAGGGTTCGAAAATCGCATCGTCACTACCTGTAACTTCGTTTCCGTTATCGTGGAGCGCTAAGGCTAGATTGTGCATAGCACTGCCGCCAATAGCGATAAAATGATACTTCATAAAGCAAAAATAAGTACTACCTTCGATAAGGTACTAACTTAAACAGAGTAATAATGAATCTTGAGACGATTAATGAAAAAGAGTTCTTTCCGGGTGTATTCGGACGTTTTATACACGGTGAAAAATTAAGTTGGGCGTTTTGGCGCGTTGAGAAGGGGGCTGAAGTACCTCTACACCACCACGTACACGAACAAATGATGCATGTCGTTAGCGGAGAATTTCAATTTGAACTTGACGGCAAATCAACGATCTGCAAGGCCGGAGACATTGTAGTCATTCCGTCAAATGTACCTCACTTTGGCAAAGCATTAACCGATTGTCAATTGATGGATGTGTTCACCCCAGCAAGAGACGAATACCGTTAATCCTGTAGCTGATTCCAGAGTAAGTCTTTAAGTTCCTGAATTCCTTGCTGTGCTACCGCAGAAACGAGTATAAATGGAATTTCTTTAGGTAAAGTCTCATTTAACTCTTGGGTTAATTCGGTCCTTAACTCCTGATCGAGTAGATCTGCTTTAGAAACAGCAATTACCCTATTCTTATCTAGCAATTCAGGGTTATAGCGTTCTAATTCAGACAGTAGTATATGATATTGTTCAGCGACACTATCAGAGTCTGCAGAAATCAAAAACAAGAGTGTTGAATTACGCTCAATATGTCGTAGAAAGTAATGCCCTAAACCTTTGCCTTCGGCAGCCCCTTCGATGATACCAGGGATATCAGCCATTACAAAACTTCTAAAATCACGATATTCTACGATACCTAGGTTCGGCTTGAGCGTCGTAAACTCATAATCAGCTATCTTGGGCTTTGCCGAGGTTATTACAGAAAGTAAGGTAGATTTGCCTGCGTTAGGAAATCCGACTAGGCCAACATCAGCCAAAACCTTTAGCTCTAGAATTAATTTAAGCTCGACACCAGAAATTCCTGGTTGTGCATAACGAGGTGTTTGATTGGTTGGAGATTTAAAATGCCAGTTTCCTCGGCCTCCCATCCCTCCTTCTGCAGCCATATATTCTTGTGACTCCTCGGTAATTTCAGCAAGAACCTCATCGGTTTCTGCATCTTTTACCACCGTTCCTAAGGGCACATCAACATAAACATCTTCTCCGTCAGCACCCGTACTTCGGTTTTTACTACCATGATCACCGTGCCCAGCCTTAAAGTGCTGCTTGTGTTTAAAACCAACCAGAGTCCAGAGATTTGGGTTCGAACGAATGATCACGTGACCTCCACGACCTCCATCACCGCCATCGGGGCCTCCCTTGGCTACATATTTCTCACGATGTAAGTGTGTAGATCCCTTACCTCCGTTTCCAGAAGCAATGTGAACCTTTACGTAATCAACAAAATTTCCGTCGGTCATAAACTAGCAATAATCGAGGCGATTCGTTCGGTAATCTGATCGATTTCACCAATACCATTTACCGAATGAAGCTTGTTCTGCTTTTCATAAAACTCAATAAGCGGAGCAGTCTTTGCGTTATATTCTGCAAAACGTGTTCTTATTTTGGTCTCATCGGTATCATCGGTTCTTCCGCTCGTCTTTCCTCTTTCTAATAAACGAGCAGTAAGCTCATCCTCATCAGCTTCTAGCGCAATCGTAGCATTAACTTGCATTCCCTTTTCAGAAAGAAGGGTGTCTAAAGCTTCGGCTTGAGCAGTAGTTCGAGGAAATCCGTCAAAGATATATCCCTTGGCCTCAGCAATTGAACGGTCTACTTCGTCTGCAAGCATATTGATCGTCACTGAATCAGGCACCAATTCTCCCTTGTCCATATAAGACTTCGCAAGAGTTCCTAATTCAGTTTGATTCGAGATGTTATATCTAAACACATCTCCCGTAGAGATATGAACTAATTCGAATTTTTCTTTTAACACAGAGGCCTGCGTGCCTTTTCCTGCACCCGGCTTACCGAATAACACAATATTCTTCATGAATTTTTTAAAATATATAAGTCGTTGAGTTCTCTTCCCTTTTCCTTGTAATCTAAACCATATCCTACCACAAATTCATCGGGCAGATCGATCGCCTTGTAATTAATCTGGTACTCTTTTTTGTACTTCGAAGGTTTAAAAAACAGGGTGGCAATCGCAAAACTTGAGATGTTCTGAGCAGAAAATAAATGAATCAATTCCTGAAGCGTACGTCCCGAGTCGATAATATCTTCTAAAACTACGATGTCACGCCCCTCTACCGATTCTGAAACATCTAGCAAAGTCTCTACAATACCTGTTGAAGAAAGACCTCGATAAGACGACAACTTCACGAAACTCACTTCACAAGAATGAGGATAGTGCTTTATAAACTCAGAAACGAAACGAAACGAACCGTTTAAAACCCCAATAAATAATGGGTTTTTCTGTTCATAATCCTTCGCGACATCAACTGCCACCTTCTCAATAGCTGACTCTATCTCGCTTTGATCTAAGAAGGGTTCAAATTCAAGGTCTGCGATACGCATGATAGGTTGTTATTAAGGGGGTAAAGATACAATTTTAGAATTGCCTTATTTTTGTCTCGAATTCAGATTTTATGCATTATTTCTCTTCAGATTTTAAGTTAGGTATTTTAGGAGGTGGGCAACTTGGAAAGATGCTGCTTTACACCACTAGAAGATGGGATATTCAAACCTTCGTCCTAGATCCTTCTAGTGAGGCCCCTTCTAGATTTGCCTGTAATCATTTCGTACAAGGCGACCTGAAAGACTTTAAAACTGTTTACCAATTCGGAAAAAAGGTCGACGTGCTAACCATTGAAATCGAGCATGTTAACGTAGAAGCCCTCAAAAAATTAAAATCAGAAGGAGTAAAGGTTTACCCAGAGCCTGAAGCACTAGAAATTATTGGTAATAAGTGTTTACAAAAATCGCATTACGCCAGTCACCAAATAGCAACTGCTCCGTTCCAGAATTTTGAGAGCACTGCAGATGCCCAAAAGGCGACAGGGAGCTTCCCATGTGTATGGAAGTCTGCAACAGGCGGATATGACGGCAAAGGAGTAAAGATTTTAAAATCCACGGAAGACTTCAACGAGCTACCTGATGTCCCTTGTCTTATCGAAGAACTAATCGATTTTGAGAAAGAACTAGCAGTAATCGTAGCCTCTTCAGCCTCTGGAGAACAGAAAAGCTACCCTGTAGTCGGAATGGATTTTCACCCTGAAGCGAATCAAGTTGAATTCGTGGTTTGCCCTGCAAACATTGACGGTACTATCGCGAATAAAGCAAGAGAACTTGCACTTACAGTAGCAAAAAGCCTCGGTGTTACCGGTCTTTTAGCTGTAGAGCTTTTCTTAGGAAAAGACGGGTCAATCTATGTTAATGAGGTTGCCCCAAGACCTCATAATAGTGGACACTACAGTTTAGAAGGCAGTTATACTGACCAATTCGAACAGCATATAAGAGCAATCTTAGACTTACCCTTAGGAGCTACCGATTCAAAAGTAGCCGCAGTAATGGTTAATCTGGTAGGCGAAGAATCGCATACTGGTCCTGTACACTACAAAGGACTCGATGAAGCTTTGGCCATAGAAGGTGTATCTCCACATATTTACGGAAAAGCCGAAACAAGACCCTTTAGAAAAATGGGGCATGTAACCATTATAGGTGAAGAACTCGAAGAAGTGTATCTTAGAGCAAGAAAAGTGAAAGATTTAATTAAAGTCATATCTCGATGAGTGTAGCCATTGTCATGGGAAGTACTAGTGACCTCGTTGTTATGAACGAGGCGGTAGCCGTTTTAAAAAAACTTGGAGTAGAAACTGAAGTAGACATCGTTTCTGCTCACAGAACTCCTGAAAAGCTATTTGAATTTTCAAAGAATGCTCACCTCAGAGGTATTAAGGTAATCATCGCTGGAGCCGGTGGCGCTGCTCATTTACCGGGAATGGTCGCCTCAATGAGTCCATTACCTGTAATCGGCGTTCCTGTAAAAAGCAGAAATTCAATTGACGGATGGGACTCTGTTCTTTCTATTCTCCAAATGCCAGGGGGAGTTCCTGTAGCCACAGTTGCTTTAGACGGAGCTCAGAACGCTGGAATTCTTGCTGCTCAAATCATTGCAATCTCTAATCCCGACTTGCTAGAAAAAATCATCGACTTCAAAGAGTCTTTGAAAGACAAGGTGATTAAAGGTGCTGAAGAGCTAAAGAAGGCCTAACACCCAAACACTCCCTAATAAAAATATCGGTGTCGCCTCGACCCATAGCGAGGTATAACTCTGCGGTCGATCTATTCTAGCACCGGCAATGAAAGCTGCCGTAATACAATAGAAGATGAAATAGGCACATTGAAAATAGACCCCAAGTTCTGTGGCCAACATCCAAAGGGTGATCGATAGAATTAAGGAAAGGTATCCGACCCATTTTATCTTCTGAACTCCCAACTGCTGAGCTAAGTTGGGTAACATAAGCTGATCGACACTCATATCCCTTATCTCGAAGGGAACAAGTAAAGCTAGTACCAGAAAAAAATGAGACAAAAACAACAAAATGACCTCTAAACCGAACCAAGCTTCCTGTAATAAAGTAAATGGCAAAACCGCTGTGATGAGAGCCCAAACCAGACTAACCAAAAAAGCCTTAATCCATCCATTTTCTCTAGAAATTGGAAGCAGTTCTTTTTGAACATAAAGCACCCCAAAAAATAAAGATAAAGCGAGAATTATCCACGAATCCTGAGATAAGTCCTTGACTAGATACAGCAAAATCAAAAGGGAAAAGAGCGTAGACAACTTCAACCAATTCCAGAAAATAGTTGGCTGATTCGTTCCTTTAAAACCTACCGGAGCAAACTTGATCAAATTGTAATAAACATAGCTTGCAAAAAAGACGATCGACAACGGTAGCTCAGGGATATTTTTGTTTAAGCTAATAAGACTTAAAGCAGCCATTGAAAAAACAGATAAAGCCACATGAATACTGCCCTTCACATAGATATCCCACAATAGCTTTATCCACTTCATTAAACAAAAGTAGTACTTCTCAACACTTTTTAATAAATGACTCATTTATAGCGGGTCACAATGCTTCAAAAAAGAGTTTATTCGGTAATTTTACACTCCTAAAATTGATAATTGATGAGTACTCCTTTTGCAAAAAGACACATCGGCGTTCAAAGCGGTGAATTAACCACCATGCTTAAGACGATTGGCATTTCTTCGATGGCTACTTTAATCGATGAAACCATTCCTGATGATATCCGCCTAAAAAAAGAGATGAACTTGCCTGAGGCAATGTCTGAAAATGAACTTCTGACTCATCTCGAAGTGCTTTCTCAAAAGAATCAACTCTTCAGTCAATACATAGGGTTAGGATATCACCCTTCAATCACTCCATCAGTGATCAAGAGAAATATTCTAGAGAACCCGGGCTGGTACACTGCCTATACTCCTTACCAAGCAGAAATTGCTCAAGGAAGACTTGAGGCACTACTGAACTACCAAACCATGGTTATCGAATTAACAGGTATGGAGATTGCTAATGCCTCGTTGCTCGATGAGAGTACGGCTGCAGCTGAAGCCATGACCATGCTTTTTGACCTTCGAAGTAGAGATCAGAAAAAGAGAGGAGCTCTTAAATTCTATGTTGATTCTGAGATTTTACCTCAAACCTATTCTCTACTGCAAACCAGAGCAACTCCTCTTGAAATCGAGTTGGTTCAAGGACCGATTCAGGAATTTAATCCGAATGATTCGTATTTCGGAGTTATTGCACAGTACCCAGGCAAATATGGCAACATTTGCGATTTAGGTGAATTAGTCACTAAATCGAAAGAACTTGATATTAAGGTTGCAGTAGCTGCCGATCTACTTAGCCTTACCTTACTAAAAGAACCGGGAAGCTACGGTGTTGATGCTGTTGTTGGAACAACACAGCGCTTTGGTATTCCTCTGGGATATGGAGGTCCTCACGCCGCCTATTTCGCTACCAAGCACGACTATCGTAGAAACGTTCCTGGTAGAATTATTGGTAGAACGGTAGATACCGACGGAAACCCTGCACTTCGAATGGCATTGCAAACGAGAGAGCAGCACATAAAGCGCGATAAAGCCACCTCAAATATCTGTACAGCTCAGGTGCTATTAGCGGTTATGGCTGGTATGTATGGGGTATATCATGGTCCTGACGGACTGAAATCAATTGCTTCAGCTATCCATAGAAAAACCCAAATAGTGGCAGAAGAAACGGCTAAAGCAGGGATGATCTCAATGAATGAGGAATACTTTGATACCTTATATTTCAAAGGTATAGATGCCGCAGTCCTAAAGCATAGAGCAGAAGGAGCTTCAATCAATCTATATTATCCATCAGCCAATGAGGTTAGTTTTTCATTGAATGAGGCCACCTCAATCCAAGATTTACAAAAACTTATCGAAGTTCTGACAGGTAATACTGTCTCAATCGACGAATTAAACTCAAGACTTGAGCAGGCACTTGATCCTTCATTAAAAGAAGCGAATACAAGAACCAGCAGTTACCTAGAGCACGAAGTTTTTCAGCGCTACCGAAGCGAAACCGAGCTAATGCGCTATATCAAAAGACTTGAAAAGAAAGATTTGGCACTCAACCATTCGATGATTGCCTTAGGTAGCTGTACAATGAAGTTAAATGCAGCTACAGAAATGTTACCTCTAAGCTGGTCTCGATTCGCGAATCTACACCCCTTCGTTCCAGTAAAACAAGCTGAAGGTTACGGTATCATCCTTGAGGCGTTAACACAGTACTTAAATGAGGTTACTGGATTCGCTGCTACTTCACTCCAACCCAACTCAGGAGCCCAAGGTGAATATGCAGGTCTTATGACCATCAGAGCGTATCACCACGCTAGAGGAGATCAGCACAGAAATATTTGTATTATCCCTGCTTCTGCTCACGGTACCAACCCTGCTTCTGCGGTTATGGCCGGAATGAAAGTAGTCGTTACTAAAACAGATGAAAAGGGAAATATAGACCTTGCCGACTTAGAGGAAAAAGTCATTCAACACTCTAGTCAACTGGCCGCATTGATGGTTACTTATCCTTCAACTCACGGGGTGTTCGAGTCTTCGATTCGACAAATCACGGCACTCATTCATGAGCATGGTGGTCAGGTGTATATGGATGGGGCTAACATGAATGCTCAAGTAGGGTTAACGAACCCGGCTACCATTGGTGCAGATGTTTGTCACCTTAATTTGCACAAAACTTTCGCTATACCACACGGTGGTGGAGGTCCCGGTGTAGGTCCTATTTGTGTAGCACCTCAACTAGCTCCATTCCTGCCAGGTAATCCAATTATACCAACAGGTGGTTCTGAAGCCATTACAGCAATTTCTGCAGCCCCGTTCGGTAGCGCATTAGCCTGTCTTATTTCATACGCTTATATCCGAATGTTAGGAAGCGAAGGTCTCACTGACTCTACCAGGTACGCGATACTCAATGCGAATTACATCAAGGAGCGTTTAGAATCTAGTTATCCCGTACTTTATACCGGAGAAAAAGGGAGAGCCGCTCACGAATTAATTATCGATTGTAGACCTTTCAAAGAAAAAGGAATCGAAGTGACAGATATCGCAAAACGATTAATGGATTACGGCTTCCACGCTCCTACCGTTTCATTCCCGGTAGCAGGTACAATGATGATTGAGCCTACAGAAAGTGAAGGCCTAGAAGAAATCGATAGATTCTGTGAAGCGATGCTGGCTATTAAGGATGAAATTGATCACTGCGATGCAAACAATCCTGTGAACGTTTTGAAAAACGCACCGCACACTATGGCTATGCTTACCGCTGACAAATGGGAGTTTCCATATTCTAGAAGACAGGCTGCTTATCCACTACCTTTTGTAGAAGAAAGTAAATTCTGGCCTTCAGTGAGAAGAGCAGATGAAGCCTTTGGAGACCGCAATCTAATTTGTAGTTGCGCACCCATAGAAGCCTACCAGAGTTAATCTTAATTAACCCCGTATAAAGGGACGAACTAGTTTTCACACTAGACGTCCCTTTTTTTTTAACTTAGTCCACTATAACCAGACTTCATGAATATAAGTTTTATAGGTACGGGGCATTACCTTCCCGAGATTATCCAACCGAACAGCCAATTCGAAAAAAGCGAATTTATCGATGAAAACGGAAAGGCCTTCGAGGCGGATAACAAGGAAATCATTGAAAAATTTCAAGCCATTACAGGGATTGAGAGTAGACGTTACCTAGAGCCCCACCTTAATACTTCAGATATGGGCTTTTTCGCAGCACAAAAAGCCATCGAAAATGCAAAAATCTCTGCTGAAGAAATTGATTACATCATCTTTGCCCACAACTTCGGCGATGTTCGTCATGGAGAAATTCAAACTGATCTACTTCCTAGTTTAGCTTCTAGAGTTAAAAATAAGTTAGGTATACAAAATCCAAAGTGCGTTGCTTACGACATGATCTTTGGTTGCCCTGGGTGGGTAGAAGGAGTTATTCAAGCTAAGGCATTCATCAAAAGCGGAATGGCGAAGAATTGCTTGGTTATTGGAGCCGAAGCACTTTCGAGAGTAGTAGATATAAACGACCGGGATAGTATGATCTTTGCCGATGGTGCCGGAGCTACAATTGTAAGTGAAACCAATGACGGAGGTAATATTCTTGCTAATGTCACTACCACACTAGCCAACGATGAGGCCTACTACCTTTATTTTGGAAAAGGAAACAAAACATCCGACAAGGACCATACTCGTTACATTAAAATGCTCGGACGAAAAGTCTACGAGCTAGCCGTAGTACATGTTCCTAGCGCCATGGCTGAAGCTATAGAAGAGGCAGGGGTATCAATATCAGAGGTAAAGAAAGTGTTTTTGCATCAGGCCAATGAAAAAATGGATGAAGCAATGGTGAAAAGACTTTACCGCAAATTCAAAGCAGATGCTCCGGATGGGGTGATGCCAATGAATATTAAAGAAGTAGGTAATAACTCGGTTGCTACGGTACCCGTCCTTTTTGACATGGTTCGAAGAAATCAAATGCCTGAACACGAACTGACTAAAGGCGATGTTATTCTATTCGCAAGTGTAGGAGCCGGAATGAACTTAAACTGCATCGTTTATCGATACTAGTGAAGCTATGAAGCTCGTCGTTATAATTCCTTTCTATAACGAAGAAAAGTACCTTGCCGAGTGCATAAATAGCTTTACGGTTCAAACGCGAAAGCCTGATCTCCTAATCTTAGTCGATGATTCGAGTACAGACAATGGGGCAGATATAGTGAGAGAGTTAGCAGCTACCCACTCATTTATTCAATACCATAGAAAGCAAAGTGATCCAGGTCGAATTCCTGGAGCAAAACATATCCATGCATTTTATCACGGTTTAGAAATGGTGAAGGATTTCGACCTCATCGGAAAATTCGATGCCGATGTTGTTCTGCCACCTCATTATTTCGAAGAGGCGATTAGAGCCTTCCGCAATCATCCCAACCTCGGTATGTTTTCAGGACACCTTTATATAAGGCAACAGGATCGTTGGGTATATGAGGCCGTAGCCGACAAAAACCATATTCGTGGACCCATCAAATTGTACCGTAAAGAGTGCTTTAATGCGATTGATGGGCTCATCCCTGCCTTAGGTTGGGACAGTATAGATACTTTACTTGCTGAGGCCAATGGATTTGACCTTCAGACTGAGGCTACCTTGAATGTAAAACACCTAAGACCAACCAATAAAGACTATACGAATCTGGATTATTTCAAACGTAGAGGAGCAAGTTATCACCTCTTAGGTTACGATCTTACAATCAGCCTTTTAAGTGCCCTAAAACTGGCTTTCAAAAAGAAAAGTCTACGCATACTTATAGCTCTTCTACAAGGCTATTTTGAATCTAGACGTAACGATCAAAGACTCGTTAATGATATAAGCGCCAAAGCGATCTGCAGGGTGCGCTATCGCAAAATGACTCGTAAACTTAATCTTCTAGTAGGTCTTCGATAGGCGTACCAGTGGTTCCGTTTGGCATACCAATTCCTAACAGTACCGCTAAAGTAGTTGCAATATCAGGGATTTCTGTTCGCTCTGCAGTTGATCCCGCGGGGATTCCCTTTCCGAAAAATAAAAGAGGCACATGAGTATCGTAAATCATGGCAGAACCATGCGTTGAACCCGTACGAGAGTAAGATACGTAGCCAGGACTTTGTACAAATACAATATCCCCAGATCGCTTGGGATGGTACCCATTGTAAATAATTCGATTAAAACCTGAAGTAGTGCCAAAATTTCTAAGCTGATCTGAGGTATAAACTCGTTCTACATGATCGAAATCATAGAGTATATTCGCAATAGCAGTACGTACCGAGGCTGAAGTAAAACCTTCCTTCTCCAGTGCTTTTAAAATTTCCTTATTAAGATAGATTTCATTGTACGAAATAGATTCGATGAGTGAGCGGTCACCAAATTGCTCTTCTACCTCGTGATATAAGCGTTCTGTCATCGCTTTACTATCAAGGTACCCAGCAGGAATTTTTTGATCGTTTAGAAAAGCAGGTACATGAATCGCTCCGTGATCTGCAGTTAAAAATAACGTGTATTCACCTTTTCCCACCTGAGCATCTAAGTAGTCTAACAGGCGCTCTAATTCAAGGTCTAATCTCATGTAGTTATCCTGAACCTCTACGGAGTTAACACCATATTTGTGTCCTACATAGTCAGGTGAAGAATAGCTAATAGCTAGAAAATCTGGGATCTCATCGGCGCCCATCTGCTCCTGCTCGATTACTTCGAAGGCAAAATCGGTAGTGAGACTGTTACCGAATGGCGTCGCAGCTAAACTGCTGTACTGCCCGTTCTGGTCCCACAACTTGTCGATTTGATGAGGAAAGCCCGAAGCAGTCTCTCCATTTGATAAACCTTCATAATTATTCACATCGCTTCCGCTCTCAACATAAGACTTTAAAGGCTCAAGCGTTTCCCAAGTTTTTCGATACTGATCAACAGAATGCTTCTTGTTGTATTTCTTTACCCAATTTGGAAGTGACTCAAAGTAGTATTTTGAGCTAATCCAATTTCCTGTTGAGCGACCTTCGAACCAGTATGCTGCGTTAGCCGTATGACCTACGGGTAAAATAGCACCTCTGTCTTTAATCGCCACACCAACAACTTTTGATCGAAATTGGTAATGTAATCTTAACTGATCGGTGATTGTAGTCGTCAGTAAGCGGGTTGGAGCCATTCCCCCTGTATTCTCGGTTCCCAGGTCTGGATAATTCTCATCAGCTGCACAATACACAGACTCTTTAAGAAATTTATCATACCAGTTGTTTCCAAGGATACCGTGTACCGCCGGAGTGGTTCCGGTATAGACTGAAGTATGACCAGGGCCAGTGGCCGTAGGAACATAATTAAAGTGGTGGTTTTTTGCCTCAAAACCTTCATTAACCAGTCGCTTAAAGCCTCCGTCTCCAAATCGATCCCAAAAACGGGTCAAATAATCAAATCTCATTTGATCAACCACTATACCCACGACAAGTTTCGGCTGAGTATAAGGCTTTTCTTCTTGTGCCTGTATTTTTACTACAGTAGTTAATGCTAAAAGAATTAAGGCGGCTCTTTTCATTGTAAAAGGTTTATGCTACAAATCTAAGACAAGCGATGAGTTCGAAGGATAAATCAATGTTAAATGCTCTCAAAAAGCGTAATTTTGAAATATGACGTACCTAGCTAACATTGGTCGATACGGCCTCATGTTATTGGAGATGTTTAAAAAACCTACCAAGTGGGGGGTGATGAAAAAACTGATCCTAAAAGAAATTGACGAGCTCATTTTTAGCTCTTTAGGTATTATCATATTCATTTCATTTTTCATCGGCGGAGTAGTAACTATTCAAACCGCACTCAACTTAACTAGCCCGTTTTTACCAAAAAGTCTGATCGGATTTGCTACTCGCCAATCTGTAATTTTAGAATTTGCACCAACCTTCACGTCAATTATAATGGTAGGAAAGGTAGGCTCCTATATTACCTCTTCTATAGGATCTATGCGAGTGACTGAGCAGATTGATGCATTAGAGGTTATGGGAGTAAATTCTTTGAATTACTTGATATTTCCAAAGCTAATCGCCATGTTATTTTACCCATTTGCGATTGCCATCTCCATGTATGTAGGCATCTTCGGAGGCTGGTCTGCAGCGGTTTTTGGGGGCTATGCACCTACTTCTGAATTCATCGCAGGAATACAAGAAGACTTTGTCGTCTTTCATGTCGTTTATGCCTTTATAAAGAGTCTAGTGTTTGCCGTAATTATCGCTACACTCCCGGCCTACCACGGATACTATCTTAAAGGGGGTGCCTTAGAGGTCGGTAAAGCTGCAACAACTTCATTTATTTGGACCAGCGTCGTTTTGATCATACTTAATTATGTACTTACTCAATTACTACTCGGATAATGATCGAAGTTCAAGGGCTACATAAATCATTTGAAGGAAAAGCGGTATTAAAAAACATTACCACCACTTTTGAGCGAGGAAAAACGAATCTAATCATTGGGCAAAGTGGATCGGGAAAAACCGTATTTCTAAAATCCCTGATCGGGCTAATTACTCCAGAGCAAGGCAAAATAGCCTATGACGGGGTATGTCTATTAGAACTTGAAAGAGATGAGCAACGGGAACTTAGAAAAGCTATGGGAATGGTGTTTCAAGGGAGTGCGCTTTTCGATTCAATGACCGTTGAGGAAAATGTAGGATTCCCCTTAGAAATGTTCACCAAACTATCTAAAGGAGAGAAAAAAGATCGCATTGATTCTGTACTACAACGCGTCAACCTCATTGATGCCCATCACAAATATCCTTCAGAAATTTCGGGGGGAATGATGAAGAGAGTTGCTATTGCTCGAGCAATTGTCCTTAACCCCAAATACCTGTTTTGCGACGAACCCAACTCTGGCCTCGATCCTAAGACCGCAATTCTTATCGATAATCTAATTCAAGAAATCACTCAGGAATACGACATCACAACCCTCATCAACACCCATGACATGAACTCGGTAATGGAAATCGGTGAGAAGATTGTCTTTTTAAAAGAAGGAGAATTAGCTTGGGAAGGTAGCAAAGAAGAAATATTCATAACCGACAACCAGGCTGTGGGTGATTTTGTCTACGCATCAGAACTCTTTAAAAATGTTCGCTCGGTATACATAGACAAGAAGAATCGTTAATTAGATCTAATCAGTAGAGTATCTAATTGCAAACGCACCTTCAACCAATTCTCAATTCTAGGATTCAATTCTGCCTTCTTCGCTGATTTAAGTGCTGAATGATAATCGATTTCAAAAACGGGTAACGTATCCTGAGTACTGAAGTCGGTTTGAACTCTAGCTGAATAGCCGACCTTATTCACTTCTGGAAATGCAGCTACTAACTCCGTACTTACCGCCGTAAATGGAATGGCAAAACTCATCGACTCTTTTAGACGAATAATTTCATTTTCTAGAAGTTTAATCTGATCTTCCTTTGAAGATAGTTCGCTCTTCTTATTCTCATAAAGTTCAAGCACATATTGCATTGAATTGGGATCGTCTGAATCAGATGATTGAATCACCTCAAAGGCAGTCTCCTTTAATCGATCAAACGATTGAAGTCGTATACGCCAAGTAGTAATCACTTCTTCAGAGACTGTGGCAGCACCCAAAAGCATCACACTAATCTCAGAATGATCCCCTTTATTGTAGTCGAGTGTAGCAAATTCTTTTCGATACACTCCTCCATTCTCGAAAGGATAACTCTCTACGGTTTCTCTAAGAAAAGCCTGAGCATCACGTTTAAATAAGGATTCTTGTAACACTCCATAGAAAGTATAAGTAGCAGGAATCATTACTACAATTCCCGAAATAGAAGCGATTCTAGCGATGGTTCTTCTTCTAGCAGAATTCGCATAGCGCTCCATCGGAAATCTCAAATATTTAATCACTAAGAAGGTTGCAATGGCAATAAAAATGGT
>JAHEKV010000052.1 GCA_024638165.1 Flavobacteriaceae bacterium
GTTATAGAACTATCTATCGCTGGTATTGACAATGGGGTTTCAGAAACTTCTGTTTTCGATCCTATTACCATAACAGACGCGACCTTCTTAACACGTGTTACTGAAGCACCATTTGAAGGTGTTCAAGACGGTAAGGTATCATGGGGTGATTATGATCGCGATGGAGATATGGACTTATTACTTATGGGGTCAGGTGTCGACGGAACAATCACTAATATTTATAGAAATAATGATGGTGTTTTTGTTAATACCAATCAGAATTTCACCAAATATTTAGGCGGTGATGCTGAGTTTGTTGATGTTGATCAAGACGGATGGCTTGATGTTGCTTTGAGTGGTAATTCTCCAATTGGTAGAGTATCTGAACTTTATATCAATAGAGGATCTGATAGCCCTAGTGCACCATTCTTCCAGTTAAGCACAAACTACGTTGTTGAGGGACTTTCACAGTCTGATATGGAATGGGGAGATCTCGATAATGATGGTGATCCTGATTTAATTATATCTGGTATTAATGAGGAAAATCAGTATCGAACTCTTTATTACACCAATTTAGGTAACTATACCTTCCTTCAAGAGGAATTCTTCTCTGCTCAAGGTAGAATACAAGCGGAGATTGATATGTTTGACTCAGACAACGATGGAGATTTAGATGTTGGTATTTCAGGAATTGCTGAAGGAGATAATTTCGGATACCAATTCTACACCAATAGTTATTACGACGCCTCTCAGAATTTCGACGCTAACTATAACTTCAATAATTATCGTTGGTTAAGAGATGGTAAAACGATGTTCTTAGATCTAGATGTAGATAGCCGAATGGATTATTTTGCTATGGGTCTTGATGAAAATCGTAATACACAGCAAGTTTCTAACCTAGGAGTTTCATTAACACCACTTAGTAACCCTGACTTCGCTTTTGCGGATTACAATAATGATGGGTTGAATGATGTTGTTATCACCGGTGAAGATGAGCAAGGTAACCCTGTTACTAAATTGTATGTGACACTAGGCGGAGTAGAATTCGGATACCGACTATTTGAAACAGATGTAGACCTTGTTGCTCTTAGAGAAAGTACGGTAGATTGGATCGACTATGACCTTGATGGTGATTTAGATCTTTTCATGACTGGTATCGATGATACAGGAGTTCCTGTGAGTGTTCTTTACCAGGCAAATAATGTTGCTAACCTTAATGAAGCTCCTGCGAAGGTAGCTAACCTTACTGCCGTTCACGCTGGTAATGGTTTAGTTCAATTCGATTGGGATAAACCAACAGATAATGCGAATTCTGAATTCAGATATGCATTACGTGTGGGTACTTCTTCAGGTGCATCTGATGTTCTATATGTGAATTCTACCGAGACAGGAACACGTCTAATCGATGAGCCAGCACTGTCTACCTTGAATAGTCGAGAATTAATCCTGAATCCAGGCACCTATTTCGCTGCAGTTCAAGCAATCGATGCGGGTAATCGTGGTGGTGCATTCTCAGATGAGATTCAATTCACTGTAGATTACTCTTGGAAACGCTTAAATCTAGGAGGTATTTTAGATCGATCACTTCGTCCATCAGCCAGTTCGCAAATTGAATTTGTAGATTATGATGGCGACGGAGATATGGACCTTATTGGATCGAATGTTGGAACCGATTATACTTACAATGGGTCGGCTATCAATATTTTTGGATTCGAGAATGGAGTATTTGTACCTAAACAACAAGAGGGTGCAGGTTCTTCTACTTTTGGTTTAGGAGATTTAAATAAGAATGGGTTTGTTGACATTGTGTATGCTCAAGAAGAGCAGAGCGGATCTAGAATTCATCCAGCCTTTAACATGCAGCCAATTATTCTTGAAAGGATTGCAAACGGAGAGGATGTTAGTTTCATGTCACCATTCCAAAATGGATACAACTTCCAAAACGACAACCTGATTCCAAGTTTATACGATGCCAAGGTGGCTATCAAAGATTTGAATAACGATGGTATGCCTGAAGTGATTCTTGCGGGTGCAAGCTCTCAAATTGAATCTGAAGCTACCGCAGCGGTTTATCTACTTAGAATGAACCTGAATGAAGGTCAAACAGAGCTTGGATTCGATAATTTCTACTTCACCTACGAGAAACTAATTGAAAACAATGCTTCTCTAGAAGGATTGAGCTTCTTATCGTTTGATTTAGGTGATGTAGATGGAGATGCTGACTATGACTTGTTATTCACTGGTTTTGGTTTCGACGGATATGAGACCATACTTTTTGAAAACACAGGTAACCTTGATGGAGATTTATTTGTAGAGACCAATAATAACTTCGTTGCTGTTCGTGAAGGGTCAGCATCATTCATAGATATTGATGGGGATGGATTGCTTGATGTGGTCTTCTCTGGTCAATCCGGTGATGGGGATACATTCAGAGTCTACAAGAATACCGGTAACATTCAAAATTTCGCGGTCTTAGAAGTTGGATTGCCTGACATTCGTAAGTCTAACGTAGACTTTGGTGACTTCAACGACGACGGATATTATGATATTCTTTACTCTGGAACGATTCAAGGTGAAGGTCGTACCACTCGATTAGCTGAGTTTAATCCAAGCACTCGATTGTTTGAAGATTCTGAATTCGATGTTTCGGGTTACCTAGATGCGAACGTAGGCTTTGGAGACTTTGATGGTGACGGTGACCTTGATTTTGTGCTTAATGGAGAAGATGCCAATAATGATTCTGGTCAGATTCAACAGATTGCAGATATCTTCATTAATGTTAGAGATCTAGCAACTGCTCAAAATTCAAGAATTAGTCTCGCGAAAGAGGGTAATAACTCTGGTTTGGGTGCACCTACAATTGAAGCTGCAAGAAGACGTCGTATCGCTGAAAACAGCTACGAAGTAACAGTAGACTGGGGTGGAGCTAAGAATAAGAACGGTAACCCCGATTCTGCACTTACCTATGAGTTGAAAGTAGGTACATCTAAGAATGGTACCGAGGTTCTTTCAACAGTAGCTAATGCAGATGGTGTAAGAGCGGTTGCCACTACGGGTAACGCAGAAAGTAATACCAGTTGGAAACTCAACTTACCAGAAGGCACCTACTTTGCCCAGGTTCAAGCGGTTGATGCGAGTTACCAAGGTTCTGAGTTTAGTGAAATTTTTGAATTTGCAGTGGTCAACTCGTTTAAGCTCGGAGATGCTAACGGTGACGATGTGGTTAACGTACTTGACCTTACTACAAACATTGAATACATCATGACAGGTGTTGAACCAACGGCTTTCGTGCCTGAGGTGGCTGATGTTAATTTAGATGGAGCTATTAACGTAACTGATATTTCTGGTATTGTGGAGATTATTCTTAATCCAGAAACGGCTACTTCTAGAATTGCACTTTCTAAAGCAGTGGATAAATCTGACTACTTCAGTAACAAAGTAGTCGGTGAAGCTGAGTTAGCCCTTCAGAATGGGGCGGTTAAGCTCCGCTCTGACCGTGAGGTAGTTGCGCTTCAGTTCTCAGTGAATAAGGATGCAGCAATACGTATGAATGATCGCTTAGCGAGCAACTTCAACGTGGTGAGCTTCGAGCGTGATAATCGTATGCATTATCTAGTGTACTCATTGAATAATCAAGATATTCTTGGGGTAACAGATCAATTATTCACGGTGTCTGGAAATACGAAGTTAGATGTATCTGACCTTGCTGCTAATGCTGCAGGTGTAGGTACCCTTTCGATCGAATTCTTAGATGAATCGTACTTAGATCAGTACAATAATGGAGCGGTGTTCTA
>JAHEKV010000008.1 GCA_024638165.1 Flavobacteriaceae bacterium
TATTTGCGTGAGCGCATCATTCATGTGGTTGCTAAACGAGGTGGACACCTAGGCGCGAGTTTAGGTGTAGTAGAACTTACGGTTGCCCTACACAAGGTTTTTGATACCCCTGATGATGGGATCGTGTTTGATGTGGGTCATCAGATTTATGCCCATAAATTAATAACGGGTAGGGATGAGGTCTTTGACACCTTGAGAACTTTTAATGGAATAAGTGGGTTCCCAAAGCGTGAGGAGTCGGTCTATGATTCTTTTGGTACGGGTCATAGTTCTACTTCTATTTCTGCTGCAATGGGTATGGCGGTGGCAAATCAACTCGCTCAAAATAACAATCATTTTATTGCGGTTATTGGAGATGCTTCGATTGTAGGAGGTATGGCCTTTGAGGCCCTGAATCATATCGCAGAAACCAAGGCCAATGTTATTGTAGTTCTTAACGATAATAATATGGGCATTGATCCAAGTACTGGGTCTTTAAAGCAGTATTTGAATCAAATCGAGGATTTAAATCATCCGAACTTCTTTGAGTCTCTCGGATTAGCTTATACAGGGGTAGTGGATGGTCACAACCTAGAAGATTTAATAACCGCCTTTCAGGATGCAAAGTCGAAAAAGGGCCCACAGCTTATTCATATTCGAACGATTAAGGGTAAAGGTTTAGCGCAAGCAGAAGCCGATCAAATAACGTATCATGCCCCCGGGAAATTCGAACCAACTACTGGAGAACGAATCACCTCTAATGAGCCCTTGAAATATCAAGATGTTTTTGCTCGCTCAATGGTGCACCTAGGAGAGAGTGAACAGCGATTGGTTGCCGTTACACCCGCGATGTTATCGGGTAGCGGACTCCATTTATTTAAGAAAGTGTACCCCGAAAGAACTTTCGATGTGGGCATTGCAGAACAACATGCGGTAACCTTCTCTGCGGGCCTAGCAGCCGAAGGGCTTCTTCCTGTTTGTCACTTGTACTCAACTTTTTTACAAAGAGCCTTTGATCAGATTATTCATGACGTAGCGCTACAGAAGCTCCCGGTTATTTTTGCCATAGATCGAGCAGGAATTGTAGGACAGGATGGCCCTACACATCACGGTATGTTTGATATTTCAGCACTTCGTTCCATACCTAACTTTTCGCTGCTTGCACCAAAAAACCCAGAAGAGCTGTGTCAAAGTTTGAAAACAGTCGTCGAACAGTTTCAGTCAGGCCAACTTTCGGGCCCAGTAGGAATTCGGTACCCTAGAGGTTCGGCTGATATTTTTGATTTCACTCCTAAGGGTAATACTTTAGAATGGGGTAAGGCCATCGCCATTAACCCATCTAACCAGGCTCGAATTGCGCTATTGTCTACGGGTACCTTATCTACTTATGCTGAGGAGTTATCTTCTTATGCCGTAGACAGTTATCACTTTCCCTTTATTAAGCCCTTCGATATGGAGCTATTAAATCATATTTCGAAACACTACGAGGCGGTAATTACTCTTGAAGAGGGAGCGATTGAAGGCTCCTGGGGGCAAGGAATCATATACCAGCTCAATTCACTCGGCTTTAAAGGGGAGGCTAAATGCATGGGGGTTAGCGATCAATTCGTTCCTCAGGGGAAGGTAGATGAGCTCTATAAACACATCGGGCTAGACCTGACTAGTGTCGAGCAGGTTTTAAAAGATACCCTGAATCGTCTGGTTTAGCTGAATCGCTTGAGAGTCAGAAAGGCTTGCTACAAAACTTGAAGCATTCAATAAACTCTTGTACAAATCTTGACCAGGTACCGATTGATAGGGGGTAGGTATGCGACTTAAAATGAGCTTATCGTAAACCGTTTTTTGATCTGCCGCTTGGGCACATAAGGCCGAGGAGGTATGTTCCAATAGATTGCTGATGATTTGATATCCGGCAATTTCTTTTTCAATGACCTCGTCTGCTTGATATAGATTTTTTACACTAAGATCAATGATATCCCTTATCGCTGCGCTGTGAGCACTGTAATCAATTAGGCTCTTTTCAAGTTGTCCAGATAAGATAGCCTCTTCATGATCAGCAAATAATTTAACAGCCTCGCTAACTAGGGTACCGATCGCTAAAGCTCGTAAATAACTAATTCTATCAGCGGTAGTGGTAAGACTTCGATACTTTGCTCCATCAATTTGGTTCTTGACCAGATTGATTAGATTTTCTAAGGCATAGTCTTCAGAGATATACCCCATGTTAATAGCATCTTCAAAATCAATGAGGGTATAACAAATATCGTCGGCGGCTTCTACGAGGTAAACTAAAGGGTGACGATAATAACCGCCTTTCTCTTTTTGAAGACCCAACTGGTTGGCTATTTGAGTGTATGATTTCCAGTTGGCTTCAAACACACCATACTTTTTATCGGCTACGTGAGTAGTTGGTTGATGCGGAATGGAGGCTTTCGGATACTTTACAAAGGCCCCTAATGTAGCATAGCTTAACCTTAGACCTCCAGGAACACCTTCTCTACTTTCGATCAAAAGCCTTAGGCCATTCGCATTACCTTCAAATTTGATAAGGTCGGTATATTGCCCCTCAGAGAGTTTGTCAGCATAAATTTTGCCGGGCCCTTTGGAGAAGAAATTTCCGATTGCTTTTTCTCCGCTGTGTCCAAATGGTGGGTTACCGATATCATGAGCTAAGGCTGC
The DNA here is from genome assembly GCA_024638165.1 of Flavobacteriaceae bacterium. Lineage (GTDB taxonomy): Bacteria > Bacteroidota > Bacteroidia > Flavobacteriales > Flavobacteriaceae > UBA3478. The sequence continues at coordinate 2,659 of JAHEKV010000008.1, forward strand.
CGCTGCCACAATAGCTCCAAAATCATTGAAACGATAGCCTTCTGAAACTAATTCGGGGTGGCGATCGAGAATGATTTTTCCGGCGAGACGCCCGATACTACGTCCGACTACGGAGACTTCAAGACTATGAGTGAGTCTAGTATGTACGAATCCTTTTCTACTTGCCGCTTGAATAGGAAGGGGAACTACTTGAGTCTTATCTTGTAAACTTCTAAAGGCCGAAGAGAAGATGATTCGATCATAATCTACTTCGAATCCTAGCCGAGTTTCATCTTGATCGCTTCTTAGCCTTTTGACCGTATCCCCTTCACGTGACAAGGATAATAAGTGCTCCCAGTTCATAGTCATTCCTTTTAGGCGAATATACTTAATTCTATTCCCTTACCTTTAAGATAAAACAGACGATGCGCAATCTTTTAATGATTCTAGGGAGTGTATTATTATTCCCGGCAAATCTATCCGCACAAGCATGGGCTAAGGATATTTTAGCTTCCTCAATAGGGTACCACGACCCTGAGGGAAATTGGGAACAATTTAGTGGGTCCTTTACTATTGAGGTAACTTCAAAAGACAAGCCTTCTTTCACAAGAGAGGTGATCATCGATTTGTCGCAAGAATATTTTGAACTCATCGAAACTAGAGGGGACGCTACCAAAACCTATCGCATCGACAAGGGAGTATATGCTACTGAGGATTCGTTAACTCAGGCGAGAACACTGAAGTTACGAGATTACCACACTTATTTGTATGGTCTACCGATGAAACTCAAAGATCCCGGCGCACAAATCGATCCTAAGACTGAACGAGTCATTTTTCACGGGAGAGAGTCGATAAGAATGCGTGTTACTTATGACCCTTCGGTCGGATCAGATACTTGGTATTTCTATTTCAACCCTGAAAATTATGCACTAATCGCTTACCAATTCTACCACAATGAGGCGATCGGAGACGGGGAATACATCTTGTTAGAAGAACTCGAAACGGTTGAAGGAATAAAGATGCCTAAGATTCGTTCTTGGTATTACAATAGCGACGCGTCTTATCTAGGAACAGATGAGCTCGTTAGCGGTAGAGGTTCTTTGAATCAATAAACTCAAACACAGAGTTAGGTAAAAGCGGTCTCACCTCATGTCCTAGCTTAATCTGTTCTCTAACATAAGAAGACGAAAGCTCGATAATGGGTGCTTTAATGCGTTGCACACTTTGGTGTTTATCGATTTCTTCAGGCGGAGGAGTTCTAAGCGGACTTACTCTAGGATACACTAATATGCGGTAATTGGCTAATAGTGATTCGTAATTCTTCCATTTATGAAAATGAGCAAGATTGTCTTCTCCCATAATTAGACTGAAATCGTACTGATAATTGGTCTGCTCTTCTAAGTGTGCGAGCGTATCTGCAGTGTAATTGGGTTGAGGAAGATCAAATTCAATCTTACTCGCTCTGAATTTTGGATAATCTTCAATCGCATCGTAAACCATCTGATAGCGATCAATATCACTCGCTAGACTAACCTTCTTTTTGAAAGGGCTCTTCGGAGTAATGACGAACCATACTTGATATAGATCACTATTTTCTGCAATGTGGTTGGCGAGGAGTAAATGTGCCCGATGCATAGGGTTGAATGTCCCGAAAAACAGTCCTATTTTCTTTTTCTCACTCATTTCGCTAAAAAGGATCTTACGAGTTCTTCAGTTTGTGATAGTGCTGTTGCAAGGTCGTCATTGATCACAATCTCATCAAAGGTCTGTGCCTGATCTAATTCTTGTTGGGCCTTACTGAGTCTAATTTGCAGCGTTTCTTCGGTATCGGTATTTCTAGACCTTAATCGCTTTTCAAGTGTCTTGATCGATGGGGGCTGAATAAATACCGTTAACGTTTCGGCCGGAAAGCTTTTTTTTATCGACATACCTCCCATAACGTCAATGTCGAAGAGTACCGCTTTTTTTTCATTCCAAAGTCGCTTTACCTCAGATGCTAAGGTGCCATAGAACAATCCGGGATAGACTTCTTCGTATTCTAAAAACTCACCTTTTTCAATCTTACTTTTAAAAGCCTCTGGACTTAGGAAATAGTAATCTTCACCATCTTTTTCTGTGCCTCTGGGAGCTCTAGTAGTGGCTGAAATTGAAAAGGCTAGAGGCAGGTCTGTTTGCTCTAGTAAGTGTCTAACAATCGTTGTTTTGCCACTACCCGAGGGTGCTGAAAAGACGATAAGCTTGTCGGTGTTAAAGGACATTTAATAACTGTTCTTTAATTTTTTCAAGTTCATCTTTCATTTGCACTACCTCACGTTGAATGGAGGCATCATTAGCCTTAGAACCGATCGTGTTGATTTCACGTCCGATCTCTTGAGCGATAAAGCCTAGCTTTTTACCAGGAGCTTCACTTTCAGTGGCTGTTTTTAGAAAGTAAGAAAGATGATTTTTTAATCGAACCTTCTCTTCGGTAATATCATATTTCTCAAGATAGTAGATGAGTTCTTGCTCGAATCTATTCTCATCTACAGATTCTTTCAGTTGGGCGACGGCTTGTTCTAAACGACTTCGAACCCCTTCTCTTCGCTTCTCATCTAAAGCGAGTACCTCTTCGAGATGCTTTGCGATTAAATCAATGCGCGATTGAATATCGAGCATCAATTGTTCACCTTCTTGTTTTCTAAAGCTAATAAGGGCTTCTAGGGCATTGTCTAAGGCAGTATTTACACTGCGTATTTGATTTTCGTCTGCTTCCTGCTTTTCTTGAGTGAGTGACTCAGGCATTTTAAGGGCTAAGGCTAATGCGGCTAAATCATCCCCTTCTGCAAAATTCTTGATTTGCCTTAAGTATTCTGAAACAACGGGCTCATTGATTTGAGCAGGGGTTCTCACCGTTTCTGACTCGATATAGATATAAGCCTCAACCTTTCCTCGAGTAAGCTGTTCAGCTATTTTCTTTCGAAAATCGATTTCGTGAGCGCGAAGTGTTTGTGGTAACCTTAGATTAAGATCTAGGTTTTTACTGTTCAGTGATTTAAACTCAACGGTAATTTTTTCTGTGCCTAAGTGCTCTATATGTCGACCGAATCCGGTCATCGAGTGTATCATAGGCCGCAAAGGTAGGAAAAGACCCCTATTTAAAGAGGTCTAATCCAAATGTTTCTGTAGCTCACGCCAGAGTTGTCACCGTGATCTTGCAGTCTAAGAGGACCTGGTCCGTGCGGAGTGTTCTTTGGCCATCCGATGTATTCGGTAGTTCCTTTTAATTCGTAATGGTCTTGAATAAGGACTCCGTTGTGTATTGCCGTTAGTGTACCGGCTTTGGTTCGGTTGCCTGCCTCGTCAAACTCTGGAGCATGAAAAATAATGTCGTAGGTATTCCATTCTCCTGAAGGCACTGAAGCCATTGCTAATGGAATTGCTTGTTTGTAAACAGAACCCACTTGACCATTTACATAGGTTGGGTTGTCATTGTTGTCTAACACCTGAACCTCATACTTCTCTTGCAAAAATACACCGCTATTAGCGCGTGACTGGTTAGATCCTCGTACGTCTGCCGGAGATCTCCACTCTAGGTGCAATTGAACGCTTCCGAATACTTCTTTAGTTCTGATGTCACCTGTTCGATCGGCAACCGTCATACTTCCGTCTTCATTTAAAATCCATGGAGCCTCGCCACCGTTGGCGCTCTCCCATGCGTCTAATGAGGTACCATCAAACAATACGATAGCATCGCTAGGAGCACTACCGTTTACACCGGGTGTTACTCTTGGAGGTACGGGCTCATATAATTCAGTTGCCTCTGGAGTAGTAGGTTCTTGTTCCATATTTGGAGCGTTTATTCTTCTAATTTTAATATTTCTGTAGGCAACCACATCGCCGTGATCTTGAAGCCCAATTTTACCGGTACGATATTTACCGAAAGCTGTCCAATCGGCAAATTTAGAATTGGCAACAAGCTCGTTCCATCCTTCGCCATGTACTTGGAAGTTCACGATTTCTTCGCCATTTTGTATCACAATTCCTTGATTGGCAAAGTAGTCTATAGTGATGGATAGGGTATTCCATTCTCCTGCAGGCAAGGTGACGTCTTTTGAAGGCGCAACCATATCGTAAAGCGCACCCGCTTGGTGAGTAAGACCTGCTTTTGCGTCAGGATGTCTTTTATTATCTAAGACCTGAATTTCTGGACCACTTAGGTAAGGTTCTGCAAGGCGCTCGTCTTCGATAATGCCCCAGAAAACTCCACTATTGGCTCCCTCTGCAACTTTGTATTCAAGTGCTAACTCAAAGCTATGGTAGTTTTCTTTGGTAACAATATTGTGACCTTTTCCCCATTGAGATCCTTCTTTAGGTGGATAAAATACGAGTGCTCCATCTTCGATCTTCCATGCCTCTGACATGGAATCCCCATTGTATTTCTTCCATTTATCTGTAGAAGTACCATCGAAAAGTACCTCCCAATCGTTTTCTTGAGTGGTTGTCTCGGCGGCTTTCTGAGTGGGGTTTGCACATCCTAAAATAAGGGCTCCAAGTGCAATTAAGGCGGTTGCTTTCATAGTCCTAAGATCTTTTTAAGTTCGTCTTTATTGACATCGCCTCCTGCAAAATCATCAAAGGTTTTTTCGGTGGCTTCAATGATGTGATTTTTGATAAATGTAGCACCTTCTCTGGCTCCTTGTTCTGGGCTCTTGATGCAACATTCCCATTCCATTACAGCCCAAACATCACATCCGTATTGGGTAAGTTTAGAAAAAATGGTTTTAAAGTCTACTTGCCCATCACCAGGAGATCTGTAACGTCCCGCGCGATCAGACCAATCGTTGTATCCTCCGAAGGCTCCTTTTTTTCCGGTCGGATTAAACTCTGAGTCTTTCACATGGAAGGCCTTGATGAATTCATGATAATGATCGATGTATTCGATATAGTCCAACTGTTGAAGCACAAAATGACTCGGATCGTAAAGAATATTTACGCGTTTATGATTGCCAGTTGCTTCGAGAAAACGTTCGAAAGTATCCCCATCGTGGATATCTTCTCCCGGGTGAACCTCGTAACATACATCCACTCCTTCTTTGTCAAAGTGATTCAAAATAGGCATCCATCTTTTAGCTAATTCTTCGAAGCCCATTTCAACTAAACCTGCAGGGCGTTGAGGCCAAGGGTGCATCGTGTGCCATAATAGTGAACCCGAAAAGGTGGCATGTGCATTAAGTCCTAAACGTCTACTTGCTGTAGCTGCTTTTTTAACTGTATCAATCGCCCACTCTGTTCTTGCTTTTGGATTGTTTTTTACGGCATCGGGTGCAAAATTATCGAACATTAGGTCATAGGCAGGGTGTACTGCTACTAACTGACCTTGAAGGTGAGTCGATAGTTCGGTGATTTCTAACCCGAATGAGGCGATCTTTCCTTTAAGTTCGTCACAATAGTCTTGGCTTTCGGCCGCCTTATCTAAATCAATTAAGAAAGATTCCCAAGTTGGGATTTGAATTCCTTTATATCCTAAGTCTGCTGCCCATTGACATAGCCCTTCTAGGGAATTAAATGGGGGTTTACTGTCGATAAACTGCGCTAGAAATACCGCAGGTCCTTTAATCGTTTTCATAGCGTTGTTTTTTATTGTTAAGAGTCTAAAGTGACCCAAACATTTCCTTTAGCATTCGATTCAACGGTGGCTTCAATGAAGTTCATTCCGCGAAGACCATCAGTAACTGTTGGGAATGCCCCGTCATGGTAGGTTTCTCCACGAACCGCTTTCGCAACACCCAGGTAAATATTGGCCATTGCATCGAAAAGCCCTTCAGGGTGGCCCGGAGGTACTTTGGTACCCTCTAATGAAAACTCGCTGTTGTATCCATGTCCTGGCTTAAGAACTTGCATGGGTTGCCCTTCTTTAAGCAGGTATAGATAATTGGGGTTTTCTTGTTCCCATTTTAAGCCACCTTCTTTTCCATAGATGGAAAGAACGATATTGTTTTCTTCGGCCGTAGCAATTTGGCTCGATCGAACCACTCCTTTTACATGTTTGTCAAGACGAACTAATACGGTCGCATCCACATCCATTACGTTATCATCGTATAAGAAATTGAAGTCGCTTAGTACTTCTTTTATTTCGAGACCTGTGGTGTATTCTACAAGGTTAAAGGCGTGAACCCCGATATCCCCAACACAGCATGAAATTCCTGATTTTTCAGGATCCAGTCTCCAGGTCGCTTTTCTTGAGGCTTCATCGTGAATGAGCGGATTGATCCACCCTTGGTAGTACTGAACATCCACCTTGTGAACGTCTCCAATGGCTCCTGAGCGAATCATTTCTCTCATCTGACGCACCATCGGGTATCCGGTATAGGTATGCGTAAGTGCGAACACCGCTCCACCCTTTTCTTGAAGGGCTGCTATTTCTTTAGCCTCCTCATAGGTGGTAGTCATCGGTTTCTCACAGATGACATTGAATCCATTTTCAAGAAGCGTTTTTGCCATCGGAAAATGAAGAAAGTTAGGGGTCAGGATACTGACAACTTGCATGCGCTCCTCTTCGGGTAGTGCATTTTCGGCAGCCACTAACTCTTCAACCGTCGCATAAATGCGATTGGTCGGAATATCGATATGTTTTGCAAATTCGATACTTACATTTTTGTCTGGATTGAAAACCCCTCCGACAATTTCGTAGTTATCATTAATGAACGCTGCAATTCGGTGAACGATTCCGATTAAGGAGTCACCTCCGCCACCTAATATTCCAAGTTTGATTTTCTTCGGCATAATTATGATTTGTATTCCACTTTTTCAGAACGGAAAAATACCGCAAATAACACAAAAACCCCAATGGCAAATAGGGCAGGAAGAACCCAAATTTGCTTCCAGTCATGACCACCATTGCTAAGAGCATAGCTATCAGTGATTTGTCCTGCAATCCAGAATCCAACAAGCATACCTACGCCATAAGTGGCTAAAGTAATTAGACCTTGGGCGGCACTTTTTACACTATCACCTGCTTTGGTGTCGGTGTAAATTTGGCCGGATACGAAAAAGAAATCGTAGCAAATACCGTGTAGGGCGATCCCGAGAAGTAGTAGGAAAACTCCGTCATCTGCATTTCCGATGGAGAATAGGAAGTAACGAACTGCCCATGCAGCCATACCTACTAGAATCGTTTTCTTGAATCCGAAACGGGTAAAAAATACCGGTAAAAGAAGCATGAAAAGAACTTCTGAAATTTGTCCGATCGTCATTTTACCTGCCGGGTTAGCTACTTCAATTTCACCTAAGAATTGTGCTGCGTGCTGATAGTAGAATGCTAACGGAATACAAATAAGTACCGACGATAAAAAGAATACTAAAAAGTTTCTGTCCTTAAGAAGACTCAATGCATCGAGACCCAAAATATCGCTAATCGTCACTGCTCCTTTTTTAGCAGTAGGAGGTGTTTTTGGAAGTGTAAAGCTGAATAATCCTAAGATTGCCGAAGCGATACCTGTCATTAAGAAAGTGTTTCTAAGTGCTCCCTGTGCGACTGATTCAGGCGCGTCCCATTTGAAAACGAAGCTGATGATTAATCCGGCAAGGATCCATCCGATCGTACCGAAAACACGAATCGGAGAAAATTCTTTTGCAGGGTTGGTCATCTGGTTAAAGGAAACAGAGTTCACTAAAGCTAGGGTTGGCATATAGGCAATCATATACCCCAAAACATAGGGGTAGAACACTGCGAAATTTTCTGCTATTGACATTTGGTACATTAAAAATGCTCCTACAAGGTGAAGTACCCCTAGAATTCTCTCGGCATTGAAATAGCGATCGGCGATAAGACCGATAATGAAGGGAGCAATAATCGCCCCCCAACTTTGGGTAGAATAGGCCATCGCACTTTCTGATCCTGTTGCTCCTAAAGTGCTCGGTAAGAAAATACCCATAGTTACAAACCAGCCACCCCAGATAAAAAATTCTAGGAACATCATGAACGAGAGTTGAATGCGTATGCTTGTTTTCATAATTGATTATTGTGTAAGGATTAGTGTTGTTTCGTTGTTATCTTGTTAAAGTTTGCCTCAAAAGGCCACTAAATGTAGAAAAATATCATTGGTTTCTCTAAATTGTACCAACTAAACTATTGACAACAATGAGTAAATTTTATTTCAACGAAGAGCAAGAGTCGTATGACGCGATTGTCGTTGGTACCGGAATTAGCGGTGGCTGGGCGGCAAAGGAGTTGTGCGAAAACGGCTTGAAGACCCTAGTTCTCGAAAGAGGACCTATGAAAAAACACCGAGAAGATTATCCGACCGCTAACCTTGACAAATGGGATTTGCCTAATGGTGATCGTCAAACGGTTGAAGAGGCTGCGAGACAGCAAAAGCAGTCACGTACGGGTTACACCACACGTAAATCTTCTTCACACTGGTTTGTAGATGATGTTGATCATCCTTATAATGAAACGGAGCGTTTTGACTGGATGCGTGGATACCATGTTGGTGGACGTTCAATCATGTGGGGTAGACACTCTTATCGTTGGAGCGACATCAGTTTTGAATCAAATGCTCGTAATGGAGTTGCTGTTGATTGGCCGGTTCGATATAAAGATATTGCCCCTTGGTATTCTCATGTTGAGAAGTTTATCGGAGTTTCTGGTGAGTCGCTGGGATTATCTCAATTACCTGATAGTGAATTTGAGCCTCCAATGCCGTTTAACTGTGCTGAGGAGAAAATCAAGGAAAAAGTTGCCGAAAACTTTGATGGGCGTGTACTTACCCCAGGTCGTGTAGCACACATTACTAGTGATAAACAGTTTGATGGTGACGGACGTATTCGTTGTCAATATAGAAACCGCTGTATTAGAGGGTGTCCTTTTGGGTCATACTTTAGCAGTCTTTCGTCAACACTTCCTGTTGCTGAACGTACAGGAAATCTAACCCTTCGTCCTGATTCTGTCGTAACCGAAGTAATTTACGATGCAGACACTCAAAAAGCTACCGGAGTAAAGGTGATTGATCGAGTGACTAAAGAAGAGTTTGAATTTAAGGCTAAAGTTGTATTCCTATGTGCTTCTGCAATTGCATCAACTTCGATTCTAATGCAGTCGCGATCTGATCGTTTCCCTAATGGATTAGGAAATGATAGTGATCAATTAGGACGTAATATTATGGACCACCACTTAAATGTAGGTGCTGTAGGTATTATGGAAGGTTTAGAAGATAAATACTACAAAGGACGCAAGGTTGCTGGTTGGTATGTGCCTTCATTTAGAAATATTGGTGGATCTACCAATCGTAAAGATTTCAAAGGTCTTTACGGATATCAGGGAGGAGCTAGCAGAAGTAATTATAATGATCTAATTGCTGAAGCTAAATTCGGGCCAAAGCTTAAGGAGAACATCCTAGAGCCTGGCCAGTGGAGTGCTACCTTCTACGGGTTCGGTGAAATTCTACCCTATGAGGATAACCGTTTTACCCTAGACTACGATAAGTTAGATCAGTGGGGATTACCTACGCCCACTTTTAATGCAACGATTAAAGATAATGAGATCGCAATGCGTAAAGACATGCGAGATCAAGCCGAACAAATGCTAGAGAAAGCAGGAGCTAAGGATATCTACTCTTTTAACGGAAGCTATGCAATCGGTTTAGGTATCCATGAAATGGGTACTGCGCGTATGGGACGTGATCCTAAGACTTCGGTACTTAATGGGCACAACCAAGTACACGCTTGTAAAAATGTTTACGTAACTGACGGTTCGTTCATGACTTCTGCAAATTGTGTAAACCCATCACTTACTTATATGGCGTTTACCGCACGTGCAGCTAATCATGCAGTTCAAGAACTTAAAAATGGAAATATCTAATGGAAAGAAGAGACGCACTTAAGAATTTAGGAAAGGCTTTCGGTTTTGCCGTTGCCACTCCTACAGTATTATCGATTCTGCAGAGTTGTAGCTCTTCAGACGGATTAGCATGGACACCTCAATTCTTCTCAAGCGAAGAAGGTTCATTTTTAGTTAAGGCAATCGATGTGATTTTGCCCGCTACAGATACTCCTTCAGCTTCTGAGGTAAATGTTCATGTATTCATCGATAAGTTGATAGCTGAATGTTATGATGCTGAAGCTCAGGATCGAGTTAAGAGTCAATTAACAGCTTTTGCAAGCTTTGTAACTGAATCGGCCGGAGCTAGTTCTCTCGCAGCGATTAGTGAAGCAAATCTTGTAGATAGCTTTACTACCTTATTCGGTGACAGAGATGAGTCTATTTCTTCAGATGCTTATGCGTTTGCTGGAGATTTAAGAAGTATGACCATTAGCGCTTATAAAGGTTCTGAGTATATCGGTGAGAATGTTCTTGCCTATTTACCAGTGCCAGGTGAGTATATCGCTTGTGATGATTTACAAACGCTTACCGGAGGTAAAGCTTGGTCTGAATAAAACTTCAATAGTTAAAGTAAAAAAGCCCGCACCATTGGTGCGGGCTTTTTTTGTGTTTCTTAATCACTTATGGCAGCGAGTAATTAAGATCCACACATCAAACAGTCGTCATCTCCTTGACCCTCTTTTGATCTTCTGATAAGCTCCTTCATTTCTTCAGGACTCATCGGTTCAACATCTACTTCTTTCTCGCGGATGCTTGCGGCGTCTTGTTCAGCCACTTTAATTTGAGCTTCTGCGGATACTGCTACTGGTGCAGCTTTCTTGGTGTTGTCTACGGTGAATTTAATGGCGTCTGTAGCCGCTTTAGTTCTTAGGTAGTACATACCTGTCTTTAATCCACTCTTCCACGCATAGAAGTGCATTGAGGTCAATTTGCTAAAGCTCGCATTTTCCATGAAAAGGTTTAATGATTGAGACTGATCGATAAAATAGCCTCTGTGACGGCTCATATCGATAATGTCTTTCATACTCAACTCCCATGCAGTTTTGTAAAGCTCTTTGATATCCTCTGGAATTCCATCAATATGCTGTACCGATCCGTTGGCTCTCATGAGTTCTTGCTTCATGCTTTCATTCCACAAGCCAAGACGAACTAGATCTCTAAGGAGGTGTTTATTTACTACAATGAATTCTCCTGATAGTACACGACGGGTGTATAGGTTTGAGGTGTATGGTTCAAAACACTCATTGTTACCTAAGATTTGCGAAGTAGAGGCAGTTGGCATCGGTGCAACAAGAAGTGAGTTTCTAACACCGTGTTCGAGTACTTGTTTGCGAAGAGTATTCCAGTCCCAGCGACCCGATAGTTCATCATCTTTAATGCCCCAAAGCTCATATTGGAATTTACCTTTAGAAATTGGAGACCCTTTATAGCTGCTGTAAGGCCCTTCTTCAACCGCCATTTCCATTGATGCGGTTACTGCAGCGAAATAAAGTGTTTCAAAAATTTCTTGGTTTAGTTTTTTCGCTTCGTCAGATGTGAACGGTAGACGCATCATGATGAAGGCATCGGCAAGTCCCTGAACTCCTAATCCGACAGGGCGGTGACGCATATTTGAGTTCTCGGCTTCTACTACTGGATAGTAGTTGCGATCGATTACCGTGTTGAGGTTACGTGTTACTCGTTTGGTGACATCAAAAAGCTCTTGGTGGTCAAATTTGCCGTCCTTTACAAACATAGGAAGTGCAATTGACGCAAGGTTACAAACAGCAACCTCGTCTTCTGATGTATACTCTAGGATTTCAGTACAAAGATTGGATGATCTGATGGTACCTAAATTCTTTTGATTGCTCTTGCGATTGGCAGCATCCTTGTAAAGCATGTAAGGAGTTCCTGTCTCAATTTGAGATTCTAGAATTTTCTCCCAAAGCTCACGTGCTTTTACGGTTTTACGTCCTCTATCTTCAGCCTCGTACTTAAGGTATAACTTGTCAAATTCTTCGCTGTGGTTATCGAATAATCCTGGACACTCGTTAGGACACATTAGCGTCCAATCTTCGTTGGCCTCAACGCGCTTCATAAATAGGTCGGGAATCCACATTGCGTAGAAAAGGTCACGTGCACGCATTTCCTCTTTACCATGATTCTTTTTGAGATCAAGGAAGTCAAAAATATCTGCGTGCCATGGTTCGATATACATCGCGAAACTTCCTTTTCTCTTCCCACCCCCTTGATCTACATAACGAGCGGTGTCGTTGTAAACTCGAAGCATAGGAACAATCCCATTCGAAGTACCGTTGGTTCCAGAGATATAAGACCCTGTAGCTCTAATGTTGTGAATAGATAGACCGATACCTCCTGCAGACTGCGAAATTTTTGCGGTTTGTTTCAAGGTGTCATAAATACCATCAATACTATCGTCTTTCATGGTCAGTAGAAAACACGAAGACATTTGAGGCTTTGGGGTTCCTGAATTAAATAGGGTTGGGGTCGCATGTGTAAAGTAACGCTTCGACATTAAGTCGTAGGTCTCGACAGCAGCATCTAGGTCATTCGGGTGAATACCGACCGAAACTCTCATCAACATGTGCTGTGGCCTTTCTACAATCTTACCATTGATCTTCAAAAGATAGGAGCGCTCTAGGGTTTTAAAACCGAAATAATCGTACCCAAAATCACGATCGTAGATTATACATGAATCTAGCTTTTCTGCGTTGTCCATAATCACCTTGTGTACCTCGTCAGAAAGAAGCGGCCCTTTCTTACCGGTTCTTGGGTTGACGTAATTATACAGGTCGTCCATGGTTTCTGAGAACGACTTTTTGGTGTTTTTATGAAGATTCGATACTGAGATTCTCGCTGCTAACTGTGCGAAGTCTGGGTGGGTAGTGGTCATTGTAGCCGCCACTTCCGCTGCCAGGTTATCTAATTCTGATGTAGTAACTCCGTCGTATAAACCATCGATAACACGCATTGCTACTTTCACTGGATCTACCAGTGGGCTTAATCCGTAGCATAATTTGCGGATTCTCGTGGTGATTTTGTCGAACATTACGGGCTCTTGTCTCCCGTCTCTTTTTACTACATGCATATCGAAAGGTTTTTAGGGTTGGCTAGGTGAATGGTATGAATTAGAAATCTGCATCAAATGCAAATGGATCTTTGTCGTCTGTGTTAGCTTCAGTTTGTTTTACACCCGCTTTCTGGTACTCGCTCACCTTCTTTTCAAAGAAGTTGGTTTTACCTTGAAGAGAGATCATATCCATGAAATCAAATGGGTTAGTGGCATTGTACTCTTTCTCGCAACCTAATTCTACAAGAAGACGATCTGTTACGAATTCTAGGTATTGTGTCATAAGCTTAGAGTTCATACCAATTAAACTCGCTGGAAGAGATTCAGTGATGAATTCGCGCTCGATGTCTAGAGCGTTAATAATAATCTCTTTGATTCTTTTGGTCGGAACCTTATTTATTAAGTGATTATTGTGTAGGTGCACGGCAAAGTCACAGTGCATCCCTTCATCTCTTGAAATCAATTCGTTTGAGAAAGTCAGTCCTGGCATAAGTCCGCGCTTCTTTAACCAGAAGATAGAACAGAAAGCTCCTGAAAAGAAGATCCCTTCAACCGCAGCAAAAGCGATGAGTCGTTCCGCAAAGCTTGGTGATTCAATCCATTTCAGTGCCCAGTCTGCCTTTTTCTTAATCGCAGGGAAATTCTCGATTGCCTTAAAAAGAGTGTTCTTCTCTTTTTCGTCTTTAACGTAAGTGTCAATGAGTAGTGAATAGGTTTCTGAGTGGATGTTTTCCATCATAATTTGAAACCCATAAAAGAATTTTGCTTCTGAATACTGAACTTCATTTACAAAGTTCTCTGCTAAATTCTCATTTACGATACCATCTGATGCTGCGAAAAATGCAAGAATATGCTTAATGAAATAACGCTCATCGTCATTCAATTTATTTTCCCAGTCGTTCGCATCTTGTGAAAGATCAATTTCTTCGGCAGTCCAGAAAGAGGCTTCTGAAGTCTTGTACCATTGCCAAAGGTCATGATGTTTAATTGGAAAAATTACAAATCGGTCAGGATTGTCTTGTAAAATGGGTTCTACTGCAGTTGACATAGCTTTATTTTTGATTCTTAAAATTGTTGGATTCTGGTACAGACCAGGGACTAACAAAGATGTAAAAACAAACTCCTTGGGTAAAGCGAGTTTTGCCTCGTTGACCGATAAGTTTTTAACAGAAAATGTTGAAATGTGAGTTCAGTTCCTATAAACCCTAGGGTTTTCTTTTAAAGAAAAATTTAGAAACTTTTTTAGGCATTAAACAAGACCCTCTTCTTGTTTCCAAAGTTCCGCGGCTTTCTCTAATTCTTCATACCACTCTTCACCAAATTTTCTTACTAGTGCGTTCTTAACGAATTGATAAATAGGAACTTTGAGTTCTTTTCCGAGAGTACAAGCTGAATCACAAATCTCCCAACGGTGATAATTGACAGCCTCAAATGAAGTGTATTTCGTTACTCTTACCGGATACAAATGGCAGCTTAGGGGTTTGTGATAATCAATAGTACCCTCCAAGTAGGCTGATTCTATTCCGCAGACTCCTTGACCTTGACCATTAAAGGTGAGATAGGCACACTCTTTTCCATTTACTAAAGGGGTTTCTAGATCACCATCCTCTCCAGTAACATAGGCGCCTTGTTCTTCGATAGCCGTAATACCTTCTTCTCGTAAAAGAGGCTTTATTTTTGGAAGTATTTCTTCGAGCTTTTCAGCTTCCCAAGATTCTAATGGGGCGCCGTATTCACCTGCCACACAGCAAGCACCTTTGCAGGCATTTAAATTGCACACGAAGTCCTTTTCGATAAGATCTTCGGTAACTAGGGTAGTGCCAATTTGAATCATTATTTTCTTTTAAAGCCGAATAATTGTTGAGAAATAAAACCTTTGGGCATTTCCTCATCACCGATGTACCCGATTTCTAGGTTCCCGTTATTGTTAGGGACGTAAGCTGTTTTAAATAGGTAATCCCAGATCGATAAGCTAATTCCAAAGTTCACTCCATGGGAATGATTCTGCGGTATATCCTTTGCGTGGTGATGCAAGTGCATCACTGGGTTATTTAAGACGAACCGAAGCCATCCGTAGTCTAGTTTTATGTTGGCATGATTTAGGTGACCGATCAGTATGGCAGCAAAATGAATGAAATACGCCTGCTCGGGCTCAAATCCTCCAATGAGTAAAACGGCTAAGGTTTTTAGAGGCTTGTACAGTATATTCTCCATCCAGTGAAATCTAAAATGTGCAGCAAATCCCATTTCATGAACACTGTGGTGCACCTTATGAAACTTCCAAAAAACAGGAATTTTGTGGAGAAAGATATGGGTTAGCCATCCGAAGAAATCGACAAGGATGAAAAAGAGCAGTAATCCGAGCCATCCAGGTATTCTCTTGATATCAATGATGGCGAGGTTTTGTAGTTCTATTCCAAAAGAACCAAACGCTTTTGAAAGTACTGCGTAAAACCCAGAAATGAATATGCTGAACAAAACAAAATTGAACCCCATGTGAAAGAGGTCTGTAAAGAATTCTTTTCTGAAAATCGCTTGTGATTTTCTCCATGGGAAAAGGATTTCAAGACCCCAAACGATTAGAGAAATCAATAGTAGGCCCCATAAATAGTTTTGACTCCATGAGGTTTCGAAAAAGAGATTTCGCTTGTAAAAATCGAAAACTCCAATGGTACTTTCCCAAAAAATGTTGAACCATTCTAGCATAATACAAAGGTACTAAAAGCCTACTTTAATCAGTTATTTTAAGGCCTCTATCATCGCTTCAACCGTTTGGTCAAGGTCGTATTCTACCTCGAACCTCCAGTCGGCAATCGCATTTTCATCGTTGATGCTTTGAGGCCAAGAATCGGCAATTTCTTGCCTAAAATCTATCGAATAACTGATTTCGAATGAAGGGATGAATCGACGTATCGAATGAGCCATGAGTTCGGGACTAGTTTCAAACCCGCCTAAATTATAAGAAGTTCTTATGGTGATCGAATCTTTTGGAGCATCCATTAAAGCGAGTGTAGCTTTTATGGCATCAGGCATAAAGAGCATCGGTAAAATGGTGTCTCCTTTAAGATAGGATGTGTAATTTCCTATTTTTAAAGCTTCTTTGACGATGGCAACCGAATAATCTGTTGTCCCACCACCTGGTTCAGTTGCGTGACTTATTAGACCTGGGTAACGAATGCTTCGTACATCTACCCCGTATTTATTAAAATAATAATCGCACCAGAATTCACCAGAACGTTTGCTGATACCGTAAACAGTACTTGGATTAATTGTGGTGTTTTGTGGGGTGTTCACTTTGGGGCTGTCGGGGCCAAAAACAGCAATACTAGAAGGCCAGAAGAGTTTTTTATAAAATCCTTCCTTGGCCAGATCGAGTAGATGAAGAAGGCTGTTCATATTGAGATCCCAAGCTAATTTTGGATTCTCTTCACCCTTAGCACTTAATAAAGCGGCCATCAGATAAACTTCATCAATTTGAAGGTCACTTATTAACTGCTTGATTCCCCTTTGATCTGTGGCATCTAAACGATACAAACGACGTTCACTATTGGTCAGTATCCGAATGTCAGCGCGATAAAGAACAACATCATCCCGCTTCTCAAGTTCCAAGCACAATTCTGTGCCGATTTGACCTTCAGATCCTATTACAAGAACTTTTAACGACATATTCTTCGATTCATTTTGTGCTAACAAAAATAGTCTTTTCAATTATCGTAATTTGGTCTTATGATTCGATTTCTAGCGTTCTTTTTAGGACTAGTTCTGCTTTCTTGTAACCCTAAAAAACAAGAAGCTCCTATCCTCGTTGAAACCTCAAAAGAGATACAGTTAGACTCCCTTCCAGAAATTTCTATTTCGAATAGTAGTGGGCTCTTTCGCAATTGGCCAACACTTCAATTGTTTTCACAGACCTATGAGGCGCTTTATAAGGTAAACAACTCAGAGGATCTATTGTTAGCGGTAGAAAACGCTTTGAAGAGTATTGAAAACCTAGAAAATCAGCAAAAACCTGAGGAGATTGGAAGCCCAGGATATTTAAGTCGACTAGATCTTTTGAAAACCGAACTTTTTCGTTTGAAAGAAAAGCTTTCAGAGGGTCAATTTGACTCAACAATCCTAGAAGATACTTTTAATGCCTACAAGGGGCTTATGAGTTATATTTCGCTTCAGTGGGAGCGAAACGGTAATTAAATCCCCTGAGTGCATAGTTGTTTTAGCGGTAGCTTTAGGGAAATTATCTCTGAGGCGATGCCTCCTTCTCTAAAAATCGGAAGGCCTAAATTTCTTTCTTCAGCTATTTGCGTATAATACTCCTTCTTAGTGGGATGAAAAGGGGCCACTAGGTTTAAGGGGCCTTCTTGAGGATGATCAAAGAGCCATTGGATACATTGTAAAATGTCTTCACGGTCAATAAAATTGATCAATTCATCTGCCGCTATCCTTTTCTGCGTGCTCAATAGACTGTAGATTGGGTGTCTGTCTTCTCCGATAAGACCTCCTAGTCTCAGAGCATTGAACCTTCTCTGTAGATCCTTTTGAAATACCTCCTCAATTTTGGTAATTACTTTCGCTGAGGAAGTTTTCGGGTCAAGTTTTGTGTTTTCATCAATGACTCTTTCTGTTTTTCCATAGACAGAGATACTACTAGTATAGAAAACGGTTAGGTTCGGATTCTTATTTAGGTAGCCTATTAATTGTCTGAATAAGAAAAGATTCCCGTCCTTAGAATCAGAAGTATTTCTGCTAGCGCCACTGGGTATAGTAATAATTAAATAGGATAAGCCCTCTAGAAACTCATCGAGTTCACCTTCCCACTGGTTATTTCTAAAATAGCATCCAAAGGTTTTGGCTCCTCTAACGTCGAATCCATTTTCTTGAAGTCTTTGTAGGAGATAACTCCCAAGCCAGCCTTCTCCTAAAATTCCAATTTTAATCAATCTTGACGCGTTTGAATATTTTGATTTTCTCCGAGGTTAAAAAGTGATAACCAATATCGTAAAGATAGTATTTTGGCAGGCCACCCTCTTGTCCTTTTTCTATCTCAGTGATGCACGAGGGTCTAAACCCTTGTCGATTTAATTCACTTAGGTTGCATTCGGTATATTCTTCACTAACATAGCCTCTTAAAATTTTGTAATTGTTTTGAAGTACTCGATGGGTACTGTAAAAGCTCTGATTCTTTTTTTGATTCTTTAAATTGTGATGATGACTCCTACAAGCATCACTGCAAAACTTTTGATCTGTTCTACCAAATAAGGGTTCCTTACAAACTTTACAACCTCTGTTCATATGAAATCTGTTTGTTGCAAAGAAGAAGACCTTCACTGCAAATAACACTCAGTAGTTATTAAAATTGGTGCTAGGATATTTAAACGTTTCTATCCGTTTACAACCCGAAAAGATGAATTCTCAGTCTTCAACTTTGAAGCAAAATCAATTTTATGAATGCACTAAGAAATCAAGCCCAACTAATAGGTTACGTTGGCAACGACCCAGAAATCACCGAGCTACAAGGAGGCAAGAAACTTGCAAAATTTAGTTTAGCCACTAACGAAATTTACAATAATGCGGCAGGCGAAAGAACCATTTCTACAGAATGGCATACGATCATTGCTTGGGATCGCCAAGCTGAAATTGCAGAGAAGTATGTTCAGAAGGGCAAGGAGATCGCTGTTTCTGGACGAATCACTCATCGATCTTATGACGACAATGAAGGTCAAAAGAAGCGCATTACAGAAATTCGTTGCTCCGATTTGTTACTTTTAGGTAAGCCCGAAGCTGCTATAGAAACAGAGGTTTTCTAGTCGTAGAGGTATTGGGCAATTCGAAAGAGATTGGCGTGAGCCTCTACAATTACCCTAATGTCTTTCGAATAACCACCACCCATCGAACATTGAATAGGAATGCCTTTTGAATGCGCAAGATTTAGAACCTTATGGTCTCTCTCCTTACATCCATTAAGGGTTAGGCCTAAGGTTCCTAATCGATCAGTTTCTAGAATGTCTACTCCTGAGAGATAAAAAATGAAGTCAGGTTGTACCTCTTCGATTAAAGGGTCAAGATACTCATCTAGGAGCGCTAAATAGTCAAGATCGCTACATCCTTTAGGAAGAGGAAGGTCTAAATCTGACTCTTCTTTTTTAAAGGGATAATTAGCTGCTCCATGTACAGAGAATGTGAATACTGAGGGATTCTTTTGAAAAATAGATGCCGTTCCATTTCCTTGATGTACGTCAAGATCGATGATAAGTGCTTTTCTGATGAGACCTTTGCGAATGAGATGAGATGCAGCGATCGCCTGATCATTTAATAGACAAAAGGCCTCTCCATGATCGGCATAGGCGTGATGTGTGCCTCCTGCGATATTAATAGATATTCCGTGATTAAATGCGTGATAACAATTTTGGATAGTTCCCTGCGCGATTCTTTGTTCTCGATCAATGAGATGTTGAGATAATGGGAATCCTATTTTTCTCACCTCTTTAGGAGTGAGATCTGAATTTAGTAATCGTCGAAAGTAAGATTCTGTATGAACGCTTAGAGCGTCACTAGGGTCGAGAAACTCAGGAGAGAAGAAGTTCTCTTCACTGCAGGTGCCTTCATGAATCAACTGCTTAGGAAGTAGATCATACTTGAGCATAGGAAACCTATGGCCTTCTGGTAGATCTAGAACATAAATTGAATCGAAAGCAATTTTTAGCATTAAGAAATAGGGCTCCCTGCAGCTACTGCATCTTCAGGACTCATAAAACTTAGTTTTCCTTCAGAGTCTGTTGCCATCAGCAGCATACCTTGACTTTCAACACCTCTAAGTTTGCGTGGTTCAAGATTCATCAGAACGCAAACCTTTTTTCCAACCACCTCTTCAGGTGAGAAATGTTCTGCAATCCCAGATACAATGGTTCTTTGGTCAAGTCCAGTATCCACCTTCAAAACGAGTAATCGATCGGCTTTAGGCATTTTTTCAGCAGAAAGTATTGTGCCAACTCTTAAATCAAGACTACTAAAGGTGTCATAGTTAATGGCAGGTTTTTGTGGTTCTTGCATGTGGATAGAATCTTTTTCTGTTGATTTTAGTTTATCTAACTGATTTTGTATCTCAGTATCCTCAATCTTTCTGAATAGTAATTCAGAAGTTCCTAGGTTTTTACCTGCAGAGACTAGAACACTTGTAGATTTGAGGTATTCAAAAGGGTTTTCAATGGTCTTTAAATTGAGCATTTTCTTCAACTTTTCTGTTGAAAATGGTAAGAATGGCTCAGAGAGGTAGGCAAGACCAGCTGCAAGTTGAAGCGCTACATTCATGATGGTTTTAACGCGCTCAGGATCAGATTTTATTAGTTTCCAAGGTTCATGGTCAGCTAGGTATTTATTACCTAATCTCGCAACACCCATTAAAAGACTAGCTGCCTCTCTAAATCGATATCGGTCTAGCGATTTCTCAATTGCAGAAGGGGCTTCTTGTAATTGTTGCAGTACTTGTTTGTCTGCATCGCTTAATGGTCCAGCCTTTGGAACTATTCCATCATAGTATTTCTGACTTAGGACAACTACTCGATTAATGAAGTTCCCATAAACAGAAACCAGTTCGTTATTTACTCGGGCCTGAAAATCATCCCAAGTGAAGTCGTTGTCTTTGGTTTCAGGAGCATTAATGGTTAAAACATATCTTAAAGCGTCTTGCATTCCTTCGAAGTCCTCAAGATATTCGTGGAGCCAAACTGCCCAGTTTTTAGAGGTCGAAAGTTTTTGTCCTTCTAAATTCAGAAACTCATTAGCCGGGACATTTTCTGGGAGGATATAATCTCCATGTGCCTTTAAAAGCGCGGGGAATATAATACAATGGAATACGATGTTGTCCTTTCCTATAAAATGAATAAGAGAGGTGTTCTCATCTTTCCAGTAAGGTTCCCAGTCAATTCCTTTTTGATCTGCCCATTCTTTGGTGGATGAAATGTATCCGATAGGTGCCTCGAACCATACATATAATACTTTGCCGTCTGCAGATTCAAGGGGGACTTTGATTCCCCAATCAAGATCTCTGGTAACCGCTCTTGGACGAAGCCCATCATCAATCCAAGATTTACATTGGCCATAAACATTTGATTTCCAATCTTCCTTGTGATCTTTTAAAATCCATTTTTTTAAGAAAGCTTCACTTTTATCTAGGGGTAGGTACCAGTGTGTGGTTGATTTAAGAGAGGGCGTTGCACCACTTAAAGTACTCTTAGGATTAATCAGATCGGTAGCATTTAAACTCGATCCACACTTTTCGCATTGGTCACCGTAAGCTTCTGGGTTTTGACATTTAGGACAAGTCCCCGTGACAAAACGATCAGCTAAGAACATATTAGTCTCGGCGTCAAATAATTGCTCGCTAGTTTCTTCAATGAAATCATTTTGCTTATAGAGTTTTGTAAAAAAATCTTGAGCAGTCTTATGGTGAATGTCTCTAGAGGTTCTTGAGTAATTGTCGAAAGAGATTCCGAAATCTTCAAAAGATTTTCGAATGATCGTATCGTAAGTATCTATGACCTCTTTAGGCGTGATCCCTTCTTTTCGAGCCTTCATCGATATAGCAACACCATGTTCGTCACTGCCACAAATGAAGGCTACATCATGGCCTTGGAGTCTTTTGTAACGCGCAAAGATGTCTGCTGGCACATATACTCCAGCTAAATGCCCAATATGAATAGGTCCATTAGTGTAGGGTAGTGCGGCGGTAAGGGTATATCGTTTTTTCGAGTCTGACATTCACTGATGATTTGAACGCAAAAATAGTTAATTCTTTATCGAATCGATTCTAGATGTTTATCGAACGAATCTTGAATATTCTGTCTATTATTTTTAAGGTCAATGAGTAAAAGAATAGGGGATCTTGGCCAGATAGAAGCAGTATCCTTCCTTGAAAAACGAGGATACCGTATTCTTCATCAAAATATAAGACTCGGTCATTTAGAGGCTGATATTCTTGCAATTAGGGATCGGCTTTTAGTGATCGTCGAGGTTAAGTCGAGTACACAATTTTTAACTACAAAGCAATTCATTCAACGTATTTCCAAAGCGCAGTTTGCTAGATTGCAGGCCATGGGCTCTTTCTATGTGCATCGAATTTCTGAGGTTGAGGAGTTGCGAATCGACCTAGTGGGAGTCTACTTAAACCAGAAAAATTCACAAGTCTCGCATCTTGTCGACATTTCTTTATATATTTGACGAATTGTTATAAATAAAACAATCTGTATAAATTAACTATATGAAGACTATTTCATCAGTCGTAGAAAGCGTCATTCACCGTAAACCATTTCTTCAGTCGGCCCTAGCTGAAGGAATCATTAATCTTACTTCATTATCACGTCAGATACGACCTGAAATTGAATCTTATTTGGGAAAAGAGGTGCGCGAAGGTGCCATCGTAATGGCACTCAAGCGTCTTTCAGAACACCTAGAGTTTAGAGCTACTCATAAGATTGTGAAGGTTTTGAAGAATATTGGAGAGATTACAGTGCGCTCCTCTTTAGTTGATTTTACATTTTTAACTTCAGAGAGTATTCTTGAAAAACAGGCAGAACTCATGCGTGAGATTCACCGAAATCCCGATGTTTTCTATACTTCTTCTCGCGGGGTCAACGAAATCAATATTGTGGTGAGCGATCGATTAGAGAAGTATATTGAAGAGCTTTTTAGTGGTGAGCGCATGACTCAAAAGGTGACCAATCTCGCTTCTGTAACAGTTAAATTGCCGCATGAGAACGTGACTGTCCCCGGTGTATATTACTTCATCTTTCAGCGTCTGGCTTGGGAAGGTATTGTTCTTCATGAGGTGATTTCTACCACGAACGAATTTACCATCATTGTAGATGATCCTGAGGCAGATAAAGCTTTTACGGTAATTAAGGCGTTAAAAGCCCTATAGTTGCAGTTGTTTAAGAGCGTCTATTGCTTCTTCTAGCGATTGGATTTGATCGAAGCGAATCAGTAATCGCGGACCATTCTTTGAAGGTTTTTCTTTCAAGGCACAAGGCAAGGTAGCCGAAGCCTTGATTAAATGTTGAAAAGCTGCACTTTGATAGAATTCTGATTGGCTATCTGACAAAAAGTACCCGATCAGTGTTTCTCGTTTGAATACGATTTTTTCAACACCAAGTGACTTGGCGATCCACTTCAGTGAAATAGACAGAAGGAGATCATTTGCCGCAGGTGGAAGCGGCCCAAATCGATCGATTAATCGTTTTGTAAAACTGGTTAACGCTTCAGCACTCTCAATTTCACTCAACTCTTGGTAAAGACTTAATCGCTCGGCGTTTGCATTGATATAATCATCGGGAAAGAGTAATTCTAAATCAGTGTCTATTTGTACTTCTCTGATGTACTCTTTTACTTCTTCCTCCTCTTTTTCTTCCTCGTAGAGCGATTTAAACTCATTGTTTTTTAGTTCTTCGATAGCCTCAGAAACGATTTTCTGGTAGGTGTCAAATCCGATATCTGTGATGAAACCACTTTGTTCACCTCCTAATAAATCACCCGCGCCTCTTATTTCAAGATCTTTCATCGCAATTTGGAACCCGCTTCCCAGTTCAGTGAATTGAGCTAAAGCTTCCATTCTTTTTCTTGCCTCACTGGTTAGAGATTCAAATGGATCTGTGATGAAATAACAGAATGCCTTTTTATTCGATCGTCCGACCCTACCGCGCATTTGATGCAAATCGCTTAAACCAAAACTGTGTGCGTTGTGGATTAAAATGGTGTTCGCGTTGGGTATGTCGAGTCCACTCTCAACGATGGTAGTGGAAACCAGAACATCGAAATTCCCATTCATGAAATCGAGCATGAGTTCTTCGAGATCTTTACCGTCCATTCTACCGTGACCGGTTCTGATTCGCGCGTCAGGAACGAGTTGTTGAATCATCCCCGCAAATTCCTTTATATTCTCGATGCGATTGTGTATGAAATAAACTTGTCCGCCACGCTCAATTTCAAAGCTAACTGCATCGCGAATAGCCTCTAAATCAAAACGTATGACACTACTTTCAATCGGATATCGGTTGGGTGGCGGAGTACTGATCACCGATAAGTCTCTTGCTGCCATCAAACTAAACTGGAGCGTTCTAGGTATGGGCGTTGCCGTGAGAGTAAGTACATCAATGCTTGCCTTGAATGATTTGATTCGTTCTTTTACCGAAACCCCAAACTTTTGCTCCTCATCTACGATAAGTAGTCCTAAGTCTTTAAACTTGACATTTTTGTTGACAATCTGATGGGTTCCGATAAGAATATCAACCTTCCCTGCTTTTACATCCTCTAAGACCTCCTTCTTCTCTTTAGCGGTTCTGAAACGGTTTAAGAAATCTACTCGAACTGGTAAGTCTTCTAAACGTTTGGCAAAGGTCTTTGCATGTTGAAAGGCCAGAATAGTGGTGGGTACAAGCACGGCTACTTGTTTTCCATTATCCACAGCTTTGAAGGCTGCTCTAATAGCAACTTCAGTTTTTCCAAAACCAACATCTCCACAGACTAGACGATCCATAGGACGATCACGCTCCATGTCGGCTTTAACATCTCGAGTCGCCTTCTCTTGGTCGGGAGTATCTTCATAGATAAAAGAGGCCTCGAGTTCATGCTGTAAATAAGAGTCTGGACCAAACTGAAAGCCTTTTTCTAATCGTCTTTTAGCATAGACCTGAATAAGGTCAAAGGCAACCTTTTTGACATGCGATTTGGTCTTTTCCTTGACTTTTTGCCAAGCTCCAGATCCAAGCTTATAGAGTTTTGGGGGCACTCCATCTTTACCGTTATATTTAGCGATTTTATGGAGTGAATGAATACTCACATACAAGATGTCTCGATCGCCGTAAATTAACTTAATCGCTTCCTGCATTTTACCCTCCACCTCAATTTTCTGAAGTCCTCCGAAGGTTCCTATTCCGTGATCAATATGCGTAACGTAGTCGCCGACCTCCAGCTTGTTAAGTTCTGCTAAACTGAGTTTCTGCTTTTTCGCCGCTGCTCCACGAACACTAAATTTGTGATAACGTTCGAAGATTTCATGGTCGGTATAACAGCAGAGTTTTGCCTGTTCATCTACAAAACCACCCATCAGCGGCATGATTACGGGAGTGTACGGAAGATCAGTCTCATGCTTAGCAAATATTTCTTTAAAACGATCTACCTGTTGCGTTGAACTGCAGTGCAAATAACAAGTATATCCGTCTTCCTTTTTCGTTTGAAGTTCTTTCCAAAGAAGATCAAATCGTTTATTGAAGGCGGGTTGACTTTTTTGTTTAAAGTCGATACTGTCCTCTGAACGTTCTTTTTCTAATCGGGCAAACGAGTGAGATGAAAGGTCTTTCTCTAAGGTTTTTGAACTGCTGAAAAGGGCAGAAGGATGAGCGTGTTTGAGAGGACTATCTAACTTCTCAAACTGTTGCTCGGCTTTTTCGTATAGTTCATCTAGTTTTTTCTTGATCACCTCAATTTCTTGAACAAACACCGTGGTGTTTTCTGGATCAAAATATTCTAAGAATGAAATTCGTTCTTCGACACTTGCCGATCGATCCATATTCGGTACGATGGTTAAGCTACTAACAGCATCTTTCGATAGCTGAGTTTCGATATCGAAGGTTCTTATGCTTTCTACTTCATTACCAAAAAATTCTATACGATAAGGTAAGTCGTGGGCAAAGGAATAAACGTCTATGATACCTCCTCGAACAGAGAATTCACCAGGTTCGGTAACAAAGTCGGTGCGTTCAAACCCGAACTCGAATAGGCTTTCGTTGATAAAATCTAATCCGACCTGATCTCCTGTTTTAAGATCGATACGTTGACTTACGAAATCCTTTTTAGTAATGATTTTTTCTAGCAGCGCATCGGTATAGGTTACAATTACCTTTGGTTTCTTGCTTTGAGAAAGTTGCTGAAGCACTTCGGATCGCATGAGTACATTCGCATTATCGATTGCTTCGATTTCATAGGGACGACGATAAGAAGCGGGATAAAAGAGCGCCTCATCTTTTCCAAGGAATCGTTCTAAGTCGTTCTGAATGTATGCAGCTGCCTCTTTGTCTTCAACGATAACTAGCCAGTTCTTTTGATTTTTTTGATGACCGCTTGAGATAAATATGGAAATTCCTGATTGTGTCAGGCCAGTAATTTTCACTTCTCCACGAGTATTTTCTATACGCGACAATACGGCCTCAAAAGAATTTGAGGTGGTGAATTTTTGAATGATTTGTTCAGAAATCGAACTCATAAAGGCGGTGCAAAGATAGTTCTAAATGGCAATTAGACGGTCGCCGGTTAGTAACACTATTTGATCGTTGGGTTGAGGGGTAATCAAATGGCTTCCCGTAAAAACTCCAAAAGCGGGTAGGGTAAGCTGTGTATCTGAGGCATGAAAGCATTTAAGTTTTATTTGATCTCTTGCTTTTCCTTTTAAAAGATAAGCGGGGTGTATATGCCCACAAATAACGGGTAGGCTATGATCATCCTCTTCTGGATGATGCTGTAATCGAAACGTATCGAACGTCATATGAGGTTCAACTTCAATTCCGAACGATTCATAAGTACTGTCCTCTAAAACCTCGTGATTCCCTTTTATTAAACGTACAGGTATACTCTGGTTTTCAACCCATAATTTGAATTGATCAAATTCGTTATTGAAAGAAGAGTGAAATAAGTCTCCAAGAAAAATCAATTCTGCAGGATTGAAAGAATCGATCACCTGATCGAGTTTTTCAAAGTTTTCTGCAACCGCATCATTGGGTATGGGCATCCCATGTTTTCTGAAATGAGTGATTTTTCCTAAATGAACATCGCTAATAATTAGCAGCTCCTCGTTGGGCCAAAATAAGGCGCCAGACGGATGTAATTCAAAGGATTGATCGGCAAAGTTCAAGGTCATAGCTGTTGAATCATTTTTTGAATTCGTTTTTCGAGATCTTCATTCGACAATCGCGCTCTCAAACGGTCGGTGATGATAGGAAAGGAAAAAGGGGTTGGCTTCTCGCATCTAGCGATGTGGGTGTTTTTGCGATTGATATTTTCAAGTACTCTTTTTAAACGGTCAAATTCGAGTTGATGTTCAAAGACCTCTCTCTCGGCTTGAAGCATTAGCAGGTTGTCTGGCTCATAGCTCTTGAATACCTCATAGACCAATTGACTCGAGCTTTGGAGGTGTTTGGTTTTAACTGGCTTTCCGGGGTATCCGTTAAATACGAGCCCGCTAATTACCGCGATATCTCTAAAGCTCCTACGTGAGAGTTCGCTGAGGTTAATACTTGCCCTTAGATCGATCATTAAATCTCTCGTAGACCAAAGTTCTTGGGTTTCAATTTCTTCTACATCAATCAACTGATCAGAGAGTAACTCAAACCCATAATCATTATAAGCAAGGGAGCAACTGATCGGATGTAATAGGCTTAACCGATAAGCTAATAAATTAGCTAGGGCTTCATTGATAAAGCGACCCTCAAAAGTGTAGAAAAGGTGATGATAGCCTTCTTTTGTCTTAAAGGTTTCGGCCAAAAAGGTGTGTTTGTCAGGGATGATACTCTCCTTTTTCTGTGCCTCAAAAACGGCTTCGAGGCCTTTTGTTTCTTTGGTTAGTTCTTTACTTTTTTTATCGAGCTTGGTAAGTGCTGATTGCAAATACATTGACATTTCAGAACTAAATGATAGTCTTCCGCCCATCCAAGCGGGAACTTTGCTTGATTTAGTTTTGCTTAATCGCACTTGTACCTTCATTTCACGAACGCGAATAAATTCTAAAACACGGCCTGCAAAGGTAAAGTGATCGCCTGGCTGTAATTGTGAGACGAACCACTCTTCTAGAGTACCAATAAATCCTCCGCTAATAAAGTGTACTGCTAGAGTAGCATCTGATACAATGGTTCCTATTTGAAATCGATGACGCATGGCGATCGAACGTTTGGTCACTAAGTATTTTCCATCGTGCTCAATGGTTACGCGCTGATATTCATCATAATTTTCTAGGCTATCTCCACCGGTGGTAATAAATCGTAGAATCCAATTCCACTCTTCCTCAGATAGGGTTTGGAAACAAAAGGTACTTTGAACCTCAGGAAGTATCTGGTGAGGGTAAAACCCATCAGAAATGGCAAGGGTGGTTAAATATTGAATGAGTAAATCATAGGAATTAAGGTAGGGTACACTTGCTTCGATCTGTTTCTCTTGAACGGCAATTTTAAGCGCTGCCGATTCTATTAT
Organism: Flavobacteriaceae bacterium; assembly: GCA_024638165.1. Classification (GTDB taxonomy): domain Bacteria; phylum Bacteroidota; class Bacteroidia; order Flavobacteriales; family Flavobacteriaceae; genus UBA3478. The sequence continues at coordinate 30,792 of JAHEKV010000008.1, forward strand.
TTCCATGGCATGGGTCGGTAGAAAGTACAACTTGCTTTGAGCGCCAGGTTGGTGTCCGCTTCGCCCCGCACGTTGCATCAGCCTCGCGATACTTTTGGGTCCGCCAACTTGAATTACCGTTTCGACCGGAGCGAAGTCAACGCCTAAGTCGAGACTCGAGGTACATACTACAACTTTTAGGCTTTCGTTTCTAAGCGCATTTTCTACCCAAAGCCGGGTGTTTTTCTCAATTGAACTATGGTGCATGGCCATTTGACCGGCTAAATCAGGGTAGTGGGAAAGTAATGCTTGAAACCAAATTTCACATTGACTGCGAGTATTGGTAAAAATGAGAATGCTTTTACTTTTTTCTAGTAGTGGACCGATTTGATCGATGAGATGAAGACCTAGGTGCCCGCGCCAAGGGAATCGATCGGCTTTCTCGGAGATGAGCGATTCAATCAATATCTCCTTGGTTAGGTTCGATTGAATAATGGCCCACTCTTCAGGTACTTTCTCATTTTCAATAACGCTACCTTTTAAAACCGATAATGCAAGAAGGGGGTCGCCTAGGGTAGCACTTATTCCCCAAACTTGAAGCTTTGGATTAATTCCTCGAAGTCGGGACAAACCCAACTCTAGAAGTGCTCCACGTTTGCTGGCGTATAAATCATGCCACTCGTCGATGACGATACTTCTTAAATGTTGAAACCGGGCCTCGTAACCTTTGGAGGCAAGAAGTAATTGAAGACTTTCAGGGGTGGTAATAAGCAGCTGAGGAAGCGATTTTCGTTGCTTCGTTCTTTCTTTGGTTGAAGTATCCCCGTTACGGAGTCCTACTTCTACGTCTAGTTTCATTTGTATGGAGGCCTTTTCTAGAGCCTCGAAAATTTCTTGAGACAACGCTCTAAGGGGCGTGATCCACAAGGCTTGTAAGCCTTTTTTCTTCGGGTCTATGGATTGTACGATTGGGGCTCCTAGAGCTAAGGTTTTACCTGAGCCCGTGGGTGCCATTAATAAACCCGAACTACCTTTAAGGTAGGCGTTCCAGCAATCCTTTTGAAATGGAAAGGGCTCCCATTTTTTTTCTTCAAACCACGAAATAATATTTTCGATAGGCCCTTTCATCTCTAGCGCACTAAATTTTTAAGGTCTTCTAGCCGGTTGGCTTCATTGATTTTTTTATCCTTTCTCCATCTTACAATTCGAGGAAATCTTGTTGCATAGCCACTTTTGTGTCTAGAGGATGGGGCGACTCCCTCAAAGGCAATTTCAAAAACGAGTTCAGGTTTAACCGCTCTGACGGGTCCGAATTTTTCGAGGGCATTCGATCGAATCCATCGGTTAATTTCTTTGAATTCCTGGTCAGTGAGCCCAGAATAGGCTTTAGCAAAGGTTACCAATTGTGCTTCAGGGTCTTTAGGATCTCTGTCCCAAAGTGCGAAGGTGAAATCGGTGTAAAGGCTACTTCTACGACCATGGCCTCGCATCACATAGGTTAGTACTGCATCACAATTGAGAGGATCATTTTTGTATTTGAACCAATCCCCTTTTTTTCTTCCTACTCCATAAGTACTGTCGATGCGTTTTAGCATGAGGCCTTCGCTTTTTACTTCTTTAGAACGAAGTCTTTCCTTTTCAACTTCTTGCCAGTTTTTGAAGATTTTAAATTTTGATAGCTGTAAGGGCTCACTAAATGGGAGGCTTTCGAGATAATTTCTGCGCTCGAGGTAAGTTTGTTCTCGAAGGTCCTTGCCTTGATATTCTAGCAGATCATAGGCTCGAAACACGACGGGAGCTTCCTCTAACAAAGAATGGGTCACTCTTTTTCGATTGAGTCTTTTTTGAAGTGTGCCGAAGTGATCGGGTAAGCCGTCTTTTATTGGAATGATCTCCCCGTCGATAACCACATCCTCTTTTAGTTGGTCTTTGATTCGATGTAATTCGGGGAATTGTTCAGTAATGAGCTCTTCTCCTCTTGACCAAATGGCGAACGTTTCGTTTCTTTTGATGAGTTGGGCGCGTATTCCGTCCCATTTATGTTCAATGCTCCACTGAGAAACATCTCCTAGATCTTCAAGTGTATTTTCTGCTGGGTAAGCCAGAAAGAAAGGGTAAGGTCTCGACTGATTTGCTTCTGGGTCATCGTCAAACAAAAGTTTCTTTAAGGTGACTTCTTTGGGGTCCCATTTACCCATAAGTCGATAGGCAATTTGATCGGAAGGAATATCAAAGGCGCTCTCCAGAGCTTTGGTCATCAGTTTTTGACTGATTCCAATTCGGAAACCTCCAGTGAGTAATTTGGTAAAAGTGAAACTTCCGAAATAATTAAGTTCAGCCCATTTTCTGATGATGTAGGTTTTCTTTTGGTTTTCTGGCTGTGTTTTCAGCGCTATGATATCTTCGATAATGGTACTTAGAGATTCTTCTGAAGAATAGATTGATATCTCCTTATTACAGGTTAGTAAAGCAATAGTTTCTGCTAAATCACCAACGATGTGATAACTATCTTCAAACAGCCAATGATCTACCTTAGCTAATTCTGCAGCCCATGCTCTTAATAGTGTTGTTGAGACCGGTCTTTTGGGTCTTCTATGCGACCAGATCGCGATTGCCCAGACTACATCTTTTTGTGGTGCAGTCTTAAAGTAATCACTCAGTACCTTTACTTTTTCACTGGTTTTGGTGAGTTGATCTAAACGCTGAATGAGTAGTGAGAAGTCTTTCATTGTACTAGTAGGTCTGTACTATTTTCAACATCCTCTTCTTCAAATTCAGCATGCTCGGTTCCTGCGTTAAACCCTATTCCTCTGAGATATTTGGAATAGATATCGGTGAACCCATGAGTGCAGATCACCTTTTCGGCTTCGCTGTATTTTATGCAGGTATTGAGTGCGTCAAAGTCGCAGTGATCTGAGATTACAAAACCTCTATCGACATTTCTTCTTCTTCGGTTACCTCGGGTAGCCATCCATCCGCTCGCACTTGCTGTTTTTAGTTCTCCCCATTTCTTTAGGTATTTAGCTTCTCTGCCTGATGGGGGTAGAATAAGCAGTGCTCCAGGGTAGTCTATCGGATTTTTATCGGCCGTTAGCGTTATTACATTCTTAAACGAAACTGTATTCGATAATGACTCATTGACTGCTGCAATAGCAGGATGTACCAGGATAGGGCCATGACTTGATTGGAGTTGGTGCAATAGTCTTTGTGCCTTTCCTAAACTATAGGCATAAATCACACTAGTAAATGAATTCTGTTGATTGAAGTTCCACCAGTTGGCTATTTCTGAAAACACTTCTTGTTGAGGTTTCCACCTAAAAATAGGTAGTCCAAAAGTGCATTCGGTGATCAGTGTATGGCAGCGTTGCATTTCGAGTGGAGTGCTAAGGCCGTCGTTTTCGAGTTTGTAATCTCCGGTAAAAAGTGCAATCTCTCCTTTGTGCTGTACTCTAATAAGAGATGAGCCTACAATGTGTCCAGCGGGGTATAAGGTGAATTCGACACCGTTTACACTAAAGGGGTCATTCCAAGAAACTCCTTGAATATTGATCGCCCCTAGCCGGTGCTTCATCACTGGAACGCTGTGGTGGTGTGCGATATATTTTTTATTTCCAAAACGGCTATGGTCTGCATGAGCATGGGATATAATCGCCTTGTCCACCGGTCGCCAGGGGTCGAGATAGACATCGGCCGCGGCACAGTAGATTCCTTTAGATGTAAAACTGAGAAGGTCTGTTTTCATAGCAATTTGACCTCTAAGAATTACCTAAACTACAACAATTTTGACGGCTTTTGTGAGAGCTTCAGGGGTATTTGTAGTAGCTAGACATTTCAAATACCTTTGAGACACCAAAATGGGAGATTTATGGGCTTTATCATTAGAGATGCAGTACGCTCAGATGTTGGGGATATTCATCGATTAATTAAAGAGTTAGCGCTATTCGAAGAGGCTGAGAATGAAATGGTACTTTCTTTAGAAGAAGTAGCTAACGATGGATTTGGAGATCAGCCCTTGTATCATTGTTTTGTGGCCGAAGATTCAGAAACCCACAAAGTGATAGGAATAGCACTTACTTATCTGAGATATTCAACCTGGAAAGGCAAGGCACTCCACCTTGAAGACCTTATCGTTGAGGTTGAACATCGAGGGAAAGGAATCGGATCGGCTTTACTAGACCATGTGATCGCGTACGGAAAATTGATTAAGGTGCGAAGAATCGGATGGGAAGTATTAGACTGGAACACAAATGCTATAGCCCTTTATGAAAGTAAAGGTGCGAAGGTGTTAAAAAATTGGTATGTCGTTCAACTCGAAAATAATGGGTAAAAGAGTTTTTAAATTTGGAGGAGCTTCGGTTAAGGATGCTCAAAGTATCGCCAACGTGGCTCATGTACTAAAAACAGAGGGTCATCAGGATGTGTGCATGGTGGTTTCTGCTATGGGTAAAACCACCAACGCCATGGAAGTTGTGGTTGCCGATTATTTCAAGGCCAAGACCGACAACAAAGATGTTGTTGAGGCAGTAAATCAATCAATTGCACCTGTAGTCGATTTTCATCGTGCAATTATCGATGAATTGTTTGGAGATCGAGCCGATCAGGTACGATCAGATATTGAACGAATGTTTGATGAGATTGTAGGATTTATTACTTGGAATAAGTCGCTCAACAAATCGTTTATTTATGATCAAATTGTTGGTTATGGTGAACTATTATCTACGCGAATATTAAGTGCCTATCTCGCTGAGGTAGGTATTGATAATTCCTGGTACGACGTGCGTACTCTTATCAAAACGGATGACTCTTATAGAGACGCAACTGTAAATTGGGAAGCAACTGCAGAAAAAGTCTCTTCATTGAAGGAGGCTACACAGTTAATTGTGACTCAAGGATTTTTAGGTAGTGACACCAACAATTTTACTACAACTCTAGGTAGAGAAGGCTCAGATTATACTGCTGCTATTCTGGCTTATGCACTCGAGGCATCTTCGGTAAGTATTTGGAAGGATGTCCCCGGGGTTTTAAATGCGGACCCTAGATACTTCACAGATACTCAATTATTGCATCAAATCTCTTATCGAGAAGCGATTGAACTAGCCTTTTATGGTGCTTCTGTAATTCACCCCAAGACGCTTCAGCCTCTTCAAAGAAGAGCCATTCCTCTACATGTAAGATCATTCGTCGACCTAAGCGCGAAAGGAACAACGGTAACTAGTGGTGCAGCGATTGTACCTCAGGTACCGTGTTTTATTGTGAAGAAGAACCAGGTATTATTGGAATTAGCCACACAGGACTTCTCATTTATGGTTGAGCAACACTTTGGTAAGCTTTTTAACTTGTTCGCCAAGTATCGTTTGAAAGTGGACTTGATTCAAAATTCAGCGATTAGCTTTAAGGTTTGTTTAGATAATCGTTTTGAAGGAATTGACGGTCTCTTACCTGAATTAGAGGCTGAATTCAAGGTGAATTGTCATAAAGAGGTGTCCTTGTATACGATTCGTCATTTCGATGAAAAGTCGCTGAATGTTATACCGAGGGGTGAACGAATTTTAGTAGAACAACGTACCGATCAGACGCTACAGGTAGTCACGTATTCTGAACAAAAGAGCTGAAGGCCAACTGTATATCATCGTGAAATGATACCAAACAAACCCAATTAAATGTTGACCTTCGAAGTGCTCTTCTGTAATTCCTAGTTAAACTAAACCCAATAAATTTAACTAGGTTAAATTTTCGTTAACAAAGGTAATTATATATTCGCTTATTTGCTCCCTTGTTTTTAAAAAAGCAGCTTGTTTTTCTTCGCTACTTCCCTCAATCTTAGAGGGATCGAAAAAGTTGTGATGAAATCTCTTCGCTTTTGGTGCCGGTAGGTAAGGACAGTTCTCTTTCGCATGATCACATACCGTAAGTATGAAATCCCATTGAATATCCTGGTATTCATCTACATGATTTGAAGTATGTGTTGAAATGTCGATGCCGGCCTCCTTCATAATTGAGACGGCTCCTGGGTTTAATCCGTGAGTTTCAATTCCTGCACTGTAAATCGTTGCATAGTTTGAGGCTAGTTCATTTAGAAATCCATGTGCTATTTGACTTCTACATGAGTTTCCTGTGCATAAAACGAGGATATTCTTTTTCATAATTGTTGTGTTTAACAGCACCCGCTACCTGGTGCGCACTTCGATTCTGTTACTGGGATTTCAATACCGCACGCTTCCTTGTCTTTGCAGTCTGCTTTTATTTCTCCAAGACTGATAATTAGAGCGCGATTATTTTCTGCAATTTCTTTAACCGATTGAATACAGGTGTTAAATCTTTTGTTACCGTATTCGAAGCGAACTTCTGCTTCCCCATTAAGCGGTCTCTCGCTCTCAACGCGTTCAAGAATTTACAAAGCTTTATCTGTTTGCATGGTTGTGCCTAATTCAGTCGAATGGGGATTTTCCCAAAGTTGAATTACTGTTTCGTTCCAGGTTTCAACCCCGCCTCCACAATTAATTGCCTCAATGGATATGTTTTTCACTTCAGTAATATGATAATCAGGTTGTGTGAACGCTCCTGATTGATATTCGAAAATTAATTGCTTTGATAGGTTCTCGTCGAGTAAATCAATAAGTTCATTTGTTGTCATTAGAACAGTCGAAGGGTTTTGATTGGTTAAAAAATAGTTCAAGGGCCTGTTTTATTTCCTGCCATCTTTTGGTATCGATGCAGTATTTAATTTGGGGGCCTTCAATGTGGCCTTTGAGTAATCCGATACTTTTAATTTCTTTTAAATGTTGTGAAATCGTCGGTTGTGCAAGACCGATTTCATTAACTAAATCTCCACAGATACAATTTTCCTGCTTTATGATGTGCTCGATTATTGCCAGTCGAGCAGGGTTAGACAGTACTCTAAAAAACAGAGCGAGATCTTGGTGCTTCTTACTGAATATATGTGATTTGCTTAACCCCATTGGTATATTGCAATATTACGATGAACTACAATAAAAAAAACCCATTTATTTCAGATAATTTTCAATCTTGTCTAAAACTACTTTTGCTAACAGATAATAACTCTCAATGCTCCAGCCAGCAACATGAGGGGTTAGAACAACATTGTCTGCATGAATTAGATAAGAGAATGCTCCTGGTTGATTAGAGTCTTCAAAAAGATTGGTAAATGACTTGCTTTCATACTCTAAAACATCTAAACCTGCACCTTTGATTTTCCCGGTTTTAAGTGCGCTGGCTAAATCTTCGGTTTTCACTGCACCTCCTCTTCCTGTGTTGAGAAGCCAAAATGGTTTTTTCATTTGTTCAATAAATGCAGCATCGATAAGATGAATGGTATCAGGTGTTTGGGGGAGGTGCAGACTTAAAATATCTGCCTGCTTTCGAAGTTCTTCTATACTTACTTGACGCGCATTCTCATCTCCAACATTCGGTTTTAAATCAAAGCACAGCGTTTCCACATCGAAGCCTCTTAGCTTTTTAGCAAATTGCTTACCCATGTTTCCATATCCGATAATGCCGACGATTTTTCCATCGAGTTCAATGCCTCGATTTTCTTCTCTTCTCCAAAGTCCCGAGCGTACTTCTTTGTCAGCTGTATTTAGTTTATTGAATAGGGATAGTAGTAAACCTAGGGTATGCTCAGCTACTGCGTTGCGATTACCTTCGGGCGCAGCTGCTAAAAAAATCCCTTGTTTTTCGGCCGCTAAGAGATCAATATTCTCTAATCCAGCACCGATTCTCCCGATGAACTTTAAATTTTGGGCTTGAGCTAATAGACGCTGATCGATCGGAATTCTTGAACGAATGATCAGCCCTTCGTACTCCTCAATCTTCCCTAAAATTTCCTCGTAAGTACCAGTGTAATCATGCTCATTTTGAAAGCCTAATTGTTCTAGCCCTTCGGCGATTACAGGGTGATTACTGTCGAGATGTAAAACTTTTCGACTCATATTCCTAAGATGATCTTAGCCATCCAGAAATAGATTAAAATTCCAAAGATATCATTGCTTGTAGTGATAAAAGGGCCTGTAGCAACGGCTGGATCAATTCCTCTTTTATTCAAGAATAGGGGTATGAATGTTCCGATTAGCCCTGCCATAACAATGACCACAATTAGAGAAAGTGAAATGGCTAATGCAGACAATAGATGGCCTTTCCAAAACCAAGTACTTGCAAAAAGTAAAACGGCCAAGATGACCCCATTAAATAGGGCAAGTAGCATTTCTTTCGATAATCGAGAAGCGATACTTCCCTTGATATCATCATTAGCGATTCCTTGCACAATAATCGCACTAGATTGTACCCCAACATTACCCGCCATTGCTGCAATTAAAGGGGTGAAAAAGAATAAAATCGCATGTTCGCTGATAATATCTTCAAAGCCTCCCATGATCATAGCGGCTCCTAAACCTCCAATTAAACCTACTACTAGCCAAGGCAGTCGAGCACGAGTTAGATCTAGAATGCTATCATCTGCCTCAACATCTTGGGTGATCCCCGCCATTTGCTGATAGTCTTTATCGGCTTCTTCTCTAATAACATCAACAATGTCGTCGATAGTGATTCTGCCGACGAGGCGATTCATTTCATCCACTACTGGGATCGCCTCTAAGTCATATTTTGCCATGACTTTGGCAACCTCCTCTGATTTTTCGTGAACACCCACATAGTCTACCTTGGGGATGTACACATCCTTGATATGCGCGTCATTTGGGCTAGTGAGTAAGTCTTTCAATGAAAGTCGTCCTTTCAAAACATTACTATCGTCAACAACATAAATGGAATGCACGCGAGTTACATATTCTGCTTGCGCTCTCATTTCTCTGACGCAGGTGGTAATATTCCAGTTTTCATTGACTTGTATGAGCTCCTTTGCCATAAGACCCCCAGCGGTATCTTCGCCATAGCGCATAAGTTCTAAGATCTCTGCAGCGTGTTCTCGGTCTTCGATTTCGGAGATTACCTCCTTAGCTAAATCTTCAGAGAGTTCAGTGATTATATCGACCGCATCATCGGTGTCGATTTCAGAAAGTTCGGTTGCAATCTCAGTGGCACTTAGCTCTGCTAAAATCTCTTCTCTAAGATCCTCATCAAGTTCGGTTAGTACATCTCCAGTGCGTTCTGAATCTAATAAACGAATGAGATAAATAGCCTCTGGAGTCTCTAGTTCATTGATGATTTCAGCGATATCAGCATAGTGTAACTCCTCGAAAAGCGCAAGCAATTCGCCCTCATTGGTTGCTTCAATGAGCAATCGAACCTTGGCTAAAAACTCTTCAGTAAGCTTAAAGGGTTGCATTTTCAATGAGTTGAGTTAAACGGATAAATTCTGTTACACCGAGACGTTCTGGTCTTAGATCAAATATAGTGTCTTCTGCGACATTTGCAGGAAGTTCGAAGGTCTTTAATGAATTTCGAAGGGTTTTACGTCTTTGATTGAAAGCGGTTTTAACTACTCTGAAAAATAGGGGAATCGAACAATTGATGTCTTGATTCTCTTTACGTTTGAGTACGATGACTCCAGATTGAACCTTCGGAGGGGGTTCAAAAACTTGCGGATGCACTGTAAAGGCATAGGAGGCGTCATAAAAGGCTTGAACTAGAACACTGAGTATGCCATAGGCCTTGGTTCCTGGTTTTTCGCAAATGCGTTGTGCGACCTCTTTTTGAAACATCCCGGTAAATTCAGGAATTCGATCTCGATATTCGAGCATCTTGAAGACGATTTGAGTAGAGATGTTGTATGGAAAATTCCCGGTAATAGCGAATGGTTCACCATTGAAAAATTCGGCTAAATCTTTTTTGAGAAAATCTCCTTCGGTAATGGTCAGAGCTTTTGGCTGATGCTCCTCAACAAAGGTGGTGCGCAGATACTCAATCGATTCTCTATCGAGATCGATGACTTCAAGGGCAATAGGTTTGTTAATTAAAAACTGGGTGAGAACTCCGGTTCCTGGTCCTATTTCTAAGACATGCTTGTAACCTTCTAAACTTATAGTGTCAGCAATTTTAGAGGCGATCTGTTGATCTTTCAAAAAATGCTGTCCTAGATGCTTTTTAGCGCGAACGGGTTCAGAGGATTCACGACGCCCCTTCATTATGCCTCTTTGATTTGAGCCTGTCCGATAAGTTCTAATTCTGTGGCAAAGGATAAGGCCTGATTTCCAAATTTGTTTTGCGCCTCTAGCTCTAATCGTGGAGCGTCTTCGGCCAAAAAGGATTCTAATGTCGCTTTATTAGGCGTGGTATATTGAACACTGTAGCTTTCACCCTCAATATTAGATTCTTGTACTACTTTAGTGAAGGTTGCTGCACGAAATTTACCCGTGGCAAACATGAGTGGTATGTAGGTCTGTCTCATCCACTCGACCCATTCTGATTCGATTTGAGATTCTATGTGAGTAGTGATATTGTAGATGAGCATAGGATCTAGTCTATTTTGCTAAAGTGAGTATATGCTTGAAGGGCTGTTGGAATATGAATTCCATCTTCATGTTGATGGTTCTCTAAAAGTGCAGCTAATACTCTCGGAAGCGCAAGTGCACTTCCATTCAAGGTGTGAGCCAATGCCTTCTTGCCATCCTTTGATTTATATCTGAGCTTCAAACGATTCGATTGAAAGGTTTCAAAATTTGAAACAGAACTGATCTCTAACCATCTGTTTTGAGCGGCTGAATAAACCTCAAAGTCATAAGTGAGGGCAGAGGTGAATCCCATATCACCGGCACATAGTCTCAAAATACGATAGGGGAGATCGAGTGCCTCTAAAATCGTTTTTACATGTTCGACCATTTGGTCAAGAGCTTGATATGAATTCTCGGGTTTTTCAACACGTACAATCTCAACTTTATCGAATTGGTGCAAGCGGTTTAAGCCACGAACATCGGCCCCATAACTACCTGCCTCTCTTCTAAAACAAGGGGTATAAGCGGTCATTGCGATAGGTAACTCTTCTTCTTTGAGTAATGAATCTCTTAAGATGTTCGTTACCGGCACTTCAGCAGTTGGTATCAGATAAAGATCGTCTCCGGTTACGTGGTACATTTGCCCTTCTTTATCGGGTAACTGCCCCGTACCATATCCTGATGCTTCGTTGATCAGATGTGGGGGTTGTACCTCGGCATAACCGGCCGCGATGTTTTGATCAAGAAAGAAATTAATGAGTGCTCGTTGTAAACGAGCTCCTTTTCCTTTGTATACTGGGAAACCTGCACCTGAAATCTTGACCCCTAACTCGAAATCAATCAAATCATAGTCGCTAGCTAATTCCCAATGGGGTTTAGCACCCGCGTGAAGGGAAGGAATTTCGCCTTTACTAAATACGACCTCATTCTCTTCAGGAGTTTTTCCTTCTGGAACAATTTCATTTGGCGTATTTGGTACTTGATAGAGTAAGTTTTCAAGCTCACCTGCTATTTCGTGCAGTTTCTCATTAAGCTCCTTACTCTTTTCTTTCAGTTCACCACTCTTTGCTTTTAGCGGTTCTGCTTCACTTGCTTTTCCACTTTTAAAAAGCTTTCCAATGCTTTCAGATAATTGATTAGATTCAGCTAACACCTGATCTAATTCGGTCTGAGTCTCTCTTCTCGAAGCATCAAGGTCTAAAATCTTAGGTATAATTTCATCTGATTGAAACCCACGTTTATTTAATGCCTGAATGACCTTATCTGTATTTTCTCGAATCGCCTGTATCTGTAGCATGGAAAATTATATTTGCTGCAAAAGTAGAAAAGTCTAGGTAAGCATGGCCTCTTTAAAGAAGCTAATCGCGCTTGACTTATCTATTTCTAACTGATTTTTTAATGCCTCTAAGTTGTCAAACTTCTGTTCACTTCTAATTCTTTTATGGAAGTGGACGGTGAGGTGCTCATTGTATAGTTCGCTGTTAAAATCTAGGAAGTGTACTTCAAGGTGTAGACCTTTGCCTCCGACAGTTGGGTTTTTTCCAATATTCATAATTCCTTTCAGAAGGGTTCCTCTGTATGGTGCACTTACGATATAAGCACCCTCAGCGGGAATCAACTTTGTCGGATGAATCTCATGAAGATTTGCCGTCGGAAATCCAATTTCTCGGCCAATTCCTTTTCCTTTTTGTACAACCCCTTCAACTTCATAGGTGTAACCAAGATATTGATTAGCCTTATCTACGGCTCCTTCTGTAAGGGCGGTTCTGACTTTTGTAGAACTCACTGCTACGTCGTCAATATCTTGAGGTCCAATTTCTTCCACTTCAAAATCGAAGAGTTGAGAGAAATAACGAAGTTCATTAATATCAGCTTCTCGATTTCTTCCAAATCGATGGTCGTAGCCGACTACGATCTTTTTGACATGGAGTTTCTCAACAAGGATTTGTTCTACATATTCTCTTGGGGTAAGACGGGAAAATTCTCTACTGAACGGATGAATTACCAAAGCGTCAAGACCCAAAGATTCTAATCTCTTGGCTTTTTCGTCCATGGTAGTCAATAGCTTAATCGATAAATCTCTTTGAAGTACCGCTCGCGGATGTGGAAAGAACGAAAGAAGACATGACTTATAACCTTTAGATTGAGCATCAACGACTAATCGTTGTATAATCTTAGTATGCCCTATGTGTACACCATCAAAAGTTCCTATCGTTAAAACCGTAGGAGTATTGTCATGGTAATTATCTACCTTATCAATGACTTTCATTCGCTCGCCCTCAGGATAAATTAAGTATTGTTAAAGGTATTCATAGTTCTTGAAAGTCCTGTAAAGACAAAGCTTTCAATCGCTTTAGCTGACTGTTCTAGTCTTTCTTGTAGCTTCGATTGTTCTTCTTCTGACCAACCACCCAAAACAAAGTCTACTTGTCGCCCCTGTTCAAAGGCATTTCCAATACCAAATCTAAACCGGGGATAATTGGGAGTGTTTAATCTAGATTGTATGTCTTTTAAGCCATTATGCCCACCATCAGAACCCTTAGGTTTAATTCTCAGCGTTCCGAAAGGGAGATTCAAGTCGTCGGTTACAATAAGCAGTTCATCTAAGCCTATCTTTTCTTGCTGCATATGATAGGCGACTGCTTTACCGCTTAAATTCATATAGGTGTTTGGCTTTAAAAGAAAGCAGGTTCTTCCTTTATAACTAGCCTTGGCCATGCTGCCGTGTTTCACCTCCTCAAAATTTGCTTCGAGTCTTTTTGCAACTTGATCAATAATTTCAAAGCCAATATTGTGACGAGTGCCCTCATATTTGGCTCCTATATTACCTAAACCTACAATTAAAAACTTCTTCATCTTCTTTTAAGGTCAGCTACAAAATTAGGATAAAAAAAGACCGCCGTCAGCATGCGCTGGCGGCGGGTAGTTATTGAATACTTAAAATTCAAATTATTCTGCTGCAGGAGCTTCTGCTTCTCCGCCTTCTTCGCCTTCTTCAGTTTCTTCCTCTTCGTCATCAACAGCATTACGAGAAGTTTTAACCTGAACGATAGTGGTGTTGTCAGGGTGTAGGAAAGTGTAATCATCAGAAAGAACATTTGTTACTGAAATGTTACCTCCAATTCTAAGCTTAGAAATATCTACGTTGATTACGTCAGGAAGGTTCGCAGGTAGCGCCTTAACTGTAAGCTTACGCTTTCTAAACATTAAACGACCTCCGTTCATAACCCCTGGAGCGTTTCCTTGAAGTCTAACAGGAATCTGCATAGTAACTGGCTTATCCTCGAACAATTGATAGAAATCAATGTGAAGAATTCGATCAGTCACTGGGTGAAATTGAATGTCTTGCATTACTGCTTCATACTTTTCACCATTTCCTAGTTCAATTACCACCGTGTGCGCATTTGGCGTATACACGAGGTTTTTGAAGCTTTTTTCTTCTGCTGAAAAGTGGATAGGTGCTTCTCCTCCGTATAATACGCAAGGAACCAGTTCAGCATTACGTAAGGCCTTAGTAGCTACTTTGCCTACGCTTTCTCTTTTTGATCCGTTAATAGTAATTGATTGCATTGTATAAAAAATTAAAGTACAAACTTAGATGAAATTGAGGTGTTCGTATGCACACGATGCATAACATCTGCGAATAATTCAGCACAACTCAATACTTTGATATTAGAGCTTGGGTGCTCTTTTGAAATAGAATCGGTAATGATCAGTTCGGTAAGTTTCGAATTTTCGATTCTCTCATAGGCATTACCCGATAAAAGACCATGCGTGGTAATTGCACGAACACTTAAAGCGCCTCTTTCAACCATGAGGTCGGCTGCTTTGGTTAAGGTGCCTGCAGTATCTACCATGTCATCGACTAATACTACGTTTTTTCCTTGAACTTCCCCAATGAGTTCCATGTGAGAAATCACATTGGCTTTTTCTCTTTGCTTGTAGCAAATCACTACATCACATTCTAACGCCTTAGAATAGGTATAAGCTCGCTTTGATCCACCCATGTCTGGGGATGCTATACAAAGATTAGGGAGGTTTAATTTTTTTAAGTGAGGTAAGAAGATGGTAGATGCAAACAAGTGGTCGACCGGTTTTTCGAAGAACCCTTGAATCTGATCTGCGTGTAGATCCATAGTGATGATTCGAGTTGCTCCGGCAGTTTCAAGCATTTTTGCAACTAGCTTTGCAGCGATGGGTACACGGGGCTTGTCTTTTCGGTCTTGACGAGCCCAACCGTAATAAGGTAATACGGCGGTGATATGTCTAGCTGAGGCACGTTTAGCAGCGTCAAGCATTAACAACATTTCCATCAAATTATCAGAGCTAGGATTGGTTGATCCTATGATAAAAACTCGAGTTCCTCGAACCGACTCTTCGAAGCTTGGCTGGTATTCCCCGTCTGAATAACGTGAAAAATTTACCTTACCTAAAGACTGACCATAAGCCTTGGCAATTTGCTCGGCTAATGGTATGCTTTGGGTACAAGCAAAGATTTTTGGTGTTAATTCGGTGACAGCCATCTAAATACCTTTATTTAAAAGGATTGCAAATGTAGTTAAATTATTCAGCTGACTCCTAACCTTAAGCGAAAAATCAGCTCGGTAAAGTGAATTTATTTCTTAGCTTTGCTCCGCATTTTGCCTTGGTGGCGGAATTGGTAGACGCGCTGGATTCAAAATCCAGTTTCTTCGGAAGTGTGGGTTCGATCCCCACCCAAGGTACACAAAAGTGTTTAAGGCAGTTGATTTGACTGCCTTTTTTGTTTTAAGAATCTATTCTAGACCAAGTTTGATCGGCATCGAGTCGGTAACTTCCTTCAAATTCAAATTGACATTCTTCGGGGGACAGAATCGAAAGAAATAGCCCGCGCTCTGGATGGTGATATAGGTGATACGTTTTTCCGATGACCGGCTCAAATTTGAAAGAAGCTTGATAAACTTTTTGATTGTCCTCTAGTTCTTTCATCATTTTTTGATAGGCGGTTTTAAGCTCATCAATTCTCGCTTGAAACCGTGCATTAACGCTGTGTGCCCCTTTTTGTTTCCATCCGGTTAGGTCGGTAGGTTCTATTACAGGGGCAGAGACTGAAGTCGAGTATGGTTTCAGAAACGCATCGAACTGTTCTGAACCTTCATTGTATACTACCGAATCGGGCTTCTTTTTCTTACTCAAAATGACGGGTGATTTTCTTTGAAAGTGGATCGGTAGTCGAATAGTAGTGGTCAATCAGTTTACGATCTGGACCCACTAAATATTTTTGAAAATTCCATTTGACAGAACTACTCTTAATTCCGTTTTCATTGGCATTTGTGAGCCATTGGTAGAGCGGATGCTGATTCACTCCCTTTACTGCAATCTTTTCTGTTAGCGTAAATGAAACACCAAAATTCAACTCACAGAAAGAGGCTATCTCGTTGGCATTTCCTGGTTCTTGAGCTCCGAATTGATTACAAGGAAGACCTATAATTTCTAGTTGTTCTTTATAGATTTCGTATAGTTTTTGAAGACCCTTGTATTGTGGGGTAAAGCCACAAGCAGAAGCAACATTCACAAAAAGTAAATACTTACCGTCGAATTTACCCCAGTCAATCTTGCTCCCTTGCAAGGTTTGTATTTCAAACTGTGGCATTTCTGTAGCTTTGGACATTCCTTGATCTACTTTTTTAAAGGTATTTGCTAACGAATCGAATAGTTTCATTACTGGTAAATATAGCGATGTAACTCGGCTAATTTTTCGGGTTTCTTGAACTCGCCTCCGTAGAACGAAGTAACGGTGGCAGAAGTATCGTCTTTTATGCCTCTAGAAGAAACGCATAAATGTTTGGCGTCAATAATTACGGCAACATCCTCAGTGGCTAATAATTCTTGTAAATCGGTACCAATTTGATTCGTAAGTCTCTCTTGAACTTGTGGTCGCTTGGCGTAGTACTGAACGATGCGATTCAGCTTCGATAAGCCAATAACTTGTCCCGATGAGATATATGCTACATGAGCTTTACCGATGATAGGCACAAAATGATGCTCACAATTTGAATAAAAGGTAATGTCTTTTTCAACAAGCATTTGACCGTATTCATACTTGTTATCGAATAAGGCGACACTAGGTTTATTCTTTGGATTTAACCCTGAAAATATCTCATCGATATACATTTTGGCGACTCGCTTTGGAGTGCCTTTTAGAGAATCATCAGAGAGATCTAATCCCATGACATGCATGATCTGTTCGAAAAGATGGGCAATTTTCTCTTTCTTCTGCTGGTCAGTTAGCGCAAAAGCATCGTTGCGCATAGGGGTTTGCAATCCTGTGTAAAGATGTTCGTCTCCAATTTCGTCAAAATCAAAGTCTGACAGGCTTTTACTTATTTTTTGGGTATTTAAAGAATCTGTTTTCATAGAAAGTACGGTGCCACGATTAGCGTGCACCGTACTTCAAAGATACAAATTGTTTAAGTATTTTTTAAAATCAATAAACAAAATAAGTTTATGAACTTTTAATGAGGCAGTTTTGGTCTAAGAATTCCGTAAACGAAAGTACCGAGTACTGCGAATACAAGGACCAAGATAAGCGGAAGAAAACCCGCTCCAATTAAGGTGAAAATGGGGCCAGGACATGCTCCGGCAAGTCCCCATCCTAAACCAAATAAAATACCTCCAAACAAATAGTTTTTCCATCCTTTTGCCTTCGGAGGGATAATAATTTCTTCTCCAGAGAAGGATTTAAGTTTTAGACGTTTAATGAGTTGAATCCCTATAACTCCAGTAGCAAGAGCAGAACCTATAATTCCGTACATGTGGAACGAACTAAATTGGAACATTTCGAAAATTCTAAACCAAGACGCCGCTTCTGATTTGAACATAATAATTCCAAATACGATACCGGTAATTAAATATTTAAGTGTTTTCATGGGTAAAGCGTGTTTTAGAATAAAATTGGGAATAGGACATGAACCATAAACAGACCTCCGATGAAGAAACCGATCACCGCTATAAGTGAAGGAAGTTGAAGATCGCTTAATCCAGAGATGGCATGGCCTGAGGTGCATCCGCCTGCATATCTAGAACCGAATCCAACGAGAAACCCTCCGATAGCTAGCAACAGTAATGTATAGGGGTTGCTAAGTGAATCTATGCTGAATAGTTGTTCTGGGAGGTAGGCGGCTCCACCGTCTGTAAAACCATACTGGGCTAGTTTTTCGATGGTACCCTCTGTAATTGCTACTGATGTGTCGGTGCTTAGAAATTCAGCGGCCACGAAGCCCCCTAAAATTGCACCAAGTGCAAAAACTAAATTCCAACGCTGAGCTTTCCAATCAAAGCAAAAAAAGTCACAAGCTTTATCTCCACTTAGAGCGGCGCACATGATTCTCAAATTACCAGACATACCGAAGTTTCTTCCTGAAAAGATTAAAAAAAACATCACGAGAGCGATGAGTGGGCCAGAAACATACCATGGCCAGGGTTGCATTATAAATTCCATAGGATCATTTTTTCACGTTTCAAAAATAAAACACCCACTGTTTAAGTGGGTGTAATCTAGGTTACATATATAAAAAATTATACGTCCTCTCCTTTTAGCATTTTATTCCAGTACAGATAGGGAAGTCCGAACTTTTTCAACATCCATAATCTCCAATGTTCTTTCGAAGAATCGAATACGAGCATTTGTTTGAGTTTTGGATCTGGAGTAAAGTTATTGTCGTAATCAAATTCTGCAAGTACCATTTTACCGTAGCCTGTAACCAGAGGACAAGATGAGTAGCCATTATAAGATTTAGAGCCGATAGTATTTGATTTGATTAAACGTAAGATGTTGTCTAATACTACTGGAACCTGCTTGCGAATTGCAGCTCCTGTTTTTGCCGTCGGTAACCCGGCTACATCGCCTAATCCAAATACGTTAGCATACTTGGTGTGCTGAAGGGTGTGCTTGTCAACGCTTAACCAGCCCCCATCATTGGCTAGCGCCGATTCTCTAATAAATTTTGGTGCTGCTTGAGGTGGAGCGATATGGAGAAAGTCGAATGGTACCGCAATTCTACCATCTTCAGTTTTTGATGCGCCGAACACATTATCTGTACCGAAGGAGCTTCCTTCTTTTTGAACAAAACAAGCGTGGTCTTCTGGAGTCTTATCAAGGAAATAAACGATTTTTTTCTTTGAATCGATTTCTACGGGCGTATTGTACGGATGAAACTTAATATTGTATTTGCCAATGACCTGCATTAAAGTTTCTCTGATTACCGGTACACCAAAAATTACGGTACCCGGGGTAGCAAACATGACATTAGATTTCTTAGATAGTCCTTGCTTCCTCAAATAATCTGCTGCGAGATAAGCAATTTTCTGTGGAGCACCACCACATTTGATGGGCGTCGCTGGCTGAGTAAAAATCGCATTACCTCCCTTGAAGTCTTGTAACAATTTCCAGGTGTGCTCTGGATCGGTGTAGTTACTGCAAACAACCCCTTTATCAAGAGCTTCAGGTAAGCCTTTGATCATACTAGGTTCCATAACAAGCCCTGGAGCTACAATTAAGTAGTCATAGGAGATGTCACCACTTTCGTTCGTGCTCACAGAGTTGTTTTCAGGATCCAATGAAACTGCAAAGTCTTTCACCCATGAAACACCTTTTGGCATTACCTCTGCCATAGGTTTGGCAGTTTTTTTATAATCAAAAGCTCCAGCACCAACTAAGGTCCACGCGGGTTGGTAATAGTGAGTGTCGGCAGGCTCAATAATGGCGATTGAGAGTGATGAATCTAATTTCTGTAAACGAGATGCTGCCATGATACCAGCAGTACCTCCCCCAATAATTAGAACTTGATAAGAAGTTGACATAGTGTTTATCGTTTAGTTAAAGTTGAGATAAAATCTAGTCATAAAATGAAAAACCCTGTGTAACCAAAGTTACACAGGGCAGTAAACTTGAAATTATTAGGTTTATTTCGAAGGCATCGTTGACGGACACACATAGTCAGTCAACTTTATCTCAGCTGCTTCTATAGCTTTAAATCCGCCAGTAATATCAACGAAATTATGAATTCCTCGACTCTTCAGAATCGAACCTGCGATTACTGAACGGTATCCTCCTGCACAGTGGACGAAGAATGACTTATCTTCAGGAAATTCAACTAAGTGGTCGTTGAGGAAATCTAGAGGGGTATTCTTGGCACTAGGGATACGATGTGCATAAAATTCTGTATCCTTACGGACATCAAAAACTTCAGTGTCGTTGGATTTTAGTTTTGATTTTAAATCCTTAGCAGATATGGTGTCAATGGTATCGAATCCCTTACCTGCATTTTGCCAAGACTTGAAACTTCCTTCCAAGTATCCTAGGGTATTATCAAAACCAACACGTGCTAAACGAGTAATAGTCTCTTCTTCGCGCCCCTCTGGAGTCACTAGTAATAAGGGTTGTTCAACGTCAGCAATTAGCGCTCCTACCCATGGGGCAAAACTGCCGTCTAAACCGATGAAAATCGAACGTGGGATATGGCCTTTCACGAAATCATCTTGATGACGAACATCAATAACTAGTGCGCCAGTTTGATTAGCAACATCCTCAAAAGCCTCAGGGCTTAAAGGAGTTGATCCTCTTTCTAATACCTCGTCGAAATGATCATATCCTTCCTTATTCATCTTCACATTTAATGGGAAGTATTGAGGTGGAGGCATTAGACCGTCGGTAACTTCTTTAACAAACTCGGCCTTAGTCATGTCAGCACGCAATGCGTAATTCATTTTTTTCTGGTTCCCTAAAGTATCAACGGTTTCTTTCATCATGTTTTTACCACAAGCTGAACCGGCTCCGTGGCCAGGATAAACAGTAATTTCATCAGAAAGAGGCATGATTTTAGTTCTTAGACTATCAAAAAGTGTCTCTGCTAATTGCTCCTGGGTCATATCAGCTGCTTTTTGAGCTAAATCAGGGCGACCAACATCTCCTAAAAATAGGGTGTCCCCGCTGAAAATTGAATGATCTTTACCGTTTGCATCTCTTAATAAATAAGTGGTAGACTCCATGGTGTGCCCTGGCGTGTGAAGTACTACGATGGTGACTTCTCCTAATTTGAATTCCTGACCATCTTTAGCGATAATCGCCTCAAAACTAGGATTGGCATTTGGTCCATAAATAATTGGGGCTTCTGATTCTTTGGCTAAACTTAGGTGTCCACTCACAAAATCTGCATGAAAGTGTGTTTCAAAAATGTACTTGATTTTAGCATTAGCCTCTTTAGCCTTTTCTAGATAAGGTTTTACTTCTCTTAGTGGATCGATAATAGCTACCTCTCCTTGGCTTTCAATGTAGTAAGCTCCTTGAGCTAAACATCCGGTATAAATTTGTTCTATTTTCATGTCGCGTACTTTTAAGTATGTCAAAGTTAGTGGCAGTAATTTTAATGCAGAGTTACCTAAGTTACAAAAGTCTATTCTTTTGATTCTAAGGCTATTCTTCTAGAATACTCATCGATTTTATTTTCATCTCCTTTAATGAATAAAAAGGCGTCGTGTGCATTATCAAAGAAGGATTGCTTTCCAATGAGATCAACGATTTCACTCCTTTTTAAGATGTCTCTAATCGGCCCAATAGGTCCTGAAATTGTAACCTTAATACCTTTTTCTTTGAACTGACTAAAGAGTTGTCTTAGCATATGAGCGGCAGTGGAGTCGATATAATTGATTGCCTCTACTGATAGAACGATACCTTTGATTTTACTACCGTGCAAATCGACTGCCTGAGTTAATTCAGTTTTAAAATAATCCTTGTTTCCGAAATATAGCTGACCATCAAATCTAAAGAAAAGTACTTCTGGGTCGATGGTAACTTCTTTGTCAAATCGCTTCACATTTCGATAATGTGTCGAATCCTTTATTCTTCCCAAAATGGCAAAGTGTGGCTGTGAAGTTCTATAAATCATTAATCCAATTGAGATAAGCACTCCTAGAATAATACCTTCAGTAATACCAATAGTAAGCGTCGTTAGAAAAGTTATAATAAGTACAGCAAATTCGTCCTTTCTTTTTCTAAAGAGTCGAACAGGATAGTCAAAATCAATTAGACCGAAAACTGCCACCATGATAATAGCGGCAAGTACTGTTTTAGGTAGATGATAAAAAAGTGGAGTTAAGAATAGTAGTGTTAAACCAACAATCAACGCGCTAATGATCGAAGCAAGTGGTGTAGACGCGCCAGCCTGATCGTTCACTGCGGTTCTTGAGAATCCTCCAGTAACAGGGTATGATTGAAAAACTGACCCAACTACATTAGCCATTCCGATCGCGATTAGTTCTTGATTCGGTCTTACCTCTTGCAGTCCTTTGCGCTCTTCGATTGCTTTGGCTACTGAAATAGCTTCCATGAATGCGATAAGCGCCAGGGTAACTGCTATTGGTGCTAGATCGTTAAAGCGATCCATTGATAATTCAGGCAATCCTACTTTTGGTAGACCTGAAGGAACCTCCTTAACGATATTAAGTCCATGTTCGCTGAGGTTGAAAGCATAGGTGATCACAATTCCTAGGATGGTTACCACTAATGCTGCCGGAATCTTAGATGCCCATTTCTTAATTACTTTAATGATTAGAATAGCTGTAACACCTAGGGCTATTGCATAGGCATTGATTTGATCAAACACTTCAACGGTGTTTCCTAAAAGAATATGGATTTGATTGCTGTTTTCTATCGGAGCTCCGAGTAAATGCTTTAATTGACTGAGTCCAATAATTAATGCAGCTGCAGAGGTAAACCCACTAATCACAGGCTTTGATAAGAAATTCACCAAGAATCCCATCTTTACGATACCGAGTAAGAACTGAATACTTCCCATGAAAAGGGCAAGGAAAATAGCCATTGAAGTGTATTCTTCAATGCCACTAAGAGAAAGCGCTCCTAAACCAGCTGCTACAAGTAGCGAATCCATAGCTACAGGAGCTACGCTAAGCTGTCTAGAAGTTCCTAGCAGTGCATAAATTACTTGTGGTATTAAGGAGGCATATAAACCAAAAACCGGAGGCAGGCCCGCGAGCATCGCATAAGCCATTCCTTGTGGAATTAGCATAATCCCTACAGTTAATCCAGCCGATAGATCACCTGAAAGATGTGCTTTCTTATAATTCGGCAACCATTGAAGTATTGGGATAAACTGAAGGATAGATTTCATTACTTAAAGATCATTAAGTTCAATATAATTTCGGTGTAGTTTTATATGACCGAGGTTTTCTAATTTCTTGAGTAACCTTGAGATCACTACTCTAGAACTGTGGAGTTCGTCTGCGATTTCTTTATGGGTTTGGTGGATGCTATTCTCACCATTAATTCTTCCTTTCTCTTTCAGATATTCTACGAGTCTTTCATCTAATCGCTCAAACGCTACTTTTTCAAGACTAGAGAGCATCTCTTCGAGGCGGTTTTGGTAACTCGCAAAGATGAAACTTCTCCATCTTGGATATCTGCCTATCCACTCTTCTAATTTTTGATTAGGAATCACAATTAAAAGAGTGTCAATTTCAGTCACCGCTTTAATAGTGCTCCTTTTTTGTTCGGTACAACAAGCCAAAGACATCGAACAAGTATTTCCTTCTTCAACATAGTATAGTAGAAGTTCTTCTCCGTCGTCATATTCTCGGATTACCTTAATCGCTCCCGAGATTAAAAGGGGGATGCTTTTGATATACTCTCCAGGTCTAATAATCTCAGTTCCTGCTCGGAGTTGTCTGTAGGTGCCCACTTGGTTGATCTCTTGAAGTAGAGAGGCTTCGAGAAGTGTTCCATATACGGATTGAAGATCGGTCAGCATGTTCTTTATTGAATAGGTGTTCTTTCAAAAATAGGTTAAAATCAAAAGTGTTTCAAAGGTAGCATTAGTGCTTATCCTTATTAGTAACCTATGTTACATTATCTTTAGACTAGCTATGAGAAAGAACAGGCCAAAGGTTGCTTTAGTTTGGTTAAAACGCGATTTACGTTGGGAAGATCACGAGCCGATTTCAGCGGCTATTGATTCGGGTTATCCTGCTATTTTATGGTATAATTTCGAGCCTATACTACTCAGCGATAAGCATTACAGCGCAAGACATTGGCACTTCATTTCTGAGAGTTTGAAAGACTTTGACGGTTTTTTACAATCGATGGATACCTATGTATTGCAGATGTATGGTTCAGTTTCAGAGAACTTTACTCGACTCAGTGAATCCTTTGAAATAGCTTGTGTTTATAGTTATCGAGAAACCGGTTTAAAAATCACTTTTGACCGGGACAAAATATTCTCTAGAAGACTAGTACAAGAGAATGTCCCATGGGTAGAGTTCAATACGAATGGGGTAGAGCGTGGCCTCAAACATCGAATAGGATGGAGAGATCGGTGGGAGGCTTTCATGGAATCTTCTTTATCACATCCATTATGGTCAAAAAGATCTGTTGTTAGCAGCACAATGCTATCTCAAGTAGAAAATAAAATGAACCTCTTAACACTGCCTGAGGACCGGTCTATCGATCG
The DNA here is from genome assembly GCA_024638165.1 of Flavobacteriaceae bacterium. Classification (GTDB taxonomy): domain Bacteria; phylum Bacteroidota; class Bacteroidia; order Flavobacteriales; family Flavobacteriaceae; genus UBA3478. The sequence continues at coordinate 54,676 of JAHEKV010000008.1, forward strand.
GCAAAAGGGCGGAAGAAGCATGGGCTTACGCTATTTGAACAGCTTTTTGAATGAGCGCTACAAAAAGTACAATAAACATATTTCAAAACCATTAGACTCCCGAATCAGTTGCAGTAGACTATCTCCATATATCGCCTTCGGATGTTTATCGGTTAAAGAGGTGTTTCAAACTACGGCAAGGGCATATGAAAATGCAAAACCGAAAAGATCCTTATCGTCATTTCGATCAAGACTCCGCTGGCAGGCTCATTTTATTCAAAAATTTGAGATGGAAGATCGCATAGAATTCGAACCGGTAAATCGAGGGTATCTCACTTTGAATAAGCCCATCAATCCCATTTGTTTAGAAGCTTGGGAAAAAGGGTTAACAGGGGTGCCACTTGTAGATGCGGCGATGCGGTGCCTCAACACAACAGGATATCTTAATTTTAGAATGCGCGCACTTCTAGTTTCTTTTGCTACACACCATCTTTGGCTACCCTGGCAGGTGATTAGTCCACATTTGGCGCGACAGTTTTTAGATTTTGAACCTGGAATTCATTATCCGCAACTACAGATGCAGGCAGGAGAAACAGGGATCAACCAGATTCGAATTTATAGCCCGTTATCGAATAGTGTGAAGCACGATCCGGATGCGGTTTTCATTTTAAAGTGGGTCCCTGAACTAGCTAAGTTGCCTCAAGCTTTGGTTCATAACCCTGCAGTGCTCACTCCCATGGATGAGATCTTTTACGATTTTAGAAAGGGGATCGATTATCCGAATCCTATCGTAGATTTAGATCAAGCGAGAAAAGAAGCTAGTGAAAAGCTTTACCGTCTTCAAAAAGAAATGGCAGTTGTTTCTGACGCTAAACGAGTACTGAATAAGCACACCTTACCTAATCGTGACGCGTTCAGTTAACTGCTTAGAATTTGAGTTGATGGTTTTGATCCCATAACCCCCAATAGGCTCCTACACTTCCTTCTGCGCTTACCTTCCATGATTCATCAAAGGATGAAAAATAAAACATCGGTATATCCTCTTCTTTTGACCACGAAATAGCATCAATAAAGTACTTGAGTGCATTGTTGTACCCAGGAACTGCTGCTCCGAGAGGTTCGCCCTGACTAGGCCATCCGGTTTCTGTAATAATAACCGGTTTGCCCGCCGCTGCTCGTTGAGCCTGCTGGTACATTTGTTTCATATAAATTAGAGAATAATCGATACTACAACCTTCCCAATAGGGGTAGCAATTCGCTAGGATCACGTCGCAAGCCTCTGCTATTTTTGGATAGTCGGTGAATTCATAATAGGCATCTACGTATCCAACGGGAATTCCTTTGATTTTCTGTTTTGCTTGATGAATGTAATCGATTAATTGTTCCTCTGAGAGTTCTTCGCGATACATAACCTCGTTACCGACAGCAGCTATATCGACATACCCTGAGTTACATAGATCGATGAGCCCTTGCAATTCCTCCTCATTTTTTTCGAGATCTTCACCTAGCCATGCCCCAACAAGTGTCTTGAAGCCGTATTCCTTGGCTAATTTGGGTATGGTCTCGTTTTGATCAGTGCAAGAAAAGGTTCTGATCCACTGAGTGTAAGGCTTCAATAACTCGAGCTTACGTCGTATTTGTTCTTCTGAAATAGGATCTCCGGGCTTCTGTGACCCTTCATAAGGGCTAAAACAGATTCCATGCATTCCAGATTCTAAAAGATCGCGGCTTGAGGTTTTGAGATCCTCTTGATTCAGATACTTAACATCTACTCCTAGTAGGGATTGTATTTTATCTCTTCGAATTGACATCGTTTATTCTCCTTTTTTAGCGTTAAGTTCTTTTTTGATTTGGGCTGCTTTTTCCTCAGTGATATCGTAGTTCTTCATGATTAAAATAGCACCAATGACTCCTGCTATAGGTAGAAGGGTATAAAATATCCGCATTCCTGTTATAGACGATTCGGTTACATTTTCAGCGTCGAAGCCTACTACCGACAAAAAGAATCCGCCTAAAAGTGCAGCAATACCGAAGCCTAATTTAACCATCCACCAGTAAACAGCTCCTAGAACACCCTCTCTTCGCTTACCAGTATTTAGTTCATCAAGATCGCAAACGTCTGCGGTCATACTCATCATGATGGTGAACAAACTTCCGATCCCAAAAGAATGAAAGGGGAGTGCGAATAAGAATAGATAGGGTTTGCCGGGAACAAATAAGAACCAAAATAAAATGTATCCCACAATCGATATCAGTTGAGAAATAATAAAGGCTTTTTTCTTCCCTAGCTTCTTCGACATTTTAGTAACAATAGGTATGACTAAGAAGGTTGTAATTAACGCTCCTATAGAACCGTGCATCGCTGGCCAGGTGCCTGCGCTTGCTGGGTCGCTATTAAACAAGTAATGCACTATAATCAAAAAGGTATAGGCCGCGATTACATTAAATGAATTAAAAATCAAAAAGGTAGCAGATGCAATCTGTCTGAACTGTTTGATTTTAAAAGCTTCAAAAGCGGATGAGAAAATACTTCTAACACTTTTGATAATATTCATTGCTTTGATGGGTTGAAAATCGGTTCTATCAAGGGTAGAGGGAGTCTTGATAAACAAGGCAGGAATTATCGCAAATAAAGTGCAAGGTATTGCGACCCATATCGATAACTCACGAACGCCTTGATCTGCCCCTTCTGGAAACCAACTCGGGTCGTATAAAACCACCCAGAACCACGGAGCGATCACCCAAGCCCATTGACCAATGAATTGTGCGATGGCCATGATTTGTGTTCGTTCATGAAAATCTTCACTGATCTCATAACCCATAGCTACGTAGGGTACGCTGAAAATAGTTAGTCCTAGGTAAAATAATAGTGACCAGGATAGAAAGTAAATAAAGTTAAAAACGACGCCATCATCTTTGTAAAGCTGCCACATAAAAACGTATGCCAAGCCCATAATTAGGGCTCCGATGAGTACGTACAGTCGTCGACGGCCCCACTTTGATCGAGTATTATCTGAGATATATCCCATGATAGGGTCTGTGATTGCATCAAATATTCTAGGTACAAATTGAATGATACCCCATAGAAGGGCAGCGAATCCAAGATCTTGTACTAATACGATGATAAAAACACCCAAGGCTGCGGGGAACATCTGGTTGGCCAGCATTCCAAAGCCAAACGCGATTTTTTGTCCCATTGAAACGTTAGATGTTCCGTTTAAATTTTGATTACTCATATCGTTAATTGTTAGGTTTCTATTTGAAAGACTTAAAAGCTTTTTTTACTACCTCATAAGCATCTTTTTGCTCTCGATCTAAAGTAACGATTCCCCAATACTCCTCATTTGCAGTAGCATCGTAAGGGACTCCACTACTTCCTGGAGTCCAACCGCCAACATCTTGGGTGTCAGGAGAACCTGCCTTCCACCATCCGTCGGTAAATGAAAATACAATAGCTCCTGTCGCCTTTGTATCTAGGGTCAATACTTGTTCTAAAATCGTTTGAGTAGCGTCTGCTTGTGCGGCCTCATTATAACCTAAAGCGTAGCCTTCATTTTCTATAGTCATGTAGCTATCAGCACCAAGCTCTGAGAAATAAACGGGCTTAGAACTGACTTTGGAAAATTCTTCAAGTGCGGTACCAGGTTGATCCCATCGGTAGACATTTAGGCCCCACAAATCAATTTGATCTAATCTTTGGATAAGGTCTTCACTCGGAACTTCCCCATGTGCTGTGGCTACAGGATGTTTGGCATCTATTTGTTTGATGGCAGCAGCAGATTCGTTGAGAACGGTGTACCAATAATCTACTGAACCACCGAACCACTCAGGGTGATAGTTGTACTCGTTTCCAAGTTCCCATAGAAGAATTGCGGGGTGAGATTTGAACGTCTCTATGTAATCGAGATAGGTCTCTGATTGTAGGTCATAAACGCCTCCCTGATTAAATCCGAAACTAATGATCACCCTTAGTCCTGCATCGTATATTTGATCAAGTATTTCTTTTGAAGCTATGGGTTCATAAACTCTTAGGGTATTCACTCCTGCTGCCTTAATGAGTTTCAAATCTTTTTGGATTTGTCCAAAACTTCTCATCGTCTGACCCTTTTCAACAGGGTGGTAGCATATACCTTTTATAAAGAATGGCCGATTGTTAATGGTGATCTTGTCACCTTTGACTGCGACGATGCTATTCTGATCACCAAACAGGGAACAAGAATTAAAAGATAGTGCTGCGAAAAACGATAGAATTGTGGCTTTGAAATATTTAATCATTGCTCTCCTTTATTTTAAAATCGGAAGATGAACATCCTTATTTAATAACTCAGACGCTCCGTTGTAAGATTTTGTAATAGGCTTTCCATCACGACTAAGCCCTTCAAATACTCCCGAATCTACTAGAGGCCATAAGGTGTATTTTGCTTTTCCGTCACGAGTGAATAATCCAAAGTGATTTTCAGAATCGTTGGGGTTAGCCGAGCTTTTCCAAGGTTCATCAAAGGCCTCAAAATAGAAACAGCTAATACCTTCAGTGTCTGTCCATTCACGCATTCCCTTATGATACAGGGATTGTTTTAATTCGTCGGCTGCCTTCGACCCATTTGGTCCATAGAATCCATCTGATTTACTAGCCCAACCTGTTTCGCCGATATGAATAGGTTTGTCTACTCCGATAGATTTTAAATACTCAGACACTTGCTTGTACTGCATCTTGCTATAATTCACTGCAGACTTCATCAAAAGGCTATTCACATCATTGGTATCCTTATAGGTCTTCACTGCTTCTATATTCCAGAAGGAAGGATTGTAATGAGTGTCATGGAACGGGTAGGTATGCATAGAAACGTAATCTACTGCTTTGGCAAGTTGCACTAAATCCTCATTGTGGTATTCTGATCCCCCACCTCCCCACGAGGCAAAATTGTCAGAACTGGTAATCCAGAGCTCTTTAGGAAGATTTCCGTTGGCTTTTAAGGTTTGTAAATAATTTACCCATCCAAGAATTACACCGGGTTTTACAAAATAAGAGGCTGCCCAATGAACCATAGCTTCGTTTCCTACCGCAATTACCTTTATGATATCGGGATAGGTTCGAGTAAGTTCTACGGCACGCTCAATCTCTGCTTTGTTTGAGGCGTAGTCCTCCTTTTCATGGTTAGGATCGCTTGTCCATGCACCTTCACAATCGATCCAGGCTCCGAGCATTACGTACATCTCAAAATTGGGGTCTTCCTTTTTTAACTCAGCAATGGCCTTAACTACGTTAATGGCGTGTGGAAGTTGTACGTTGTAGGTGCGCACGATCCTGATTCCCATAGCAAATAGGATTCTTAGATCTTCTTTTAGTTGGTCTAAGGTCGGCTGAAATTCTCTACTTTTTTTTCGGTAACCTCCATAGGATATTGCTTGATAACTGGGATTGCCTAAAAGTTCTGAAGCAGTCTTGCTTTGCATAGTTTTCGATTTGGTATCGCATGAGAATAGCATCAACCCCAATAGGAGAACGAATAGGATTCTTTTTAATCCAGTTATTCTATTGATCGTGGGTCGGAGGTTACCTTTTCTCATGACTTTAGATAGTTACAATTAGTTGTTTGATGTTACCTGAACGATTGAAAATAGCATCGCTGTATTCTTTACTAAGCGAATTGCCATCAATGGTCTTTGTGCTTAAATCGTTAAAAATCAGTGTGATTGTTGCATCGCCATCCTTTTTATAGATGATAGGTACTTGACATATCGTATACGCTAGAGAGCCTTTGGTTAGTTCAATCTTTTGAAGAGATTGATGGATATCGTAATACTCGAATACTTGAGCGTTTTTCAAAAATTCAGATTCAGGAAGTAGGGTTGGATCAAAGCTTAGTATACCATTCGATACACGAACTCCTAGTTCTCCAAATCGACAAAGGATATCTTCTTTTACTTGCCCTGTCATTCCTGGTTGCTGAGCTCCTTTACCACCTGGGGTGTGAGAGTAAGGGTCTGTAGGGAAGGCTCCATAGAGCTCGGGAGATTTATGGACTCCAATACCTGCATTAATCTCAAAATAATGATCGAATAACTGACCAATAGTTGTTTGAGATGCAGATTGATCTACGGCCTTCTTAGTTACCTCAAAGGCAGCAAGTCTAAGTTTGGACACCATGTGCCAGTATATCGAACCTAACCCTTCATAACCGAAGAACGTACCAGATCTGCCTGTAAAGGCTTTATGGTTGAAGATTTGTTCGTATATCGCTTCGATTTTTGGCTGCTCCTTTTCTACCAGACCTTGATAGTGATTTGGAAGGTTGTTCAGAGCATCTCTTAAGAATCGGATATTTTTAAAGTTTCCATTGAAATGGTATCCGCCTTCACAGTCTTTGATTATTATATCTCTGTTGCCTTCTAAAACAAGTTTGCTTAGAAGCTCAGACGCTGAAACCTCAACAGGGCTGATGTTATTTTTTTCTAAGAATCGAGGTAAGGTTTTGTTCGGATACAGCACATAGCTGTATTGATCCTCTCTAAAGAGTTTACTAGACTTAAGTGCATCGAGTACGGCTAAACTTGCCTCTGTATCCAGATACCCTGAACTTAGAACAGCTACCTGGCCTTCTAACATCTCAGGTAAGTAGCTAATAGCTACTCCTTTATCTTCAGTTACGGTCATCAAGTTATAGGCGTGATACAATTGGTCTTCGCGCTGGTTAGATGCTATAGAATACTCAAGGTGTTCTAGAGCAACCTCTATAAAGGTCAAAAACTCACTTGTTTTAAAGGTGGTTTTCTTTCCTGAGAAATCCTGATCATAGATAGTTTGCCTGTAGCTACTAGCTGCTTCTCCTAATCCTGATAAAACCTGCATTCGCTGCTGGTCATTTATTGAACCTTTTAAAAGATGAGCTGAGCTTTCAAGCGTCTCATGTATTTGATCAAAACACTTCTTCAGTTCTACCGAGATTTGAACTTCAGAAACCGCCGATTGACTGATTAACTCTTTAAAGAAAGCTAAGAATCTTCTGAGGTAATAAAGGGTTACCATAGAAACTCCGTTTCCAACAAGGGCATTGTTCGCGTCGTTCCATTCGGGTCTTTGAGTATTCATCCAGATTCCACCTTCAGGAATGTAGTTGGATATTTTAGCTAAAACGGTGGCTAAAATCTTTTCAATAAAGTTTACTTGGTAAACCGACCCTTCTGGATTCGTAAGCAAGGCTCCATCGGCTCCGATTTGCTCCCTTCTCTTTTCAATAGCAGACTCTCTTTTGTAGTCGTAATCGATAGTGTTTTTTGGGTCTTCTATAAGAGCTTCAAAAGGTTTAATGCGGTAAGGGATATTGGCATAGACAAAGGAATCTTCTTTGAAGTATTCATCGAACTTCTCAGGGTAGTATTGCTGAATGAATTCTAAGAATTTTAGAAGATAGATAATTTGGTGATCCCCCCAATAGCCAATATACGACCATGGGTTGTCTGGCTCGATGGTCTCCCATTCGAACCCGTCTTTGAATACGCGATAAGGGTTGTACCCATCAAACGATGAGGCGTTCAAAAACTTGAACATCATACCCTCGATAAAGGCTGGGTATGAATGAGCAAGAGCCTCCCAGTTTTGAAAGATGTCTCTCCAATTACCTTGATAATCTAGAATCTTAGATCCGTCATCTTCATTTCTGAGGTTGATGGAAAACTTATTCCAAGGTCTACTCGGATCCCCGTGTCTTCTACTAAATTTTAGGGGAAGGTATTCGTTGCACAAGCGCTGAAATTCCTTGTGGTTATCTTGCTTCGATAACGTCTTAATAGCAAACACATCGAACTGTTCTGGCAAGCTATTTAGTAAGGTTGTTTTTTCATTATAAACTTCACTGTTGGCCTGTTTGATGTAACGAATAAAATCTGCCTTTTCTATCGTGTAGTTCTCATCGAAGATACCTCCACGCATCACGTTAAACATAGTGTTGGCAAAGTGTCTTGTATTTCTCCTTTGATCTGCGGTTAATTGTAAGCCGTCACTGGCTCCAACTAAAGAAACGAGTCGGTCTGAGCCAAGTTCAATATCTTCAATTACTAACTTGCTAAGGGTCTCAGGGGAATTAAGTTTTTTCCTTAGTTCAATGATGTCACTTACTGTTTTGCTAATATCTGCAACGATCATCCATTCTTTTTCAGTTCCAGAATCTAATTCAAAGGATGTATTGATAAAATAGGCTCCTCGCTCTGCTTTAATATCTGTTTCTTGCTTGACGCCATGACCTTTTCTGAAAAGATCTAATTGCTTTGACGATAGGAGTACGCCTTTATTTTCTAATCCTAGAGAGAATACCATATTCGCCTTAAGGGCTTCGCTAGGTTCTGCCTTATCAGAAATAATAGCGCTCAAAGCATATATACCAATAGTATCAGCCTCAAGTTCACACCTCTTGTAAGCGTCAACCAGATTGCTACTGCTGCTTTGTAGTCCTTCAGGAACACCATAAGGGAGTAGGTTTTGTATCCCGTCAATTAGTTGAACGCTCTTGTTTAGTGAATTGGAATTCTTGATTCTAGAATTGCGAACGAAGCCGAATTGCTCACTTGATGACCATCCATAACTAAAAGTGATTCCAAGATCAAGATTAATTTCTTCAAAGAGTACTTTATTACCATAGGCGTTCTTGTAAATGTTTCGCTCTACTTTATAAACTCCTTGGTAGTTCGATGAAAAGGGCTCCCATAAGAAAGTTTTCTCTTCTTGTTCTACTTGAATGATGGTTTTGCTACCGGTATGTTCATGAGCTTCGGTGATCTTGTCATCGGTGTAGTAGGGGAAAAGGGCATGGTTGCTATTGATTCTTCCTGCAGATAATCCTCCGGTACTTGAAATAAACATCCAGTGATCAGAATGACTCACTATACTCATAAAGAACGGACGCATTTGGTCGGTATTCGAGATCTTAAAATATTGCTCCCCGTTTATTTCAACTTCTTCTCCTGTGACAGAATTGTTATTGGCGTTTAGAGGCTGATTGCCTAAATAGATCTTCTTTCCCTCTGAATTATTTTTCATTGCAACTTTCGTTATTTAAGTTTCATTCTATATTCAATGACATGGTAAAGTCAAGGGTATGAATTTAGTATTAAATATGGGTAATTTGAAGAAATCAAACTATACAATAACTCTACAAGATTTAAGTCATATAATTATAAAAAATTGATTTTCAGCAGGTTATTTTATTTTAAGTTGAGTTTAACCCTCTACTGAGTAGATTAAGGTCTAAAAAGAAGGTTAGTGTCTTTAGAAAACTATAGAGCAAAAAAAAGGGCCCCAGAATGGGGCCCTTTACTATTATCAGAGGATCCGATTATAGATTCACTCGTAATGAAGCATTCCAAGTTCTTCCGAATCCGAACCATACAGAGTTTCGAACGTCAACTCCATTCCAAGTGGTAGCACCACCATCAGCATGGATGTTTGTGTTAGACTCTGCAATATAAACCGTATCAAATAGGTTGTTGATGTTTAGTCTGAAGCTTGCGTTGTTACCGAATAAATCGAAACGAGCAGTTGCTCCGAAATCAACTAAACCGTAAGATGGTAATTGAACAGCGCCTTTGTTGTTTGCTGAAGTGAAAGCAGAATCAACGATGCTGTAGTCAGCATAAAGACCATCAACAAAACGGTAACCTAAATCGAATGAGAAGTCTCCAGCTGTGTACTGAGCTTCAGTGTACGTAGTAAACTGAGCAGCATCACCTACCTTAGCATCTTTGATGTAGATTGTTCCTTCCCCAACTAGGTTATTGTTATCGTCATAAACTTCTGATGAGAAGTCTTTAGTATATCTCCAGTTACCTGCAGAAAGCATTCCTTTGAAGCGAAGTGCAGATGAAGCGTAGTATGTTGCCTCAACTTCTAGACCTTCGTGAAGAACGTCGATATCTTTGAATTGAGCCGTACCATCAATACCACCATCTAAGGTGAACCCTTGAGATACAAAACGGTTACCCCAAGTAGTAGAGTATACGTTTACATTCGCTTTGAAGTTTGATGAGGTGTATCCGTATCCTAATTCAAATGAAGTAATCTCTTCGTTTTGTAGGTCAGGATTAATATCATTTGCAAAACCTGGGAATACCGCGTCAAATAATGGTTGACGGCTGATATATCCTGCATTAAAGAATGCATTGTTTTGTGAGTCGAAGTTAAAGTTCGCTCCACCTTTTACATACCCACCAGGTGAGTTGTTTTTAGAAGACTCAGGGTTACCTACTTGATCGAAGTAATCGATACGTTGGTATTGTTGGTTTGACAGACCCCCTTGAAGTACAGCAGTGAACTCATCATTATCGTTATACTCGATAAGACCGTTAACACCAGCCCACTTTACTTTACCGATATTGTAGTAGTCGATTTTTGGACCACGAATACCTGTGTTTTTGAAAGGACTAGCCTCTACTTCGGTTTCGATGATTTGACCCGATGAGTTTTTATTACCCATAGAAAGGTATCCGTCTAATCCCATTAGATCGTTGATTACTCTGTAGTGGTAACCCGTATAGCTTCTTAAGTCTAAACCAATCGAGTAGTTGAATTTCCCTGATTGAATATCTAAAGAAGAAATTGCGCCCACCCAGTCATGAGAGTTCATAGAAGCTCTACGAACCATGATTGCACGGTTAGCACCGAAATCATTACTACTGTTAGCTCCAATTCTACGGCCATTAAATCTGCTTAAGTTTCTTGCAGAAGTATCGAATAGATCAGTTGTCGCACGGTTAGTCGCAACGATGGCATCGAAATTAATGGTGCCGTCAGGAAGACGTGAAGCTACACCTTTACCTTCTTCGATTTGCTCAGTAAGGTCTTGGTTGAAAGGATACATGTCAATATCTCTGTTGTAGTAATTACTACCACGAGGACCTGTTCCTCCTCCACGACCTGCAGATGCGTAAAGTGAAGTGTTTAATTGGATGTTATCAGCAATATCCCAGTCCCAGTTTAGGGTAGCAAGGGGCTTATTGTAGAAGTTACGACGGATGTTATATTCTTCTCCGTTTAAGATACCCCCGTTGGTGTTCCAGCGACGATCGATTGTTTCTTTGTGATCTGTACCGAAGTTTTGGTAGTCACGAATAGAAACCCAAGCACTACGTTGGTGGTGCCATTGTCCTGCACCTAAAATAGATAGGTTAAGTGCGTGATCTGAACCTTCTGGTGCGTATCCTACAGCTGCGAAGTAAGTCCATCCTTCACCTTTTGTGCTATTTACGTATCCGTCACCTTCCCAGTATGAAAGTAATACAGATGAAGCCCATCCGTTTTCATTTTTTCCAGTGTTGTAAGCAGCAGTAGTTTTGGTGTATCCGTCGTTTCCTAAAACTTGAGTGAATGAACCACCCTGCATTTTATCAGCAGTTTTAGTTAAGATTGATACGGTACCACCTACAGAAGGAACTGCTAGACGAGAAGCTCCTAAACCTCTTTGAATCTGAATACCTGAAGCAACGTCAGTAAGACCTTGCCAGTTTGACCAGTAAACCCATCCATTCTCCATATCATTTACCGGCTGACCGTTGATAAGGAAAGAAGTGTTTCTCTGATCGAAACCACGAAGACTGATACGGCTATCTCCGTATCCTCCACCTTGTTTAGTAGCATAAACACCAGGTGTTGTGTTCATGATTTCAGGGAACTCGAGGTTACCTACTTTTAAAGAGATGTCCTTTGCAGATACTGTAGTTACAGCAACTGGAGTAACACGCTCCTTAGCCACGTCAATAACTCTTGAAGAAACAACAACCTCTTCAAGCTCAGTCATTAACAATGAGTCAGTTTCTTGTTGTGCTTGTTGCGCTACTGCAAATGATGCAGTGAAGATCGCTAGCAACGAAAAGAATTTTTTCATGTTAGAAAAGTTTAGATTTAAGTTCATTTTGCGAAAATACTAAGTATTCTCACATGATTGTGTAAATTAAACTTTAAGATTTCTCTAACATTTGAGAGATTTTTTGTTTTTGTTTTTATAGATCTCTCGGAAGTGCTGTAAACTATAGTGTTAGAAAAGGTTGGAAGAAACTTCTATTTTGTTTGAAATTCCACAAAAAAATTTCAACAAATTAAAAGTGACTTGTTTATAACTTGCTGATTCTGACGTAATCAACCTCCATTGTAGCCTCTTTGAACTTATCAGAAACCGGACCACCTAGTGTTCCTCCCATGGCCAAATTTAGGAGTAAGTAGTGTGGGTTATCATAAGGTCTCTTCTTGTCGTTTGGTACTCTGTAGAATGGTTTATTGTCGAATAAAAGGATGATTTCATTTGGGGTCCATTCTAGTGAATAGATATGAAAGTTGTCAGATGAATTAGGAATTTCTTTGGACTCACCTTCATCAAAGTATTCTTTGGTTTCTGTATGCCCCCAGTGAAGGTGTCCTTTCAACACATTCTTTTCCCAACCGGTTTGTTCCATGATATCTATTTCGCCACACATGGGCCAACCTTCATCTCCTTTGATATCTCCGAAATAATTTCCTTTTTCATTGACATTACTACCTAGTGTCCAGATCGCCGGCCAAGTTCCTTCTTCTCTCGGCAGTTTTGCTCTCACGTCTACTCTTCCATATTTAAAGTCGAATTTTGAATTCAATCTTGCAGAGACGTATTCTTTGGTGTCACCCTCAAAGGTGTAGTCTTGTTTTATGGCTTTTATTTTCAAGGTACCTTCAGATACAAAGGAAGTAGATTCATTATCGATATAGTGTTGAAGCTCGTTATTGTGCCATCCATATCTATTGGGAGGTATAACCTGATGATACCATTTACTAGAGTCAGGTCTTCCTGTATAATTGAATTCGTCAGACCAAATGATTTTTGTCGGGTTATTGCTACAGCCAGCTATTAGGAGAAGGAGAGGAATAAGGATGAACTTTTTCATAGAATTCGAATTTATAAAAAAAGCCGCAACGTGAGTTGCGGCTTTTTATCAGATTAATTAACTAATCTTAGTTCTGATCTGAAATGTTTGGATTGAAGAGAATCTCAGATTGTGGGATCTCATAAGTCAAACGATCATCATTATGGTTGAATGATTCACCGGCGTAATCTAACCAGTTTGCACCACGAGTTTTAGTCATTCTACGACGCTTCATTAGGAAGTATGATTTTCCTTCAGCGAATAACTCTAAGCGAGTTTGTAGAACGATTTCGTCCATAAGGTCCTGCCCAGTTAGAGCATCTACATAAGATGAATCAGAAACACGTTCGTCGAGAAGTGCCTTAAGACTTGCTTTAGCAGCAGCCTCATTTCCGTTTTCAGCAGCAGCTTCAGCATGAAGTAGATACATCTCAGAAACTCTCATGAAGTGAGCATCAGAATCTACATTAAGCTGTGGACCAGAGAAACCTCTGAATCCAGCCTCTTGTGCACCTTTCCAGTAGAATTTACCAGCTGGGATTAATAGTCCGAATGGAAATTGATTTTGACGAATGTCATCTGCTCTCATTTGGCTGAAAAGAGTCGCGTCCATTCCTTTGTAATTACCTACTGCAGCATAGCTGTAGCTATAGTAATCCATCCATCCCCACCATGTACCTAATGAGTATAATTCATTTTGGGCAGTGATGTCAATACCCCAAATAATACCTGGGTGACTGTTTACGTCGTTAAATCCACCTACGTTGTCGCCTTCACCCATTACAGCTACTTCATTTGCAGTCATGATTGGGTAACCTGCCGTAACTACCTTTTGAGCGTACTCCTCAGTTTTTGACCAATCATTCATTGCTCCGTAAGTGTAAGCGAGTAGTCCGCGAACGATATCTTGATTCATTTCGATTTTATTGCTTCGAGAATACCCTTCTAAAAGAGTTTCAGCAGCTAATAAATCTGAAAGTGCTTGATTGAACACCTCTTGAGTGGAGCTCTTAGGTTGCTCTAATTGATCTGCACTTGTATAGATTGGTACAGCTGGTGCTGATAGATTCGAGATATCATCAGCAAATAGGTTTACTAACCAGTAGTATGCCCATCCACGTAATGCACGAGCTTGACCCATAGTGTGTTTCTGTACATCTGTAGTAAGATCGGCTGCATCTCCACCTAAACCATCAATTACGAGATTAGATAGGTTGATTACACGATAAAGGAATCTCCAAGGAATGTAGTTGTAGTTACTGTCAGGGTCAATCGTAGCTGTAAGCTCTGAAATTTGAGTCTGACGGTTATAACTTTTTCCGAGGTGAGCCATATCTCCTGAGAGAATGTCTAGTTGGATATCCTGAGTTTTGATACCATAATCTTCTTGGCCACCTACACCACCTGAACCAATTCGGTAAAGGTTTTCGTAGATACCAAGTAAGGTACCTGCAGCAGCATCAGGGTTTACTGCAACAGCTTCTGAAACCTGCTCTTGCGATAAAGACGCAGTAGGATAGGTTTCTAGGAAGTCTTCTTCACATGAAACAGCCAGAATGGCAATCCCGATAAGGCTTAGTATTTTGAAATTTTTCATGGCTATTAGATTTTAACGTTTAGTCCAAAAACGAGTGTTGAAAGTGGGTTGTATCTGTAAATACTTGATCCACCTGAAATCGATGTTGCCGGATTAAATCCTTGTCTCTTACTAGTTAACCAAAGGTTGTCACCAGTAACATATACATCAGCTTGCTGAACTCCTAACTTGTTCACTAGTGTCTTTGGTACCGTATAACCAAGACGAACATTGTTTAAAGCAATGAAGTCAGACTTGGTTAAGAAACGAGTTGAAGTAGCGTTTTGCTGAATTTGGTAACGAGCATCTTGTCTTGGGATGTCTGTAACATCTCCAGGCTTCGTCCAACGGTCGCGCATGTCAATGTGGAAGTTGTTAACTCCCGCATAGTTATTTGCCATAAGACTAGCATAAGCGCTGTCGTAAGCATATCCACCTAATTGATAGTTGAATAACGCGCTAAGAGAGAATTGCTTGTAACGAGCATTTACTCTGAAGGCACCACGAACATCAGGAATAATCGTCTTGTCGATAAACTTATCGGTAGCCTCTGCGTAAACTTCTGTTAAGTCTTGAGCAACTGCTGCATCAGGATTATCGTTTAAGTACTGAGTAAGTGAGTTAATGATTACGTCGCCATCAGTGTAGTCACCACTTCCATCTTTATCATCGAAGTTACGTTCCCACTGTGCTGCACCTGTATCACTATTAACACCAGCGTATACCGGAATGTAGTAGTCATAAAGTGAACGACCTACTGTACGAGCATAGCTACCAGAAATATCTAATTTTTGTTGCTCTCCAGTTGCAGGGTCGATTGGCATTGCAGTTAATTCATTCGTAAAGGTTTCTCCGTTTAGTCCTAAACTTAAGCTAAAATCTTGCTTATTCACTAGATCGAAGTCAAGGTCGAATTCAAGACCTTTATTTACTAATTCACCGTCGTTTACAGTGATTAATGCATAACCTACCGAAGGTCCTACTCGACGATCAAAGAACATGTCTGTAGTTGTCTTCTGGTATGCTTCGATAGATCCCGAAACAAATCCGCCCATTTCAAATTCAAAACCTGCGTTGAATTGATTTGAACTTTCCCAAGTTAGGTCCTTGTTACCTTTTGAACTGAAGGCAAGGGAAATGTTATCCGCAAGGTTGTTAATTGAGAAGATGTTGTAACCTGGGTATAGACCTACACCTCCAGAGTTACCGATAATACCGTAGCTAGCTTTGAACTTTAAGAAGTCAAATAAGTTAGAGTCTGACATAAAGTTCTCTTCACTAAGTACCCAAGCACCACCAACAGAGTAGAAGTTACCCCAACGGTTGTTGATAAATCTTGATGATCCGTCACGGTTGAATGATAATGTTAAGAAGTATTTACGTGATAAATCAGCAGTTACGTTAGCAATGTAGCTCTCTGTTGCTTCTTCGTCAGTATATCCATTACCTGGAGCATTAACAACACCATTTGCGATGTCTGTACCGAAAGGTAAAACAAGCTTAGAGCGCTGTGCAGATAGATAATTGAAGTCGTATTGAGTAGCAACATGAGAAACGAATGCTGAAAGATCTAAATCTCCGAAAGTTTTGTTGTAACGAAGACCTGTTCTAATGGTGTAGTTCTTAGTCTCAGATCGAGCACGAGTAATAACACCACCTTGACCTTTTGCAGGGCTATAGAATGGTTCATTAAGATCGATATCGTCACTCATGAAGTATTGATAAGCAAAGTTGTTCTCAAGAGTAAGACCTTCAGCTAATTGAATACGAGTGTCGTTGTTGAAGTTAACCGAGTTATTGCGACTTTTGTTAATGTTGATCTGTGAATCAGCTACACCATTGGTTGCGAATCCGAAACCACGACCATCTTCTAGACCATAGTCAAAAAGGTATCCACCGTATACTGGATCTGGAATTTTATTTCCGTCTGTATCACGACGATAAAGTGGGTAGATTGGAGGTAAGTTATCAATCCACCAGAACTGGCTAGAAGAAGAAGAACTTTGACCATTTTGGTTGCTCTCGCTCTGTGCGTAGTTTATTGAGGTGTTTACATTGATAAAGTCACCGATTTTGTGTGTAGCGGCTAGACGACCGTTTAATCTTTGGTAATCTGTGTTTGCTGCATATCCTTTATCATCAATGAATCCGATAGAGGTGTACACAGAAGAGTTTTCGCTAACATTTGAAACCGTTACGTTTACCTCGTTACGATTGGCATCTTGAAATGCAAACTCTTCCCAGCTTTCTGGAGTATATCTTCTTGCAACTCCTGAACGAACTTGTCCAGTAGCAGGATCGATAAGGTTTGCTACGTTTACGTTTCCGTCTTCAGTAGTTCCAACGCTCCACATGTTGTAGATAGGGGAGATGTCTGAAACACCTGCATTACCTGGGAACTCGAAAAGGTTAGCGTTGGCATAAGCGATAGCTGCTGCTTGGTCACCTTCGTTTTCGATTAAACCTCTTTGGTAAGTACCTTCCCATGCAATCCCGATATATTCTTCAGGAGAGCGGATGGTTTCGTAACGGCCAATACCTTGGTAGTTCGTACCTGATTTAACTTGAACGTTTACGCTGTTACCATTGTCTTTACCTCTTTTAGTGGTAATAACGATTACCCCGTTTGCACCACGCGCACCATAAAGCGAAGTTGCAGAGGCGTCTTTAAGTACAGTAACAGACTTAATGTCGTTAGGGTTGATGTCATTTAAGCTTCCGCCAAAGGGAGCATCATCTACGATATAAAGTGGAGCTTGACTACCATTTACAGATCCAAACCCACGAATACGAATCGTAGATACGGTACCTGGCTGTCCAGAAGTGTTGAATACACTAACACCCGCTACCTCCCCAGCTAATGCCTGAGATACGTTGGTGAATGATTTTTGAGAGATTTTTTCTCCTTCAACCACTTTTGCCGAACCAGCAAATGATTTTTTAGATACCTCACCGAAACCTGTTACAACCACCTCGTCAAGTTGGTTAGAAGGTTGAAGTGAAACATTGATGTTGCTTTGGTTACCAACAGTAACCTCAACAGTTTGGTATCCTACAAAGCTAAATTCTAGAACCGCATTTGGTCCAACAGAAATAGAGTAGTTACCATCGAAGTCAGAAGTAGTACCATTTCGAGTACCTTTTTCAATAACAGTTGCACCTGGAAGTGGAACTCCAGATTCGTCTGTTACGCTACCTGACGCGGTTTGTTGTGCTACAGCTACTTGAACTGCGAGCAAACACACCAGTAGAAAATTGATGTAGTTTCTCATAACATTTGGTTTTACAATAATTGTTTACGTTTGAGTGAATTCACAAATGTACAACGTTAGATTGAATTTTTCTGTAAAAATATGTGGGTAAACGGGTGTTAATTGAAGGGTTTTCGACAAAACGAACGTATCACTGAGAAATTGATAATTACACGTTTAATATTGACTTGAGTTTTGTGATTTTGTTAAGAATCTATAGGTGACTTAAGCGGAATATTTGAAATAAAAAAGCCGATTTCAATGTTGAAATCGGCTTTTGTCTGTTTGGCGGTCTGGACGGGACTCGAACCCGCGACCCCCTGCGTGACAGGCAGGTATTCTAACCAACTGAACTACCAGACCAAAATAGTTTCGCTCTAAAAGCGGGGGCAAATATAATCTTTTTTACACCTTGTCCAAAAAGGATCAAAAAAAAAGCGATTAAAAATCGCTCTCTTTTTCAAATGCTGTGCAAAGTGGCTTATAAAGCGGCGTTAATAGCCTCTGCGTAAACGTTTTTAGGAGCAACTCCTACCTGACGATTTACGATTTCTCCACCTTTAAAAACCAATACGGTAGGAATATTTCTAACGCCGTATTTAGCTGCGAATTGTTGGTGGTTGTCTACATCGACCTTACCTACAACTGCTTTTCCTTCGTATTCGGTGGCGAGTTCATCGATAATTGGTCCAACCATACGACAGGGACCGCACCACGCTGCCCAAAAGTCAACAACTACGGGCTTGTCTGAGTTGAGTACTACCTCTTCAAATGTTGCGTCTGTTATTTCTAGTGCCATAATCTTGAATTAAAATACAAATTTAGGGATTTAAAATGAGTTCAATTAGTATAGTTGATAGGGTATTTTTTGATCGTCGAGGAAGCGAAGTAGTTCCTTAGTAATAGCGACTTTTTCCTTTCTGCTCTTTAAAGTGAGTTGAAAGTCTTTGTCGTGTAGCGTGATATTTACAGGTTTGTTGCCTTTGTGTTCTGTGATTCTTTGTTTTAATAATTCGATGTTCTCGATACTTACTTCTTCTGCCTTTAGATGAAGGTTGATTTTTTTCGATAGATTTTCCATCACATCTTGTAGTAATCGTACTTCATTAAATTGGAGTCTCGGTTCTCCTTTGGTACTACCATCCCCAATAGGGTAACCTTCTTTGATGTAGAGACGGATATATAAGAAGTTAGGCTCTTTAAAAAAGTGTTCGAATTTTAAGAATTCCTCTGAAAAAACTCTGAATTGATACGAACCGCTATAATCTTCTAAGGTAAAGGTTCCCCAGCGTTTACCATTTTTAGAAATTCTAGCTTCTGCCGATGATACGACACCTCCTACGGTTACTTCGCGTCCGATAAAGGGAGTGAGGTCAGAATTAAGGCTTGCTAGTTCGTTTTTAGTAAAATGTTGTAACGTTTTTTTAAAATCATCCAGCGGATGCCCGGTCAAATAAAGTCCAACGACTTCCTTCTCCTTTCGAAGAAGCTCCATGGTTGGCCACGGCTCGCACGGTGGGATCTCGGGCGCGCTAATTTGAGCGACGGGATCATCTGCAAATAGGCTCACTTGGGAGGCGTTTTCGTTTTCTTTGAAACGGGTGGCTGACTTTATAATCTTCTCTAGATAGTTGATTCCGTCGTTAGATTCTTGAAAATATTGACTTCGCAGTGCTCCGAAAGAATCAAAAGCGCCAGCGATAGCAAGATTTTCAAAGGTTCTTTTGTTCGCAGCTCGCAAGTCTATTCGTTTGGCTAATTCGAATACTGAACGGTAGGGCCCAGATTCTTTTCTTTCATCTACAATGGTATCCACTGCGCTTTTTCCCACGCCTTTAATCGCGCCCATTCCGAAACGAATCGCATTTTGTGCGTTTACCCCAAACTTGTAGAAAGACTCATTTACATCGGGCCCTAGAACCTCGATGCCCATGCGTTTGGCCTCTTCCATAAAGAGCGTTACCTGCTCTAGCTGGTTCATGTTATTAGATAGCACGGCAGCCATATATTCAGAGGGGTAGTGTGCCTTGAGATAAGCGGTTTGATAAGCGATGTAAGCGTAGCAAGTAGAGTGACTTTTATTAAACGCGTAACTCGCAAATGCCTCCCAATCTTTATAAATCTTTTCTAAAACTTCTTTCGGGTGTCCTTTTGAAATCCCTCCATTGATAAATTTCGGACGTAGTTCGTCGATAAGATCTTTCTTCTTCTTACCCATCGCCTTTCGAAGAACGTCTGCTTCACCTTTGGTAAAACCTCCTAGTTTCTGTGATAAAAGCATCACCTGTTCCTGATAAACCGTTATTCCATAGGTGTTTTCTAGGTACTCCTTCATTTCTGGAAGGTCGTAGGTGATGGGTTCTTTACCGTGTTTTCTGGCGATAAAGCTCGGAATATACTCAAGCGGCCCCGGGCGATAAAGAGCGTTCATCGCGATCAAGTCGTCAAAGGAGCTTGGTTTTAGCTCTTTCAGATACTTCTGCATTCCTCGAGATTCGTACTGGAAAATCCCAATCGTTTCCCCTCGTTGAAAAAGCTCGTAGGTTTTTTCGTCTTCGAGCGAAAATTCGTCGGGATTTAGTTGAACTCCGGTTCTCGCCTTTATGATCTTTAAAGTATCTTTAATTAAAGTAAGCGTTTTTAGTCCTAAGAAGTCCATCTTCAACAGACCCGCACTCTCAACCACAGAGTTGTCGAATTGGGTGACCCACATCTCTGCATCTTTAGCTGTAGCTACCGGTACAAAGTCGGTAATATCTCCCGGAGTGATAATTACTCCACAGGCGTGAATTCCTGTATTTCGAACGGTTCCTTCTAATCTTTTTGCGACTTGAAGCGTGTTTCCAAGATCGTCTTTGCTCTGAGAAATCTGTTGGAGTTCAGCTATCTTTTGTGCTTCCTCACTGCGAAAGTTCTGTTGAAGCGATTTTGAATCAAGTCCTAAAACTTTTGCCAGTTTAGTCATATCAGGCAGAAGCTTAGCGAGTCGATCTGCTTCATTAAGCGGTAAATCTAGAACCCTGGCGGTATCTCGAATCGAGGACTTACCCGCCATGGTACCATAGGTTATAATCTGAGCTACTTGATTAGATCCGTATTTTCCAATGACATAATCGATAACCTTTTGTCGTCCCTCATCGTCAAAGTCGATATCGATGTCGGGCATAGACACTCGGTCTGGATTTAGAAAACGCTCAAAAAGGAGGTCGTATTTAATCGGATCAATATTGGTAATGCCTAAACAATAGGCCACTGCCGAACCTGCTGCTGATCCTCTTCCCGGGCCCACCGAGACACTCATTTCTCTCGCTTTTCTAATAAAATCTTCTACAATTAAGAAGTATCCAGGATAGCCTGATTGTTCAATCGTATTTAATTCGAATAGCAAACGCTCTTCGATTTCTGAGGTTACTTCTCCGTATCGATCTTTTGCTCCTTCGAAGGTTAGATGTTTGAGGTAAGCGTTTTCTCCTCTCTTGCCTCCGTCAATTTGATCTTCTGGAGACACAAACTCTTGCGGAATATCGAATTCAGGAAGTAAGACGTCTCGATATAGGACGTAATTCTCTACTTTATCTAGTATGCGAGTGGTATTTTCAATAGCTTCTGGTAGGTCAGCGAATCGTTTTTTCATCTCTTCGCTATCCTTAAAATAGTACTCACTATTAGGAAGGCCGTATCGATAACCTCTTCCTCTACCGATTGGAGTCTCTTTCAGTTCCCCTTCTTTGACGCAGAGGAGTATGTCTTGTAATTCCTGATCTTCTTTAGACCGATAAAAGTTATTATTAGTTGCAACTAAATGAACCCCGTGCTTCTTGGCAAGGGCTATGATTTGATGATTAACTCTATTTTCTTCTTCTTGATCGTGGCGTTCGAGTTGTAAGTAATAGTCCTCGTCGAAATTTTCTTTAAACCATACTAGCGCCTCTTCAGCTTGTCTTTCACCTATATTCAAGGCTTTCGCCGACACCTCGCCTCTAGTGCCTCCCGACAAAACAATTATCCCTTCTTTGTGCTCTACGAGTAGTTCTTTGTCAATTCGAGGGATGTAGTAGAACCCTTCAGTATATGCCTTAGAACTGAGTTTGGTCAAGTTATGATACCCTGTTTTGTTCTTGGCTAGCAGCACAACGGGATAGCCCAGGTCCTTTACCTCTTTATTGTGTCTGTTTTCGACCATCGCCAGCTCACAACCGACGATTCCTTTAATGGGATTTTCTGGGTTTGACTTATTATGGGCAGCAACGGCACTAACAAAACTGAAAGCTCCCATCATGTTACCTGTATCGGTAAGGGCAACCCCTGGCATTTTTAATTCAGCCGCAGTCTCGACAAGCTCAGTAGGCTTCATAGTCGCTTGTAAAATAGAGAACTGTGAATGGTTGTGTAGGTGGGCAAAGGAGAGTTGATTCATCTCCTCAATGTCGATGGTGGTATTCTCAGGTTCTTCAGGCTCAAAATTCTGTGCGGCTAATTTTTCTGAAGCGGCCTTGAGATTTTTATGCTTAAGGCCTACAGCCTGAATCGGATTGGGGTTCGTAACTTTAAAATCTTGAAAAACTTCTTCTGAAACTCCTAAAGAGGTGGCGTCAAATTCACCGATTCGAACCAGTTCAAAAAAGCATCGTGCGGTTGCCTCTACGTCTGCGCTAGCATTATGCGCTTCGGCAAATTCCGCTCCAAAGAGTTTACGGTGCAGCTCTGAAAGGGTGGGTAATTTAAATCTTCCGCCACGACCACCGGGTAGCTGACAAAAATTAGCAGTTTGTTCGGTGCAAGTATCGAGTACTTTTTTATCAAGAAGGGCAGTAGTTACCCCCATGCGGTAGAATTCTGCCCCCATGATATTGAGGTCAAAATCAATATTCTGTCCTACGACGAAGTCAGTTTTAAGAACAACCTCTTCAAAAGCCTGAAGCACTTCATGTAGCTCGTGTCCTTCTTTTAAAGCTAGCGCAGTCGATATACCGTGTACTTTTTCTGATTGAAAGGGTATATCAAAACCATCTGGTTTGATTAGGAAATCTTTTTGATCGATTAGCGTTCCCTCATGATCGTGAAGCTGCCAAGATAATTGAACTGCTCTCGGCCAATTCTCTGAGTCACTAACCGGGGCTTTGTAGTTTTTAGGTAGGCCGGTAGTCTCTGTATCAAAAATGAGGTATAACATCGAGTGAGTTAACTTTTAGAACCCCTAAAAATAGCATAATAATGAGGCTTGGATAACTAAACATTTCCATTATCTTTGCACGACTTTTAAACAATGTATTAATAACCGAGGTCGAGAACCTCAAAAATTTAATGTGATATGCCTGTAAAAATTAGATTACAACGCCATGGTAAAAAAGGAAAACCCTTCTATTGGGTAGTTGCTGCCGATTCAAGATCGAAGCGCGATGGTAAATTCCTTGAAAAACTGGGTGTCTACAATCCAAACACAAATCCTGCAACGGTTGAAATCAATGTTGATTCAGCGGTTAAATGGTTACAGAATGGTGCACAACCAACTGACACAGCGCGTACACTGCTTTCAAGAAAGGGAGC
The DNA here is from genome assembly GCA_024638165.1 of Flavobacteriaceae bacterium. Classification (GTDB taxonomy): domain Bacteria; phylum Bacteroidota; class Bacteroidia; order Flavobacteriales; family Flavobacteriaceae; genus UBA3478. The sequence continues at coordinate 77,911 of JAHEKV010000008.1, forward strand.
CCTTCTTAAGCATCACCTAGTGAAAGGTGTAGCTAAAGGAGCTCTTACCGAGGAGCAAGTGGAAGAGCGTTTTGTAGCATGGTTAGCTGAGAAAGATGCGGCAAATACTGCTGAAGTTTCTGCACTTAATAAAGAAAAAGAAGCTGCAAAGGCGAAAGCTCTTGAGGCTGAGAAAGAAGCTAACGAAAAGCGTGCCGCTGAGATTGCTGCTGCAAACGCTCCTGAGCCTGA
>JAHEKV010000011.1:0-2478 GCA_024638165.1 Flavobacteriaceae bacterium
TTGCTCCCCCTCTTGGGCTCGAACCAAGGACCCTCTGATTAACAGTCAGATGCTCTAACCAACTGAGCTAAGGAGGAGTGTGGCCTAACTGAATAGGCGGGTGCAAATATACATTTTTAAGTCAAATTCGAAAAAACCTGAAAAGTTTTTTTACTATTTAAACAAAAATCGAAATAGGTCGTTTCCGTTAGCGAAGACCACTAAGGTTAAAAGAATAGCAAAACCGATCAATTGTCCGTATTCTAAAACCTTTTCACTGGGCTTTCTGCCTGAGATCATCTCATAAAGTAAGAACATCACATGCCCGCCGTCTAAGGCAGGTATAGGGAGAATGTTCATGAAGGCTAGAATGATTGAGATTAGTGCCGTCGTTGACCAAAATGCCTGCCAATCCCATTGATCTGGGAACATACTGCCGATAGCGGCGAAACCTCCAACGCCTTTGTAGGCGCCGGTAGCAGGGTTAATGATTTTTTTGAATTGCTTTACATAAGAGCTTAAGGTGGTTACTCCGCGGCTGATTCCAGCAGGAATAGCCTCGAAAAACCCATATTCTTTGGTTTCGATAGAAAGGTAACCGAGTTCATCGAGGTCTAGTGCTGACAACGCTCCTGGTTGAACTCCGATCGTTGAACTATCACTGACGGTGACTCTTAGATTGGTTTCAAATGCTTCATCTTTTCTTCGAACGGTGATCTCAACTTCTTGCCCGGTATATTGTTGAATAGCCTCTTTGGCTTCATCGTAATAATTGATGGGTGTGGTACCAATTCTTGTTATGATATCTTTGGGTTGAAGGCCTGAATTCGCGTTTTGTGAATCCTCAGGGATAGCTGCAACAACAAATGGCATGCGATAGGTTAGAAATCGAGCTTTGTCTTCTTCATCAATTAAAGTAGCGATGAAATCTACCGGAATAGGCAGGGTAAGAAGCTCTCCTTCTCTTTCAATGGTGAATTCGTTTCCGTTGATCAATTCTAAAAAGATGGCAGAGAATCGCTCCACAGGCTCGCCATCTACCGCTATGATTTTGTCGCCGGTTTGAATGCCTACACTAGAACCTATTTCTTCTTCAACTACCCAAACACCCCCTTGAACAGAATCATTTTTAATGTACTGTTCGCCGTAGGCAAAGGAGAGGCCGATGTAAATGATGACGGCTAGAATAAAATTTACCGTTACTCCACCGAGCATAATGATGAGTCGTTGCCATGCAGGTTTTGAACGAAACTCCCAGGGTTGTGGGGGTTTAGCAAGCTGTTCTTTGTCCATCGATTCATCGATCATTCCGGCAATTTTTACATATCCGCCGAGTGGGAGCCATCCGATTCCATAAACCGTATCGCCAATCTTCTTTTTAAAAAGGGAATACTTGATATCGAAGAATAAATAGAATTTCTCTACTCGAGTCTTAAAGATTCGTGCGGGAATAAAGTGTCCCAGTTCATGAAGAACGATTAGAAGAGATAAACTAAGTATGAATTGAATGATCTGAACGCTCATGTTTTGTAAAATAAGACACAAAGTTACCGATAATGACTGAAAGAATTCGCTCTGCTTAGTACCTTTGTAGTATGCGCTCATTCTTCATCTATTACAAGCGATTTTTCATCTTCTTTGCTTTGCTCAGTTCGGTGATTATGTATTTGATTTACAATGCGCTTCAGCCGAAAAAGCGTTTACCCGTTTATCAACCGAATATGGTCAATGCTGAACTCGTTGATTCGACTTTACAGCATGTTAAAAAGTATCATCGTATTGCTGATTTCAGTTTGCTAAATCAGAACGGTGACACTATTACTCAAGAGAACTATCGAGACAAGATCTACGTGGCTGATTTTTTCTTTACTACCTGCCCTACGATTTGTCCGATTATGACAGCGAATTTGGTTGAGGTTCAGGCTGCTATCGCTAACGATTCCGAGGTTCTTTTGCTTTCTCATTCGGTAACTCCAGAAATAGATTCAGTGGCTCAATTAAAGAAATACGCTGTCGAAAAAGGAGTGAATGACGCTATATGGAATTTAGTCACCGGTGATAAAAAGCAGATTTATGAACTAGCGCGTAAGTCTTATTTAGCAGTTCAAGAAGATGGAGACGGAGGCCCATTTGACATGATTCATACTGAGAATTTTATACTCGTTGATAAACAACGAAGAATTAGAGGATTCTACGACGGTACTAAAGAAGAAGAAATGGATCGGTTACTTTTAGATATTGAGATCTTGAAAAATAGCGAAGAAGAGAAGTAGGTTGACTAAAAAAAGGTAAATTTGCTTCTTTAAATTTATTCTAAATAAGAACAGTGGCTAACCTCCTCGATTTAAAAATCGGCCAAAAAGCAGTCATCGCAGATTGTATTGACGAGAGACTTCCCGTAAAATTGATGGAATTAGGCTGTCTGCCTGGCAATGAAGTTCAATTGCTTCAAGTAGCCCCTTTAAATGACCCACTTTATTATTTAGTTGCAGGTAATCG
>JAHEKV010000011.1:2578-18506 GCA_024638165.1 Flavobacteriaceae bacterium
GCACTTAAACAGAGTTATCAAAAAGACCTTTCTAAGGCAGATGGTCTACAAGGGGTTTTAGATCGAATCTTTACTCATAAAATTTTCGGCTACCTCATTTTCTTTGTGATTCTATTTACCATGTTTCAGGCCATTTTTGATTTCAGTAGTTATCCGATGGATGCTATCGACAATTTTTTCGCCTCAGCAAGTGAATGGATCAAGGCCACCTTGCCTTCTGGGGTGCTTACCGACTTATTGGCTGAAGGTATTGTCGCAGGAATTGGAGGTGTTGTCATCTTTATTCCACAAATCGCATTTTTATTTTTATTTATCTCGATACTCGAAGAGAGCGGATACATGTCTCGTGTGGTATTTCTAATGGATCGGGTCATGAAGCCTTTTGGTCTCAGTGGTAAGAGTGTAGTGCCACTAATGTCAGGTATGGCCTGCGCAATTCCTGCCGTAATGGCCACCAGGACCATTGAAAATTGGAAAGAGCGACTCATTACTATTATGGTCGTACCGTTTACCACTTGTTCTGCGCGACTACCTGTTTATCTGATTATCATCGCACTAGTTATTCCTGAAGGTCGATTCTTGGGTCTAGGCTATCAGGCATTGGTGCTTACAGGTTTATATTTCTTAGGGTTTTTAGCCGCCATCGTCGCAGCTGCGATATTGAATAGAGGGTTAAACATAGAGCGCCGCTCATTTTTTATGATCGAGATGCCAACCTTTAAACCTCCTCAACTCAGAAATGTCGCTTTTACGGTTTTCGAAAAGACGAAGAGTTTCGTTTTAGAAGCGGGTAAAATTATCCTAGCCTTATCGGTGGTTATCTGGTTCTTAGGTTCGAACGGATACAGTGATTCTTTTAAGAACGCAGAAACAGAAGTGCTTCAACAAATACAGCAGCAAGGGTTAGTTATAAGTGATGAGGACTTATCTCACAAAATATCCAGTTATAAACTAGAACATAGTTACATAGGTACGCTCGGTAAGATTATCGAGCCTGTGGTGAAACCCTTAGGCTATGACTGGAAAATAGGTATTGCTGTAATTACGTCGTTCGCTGCAAGAGAGGTCTTTGTAGGAACTTTGGCCACAATTTACAGTGTTGGTGACGAAAGTGAATCGACGATTGCCGGTCGAATGGCGCTTGAAACTGATGAGCTGGGTCAGCCGATTTTCAACCTCGCATCGGGAGTTTCAATTCTACTCTTCTATGCATTTGCAATGCAATGTATGAGCACCATCGCAGTAGTTCGCAAAGAGACCAACTCTTGGAAATGGCCCTTGATTCAGCTTGGCTATATGACTTTATTAGCCTATTTATCCGCATTCATCGCCTACCAAACACTGATCTAATGGGTGTACAAGAATTCATCGTATTTGCGGTACTAGCAGGAGCGGTTATTTATCTAGCACTACGCTTTGCTAAAAAGAAGACAGGCTGTGGAGATGATTGTAATTGTCACTAAAAACGCTCAATAACCAATTCAACGCTTTTTGTGCCGGGTATTTGATAGCTCGCCTTTTTGAAAGAGGGAGGTCCAAATAAGCCCATTTTAGAAACCGAGAAACCAATAGGTTCTTTGGGAATGCCGAGTCGATTCTTGTCCATGACTCCATTGTTGTTTTCGTCGATAAACGCTACAAATGCATAGGTTCCTTCTTTGACCTTGTCGATTTTAATCGTAGGGTGGTCTCGAAGTTCAGCGAGTTCATAAACGGTTAATTCACCCTTTTCTCCTAAGAAGTCGGCCTTGTTGTTATAAACTACCAAATAAAGTTTACCTGTCGCATCTTCAGGGAGGGTAACTTTTATTTCTAGCGGATGATTAGTAACCGCCAATACAGCGGCTAGACAAAGAATGATAAATTTCACAGGTCTACCAATTTCTATACTTATCAAACCAGGCGACCACATGTGCCACTTTAGTCATTAAATTCGAAGGACGATTGGCGATACCGTGACTAGCTTCGGGTATTTCAACCAGTACCGTTTCTTTTTTTCGAAGTTTTAGTGCGTGATAAAGCTGTTTTGCTTCGCTCGGTGGGGTTCTTAGATCTTCCATACCTACCATTACTAGGGTAGGGGTTTCGATGTTGCCAACGAGTGAGATGGGTGAAAAATTCCAGTAATTCATAGGGTTTTCCCAGACCTGTCCAGGATACCTCGTATTGGCATAGCCATAATAGTTGTCGGCTACTAGTAATTTTGAAATCCAGTTCATTACCGGTTTTACAACAGCGGCAGCCTCGAATCGATTGTTTTTTCCAATCATCCATGCAGACATAATTCCACCTGCGCTTCCGCCAGTTACAAAGAGCCCGTCTTCGTGAGCGATTCCCTTTTCGATTAGGGCGTTAACTCCGTCCATCACATCATTGTAATCTTCACCGGGGTAGTTGTTCAGTAAGAGATTAGCAAATTCTTCGCCGTAGCTAGTGCTTCCTCTAGGGTTGGGATAGAAGACCATGTATCCCGCCGATGCAAACAGTTGCATTTCAATAGAAAAGCGATCTCCGTAATTAAGAATAGGACCGCCGTGATTTTCAACCATTACCGGATATTTCTTTGCAGCATCATAGTTCGGCGGATATACCACCCACCCTTGAATATTTCTGCCGTCTATCGATGAGTTGTACCATACCTCCTCAACTTTTCCCAGTGTTTTTTGCTCGAATAGAGCTTTGTTCAAGTTGGTAAGTCGTTTGGTTTTACCCTTTGAAACAATGGCAAGGTCGGCCGGATGGTCGGGTGTAGAATGCGTATAAGCTAAGGTGCCGTTTTTTGATACACTAAACATTCCTGAGCCATAGGGGCGACCAAGACTTGTGCCTCCGAGATTTTCAGCTAAGTGAGTAAGTTTTTTGTTTAATGATAAATGAGCAATTTTCCCATTACCATGATGGTCATAACTGATATACAGTCCTTGAGATTTTGTGTCCCAAGCAATTGCACCAATGTTGATGTCTAGATGGTCGCTGATAACTTCAACGTCAGAGCCATCAAGATTCATGATATGTAACTGCGTATTTTGAAAAGCTTCTCTTTTATCTGTGTATCCTAGATAGGCAATTTTCTTTCCATCGGGAGAAACAGTTGCGTTACGATCTGGGCCTTCCCGATCTGTGATTGCAGTGACCTCTCCGCCACTACTTGAAATGGTATAGATTTCAGAGTTTCTAAAATCGTACTCCCAGTCATCGTTGCGATTTCCAGAGAAAAAGAGAGTGTTTCCGTCTACCGACCAGCTAATGGGTCCTCTGTGATTGTAACGACCTTCAGTCAACTGTTGTACGGCTCCTCCTGAGGCACTTACCTTGAAAATATGAGTAAATCCTGGTGCCATATATCCTCTACCGTCTGCCTCGTGCTTTAATCGATCGGTAATTCGAGGTTTGCCAGCCCATTTTGCCCCTTTGGGAGCGGCAGGTATTTTTGCTACGATAGGCGGAGCCTCTGAAACAAAGCTGCTGAAAGCAATTTCCTCACCAGTAGGAGACCAGGATAAATTACCAGGGCTTTGGCTGAGTTGAGTGATTCGTGCGAGACTTTGTTGAGCGACCCAGTAAATGTAAATTTCAGAGCCCTTAGAACCACTTGCAGTGAAGGCAATTCTATCCCCATTCGGTGACCATCTTGGACTTGATTCAGACTGATCGAAAGGAGTTAATTTATAATGAGCACCAGTCTCAATTTCATAAATCCATAGGTTTCCTATAGCACGGTCTTCAATGAGATCAAATCCCATTTTGCGATAGACAATTTGTTTGCCGTTCGGAGAAATTTGCACATCATTAGCGTATTGCAACTGAAAGATATCCATCATTTCGAAGGATTCTTGTGCCGAAACGTATAGGCCAAATACTGAAAAAACAAGAAGTAATAAGGATCTCATAAGAAGCGTGTTTTGCTCCTTACAAGTTATTGAATTTCTAGAAGAAAATAATTAACCTAATGCGACGTCAAGGGTCATCATTATAACGAATCCTATAATGAATCCCATTGAAGCAATGTCGGTGTATTTATCTCTTTGAGTTTCTGGGATCACTTCTTCTACCACAACAAAAATCATGGCTCCAGCTGCAAACGCTAGGGCATAGGGAAGAATTGGCTCGAAGGTCATTACCGCCCATGCTCCAACTACTGCGGCAATAGGTTCTACAAGGGCAGAAGATTGCCCGTATAAGAAACTTTTAAATCGACTTAGCCCATGTCTTCTGAGTGGCATAGCAACAGCGAATCCTTCAGGAAAATTTTGAAGACCAATACCAAGAGCTAGTGTTACTGCTCCTGCGACTGTAGCTCCTTCAAAACCAGCAGCTACTCCACCAAAAAGCACCCCAATGGCTAGCCCTTCAGGAATATTATGAAGTGTAATTGCAAGGGTAAGAAGGGTGGTTCTTCTCCAGGGAGTTTTAATCCCTTCCTTTTCATCTTCTTTAAAATTGATGTGTATGTGAGGTAATATTTTGTCTAAAATAAAGATGAATGCAGCACCTAAAAGGAAGCCAACAGCGGCAGGAATTACCTTGATGAATCCTTCGCCTTTGCTCATTTCGATACCTGGAGCTAGTAAGCTCCAAAAACTAGCAGCCACCATTACTCCTCCTGTAAATCCTAAAAAACCATCGAGCACTGCTCGATTCATGGTCTTAAATAGAAAGACGAGCGCCGCACCGGCAGCAGTGACCCCCCAAGTAAAAAGAGTCGCATAGAATGCTGCACGTATTGGGTTGAGTTGTTCAAAATAAGAGAAAATAACTTCCATTAAATTTGTTTTGGCATACAAAACTAATAGATTTCGATGAATTGAAACACTATCTTTACTAAAATGAGCTATGATTTTGCGATAATTGGTGCAGGTGCGGCAGGCACTTTGCTAGCTATGGAGCTAGTTGATCGGCCTAGTTTATCGACTAAAAAAGTACTGATTGTCGATCGAGAGGGTGGAGATTACCGCAATCGTACCTGGTGCTTTTGGGCTGAAACGGGTCACTCCTTAGATTTTTTGGTGAAACACAAGTACACTCATATTGCTGTTAGCAATGAGGATGACAAACCGTACGCTTCAATTCACCCCTACACTTATAACCGTATAGAAGGTGCCGACTTCCACGATCACTATAGGCCTATTCTAAAAAATCATCCTCAAATTGATTTTGTTCAGGATGAGGTCGAACGTATTGATACTAAAAAGGATATGGCTCATGTCTACTTATCTTCAGGGGAGTCCAAGTCGGCTAAGATTTGTTTTGACTCTAGGTTTAGTTATGATCGGCTTGCAGGTTCTAGATATCCGGTTTTACAACAGCATTTCATTGGTCTTGTAATTGAAACGAATCAAGAGGTATTCGATGCGAGTAAAGCAGATTTTATGGATTTTAGTGTTCCGCAGAAGGGAAATACCCGTTTCATGTATGTACTTCCCACTTCAGCGACTCGTGCTCTTTTTGAGTATACCTTATTTTCTCATCAACCTTTAAAAGATTCTGATTATGAGGAAGCGATACACGAGTATCTCGCTTTGAAAAAGATTTCAAACTACCAAGTGATTTCTCGAGAGAAGGGGAGTATTCCTATGAGTTCACATCCGCTTTGGCGACCTTTATCTTCACGGGTATTGCCTATTGGTCTCAATGGCGGATGGGCCAAGCCTTCGACAGGTTTCGCTTTCAATCGAAGTCTGCAAAGGGTAAAGCAAATTGCTGATCTTGTCGAGAAAGACCCTGAGAGACTTCCGAAATTAAAGTTTAAAGATCGTTTCTGGTTGTACGATCTGTTACTGCTTGATCTATTGGATCGAAAAAATGGAGAGGGTTCAAGACTTTTTGTGCGTCTTTTTGAAAAGCGCCAACCTCAGTTAATTTTACAGTTCCTAGATGAGAAAACCAGTTTTTTACAAGAGCTATCAATTATGTCTGCCAATCGACCTATCCCATTCATCAAAGCCTTTTTCAGGTGGCTTTTTAAAGGTTTCTAACCATTAATGAATGTGCAAATTGAGTTAAAAGTTCCTTCTTATTATCGGCAATACTCAACTTTTCAAGTTCTTTTAAGGATAACTCAGTATAGGCTTGTACCGCTTGTTTTACAGAGGCCTCGGCTCCGGTAGCTACAAACAATTCTTTCACTCGTTCGACCTTTTTTGCGGTTTGATCTTGATAGGCAAGTTCAAGCGCATTTTTTTGCTCCTCATTAGCCAGTTCAAAAGCTTTGATGTAGAGTAGCGTCTTTTTGTTCTCAATAATATCTCCACCTACCGTCTTTCCAAAATTCTCTGGAGACCCAAAGGCGTCTAAATAGTCATCTTGTATTTGAAAGGCAGTACCCAACAGTAGCCCGAATTGATAAAGGTGGTTTGATTCCTTTTCAGAGGCCTCACCGATTAGTGCTCCCATTTGTAAGGCACAACCTACGAGCACAGCGGTCTTGTATTGAATCATCTGTAGATATTCTGATTCGGTTACATCTGTTCGGGTTTCAAAATCAACGTCGTATTGTTGTCCTTCGCAAACTTCGAGCGCCGTCTTGTTGAACAGTTTTAAAAGGGAGAGGGCTAGGCTAGGAGGATAGCTTTCAAAATATCGGTAGGCTTCAATGAGCATTGCATCTCCTGAGAGAATACCCGTATTGAGGTCCCATTTTTCGTGAATGGTTGGTTCTCCTCTTCGAAGCGCAGCCTCATCCATAATATCGTCATGTACTAGGGTGAAGTTGTGAAAGACTTCGATGGCTGCTGCTGCTGGCAATGCCTTTTCGTGATGAACTCCATATAATTCTGCTGCTGCAAGGACTAAAGAAGGTCGAAGTCTTTTTCCTCCTAGGTTCAAAATATATTCAATCGGAGCGTATAAATTTCTAGGTTCTTTTTCGCTCGAGTATGCTTCTAAATAGGCAACGATTGCTTTCTGATACGGGATAAAGGCTTCCATAAACAAGTTTTCACAAAAGTAGGAGAAAATTGGCGGTGGTCTTTCTCGTTAAATAATTATTAACTCTGGAAACTTTTTTCGTTTTAAAAGTTTCCGGTATCGTATCTTTGCAGCCTTGAAAAAGGAAATTCTGCATAAAGCGACTCAAATGTTCTTGGACTTAGGCTTCAAGAGTGTTACGATGGATGATCTCGCCAAAGAGCTGGCGATCTCCAAGAAGACGATCTATTCCTTTTTCGAAAACAAGTCTCATCTAGTCGAGTGTTCAACTCTTCATCTTTGCAGTACGATCAACGCTAGCATCGATCAGCTAGCGACGAAGGAACTGCACCCGATCGATGAGCTTTTTGAGGTACGTCAAATTGTTCGTCGCTTTTTGAAGAATGAAAAGAGTTCTCCTCAATATCAGCTTCAGAAATATTTTCCTGCGCTTTTTAAACGTTTGAAAGATGAGCAGCTCATGATGATGAGAGACTTTTTGATGTCGAATATCCGCAGAGGAATTGAACTAGGAGTTTATCGAGACGATATGAATCCCGAGATGATTTTTAGACTTTATTTCTTTACTTATTTCTCGCTTAGAGACCCTCAAGAATTTCCAGAGAAACTCTTCAATACCCAAGAGTTGATTTTTCAACATATAATCTATCACGTCAGAGGTATTGCCACTGCAAAAGGAGCAGCTTACCTCGAAACCTATTTAATTAACCATCAAGAATGAAAAAGACCCTTCAAGTACTTGTCTTTTTAGTTAGTGCATCGACCTTCAGTCAGGAGTCGATCTCTAGCTTTACCCTAGAGCAAGCAATAGATTATGCACTCATCGAAAATGCATCAATCAAAAACGCCGCTGCTGACAAAAAGGATGCTTTGGCGCAAAAATGGGCAACGATTGCTTCTGGACTTCCGCAGATTCAGGGTTCAGTAAATTACCAGAATCAGTTAAAACAGCCTGTAGCACAAATTCCTGCCGAATTTTTCGGTGGAGAACCTGGAACATTTTCAGAGGTGGTTTTTGGGCAACCGCAAAGTTTAAACGCATCGGTCACTTGGAATCAGCTCATCTTTGATGGTTCTTATGTGGTTGGAGTACAGGCGACGAGAACCTTTCTAGATTATTCTCAAAACGCCTACGACAAAACAGCGTTAGAGGTTAGAGCGTCAATAGTTTCGGCCTACGCTAACGCGCTTATGGCTGCCCAAAGTGCTGAATTACTCTCAAAAAATGTGGCGCAGATTGAGCGAAATCTTTTCGAAGCGACAGCGCTTTTGAAAAATGGGTTAGGTGAAGAAGAGACTGTCGATCAGTTACGACTTACTTTTAAAACCCTACAAAGTAATGAACGTAATGCCTATCGCTTGGCTAAGATTAGCAAGCAAATGTTGAATGTGATGATGGGTAGAGAGGTTAATGATCCTATTTACTTACTCGATACACTTGAGCGTTTAGTGGGTATTGAAATGGTAGAAGAAATCCCAACCGATTTTGACCTCACCAAGAATGTCGATTATCGAATGGTTCAGAATCTAACTGAGCAGCGCTCCCTTGAATTAAAGTTGGCTAAGAGTAAAGCTTTACCTACGCTAAGCAGCAGTCTCAGTCTAGGGGCTAATTCATTCGGAGATACCTTTGATTTTTTAAATCCCGATAAAAAGTACTTCAATACTGCAATTTTGGGGGTAAATCTGCAAATCCCACTTTTCAGTTCACTCCTTCGATCGGCAAATACTCAGAGAGCGAAGATTGCTGATTTAAAGGCTCAAAATACGAAAACAGAGACCGAACGAATGTTAGCATTACAGTTCGAGACCCTGACCAGTGCATTAACCTTGGCACGTGAGCAGGTAGTCACCACCAAAGACAATTTAGATCTCGCTCAGCGCATTGCTGACAAGAATGAAATCAAATTCAAAGAGGGTATGGCTAGTAGTTTTGAGCTTCGTGAAGCACAATTACAGCTTTTTGCTGCCCAACAAGAGTATTTGTCTGCTCTTGTTTCGGTAGTGACCTCACATACTGATTTAGCAAACTTTTTAAATGAATCGCTTTAACCACCTATTATGAAATCATCTATTTGGACTTTACTATTAACGCTGGGTCTTGTTAGCGTTTCTTGTCAAACAAAATCGTCAGGATCTATTGACGAACTCATCGCTTCAAACGACGAAAACCTTCTAAGAGCAAAGCGCACCGAGCTATCTGCCCAGCGTAATGCACTTGATACTGATATTAAACGTTTAGACGTGGTTATTGCTTCTCTCGATAAGTCAGCAAGTTTACCGCTTGTAGCTACTTATGAAGTGGCTCTGCAAGAGTTTAATCACTTCACCTCTTTTCAAGGGACAGTGAAAACCATGAAAAACATCAATGTCTATCCTGAAATGCCGGGTCAATTACTAGAGGTCTTAGTTGTTGAGGGGCAGAAGGTAGAAAAGAATCAAGTACTTGCCAGAATCGATGACGGCGGACTATTAGCTCAGCTTGCGCAAGCAAAATCTCAACTCGTACTTGCAGAAACCCTTTTTAATCGTCAGGAGCGTCTTTGGTCTCAAAATATTGGATCTGAGATTCAATTTCTTCAGGCTAAAACCCAATTTGAGTCGGCAGAAAAAGCCGTTGATGCTTTAAGTCTTCAGGCAGAGAAATCAGTAGTACGAGCTCCTTTTGATGGAACCGTAGATCAGATTTTCAAGGAGCCAGGAACGATCGTTGCTCCAGGTATGGGTTCAGAATTATTTAGAGTGGTCAATATCGATAAGGTCTATGTTGAGGTTGACGTACCTGAGACTCATATTACTTCTATTAGTGAAGGCTCTAAAGTTCGCGTGAATTTATCTGCTATCGGGGAAGAGATTGATGCACGTATCTCAAGAGTTAGCAAGGTGATCAACCCAAGCAATCGTTCGTTTACTGTAGAAATTCCGCTAGAAAATAAAAGTGGTTTCATAAGACCGAATTTAATGGCTTCGGTCGCGATAAACGATTATTCGAATAAGTCCGCGATCATGATTCCTCAGTCAGTGGTTTCAGAAAATGCAGAGGGTCAGCAGTACTGTTTTGCTCTAGAAGAGTCGACTGAAGGATACATTGCCAAGCGTCTAATTATTGAAACTGGAAAAACTTCAGAGGACTTTATTGAAGTGTTAGAAGGAGTTGAAAAGGGAGCACTACTTATTACTGAAGGGGCTAAAAAGGTATCAGATAATCAACCTGTAAAGTGGTTAAACTAATTAGTGATGAATAAAGCATCAAAAAACGCGAATAAAGAATATCGCTTAGCTTCTTGGGCAATAGATAACCCGACGATTATCTATGTATTAATTGCCCTTTTCTTCACCGTAGGTCTTGCCTCATACTTTGCGATGCCGCGAGAAGAATTTCCTGAGGTAATTGAGACTAAGATTTATGTAAGTACCGTTTACCCGGGGAATACTGCCGAAGATATCGAGCGACTAGTGATCGACCCGCTAGAGGATCGAATTAAAAATATCTCAAACGTCACCAAATTTACCAGTACTTCTCAAGAAGACTACGGGATGATTATGGTAGAATTTGAAGAGTCGGTGACTATCGCTGAGGCGAAGGTTCGGGTTCAAAATGAGGTAGACATCGAAAAGGCAAGTGAAGATTGGCCTGTTTTTAACGGTGCAAAGGTTGAGCCTAATGTTTTTGATCTAAATATTGCTGAGTCTCAGCCTATCATGAATGTAAACCTCAAAGGAGATTACACGACAGAGCAATTAAAGTCTTACGCCGAATATTTAGAGGATGCCATTGAGGATCTTCCACAAATTAAAGAGGTCGATATTCGAGGTGCGCAGGACAAAGAGGTAGAGGTAGCTGTAGATGTTTACAAGATGATGGCATCGAAGGTGAGTTTTAATGACGTGCTTGGAGCGATTGCTAACGGAAATATGACGCTTTCTGCCGGTAACATGGTTTCGAGTGGGCAGCGAAGAACGATTCGAATCTTAGGTGAAATTGAAGATCCTTCAGAGCTCGATAACTTCGTAGTTAAAGCAGAAAATGGCTCGGTATATTTAAGAGATATCGCAGAAGTAAGCTTCAAAGAAGAGGAGCGCACCACTTACGCAAGAGAGTCTCAAAAGCGTGTTGTGATGCTTGATGTTAAAAAGCGTTCAGGTCAAAATGCGGTAGATGCTGCCCAGCAGATTTACGATATTATTGATGAGGCCAAAACTAATATTCTTCCTTCAGACCTAGAAGTTACGATTACTAGCGATACTTCTGCCACGACCATTAATCAAGTGGACGATTTAGTGAACAACATCATCTTTGGGGTGATTCTGGTAGTTGCTGTACTCATGTTCTTCTTAGGTTTTAGAAATGCACTCTTTGTTGGGTTCGCTATACCAATGTCGATGTTTATTTCCTTTATGATTCTGAGTGCCCTTGGATACACGTTGAATACAATGATCTTATTTGGACTAATCATGGGACTTGGGATGCTAGTAGATAATGGGGTAGTGGTGGTAGAAAATGTCTACCGATTAATGGACACTGAAAAGATGTCGCGTATCGAGGCAGCCAAAAAGGGAATTGGAGAAATCGCTATACCTATCATCATTTCAACCGCCACTACAGTGGCCGCCTTTGTACCGCTAGGTACCTGGCCAGGAGTAATGGGGCAGTTCATGATTTTCTTCCCGATCACTTTATCGGTGGTTTTAGGGTCTTCGCTTTTCGTTGCGATCTTTATGAACTCGATGTTAGTTTCTCAGTTTATGGTGGTTGGTGAGAAGCCGCTTCCAACGAAATTTCTATTGAAACTGACCGCCATTTTTGTTCCTATCGGAGGCTTTATTATCCTACTTGGAGGTGCAGTTCGTGGATTCGGTTCATTGATGATTGCAACCCTTCTCTTGATGTGGGCCTACAAAGGGTTCCTTTATAAAGCAACCCTGCGTTTTCAGAATAATGCATTGGTTCGTCTTGAGAATTTCTATGAAAGACAGTTAAAGGTAGCTCTTAGAGGTAGAAATGTATATTACTATTTCTTAGGCACTACGCTACTACTTATCGTAGCATTTATGGGATTTGGTGCTTCTATCGGAATGGGTAGAACTAAGATCGAATTTTTCCCAGATAATACACCCAAGCAGGTGATTATCTATATCGAATATCCGCAAGGAACCGATATTGAGAAAACTAACGAGCTTACCAAGTCCATCGAAGAGCGAGTTTACGCCATTATTAACGATCCTGTATACCAAATCGATGGTAAGAATGCCCTAGTAGAGACCGCTATTGCTCAGGTTGGTAAAGGCGCCGAAAACCCTTTTACTGAGGGAGGTTCTGCAGCAGAAATGCCTCACCGAGGCAAATTGGTCATTCAAATGCGCGAGTTCAAGGAACGTAAGGGTTTAGACAGTGAAGCACTCAGAAAGCGAATTCAAGAGGCTCTTGCGGGGGTTTACCCAGGAGTTATTATTTCTGTTGAGAAAGACCCGACAGGTCCACCAACAGGATATCCGGTAAATATCGAGGTTCAGGGTGATGATTATGATGAATTGATGGCTTTAGGTACTCAGATGAAGAATTTCATCAATGAAAAGAGTATTGATGGAATGGAGGGTATCAAGCTCGATGTTACTAAAGATAAACCAGCATTAGAAGTCTATGTAGATCGTAAAAAAGCAGGTGATCTTGGGGTTGCTGTCGCTCAAGTGGGTCTTCAACTTCGCCGTTCGTTATTTGGAGAAAAGGCGGGTATTTACAAGGAAAATGGAGAGGATTATGATATCAATGTTCGCTTTAATAAAGACCTGAAATACGATAAGAGCGCCTTATTTGAGCAGCGAATCATTTTTAGGGATCCAGCGAATGGTCAGATTAAAGAAGTCCCAGTTTCTGCCGTTGCTAGTGCGAGAAACACTTCAGGATTCTCTTCAATCAAACACAAGAACGGAAAGCGAGTGATTACGCTTTATTCGGCATTAACTCCTGGTGGTAATGCAACTCAAATCGTCGATCAGATTCAAACAGAGATGCAGTCTTTTGGAGATCTTCCTGACGGGGTGACCATTGATTACACCGGACAAATTGAGGAGCAAAATAAGCAGCAGTCATTCTTGATGGGGGCATTCTTCACCGGTTTGGCACTCATTTTCTTTATCCTCATCTTTCAGTTTAGTGGGATCTCGAAGCCACTGATCATTATGATTGCAATCTTCCTAAGTCTCATTGGGGTTTTCGGAGGGCTGATGGTAACTGGTTGGCCTTTTGTAATTATGATGACGATGATGGGAATTATCGCTCTTGCGGGGATTGTGGTAAATAATGGGGTAGTACTCCTAGATTATACTCAGATTCTCATTGACCGAAAACTTACTGATTTAGGGGTAGATGAAAAGACTTTGTTAGATCGTGAAACACTTACCTCAATTGTAATTAGTGGAGGGAAGGCAAGACTTCGCCCCGTATTATTAACGGCAATTACTACAGTTCTCGGTCTAGTACCACTAGCGATCGGGTTAAACATCAATTTTATTACGATGTTCACTCGATTTGATCCACAAGTTTACGTGGGAGGAGATAATGTTATTTTCTGGGGGCCACTAGCTTGGACCGTAATCTTTGGCCTAGTAGTCGCTACCTTCTTAACATTAATCATCGTACCGGTATTGTATCACATTACCTACCGTATTAAATGGGCAATCTTTAAAAGCCGCAGAATAGCATAAATGAAAAAGCCCGGATGAACCGGGCTTTTTTTTGAACTTAAATCTTGGTGTTTAATCGTTAAGCAGTGCATAACCATCTTTACTGATGGCATGACTTACTAGTTGATTGTTTGAGTAATTCGCAATGCGAATTCCTTCGTTGGTTAAGAAGAACCAAGTTCCTTCTCTCTTTCCTTCTACATAGGTTCCTTTGGCAATCACGTGCCCGTCGGTGTCGAATTGTTTCCAAACACCTACTGGTTTCTTGTCTTTCAGGTATCCTTGCTGGGCAATCATCCCATTGGCATGACGATACGTTATTTCAACTGAATCGCCATTTGATTTCGTGTCATAACTCACAGACTCAACCTTACTGGTTTTTTCTGAAGCTTCCACTTGCGCCGTAGATACTGATACTCCTAGTATCAATAAACCTAAAAATAGTGCGTTTTTCATATGGCTTTGATTTTATATTTACACAAAGTTAACAATAAATTTACAAACACACGAATTATTGTTAACATTAAATTTACATTGGAGGATTTTGAGTGCAATAGAGGCTTGAATCAAATGCCGTTCGTATTTTTGCCAAGCACTATTTTCATTGTCCTAGTGCCCTATTGATTATGTTTAGAACTGTTGACTGTGGCGCCCTTCGCGCATCGGATGTAAATAAAGAAGTTGTCTTATCAGGTTGGATTTCTAAGATCAGAGACAAAGGTTTTGTGCTCTGGATCGATTTGAGAGATCGATACGGTATCACACAATTGGTTTTAGATGAGGAACGTACTGATTCTGCCCTACTAGAGAAGGCTAGAGATTTAGGAAGAGAATGCGTAATTCAAGCTAAGGGTACGGTTATTGAACGCAGTTCAGAAAACCCAAATCTAGCTACTGGTGCAGTCGAAGTTTTAGTGAGCGAGTTAACGGTTTTAAATACGGCAAAGCTTCCGCCATTTACCATAGAAGATCAGACGGATGGTGGTGATGAGCTTCGCATGAAGTATCGCTACTTAGACATTCGCCGCAACCCAGTGAAGAACAATCTAATTTTCAGACATAAGATTAGTATGCTCGTTCGAAACTACCTCTCTTCGAATGGTTTCATAGAGGTAGAAACTCCCTACCTTATTAAATCTACTCCTGAAGGTGCTCGTGACTTCCTCGTTCCGAGCCGAATGAATCCTGAGCAATTTTATGCCCTCCCACAGTCACCTCAAACGTTTAAGCAATTGCTTATGGTTGGTGGAATGGATAAATATTTTCAGATTGTTAAGTGTTTTAGAGATGAAGATTTAAGAGCAGACCGACAGCCCGAGTTCACTCAGATCGATTGTGAAATGTCTTTTGTAACCCAAGACGATGTGCTAAATATTTTCGAAGGTTTAACGGCCCATTTGTTGAAAGAGATTCACGGGGTCGAGACCGGTAAATTCCCGGTAATGAGCTATGATGAGGCGATGGAACGTTACGGAAACGACAAGCCAGATATTCGATTTGGCATGGAGCTCACTAATCTTAATGAAGTTGCACAACATAAAGATTTTCAGGTATTCAATGGTGCCGAGTATGTAGTCGGTATTGCGGTTCCCGGTGCTAACACCTATACACGTAAAGAAATCGACGCTCTTATTGATTGGGTGAAAAGACCCCAAATCGGAGCGAAAGGCTTGGTCTATGCTCGCTGCAATGAAGACGGAACTTTCAAGTCGTCAGTAGATAAATTTTACGATGCTGAGGATCTAGCTGCATGGGCTCAGAAAACGGGTGCTCAATCTGGAGATTTAATCTTGGTGTTGTCTGGTGATCTTTCATCAACTAGAACGCAAATGAGTGCGCTTCGCATGTATATGGCTGAAAAATTAGGGCTTAGAAAGTCTGATGAATTTGCACCGCTATGGGTTGTTGATTTTCCACTTTTAGAAAAGGATGAGGAAACGGGAAGATATCATGCCATGCATCACCCATTTACTTCGCCGAAACCAGAACAAATTCAATTGTTGGACACCGACCCAGGAGCAGTTAAGGCCAATGCCTATGATTTAGTTCTTAACGGTAACGAAATTGGTGGAGGTTCTATTCGTATTCACGATAAAGCTGCTCAACAGCTCATGTTCAAACACCTAGGATTTACTCCTGAAGAAGCTAAAGAACAGTTCGGATTCTTAATGGACGCCTTCGAATACGGAGCACCTCCACACGGAGGAATTGCTTTCGGATTAGACCGTTTAGTAGCCATTTTAGGTGGAGCCGAGACCATTCGTGATTTCATCGCATTCCCTAAAAACAACAGTGGTAGGGATGTAATGATCGATGC
>JAHEKV010000031.1 GCA_024638165.1 Flavobacteriaceae bacterium
TGCACAAAAACCGATTTAACAGTCTTAGCAACGGTACGTTGAGGAGTTTTATTCGAAGAAACTAACTTATTTGCCAGGAAAACAGCAAGAATTAGTGCAGACACTCCTAGAATAGGTAAAAGAATTGATCGTTTCATGCATTAAAAGAGTTGTGGAGTATTTCTACTCCGTAATCAACACCTCTATGCCAAGAACCGTGCCAAAAAGAACCTATTCGTGTTTTTACTCAAGCCTTAAAGGGAATAGTTAAGACTTAGCCCAAAATTGCGACTTGGCATAGAAATGAAGCTAGTTTCCCAATACGATTGATTCAGCAGGTTGAAGGCCCCCATTTGTAGGTTAAAATTACCCATCGATTGATTGAAGTTCGCATCTACTACGGTATATGATCTTCCTGTAGCACGCTCAATCCATTTAAAATTCAAACTACCCGTAGTTGTTTTAGTTAGCCTACCCGATAGCTGAGCTGTAAAATGATGTTTGAGATCATTGTCAATGGTATACCTAGAAAAAGCGAAAACATCTTCTCCAAATTCTTGAGTCATATAGGTGTATGACAGCGATAGTGCTGACGCGTTAGACAAACCAAAGCGATAACGATAATTGAAATCGATCCCTTCTGTAGTAAGGTTAGCGATGTTTTGTGCCTCAAACAAAGCCTCTTCCTCTTGCTTCACATAATCGATAAGATTTGAGGAGTTGCGCTTAAAATAAGTGACTGACCATTGGTTCCTCTCACTTACTTTTCTAAACCCAACTTCTATGGCATTTGAAGTTTCTGGGAGTAAACTTTCATTACCTAAGGTGGTTCGATCACTGTAATATAGATCGGTAAAAGTGGGTACTCTAAATGTTTTTCCATAATTCAAATACCCGCGTAAGGATGGATTAATTTGCCATCCCAAGTCAAGTCCTGGATAAACCTTCGTGCCTACTGTAGAAAAGTAATTCACCACAACTCCTGGGGTAATATCTAGTCGACGATCTAAGATAGAAATGCGCTGTTCCAAAAATAGATTCGCCATTTTTCGATTTCGCTCACCCAAGTTGTTACTCTGAATACTTATCGATGCAACTTCTCCCCCAAACCCGAGGCCGCCAAGGCCGTTTTCAACCGATCCATCTAGTGCCGCTCCCAATTTATGTGCAATATGCAGATTGCGATAGATTTCAGGGCGATTGCGAATGTACTCATACATGTCTTGTCCTCTTCTCCAATAAACTCTTGGTGTAAGACTCCAGCCCGCACCTTTCATTTTATGGGTTATTGCAATTAAGCTTGCCTGAGTTTCTTCATATTGATCAGTAGCTGAAGGGGTGGCGTAAAACCCATTCGCACCAAATTTTCGATCATTGAAGAATCCAAGGATCTCGGTCGGATGATTGGTGTCAACAACACTTTTCAAAGCAACGGTTCTAGACTTAAAATCGGTATTGTAACGATAACCATCACTATTGGCAAAAGAAGCATGTGCAATGAGAGAGGATTTTTCGCCAGAAGTGCCAGCGGTTAATCTCACTCCATTCTGACCAAAAGAGCCATATTCAAGAGCCGCTAATGCTTTCTCTTGCAACGAAGATTTCGTAATAATATTAATTGCGCCCACAAATGCATTAGGGCCATAAATTCTAGCAGCAGGGCCTCTAATTATTTCAATGCGCTCAATCAACTCGATCGGAAGTAAAAAGTTTGAAAGGTGATGACCCGTCTGAGCATCTTCGAGTCGGATGCCGTCGATGAGCAGCAAAGTTTGATCAAACGTTCCCCCTCTTAGGTTAACATCTGCCTGGGTAGGTCCCACCCCTCTTCTACGGATGTCTAAACCCGCAACCTGCTGTAAAGCCTCAACAATAGTCGTATATCCCGATCGCTTCAATTCGGCCGCAGATATCACCTCTACCGTTTTCGATTGTTTCGAAATGATCTGACCTAATCGCCCGTCTAGAACGACCTCTTCTAATTGGTTGATTAAGGAGTCTTTTTGAAAGGCGTGACCTTTTGAAAGGGTCAAAAAGAATAGAACGAATAAACCTTTAAAAATACTTCGATTGGTTGCCTGCATAACTGTTTTTGTCGATTTGCAAAGCTACGAAGCGAAGATGGAATAGAGATAACCTTTATTTCTTTCTGTGAAAAGAGTCTATTGTCGATGTACTGGACAACTCATAACGTAATCGTCCATGTAGAATCCTTCGCCTATGGCTACTTTTTGGGCCTTAATCGTTTGAAAGCCATAAGCAAGGTAGAACTGTATACTATCCGAATTGTCCTTATTGACCGACAAGGTCATCGCCGTACACCCTAGAGCATGAGTTTCCTTTGCAATAAAATCGAGTATGCGCCTACCTAGCCCTCTTCTTCTAAAATCTTTGTGGATATACAACTTACTTATAAAAACCTCCTTCTCAGCTTTACCATCATAAGCAAAATACCCCGCTTTTTGATCCCCACATATGACGACAGCATACTTGTAACCCGCCGAAAACTGATCAAACATCGCTTCTGCACTTTGATATTTATCCAGCATGAAAGCCACCTGATCACCACCAATAATTGGAGTATAGTGCTGCTCCCAAATCGAGGCGGCGAAAGGTTCTAATTGTCTAAAATCATTACTCGTCTCTAAAAAACGAATGTCGAGAAAATCGGTCAAATCAGATCTAAATTAAAAGACATCATCATTCGCCCACTTAATTAGACTGTCGATTTCACGAATTGCCTTCTTTCGCTTTTCAATAGCCGATTCAACCTCTTCTGGTGAGGTCTTCGAATCATTAATCGTATTAGTGAAGTAATTCACCAAGGTATTTAAGCCACTAAGACGAGCGGTATTTCTCATCTGGGCCACCTGAGCCTCGATCGCCTTTTCAGTCTTCTCTTGAATTTTTCGAGCTTTTAATAACTCTTTACGATTGATTAACAACTCTTCTTGCTGCGAAGAAATCTGCTTGCGGTTTTCAATAAGCGAATAGAGCAATCCGGCAAAAGCCAAACCCGAAAATAAGGCATTCACCGCTCCGAATAAATCTCCAAAAGTGCCTCGGTCAGACCAGTTATCAAGGAAAAACATGATACCAATCGCGGACAAAAACCATATTGCGATGGTAAAGATGATTAAAGCAGTAAATGAGTTTAGAATGTGTTTCATAGGATTAGAATAATTCTTCATCGCGCTCAATCATCAAAATTGCAGCTTGCGGTACGATGAAATACTTTTCATTTTTATACTGAACCTCATAGGCTGAGTGTTGAAGAAATACGGCTAGGTCTCCTTCTCTAACTTGAAGCGGCACGTAGTTTACTCTTTGTTCGGCGGCCTTCCATGGCTCGTCTTCTTCTGTTGCATTAGGAATAGGGTAACCTGGTCCTGACTTTACAATATATCCGTATTGAATCTTCTCCTTTTCTTTAACTCCTGGCGGAAGATATAGTCCACTCGCCGTACGTTCAGACTCTTTTCTAGGTTTAACTAACACACGGTCACCAATTACTTGAATACGATCCAAAGCTGATAAGCTATCTGTATTTCGCATAGTAAATCCTTACATTTAGTTGTAACTCAAAGATAATGGCAAAACCTGTTTTATCCTT
>JAHEKV010000012.1 GCA_024638165.1 Flavobacteriaceae bacterium
TCTATTCATTAAAGGCATGCTCGAGGTATATAATGGATAGTTAAACTTTTGAGAGTTGTATAACAGCTTCTGAAAAGCGATCTAACTCGTCGAAAGTGGTGAATACATTAGGGGTAATTCTGCACCCTTGAACATTGGCATAATCAATGGCCACGGTGAAAATGCCAAACTCGTCGAAGAGTCTTTTTGCCATTTCTGCAGGTTTCAGGTTTTTAAGACCAACATTCGCTATTCCACAAGCTCTTTCGTTGCTCCAAGGGGTGTTGATCTGAATATTATCAACCTCTTGAAGATTTTTCATCCAGTATTGTCTTATCTGACTAAGGCGTTGTTCTTTGCGTTTAATACCAATTTCGTTGAGGTAGTCTATAGCATCTGCTATACCAAGGGTAATGTAGGCCGGATGCGTCCCTAAATGGTTTAACCTGCGAATTTGAGTAAGGTCTTTTTCGTAGTCTGCAAGCAAAGGCCAGATTTTTGGACGATGTTCGTCTTTGATATAGAGTAAGCCATTGCCTAAGGGAGCCGCCAACCACTTATGAAGACTAGAACCATAGTAATCACAATTTAATTCTGTGATTTTAAAATCAAAGTGTCCAACGCAGTGAGCACCATCAACCAAAACTTCAACACCATGGGAGTGTGCCATATCGCATATCTTTTTGATTGGGAGTATTTGCCCTGTGATATTGACCATGTGGCATACCATAATCAACTTAGTCTTTGATGTGATTCTCGACTCGTAGAGAGCAATTATTTCATCATCATCTTTCGGATGATTAGGAACAGATACCACATCTAACTGTACCCCATGTCGTTTTGAAATTTGTTCGAACATGAGCTGCATAGCACCGTAATCTTGTTCAGCATAAATGGCGTGATCTCCTGCCTCCCAAGGAAATCCAGAAATCACAAGGTCTAATGATTCAGTAGTGTTTCTTGTTATGGCCAGGTCTTTTGGGTTACATCCGACAAATTCGGCCAACTTCTCGGTTACTTCTTTTCGGTCGATATCGAGCTGATTTCTCATGTAGTAAGACCCTTCCTTGTTCACCCGTTCGAGGTGTTCGTTAACCTTTCTTAAAGTAGGAGTAGGAATGATATTATAGTAACCACTCTCTAAATTGATATAGTCTTCTTTTAAGTGGTAATCTTGTCGAACTCTTTTCCAAAGAGCCTCTCCTTTCAAAGTTGAAAGAGGTGTATTGTACTGGTCTTGCTTTAGATCAAATGAACCTAAAAGCGGTGTGGCAAGTACTGCAGCTGTTGATTTTAAAAAGTTTCTTTTATTCATAATCTGAACCAACTTTAGGTAATAACAAGATACAATTCATTCTTATTGAATAAATTACTGGTTTATTTTAAGACCTCATATGAGTTTAAAAGATTTATTAGAATATCGCCGTTCTGTAAGAGTGTACGATAACCAGAAACCTATCGGTGCTGATCAGGTAAGAGATTGTTTGGAGCAGGCTACACTTGCTCCCAATAGTTCAAATCTTCAGTTATGGGAGTTTATACATATCACCGATAAGAGCTATAAAGATGCAATTACTGATGCCTGCCTAGGGCAAACAGCGGCTTCAACTGCTGATCAGTGGGTGGTATTTATCACTCGTCAAGACCTACATCGAAAGCGCGCTCAGTTTGTTCTCAATTTTGAAAAGGGAAATATTGATAGAAATAGCCCTGCCGCTCGAAAAGCGAAACGAATTGCGGTTCGAGAGACTTACTACGGTAAGCTCATGCCTTTTCTTTACAGCCGCCTTTTTCGACTAATGGGGGTATTTAGATGGTTATTGGTAACCGTCATGGGATGGTTTAGACCTGTGGTTAGAGAGGTGACCGAAACCCATATGCGAGGGGTTGCTCATAAATCTTGTGCTCTTGCTGCTCAAACCTTTATGCTTGCCATGGCAGAGAAAGGTTATGATACCTGCCCGATGGAGGGGTTTGATAGTCGTAGGGTAAAGCGGCTTCTAAATCTTCCTAATTCGGCAAAAATCAATATGATTATCTCGTGTGGAATTAGAAAAGGAAATGAGGGTATCTGGGGCGAGCGTTGTCGTGTTCCTTTTGATGAGGTTTACAAACGAATTTAAATGCGAATTAGCCTTTTAATACTGTTTATTTGCTCTTCTTTAAGTGCGCAGTATCAGACGTTGTTTAAGTCTGGAGACCTGGGCTATCAATGTTTTCGGATTCCGGCAATGGTAGGCTCAGGTTCTAAATTATATGCATTTGCCGAAGGAAGAAAAGCAGGGTGTGGAGATTTTGGAGATGTTGATATTTTACTCAGAACTAGCCACGATGGAGGGGAGAGCTGGACTGAGCCTCGAGTCATCGTTGACAATGCTGAACTTCAAGCTGGAAATCCTACTCCAGTGATTGATATACTTAACCCTGAATATCCAGAAGGAAGATTAATGCTTTTCTACAATACAGGTACCCAGTCTGAGTGGGAAACGCGCTCAGGAAACGGAAGACGTAAAGCTTATTATACCTTTTCTTCTGACTTCGGTTGGTCCTGGTCTGAACCCATTGACATTTCGAATGAGGTGCATTTCGATCGCTTCAGTACCATAGAATTCAAGGATGCACGCACTTTTGCTCTAGGCCCTGGGCATGCCATTCAACTGGCTATGGGAACAAATAAGGGAAGGATCTACTTGCCAGCTAACCATTCTTTGGGTGACCCTCAAGAGAATTTCAGGGATTATCACTCATACGGTATTTATTCTGATGACTTTGGGAAAACCTGGAAGGTATCTGAAGATCTTCCTGTTCCTTCCTCGAATGAAGCCATGGCGGTAGAATTACCGGGCGACGAACTGTTATTGCTCATACGAATGCAAAACAATAAGGATCAATCTAAGATGATTGCCCGCAGTCTAGACAACGGAGTTCATTGGAATGAATACGACTTCGTTTCTGAACTTACCACGCCCGTTTGCCAATCATCGATGATATACCTATCAGAATCAGATCATCTTTACCATCTCGGACCCGCTTCAATTAAAAAAAGGGAGCAACTCACCTTGTGGAGATCTTCTGATCGAGGTAGAAGCTGGAGTGTTTTAGAGATTGTCGAACCAGGTTTTGCTGCTTACAGTGATTTGGCTCAATTAAGTAATACCGAGTTAGGTGCTTTATACGAGTCTGCAGATTATGATCAAATTATCTTTAAGCGAATCGAAATTAATCTTGACAACTAATCTTCACTCAGAAAAATTGATTCGATCGGAAGCTCAAAAAGTTTTGCCATTTTAAAAGCAGTATTCAAACTGGGATCGAACTTTTGTTTTTCAATTGCATTGACCGTTTGCCTCGAAACTCCTATAATTTCAGCAAGATCCTCCTGAGTATATCCTTTTTCTTTTCTGAGCTCTTTTACTCGATTATTCATGAGTATCGCTTTGTGTTAATACCCATGGCAACTCCATAAGTAATGCCGATGATACCAACCAAAACACCAATCTCTGCATCGGATTGGATAATATTTTTCTGATCTAATAAAGAATAGGTTAGGCCGACGATTACCGCAACTCCCAGAGTCAGAGCCATAGCTTCAAGGTGAATTTTACGCTCTAATTCATCGTAATGATTGTAGAGATTTCGATTTGCCCAAATCATTAGGGCTCCGTTGAGAAAGTTAAGCACGATTGAGACAATCGTCAGTGGACTATCTGCTGCCCAAATAAATTCAGGCCCAAAAGTGGCTAGGGCTAAAGTTGCCACCCAAGTCCAAGTCCATAGTGTTAATTGGGTGATTCTCTTCTTGCGTTCTTCTTTCATTTTGTAAAGTTTATTTGACAAAAGTAGTTGTTTTTATTTCAATGTCAAGTTTTATTTACATTTTATTTTTAAAGCTATTCGGTTGATTTGATTTCTTTCATTGTAAATTCGTAACGTAGAAGGGTGTTTAGCTCAGTTGGTTTAGAGCGCTACCTTGACAGGGTAGAGGTCACAGGTTCGAATCCTGTAACACCCACTAAAGGATAGAAAAAACCCATGCAAATGCATGGGTTTTGTGTTTTTTGGTTGTGAGAAGTTTACTTGTAAACAGCAGAGGGAGCGAAGCGACTGAGGCTAATCCTAGAACATTTTCAGTAATCGAAGTACAAAGAGGTCTACTACTTCAACTAAGATCAAAATGATGATGATCCATTCAAGCTTGCTGCTCTCTTTATGATCCATGATGTCTTTAAAGAGCTCTAGGTCTTCTTTAATGATCGCCGTTCGCTCATAGATATATCGATAACGGTCTTTAAGATCGAAGGTCTGCTTTAGGGATCCGTTCAATTTATTCAATGATTCATTTTCCCAAGTAATGTCTGGAGAGTCGAAGATGTACAGGTTTTCGGAAATCTGATTCTTCACGTTTAGTACACGGCCAATGAATTTCTTGAGTTTTTTCCCTGAGATCTTTAGTCTTCCTTCAAGCTCGAGAGCTTTGGTATAAACGTGTGTTTCTTCAAGAAGATGATCGGTAATTTCCAGATATTTATCTAGGGCCACAGAATGCGAGGTGTTTAGCATAACCAATCGGATAGCTTCAATGTCGAACTCACTCAAGATTACCTTGTCAAAGGTTACTTCTGTCTTCCCTTCTGCAATTTCAACCTTAATGGTCTCGCTAAGTTCTTGTTCTTGCCACGATCCCAAGTCGGGGTTGAGCGTTTGAATGGTTTGGTTAATTTCAGAGTGGTTGCAATTAAAAAAAGCAACTACCCCGTATTGGAACACATATACAAATTGCTCTTTTGCGAGTTGAAGGAACAATTCGTCAGAGTCTGAATAAAGTACATCTAAGTCTAGTTTTAGACGACACTGTCTAATGTTTAGACTGTTTTTGATTTGAAGGGCAACTACAGAATACATGGTTACTGGGTTAATGGATCAAAGATGGATGATATTTCTGAATTTAGATTCGGTTGAGAAAACTATTGTTTTAAACCTTGGAGGTTTTAAAACCATCGGAGGTAAGGCTCCGAATTTGCTTTTAATGGTAACACTCTTTGGTCTCATTCATGGACTAGGTCTTTCAGCTCGACTTCAATCTTTACATTTAGGAGAAGAACAGGTGCTATTAAAAATTTTAAGTTTTAATCTCGGGGTTGAATTAGGTCAGGTCGTTGCTTTAATCCCTATACTTTACCTCATTAAATTTCTTCGAAGTCAAAAGGCTTATGATTCGCTTTATAAGGCAATCAATAGTTATTTGTTGATTGCTGGTCTCGCACTTTTGGGGTACCAACTCTATCAGTATTTTGTTTAAGTTTTGATCTAGTTGATTTTTCAACTAAGTGCTTCTTGATCGCCTAAATGATCACTGAATTGATTCTGCAGTTCTATTACTTAGAATAATTCTAAATAATGTTATATTCTCATATTTAGGCATTTAAATTTGAGAATATGTCATTTTTTTTTACATATTAGTGCACCTTAAACAAACAAAAACTATTCTCATGGCAAATGTTTTATGGCTCCAAGGAGGGGCTTGTAGCGGCAATACGATGTCGTTTTTAAATGCCGAAGAGCCCACAGTGGTTGAGTTAATTACCGACTTTGGGTTAAACATTCTTTGGCATCCGACTACAGGTCTCCAGATCGGTGATCAAGTTCAAGACTTGCTCAACGACATTATCAAGGGCAAAGTTCAAATGGACATTTTAGTGTATGAAGGATCCTTAATTCAAGGGCCGAACAACACGGGTTCAATGAATTATTTTGCTGACCGTCCAATGATGGATTGGATTAAAGAACTTTCTGAAGTTGCAGGTTATGTTGTCGCTATTGGTGACTGTGCAACTTGGGGAGGAATTCCTGCGGTTCCACCAAACCCGTCAGAGTCTACTGGTCTTCAGTTTCATAAAAAGAAAAAAGGAGGATTCTTAGGTGCTGATTATGTGTCTAAAGGTGGTCTACCTGTTATCAACATTCCTGGATGTCCTGCACACCCTGATTGGATTACCCAAATCCTGGTAGCTATTGCCGTAGGTAGAATAGGTGATGTACTGATCGATGATTATCATCGTCCAAAAACATTCTTTACTGACTTTGTTCAGAATGGATGTACCAACGTAGTAAATTTCGCTCAAAAGGTGGAAGGAAGCTTTGGTAAACGAGGCGGATGTCTATTCTATGAGGTTGGTTGTAGAGGGCCAATGACTCGTGCAAGTTGTAATAATATTCTATGGAATCGTCAATCGAGTAAAACTCGTGCGAATCACCCATGTTTAGGATGTACTGAACCTGGCTTCCCACATAATGATCTTATGAAAGGAAGTGTTCTGAAAACTATGAAACATCTCGGAGTATTCCCTAAAGAAGTACCGACAGGTCAATCAAAGTTCTCTTATTATGTTGAGGCAGGATTCCATAAGGTTCTTCCGACTAAAAAACAATTTGCTGAAGCCTCTAAATAATTGATAAAATGGCAGTAAAAGAATTAAATATTTCACCTGTAGGACGTGTAGAGGGAGATCTAGATGTCAAGGTTTATATCGATAATGGAAAAGTAACTCGAGCACATACTCAAGCTGCGATGTTTCGCGGATTTGAGAAAATTATGGCTGGAAAAGACCCGCAATCAGGTCTAATCGTTACTCCAAGAATTTGTGGAATTTGTGGAGGTTCTCACTTGTATTGTGCTTCTTCGGCCTTAGATACGGCCTGGGGAACCAAATTGCCTCCAAACGCACTATTACTCAGAGCAATTGGTCAGGCTACTGAAACTATTCAGAGTATTCCACGTTGGTTTTATGCAATTTTTGCTACCGACCTGGCAAACAAGAAATACGCTGACAAGCCTCTTTATAAAGAGGTAGTTGAGCGTTGGTCTGCTTATGTAGGTAAGACATTCCAGCTAGGATTAACGGCAAGTGCACTTCCTGTTCAGGTTTATGCTTTGTTTGGTGGTCAGTGGCCGCACTCTAGTTACATGGTGCCGGGAGGAGTAATGTGTGCTCCTACATTAAAGGATATCACTAGAGCTCATGCGATCATGACTCAATTTAAGAATGAATGGTTAGAACCGATCTGGCTAGGCTGTTCTATTGAGCGTTACATGGAAATCAAAACTTGGGACGACATGCTTGCCTGGGTTGAAGAAAATGATTCTCATAAAAACAGTGATCTAGGTTTGCTAATTAGAGCAGGTCTTGAGTTCGGTTTAGATGGCTTTGGTAAGGGAGTTGGTAAGTTCCTAGCTTTTGGTACATACTTACACAAGGATCTTTACAACAATCCAACCATTGAAGGTCGTAACGATGCATTGATTAGTCCTAGTGGATTCTTCGATGGAGAAAACTGGCACGAGTTTGATCACCTAAAAGTGAGTGAGCACGTAAAGCACTCTTGGTATAATAATCAAGAGGATGGCTTACACCCTTGGGATGAGCCACTACCAGATCCGGCTAAATCACAAACCTTACATGACACAGACTTTGACGGTCAATATTCTTGGGCAAAGGCACCTAGATATGATGGACATGCAGTAGAAGCTGGGCCACTAGCTCGTTGTATTATGTATGCAAATCCGAATTTGAAGGATCACCAGATCCACGATCCACTTTTTGGAGATATTATCAAAAAATTAGGACCAAGTGTTTTCACTAGAGTTTTAGCTAGGGTTCACGAAGCACCGCGTCTTTATAAACTTATTGATCAATGGCTCAGTGAAATCGATCTAGATGGAGAATTCTATATCAAGCCTGTTGAGAAGGATGGTAAAGGATTCGGAGCTACCGAAGCCGCTCGTGGTTCATTAGCGCACTGGGTTGAGATTAAAGATGGAGTGATTAAAAATTACCAGGTGATGGCACCGACTACATGGAATGTTGGTCCTCAAGATGGTGATGATAATCCAGGCCCTATCGAAGCAGCCTTACTAGATACTGAAATAGAGGATCCAAAAGATCCCGTTGAAGTAGGTATTGTCGCCCGCTCATTCGACTCTTGTCTGGTGTGTACAGTTCACGCCCATGACGATAAGAGTGGAGTTGAATTAAGCCGCTTCAAAATCTAGGTATTTCAATCAAATTTTGATGAAACCTGTCTAGCATATGTTGGGCAGGTTTCTTATTTTAAAGCTTATGAAGACAGCAATATTAGGATTCGGAAACCCAGTGAGAAGCGATGATGCTATAGGGGTTGAAGTTGTTAAATCTCTAGAAAAATACGTCACAGAAAATGATCCTGTTACTTTGTTTGACATGGGGACATCGGCCTTTGAGGTATTGTTCAAACTCAAAGGGCATGATCGTATCATCATGGTTGATGCTGTAATCAACAGTGGTCATGAAGTAGGTAGTACTTTTAAAGTTCCAGCAATGGAATTAGCTGCTGAGCCTGAAGAAGACCCGATGGTATTTCTGCATAGCATGAAATGGGATCAAGCCTTGAGTTATGCACGAAAAATAATGAGAGATGAGTTTCCTACTGATATAGAGGTTTATTTGATCGCTATCGAAGATACTCGACTGGAGGTTCAGCTGAGTGATGTGGTTCGAGAAGCTGGGGAGAAAGTGGTTCAGAAAATTTTAGAAGATGTCAAACTCTCAGCAAATCCTTTGTAAGATTTTATTTAAAGGAGATCATCTCATCTTCACCCCTGAGCAGGTAGATCAATTTTTTGGAAGAGTTTCTCATGTATATGTCGCTACAGATCTAGACCATAAGCGAATGAATATTTGTGCGGTGGCCCAAGTTTGGTTTACTAAAGTTCACAAAGGTGCAGCGCAGATGATGTTAAAACAAAAGAATCTCGAAGGTGCTAAATCTCTTAATATCAAACCCTTTCTTATTGATCTAGAAATTGATTCGAAGGAGACAGATGATCTAGAAATTTCATTCTCTGATAAGACCGGTTTAATTCAAATTGATTTCTAAGAATGGATGGGTCAGAAAAATGGTTGCCTAAAGCGTCAGTATCTTTTCATATTGAAGAAGAGAAATCACAGTGGCATGTCTATCTGACCTTTATTAATCCCGATAACCCACAAGAATATTTGATGCATCACATGGGAACGCATCGTACAGAATCGTTAGCAAAACTCTACGGATCTATTTATATTCAACAAGCCAATAAATATCACAAACAATCGAATGGAACTTCCGAAAGTTTTAATAGCGATCTCAACTGAAGAAAAAGATCGTATTCAATCAATAATTGATCAGCATGACCGTTTAAACGAACTCACCGAGTTCGTAGCTTTAGATAGTGAGCACTATCATATTAAAGTGGATCATCAAACTATAGAAATTCTTCCTGACTGGGCTGATAATAATTTTCCTATCTTAATTCAGGATCAAGAATTTAATGAACCTACCTTCAACGCGCTTGTTTTTTTCAAGTTGGGCAATTATGAGCGTGCGCTTCAATTGTTATCTCCTGAAGACGAACTATTTGCAGCACTGTATATTTATGCCTTAATCCAAAATGGATACGATATACAACAAGAAGAGGTGATGCCTTTCTGGGAGCGATTAGATCCTTCTAGTCAATGTTTATTCATTCACAATTTGAATCTTTTTGACTCCTCTTTTGAGCAGAATCAGTGGTATTCAGACTGTATTAATAATACTCATGATGAAAAGGCAAAGTATTACCTCATTCATCACCAGAATCAACTGTTAGTGGATCGTTTGGATGATGGCTTAGAGATTCCGTCTTACGACATTACCGTACAGAATGAGCCGTTCAAGACCCTGCTATTTTTTGATCAGGCAATGCTTGAATACGTTTCTATGAAAAGTGATGATCAAACCGATTCTTTAGACCGTATTGAGGTCGCGTTTAAGAATTTTAGTTCGCTTTGCACTCGTCATGGAGAAGAACTTAGGGCAGCTATTGTAAATTTAGATTTAGCAGAACTACAATTGTTAGCGGCTAAGTATGAAGAGGCTCTAAAGTCGATTAATGCTGCCTTATTGGCCTTGAAGAAATTCGATCTGTCGTATTTCATGGCAAAAGCATCGGTTTTAAAAGGACGAATTCTCTACGGATGGTCAAAGAATGGGGCTCCTCAATATTATAAGTCTTCGATCAATGCCTATCAGAATGCACTGAAGGTGTTTACCCCGTCAGAGTACCCCCATGAATGTGCTGAGGTAAAGGGTAATTTGGCGTTATTGTATACCGACATGATCTCATCAGACAGTGAGCAGCCCATGTGGTACGCGCTTAGTGCTTCGTGTTTTAAAGAAGCGATGTCGCTCTATGAGGAAGCTGAGGATACGGTTAGTCTTTCTGAGGTGGCTCATAACTATGCCACCGCACTCATGAACTTTCCAGACGCTAAGCTAAATGATCATTTGGCCAAAGCAAAAGATTTATTTGAATTAGCCCTTAGTCACAGACCTTCAGACTCTTTTCCTCAGAAAAGGGTGATAAGTTTACTTAATTATCTAGAGTTGCAATTGAAGTTACATAATGAAGATGCCAGTCAAGAACGCTCACGTCTAGAGCAAATGGAACAAATTGTTGATGAAGTGAGACGGCTGACCAAAGATGACTATTTACTTGAAAAAGTAGGTGAATTCTCAACAGTGATTAATAACCTAAAAGAACTGATATAATGCATGAGACTTCTATCATAAATAGTGTAGCTCGAACTCTGGAGATGGAGTTCGGTGAGGAACGACTGAATTCTCTTGAACGGATATTTCTTAAGGTTGGGATTCTTTCTAATATTGAACCTCGCCTACTTATGAACGCCTTTGAGGCCTTTCAACAAACCTATCCTACCTTCTCTAAGGTATCCTTAGAGATTGAATCAACACCGCTTGTTATTCATTGTTCCTCCTGTGATGTCGATTCAGAAGTACAGAACTATAAATTTATTTGTAAGTCTTGTGGAGCTCCTTCCAAAGAGGTTATTCAAGGCGAAGAAATGTTGATTCATAAAGTAGAATTTAACGACGATTAATTATGAGTGTAGAAAAATCAACCAAAGCTGCTCGTGGAAATGTGCAGTGCGAGAATACGAATATTCATTTATTAAAAGCTAATGATTATGTTGCCGAAATCATTAGGTCTAAGATGAAGGAAACAAATACTTTGCTGATCAATGTAACTTCTTCTGCGGGTAGTGGTAAAACAACTTTGATGCAGAAGACTGCAGAAAAGTTGAAAGACAAACTTAACCTAGCTGTGATGGTTGGCGACCTTGAGACAGAGCGTGATGCTGATCGTATTCGACAAACAGGCATTTTTGCCTTACAGATTGTAACTGGAGGCATTTGTCATTTGGAGGCGCAAATGGTTCATCAGATTTTAGATCAATTTGATCTTGAGAACTTGGATGTTTTATTTATTGAAAATGTAGGAAACTTAGTTTGTCCTTCTTCATTTGATTTAGGTGAGGACTATAGAATCACTCTTATGGCGACTACTGAAGGGGACGATAAGCCCAAGAAGTATCCGAAAATGTTTCTAACAAGTGACCTAATGCTAGTATCCAAAGCAGATCTATTACCTTATCTTCCTTTCTCTGTCGATGCAGTAGTAAAGGATGCACGAGAGATCAATCATGAACTAGAGGTGATTCAAATTTCATCCCTAAGTGAAGAAGGAATTGATACTTGGTGTGACTGGATCGTAGAAAAGGTCAAAGAAAAAAAATCGAACTAACTCTTGTATTGGAGATTTACCATAGGTGGAATCGTCCAAGGGGTCGGCTTCAGACCTTTTATTAAAAATCTCGCTAACGAATTAAAAATCAATGGAAGGGTTTTTAATTCTGAACGGGGAGTGGAAATTGAATTTGCCGCCGAGCGATTGCTAGCTGAAAACTTTCGAAAGCGAATTTTTGATGAGAAACCGTCAGCGGCATGGATTGAATCTTTTGAGAAGTCTTCAGAGCAAGATTTGAAGATCAGTGACGGGTTTTCAATCGATCAATCAACGAATTCAGGAGTTCTTAACCTTAGGTTGACTCCAGATTTTAAGCTTTGTGATTCTTGTATTGAAGATTTAAAAACGCATCCTAGAAGAAAAAATTATGCCTTTACTACCTGTACAATTTGCGGCCCTAGATTCGCAATAGCTAAGGGCTTTCCTTTTGATAGAGAACAACTGAGCATCACTGATTTTAAGATGTGTGTAGATTGTTCAAGAGAATATGCAGATGCTAACGATCGTAGATTTCATTCGCAGACCAATAGTTGTAAAACTTGCGGTCCTCAAATAGTTACCTATCCGGAGGCCCCGAAGGGGACCAACCTTATTGAGGAAGCAGTTCTTTATTTAACCCAAGGAAAAATCATTGCTGTTCAAACAACAACAGGTTTTCTGTTGATGGCAGATGCAACTAATGAAAAGGTGATTGAGCGTCTTCGGATATGTAAGAATAGACCTCAAAAACCTTTTGCGGTTGTATATCAAGATCTTGACCATCTTGCGGAGGACTTCAAGGTTGAAGATAACCAAGCAGAATTATTATGCTCGGCAGTTGGCCCTATTGTTCTTTTAGAATCGGCTTCGAATAATAAGCTTGCCAAAAACATAGCTCCCGGATTAAATGAAATAGGGGTGATGCTACCCTCAAACCCCTTAGTATACCTTATTAGCCAACAATTTGGGAAACCGTTAATTGCTACGAGTGGCAATAGAGGTGGATCTCCACTGATTGCTGACATTCACGAAGCAAAACGTTTATTGGAGGGCATTGTAGATTTATACTTATATCACAATTTAGATATCGTTCACCCTATGGATGATTCGGTGACTAGAATGGTAGGGGATCATCCGATTATTATACGACCGGCTAGGGGATTAACACCGAATTACATTAGCAACACTCAACCCGGTAATCATACGGTGATTGCTTTCGGTGCAGATATGAAGGCTCATTATGCTCTTTTTCACCAAGGCAAGTGCTATCTCAGCCCTTATTTCGGAAACTTAGAAAGTTTTGAAGTTCAGGAGCGAATGAAATTTAGCCTAAGACATCTGGTAAATGTGTTAGACCTAAAACCCCAAGTGCTTTTAATAGACGCTCATCCCGGATATTTTTCTCGTGCCTTAGCCGAGTCCTTTTCAGATGAATTTAAAGTGTCGCTAAAATCAATCCCACATCATCAGGCTCATTTTTGCTCAGGCCTGGCAGATCATGGTCTGTTTCAAAGAAAGACCAGTATACTTGGGATTGTTCTTGACGGAGTAGGATTTCTTGAAGGTGAAAAGTTAGGTGGAGCTGAACTATTCGAATATCATCAAGGAAAGATCACTCCGCTAGAGGTATTCTCCTTCTATCCAATCATAGCAGGCGACAAAATGTCTACTGAAACACGATTGTCTTTACTCTCAATCTACCCTGATTCAAAGGGAATCCCCAGTTTATTTAAAGATGTCGAACTCGAGTTATATCATAAACTTCGAAAGATTTCCAAAGGAAGAATTCGCTCTATGGGTAGACTCTTTGACGCGGTTGCTGCTTTGTTGGGCGTAACTCAAATCAACAGTTATGAAGGAGAAGCTGCAATGAAAGTTGAAGCATTAGCAGCAAGATATCTAAAGCAACACAGCCATTACCAGCCTGAACCTTTTAAGGTAGAATATAGTTTCGATTCTTATTTGAAGGCAATTGAAGTTGGGATAGAAGAGGGTAGATCGATAGGTGAACTGGCCTTAAATTTTATCGCGACCATCGCCTACCAATTGGTTTCTTTTGCTTTGAAGAATCAATACAAAGAGGTAGTGTGCAGTGGAGGAGTGTTTCAGAACGGGCTACTTATCCATTTCATTGAGGATTACGCCCGTAATGTTCAAATAAATTTATATTTTAATGGCATAAGTTCTCCTAACGATTCTGGAATTCCGATAGGTCAACTTTACCATAATCACCATATAAACTAAACAACGATGTGCTTAGCAGTTCCTGGTCAGATTAAATCAATTGAAGAACTTCATGGAGGCTTACTTAGAAAAGCCCAAGTTTCTTTTGGAGGTATTATGAAATCGGCAAGTCTTGAGATGTTACCTACTGCAGATATTGGAGACTATGTTCTTGTGCACGTAGGTGTAGCGATCAGTAAGGTTGATGAAGAAGAGGCTAAGAAAACCTTCGAGTACCTGCGAGAAATCGGAGAGGTTGGAGAGCTTGAAGATATTGATGAATACTTACCAAAAACAGAATGAAGTATTTGAAGGAGTACCGAGACCCGGTATTAGCTCGAAAGATCTTAGATGAGATTCGCAGAACAGTTACTAGGCCCTGGTCTATAATGGAGGTTTGTGGAGGTCAGACTCATAGCCTTGTGAAGAATGGGATTATTGATGTTTTACCCTCAGAAATCACCATGATTCATGGTCCTGGTTGCCCCGTTTGTGTGACCCCTATACATCTTATCGATGCAGCCATTGATTTGGCGATGCGCCCTAACGTTATCTTGTGTTCTTTCGGAGACATGCTCCGAGTACCAGGATCGAATCAGAATTTATTAGAGGCGAAAGCACAAGGGGCTGATGTTCGAATTTTATATTCTCCGTTAGAAGCGGTTGCAATTGCTAAAGACAACCCAACGAAGGAAGTTGTTTTTTTCGCTGTCGGCTTTGAAACTACTGCCCCTGCGAATGCCCTATCACTAGTTCATGCAAAGAGGGAAGGTATAACCAACTATAGTATTTTAGCATCACATGTACTTGTACCGCCTGCTATTAAAGCTGTAATTAATGACCCTCTCAGTAAAATTGACGGATTCCTAGCGGCAGGTCACGTGTGTACCATAATGGGTAATGGACAGTATTATCCTTTAGCTTCAGAATATAAGGTGCCTATTGTTGTCACCGGTTTTGAACCTATCGATGTTATTCAAGGAATTCTCATGGTGGTAAAACAACTAGAGTTAGGAACCCATGAAGTAGAAAATCAGTACTCGCGAATTGTTCGTGAAGAAGGAAATAAGGAGGCTAAAGCCATTATTGAACAGGTATTTGAGGTTAGTGACCAAGTATGGCGTGGTATTGGTGAAATTCCTTCTAGTGGTTATCAAATTCAGGACAAGTTCAAAGCTTATGATGCGGTTAAGAAATTTGGAATTTCTGTAGATGCTCCTGAGGAAAAAACAGAGTGTATATCTGGTGAGATTATGAAGGGATTAAAGAAGCCTAGTCAATGCCCTCATTTCGGTAAAAAATGTACTCCAGAAAACCCTTTAGGTGCCCCAATGGTTAGTAGTGAAGGAGCGTGTGCGGCCTATTATCATTTTTCAGGAACTTCAATTCCCAATTAGATGCAGTTATCTTGCCCAACCCCAAAGCTTGATTTTGATGTGGTTACTCTAGGACACGGTAGTGGAGGCCTTTTAACTCATCGTCTTTTAAATCAAGGTGTTTTCGAAATTCTAGGTGATGTACTGGTGAATTCTGAACATGACGGTGCATGCATTGTAACCGAAGAGAAGATGGCTATGTCTACGGATAGTTTCATTGTTTCTCCGATATTTTTTCCTGGAGGGAGTATAGGAGATTTAGCAGTTAACGGAACAGTTAATGACGTTGCTATGTGTGGTGCTAAACCATTATATCTTACTCTTAGTCTAATCATCGAAGAAGGTCTTGCCGTAAGTGAACTTTGGAAGATCGTAGATGATATCGCGATTGCTTGTCGCAAGGCAGGTGTCAAGATTGTTACCGGCGACACTAAAGTGGTCGACAGAGGCTCTGGAGATAAAATATTTATTAATACAACAGGTGTTGGATCCTATTTGCCGAAGGCTAAAATTAGTCCTTCTAGGGTATCGAAAGGGGATGCAATTATTCTGACAGATAGCATCGCCAATCACGGGATGGCGATCATGTCTAAGCGAGAAGGGTTAGCCTTCGAATCTGAAATTAAAAGTGACTCAAGAGCATTAAACCATTCGGTGGAATCTTTGATTAATGCTTTCGAGGATCAAATACATCTAGTAACCGACCCAACAAGAGGGGGGGTAGCAACCGTGCTCAATGAAATCGCCTCAAAAACAAATTTGGGAGTTGAATTAACTCATGAAAAAGTACCTGTTGAAGATCAAGTTGCTGGCGCGTGTGAACTCCTTGGCCTAGACCCATTGTACGTAGCAAACGAAGGTGTATATCTTATTTTCTGCCCAGATCAACTAGCTGAAGAGGTTCAAGAAAACCTCAAGGCTTTAGGACACAGGCCTGCTATGATCGGTAAAATGGTTGAAGAACACCTGAAACAAGTAATCATGGACACTCCTATGGGAGGTAAACGGGTCATTTCTATGCTTCCCGGTAGTCAACTTCCTAGAATTTGTTAGAATGAGACTCGAAACTCTAGGAGAATATGTAGCTAATCCGATTGTATTTAAAGGACCTGATCAAAAGCCCTTTCTAGCCCCCAGGGGGGTCTTGATGAACGAAAAGGTTTTTGCAGTTTGCGATACGGGTCAGAATCGAGTACTGATATGGAAGAATCCCACTGAAGGTTTTAGTCGTGAACCTGATCTTATTTTAGGTCAATCAGATGGTGCCGCTACTTCTAGAAACCAAGGGGATGTAGCTAGTGCCTCAACATTGTTATACCCAACAAGTGTCTGGTGTGAAGGCGATAAAATTATCGTTGCTGATGCTTGGAATCACCGAGTGCTCATTTGGAATCATTTTCCTGAAGTAAATGGCGCTGCTGCAGATGTTGTTATCGGACAACCTGACTTCGAAAATAATCAACCCAATGTGGAGGGTATGGGTAAGGCGCCTTCTGCTCAGTCACTAAATTGGCCTTATGGTATTTTTTGTGACGGTCAGCGATTGTGGATAGCTGACACAGGGAATCGAAGAGTATTAGTTTATAACAGCATCCCAGAACAGTCGTATCAATCAGCCGATCATGTAATAGGTAAACCCTCTTTTGATGAGAGAGATTATGAATCAGATGATCCGATATGGCCTTACTCGGTAAAAATTAGTTCGAAGGGTGAGTTGTTAATAGCTGACACTCAATTTTTTAGAGTGCTTTATTGGAAGAATTGGAAAGACGCTTTAAGTAGTAAAGCTGAAATTGTCTTTGGTCAAAATGACTTAAAGCAATCGGGTCAAAATCAGTTTCTTTTACAACCTAATGAGCGATGTTTGAATTGGGTTTATGATAGTTGTTTTTATAAAAACGGGATACTCATTAACGATACTGGAAATAGTCGGATTTTATTTTTTAATCAAATACCTGACCATAATAATTCAGAAGCTCAACTCGTTATTGGTAGACCTGATTTTAATACCTCAAGCGAGTATTCCCAGACGCTCATGGGTACTGAAAAAGCGATTTACTGGCCTTTTTCAATAGGTGTCATGGGTCAAAAGTTGGTTGTCGCTGACACAGGGAATCACCGAATTGTAGTTGCCGATTTAAAGTTCTAGATCGAAAGATAGATCCAATAGCAACCCACAACGATAGCAAAGATTGCTCCCGCTCTCTGTATTTTCTTTATTCCTGATTCCTT
Source organism: Flavobacteriaceae bacterium (assembly GCA_024638165.1). Taxonomy (GTDB): domain Bacteria; phylum Bacteroidota; class Bacteroidia; order Flavobacteriales; family Flavobacteriaceae; genus UBA3478. The sequence goes on from JAHEKV010000012.1 coordinate 17,449, forward strand.
AGCAATTGCCCCTCTTTTGTAAAGAAGGCCCAACAGGTAGGCAAATAAGGTCATGGCACCTAGGGTTCCTCCGATAAATCCAATGAGATAAAGAATGGTTTCGAAGGTGCTATTCGATGAAAGTACCGGTAGTAACAAAATGAAGTGTGCTACCCCAGCAAACCCATGAACAACACCCACTGAGAATGAGGTAGATAATAGGTTTTTACTCGAATGCGTTTTTGCTTCTCGTTGTCGAAGTGACCATAGGCCTACTAGTATTAAGAATAAACCAACCGCTTGTTCACTATAACTAGCTATATAATCTACAGGTATTAGATCACTAAATAAGAGGTATAGCGTGGCAATTAGTCCAATACCAATAAGGTGTCCAGCGCCCCAACTTAATCCTACACGGTAAGTTTTCGAAGTAGAGTGAAGGCCTAAAGGTGTTATTGCTGCAAGGTGATCAGGACCTGATAGCACATGTGAACTCGAAGTAAGTAATCCGCTCCAGAATGAAAGTAGCATAAGTAATTGTTGTTGGTTGCGTTTCTAAAATACTATTTATCCTATTAAACCAGTAGTGTTCATCGTGTTAAGTAACCTTCACTTACCTCAATTTTGGTACTTATTCCTGAAATTGAGGTAGTTCTGTAAAATGAGACTTATGTTAATTTTAGAGTTAGCCTAGAAAACAGGACTGAAATTTTATAACTTGATGCTAAATAGTT
>JAHEKV010000039.1 GCA_024638165.1 Flavobacteriaceae bacterium
ATTATTGGTTTAATAGGTTCAATCTTTTAAATGTAATAGAAATCTCTTTGCCTTCGATGTTCAATCCCTATATTTAACATTCACCACTTTACCTTATGCGCCATTCCTTTTCTGTTGTAATTCTTTCTGCCGTTATTCTGCTCACTGCTTGTTCGAAAGAAGCGTTGTCTGAAGAAAGTGGGAGTGAGGTGGTTTATGAATATCCCGAGAACTCGTTACCACTTGTTGCTATCTACACCCAAAATGTGGAGGTGCCTGATGAGCCAAAGATTCGTGCGACCCTAAAGATAAGCGACCGGGGAGTTGCTTTGTTTGAAGGGCCTATTGGGATTGAAACACGGGGTCAATCGTCTCAGTATTTTTATCCCAAAAAACAATACGGATTTGAGACGCGCTCTACCGAAGATTTTGAATTAGATGTAGATGTTTCGCTGCTCGGATTACCCGAAGAGGAGGATTGGATACTTCAAGCACCTTACGGTGATAAATCACTTATGCGCAATGTACTTACCTATTCGCTTTCTGAAGATATGGGTAGATATGCCTCTCGAACACGGTATGTGAATTTGAACTTGAACGACCAAAACGACGGCGTTTATGTGCTGATGGAACGGCTAAAGCGCGATGTTAATCGAATCGACATTAACGAATTGCGAGAGGTTGAAAATGAAGGCTCAGCCCTGACTGGCGGATACATCCTAAAAATCGATAAGGGAACCGACATTAATCCTACTACTGCATTTGCATCGAACTATACGAGCTCAGAGCAGTCGGTAATTCATTTTCTATATGAGACTCCCGATGCTGAAACGATAACGGTAGCCCAGAAAGAGTACATCCAAGGGTATATCAGCGACTTCGAAGATGCGCTTCAATCTGAAAACTTTGCCGATGCCACTGAAGGTTACAAGGCCTACATTGATGTGGATAGCTTCGTTGATTTTTTTATTCTGACAGAACTAGGTAATAATGTGGATGGATACCGATTGAGTACCTGGCTCACCAAGGATCGGGACGAGAAATTAAAAATGGGCCCGATTTGGGACTTTAATTTAGCTTACGGTAATGCCAACTATTGTGCAGCAGAGCGTTATGATGTTTGGGCGTATCGTTTGAGTGAGCGATGTCCGGGTGATTTTTATCCAGTACCGTTCTGGTGGATGCGACTCATGCAAGACCCTGCTTTCAAAGAGGCGGTCAAAGCACGATTTACTTCGCTTCGCCAAGGGGTATTGTCTGACGCTTCGATTTCGGCAAAGATTGAGCAGTATCGTGAATTACTAGACAGCTCAAATAATGCCGGATACAACTTTACTCGTTGGCCCATCTTAGGCGAATGGGTATGGCCTAATTTCTTTGTAGGGCAAACCTACAACGAGGAGGTAGATTACCTCAAGGAGTGGACACTGAACCGAACCGCTTGGTTAGACCAGCAAATTTCACAGTTTTAGACCCCTTCGTTTGCTCTCAGTTCTTGAATCACCGCTTTACCGCAACTCAGCTTTTTAGCTAAATCACTTTTAGGGTCAACGAGTCTCCAGAAAGGAGTCATCGCCTCATAGTTGTCGCCGTGAAGTTCTAGGTTTTTCTCAGCCATAATTCTGGTGAATATCCCAGTAGTCATGGGGCAAGTAAAATCTGCTCCCAGTTTTGCGGCTAGGTCGATGCGCATTTGAACGGGATCAATACTCATTCCTTTCTCACTTTGATTGACGTAATCTTCAATGAGTTTAGGGGTAGGAATTAGCATGTGATCACCCGCCTTTTGACTCCAGAAGTCTTTTTCGATGACTTTGATGTCGTGAGTAGATTTTGATTCGAATTTTTCGTTCCAGCTTTTAGGCATTGAGGTAAGTTTTAAAGTGTTTTTCGATTTGCTCAAATGCCTCGACTAGTTCATCGAACGAAGTAATACTGAAGTAGCGAGGTTGAACCTTGTCAATTTCAAAAGGAGTATGAAGCACTTCTTCGATATTAAAAGGTTTGATTTGTGCTGTTTTACTGTAAACGTTGTTGATTTCTCCGACCGATGATATGATTCCCGCTCCATAGATTTTAATGTCGTTCTGATCTTGAAGTACTCCAAATTCAATGGTATACCAATACAGGCGCTGCAGCATCTTTATCGCTTCTTGATCATTGAGACTCGTCGCTAGTTCTCCAATCTTATAAAAGAAATCAGTGTATTTCTTGTTGCAGAGCATGGGTACATGAGCAAAAACATCATGAAACATATCGGGCTCCTCGAGATAGTCGAATTCTTCCATTGAACGCAGCCAGCAGGTAGAGGTGAAGCGACGTTTTGAAAGCTGCTCAAAAAACAAATCAACCTCGGCGAGGTTGGGTACGGTTTTGATAGACCACCCGGTAAGTGTTATAAGTTTTTCATTGATTTTTTCGAAGTTGGGAATTTCACTAGACTTGAAATCGAGAAGTTCAATACCCGCTGTAAATTCATCGACGACTTTACCTGTAAGGTTATGCATTTGCTTTTCATAAAGCAGTTTCCACACCTCGAAGTCTTCCTCAGTGTAATTGCTATAAATCTGTTTTCTCGGTTTTTCTACAGCAGTACGCATCGTTTTATTTAATTATTTCCCTGCAGGCCCTTGATAGACGGCCGAACCTAGCCCAAGTATCGGATAAAAAATCATCGGTAAAAAGATGAGCCCTAGGGTGTAGGCGATGTCTTTATTGAAACTCTTAGCCAAAAGGTTAATCGTCCATATAGCGAAAACCACATTTACTCCGGGTATGAAAAACAGCAACAACCACCATCCGGGTTTCCCCACAATTTTCAGTAAGATCCATACATTATAAATGGGTATGATGCACGCCCAGCCGGGTTGACCTGCTTTTTTGTAGAGGTTCCAGACTCCTACGAGATAGACGAGGATTAGCCCGATATAAAACAGCCCAAAAAGAAGGCCGGCTCCAAAAAGTAGTTCTTCCATAGTGTTAAAATTGGTTGGTTTTCTAAATTAATCAATAGCTTAATACCTACCTAACCTCTTAACCATGAATAAATTTTTACTGCTCTTAACGATACTCTCTGTCACTTCATTGCAGGCTCAAACGGCAAGTGATACCCTAGAAATTTTAAACCTACTAGAGAAAGAATCACGAACCTGGCGTTCAGGCGATATAGCTGGTCATACCGAATGTTGGCAAGAGCGCCCCTACAATAAAATATGGGTGAATCGCGGAGGAGGAGAGCTATTAGATATTCCTGCGAGTATGATTATACATCCGTCTAATGAAATTATTGGTCAAGGGGGTCAGGCCTATCTCTCGAACATACAGATGAACATTTTTGGCGACCGAGCCTGGGTGAATCACGATGAGGTATCTGTGAATGTTGAGGGCAAAGAAGCTTACACCCATGAACTTCGATTTTTGGAGAAAGTAGAGGGTGCTTGGAAGTTAGTTGGTCAATCACTATACCCATATGAGTTAACCGAGAAGAAAACGGA
>JAHEKV010000002.1:0-27033 GCA_024638165.1 Flavobacteriaceae bacterium
TTAAAAACCGCAAGACTTTCAGGCTTCATCTGAGCCATGAACTTCTTGCGGTTCTTTTTATATAGTCGGTTTGGAATCAGTAAATACTTCATAAAAGTAAATGTACGCCCGATTCGTCAGCTTTCAAATAGCTATTGTGCCTGGTATATCCTTACGTAATCAACTTCCATCGTTGCTTGAGAAAAGCTCGAAGGAATGTCTCCACCTAGGGTACCACCCATAGCAACATTTAATAAGATATAGTGCGGGTTTTTAAATTCTGTCTGGTTATTGCCAATCTGTACCACTCGCTCATTATCTACATAAATTTGAAGAATTCCATCTTCCCAAACCAAAGAATATAAGTGAAACTCACTCCCTATACCGTCTATGGTTTTATCTAAACCGTAAGAAGCAGGGTTTCCTGAGTTATCATCCTTCCAATGAAAAGTTCCTAGAACTCGGTCAGTTTCCCAACCGCGTTTTTCCATGATATCAATTTCTCCACATTCAGGCCAACTTACTTCTCCCTTTGTTGCTTGAAAGACTCCTCCGCGCTCGTTGATATTCGACCCTAGGGTCCAAATGGCAGGCCAAGCGCCGGCTTGAGAAGGCAGTTTAGCGCGAACATCAACACGCCCATATTTAAAGTCATATTTGGAATTGAGGCGAGCCGAGGTGTACTCTTTCGTACTGTCCTCAAAAGTGTAAGATTCTTTTTTAGCAATGATTTTCAAGGTACCGTCTGAAACTGTCGCGTTCGCCTGACGATCGGTATAGTGCTGTTGTTCGTTGTTGGCCCAACCACCGCTAAAAATGGGAAGCGTCTGCAAATGCCATTTTGCCGCACTAGGAGCTCCTTCGTAATCGAATTCGTCATTCCAAACTAGAGTCATACCATCATAAGAGGTAATTTCTCCGCCAGGTTCTTCACAGGCATTACAAGACCCTCCACAATCAATACTACTTTCGTCTCCATTGAGAATCCCATCACTACAAGTGGCTTGAGGTTCTGGATTAGGGCCGCTCTTCTCACAAGAGAAGAAAGCAAAAACGATGAGTAAAAGGGATAATTTCTTCATAATCATAAAAATTATGCCCGCACGAAGCGGGCATAACAAACTTAAACTATTGATTTGATATTTACAGGTTAATCTTAATATCTGTAATGGTTACAGGAACATCACGCGTCGTTAAGTACATTAACAATGAGCGGTAGGTGTTTCCTGCATTTTGTGCTTCGATCGTTACCGTATACTCAGTAGCCGTTTCTCCATTGACAGTGATTGTTTCTGTGTTGAAGCTAGGCTCTGTCGCATTCGAATCATTTTCATCATAAGGCAATCTTTCAAATCTGAAATAAATACCTGCTTCCGCAGCAGATGAAGCTGTGAAAGTGATGGTTCCGCCATTTGGAAAGCCTAACGGAACAATATCGGTGTTGTTATTCGCCCAGCCTGCCCAAGTCTCAGCAGAAGTTGGGAAAGTATAAACGCCACCTTCCTCAATCGTAGCACCGCCAAAAGGGCCATCATAGTTAGGGCTAAACGTACCTGAAGTATTTACTGCAGTAGTAGTTTCGCCCGATGCGCCTGGGTTAATCTTAACATTGGTAATCGTAACCTCTACATCACGAACCGTGAAATACATAAGAGCAGAGCTATACGTGTTATCCGCATCTTGTGCATCAATCGCGATCGTGTACTCTTTAGCTTCTGAACCAGAAACCGTTACCTCTGCAGTGTTGAAGCTAGGCTCAGTTGCATTTGGGTCATTCTCGTTGTACGGTAATCTTTCAAATCTAAAATAAACACCCGCGTCTGCTCCTGCAGATGAAGCCGTAAATGTAATGGTACCTCCATTCGGGAAGCCCAATGGATAGATGCTACCTGTGTTGTTCGCCCAGCCTGCCCAAGTCTCAGCAGAAGTTGGGAAACTATACACGTCGTTTTCGGCAGTTGCTCCGCCAAAAGCACCGCTAAAGTCTGCGTCAAAGGATCCTTCCGTATTCACAGTTGGCTCTTCAGGTTCTTCTCCTGGCTCTGAAAGTCTAATATTGTCGATATAGTGGGTAGTTTCTGCGGTCTCAGCAGTATCTCCGAAATCCATGATAAATACCATGCGGTCAAATACTCCAGAATGAGAAGCAGCATCTAAATTGAAGGTAACGGTTTCCCATCCAGTGCCCGTTGTAGCCACTTTAATATCACCTGTATTAGCACTCGAATTTGCAGAGTCCTCTAACTTCATAGATACCACTTGGCCTTCTCGTACCGAATGTACATCTACGCTAATTGCAGTATTAGGCTCTGATAGAGTAACTTTAGAATCAAGGTCAAAGAAGAATCCTTGCCATACCTCTTGATTACCTTGCTCTACAATTTTAAGAACCTTAGCTGAAGCGTTTCCTGTAGTGTTTGGGTTATCTACAATCTCTAACTGAATCTTGTTGCCTTCTGAAAAACCGAAGACTCCCCATGTCCCGTCAGGGTTATCACCATTGTTCTCATTATCGTCAGAGAAGTCAGGTCCCATTCCGGCTTCTTCCATATCGATTGTTCCGACATTTAAATCTGGGGCAACCATTGTAATAGGCTCCTCACACGCTGAACATGAACCTCCACAATCGATTCCGGTTTCATCTCCATTCTGAATTCCATCATCACAAGTTGCCTGTGGTTCAGGGTTTGGATCATCTTTCTCACACGAAGCAATAAAAAGCACGAAAGCAACTGCCAACATACTCATCAATCGTGCACTAAACGAATGCAATTTTTTTGTTTTCATAACTGTTTTTCTATAATTAATTATCAAGGTTATACGAATCGTAAAATCGAACCTCATAAAATTAACAACTATTTGGGCTGGTTGTACCTCTTTGTAGAGTGTCTGAATAAGATGTATTTATTTAAAAAGCTTGAAATCAGTTATTTACAAAAAAGCTTTGAAAGATTTGTAGAGTAATTGTAGGGCTAAAAGGAGTGTATATACTCTGATAAATTTTGAGATTTTTCGAGTCCTAACTTCTTTCTAACCCGATATCTTTTCATCTCTACACTCTTTAAGCCAATATTAAGGAGCTCTGAAATCTCCTTATTTGAAAGGTTCAATCGTATATAAACTAGCAATCGCACTTCTTGCCTGGTTAATCCTTGATGGCGTTTATTCAAATTCGCAATAAACTCAAAGTCTAATTCGTTAAAAGCAGACTCGAATTTGGTCCAATCGCTGTCGTCCTCTAGTTGTTTATCTATAAGAGCTGTGATTTCCTCTACAGGTTTTTCAGATTTAGCCTTGCCAATTTGGGTTTTCAAATCCTTAAGAAGGGCGTTTCTTCTAATCTCAGCCTCATAAACCCCTGTTAGTTCGCGCTTTCTTAGCTCTAACTCATTTTCAAGATGCTTGTTCTTTAGTTGACTAATTCGATTTTCCTCACGGAGTTGATTCGTTTCTAACAGTCGTTCACTCTCTTCTCTGATCTTTCGTTCTCTTCTTTTATAAACAGTCCTTACTATAGCAGAGGCAACAAAAAAGATGATAAGCCCTGAAAAAATAAGATAGAGCGTAAACTGTGCCGTTTGATACCAAGGTTTATCAATTTCAAAACGAATCGATTGAGACGAGGCTAGTATTTCTCCGCTGATGCCTATAACTCTCGTCGAAAGAGAATAACTTCCCGGTTTCAAATTATAGTAGGTCTTCACGGTGCTTGGTGAACGATCTGTGATCGTATCTCGCTCTGAGGTCAACTGATACTCATAAGTGGTAGGGTATCTCTCACTAAAACTAGGATGCGTATAACTAATCCTGATTGTAGATTCTTCGGCCTTTAGTAGGTGAGACTCTTCAGGGGAAAGGCTTACAAATTCATCTTGCCGAGCAGCTTCTAGATTCAAAAGCCAAATAGGAAAAGAGGTTGGCTCATCATCATTTAGGTTAGTGTCGATTACTAAAAACCCGTCCTTTAATCCGATCAAATATTCATTACTATCAATAGCATTAATATTCTCAAAACCACTTACACCAAATGATTTAAGTCGGGTTTCTGGCAAAAACTCCTCAATAGCCCTATAGTCCCCTGTATTTGTAACACGAAGACGAAGGATCTTTTCTTTTGATAAGAATGAAACCTCATCAGGCTCATATGAATTTTGTGCAGGCCGAACGATAGGTTCTGGCACAAGGGCCGTAAGTTCTCGATGATACTGCAGCGCTCCTTTATCGACATTAAAAAACCCCTCAGAGCTCTTGTAATAAAGTTCATCCTTCAATAAGAACAAGCTACTAGCCGTACCCAAAGCTGGAATCTGTTTTTCAGATCGAATAACAAGATTATTCCAATCAAAATCGAGCAAGAATACTCCAAGACTTTCGTGATTAACGACGATCGTATCATCAAGGAGCTCTACAAATCGTGATGGAGTAGTAAAGCCCTCGACCTTTTCTACTATAGAATTACGGTTGGGTCGATAAATATAAACTCCGTTGTATCCGCCTAAAACATAAGAAGACAATCCTTTAGAGTCTATATACTCACTGGCACTCCAATAGCCCGTCTGAGCGTCAACCAACGAAGCTTTTGAGCCCTTTATTTTAAACAAACCTTTGTCGTGAAAGCAATAAAGCTCGTTCCCCAAAGTCTTCAAGTTCCAAACCTGCCCTCTAGTGCTAGAAACAAATTCAAATTGACTTAATTTTTCATTGAATAAATAGAGGCCTTGATTGGTTCCGATATATAAGTAGTCCCGATGATTAATGGCTGTGTACACCACTCCTATATCCTCAAAGCCGAATCTGAATTCACTGAGATTTGAGTTGGGAATAAAGGACGCAATCCCTTGGTCTAGGGCAACCCAAACCCTCCCTGTGATACTTTGGAATAACCCGAGTACTGTATTGTTGTTAAGCCCACTTTTTTTGTCTAAAACATACAACAGATTGCCTTCGGCATCATAGACATGAAGGCCTGAAGAAATGGTTCCAACTACTAAATATCCATTACTCAATTGTAATAAATCATAGATCTGGTCTGAATTCTTTAGATCTACAAAAGGATTCGCTTCTTTGACAAGCCCACCCTCATTTAGCCGAAAAGTTTCTCCAGTTTCATTGACGAGAAATTGGGTCTCGTTGCGCTGATAAGTTCCCACAAAGGCACTCGAAAGTTTTGGCAACTCAAAACGATGATACTCCCCTGAAGAAAATTGAATCGCCTCCTTCGAAGAGAAAAAATAAAGGTCATCATTGTGACTAAAAGATTCTGGACGATCTGATTCAAAAGGAGTGCGTAGAAGAAGTTGATTCTCTAAAACTTCATAAATGGCACGCTTCGACTGAAGAAAGAGTCGTTCATCTAGCTGTGTAATACTCCAAAACTCTTCTCCCACATCGATGTTTTGGTGCTCTAGTCCTTTTATTTCGCTGTAATTTTCAAGTCCGCGAGGAGTAATCTGGTAAAACCCTATGCTCATTGACCCCCCCACATACAATCGATCCTCTACAATTTTAATCGAGCGAATATTTTGTGTGTTCGGAACAAAAACTGATTCCCATCGATTTCCATCAAACAACAGTACTCGCGATTGATTTGCGACAAACAGCATTCCACTATCTGACTGCTCTATCGCCCAATTTTGGTTATCTGCGCCATATTGCTCTGGCGGATAATTCTGAACTAAAGGAGTATACTGCGCCTCAGAAAATCCAGAAACCAAGAATAATAGTAACAACACACCCTTCGCTATTCGCTGTGTAATACCAATTGAAAATCCTATTTTAGAGGGTATAACCATAGATTAAGATCCATAAAGATATCCTATGAAGTTCAGTATCCAAGCAATTGTAAGCAAAGGTGTTAGTATTTGTTTGCTTTTATTATCCGTATCTGCCCTTTATTCCCAAGAGACATCAACTGCTCCACAGCTAGAAAATATTGGGCCTAGCATCATGAGCGGGAGAGTCGTTGATTTAGAAGTTAACCCTGAGGATCCGACCGAGTTTTATGTAGCCTATGCGTCAGGAGGGCTATGGCACACCACTGACAATGGAACCACGTTTACTCCTATTTTTGACAACGCCCCTACACAAAACATCGGAGACATTGCCATGCATTGGGAGTCTCGTACCCTTTATGTAGGTACAGGAGAAAACAATTCTTCTCGATCGTCTTATGCGGGTATCGGAATGTTCAAAACCACCACTAATGGAGAGCAATGGGAACCTATTGGTCTCGAAGACAGTCATCATATCGGTAGAATTGTCATTAACCCTAACGACCCCAATCATGTTCTAGTAGGGGTAATTGGGCACCTTTACACGCCAAATAAAGAACGTGGGGTCTTTATGTCTTCTGATGGCGGAAAAACCTGGGAAAACTCTCTTTTCATCAACGAAAACACGGGGGTTATCGACTTGGCAGCTACCGAAGATTTCAGCGCGATCTACGCAGCAAGCTGGCAACGAGATCGTAAAGCTTGGAATTTTGAAGGTTCAGGCGAAGGGTCTGGCATTTATAAAAGTGAAGACCAAGGACGCTCCTGGACACTTATTACGAAAGAGGGTAGCGGATTCCCCACCGGAAGTGGTGTGGGTAGAATCGGGCTTTCGGTATTTGATAACCAAACCCTATATGCGGTTCATGACAGTCAATTCAGAAGAAAATCGTCTCAGAGAAAACCTTCTAAGAACGATGCGCTCACCAAAGATCAATTCAAAACGTTAAGCGTAAAAGAATTCTTGGCCCTTAGTGACAAGGCGCTTAATGAGTTTTTAAAATCGAATGGATTTCAAGAAAAATACCGTGCTCAAAACGTGAAACAACTCGTTCGTGATGGCGTAGCAAAACCTTCAGATATCGCACTTTATCTTGAAGACGCGAACGCCATGCTATTCGACACTCCTGTCATTGGAGCAGAAGTTTACCGATCAGATGACGCCGGTAAAACCTGGAGTAAAACCCACGACGAATATATTGATGGCCTATTCTACAGCTACGGATATTATTTTGCCCAAGTACGTGTGGATCCTTCTGATGTAAACAATATTTATCTAGCAGGGGTTCCACTGATTCAATCGAAAGATGGTGGTAAAACCTTTCAATCGATCGACAAAGAAAACGTCCACTCTGATCACCATGCGCTTTGGATCAACCCAAATAGACCCGGTCACCTAATCAATGGTAATGACGGAGGTATTAATATTACCTATGACGACGGAGAGAACTGGACGGTCAATAACAGCCCAAGTGTAGGGCAGTTTTACGCTATACAAGTTGACTACCAAAAACCCTACAATGTATATGGAGGATTGCAAGACAATGGGGTTTGGATGGCTTCAAACACAGCCTCTGAGAACAGAGGATGGCTATCTACTGGGCACAACCCATGGACTAGGCTATTAGGTGGTGATGGGATGCAGGTTGAAGTTCACCGCGAAAACCCTTCTATCGTATTTACAGGGTTTCAATTCGGTAATTACTATCGAATCGAATCAGGCAAGCGTAAGGCCATTACTCCTAAACACGAGCTTGGAGAAGCCCCCTATCGATTTAACTGGCAGACCCCTATTCTTCTGTCTTCACACCACCCTGACGTACTTTACCTAGGCAGCAACAAGCTTCACCGATCGTTTGATCTCGGAGAGACCTGGACCACCTTATCTCCAGACCTGACCAAGGGAGGTAGAAAAGGAAATGTTGCTTACGGAACACTAACCACCATTAGCGAATCTCCACTTCAATTCGGGCTTATTTACACAGGAAGCGACGATGGTCAAATTCACGTCACCAAAGATGGAGGAGCTTCTTGGCAACTCATCTCTGATTCGTTAACCGAAGGGCAGGGCGAGGATCTTTGGGCAAGTAGAGTTTTTGCTTCAAATCACAAAAAATCTCGAGTATACGCGTCTCTAAACGGTTATCGAAATGATGACTTCATGCCTTATCTCTTTGTCAGCGAAGACTATGGAGCAACTTGGGAGGCTATTGATTCGGGGCTCCCTATGCAGCCTATCAATGTTGTGATTGAAGACCCACACAATGAAGAGCTTCTTTTCGTTGGTAATGATCACGGGCTGTACGCCGGTCTTCATCGAGGAAAACACTGGATACCTTTTAATGAAGGAATGCCAGCGGTGGCTGTTCACGATTTAAAAATTCAACCAGAAGCTAAAGATCTAGTGGTTGGAACTCATGGTAGAAGTATTTATAAAGTCAATATTTCAGAGTTAGAAGAATTAGACTCCTCAATCTTAGAGTCAAGCATTCACTTATTCGCTCCAGAAAAAGTAAGAGCCTCAAGTCGATGGGGAAGAAGTTGGTCTGCCTTCGGAGCTCCCTACATTCCATCAACCCCTATAAAATGGTATCAAAACCAGGTAGGACCTGCCTATATAACGGTAGAATTAGAAGGTGCAACGGCCTTTACAATCGAAGTTCAAGGAACCAAAGGTTTACAAGAGTGGTCTTATTCGTTGAATCTCGATAAGGATTTGGTAAAAAGCTTTGAAAAGAAATCGAAAAAGTCACTAAAAGCAGCTTCTGATGGATCTTACTATCTCCCAAAAGGAAACTATACCTTGCGAATTGCTAGTGGAGCAGCTGAAAGCAAGCAACCCCTAATCATTGAATAAAAAATTATATTTCGCTTAAAAAGAGAGGGTTACGCCCTCTCTTTTTGGTTTGTACAAAAACTAAATATTAAGAATTGTTCTAAATATTTAAGTATTTGGCGTTAAAGTGTATAGTCGTTGTAGAATATCTCATCGGTACGTACCTTTGCATGGTAATTTTTTAAGCGTTAAAACTAGACTCTTTATGTTCAGTTCTTCATTATTACGCAAGGTGGTTATGGCCCTGTCTGGGTTATTCCTCATCTCGTTTTTAGCCTTACACTTGGCCATCAATTTAGCCTCTGTCTTTTCAGAGGAGCTCTACAACACTTGGTCTCACTTCATGGGCTACAACCCAGTGGTACAATTTGTTCTTCAGCCCGTCTTGGTTGCTGGTGTCATTCTGCACTTTGTGATGGGGTTTGTACTCGAAGCACAAAACCGTAAAGCTCGTGGGCCTGTTGGTTACAAAGAAAGCTCGAAAGGCACTAATAGCAGTTGGTTATCAAGAAATATGCTACTATCTGGAGGTGTTGTTCTTGCCTTTATTGGTCTTCACATGTACGACTTTTGGTTACACGAGATGATCTACAAGTATGTAGAATCTAATCCGATAGACACTACTCGATATTACGGGTTTACCGTTGAACTGTTTGATCTAACAAGAACGGTCATTTATTCGGTAGCGTTTGTTTTATTGGGGATGCACCTTTATCACGGTTTTGCTTCTTCAATGCAAACTATTGGTTTTGACAACAAATATGGTAAAGCCATTCAAGCCTTTGCGAAGGCGTATGCAGTAGTCGTTCCTGCCGGCTTTATCTTCATCGCAGTATATCACTTCTTAAATCCGATACAATAGTATGGCAAAGCTAGAATCAAGAGTTCCTAATGGCCCATTAGCCGAGAAGTGGAGCAAGCATAAAAATGATATTCGCCTGGTTAACCCAGCGAACAAAAGAAATATTGACATCATCGTTGTTGGTACCGGTCTTGCAGGAGCTTCGGCTTCAGCTTCATTGGCCGAACTAGGTTATAATGTAAAAACATTCTGCTACCAAGATTCTCCAAGAAGAGCCCACTCGATTGCGGCACAAGGTGGAGTTAACGCTGCCAAAAACTATCAAGGTGATGGTGACTCGGTTTATCGTTTATTCTACGATACCATAAAAGGGGGAGACTATCGTTCGCGAGAAGCTAACGTTCACCGCCTTGCTGAGGTATCTACCAATATTATTGACCAGTGTGTGGCACAAGGGGTTCCCTTCGCTCGTGAATACGGTGGGTTACTTGATAACCGCTCTTTCGGAGGGGTTCAAGTTTCAAGAACCTTCTACGCTAAAGGACAGACTGGGCAGCAACTTTTATTAGGGGCTTATTCAGCAATGAACCGCCAAATACAACGTGGTAAGATCAAATCTTACACGCGTCATGAAATGTTAGATCTCGTTTTAGTTGACGGAAAAGCTCGCGGAATCATCGCTCGTAACCTCGTTACTGGTGAGTTAGAAAGACATTCTGCTCATGCGGTAGTACTTGCTACTGGTGGATACGGAAACGTCTTCTATCTATCGACCTATTGTATGGGGGCTAATGTAATGGCTGCTTGGAGAGCACACCGAAGAGGAGCTCACTTTGCCAACCCTTGCTTTACACAAATTCACCCAACTTGTATCCCTGTTTCAGGAGACCACCAATCAAAGCTTACTCTGATGTCTGAGTCACTGAGAAATGATGGACGTATTTGGGTGCCTAAGAAACTAGAAGATGCCAGGGCTATTCGAGAAGGTAGGTTAAAACCAACTGATTTAGCCGAAGAAGATAGAGATTACTACCTAGAGCGCAGATATCCTGCGTTCGGTAACCTTGTCCCTCGTGATGTAGCTTCTAGAGCTGCAAAAGAGCGTTGCGATGCTGGGTTCGGAGTGAATAAAACCGGTGAGGCGGTTTACCTTGATTTTGATTCTGCAATCATGCGATATGGCCGTGAAAAAGCCAACACCATGGGTCTAAAAGACGCCGATGACAAAAAGGTAAGAGCGCTCGGTGAGGCAATCGTAGAAGCCAAGTACGGTAATCTTTTCCAGATGTACGAGAAAATCGTAAACGAGAACCCGTATAAGGCGCCGATGAAGATTTATCCGGCGGTGCACTATGCAATGGGAGGGCTTTGGGTAGATTATAACCTGATGACCTCTGTTCCTGGTTGCTACGCTGCAGGAGAAGCTAACTTTAGTGATCACGGAGCTAACCGTCTTGGGGCATCTGCACTAATGCAGGGTCTGGCTGACGGATATTTCGTTCTTCCTTACACGATCGGTGACTATTTAGCAGACGACATTCAGACAGGATCAATCTCAACCGACTTGCCTGAGTTCGAAGCTGCGGAGAAAGAGGTGAAAGAACGTCTCGAGAAGTTAATGTCAGGTTCAGGAAAACACTCTGTAGACTATTACCACAAGAAGCTTGGAAAAATCATGTGGAATAAGTGCGGTATGTCTCGAAATGAGCAGGGACTAAAAGAGGCAATTAAAGAAATCGCTGAACTTCGCGAAGACTTCTATAAAAACGTAAGAATCCCGGGTGAGCTAAACGCGATGAACTCTGAGCTCGAAAAAGCACACAGAGTTGCCGATTTCTTAGAGCTAGGAGAGCTTTTCGCAGTCGATGCTTTAAACCGTAATGAATCTTGCGGAGGTCACTTTAGAGAAGAGTACCAAACCGAAGAAGGAGAGGCGCTAAGAGATGATGAAAATTATCGCTATGTAGCCGCTTGGGAATACACTGGAGTTCCTAGTGAAGCAAAACTTCACAAGGAAGAACTAGTTTATGAAAACATTGAATTGAAAACACGATCTTACAAATAAGGCTATGAAAATTCATCTTAACGTTTGGCGTCAGAAAAACGCACAAACCAACGGAAAGTTCGAAACGTATGACCTTGACAATATCAGCGAGGACATGTCGTTCTTAGAAATGCTAGACGTTCTAAACGAAGGTCTAATTAACGACGGCAAAGAGCCTGTGGTATTCGATCACGACTGTCGTGAAGGTATTTGTGGAACTTGCTCAATGGTAATTAATGGCAAGCCACACGGGCCACAAAAACTAACCACCACCTGTCAGCTTCATATGAGAAGCTTTAAAGACGGTGATCACATTACTATCGAGCCGTTTAGAGCTGGAGCTTTCCCTGTAATTAAAGATTTAATGGTAGATCGATCTGCCTTTGATCGCATACAGCAAGCTGGAGGGTACATCTCTGTAAACACCTCAGGACGCCCAGTAGATGCCAACGCTATTCCTGTCGAAAAGGAAAAGGCAGACGCTTCTTTCAACGCAGCGACCTGTATCGGATGTGGAGCTTGTGTAGCAGCTTGTAAAAATGCTTCAGCAATGCTTTTCACCTCTGCTAAAGTTTCTCAATATGCGCTATTACCACAAGGACGCGTTGAAGCTACTACTCGTGTTTTAAACATGGTGAAGCAGATGGATCTAGAAGGATTCGGTAACTGTACCAATACCGGTGCTTGTGAAATCGAATGTCCGAAAGGAATCTCTTTGGAGAATATCGCACGCATGAATCGCGAATATCTCAGTGCAAGTATCAAAGGATAATCCTCCTTTAGTATAGATATAAAAAAGGCCGCTTAAAAGCGGCCTTTTTTGTTTGGTTATTCAGCCATTTGAAATGACTCCATGAATTTGGTGGTATAGTTACCCGCAATATAATCTGGGTGGTCCATAAGCTGTCTGTGGAAAGGAATCGTGGTTTTTACCCCCTCAATCACAAACTCATCTAAAGCTCTTCTCATCTTGCTAATCGCCTCTTCTCTAGTTTGAGCCGTAGTGATGAGTTTAGCAATCATTGAATCGTAATTCGGTGGAATTACATACCCGCTATAAACGTGAGTATCTAAACGAACCCCATGGCCTCCTGGCATATGGAGTGTAGTGATTTTACCTGGAGAAGGTCTAAAGTCATTGTAAGGATCTTCAGCATTGATACGACACTCAATAGAGTGCAGTTTTGGCTCGTAATTCTTACCTGAAATCGCCACTCCGGCAGCAACTAAAATTTGTTCTCTAATTAAGTCGTGATCAACTACCTGCTCAGTAATAGGATGCTCCACCTGAATACGGGTGTTCATTTCCATGAAATAGAAATCTCCGTTTTTGTCAACAAGGAATTCAACGGTTCCTGCTCCTTCGTATCCAATGTATTCCGCAGCTTTAACCGCGGCTTCTCCCATACGCTTTCTAAGCTTAGGAGTCATAAACGGTGATGGTGTCTCCTCAGTAAGTTTTTGGTGACGTCTTTGAACTGAACAGTCTCGTTCAGATAAGTGACATGCGCGACCATTCTGGTCTCCGACCACTTGAATCTCAATATGTCTTGGTTCAAGAATCAGTTTTTCCATGTACATACCTCCGTTTCCGAAGGCTGCAGTCGCTTCTTGAACGGCAGAGTTGAAATGCATTTCCATTTCCTCTTCAGCCCAAATAGCACGCATTCCTTTACCTCCACCACCAGCGGTAGCTTTGATCATCACAGGATAGCCCATGGCTTTAGCAGTCTTTATAGCATCGGCTAGGTCTTTTAGAAGGCCATCAGAACCAGGAATAGTAGGTACTCCTGCCTCTTTCATGGTTTGCTTAGCAGTAGCCTTGTCTCCCATTCGGTCGATTTGCTCAGCTGAAGCTCCAATAAACTTGATCCCGTGCTCTGAACAAATCTTCGAGAATTTCGCATTCTCAGACAAGAACCCATAACCTGGGTGTATTGCATCTGCATTAGTAATTTCAGCTGCAGCAATAATATTAGGAATCTTTAAATAAGACTCTGAGCTAGGGGCTGGGCCGATACAAACTGCCTCGTCGGCAAATCGTACGTGAAGACTTTCTTCGTCGGCCTTCGAGTAAACGGCAACTGTTTTAATGCCCATTTCGCGACAAGTTCGGATGATGCGCAGTGCAATCTCTCCGCGATTCGCGATGAGTATTTTTTTAAACATGACGATCTAATTAAGAAGGGTCTACTAAGAAAAGAGGTTGATCAAATTCAACCGGAGAAGCGTCGTCTACTAAAATCTTAACGATTTTACCTGAAACTTCTGACTCGATATCGTTAAAGAGCTTCATTGCTTCAATCACACAAAGAACATCTCCTTCGCCAATCGATGAACCTACCTCAACAAAGTTTGGCTTGTCTGGAGATGGTTTGCGATATAATGTTCCAATAATCGGAGACTTAACAGTGATGTACTTACTTAAATCCTCTTCCTCTTTAGCAGGGGCAGCTGGAGCCGGAGCCGCTGGAGCCGCTGGTGCAGCAGCAACTGGAGCCATAGCCGCATGAACTGGGATTTGCTGAACAATGGTAGCCTCTGCTTGACCCGTCGACTCTGAGGTCGTCTTAATGGTAATCTTGATGTCTTCGGTCTCGAGTTTCACCTCGCTAGCGCCAGATTTGGCAACGAAGCGAATGAGATTTTGAATTTCTTTAATATCCATTACGTTACTTATTTATTCTTGTTTTGTGTATGCCCATTTTATAAACGCTGCTCCCCAGGTAAAACCTGCACCAAAAGCAGCAAAAACTAGATTGTCTCCCTTTCTCAGTTGCGATTCGTAATCGCACAGTAGAAGTGGAATGGTAGCTGCTGTGGTATTCCCATAGCGGCCAATGTTCATCAAAACTTTGTCATCCCCAATACCCATGCGCTGTGCAGTGGCATCGATAATGCGTTTATTGGCTTGATGAGCAATCAAATATCGGACATCTTGATGACTCAGTCCATTTCTTGACATGATTTCTGCAGCCGCATCCGCCATGTTGGTGACTGCGAACTTGAAAACAACACGTCCGTCTTGATAAATATAATGTTTCTTTTCGGCTATGGTTTTTTCGGTGGGAGGATACAAGGATCCTCCGGCCTGGATACCTAAATGATTTTTACCAACGCCATCACTTCGAAGATACTCGTCAACAAATCCTAGGCCTTCGCTGTTAGGTTCTAAAAGGGCAGCGCCAGCACCATCCCCAAACAACACACAAGTGGTTCGGTCGGTGTAGTCAACAATTGACGACATCATATCTGCTCCAACGAGCACCACCTTCTTGTAGCGACCCGATTCGATGTAAGCCGATGCCACCGACATGCCGTATAAAAACCCCGAGCAAGCCGCTTGAAGGTCAAAAGCAAAGGCGTTTTTTGCACCAAGGTTTGTGGCTACCTGTGCTGCTGTGGCAACAACAGGCATATCAGGGGTGGCGGTAGCAACTAATAAAAGGTCGATGTCAAGGGGGTCAAGTCCTGATTTCTTCATCAGGTCCTTAACGGCCTCTGTGGCCATAAACGCTGTTGCTTTACCGGGAATATCTAGAATGCGTCGCTCTTTGATGCCTGTGCGAGTAGTAATCCACTCGTCATTGGTCTCAACCATTTTTTCTAAAGTGGCATTGTCTAAGACCTTTTCTGGAAGGTACTTTCCAATTGCTGTAATTGCAGCCGTTGTTTTTGGCATAAAAGGCAACTTTTGGTTGAGCGAAATTACTGTTTTTTTGAGAAGGGTGAGATTTCGGTGTAGTCCATAAAAAAACTCTCGTGTCTCTAATTACACGAGAGTTCTAGATCTTTTTTCGACCGAAATTTACTCCGCTGCTACTTCTTCTGCAGCGTCGATAAGCACCTGGCCACGGTAGTAAAGTTTACCCTCATGCCAGTGAGCTCGGTGCATTAAGTGCACCTCTCCGGTAGTTGAATCTTTTGCTAGAGTTGGAGCAACCGCTTTGTAATGTGTGCGTCTCTTGTCTCTACGCGTTTTCGATATTTTTCTTTTAGGATGTGCCATATCTTCCTTATTTAATAGTCTTTTATTTCAATAAATCTTTTAAAGCGTCCCATCTCGGGTCACTTTCGTTAGTTTCTTCTTTATCCTCTACTATTTTCGGCTTGAGATCTTCAAGCTTATCAAGCAGTGGTGATTCTAATGATCCGTCTTCAACGCCTGGGTGTATTCGCTTCTGTGGAAGACTAAGCACCGTCATTTCATACAGATATTGTGCAACGTTGAACTGGTATTCGCCATGAGGTAAAACAAGAAGCTCGTCATCTTCATCATTGTACTCTTCCCCGAACTTGATTACTAGGTCGAGAGTGGGGTTTACCTCCATTTTAAACGGTTCGTTAGTAAGATCGCAGTTGACCTCAACCGTTCCTTTTCCTTTTACCGCGAGTTCCATCATTGTGCTACCCTTGGTAAGGATCGCCTGAACGTTTATCACCGTGTTGCAAAACTCATTAAAACCAAAATGTTCAAAGAACGAATCATTAAGTTCATATTCAAACTCATGATTTCCCTGCTTGAGTCCTATAAAGGAAATGTCAAAATCCTTTAACTTCATGATTAGATGCTTTATAGAGCCCAAGTTAAGGCCTGCAAATATAGAACTAATTTAGGAATTTCAAAGCGCCTTACCTAGACGAATTTTTGTCTTCTTTTTTCCTTTCTCTCCTGAACCTTAAGCACATCCGAGCTCATTTCAGTATGATCTTGTCGTGAACGAAACACATCGATAGCAGTGAATACGGCCTCCTTGAACGAGCTTTCGTCAGCAATTCCTTTTCCTGCGATCTCATATGCGGTACCATGGTCGGGAGAAGTTCTGACCTTCGAAAGGCCAGCGGTATAGTTTACACCCTTTCCAAAAGACAGGGTCTTAAAAGGAACCAAGCCCTGGTCGTGATAGGCAGCTAAAACCGCGTCAAACTGACTGTAACTGTTCGACCCGAAGAATCCATCTGCTGCAAAGGGCCCAAAAACAAGGTGACCTTCTTCAAACAATTCAACAACTGCAGGTTTCATAATTTTTTCGTCTTCTTCACCAATAGTTCCGTTGTCACCACTGTGGGGGTTGATTCCCAATAATGCAATTTTGGGTCGTATAATCCCGAAATCTTCTCGTAAAGACTTCATCATTGTAGCAACTTTCGAGCGGATCAACTTTGTAGTTATAGCGTCGCTTACTTTTGATACTGCAATGTGATCGGTGAGGAGACCTACTCGTAAATGGCCTGAAACCATAAACATCAAAGCTTCAGCGCCGAGTTCTTTTGCTAAATAATCAGTGTGACCCGGAAAGCTAAATGTTTCTGACTGTATATTGCTCTTGTTGATTGGCGCGGTCACCAATACATCTATTTGGCCGTCTTTGAGTGCCTTGGTTGCCGACTCTAGGGAAGCTACAGCTAATTTTCCGGCCTCAGGAGTGTTTTGTCCGAAGGCCAAATCAAATTCAGTATCGAAAGCTTGGTAAACATTGATCTTGCCCGCCTCTATTCGACTCAAATCTTTAATCCCATGAAATTTTATATCCAATTTCAGCTCGCTGACCTGGCTTGACATTGTTTTGTTAGAGGCAAAGAAGATCGGGGTGCAATTGCTTAGCATCCGCGAGTCAAGAAAGGTTTTTAGGGCTACTTCACAGCCTATGCCGTTTAGATCGCCAACAGAAATCCCTATTTTTACCGTGTCGTTTGCTTTCATAGATGAACTATTGAAGAGACGAAGTTACTGAAATTTATACCGCAGTATGTTTACAGGAATTATAGAAACCTTAGCTAAAGTTGTTGCTGCTGAGAGAGAAGGTACTAACCTTCATTTAACCCTTGAGAGTGATCTAACTAACGAGTTAAAAATCGATCAAAGTCTGGCGCATAACGGGGTGTGTTTAACTGTAGTAAAAATTGATGGCTCGAAATATACAGTGACAGCGATCGAGGAGACCCTGTTAAAATCAGCTGTCGGCGAACTTGAGGTTGGTAGTGTTGTGAATCTTGAGCGAGCGATGCAATTAGGCGCACGACTTGACGGGCATATTGTTCAAGGCCATGTAGACACCACCGCTACCTGTACCGAGGTTATCAATAAAGATGGCAGTTGGATCTTTTCATTTGAATACCCGTCAAACCCAGAACACATCACTATCGAAAAGGGCTCCATAACCGTAGACGGCACCTCACTAACGGTAGTCAATTCTAGAGAAAACAGTTTTAGTGTCGCTATTATTCCTTACACCTATGAGCACACTCGATTCAATGGCTATCAAGTCGGCACAAAAGTGAATCTAGAGTTTGATCTGGTGGGCAAATACATCGCCAAACTACACACTAGGCAGCAATAGTTTATTTCTTCAAGTTTTTTCTAAGTACTAGCCCTGCCGCTACAGCAATAGCTAAGAGAATTAGTGCCGATAGGGTCTCCCCGTAAAGTGCTTTTCCAACCGCAAATAGCAATCCATAAACAAGAACACAGCCCAAAAGCATTGACTTAATTCCTGAGCTCAAATAGGTAGATTCACTCTTGCCTCCAAACTTTTTCCAGCCTGCTCCTGAAAGGTCAAGGGATTTGACAAATCCTTCTAACAATACTCTGTCCTCTGCGGGAGTTAAAAAGGTGACGGCTAGCCAAACGATCGTGGTAAAAAGAACGATGAAGGGATATTGCATATATCCAGGCATAAGGCCTTCTGAGCCAAACAAGGTTTCCCCGAGAGGAGTAAATGCAAGGCTAATCGACAAGATCCCTGACACCAACATCGCTGCAATTTCAGACCAAGCATTAATTCGCCACCAGAACCAACGAAGCATGAATAGCAGGCCAGTTCCCGCTCCAAACATCAAAATCACATCGAAGAGCTGTTTTGCGTTCTGAAGACTAAGTGCAACTACAGCACTCAGGGCCATAAGTAGCAAAGTACTAATCTGTCCGACCACCACTTTTTGACGCTCACTTGCCTCTGGTTTATAGGCTACAAATACATCGTATACGAGATAGGAAGCCCCCCAGTTCAAGTGGCTAGAAAGCGTAGACACATAGGCCGCTCCTAAAGAAGCTAAAACTAAACCTAATAGTCCTGAAGGCAGTGAGGTCAACATTGCAGAATACGCTAAATCGTTTCCTAGTTTGTCAGGGGTAACCTCAGGAAAAGCCGCTGCAATCGAGGCAATATCTGGATATCGTATAAGTGATGCCAAGGCTACTAAAATCCATGGCCATGGACGAATGGCGTAATGCATAATATTGAAGAAAAACGTAGCCCAAACTGCATTAGACTCGTCTTTGGCTGCGAGCATTCGTTGTGCAATATACCCACCTCCTCCTGGCTCTGCACCAGGGTACCAGCTACTCCACCACTGCACAGCAATTGGAATAATAAAAAGCGTGATGAGCGCTTCGGTATTAGAAAAACTTGGAACTAAATCTAACTTGTCACTAACGTTTGGATGAGAAAAAAGCTGTGTAAGCCCTCCAATATCAGGCTCGTTTACCAAAAAGTAAGCAGCTCCAAAGGCGCCGCTAATGGCTGCAATAAATAAAATAAAATCGGTATAAATCACTCCTTTAAAACCGCCAATAGCACTAAAAAAGGCCGTGATTAAGCCGGCTACTACAACTGTAACTACTGGGTCTAGGCCTAACATTACTTGACCGATTTTGATGGCAGCAAGTGTGACCCCTGACATAGCGAGAACATTAAAGAGAAGCCCTAGATATAAGGCTCTAAATCGTCTTAGAAATCGAGCTGGTTTTCCGCCATAACGCAATTGATAAAAGCCCATGTCTGTGGTAACCCCGCTCTTACGCCATAATTCAGCAAAGACGAAAACCGTTAAGAGACCTGTAAGTAGAAAGGCCCACCAGACCCAGTTTCCTGAGACTCCCGATGAGCGCACAATATCAGTAACGAGATTAGGAGTGTCTGTCGAAAAGGTGGTTGCAACCATCGAAAACCCTAGTAGCCACCAGGGCATATTACGACCTGATAAAAAATACTCTGAACTGCTCTTATTGGCTGACTTGGCACTGTAAATTCCGATACCAAGCAGCAGGGCAACAAAGGCCCCAATGATTAAAAAATCAAAGGTTTTAAGCTCCATACGTTGTTAGGTTTGGAACCTAATATAGCCAATTTAATTTCCCGATTTACCCTTAGGAGCTAGGAATGCTGTCTACTACCACCTTTACTCGACGACCTTGATCTCGATTCATCTCTAATCGAAGAGACCCCATCACTGCCTGTATCTGCTCTGGAGTAGCGCTCTCGGGCATTTCAATTTTGATTTCGATTTCTTCTGGGAATCGAACGGCTACGCAGCTACTTAAGAATAGTACGGCTAAAAGAGCGAAGAAAAATGGTTTCATTGAGTGTGATTTTTTACAAAGATAGCTTTCTATTTATCTTCTCCTTGCGATCCTCTTTTCTCTTGAAATATTTTAGTCTTTTAAACGATTTCAAAAGACTGTATACCATCACGAAAATGACAAAAAGAAATAAGATTCCTGTACTCACAGAGGCGGTTTGCATGGCTTTTAACCCTCCACCCAAAAGAAGGGCTATGGCTACAGCCCCCTCCATGAGGGCCCATAAAATACGTTGACCTACCGGGGCGTCTAGCTTTCCTCCTGCAGTAATACTATCGATGACCAGCGAACCACTATCAGACGAGGTCACGAAAAATACAGCTACCATGAAAATACCAAGAAAACTAGTCAGAGCAGGTAATGGAAATTCCTGAAGAAATACGAACAAGGAGGTTGAACTATCATTAAGAATGATCTCAGATAGCACCCCTGGGTTTTCGATCTCTATAGAAAGAGCAGATCCACCAAACACTGATATCCAGAAAAAGGTCATTAAAGTAGGTACAAGGAGTACTCCTAGAACAAACTCTCTAACTGTACGTCCTTTAGATACCCGCGCAATGAACATCCCGACAAATGGTGACCAAGCGATCCACCAAGCCCAATAGAATACGGTCCAATCATTCTGAAATGCAGAATCTACATAAGCAGAGGAGAACGTTCCAAGCTCAATAAAGCGGTCAAAGTATTGACCCGTTGACTCCACAAAAATTCGAATAATACTCAGTGCGTCTGATAAGAATAGCATGCTTACTAAGAAAATCAGTGCGATGAATAAATTCAAACGACTTAAGAATTTAACTCCTTTTTTAAGTCCTGTTACCACCGAGATGGTTGCAATTAAAGTGATAACTACAATGATACTTATTTGAGTTCCTTGACCCGGGTCAACCCCAAACAAATAATTTAGGCCTGTGGCAATTTGACGAGCTCCAAAACCTAAAGAAGTTGCCAGACCAAAAAGAGTGGCAACTACCGCAATGACATCAATAATATCTCCTGTCTTCCCAAATATTTTGCGACCAAGAACGGGAAAAAATATGGAGCGAAGCGAAAAAGGAAGCTTTTTGCTAAATCCATAGTAAGCCAAGGAAAGACCTACAATACAATAGATCGCCCAAGCGTGTAGGCCGTAATGAAGAAAAGTGAAATCAAGCGCTTGTATCGCACGATCCTTCACAGAGTCAACAGGAATGGGTGGATTCGCAAAATGGGTGATTGGTTCAGATACGCTGAAATACAATAACCCGATACCCATACCGGCAGAAAAAAGCATTGCAAACCACGAAAAGACCGTAAACTCAGGCTTAGCGTGTTTGCCGCCAAGTCGATGCTTACCATATTTACTAAAAGCGATATAAAGGCAAATAACCACAAACAGGTTGACTCCTAAAATGAAGAGCCAACCTGTTGATTCTGTTACTAAATATGCTGTTTTATCAAAAAATTCTCTAACAGGTTCTCCTCCTAAGATGGACAAGAAAACAAAGGCTAGAATAAAGATTAAGGAGGGGTAGAACACCCTTGGATAAACATCAAAGTATTTTTTCATTGAAACTAGTTAGACAAGATCCACATCTTGCCATTAATGCCATTATACTGAGCCTTTGCAGCGTTGTAATTTTCTTGATTTAAACTCTGTTCTTGACCAGGATACAAAAATCGCATCGGCAACGCATAGTCGTTATAATTAGCTCCTATAGGCTCCTTTACAAATCTAAGGTTTTCAAAGCCACCCTCAGAAACATACCATCTACGTAACTCAAAATAAGGCTCCATTGCTGTGAAGAAGAGTGATAACCATTTTTGTTCCCAAATGTCAATCACCTCATCATAGGCTACTCCTGAGTTGCTGTAAAAACCTTCAAAGTCTGAAAACCCATAAGGAGTGTAGTTTACCTGGTAATAGTCGTGAGAAGCTTTAATTCCTGATTTGTAGTGTGCCTCTACATCGTTGTTGATCCAACCTAATGCTGCTGCTTCTGCTAATAAAAACTGTTGCTCTGCATAGGTCATCATAAGACCTTCTGCATAGTTCAATCCAAGTTGCTGAGCGGTCGTTTGGCCAGGATAATCAAAATAGGCGAGACCAAGGCGAGACCCTGTTTGACCCCCCACTCCATTATCAATTGCTGAAAAGGTCGGGCTGTCAAAATCTTCATTATCAGGACGAGCATATCGTGATAACCTAGGGTCGTTGTACCCTGCTAAAACGGCATGAGAAGACGAAGAAAGAGCTACTGCATCGAAATCTCCTTGCTTCAATGGGATCGTTGGAAATTGATTTGGGAAAGCGTTTAAAAAGCTTAACGCTGCTTGATCCTCGTTACCTTCAAATAAAGGCTCATTATTGACAATTGCGGCAAAGGCAGAACTAACATCTGTTTTTGCAGATTGGTACATTAAAAGCCTTAATCTTAGAGCGTTTGCAAATTTGATCCATTTGGCTTCGTCTCCGTTGTAGAGTATATCACCCGAGATCGTTCCAGAACCGCTTAAAAGGTCTGTAGCGGTATTTAAGTTAGCTAAAAGGCTGCTGTAAATCTGTTCTTGAGAATCATAAGCAGGTGTGAAATCGGGATTCTCGGCATTAGCTCCTTGAATAGCGCTAGAGTAAGGAATATCCCCATAAGCGTTGGTAAGTTGCGAATAAATCCAGCTCTTCAAAACAAGCAGTGCTCCCTGGGTTTTCTCATTACCGGATGCGCTTGTAATATTTAACGCACTCTCTATATCAGTTAGACTGCCGTATAAACCTTCCCATAGGGTAGGGAAAGCATTCCAGTTATAGTTATCAACCTCTGCTCTTAGCGCCTTTCCGCTAAGTTGGGCAATATTATTTGAGAGTAAAAACGCTTCATTAGACGTTGTTTGAACACTGTTGCGAAGCGCTGTTGTTAATAGAACATCCGCACCAACCTCTGTAGGTTGATTTGGGTTCTCGTTGATTTCTTCAAAGTCTGAACATGAGGTGATGAACAGAACGGTTAATGCGGTATATAAAAGTGATTTGTAATTCATCTTAGTCTATTAAAATGTTAGGTTAAGATTAAGACCAAAGCTTCTAAGCGATGGAATAGAGGTTGACTCGAATCCATTTACGAAAATCCCGTTTCGAATCGAGTAAGTTTCGGGATCAATTGTCGGTACATCAGAGAATAATAGTAGATTTCTACCGACAAGCGAAAGGGTAGCAGAACTAACCCCCCAAGCTTCTGATAACGCATTCGTTAAATCGTAGCTAATGCTTAATTCTCTAAGTTTTAAGTAGGACGCGTCATAGGTCGCAGCTTCGATATTATCTCGGTTGAATCCGTTTCCATAGTAGTTATAGAAATATCCTACGTATCCAGCTCCTCCTGCTGGTACAACGACATCGTTTTCTACAAGGTTTCCTGAATCATCATACTTCCAACCTGGACCTACAACTCCACCAGCATCAACAAGTGTGTAAATAGGGTCTCCTCCTACATCATAAGACACGCTGTAAACGGTTCTTCCCTCGGTAGTTGTTAGTGGTAGGTTCGGATCGTCGTCATTAACAATCGCTCCTCCCGTCGCATAAAGGGCGTGAGATCTAGAATAGATTTTACCTCCAACTTGTCCGTCAAACAAGAAAGAAAGACCTAAATTTTTATACTGAAACTCGTTGTACCATCCAAGTCTAAAGTCTGGCTGAAAAGAACCGGCGCTAACCTTCTCGTCGGTTAAAAGCGGAAGTCCATTTTCATGAATAATTCTACCGTCGGGGCCTCTTTGAAAACCGAGACCATAAAGTTGTCCGAGTAGTTGTCCCTCTTCAGCGACAAGCTCTAAGTCAGAACCTCCTTCGTCTCCAGGGAAAACATCGGCGATAATTGAGTACTTCCCACTCTCAATAACATCAGGTAAAGACTCCACTACCGATCGGTTTCTTCCGAAATTCAGTCTTGTAAGCGCACTAAAGTCACCCGTTTCTATGTAGTTGTAATCGATTGATGCTTCAATCCCTTTATTACTAATCTCACCACCATTGGTAAGTGTGTAGTCAAACCCACTCGACTTGGCTACTGGCAATGAAATAATCTGATCGAAACTATTCATTTGGTAATAAGTAGCACTAAACGAAACCTTACCTGCAAATGCACTAATATCTAAACCAAACTCTGTTGCGGTAGTTCTTTCGTTTTTGAGATCTGGATCAGAAATTGTTCTAGTCGTCGTAAAAGCAGGGGTAGTACCATAACTAGGCTGTGGCGTGAAGGTGTTTCCGAAAGAATAAGGCGGTGCACCGTTACCCACTTCAGCATAAGAAGTTCTTAGTTTGAACAAATCAATTTGCTTAGGCATATCAAATACTTGATCTAGTAATATACTAGAAGACGCAGAAGGGTATCCAAAGCTAAAGCTTGAACCCGATCTTCCCGCAATAGGATTGACAAGGGTACTCGACCAGTCGTTTCTGTAAGTAAGATCGAGGTATACCGTGTTTTTATAATCTAAGCTCATTAGCCCAAAAACACTATTGATTTTAGCCTCTGTTTTTTGTGATTCTACAAGAACCCCTGCTCTAGAGTTTGTCAGGGTATAAATAGAAGGTCCTGTTCCAAAAATCTGTAATTGCGGGTTATTTGCAATTCCAAAATTCGCCTGTTGCGACATAAAATTAGCACCCAACTTAACGTCAACGTCAATTGCATTCTCTTCACCGGGAGTAGGGTTAAAACTTAATAACGCTTCTGCGTTACTCTCTCTAAAAGAGATCTCATCTTCACGATAGCTTCCATTCAAAACACCTTTGGTTGATGGAGCGCGACGATATTGTCTTTGTTCATCTACATAATCGACTCCATAACGCGCTCTGAAATTAAGTTGGTCACTAATATCGAAGCTTGCTTGAAAATTCGAGATTAAACGATTGCTTTGAAAAGCGTTGGTGTTTTCATAAGCAATAAACCAGGGGTTGTTTACCCAAAGATTCTCTGCGTAGCGTTGTTCAATGCCCTCTAAGCCTGGCTGCCAATAATCCCTCAAATCATTGATTTCAACTTGACGTGGTAACCATAACCAGCCGTACATTACCGATGATGATTCATCGTATCCCGAGTTGGGAATATTATCAGAGGTAGAACGAACAAACATCGTATTCGCTTGAACGTCTAGTCTGCCATCCATTAATGATTTTCCAAATGAAGTTTGAAAGGTATTACGCTCTAATCCGGTGTTTGGAATAAGACCTAAATTATCCAATCTAGTATAAGAGAATCGACCAAAGCTGTCCTCGTCACTTGAGTTAATGGCAATATTAGTAGTGTGGTTAATCGCTGTTTCATAAAAGTTTCTAACGTTATCTGGAGCAGGAGTAAACGGTACTGCTTCACCGTTAGAGTTAAACTGCTTGATAAGTTGTCCGTTCATCTCAGGTCCCCAGTTCTCTCCGTAAGCGTCATAATTCTGGTTTGCTCCGATGTACGTAGATCCGTTTAAATAACTGTATTTACCACCTCCACCAGAACCGTAGGTGTTTTGGTAATTAGGCAACTTCAACGGATTCGCTATTTGCACGCCAGTGTTGAGCTCAACACGAGTGCCTTGATTGCGCATCTTACCCGATTTAGTTTCTATAAGAATTACTCCGTTTGCTGCTCTCGCTCCATAAAGCGCAGAGGCCGCAGGTCCTTTAAGAACACTAATATTTTCTATGTCGTCTGCGTTTACCAGTTGCGCAGCGTTACCAAAATCAATTGTAGAAGACCCGTTAAGACCGTCGTCAAAACTGTATAGATCATTGGTAATTGGCATTCCATTTACAACAAACAACGGTTGGTTGTTGCCCATTAAAGAGGTAGCTCCCCTAATAGTAATGTTTGCTGAAGCGGTTGGCCCCGCAGAAGATCCGGTAATATTAACCCCTGAGATCTTACCTGCCAGTGCATTAATTACGTTTGGCGTTTTCACTTTAGCTACTTCAGAGCCCTTAATTCCCTGAACAGAATAACCAAGAGCCTTTTCTTCTCTTTCAATTCCGAGAGCAGTTATGACCACCTCATCTAGCTGATTTGAAGGCTGTAAAACAATCGAAAGATCATCTCCAGGATTCGCAGAAAGTGTTTGACTAACGTATCCAACAAAAGAAATCTGAATCGTAATTTTCGATTCTGTTTCTATAGAAAATAGTCCATCGAAGTCTGTAACAACCCCCTCGTTAGTTTCTAAAACATACACTGTTGCTCCGGGCAAAGGCAGGCCTTGATCGTCTAAAACTGTACCTTTTACTGGGCTTTGAGCAATTGCGGCTAGTGAAAAAAGTAGGGATAGGAAGGTATAAATTTTCCTCATAAATATCTAATGCATTGATTAATTTCGATGCAAAGATATGTATTTTCTATAGAAACTATTTATTGGTTGATATCTGTAGGTCCGGTAATAATTGGCGAAGCGTCGACGTCTTCTATGTTTAAAAAGTTAGTAATTGTCTCAAAGGAGCTAACAATCGTTAAGTATTCTTCATCAGAAATTCGGTCCAAGTTTTTTGATATTCGCTCGTGTAATGACTCATTTGACTTTTTGATGAGTTTATTCCCTTTAGAGGTAAGCACAATTGGTGTAGATCGTTTATCATTAGGGTCTGGAAGCCTAGCAATATATCCCTTGGATTCTAACCTAGCTACAATTCCAGTAACCGTGCTTGCGTTCAAGGACAAAAAATCTCTTAATCGACGCATGGTCGATTTATAATCGGGCTGTTCATTAAGGTGCTTAAGGGTCAATAATTGGGGGATGCTGATTCCTAGGTTCTTCTCGACCCTTTTACTCTCTAGGTTGATGGCTCGTACTATTTTACGAACACTAATCATTACCTCTGAATACTTCTGAGAATTCATAATCTTAATTAAAGCAAACTTCCCAAAGGTAAGCTATCAATTCTTTTTGCTACTTTGACCCTTCAAATAAGCAACTATGTCAGCCAATCAAAGTAAACTTTACGCCTGGAGTCTAATTGTTGGATTAGCCGGTTTTTTATTCGGTTTTGATACTGTAGTGATCTCAGGGGCAGATCAATCACTGTCTAGCCTGTGGAGTAGCTACACCTTAGGGGGTGAGTCAAGCGCTTTCCACGGCATTGTAGTTATGTCTTCTGCACTTTGGGGGACGGTTTTAGGGGCGGCACTTGGAGCTTTTCCGACCGATAAGGTGGGCAGAAAAAAAACTCTGTTCTATATCGGAATCTTTTATTTCGTTTCAGCGCTTGGCTCAGCA
>JAHEKV010000002.1:27133-229149 GCA_024638165.1 Flavobacteriaceae bacterium
TAATGATTATTGGTTCTCTCGGATACATTGTATCTCTCGGTCTTGTCACCTATAGTTTTGCCACCGAATGGTTCGGAATGCATGTGACCTATTTCTTTTTCCTATTTATTGCTTCCCATGCGATCGGACAAGGAGCCGTTATCTGGGTCTTCATCTCTGAAATATTCCCGAACAAGCAGCGCGCTCAAGGACAGGCCGTGGGGACCTCAACGCACTGGGTTCTGGCAGCTATAATACCGGCGCTAGTTCCTCTACTTTTCACCACTATTGGGGCAAGTACCGTTTTCGGAATATTTACTGTTATGATGGTGTTACAGCTCGTATGGGTGCTGCTTATCATGCCAGAAACCAAAGGAGTTTCTCTCGAAGAGTTAAGCAAAAGCCTGGGGCAATACCAGAAGACTATAAATAAGTCTTAAGGTTCGCTTTAAAAAAGTTTGCACTAGTCTCTACGCTTTGCATAGAGGTTTCGGCAAAGTTTCCACCTTGCTCAATGTAAAACCACTCTAATCCAGATCGAATTGGATCCGGTAAAATCTTCGTATAATCAATACTCCCGTTACCTAACTCTGTATAGTCCTTAGACACCTTGTGCATGTCTTTAATGTGCCATAGCGGAATACGTCCCGGGGCCTTTTCTACTAATTCATCTGGGGTAATCACGCCCGCACGCATGAGCCAATAAAAGTCAACTTCTAGCTTCACCCAGTCAGGGTTGGTTTCCTCAATAACCCAATCCATTCCGGTACGGCCGTCGAAGGTGTCAAAGTCAAAACCGAAATTGTGATACGCAAAGCCCAGTCCCGCTTCGCTAATCTGCTGACCCATTTGATTGAGCCTTTTTACCAAATGAGCATAACCTTCAGCAGAGTGATATGCCTCGGGGAGTTTCGGGAAAACAACATAGGGGTCACCTAAACGAGTGGCGCCTTCAATACAGCTTTCAATGTATACCGCTTGATCCTTTTCACTAGCCTCTAGCATAGCAGCCATTCCATAATGACCACTAGTAGTTCGTAATCCTAGGTCTGTTAGTATCGTCTTAAAAGCCTCGGGTTCATAGCCGTAATAGGTCTTGGCCTCGGCGTCATAGCCATAAGATTCAAAATGTAAATACCCCATCTCTTTGAGCGCCTTTAAAGTGATGATAGGGTCTTTTTCCATTGCGTCACGAACCGTATACAACTGAAGTCCCATCGCAAATCGCGAGGCTGGAGGAATAGGAGAACATCCAAGAGGTAATGATGCGAGCGCTGCTGCAGCAGCAGATTGCTTAAGGAAATCTCGACGAAGCATATATTGTTTTTTATATTGGCTTTGAAAAAGATACGATAAATCACATGAAACAATCTCCAATAGAAGTATTCAACCAATGGGCAGAAATAGGAAAAGATGAAGGAATGGCAGATGGACATCGTTCAGCCGTACTTCAAATGCTTGAGCTTAGCCTTCCCGAAACCCCTTTCTCGTTTCTAGACGCAGGTTGCGGAAACGGTTGGGTCGTTCGTTTGGTGAAAAGCATGGAAGGTTGCCTACTATCAGAGGGTATCGACGGATCAGTGAAAATGATCAAAAAGGCTAGAGAAATAGACCGATCAAATAGGTATTTCAGAGACGACTTGACCTCTTGGTCTCCGAGTCAAACCTACGATATTATTCATAGCATGGAGGTCTTTTATTATCTAGAGAAACCTGAAGAGCTCCTTGCTAAGATTCACGATAAGTGGTTAAACCCTAAGGGTCGAATGGTTATGGGAATCGACTTTTATAAAGAGAATACGGTTTCACATGATTGGCCAGAAAAATGTGGCATTAACCTCATGCGGCTCTTCTCTGAACAAGAATGGATTCAGATGTTCAAAGAGGCTGGGTTCGAAGAAGTAAACGCTACTAGACTCGACGCTAAAGACAACTGGGC
Source organism: Flavobacteriaceae bacterium (assembly GCA_024638165.1). Lineage (GTDB taxonomy): Bacteria > Bacteroidota > Bacteroidia > Flavobacteriales > Flavobacteriaceae > UBA3478. Next base: position 29,052 of record JAHEKV010000002.1, read on the forward strand.
CGGAACACTCTGTCTCGTCGGACAAAAATCATGAGTTACGAGCTACTAAGATCGATTCACCTTTTTTCAATTGCTCCCTGTGTTCCCTTGGGGTTTTATCTCATTGTTTTTTCAAAAAAGGGGAGCACATCACATCGGATATGGGGCAAGGGCTACGCCTTACTAATTACTTTTTCTTCTGTAGTGTCATTACTACTAGAGGCTCATGTTGGCCCCACATGGCTCGGTCATTTCGGGTACATTCACCTATTAAGTGTATTAACGATTGCTACAGTGCCTTATAGTCTATGGCAATTAAGACGAGGTCGACTGATTTCACACAAGCGGTCGATGCAATTTCTCTACTGGACGGGGCTTCTTATTGCTGGAGGGTTTACGCTCTTCCCGGGCAGATACCTTCACGGTCTTGTCTTTGGATAACTGCTCAGTTCAATTGTTTTCGTGCGATTATTAGATATAGTACCCCGCTTAATATCCATGCCGGAGCTATTAGAAATGACAAGAAAATATCATAGGTGATAGATATGTAGTAAAAACATATTGGTGGTAGAATCCAAGATATAAGTACTTCTACATTGAGTCCATTGCTAGTGTAGGCTTTTATTCCCTTATCACCACGAAAGAAATGATTAAATACAATAATGGCTCCCATAGGTGCAAGAATAAAACCATACAGTGCTACAAAATCTAATAACTTCATTGCAAATGCTGGAAATAACCCTGCAATGGTTGCTATTGAACCAGCAATCAGAGTAACTCTTACCGTTGAAAATCTCGGAAGAAGCGCCTGAAAAGCAAGACCTGCTCTATAAATGGTAGGGTTAGCCGTAGTCCATCCTGCAATAATAACAGCAATTATTCCAAAAACACCTATTGCATTATACGCTAGCGGACCTGGAGCTACAGAAGGGGCCTGGCCTTGATTTAGAAGTGCTTGAGCTTCTGGGGTTTTTATATATACGGCATAAAGAAGCGCTGCAGAAATCCAGGCCATATAATGCCCAACATACATTCCAGCTGCGCTAGTCCATCCCAAAGAAGCCTTTTTCGCAAACCTAAAAACACTTAAATCAGACATACCTACATGCATTGCTCCGTTAGCAAACCATGACCAAATGGCTACATGCCAAAAAGTGTATTTGATTTGACCTGGAAAAGGTTCGGTCCCAGTACCCCAGACATTCCAAAAATCATCAAAACTTGTAACGTTTAATTGTTTTAGTGCCACAAATCCACATGCCAAAAATGCAACAACAATAAATGGCGACATCCAATTTGCGGCCTTACTAACGGTCTCATAACCACGAGCGGCAATTATTGAAATAACCGCTCCAATACCAATAACAATAAAAACCCAGGTTAAACTGTTTGGAGTCGTGTCTGTTAGTTTCGGCATTTCAAGGCCAAAAGGGATTCCCACCGCTGTTGCTGACACTGTAATCATTGCTCCAGCCAAAAAACAGAATAGTACTCCATTTAAAAGATTATAAAAAACCACAAGCCGTTTACCACATATCTTTTCGAGATGATAATAAAGTGTCAGTCTGTGCTTTACTGCTATTTCAGCTGTTAAGAACCTCCAAGACAACACTGCTAATAAATTACCTAGAAGTAGTCCAATAATTAAATCAAAGGCGCTGACACCTACCGTTAAAAAAAGTGGGCCAATAACAAATTCTGTGCCGGCTGCATGTTCGCCAGCGTACATCCCCAAGAAGCTTTTCCATCCTCTTAGCTTATTATTTGGGACTGCCTCTCTTTCAAATTCACTTACTACCGTTTGTTCTTTAGAGCTCATAGTTTACTTAATTAATCTGTCAGGTAAATCGCTTATTGACCTGCAATCCAGTTGTTGCATGACCTGATGTAGTTGTTTTTTTAATATCTCAATGGTATGAGTGCCTCCTTTTTTCCCAAGCGCGGACACTCCGTACATAAATGTTCTACCTAAGAAAGCAAAATCGGCACCAGAGGCTAGGGTGCCTGCAATGTCTGACCCGTTTCGAATTCCGCTATCCATCATGATTTGGATTCTGCTTCTATATTTAGGAGTCAAATTTCTAAGGGACTCTATAGCTGACTCACCGAGGTCTAATTGACGTCCGCCATGATTTGAAACGATTATACCGTCTACTCCGTAATCGATGCACTTTTCAGCATCTTCTTCGGTAGTAATTCCCTTGACAACCAACTTTCCTTTCCATAAATGGCGAATTTCTTGAACAATTTCAGGGCTCAATCGACCATCAAAAGTTTTGTTCATGAACAATCCTAGATGTTTTAGACTTAGTCCTTTAGGGATATAGGGAGTTAGTGTTTTAAAAGTAGGTTGACCTGCTATCAATGTATTAAACGCCCATTTTGGTTTGCTTAAAATTTGAGCGATATTTCTCATATTAAGCTTTGGAGGAATAGAAAGACCATTGCGGATTTCTTTACTTCGGTATCCGAAACTAGGTACATCAGCTAACAATACTAGAACGTCTATTCCTGATGCCTCGAGCCTCCTAAACAAATCATTTCGTACATAAGAATCTGTTGGGTTGTAGAGTTGAAACCAAGCGTTTCCTTCGGTTATTTCAGCAACAGTCTCTATGCTAGCAGTACCCACAGTACTCAATATAAATGGAATGTTTGCTTCAAACGAAGCTTTAGCTAAAATTTCTGTAGCATTTGGCCACATTAATCCTTGTAAACCAATCGGAGAAACACCAAAAGGCGCGTCATAGGTTTTACCAAAAAGGGTTGTCTTTAGAGAAACTTCTGTTAATGGCCCTAAATAATTAGGGCGAAGCTTGAGGTTTCTAATATCCTGAGTATTTCTCGCTAAATTAATTTCAGAATTACAACCTCCGTCAAGATATTCAAAAGCAAATCTTGGAATGCGTTTTTTAGCTTTATCTCTTAGATAATTTACGTCCGGATATTCTGAATTGATTTCACTCATAACTTAAATTTTTTCAATTTCATATAGCTCAAAAAACTCTTTGGAATTAATACCAACCTCTCTCACCATAAGGCATGCGCCCATTGCAGAGCCAATTGGTCGATTAGACTTAAAAATAGGTATTGGTTTTAGCTTATCAGAGATGGTTTTTAAAAAGATCTCGTTTTTTGTAAACCCACCATCTATAAAAAATGCTTTTGGAGGAGTAACTAACAATGGTCTCATAGACGCTGTCTGCAAATCGACAATTTCAAAAACAAGCTGATGAATGATCTGCTCTACTGATTCAAAAGAATCGATATTGTCATTTGTTCCATTTACAAATCCAAATCTATCTGGTTCTAATAAATGATGATTTAAAATCAAGTCTTTTGAGGTAGATCTTAAATCTCTAAATTTCGGGTCGTATTTAATGTTTTCGATATCCGCCGTTGATAGCTGAAAAGCCTCGCAAAACAACTTCAAACTTTCTTGGTAATGCAGCCCCATTAGCAATCGTGTTGCTTTAATGGGGGTTCCTTCGGGGGACATGAAAAGCACTGTGTCATTTTTAATATCGCTAACTTTTATTGGTGTTAAATCAGCGGGCTTCATGGCAACACTCCAAGTTCCAGTAGAGATAAGAATAAATGAATCTTTAAATCCCTTAATGTAAGGCAGGCTAGAAGCGGTACTATCGTGTATTCCTTTACCAATTCTGAGTTTGTTCACTTTCTCAAAATTTTCAGTGAAAATTGAAGGAAATAATTCTAAAAAGCCCTCTTTTAAAACCCAGGCTGCAAACTTTTTCTCTTTATAATCCCACAGCCCTGTATGACAACCAAGGCTAGAATAATCATTTACATGATTCAGTCCTATTAAAGAGCTTAAATATTGAGGGAGGTGTAGGACCGTTTTAACTTTTTGGTAAAAATTCGGCCGGTAATATTTCAAAAAATAAAGCTGTAGACCAGAATTCAACATGCCCAAATAAGGTCCTGAAGTTTGTTCTTCAAAAAGTTCTTTAGGGCCGTACTTTTGTATGAATTGATCCTGAAAATCGTCAGGCAAGGGCTTTAAATAATTATAAAACGGAGTGCATCGTTTTCCTTCATGATCTAAACAAACCATTGAGGCTCCATATGTAGAAAAGTTAACACCTTCGATTAAAAAATTTTGGTTCGTAATAATTCTCTGAAATGAAGCTTTAATCCAAACTTCTATAGCGTCTAGGTCTTCCATAGGAAAACCGTCTTCATCGGTGATTTCTGAAAACTGTTTTGATTCTTGAAATACAACTTGAAATTTCTCGTCGAAAACAAACAATTTCTTGTTTGTCTTCCCAATATCAAAAACAAGCGTGCCCTTTTTCATATTTACAGGCCAGTGGCTTTAGAATTAACTCCTCTCTCAGAAATTAATTTTTCTCTGATCTTATTCTCTCTAAAAGATTTTATTGGGTCATACACTCCCCCTAGCTGAAGACGAGCTTCACGAACAAGAGCACGTACATCTGTCCTAAATGCTTCTTGTAAAATCTCTTGACACTGGGATATATCATTTCTATTCTGATAGAATGCCAATTCATTGTAATCTACCAATAAAGCTTGAGCATAAGCTATTTTAATAGCCTCAACAGACTGTAATAAATCCTCTAGCGGATCTTTAATGTTGTGACTCGCGTCAATCATCCAGCTAAGATCAAGGTTAGGGTCATCGTCCATTCCTTTTACTAATTCGCAAAAAATAAGAAACAGCTGATAAGGCTTAAGCGACCCTACGGTAATGTCATCGTCTCCATATTTACTATCGTTGAAATGAAAGCCTCCTAGTTTATTTTTAAACAGCAGTGTCGAGACTATTTGTTCAATATTTGTATTGGGTAAATGATGACCAAGATCCACCAGAGTCTTGGCCTGGTCACCTAGCTCACTCACTAATAGGTATGACGTTCCCCAATCTGGAATAACCATGGAGTAAAAATTAGGCTCATACGGCTTGTATTCAAGAAGCATTGTCCAGTCTGGAGGTAGGCTCGAATAAATCTCAGACAACGAGTCTAAGGTGCGATTTAAAGCTGATTTAAAATCGTGCTGTCCAGGAAATATACTTCCATCCGCTAACCATACAGTAAGAGCCTTAGACCCTAGATTTTCACCGATCGAAATAACCTCTTTATTGTGATTTACAGCTAGTTGACGAACTTCTTTGTCTGTATGACATAAAGAGCCATACTTATACGAGTATGATTGGTTGGGTTGGTCTTGAAAGGTATTAGAATTAACTGCGTCGAATGACAGGTCAAGAGATTTTGCGAGCTTTTTTAATTCCTCTATGTTTTCTGCTTTATCCCAAGGTATGTGAAGACTTATAGAAGAGCTCGATTTATTGAGTCTATTCAACAACGCTACGTCCTCAATCTTTTGAGCCAAACTTGATGGCTCTCCTCCTCCTGGAAATCTTCCAAAACGCGTGCCTCCTGTACCAAGCGCCCAACTAGGAATAGCTATTTGCAACTGTTTAAGTTTACCTATGGCTCTTGAAACCTTATTCTCATCCCCAACAGCGTCGACTACGCTAGAAATAGCTCTGCTGTGCTTACTCATCTCTTCTTTTGTGGATTGATTTAAGTCAATTTTTGTCATTTTCTAATACACATTTAAACAATCTGATTAATGTTACAACTATAATTTCTAGTATTTTTAAACAAAATGACTAGATGTTTATACTTTTTGACAAATGAAAAAGTCATTCTCCTATTTATCACCTAGCGACAAAGACAAAGACTTTGGTCTTTACATCACTGTATCCGGTAATTATACCGCCTCCCCCTACTCCCCCTATCCTGAAAAAGGGCACCCTTCTGGCTATTATTTCGATTGGGAGACCGGGAGGACTATCGAAGAATATCAAATCATTTATGTAGCAGAAGGGGAAGGCTATTTAGAATACCAACAAAAACATTTCACTATTGGCAAAGGTTCGGTTTTATTCATAAGACCCAACGAACATCACCGCTATCAACCGAAAAAAGAAACGGGTTGGACAGAGCATTATGTAGGGTTTTCTGGCCAAATCGCTGATCGCGTTTTGCTAGGTTTGAAAAGCCAAGTTGTAATAGAGCTTGGAAACAGCATAAAAATTATCGAGTTGTTAAAAACAATCGAAACCCATGTAGAAAAGAAAAACCCTTCGTTTCAAAAGATTTGTGCCGGCCTATTAATAAATTTAATCGGACAGATCGAGGCCCAAACAACAACCTCGTTGTTTGAAAACAAAAAAGTTTTAAGTCTTATTGAAAATACAATCAAAACAATGCAAGAAAATGTTAATCAAGAATTGAACTTTGAACATCTGGCTACAGGTTATGGGATGAGCTATTCACATTTTCGCCAGTCTTTTAAATTGTATACCGGTCTTTCTCCTCACGCGTATTTTATAGACCTAAAAATACAAGAGTCGAAGCGCCAAATTCTCAGCACTTCAAAAAACATGACAGAGATTGCCTATGACTTGGGCTTTAACTCTCTTCAATACTTTAGCAAGCTATTTAAAAAAAGAGTTGGCGTTTCTCCTCAAAACTATAGACGCCCAAGAAGCGCTGAGTTCTTATAGCCTCATTGTCAGGACAGAACAGGATAGAGCAAGGGATGTTATATTTTAAATTGATCAATAAATTAAAAAGTCATGAAATCTAATTTTTACATTATTCTCTTTTGTTTAACAGCTGTTTTTCAACTGAGTAATGCACAGAAAAACTATAACTTAATTGTAGAGGGGTTTGATTGGGGGCCTGCGGTTAGCAAGGTTGTTCTAGAGCTCAATGAAGAAATCAAAGAGCCAATAAATTATCAAAACTTCAGTGTTAACGCTAGACGTGGCCCGATAAATGATATTAAGGTGAGTCCTTCAAATGGCGAAAGAAGAGTTATTAATTCTTATGTCTCAACTCCTAATGGGGTAAGAACACAGGTAAGTAACTTTTTGACTCTAGTTTTAGAAGTAGGTCCTACAGTTTCAATTGCTAACCCTTTTCAATATTCGAGAGGTAATCATTGGGTTGATTATAAGCTCTCAATAGTTGACAAAATTAGTCTAGATCACTGGGGTTCTGAAAAAGAACGATTTATACCTCTTGTAGACGAATTTGATTTGTCCGGCATTTTCAAGGGGGTGAATTCTGGAAAAGAAATACACTATGCCGCATATGACCCAAAGTCACCTGAGAAAAAACCTTTAATCATTTGGCTACATGGTGGCGGTGAAGGGGGAGAAGACCCTACTATTCCTCTTCTGGGCAATAAAGCAGCAAATTATGCCTCAAAAGAAATCCAAAGTCTGTTTGGGGGAGCACATGTCTTGATTCCACAAAGCCCTACACGATGGATGGATAGCGGGTCAGGTACTACAAGAGGAGAGAAGGATGATATTTATTTCAAAGACATCAAGGCGTTAATCGAGACTTACATCAAAAATAACAACGTGGATGAAAGTAAAATCTATGTTGGTGGATGCAGCAATGGAGGATATCTAAGTCTAAAACTACTTCTAGAATATCCTGATCTTTTCGCGGCTGGCTACATTAGCGCTTTAGCATTTTGGGCCGAAAACGTCACAGATTCACAATTAGAAAAAATAAAAGATAAACCTATCTGGTTCATTCATTCAAAGGACGACAACACAACAGATGCCGAAAGTACTGCGATACCAGTATATAATCGACTAATGGATTTAGGCGCCAAGGACATTCACCTTTCTCTTTATGATCACGTTATAGACATTACTGGGGCCTACGGTGGGAAGCAGTTTCACTATCCAGGACACTGGTCTTGGATTTATTCTCATGCGAATAAAAGCTACTTAGACTATGATGGAAAGCCTGTTTTACAAAAAGGTGTGCCCGTAAACCTAATGCAGTGGATGTCCTCAAAAAAGTTATAAATCAAAAAAGGCTCGGAAATTCCGAGCCTTTTTTCTGATATTAAACCTCTAAAGATTCAACCTATTTACTCCCTGTTTTAAAAGCGACTCTTTTCCTTTCCATACAAAGATCCCTTCTACACCCTCTGGCAAACTAATGTCAGCTTTGAGCCCGTTCTTTGTTTGTTTATAATCCACTTTGATTTCTCCATTAGGGTGTGGCATGGTCCCTGAAATTTTATCGAAGTCATCAATGTTGGGTTGTATCAACACTTTAGAAAACTGTGGTGCGGCACTTTGAATTCCAAGTATAATTCTAAAAAACTCAATGTTCGGGCTCGCTCCCCAAGCATGGGCATCCGATCTTGTAGTAAGTACTTGTGAAGTCTCCCCCCAAGTCGTCATTCCCAAGTCAATATACTCTCGCCAAACATCTAGCCACTCTAAATAATCATTTCCAAGACCTGCTTCAGCTAAGGCTAAGTGCAGGTAGTAACTAAAATATATGGAAGCCGACGCGAGGTCTTTCTCCTCTAGCATAGCTTTAGCTATTCCTTTTGCTTTTTCTGCGTCAACTAATCCTGCTAAAATTGCTAATGAATTGGCGTGTTGAGAATAAAGCTCTTTTTTCGGGGTGTCTGCAAATAACCCTCGTTTTTCATCCCAATATTTGGACATAATTACATCCCTTAGGCCTTCTGCATACTTTTCATAAAGCTTCATATAAGATTCTTCTCCTACATTTTTCTCGAGCTCAACAGCAGCCATTAAAGCGTGAAGCATTTGAAGGTCAAGAACTGCAGACGAGCCATCGTCACTCATTGGCCCCGTACCTCTAGACCATTCAGGAACCCAGTCTGTGTAATTCCATCCTGGAATGTTTTTTATTGAACCATCATCCTCCATGAATGAAATGAAATAGTTCATGATTTGTCGAGATCCTAACAGCTTATCCTTTACAAAATCTAAATCCTTCCCATACAACATGTAATCATAAAGGGTACTTACATGCCACAAGGAATACGTAGGAATGACTTGGTTTTGGGTGTCTGGATATCTACTTAAGGTAAAACCATCTGGCTGTCTTGATTGATCAATTAAATTAATCGCGTTTTTAGCAAGTCTGTCATCTCCTGTATTGTAATACGAAACAAACATCTGAATCCTCGTATCTCCCACGTACTGAAGTCTTTCGTAAAAAGGACAATCCATGTAGGTGTCAACAGCGCATAATCGAGATGTTCTCCATCCAATTTCCATGATTTTATCCATTTCTTCGGTCCCCGAATCTAAAGACGCTTTCATTTCAAAAGGATAACCCACAAAAGTGCCATAAACATCGTTTACAACAAGAGGCTCTTCCTTAGTCTCAACTTCTACTTGTACGTATCTAAAGGTTCTATACGATAGTGATGTAAACTCCTGAGAGTCTAATCCATTGGAGGTTATACTATCTACACGACCTATAAAGATCTTGTCTTCAACTTCATCTCGATTTCCCTTACTTCGATTTCTGTCCCCATCCTTTTCGTATAGACTTTCTGCATAACGCAGACGAATCAAGGCGTCCTTTCCCCCGCTAAACTTCAAAGAGAAAAAAGCATTAGTTAAATAATCTTGGTCTAATAAAATAGTTGCTGTTTTATTCTGAGGAATTACAACTTCTGTTGGCTCTTTGAGGAAACTCTTTGGAAGTTTAACGTTTGAAGCTCTTCGGGCACGAGAAAGTCTTTCTTTCTTAAGCTCCATATTAGGGAGAATTGATTGCTGAAGTTGCCACCCGGATCTTCTCATAAATCCAAATCCGCTAGTGGACTCACCAAAAATCAACGTAGCATTTTCCCAATTAGTGTCATCGTAAGAGGCTTTTTTCCAATCTGCTGAAACCGCCTTGTTCATGTCCACATATTGCCCTGCTCCTGCAGCATAATAGCCTGGAACACTTTGACGTATCGGCTGGAAGCTTTTATCTTCAATGACCTTCCAAGACTCATCAGAGTTTATGGCGACTGCGTTCTCCTCATGAGCCTGTATAAGTAATGCTGTTCTGTAAGAAAACTGATTTACGGGCTTAAACGCCCCTTCATTCCAAACCTCAACAGCAATAGCGTTGTTTCCAGTTTTTAAATACGGAGCGAGATCAACAACTTCATAATTCCAGTGTTGTAAATCCCCTATTGATGGGCCAATACCTACTAGTTCTTCGTTTACAAACAATTTGAATCGATTGTCTGCAGAAATTTTAACTTGAAATGTGTCTGGAACCTCAAGAATATTAATTTTCTTTCTAAATAGAAGAAGCGACTCCTCGGTAGGCTCTACACTAGCTGAGGTAATCCACTTCGTGGTCCACTCGGGAGGGCGGTTCCCAAATTGAGCATTAGTATTAAACACAAACAATGCGCTTAAAAGAATAAAGAAATGTTTCATAAAATGAATTTGTTTAATAATGTTCGAGGATATGGGTTTCCATATCCTCGAACTTAGAGCCTCCTAAAAATAACTTAAACTAACTCCTAACTTAAAGTAACTCTAATTTGTACATTATCTAATCGATATTTGGGTTCAACGCCGCTTCAGCAGTAGGGATTTCAAAATCTGTGATAATATTTGTTAATGTCCCTGAAGGTGGATTTGTTCCTGGAGGGAAATAATAAGACTGTGGATTAGATCTAATATTCTCGCCCATTTGTTGCATAACGTTAGTCAGCTTCCCAAATCTTTTTAAGTCAAGATATCGTTTTGCCTCAAATGCTAGCTCAAGCCTTCTTTCATTTAAAAGGTGCTCCTCCGTTAAAGAATTAAGCGCCTCTAAACCTGCACGTAATCTGATATCATTAACGTGTTGTAGCGCTTGAGGGCTACTTGAGTTTTGTCTAAATAGTGCCTCTGCCATTAATAGTTTTGCTTCAGCATATCTATATACTGGCCAATTATCGTCCGCTTGACCCCAATTTGCATGAGGATGTAAAAACTTAGACACAAAAGGATGGTCTGGAGCATCTCCTTGCTCAACCGGATAATTAGCTGAATTTTCGATTTCAGTCCACTGAATCGATGCAGAATATCGATCATCATTTTCTTGGTCGAAGGCAGCTAGAATCTCTGGACTTGGTAGGTTGAAGGCTTGTCTGTTATTGTCTTCTTGAGGATTACTAACACCTAATATACGAGCGTTGGTTTCCACACTTAAAGGAACCGGTAACCAGTCATAAACGAAACTACTGGCATACCCCTGATTTCCTTCTAAATATTGAGCCTCGAAAATAGATTCTATTCCGTTTTTATTCGCTGGATCAAAAGCATCACTATAGTTAGAGGCTAATCCTAAACCTGCAGCTCCTATAACATTGTTTAATGCAGACTCCGCTTGAGACCACTCTCCTAAAACAAGGTGTACATTTCCTAACAAGGTATAAGCCGCTTCTTTAGTTGCCCGTCCCTTTTCTTGAGTACCTTTTGAAGGCAAACTAGATACAGCAAATGCCAAATCCTCTTTAATCAATGAATAAATCTCAGCTTCAGTCGCTGCTGGTTGACGAGTTTCAATAAAACTTGAGGCCGGTACGGTTACTAGTGGAATTTCGCCGAAGTATTGCACCAAATCAAAGTAAATCAATGCTCGAAGAAATTTTGCTTCAGCCTCTTTTGGTCCTGAAAATGAAGAATCAAATCGATTTTGCTCAGCACCAATGTTAAATGCTTCTATTGCCTGGTTAGCTCTTGCAATCAGGACGTAGCTAGCTCTAAATTTCTCTGCAATATTCGGGTTTGCTCTAACCCAATTATGATTTGCAATTTGTTCTTCATCTTCTACGTCACCTCTACTGATATTCAGTGCATAATACGTATTGTCAGATGCGAAATCTCCAAACATCCAGGCAATATTATAAATGTCTGGTAGTGCGGCATAAACTCCATTTATTGCAGCTTCCATATCGGATTCTGTCATGAAGTAGTTCCCTGTAGTTAAATCCATTTCAGAATTGATGTCTAAGATTTCATCTGAACAAGAAAACAGGGCTAGTGTCAGAAATAATGTGTAAAATATATTTTTCATTTCGATGCGATTTTTCAAGTTATTTAACACCAATATTGATACCAAATGTGATGGTTCTTGGGACAGGATACGTTGCGAAATCTTGTCCTTGATTAAATGTATCTGTACCTCCTACTTCTGGATTAGAACCTGGATAGTCAGTAAATACAAAAGCTTGATTAATAGAAGAATAGAGTCTTAGGCTTCTTATTCCCTTAAGCGATTCTGAAGGGAAATTGTATCCCAGAGTAATATTCTTGATGGTGAAAAAACTACCATCATAAATAAAGTTTGAGCTAATCCAGTCTCTATCCTGAGGAGCTGTCGAGCCATAGTTTTTACCCCAATTTCCAGATCCAGGATCAGAAGGCGTCCAACGATCCTTTAACTCAGCAAGAACATTAAACAAACCATCTCCGTGATTAACTAATCCTTGTAAGGATCTTCTAAAAATATCGTTACCATGTGTTCCTGAACCAACTATAGATAAATCGAAATTGTTATATCTAAAGTTTGCAGTTAAGCCATAAATAAAGTCTGGGATTGGGTTTCCTATAACAGTGGAGTCGTCTGAACCAGGGGCCCCAGAATTACCATCCCAGGTAATAACTCCATCACCATTCACGTCTTCATATTTTGGACCACCTACTTGGGAAATATTCGCTACGGGGCTATTTGCAAAATCTGAATCATTAACATAAACACCTGTATGATTTAAACCATAAAATTGAGCAACTGGCTGTCCAACAAGTGTTATTGTTTGATTATTAATTATAAAAGGAACTGTATCATCTAATTTCAGAACCTCATTTTGATTGAACGAAATGTTACCTCCTAAATCGTACTCTAAAGCTCCAATATTACCTTTAGCATTTAACATAAATTCGTGTCCCCAGAATTTTATCTCCCCAACGTTTCCAGTAAAGGATGAGAATCCAGATGCTGGTGGAACAGCAAGAGACCAAAGTAGGTCAGAAGAGACTTTATTATAATAGTCATAAGTAAAACTTACTCTGTCATTAAATAAAGTTAAATCAACACCTAAATCGAATTGATTTGAAGTCTCCCATCCTAAAGTACTATTTGCAATAGTTGTTGCAGCAGCCCCTGGTACAATTGTACTTCCAAAAACAGTACTTTGACCTATATCCACAGCTCCGTATTGAGTATAGTTTCCAATTGCATTGTTTCCAGTAATACCCCAACTAGATCTAATTTTTGCAAAACTCACCGGACCAAGATCAAAATCTTCTGAAAGAATCCAACCTGCAGATAATGAAGGGAAGTTACCCCAACGATTTTCTGAACCAAATCTTGAAGATCCATCTCTTCTTATAGCCGCAGAAAACAAATATTTTCCTTGGTAATCATAGGTCAATTTGGACAAGTAAGAAATAAGAGACCATTCGCCTATAGTATTTGATGGCACACCTGGCCTGGTAGCAGATTGTAAAGTTGTAATCCTATCATCGGCATGAGCTTGGGCACTAGCTAAAAGTCCCTCCTCGCGATATTTTTGGACTGAATATCCTGCTAGAATATTTAAATTATGATCTCCAAAAGAATTATCATAGGTCAACAAACTCTCTGCTAACCATGATTGATAGTTGTTTTTCTCAATGGTCATCGATGAATTTCGAGGCACAGATTGCCATGGATTGGGTGCTACATCACTAGGTATGAAATTTGAGTTATTCACCGTGCCCAAATCAACGCTTGCACTTGACTTGAAAGTCAAGTTTGGAGTAATATTAGCTGACGCATATGCATTAGAAAGCATTCTGAATGTTTGCGTCTCTTGTTGACGATTATTCAGATTGTAGTAAAAATTTGGCCATGGCCATGCTGTATACGTTCGAGTTGGATCCAGAACTCTATCAATCTCCCCATCTCCATCCTTATCTTGATAAGGGCTAAAAATTGGTGGGGTTAACATAGCATTGTAAATGATATTTCCTTGCCAAAAATTTCCTGATGTTGGAACAAGGTTACTCACTGTAAAGGATGGTGCTGCATTTACCCCTACCTCTAACCAATCAGAAACCGTATAATCAGAATTAATACGTAGTGAGAATCTTTCGAGACCTGTATTTATAACTGTTCCCTCTTGTGAAAAATAGCCTAGTACAGCTGTTGCTCGAGAAGATGATGTATTCGAAGAAAAAGTAACACTAAGATCTGTCATTGGTGCATCTCTAGTAATTTCTCTTAACCAGTTTGTTCCTTCTCCATACTGAGATGGGTTTTGGAATGCATCAGGGACAGGAAGCCCTTGATCTTCGAAAGCTTCTTTACGCATTTGAACCCACTCTGTGGCGTTTAATAGTGGCTGCTCTCGGTTATAAGGTAATTGTTGAATTCCTCTGTAGAGATTAACATTTACAGAAGTCCCAGGCGCCTTACCTCTTTTGGTTGTTATTAAAACTACACCATTAGTCGCCCTAGAACCATAAAGAGCTGTTGAAGCGGCATCTTTAAGAACTGTAAGGGTTTCTATTTCGTTTGGGTTAATAGTATTGATTCCGCCCGTAATAGGTTGACCGTCAATAACGTACAATGGATCACTTCCTGCAGATAAAGAAATTTGACCTCGAATCCTAACTTTCAAAGCTTCTCCAGGAGCACCGGTACTCTGATTAATTTGAACTCCTGCTAACCTACCCTGAAGCTTTTGTGTTAATTGAGCAGCCGGAGACTCTTCAAAAGAAGAAGCAGAAATACTCTGAATAGCTCCTGTAACTTTTTTCTCAATTTGTGTTCCGTAGCCGACAACTACAATTTCATCTAGCAAGGCTACATCTTCCTCTAAACTTACATTGATGGTGGTTCTTCCGTTAACGATTTGATCAACCGTTTTAAACCCAATAAAAATGAAACTTAATGTTGTCTTTTCGTCAGCAGCCGGTATCGATATGGTGTAATTACCGTCAAAGTCTGTGACCGCTCCAATTGCTGTCCCTTTAACTATAACGTTAACCCCATAGATAGGCTCACCAGCATTGTCTGTTACCGTACCTGAAACTTCTGTACTTTGTGCAGATACAAAAGAAGTGACCAGGCACAACAAAAGGGTCCAATATAATGCCCTTAAGGTTTTAAGTTTGCTCATCATAATCCGTTTTTTTAGTTAGTTATGGTGATGAAATAACCTAATAATAGGCGTTAAACTATCCTGCCCTATCCTGCATAGTCAGTATTATAATTAGTTGTGTTCCTGAATTTTATTGGGACAATTGGTCTTTTCGGTTCCCTAAAGAGAATTTCTTAAAATAAGGCCAAACCTGTTTTTTTGATGAATTTTTTTAGAATTCAAAATTGACTCAGCGGTTAGCCGGCCCATCTCTTTGAAGTCTGTAGAAATAACTGTTATTCCATTCTCAAGAACCTCTTTTAACTCTGTGTCATTATAGGATATAACACCAATGTCTCGTCCGACGGTCAAGCCGCTCTGTCTAGCTAATTTTATTAATTTCGTCAACTCGCTTTCGCTTATAACAACATAAACGCTTCCTTTTTTTAGTTTTTTTATTTCGTTTACGCTTGATATTATGCTGTATTGGTGTTGATGTTGGGAACAAAACTTCAAAAAACCTCTAACGATTTCTTTAGGATATGGATAGGTGTTGTTGTCAGGAAAAACCAAATTTACCTCCTGATACTTTTCTAAAATGTGGTTTGTTTCAGAAAGAGCTTCGTAAATATCTTCGTTAAAATCTTGGTAAATAGACGAAAAACACTCTGTCATCCCATCAGGAAGATAGTCCAAGACTATCAACTTGTCTTTAGATATTTTACTAAGGGTATTGTTTAGTTCGGATGGTTGATATTCAGTAAAGTGAGGCATTATCACGTAGTAGTGATAGTCGCTGCTGTTTTCGGTCAAAATATCATTAAACATTCTGAAGTCGCAATGAAATATGCGTAGGCTTATATTTGCGACATCTTCTAGTTCATGAGCCAAGGCATTATAGATTTCCTTCTTATAAGCACTCAGTTTATTAAATAAGACTAAAACTTTAAGTTTTTGATCTGGCAATTTCGTTGAGATGAAGTAACCCAGCCCCCTTGAAGAGACAATTATTTCTGATTTTTTTAATTCGGCATAAGCTTTTTCAATAGTGTCTCTTGAAAGCAAGTAGTACGTACTTAACTGATTGATTGAGGGTAGTTTTTGTCCCGGTTCTATAACGCCTCTGTTAACCTTGGTGATGATGCTCTTAGCAATTTGCTTGTATTTTGGAATCGTTGTGTTCTCTGATAATTCCAATGTAAAAAACTCTACTAAATCTTCCATATAATCCATATCTGCAGACAAGATAGATAAAGTTCAAACAACTATATTTCGTTTAACATCAGTAAAGTGCAGGAAGGTTATATCTTTAATAGATTTTAGTTTTACATTAAAATCGCAATCACCAATACCACTTATGGAGACTTTTAACTTTAAACACGTCGACTTTCTCTGGAACAAATCAAAAGCTAAAGAAATAGAAGGAAATGAATTAGAACTGTTCCTGTATCGTTCTAACATTCTTGGAGCAGATCTTAGAATTACAAATTTTGGAGGGGGAAATACAAGTTGTAAGACGTACGAAAAAGATCCACTTACAGGTGAAAACGTTGAGGTAATGTGGATCAAAGGATCTGGCGGTGACATTGGGTCTCTGAAAAGGGACGGTATAGCCGGGTTATATGTTGATAAGTTAAGGGCTCTTAAGAAAATCTATCGTGGTCTAGAACACGAAGATGAAATGGTTCAACTTTTCAATCATTGTATTTACGACCTTGACTCTAAAGCCCCTTCTATTGACACGCCTCTTCATGCGATGCTCCCGTTTAAACATATTGATCATCTTCATCCAGATGCAGCGATTGCAATTGCCGCGTCCAAAGACGGTGAGAAAATTGTGAAAGAATTATATGGCGATGATTTTGCATGGATACCATGGCAAAGGCCCGGGTTTGACTTATCTCTAAAGTTAGAAAAAGCCATCTTAAAAAACCCAAACCTAAAAGGTCTTTACCTAGGAGGACACGGATTATTTACTTGGGGAGAAACCTCCTACGAGTGCTACATAAATTCATTGGAAACGATTGAAAGGGCAAGTCAATTTTTAGAAAGTAACTACGGTAAAAAGAGGCCGGTCTTTGGAGGCATTTCGGTTAATCCCTTAGAAGAAAATCGTCGAAAGTCTCAAGCATCGAAAATTATGCCTTTATTGAGAGGGCTTTTATCTGAAGGTGAGATGAAGGTTGGTCATTTTGCCGACAACTCAACTGTATTAGAGTTTATAAATAGTAAGGACTTAGAGAGACTAGCTCCTATGGGAACTAGTTGTCCGGATCACTTTTTAAGAACAAAAATCAGCCCCTTGGTAATAAATCTTGATCCAAATCAAGATTTATCTGATGTCTCATTGTTAAACGAAAAGCTTAAGAGCTCCGTTGAAGGGTACAAAGCTCTTTACACAGAATATTATACTAATCACAAACGCCCCAATAGTCCAGGAATGAGAGACCCTTATCCTGTGATTATAGTTTGGCCTGGAGTTGGTATGTTCTCTTTTGCCAAGAACAAACAGACAGCGAGGGTCGCTTCAGAATTTTATATCAATGCCATTAATGTAATGAAGGGGGCTGAAGCGGTTTCAGAATATGTTTCATTACCGCTTCAAGAAGCGTTTGACATAGAGTATTGGCTGTTAGAAGAGGCTAAACTACAACGCATGCCTAAAGAAGCAAGTCTGTCTAGAAAGGTAGCAATTGTTACCGGTTCAGCTGGCGGTATAGGCAAGGCTATTGCTGAAAAATTTATCTCCGAGGGCGCGTGTGTTGTATTAGCTGATATAGATAATACTAGACTAGAGGAGACATTAAAGGGCTTTCCTAAAGAGTTAACAAGATCCTATTGTTTAGATATAACAAAAACCGAGTCAATTGAACGGTTGTTTGATTTTTGCTCGTTAGAGTTTGGGGGGGTAGATGTCCTTGTAAACTCAGCGGGTCTGGCAATTTCAAAACCTCTTAATGAAACAAGTAACGAGGATTACTTGTTACTAATGGATGTTCTTGTCAAAGGGCAACTAAATATTTGCAAAAAAGTCGCGGAAATCATGACAATTCAAAAGCTTGGAGGAGACATTGTTAATATTGCAAGTAAAAACGGTCTCGTTTCTGGCCCGAATAATGTCGTTTACGGCACCGCCAAAGCCTCTCAGCAACACATGAGTAGACTCCTTGCAGCAGAACTAGGGCAGCATAACATTCGAGTAAATATTGTAAATCCAGATGCTGTTATTGAGGGCAGCAATATATGGGAAGGAGAGTGGGCTGAGGGCCGAGCTAAAGCTTATGGGATTGAAGTAAAAGACCTTCCATCCTTCTATGCGAAAAGAACCTTACTCAACAAAATCATTGGAACTAAGGACCTTGCGGACGCTGTATTATGCTTTGTCAACGGAAGTCTTTCCAAATCAACAGGTAATATGATCAATGTTGATGGGGGTGTACCAGCAGCTTTTGTTCGTTAAAGAGCCCTATTAAAATTTGGCCTGTAGATTTCACTACTCAATTTTGTTGTTTTCTGATTTCGCTAGGAGTTTCTCCAGTTCTGTCTTTGGAATTAACCTTCCATAGATAATGGTAGTTTTTAACACCTTTTGGTAGGAAAGAGGGGGGGCCTTGGGTACATTTGCCAAACACAACCAACTCCTATGAAAAAACTCGTCTTCTTAATTACCCTTGTCTTCTCTCTAAACGCTTCTGCACAATACGGCGGTATAGAAGCAAGTACCGGAGGCTTTTCATTTGTTCCTGATTTTACTTCTGAGGACCCTCACTTTATTCTCTCGGTCGGAACAAACACCGACAAAAGGCTGCAGGGTCATTTATTATCGCTGATTCGAGCTGAAAACCTTGTCCCAAGAAATGCCATCTTTATTACTCGCTACAGGTTCTTAGACAAAAGACTCAAAGCGACGATCGGTACTCACCTACCTGCACTTCAAATCTCTGATGACTATCAAGTAGATACATTCTTTGCCCAAGAGCTTCGAACCGACTATAGTATTAATGAAAAATGGAGCCTAAACACCATGTATCTTCACGGAAAAGGTCGAAATAACGACCTTGAAATCAACTTCGGTTATGTTGGTTTGAATTACAACAAAGGCAAGTGGAATAGTTTTTCTCAAGTATGGGCGATTGATCTCAATAATGGTTACGGCCTTAGCCAAACGGTTAGTTACCAGGTCGCCAATAAAACTCAACTTCGCGGATTCATTAATAAAACACTTTCTACGGGGAACACCAATATGACCATCGGGGTATACCGAGCGTTTTAATAAACCTTTAGGTCGCCAATCGTAATTTCAAGCGGGCCTAGTTTGTGGAAGGTTGAAAACAACACGTCTTGTTTGCTTACCCAGCTTGACCATGTGGCTGAAACCCCTTTAATAGGAATGATACTCACCCATAACTCAAAGTGTGTGGGTATTAAGTTCTCATCAAAGTACCACAGATAAGAATCGCCGGGAGTAACCCCTCCGCTCGTGTGTGTAATCAGTAATGCCTTACTTCCGTTGTTAGTTTCAACTAGAGATCGTACCACCCCAGGGTCAAAAAATTTAAACGGCGCCACCAACCAATACGAATCATTGTAGAAATAAGCCTTCGCCTTGTCAATAAGGTCAATGCGATTTGATTCTTTACCTCCTTGAAGAATCTTCGAGTTTTCAGTTTCAGAAAGAATAAGGTCTACTTGGTAGTCCTCCCAAGAAACCAGAACACGCTCTTCGGCCATGTTCCATAAATAGTGGTGGTCTCTAAAACTAAATTGTATTTCGTTAAGGGCTTTGTAACCGATAATGTTCAAGGCCTCCTGAACATCTCTTGCCAGCCCGTCTGCCTCGGGCCCAGTAATTGATTCAGGCAATGGCTTAGAAAGCCATTGAATTACCAGAACCAAGCCAAGGGAAATGACTACAAGAGCAAGAAATGTTTTTTTGACTATTCTCATCATGTCTTAAAGGTACAAGTAATGACTAGTAGGCCGCATTTTAATCCCGTACTTTTATTTAAAATTCAAGGATGAGTAGCCCTGTGATTCATATTCTAAATGGCGATGCGCTTGGTGATCAATTTCCCAAAGATCTACCTGGCGAAACCTTAGTGTTTAGAGAATGTCTCATTGAAGGTCCAAGAAAGGAGGTTGAATTTGAGGCGTTTTTTACTTCTCGAGCAGCCTATTTGTCTGACACCTATGACCCGACAATCAAAGAAAGTTATTCGCAAGAGCTATCTATTCCTTTAATGAAGGTGGTTACAGACCTCAAGCCCTCAGAGGTTGTCCTTTGGTTTGAAGAGGATTTGTTTTGTCAAGCCAATTTCTGGTTTGTCTGCCATTTTCTACTCAGCTCAGGATATAGAGGTAAGGTGTCTTGGGCCAAACCATCAGGAACTGCTAGATATAATTTTGGCCTACTGTCAAAAGAATCTTTAATGGCTGTTTTCGAAGATCGTTTACCTGTTGATATTGCAAAGATCACTCTGCTATGGCAAGCATATTCTGTAAACGACTCGGATGAGTTAATTCGTCTTGTCGAAGGCATCACTGATTTAAGCGAATATATCATTCCCGCTGCGTTAGCCTATCGCGACATGAACACCTCAACCATTGAGCAAAGTAGACCTTATTTGTCCCTGTTAGAGATCACAAAGACACAAAAGACTACTCGTTTTGGAAAGGCCTTTATGGCGTTTTGCAAAAAAGAAGCGGTTTATGGCTTTGGAGATATACAAGTAAAACGGATTTTTGATAAGGTAATGGCTCACGAGAATTAATTTGGGCTCGTTAAGGCCTTTTCTAGCAAAGAGGCGAGATAGCGCCTAGAAAACCACTCCTGGGTTGATTTGCTGCGCAAATCGACCAGGCATAATCACTCCTGAAAATGACGCGAACCCACCCTCTGCTACACGCAGAGGAGATTTCTTTTTTGCCCTTAGCAGCTTAAGCAAGCTTGCTGCTTTACCAAAAAAGAAACCCGCTCCTCATCGGAGCGGGTTCTTGCGCTTTAAGTGGTCCCACCTGGGCTCGAACCAGGGACCAACTGATTATGAGTCAGCTACTCTAACCAACTGAGCTATAGGACCTAAAGGCGGGCGCCAAAATTACAGTTAATTTTTGGGTGTTCCAAGCTTAAAAAACAAAGCTAAACGCCATGGCCAAAGATATTCGCTATTTTTGTTTTATGGAAAGTGAAAGACAACGAAAAATCGGGGCATTACTGCAGCGTGACCTGGCTGATATTCTTCAAAAAGCAGCAAAGGACTCTGGTATCTCTGGACTACTAATTTCGGTAACAGAGGTGGCGGTAACGGTTGATTTGATGATTGCCAAGGTATATTTAAGTTTCTTTCCAGAAGAAAAAGGTGAAGAACTTTTTGAAGGCATCCAATCAAATGCTCCTCTGATTCGTCACGAGCTTGCTAATCGTACCCGCAACCAGATGCGAAGAGTTCCTGAGCTTTTATTCTTCAAAGACGAAACTGCTAAAAAGGCAGAGGATATAGAGCGTTCATTAAAAGGAGAAGAAAACCCTATTGAGGATCGCAGCCTGCTCGATCGTCGCCAAAAAAAGTGAAAACTTCAATTTATATCGCCTGGAGGTACTTGCTTTCAAAAAGCAACCAATCTCTAGTGAATCTTGTTAGCTATCTGAGCTTGATGGTTGTGGTGGTCGCAGCTGCAGCTTTAACGGTAGTTCTCTCAGCATTTGAAGGGCTTAAAGGGTTAAGTACTCAATATGCATATGAGCATTCACCCGCTATTCAAATTACTCCCTTAAACCAAGGGATTTTCACCGTCGATTCAGAAAGCATTCAAGAATGGGGTAAAGCGAATAACGCGATGGTAATTTCAAAGCTTTCAGTGGTCGGTCTTGTTCAAAAGGATGGTGAAATGGCGGCAGGAGATCTTATTGCATACTACCCTACTCCTACTGACTCTCTTGAGATTTTATATGGAACACGTTTGTTTTCAAAGGGCGAAATGCTTCTTAGCCTAAACACCTATTACGAGTTAGGAGGGGAGGCCTATGATAGTTCGCTTAGCGTAGGTAGTTTAATTCCGGGAGACAGAGCTATTAGACTTGAACTAGGCGCAGATGAAATTAGACAGCGAATACTCAAGGCGAAAGGAGTTTTTCTTGAAGATGATGAGTCTCAAATACTTGGAATAGCCAGTTATGAGGACCTTCTATATTTGGGTGGTCTTCCTAAGAATAGCTTTAGCTCTCTAGATATTGATGAAACCTCTCTTTCAAAAGAGGAGATCGCCTCTGGTTTAAAGGGCTTTATAGATGGGGGTATTTTGGTGCAAGACAGAGAAGATCAAAACCGGTCTCTCTTTAAGCTTTTAAACACCGAATATTGGGCTACCTATTTGATATTTTCAATGGTTCTCGTCCTTGCGCTATTTAGTCTGGCAGGGTCTATCCGATTAATTATGGCTGATAAGAGCAGTAGTTTTTCAACCTTCAAACAAATGGGGCTTACCTCAGACCAGATTAAAAACATCTTCCTTTTTCTAGGAACAGTACTGAGTGCATTAGGGGCTGTTTTCGGAATTCTACTGGGTCTTGCTCTGGTTATCGGCCAAAAACAACTAGGATGGATAAAACTCTCTAGCGAGCTGTCTTATCCTGTCTCGATAAGTGTACGTAATCTCTTTTTAGTATTTGTAACCCTCTTGTTGTTTGGGTTTCTCGCCGCTCTTATCTCATCTCGTAAATTGCCAGAAGTGTCGAAGGCTATGAGATCGTAGAAAAATCAAAGTCTGCAAATTCTTTCCCTGCTTTCTCAAGCGTTTCAAAAACCTCGTCTGAAGTTTCTGCGCTCACTAGGCTCATTCGCAATGGTTTGAAATTGGGTATTCCTTTGAAATAGTTGGTATAATGTCTTCGTGTTTCGTAAACCGCGAGCTTTTCACCTTTCCAGTCAATAGACATGCTGAGGTGTCTTCGAGCGGCTTCGACTCGTTCTTGCATCGTTGGCGGGTTGAGGTGTTTTCCCGTTTGCATGAAGTGTTTCACCTCTCTAAAAAACCAGGGGTATCCGATACTCGCTCGACCGATCATTGCCCCGTCTAAACCAAACTCATCTCGCATTTTAATGGCCGCTTCTGGGGTGTTAACGTCGCCATTACCAAAAACAGGAATGTGCATTCTCTGATTATTCTTTACCTCGGCGATAGGCCCCCAATCTGCAACGCCCTTATACATTTGAACTCGAGTTCTGCCATGAATAGAAATTGCCTTGATCCCCACATCTTGAAGTCGTTCTGCAACCTCAACAATTTTTATCGAATCACTGTCCCAGCCTAGTCGTGTTTTTACCGTAACCGGAAGTTTTGTTCTTTTAACGATTTCTTCGGTTAATTTCACCATAAGTGGGATGTCTCTTAAAATACCTGCTCCAGCATTTTTGCACACCACTTTCTTTACTGGACATCCGAAATTAATGTCAATAATATCCGGATTCGACCGCTCAACAATGTCTACAGCTTCAAGCATCGAATCTAATTCAGCCCCAAAAATCTGAATTCCTACAGGCCGTTCTTTTTCATAAATATCTAGTTTGATCACTGATTTCGCAGCATCTCGAATAAGGCCTTCCGAAGAAATAAATTCAGTGTAAACCACATCTGCTCCCTGTTCCTTACACAAGGCTCTGAATGGAGGGTCGCTCACGTCTTCCATTGGGGCAAGTAGCAATGGAAATTCAGGAAGTTCTATGTCTGCAATTTTCACCAAATCATACGATTTTATAGCAAAAATAATGGATTATCTTTGCTTGCCTGCAAATCATTATCTGCAGCTCTGCTTTGGCTATGAAAAACATTCGAAATTTTTGCATCATCGCTCACATTGACCACGGTAAAAGTACCTTGGCTGACCGACTGTTAGATTTTACTGGTTCTGTTACTGATAGAGAAAAACAAGACCAGCTTCTTGACAATATGGATCTTGAGAGGGAGCGCGGTATTACGATTAAAAGTCACGCCATTCAGATGAATTATACCTACGAAGGTGAAGAGTATGTATTTAATCTAATCGATACTCCCGGCCACGTAGACTTCTCCTACGAAGTGTCGAGATCGATTGCCGCTTGTGAAGGGGCTTTGCTTATCGTAGACGCAGCACAAAGTATTCAGGCGCAAACCATTTCAAATTTATACTTAGCCCTTGAAAACGACCTAGAGATTATTCCGGTCTTAAATAAGGTCGACTTGCCAAGCGCTAATCCTGAAGAGGTAACCGATGATATCGTAAATCTCCTTGGGTGCGACCCTTCAGAGGTAATACCCGCAAGTGCTAAAACAGGGTTAGGAATCGAGGATATTTTAAAAGCCATCATTGAGAGAGTTCCCGCTCCACAGGGCGATCCCGAAGAGCCTTTGCAGGCACTTGTTTTTGATTCAGTTTACAATCCTTTCAGAGGTGTTGAAACCTATTTCAGAATTCTTAATGGTTCGATTAAAAAAGGAGACCGTATCACCTTTATGGCAACGGGGAAAAACTATTTCGCCGATGAAATTGGAACGCTTAAATTAAAGCAAGAACCAAAGAAAGAGGTTCATACAGGGGATGTAGGGTATCTAATCACAGGAATCAAAGATGCCCGGGAAGTAAAAGTGGGCGACACGATTACTTTAACAGACAGAAAATCTACCTCAGCCATCGAAGGTTTTGAAGAGGTAAAGCCAATGGTTTTTGCAGGTATCTATCCGGTAGATACTGAAGATTATGAGGAGCTCAGGGCTTCAATGGAAAAGCTTCAGTTAAATGATGCTTCTCTGGTTTTCGCCCCAGAAAGTTCTGCAGCACTAGGATTTGGTTTTCGTTGTGGGTTCTTAGGAATGCTTCACATGGAAATCATTCAAGAGCGACTAGAGCGTGAGTTTGACATGACGGTAATTACAACCGTTCCCAACGTAAGTTATCACGCCTTCAACAAGAAAAACCCTGAACAGGTAATTATCGTAAACAATCCTTCAGATCTTCCAGACCCTTCTGGATTAGATCGAGTAGAAGAGCCCTACATTAAAGCTTCTATTATCACTAAATCAGACTTTGTGGGTAATGTGATGTCTCTTTGTATTGAGAAGAGAGGGAATATTACGAATCAAACTTACCTGACTCCCGAAAGAGTTGAGCTTAGTTTTGATTTACCCCTGGCCGAAATCGTATTTGATTTTTACGATCGTTTGAAGACCATTTCTAAAGGTTACGCCTCTTTCGATTATAGCCCGATCGGGATGCGAGAATCTAAGCTAGTTCGTGTAGATATTCTCTTAAACGCTCAACCCGTCGACGCTTTATCTGCGCTGGTTCACTTTGACAATGCACATACCATCGGTAAAAAAATGTGCGAAAAGCTGAAAGAACTCATCCCAAGACAACAGTTCGATATTCCTATTCAGGCAGCGATCGGAGCAAAAGTCATCTCTCGAGAAACTATCAAGGCATTACGTAAAGATGTGACAGCCAAGTGTTACGGAGGAGATATTTCTCGTAAACGAAAACTTCTTGAAAAACAGAAAAAAGGAAAGAAGCGTATGCGTCAAATCGGAAATGTTGAAATCCCACAGCAAGCATTTATGGCGGTGTTAAAACTAAATGACTAAGTATAGAATTTAGTATCTTCTAGGCCCTTAAAAACGGGCTATGAATCAAAGCTTACACCAGTACAACCCCTTTAAACGAATGCTCTTTGGCTTTGCCTTTTCGCCGAGTCTTGAGAGTAATTTGCATGAGGTAGTGCGACTCGCTGAGTTTTTTGATTCTGAACTCATTCTGCTGCATGTAGGTGAAAAAACTAAGGAAAAGCAGGAAAAGATAAACTCAATTGTAGCTGCAACCGCTGCACCATCAAGGGTTGGTGAATATCATTGGATACCCGGTGACCCCTACACCACTCTTTTAGATTCTACCGAAAGTTTATCTATTGATCTTTTGGTCTTAGGAGCTATGCAACATGAGTCGCTCTTTCGATTTTATGTAGGTTCGGTCGCACGTAAACTTACCCGATCGGTTAAGTGTTCGGTATTACTACTGATCAAACCTGCCATAGAGCGTGTTGCTTGTAAACATGTTGTTGTTAGTGGCTTCAAAACAAGCACGCTTCCTAACACCCTTTTTCAGGCGTTCTATTCAGCCCGGTGTCTAGGTGCAAATAAGGCTACCATCGTAGAAGAAATCGCAAACAAATCGGTCAAAGTAAGTGTTGATGATGACCGAAGCCTTATTCGAAGCCTTAGAAAAAAACGAGTTTTAGAAGCCGAGGAGGATCGAAGAGTTGCGGAGCTTGTCGGCCAGCTTCCAGCGGCCCTTACCGATTCGATTAAGGTTCAAAAGCAGGCAATTTTCGGCAAAAGAGGTTATTCAATCGGTCATTATGCTGAGGTAACCCGAGCTGATCTTTTGGTGATGGACGCTCCCGTCAAAACCTCTCTTTTAAGCCGAATCATAACACGAGACATTGAATTCATTTTGTCTGATCTACCGTCAGACTTATTGATCTGTAGAGCAAAATGACAAGAAACCAATTCATATCATCCTTACCTAAAAACCTTTTCGCAGGGTTTGTAGTGTCTCTTATTGCCTTGCCTTTAGGTTTAAGTCTAGCTGTAGCAAGCGGAATGCCGGCCACCGCAGGTATTGTATCTGCAGTTGTAGGAGGTGTCGTAGTTGCGCTTCTGGGCGGGTCTTATGTTACCATCTCTGGGCCCGGATATAGTCTGGTAGTAGTACTTCTTACCGCAGTTACCACCTTAGGTGGGGGCGATCTTTTTCTAGGCTATACCCATACCCTTGCGGCAATTACGATTGCTGGCGTTCTCATCACCCTATTAGGGGTTTTACGAATGGGAAAACTAGCAGAGTTTTTTCCTGCCTCTGCCATTGAAGGGATGCTAGCTGCTATTGGCCTTAGCCTGCTGGTAAAACAGTTCCCCATTATGCTGGGGCTTGAAGCCGGGGACGGAAACCCTCTAATTAAATTATTCAAACTCCCCTTAGTCTTTGCTGAATTTGTTCAGTCTGCACCTGAATCGGCATCGACACTAGCTGCTGGGTTGTTGGGAATCGTTTCTCTGGTTATTCTACTGTTCAATTCATCTATTCGAAACCGATATTATCAACAAATTCCCTCTCCTATGTGGGTGATTCTCTTGGCGGTTGGCTACAGTTACTACTGTCAGCTAAGAGGGATAGAAAATCCGATTCGACCCGAACTCTTTATACAGCTTCCTGATTCGGTAGAAAGCATGATTTATCATCCGAACTTTGATTTAATCAATTCTTGGGGACTTTGGTCGGTGGCTATTACTATTGCGGTAATCGGCAGTGTAGAATCTCTTTTATCCATTAAAGCGGTAGACAACCTAGATCCTCAAAGAAGAAGGTCTAACGCAAATAAAGATCTTCGGGCGCTTGGTGTTGCTACAGCGATTAGTGGGTTTTTCGGAGGGCTTAACGTGGTTACTGTGATTTCGAGAAGTTCAGTAAATGTTACCCAGCAAGCCAACAATCGGTCGTCGAACTTTTTTCATGGAGTTTTTCTGCTTTTGTTTATTCTATTCTTCAGCAAGCTTCTAAATCGGGTTCCACTTTCTGCGCTTGCTGCTATTTTGGTCTATACAGGGTATAAATTAGCCCACCCCCTCAAGTTAGTTGCAGCAGCAAAAGTTGGGAAAGAACAGCTGCTCATTCTTGTAGCAACCTCTCTTATTACTTTAAGCGCCAATATTATAACAGGAATTCTTCTCGGTACTCTAATCACCCTACTATCTCATTTTATTATCACGAGAAGGCCGTTGCTTTTTTTATTGCATCTCTTTCAACCCAACGTTCTTGCATTTAAAGAGAAGGATACCGACTCTTACTATGTTAGTGTTAAATACTTTTGTTCGTTCTTAAATCTCTTTAAACTCAAGTCAAAACTAGATGCTATCGGTTCAACAAAAACGGTTGTTATTGATTTTTCGCTCTGTGAATTCGTAGACCACAGCGCCATGCAAACCGTTGAGAATTATATTGCCTCCTTTGAGAAAAAAGGAGGTAAGGTTTCAACTATTGGGCTTGATCTTCACGGCGCGAGTTCTTCTCACCCCTTTGCCGTTAGAAATCTGGCAACAGAAAATACGCTTGGTTCTATAGAAAAACTGTTTAGCCGCAGACAAGAGAACCTGTCTAAAATGTCGAAAGAATACGGTTGGAAATACTGTGCTAAAAACCAGCCCATAGACCCTTCTTTGTATCAGTTTCTGTTTTTTGAAACCAAACCTATTGTTCAGATTTACAATACTCTTGTTGATCCTACATCCAACGGGGTGGTACAAGACATCGTTTTCAATGAAGGAGAATTTATTGCTCGCGAATCGGCCAGAGTAACTGCACTTACCATTAAGCTAGAAAACAGCATACCTTCTTTCTTATTAGATAAAGAAGGTTTATTAGACCGACTAAATGCAATTGCAGGGTTTGGGGATTTAACCGTCGAGGGTCATAACTATTTTAATCGCAAATTTCACCTGAGTGGATCTCAACCTGATAAAATTAGAAGTCTCTTTAGTAAAGAGCTTATTTTCTTAATCGAGAGTAGTCCTATATACCTTATCGAGTCTAGCGGTAGTGAACTGCTCATACTTAAAAAAGACCGACTACTGAGCCCAACAGAAGTAAAGGCTTTGGTTTATTTCGGGCGTGAACTATTAGAAACACTAGCATGCAACTCCATATCATCGAATCGGGAAATTTCAAACTAGACGGAGGGGCTATGTTTGGGGTTGTTCCCAAAAGCCTTTGGCAAAGAACTAATCCGGCAGACAACAACAATCAAATTGACCTCGCTGCTCGATGCTTGCTTGTTGAAACAAGCGATCAATTAATTCTGGTAGATACCGGAATGGGGGACAAACAAAGTGAAAAATTCTTTTCACACTACGGGTTGTGGGGTGATCATAGTCTTGAAAAAAGCCTCCTTGAAAAAGGATTTCACCCTGACCAAATCACCGATGTCCTTCTTACACACCTTCATTTTGATCATGTTGGAGGAGCTGTATTTCGAACACCTAAGGGTGAACTTAAGCCGCGTTTTAAAAATGCCAATTATTGGACCTCTGAAGAACACTGGAACTGGGCAATGAATCCTAACCTCAGAGAAAAAGCCTCCTTTCTAGAAGAGAACTTAATCCCTTTAAAAGAGTCTGGACAGCTTTGCTTTATAAATGCTAACACGAGTTTTCCGTTCGAACTTAGATATTTTGATGGGCATACCGAAAAACAAGTGCTTCCTCTCATACCCTATCGTGGTAATAAAATATTCTTTACTGGAGACCTAGTCGCCACTGCTGGGCACTTGCCAATTCCTTATGTGATGAGCTTTGATATGCGCCCACTTCTAACCTTAAAAGAGAAATCTAATTTCTTGGAAGAAGCCTTGAAAAACAATTATCTTTTGCTCTTCGAACACGATGCTCACAACGAGCTTATTTCTCTTAAAAGAACAGAGAAAGGAATTCGTTTAAATCAGTCCTTTCGATTCAATGAATATTTTGAATAAAATGAAAAACACCTTTTGGCGATACTTTTTTGTCTTAACATCATCAGCCCTCTGGGTTGGTTGCTCTTCTACTAGAATTTTTAAGGATGAAACTCCTATTAAGGTATCCTCAATAACTGAGCGCAAAACCTTCAGCGACGAAGAGAAAAAACGTTGGTTTTTCTCAGACCCCCTCTTAGACACCTTGCCTGGAATTTCCTTTGAAAAAACTAAGGAGGTTGTTGGTAATCGTAAGACTTCAGAAGTGATCGTAGCTATCGTTGATTCAGGAGTAGATATCAATCACCCTCTTTTCGAGGATAAGCTCTGGATAAACGAAGATGAAATCCCGGGCAACAATATCGACGACGACGACAACGGTTTTGTGGATGACGTTAATGGATATAATTTCCTGGGGGAGAGTTACTACGAGCAAATGGAGTACGTTAGAATGATCGCAAAAGAAATTGGTGAAGAGAAACAATTAAAAAGAGCGCGCATTATTCTAGAAAAAGAACTGCCAAAAGCAGAAGAAAACAAGAGACAATACAAGCGAATTTATGAGTTGGCCAAAACCGCTGTTGACACCCTGTCTGTTCTATTAAACGACGGTCAATTTAACTCTGAATCCCTTAGAAGGTTTACGCCTGAATCAGCATTTATTGCTCAGCAAAAAGCCTTGACTCTTCAATTTTTGAGTTATACTGATCGTGCTGATTTATTAATCAAAGACCTTTTTGAGGGCGTAACTTATTACACTGAACGGTCTGACTATAATCTGAATGTAAATCATGAGGGTAGAAAGGACGTTGGAGACGATCCTTACGATATTACTGATACCGATTACGGTAATGGAAACGTTATCAACCGCGTAATAGAAGAGTCACATGGAACCCATGTGGCTGGAATTGTCTCTCAAATAGCTCCTTTTGCAAAGCTTATGGTTTTAAGAACCGTGCCTGCAGGCGATGAATATGATAAGGATGTTGCTCTAGCTATTCGATACGCGGCAGATAATGGTGCGAGAATTATTAACTGTAGTTTCGGAAAATCCTTTTCTCCCTATCGAAAATGGGTTGAAGAAGCTATTTCATACGCTGAAGATAAAGGAGTGTTAATTGTACATGCAGCGGGTAATGAGTCTGAAGATTTAGACGTATTGAAAAACACAAATTATCCTGACGATCAGCCCAATTTTAATACCGAATTCGCTTCTAATTTTATTTCTGTTGGGGCGCTAGCCCCTTATTTCAACCAAGGATTAATTGCCGACTTCTCAAATTATGGGAAAGAAAAAGTCGATTTATTCGCGCCAGGAGAAGATGTTTACTCGAGTATGCCTAACGGTGTATTTGCCTATCAAGGGGGTACTTCGATGGCTGCACCTGTCGTTTCTGGAATAGCTGCGTGGGTCGCTGCCTATTTCCCAAAACACCAAGGATCTGATCTTAAGAAGATTCTAATGGATAGCAGTATTAGACTTCCTATCAACGTATTAACTCCCGATAATGAAGAAATCAACTCTTTTGCTCGATTCAGTAAGTCTGGTGGTATTGTAAATTTGTATAACGCGTTATTATTAGCTCAAAATAGAAACTAGTATGAAAAAACTTTTTGCTCTTCTTTTCAGTCTTTCATTTTTAGCCTCCGTGGCTCAAAAACAACCAGGATACTGGCAACAAGAAATAAGCTACCAAATGAATGTAGATGTGAATGTAGAAGATTACACCTACACAGGGACTTCAAAGGTGGTGTATACCAACAACTCTCCTGAAACCTTAGATCGTGTGTTTTTTCACTTGTATTTCAATGCATTTCAGCCGGGGAGTGATATGGATCATCGCTTACAATCGATAGCAGATCCAGATTCTAGAATGGTGGATGAAAATAAATTTAGTCGTATCGCCCAACTTTCTGATAATGAGAAAGGCTTTCTACACGTTTCTAATATGACTCAAAATGGAGAGGTAACGCTTGATATACAAGAGGAAGAAACTATTTTAGTGGTTCATCTTAATGAGCCATTAAAACCAGGGAAGCAGACGATACTGGAATTCGACTTTCAAGGCCAAGTTCCTTTACAAATTCGTCGATCTGGAAGAAATAGTAAAGAAGGTGTTGCTTTATCTATGAGTCAGTGGTACCCGAAAATGGTTGAATATGACTTTGAAGGTTGGCACGCTTACCCCTATATCGCTAGAGAATTCCATGGTGTCTGGGGTGATTTCGATGTAACCCTACATATCGATAAATCTTACACTGTTGCCGCTAGTGGATACCTTCAAAATCCCGATGAAATCGGTCATGGCTATAGTGAAGCTGAACCTAAAATAAAGCGTAAACAAAAAAAACTCTCTTGGCATTTCATAGCTCCCAATGTTCACGACTTTATGTGGGCTGCTGACCCTGACTATGTTCACGATCAATTAATTACAGAAGATGATGTAACCCTACATTTCTTTTATAAAAACAACGAAGAGCTAGCAGCAAACTGGAAGGCATTACAACCTAAAACAGCTGATGCAATGAAATACTTCAATACGCATATAGGCCCTTACCCCTACAAACAATACAGTGTTATTCAAGGTGGTGATGGTGGTATGGAATATGCTATGGGAACATTAATTACTGGTGAAAGAAGTTTCTCTAGTCTAGTAGGAGTAATGGTTCATGAATTAGCTCACTCCTGGTTTCAACATGTACTAGCTACTAACGAAGGAAAGCACGCTTGGATGGATGAAGGTTTTACTTCGTATATATCAAGCTGGTGTATGAATGAGATTATGGATCGTAAAAACGAACAACCCTACTTATCAAGTTACAGGGGCTACTATAGTTTAGTAAAATCAGGTAATGAACAACCTTTAACCACTCACTCTGATCGATATAATTTCAATTATACCTACAGTATTGGTGCTTACTCTAAAGGTTCGGTTTTTCTGTCTCAACTAGGTTATATTATCGGAGAAGAAGCACTAGCTCAAACCTTAAAGAACTATTATTCAAACTTTAAATTTACCCACCCTACCCCAACAGATATTATTAGAACGGCTGAAAAAATAAGTGGAATGCATTTAGGTTGGTACCTACAAGATTGGACACAAACCATTAATACCATCGATTATGCGATTGATGAGGTTTCTTACAATGATCAAAATACCGTAGTTACTATAAATAGAAAGGGTTCAATGCCGATGCCTTTAGATATTGTCGTAACTCTTAAAAATGGTAATCAATTAAACTATTATATCCCTTTGACTGAAATGCGTGGTGAAAAGAAATCAGAACAGATTACCGTTTTAACAGATTGGAGCTGGGCTAAACCTTCTTATTCTTTCACTTTAGAAGGTCTTGATATTGATAAAATAGAAATCGATCCAACAGGCCGCATGGCAGATATTGATAAGAAAAATAATGTCTACCAAGCTCCCTAAACAGGTAAAATTAAAGTCTGAAAAACAAATTACCCTCTTATTTAAAGAGGGTAAAAGTTTTACGACTTATCCATTGCGTTTTCATTATATCATCAACGAAAACCTGGATTCTAAAGTTTTATTTTCTGCTCCTAAACGGTTATTTAAAAAAGCGGTTGATCGAAACCGAGCAAAACGAATTCTTAGAGAGGGGTATAGAAAACATGAACGATTTAAAGAATATCCGATACACCTAGCTATAAGTTATTTAGCTACAACTGATTTAGAACAGTCAGATAAAATTACAGTGGCTCTAAATAAGGGATTAGGACAACTTGATTCTCATTTTGAAGTGAGGTAAATTATCCTCGAAATAACGTTCTCCTTCAGCTACAAATCCAAAATCTCCGTAAAACTTCAAAAGGTATTCTTGTGCAGATATAACAATATCTTTATTCGGATATAGTAATTTACATTGCTTGATTGCTTCATTCATCAAATGAATCCCATAACCTTCTCTTCTAACAGATATAGAAGTAAGCACCCTACCAATATAACAATACTCTTTTGATTCGTATAAGCGGGCATAAGAAATAATTTGACCTTCTTTTTTATCGTATAAATGATAGGCACTGTAATCTTGACCATCAGGGTCTAAATAATTACAGTCTTGTTCGATAACAAATACCTCTGCCCTAAGTTTTAATATTTCATAGAGTTCAGTACTATCTAATTCCTTAAAAGATTTTAATTCCATCTCTAAATCTTTTCTACTCTATTTTGATGTCTACCACCCTCAAAAGGTGTGGTTAAAAAGGTGTTTACCATTTCAATAGCAACTTCTTCTGAAACAAAACGCGCTGGAATGGCTAATATATTGGCATTATTATGGCTTCTGGCTAGAGCTGCTAATTCAGTATTCCAACATAGGGCAGATCGAACTTTAGGGTATTTGTTAACTACCATATTTACACCATTACCACTACCACAAATTACAATGGCTAGATCAACTTTATTTTCTTGTATTGACTTACCCACCGGATGAGCAAAATCAGGATAATCCACTGATTCATTTTGATCAGTGCCATAATTCACAACTTCTATATTTTGAGCCTGAAGTAGGTTGACTATTTTTTTCTTAAGATCAGATCCGGCATGATCATTTCCAATGGCTAGTTTCATGTTAAAAACAAGATTTTGATTGTTGATAGGTAGTTAATAGATGCTAATAACTAGCATTATGATTATTAAAGCAATAAATGTAATGCGATATTTTGAGGTAGTAAGCAAGACTTATTTATTCTCTTTTTTCTACTAATAATCAAAACAAGATTTACAGTTATTAACGTTAAAACACTACTAAAAGAATTAAAATAGAATTGTTAATCACGTATTTAAAAGCGTTAAAAACTAATCTAAATAATTGATTATCAAAATATTTATTTCAATGCAATAGTTTAAAACTTCTGATAAGTTATAAAATCAATTTTTTGATTAAATAGTTATTGTAGCTATTAACAAACAATAATAAACCCCATATCTTCGAAAAGAATTAAATAAAAAAAAAGAGGTTATTAACTAGATGTTTAAAAAGAAGAAAAAAGGAAAAAGTAAGGGAACAGGATTGACTAAAATGTTGTTCGAATTTTTAGAAAGTCATCCTGATAAAGCTTACAACTTTAAACAGATAGCCTCTGCTTTAGATTTAAGAGATACCCACATCCGAAATGAACTACTTAAGCGAGTAAAAAAGCTGGTAAGTGAAAAGCGTATTAAAGAGCCAGTAACTGGATGCTATCAATTACTCAACGATACACCTGAAGTTTATGAAGGTATTATTGATTTGAATAGCTCTGGAAATGGATACATTATTTCAGATCAGTTAGAAAATGATTTATTTGTTCATTATACTAACCTTAAAGGAGCCTTTCATAAAGACAAAGTATTATTCAAAGAAAATAAACGCTTTAAAAAAGGAAATAAGGCTGAGGCTGTCGTAACCAAAATTATAGAACGCAATCAAAATACTTTTGTAGGTATTGTTGAAAAGAGCCCTAAGTTTTTATTTGTTAGACCTTTATCTTCTAAAATACATACTGATTTTTTCGTCAAAGAAAGCCTTGTAAAAAAGGTGGAAACCGATGATAAGGTTATAGTAGAGATCGTTAACTGGGGAAGTGCGAATAAATCTCCTGAGGTTAGAATTATTGAAAATATTGGTAAAACTGGGCTTCATCAGACTGAAATCCATGCTATCCTTGCTGAATATGGTTTGCCTTTATTTTTCGAACCAGAAGTACAGCAATATGCAGATCGTATTGATACCTCGATTAAAGAGGAAGAAATAAGTAAAAGAAGAGATTTTAGAGATGTTCTCACTTTTACTATAGACCCTACCGATGCTAAAGATTTTGACGATGCGCTATCGTTTAAAGTATTAGATAACGGTAATTTCGAAATTGGAGTGCATATCGCAGATGTTTCCCATTATTTAAAGGAAGGTTCTATTCTTGACGACGAAGCCTTTGATCGAGCAACTTCTGTGTATCTGGTTGATCGGGTTGTACCTATGCTTCCAGAAATTTTATCAAATAAAGCGTGCTCTCTAAGACCTAATGAAGAAAAATATACATTCTCTGCTGTTTTCGAGATTACATCTAAAGCTAAAGTGGTTAATGAGTGGTTTGGTAGAACGGTCATTAATTCTAACGAACGTTTTGCTTATCACGAAGCAGAATATATTATAGATACGGGTGATTTTATAATACCTGAAGAAATTTCTATTCGATCTTCAGGTAGTTATTCTATTGATAAAGAAGTAGTTAATGCTATTCAAACTTTGAATGAATTAGCAATTATATTTCGATCACAGCGCATGAATTCAGGTGCTATATCTTTTGATAAAGAAGAGGTGAAATTTCATTTAAATGAAAATAATGAACCGGTCGGAGTCTTTTTTAAACAAAGCAAACAAGCGAATAAGCTAATTGAAGAGTTTATGCTTTTAGCCAATCGAAGTGTTGCTGCATTTATTGGTAAACAAAAAAAGACCTTCATATATCGTATTCACGACGAACCTGATTTTGATAAATTACAAGCATTAAATGGAGTGATTTCTAAGTTCGGACATCAACTTAATTTAAAAGATCGTAAATCAATAAGTACTTCTATTAATGCTTTATTGTCAGACGTTCATGGAAAGGTGGAACAGCAATTAGTTGATACACTTACTATTCGAAGTATGAGTAAAGCTGTTTACTCTACCGATAACATCGGTCATTATGGATTATCTTTTGATTTCTACTCCCATTTTACTTCACCCATTCGCCGTTATCCGGATGTAATGGTACATCGATTATTACAACATTATTTGGATAGTGGTAGTAGTGTTGCAGCGGAACCTTATGAATTAAAATGTAAACACTCATCAGAACGTGAAGTTTTAGCTGCTAATGCTGAAAGAGATTCGATTAAATATATGCAAGTAAAATTCATGGCTCAATTTATCAATCAAGAATTCGAAGGGGTTGTTTCTGGGGTAACTGATTGGGGTATTTATGTCGAGCTTTTTGAAAATAAATGTGAGGGAATGGTTCGAATCAGAGATATTGGTGGTGATATCTATTCTTTTGACCAAGACCAATACGCCTTAGTAGGTCATAAAACAGGAGATACTATTCAATTAGGGCAGACGGTAAAAATACGGGTGAAGAATGCTGATGTATTGAAGCGTCAAATTGATTTTGAATACCTAGAAAAGGTATAAAAAAAAGAGGCATCGAGCGGATTCGAACCGCTGTACAAGCTTTTGCAGAGCTCTGCCTAGCCACTCGGCCACGATGCCAATTAGGTGGCAAATTTACATTAAAATTTCTGCTTTTTCCTAAGTATCTCTTTGTCTGATAAGTTTTACAGCCACTGAGTCGACATTTGCTCCTATAGGCGGGTTTATTTTAGCAACACAAACAGAGGTTTTTAAAAGACTTGGAAACGAAATAAAGAACCTTGAAATAATACGTTCAGCCGCATGTTCTAAAAGTTTTGAAGGTATTGCCATTTCTTCAGACACAATAGCGGTAGCATCTACATAATCAATAGTGTCTTTTAATTCATCACTCCCACACGATTTTTCTAATGAGGTGTATAAAATTACATCTACACGATAATCACTACCAATGATAGATTCTTCTTTTAAACATCCGTGATAGGCGTATAACTTAATGTTGTTAAGGTGTATTTCTCCCATAAAGCAAAAGTAGGAAATGCTACCTTTGCATTACTATAATATGCCCAAATGGAAGAAGCTAAGCGATCATTAAATTTTATTGAACATATCATTGAAGAGGATTTGTCACAATCTAACTGTTCAAAAGAATCTTTACGTTTTAGATTTCCTCCAGAGCCTAATGGTTATCTACACATTGGTCACGCTAGTTCTATCTGTTTGAATTTTGGTTTAGGTAATAAATACAATGCCCCTGTCAATCTTCGATTTGATGACACTAATCCTAGTAAAGAAGAACAAGAATTTGTGGATTCAATTAAAGCAGATGTTTCTTGGTTAGGTTTTCAGTGGGCTGAGGAGTGTTATGCATCAGATTATTTTGATCAATTGTATATATGGGCTGAAGATTTAATAAGTAAAGGCTTAGCTTATGTAGATTCTCAATCAGCTGATGATATTGCTGCTCAAAAAGGAACTCCTACCACAGCAGGAATTTTTAGTCCTTTCAGAGATCGTTCGATTCAAGAAAATTTGGATTTGTTTAGAGAAATGAAAGCCGGAAAGCACACTGAAGGAACTCATGTTCTTCGAGCCAAAATTGAAATGAGCTCTTCAAACATGCTGATGAGAGATCCTATACTTTATCGTATAATGCATAAACATCACCATCGTACTGGTGATAAATGGTCTATTTATCCAATGTATGATTGGGCACATGGTCAAAGTGATTATATAGAACAGATTTCACACTCTTTATGTACTTTGGAGTTTGCTATGCACCGTGAGCTCTATGATTGGTGTTTAGATCAAATTATTGATCCTAGTAAACTAAGACCCAAGCAGCGAGAATTTGCGCGCAGAAATTTTTCTCATACCGTTGTTAGTAAGCGAAAATTATTGCAATTGGTTAATGAAAAATACGTTGACGGATGGGATGATCCTCGAATGCCTACTATATCAGGAATGCGACGTAGAGGATATCCGCCTTTAGCTATTCAGAAATTTGCAGAAGCCATAGGTATTGCGAAGAGAGAAAACGTGGTTGATTTATCTGTTTTAGAATA
Organism: Flavobacteriaceae bacterium; assembly: GCA_024638165.1. GTDB lineage: Bacteria > Bacteroidota > Bacteroidia > Flavobacteriales > Flavobacteriaceae > UBA3478. Next base: position 67,240 of record JAHEKV010000002.1, read on the forward strand.
TCACGTTCGTGAGGAATTGAACCGAACCGTTCCAAGAGTTATGGTTGTTTTAGACCCAGTAAAAGTGGTTATTACCAATTATCCAGAGGATAAGGTAGAATGGTTAGAGGCTGAAAACAGCCCTGAAGATCCTACATTGGGCTCTAGGAGTATACCTTTTTCAAGAGAGTTTTATATTGAGAAGGCTGATTTTAAAGAAGAAGCTAATCGTAAATTTTTCAGATTAAAGCTTGGTGGAGAAGTTCGTTTAAAGAATGCTTATATCATTAAAGCAGAATCATGTATTAAGGATGAAGATGGAAACATTACAGAAATCCATTGTACCTATGATCCTAAAAGTTTAAGCGGTAGCGGGACACCAGAATCAGAGCGCAAGGTTAAAGGTACCTTACATTGGGTTGCTGCAAATACAGCGGTTGAAACTGAAGTGCGTCTTTACGATCGTCTATTTACAGACCCTACCCCTGATGCTCATAAAGACAAAGACTTTTTAGACTTTGTAAACCCCAACTCTTTAGAAATTATTAAGTCTTATGCAGAGCCTTCACTGAAAGAAGCTAAGGCAGGTACCTCTTTTCAGTTCCAAAGAATGGGTTATTTTGTGTTAGAAGAAAACAACGGAAAGCAACTTATTTTCAATCGCACAGTAGGTCTTAGAGATAGCTGGGCGAAGCTAGAGCAAAAAGAGTAGCTACAGTTTTTCACAAGCGATATTGATACGCTTTTTAACGGTCTCAATTCCTAGGAAGTTAATTAATTCATCGACTGAGGGTCCTTGAAGGCTTCCTACTAATGCGATACGAAGTGGGACCATAATTTTACCCATTCCTATTTCGTGCTTCTGGCAAAAGTCATGGATTGCTTTTTTCACTGGCTCAGAACCTTCAGGAACCAGTGCTAAGTCTTCTAAGAACGCTTGTAACAATTCTGGAGTTTCTTCTTTCCACTGCTTTTTAACGGCCTTATCGTCATAGCTGTGAGGTTCCTGAAATAAATATTGTTGATCATTGAGATCATCAACCTTTATTAGTCGCTCTTTTACCAATGAAACGCCCGCAACGAGTACGCTTTCAGGAAATGCATCGAAATTATTGTTTCTCTTTTTATAACGAGCTACAATTTCCGTAGGGTCTAACTTTTGAAGCGCTTGTGCATTGAACCAGTTGAGTTTTTCTAAGTCAAATCTTGCTCCTGATTTTTGGACACGACCTAGACTGAATTTTTCAACCATTTCTGCTAAAGTCATTTCTTCGGTGTCATCGCCAGGGTTCCATCCGAGTAGACCTAAAAAATTTAAGAGGGCTTCAGGTTCGTATCCGGCTTCTTTGTATCCGATAGATTCATTCCAAGATAATGGAAACACAGGGAAACCTCCAGCTTCGCCATCTCGTTTACTAAGCTTTCCTTTTCCAGTGGGCTTTAACAGTAGGGGTAAGTGTGCAAATAAAGGGGGTGTCCATTCAAATGCCTGATATAACAATGTGTGTAGCGCTAATGAGGGTAACCACTCTTCTCCCCTAACCACGTGAGTTATTTGCATTAAATGATCGTCAACCACATTCGCTAAATGATAAGTAGGCATACCATCGCTCTTATATAACACCTTATCATCTAAAGTATTCGTATTAACAGTGATTTTTCCTCTTACTTCATCATGGAATACGATCTCTTTATTTTCTGGAGTTTTAAATCGAATAACAAATTCTTCACCATTTTCAATACGAGATTGAGTCTCAGACTCATTCAAAGAAAGACTATTGTTAAGCTCTTTTCGGTTTAATGGCCCATATAGAAATCGTTCACCTTTTTTTTCTGCGACCTCTCTGTAATTAGTTAAATCTTCGGAACTATCGAACGCATAATATGCCCATCCCTTAACAACAAGCTCTAAAGCATATTTATGGTAAATTTCTTTTCTTTCACTTTGACGATAAGGTCCTAGTGGTCCACTTTTATTAGGGTCTTCCTCTGCCTCTATTCCTAACCAAGCCATTGATTGAAGGATATATTCTTCAGCGCCCGGCACATAACGAGACTGGTCGGTGTCTTCAATTCGTATAATAAACGTACCACCTAAGTTTTTTGCTAGAAGATAGTTGTACAAAGCTGTTCTGACACCTCCTATGTGTAGAGGTCCTGTTGGAGATGGGGCAAAACGTAGTCTTGGTTGCATAGTTTCTTATTTGGAAAGCAAAGGTAGCCATTCACCTAAAATCTATTGATATCTTTGTTATGTGATTAGAGATGTCGATTTTATAAACTTTCCTGATTGGGCCGACCATTTAGCTGTTAAAGCCTGGCTCTTGTCTGAGATGGATCTATTAAACCTTTCACTAGAAGTTGTTTATTCCTTTATGTCTGATGAGGAGCTTTTGAAATTGAATAAAGAACATTTAGACCACGACACTTATACAGATATTATTACTTATGATTTTAGATCTGACGGCCTCGAGGAAGCCAACCTATGTATTAGTTATGAACGCGTTGTTGCTAACGCGTTAACCTTTGAGGTTTCGAATACAGACGAACTATGCAGGGTTTGTGTACATGGCTTATTGCACTTGGCTGGGCATGATGATAAAGACGAGATCTCTAAGGGTGAAATGCGTAATCAAGAACAACTTGCTTTAAATAGGTTCCACGTGGAACATTAAGATATGTTTGCAGAAGAATATGATATAATCGTAGTTGGTGGAGGTCATGCCGGAGCCGAAGCTGCGGCTGCAGGTGCAAATATGGGAATGAAAACTCTCCTAGTTACCATGAATCTTCAAAACATTGGACAGATGTCTTGCAACCCCGCCATGGGCGGCATTGCTAAGGGTCAGATCGTTCGTGAAATTGATGCTCTCGGTGGTTACAGCGGTTTGGTTAGCGACGAAAGTGCTATTCAGTTTAAGATGCTCAATCGTTCAAAGGGGCCGGCGATGTGGAGTCCAAGAACACAGAACGACAGAATGCTTTTTGCTGAATCTTGGAGGGTTCGACTAGAACAAACACCGCTACTTGACTTTTATCAAGAAATGATTACGGGATTGGTAATAGAAGGTGGTCGGGTTTCTGGAGTGAGGACAGCGCTAGGCATCGATATTCGGGCTAAAGCAGTCGTTTTGACCAACGGAACTTTTCTAAATGGGTTAATTCACATTGGCGAGAAGAACTTCGGCGGCGGTAGAGCCGGTGAAAAGGCTAGTACTGGTATAACAGAACAATTGATCGACCTAGGTTTTGATAGCGGAAGAATGAAGACCGGTACACCGCCTCGGGTTGACAGTCGCTCTTTAGATTATTCTAAAATGACCCCTCAGCCGGGTGATGCTATTCCTGGCAACTTCTCCTATCTTAGAAATTTTAGACTTGACCATCAGCTAGATTGCCATCTTACCTATACCTCCACCGAGGTTCACGACCTACTGAGAGAAGGATTTGATCGTAGCCCGATGTTTAATGGAAACATTCAGAGTATTGGGCCTCGTTATTGTCCTTCTATTGAAGATAAGATCAATCGCTTTGCAGAAAAGGATAGCCATCAAATTTTCGTTGAGCCGGAGGGTTGGAAAACCGTCGAGGTTTATGTCAATGGATTTTCCACCTCTCTTCCAGAGGATGTGCAATACAAAGCCTTACGAAGTGTCGCAGGCTTTGAAAATGTTAAGTTTTTTAGGCCTGGGTATGCTATTGAGTACGACTACTTTCCCCCTACTCAATTGAAGAACACGCTAGAAACTAAATTAATTGACGGCCTGTTCTTTGCAGGGCAGATTAATGGGACCACCGGATACGAAGAAGCCGCGAGCCAGGGTTTAATGGCAGGGTTGAATGCGGCCTTGAAGGTTAAAGAGAAGGATGCACTGGTCCTCAGAAGAGACGAGGCGTACATTGGTGTCCTTATAGATGATTTAATTACCAAAGGCACAGAGGAGCCGTATCGAATGTTTACCTCTAGAGCAGAATATCGGACACTTTTGAGGCAGGATAATGCAGACCTTAGGCTTACTGAGCGTTCATACCATTTGGGGCTTGCCAAAGAGCCCAGACTTAGGGCTTTGGAAAGTAAAATCTCCCAAACCGAGCAAATTGTTGGTTTCTTAGACAATGAATCCTATGATTTTAATGAAGCGAACAAGCTTCTAAATAAGGTTTCTTCAACACCTGTTAAGCAACACGATAAACTTAAAAAACTGCTTTCTAGACCAGAGGTTAACCTTGAAGATCTTCGAGGTTTACCGAATGTTTGTGAGTTTTTTGACAAGCATGATTTTGATTCTGATTCTTGCGAACAAGCAGAAATTCAAGTGAAGTATGCCGGCTATATAGAGAAGGAAAAGAACAACGCTGACAAGCTTTCCAGATTAGAATATGTCAAAATCCCTGAGAATGTAGACTATACCACAATGACTTCTATTTCTTTTGAGGCACGTGAAAAACTGAATAAAATAAGACCTGCAACGGTTTCTCAAGCTTCTAGAATCAGCGGTGTGTCTCCATCAGACATCAGTGTTTTATTAGTACATCTGGGCCGATAGGTTCCACGTGGAACACATATAATGAATGTTAAAGATCACTTTTTAAGCCAAGAAACGTTTCGAATCGAAAGAGACGAAAAAACCGGTGTGCTAACGACTAGACCAATTCCAGAAAATTTGTCTAGTTATTATGAAGCTGAAAATTATAGGTCTCATGGTAGTCAGCATAAAGGCTTGATAGATTACCTGTACTCCATGGCTAAGGTTCTGAGAAACAGAATTAAAAGAAGGTTGGTAGAGAGATACCACAACTCATATGGTTCAGTTCTCGATATTGGTTGTGGCGACGGAGCCTTTCTGTCTGTATTCGATGACAAACACACTTCGGGTGTCGAACCTTCTGCTAGGGCGCGTGAATTATGTGGCAAGAAGGGCTTGGCGGTTGCCTCTTCCCTATCAGACATCAACGAAACATTTGATATAATTACCCTCTGGCATGTGTTAGAACATCTTCCTCATTTAAAAGAAGATTTATCAACCATTAACACCCTCCTTTCAGACGAAGGTAGATTGTTTGTTGCAGTACCCAATTGTAAAAGTTGGGACGCTGAATATTACGGTGAGTTTTGGGCTGGCTATGATGTTCCAAGACATGTTTGGCATTTTGATAAGGAAAATCTTGAACGCACATTGAGGTCTGTCGGCTTTGAAATTAAAGCTTACGAACCACAGATATTTGACCTTTTTTATGTGGCTTATCTTTCTGAAAAGTATAAGGGTTGCCAATTTCCGCTACTAAGAGCTGTTTTGCTTGGGGTTTTCGCCGTTCTTACTAATAAAGCTTCAAAGAAGCCGTCCGCACTCCTTCTTGTTGCTAAAAAAACCAAATAAGGCGCTTTAAGACGCTTTTGGTTAACCTCTCATAAAAAGACACGCTTAAATTTTAAAAGCAGCTTAAAACAGCCCGTAAGAACTAATTATTGAATAAGAAAAAACTATCAATTCTAAAAAAACAATAAAAAACCCTTATGCTTGGTATAGCTCAAGGGTTATGAATAATAACACAACCGGAATAAGATAGATGATGATTGTTTGTGCTCCAGCATAATCTTTAGCTACACGTTGACCAAGTAAAAGAGAAAGTAGTGTTATTGATGAAAGAGCACTCGCTAGATTCGCCATAATAAGATTGTCGTGCAGATAGAGATGAATAATTCCTCCAGCGCTCAATACTCCCGATGAAATTTCTAAAACCGTAAGAATCACAAATAAGGCACCCGACACTTTGCTTAGAGGACTTTTACTAAAGTGGCTTTGAACAAAATCTTTTTCACTCTTAAAATGAAAGATTTTGTCAATCCCGCTTTGAACAAAAACGATGCATAGAATGGCTAAACAGGTATAAATCGCGAAAATCATAAAGGTTTATTTTGGTGCATGCAGCAGTTTGGTCATTTGAAGCGCTAAGTCACTAAAGGTCATTTTAAGGTTTGCGCTGGTCCCCAAATGTGAAACGGCGTTCTCAATAGACTGAACTAAATCCATCGCATTGTTATGGTGAATAAAGGGAGCAAATTTTTCTAGTTTAAAACCTTCTACTAACTCTTGTTGTAGCACTAGATCGCCAGCGCGATATTGAATAAGCAGAGAACTTCGTATTTGATCCATCGCAAAAAGCAAAAATTCACGTTGAACCCCACGCTCTAATTTAACCAAATCTTCAGCCCAATCTAGAAGCTCAGCAACAGCGCTCTTGTTCTTCTTAGCTAGAAACGCTGAACGAACCCAACTTACAAAGCGCTTTTCGAAGTCTTGGGACTGTTCCTTGTTTAGATATTGATTCATAGCCCACGAAACACTTCCTTTAGATCGCTCTGAATAGATCGTTGCGTTTTCTTTAGAAAGGCCAAGATCGGTCAGCGCATCTTTTACGACGTCTTTGGTTTCAGGACCTACGAACACTCGCTGACTCCTTGACCGAATCGTTTCCAAAACATTTCGTTCGTTTTGCGTAGTCATGATAATAAGTGTTCCTGCAGGAGGTTCTTCAATGAACTTTAGAAGTCGGTTAGCCGACTGGTCTTTTAAGAATTCTGTACCCCAAATGACGAGGACGCGATACGAGCCTTCGACGGGCTTGAGATGAAGTTTTTGAACAGCTTCTTTAGCATCTTCAGTTCGAATTGTAAAACTCCCCCCTGCTGAAGAATTCTTAGAAATCCACTGACCATAAGTAAGATAGGGGTTTTCTAAAACGGCAGATCGAAAATCGTTCAGTTGATCAGAGGAACGCACATTTTTAGAAGATACGCCAATAGTGTTTGAGGTAGGAAAAAGCAGATGAATATCAGGATGAATAAGTTTAGACACTTTACTATCTCCCTTAAAAAGCTGAGTTAACATCCAAAAAACAAGAGGAAGTGTAGATCCATTTTCTTCTGAAACGAAGAGCTGTGCGTGAGGTAAACGACCCGAATCAATGGAATGTTTTAAGCCCTTCTTACTGTTCTCAAATCCAACTACTCCTGAAAAATCCATGCTTCAAAGATAGTATTTCGCTACATTTGGGGGATTCAAAAAACAAACAGCATGAGCACCCTATCATCTTTTAATTTTTCAGGTAAAAAAGCCTTAATCCGAGTTGATTTTAATGTTCCGTTAAACAGTGATCTGGAGGTTACTGACGCGAGCCGAATTGAAGCCGCAAAACCTACGATTATTCACGTCTTAGAACAAGGAGGAAGCGCTATTTTAATGAGTCACCTTGGTCGTCCGGGCGGGGAGGCAAAGCCAGAATTATCATTAAAACACATTGCAGATAAAGTTGCTGAAATTTTAGGTGTGGCGGTTAAGTTTTCAACCTCATGTGTTGGCCCTGAAGCAGAGGCAGAAGCAGCAGCCCTTGAGCCGGGTCAAGTCTTATTGCTTGAAAACCTTAGATACCATAATGAAGAGACGGCTGGTGATGAGGCGTTTGCAGCTTCTCTTGCGAAACTCGGAGACATTTATGTAAATGACGCTTTTGGAACCGCACATAGAGCTCACGCGTCAACCGCAGTTATTGCAGCTCACTTCAAAGGAAACAAATGTTTTGGACTTCTTTTAGAAAAAGAAATCAAGGCCATTGACAAAGTCTTAAAATCAGGAGAAAAACCGGTAACGGCTATTATGGGGGGTTCAAAGGTTTCTTCGAAAATCACCATTATTGAAAACATATTACCCGCAATCGACCACCTTATCGTTGGAGGGGGTATGACCTACACATTTATCAAGGCGCTTGGTGGAGAAGTGGGGAATTCGATTTGCGAGTTAGACAAATTAGACTTAGCATTATCTATTTTAGAAAAAGCTAAAGCCGCAGGCGTTGAGGTTCATATACCTGTAGATGTTTTGGCAGCGGACGATTTTTCGAAAGACGCAAATACCCAAGTCGTCGCATCAAACGCTATTCCAGAAGGTTGGGAAGGTTTAGATGCGGGGCCTCAAACACTGAAAAACTTTCACGAAGTTATTATGTCTTCAAAGACGCTGCTGTGGAACGGTCCTGTTGGAGTTTTTGAAATTGAAACTTTTGCTGAAGGAACTAAATCTATCGGCCGCTCTGTAGAAGCTGCTACTAAAGCTGGTGCATTCTCTTTAGTTGGAGGAGGTGATTCTGTTGCTGCGGTTAAGCAGTTTGGCTTTGAAGACAAGGTAAGCTACGTCTCAACCGGCGGTGGTGCAATGCTTGAAAGTCTAGAGGGCATTGTTCTACCAGGAATTGCAGCTATCTTAGAGGGATAAAATTATTGTTTTGATTTTTAGAAGCTTCATTATCAGTTTACTATCCTCTGTGGCGGTAGCGCAAAGCACCCCGGGAGTTGCTAGTAAAAAGAGCCTTGAAGCTTTTAATGAATTAGGTTATGCGTCGGTATTTTCTGATCAGCGCCTACCTAGTTATGCGATTCCCGACTCTACTAGAGCGTTTAAATACGATTCGATTTGGCTTGAAAAATTAAAGGAGACAAGGTCTCTCTTTACCTTGATTCATGAGACCACGGGAGATAATATTGAAAAGAAGGTAAATAAAGAGCTTCTGATAGATCGGTTTGAAACGATCAACCAAAAAACTCCTTTTCAGATTGCCTACAACCCTATTCTAGAGCGAGAAATCGCCAAGTATTTAAGAGGTGATGCCACACTCATTCGCAGAATGCTTCAGGTGAGTGCCTTTTATTTTCCGCTCTTCGAACAGGTACTCGATGAGAACGACCTCCCATTAGAATTGAAATATTTAGCCATCGTTGAGTCTGCATTAGATCCTAAAGCAAGGTCGTATGTAGGCGCAAAAGGCCTGTGGCAATTCATGTACAGTACGGGGAAATCGTTTGGACTGGAGGTAAACAACTACGTTGACGATAGAAGCGATCCTCTGAAGAGTACCAAGGCTGCCGCGGCCTATTTAAAGCAACTCTACCGAATATTTGATAACTGGGACCTCGCTCTTGCTGCGTATAATTCAGGACCGGGAAATGTTTCAAAAGCTATTCGCCGCTCGGGCGGATACACGAATTATTGGAATATAAGACCCTATCTCCCTAAAGAGACGGCAGACTATGTTCCCCGATTTTACGCTATCCTCTATTTGTTTGAGCATGCCAAAGAGCATGGATTAAGTGCGGAAAGCTTAGAAAGAACCTATCTAGAGACAGACACTATTCACATCAAACGAAGTATCACTTTCGACCAAATCGCCGAGGAGCTGCCTATTACTAAAGATCAGTTAGCGGTTTTAAACCCCTCCTATCGGATGGCCACGATACCCTATGTCAAAGGGAAAGATTATGCACTAAGACTTCCAAAGGCATTAATAGGAGACTTTATCAGTACAGAAGGAGAAGTTTACGCACTCGCCAAAAAACAAGAGGACGCTTCTGAAAAGCCTTTGGCTGCTCTCGTTAGTGGCCCTGAGCGTCTCCGGTATCGCGTAAAATCTGGTGATGCGCTTAGCATTATTGCAGACAGATACGGCGTTTCTGTGAGGCAAATTCGCTCATGGAACAATTTGAACGGTAATGTGATTCGAGTCGGTCAGCGCCTAACGATTTATCCGAGAAGATATCCTAAATCATGATTAGACCTCTGAAGTTTTTCCTTCTGTTATTAGTCTTTACGACGTATTCTTGTAAGCAAGAAGCTTTAAAAGATTATTTGCCTGAAGCAACAGGCCCGCTTAGCGAGGTCTTAATTGTTGCAGACCAATCTTTACTTGATTCAGAGGTTGGAGATCGCCTTCGCTCGTATCTTCAAACTAGACAACTAGGTTTGGGCGTTGATGAGCCGACACTTGACCTTAGACCCTTACAACCCAATCTATTTAGAGGCGCAATCATGAGAAATCGAAACGTTGTAGTCATCGATTTCGACACTTTATCCCGTTCACATATCAAGAGGAACTTATATGCCGAACCTCAACACATCGCGGTGATAAAAGGCAGAACCGAGGTTGAACTCATTCAAAATATTGATCTTATAGGTGTTCAAATGGTTGACAGTTTTCGAACTTCTGATCTAAAAGTTGCCCAACAGCGCTTCAAGCGATCACTTTATACCGAACCAAGATTAAAAAAATTGATGGGTATTGACCTTACCATGCCTTCAATATATAGACCAGGGGTTTTTAGTAAAGATTTTATATGGATTGATCGCCCTATCGAGAATGGTACGATGAATCTGGTTATCTACCCATTAGACAACGATCGCTTTTCGAACAAAGAACGTTTTCTTGAAGACATTATAGCTGTTAGAGATTCTGTTGGAGAGGCGAACATTCCCGGTCCAGACATCCCAGACACGAAGACTTTTCAGATTACAGAGCAGATTTTCAGACCCTATGTTTTTTCGGCTGAGGTGGGCGGATTCAATGCTGCCGAAGTTCGAGGGATGTGGGAGATTAGTGGGTATCCGATGGCAGGGCCCTTCGTTTCTTACATTGTAAACGACACCATTAATCAAAGAAAATTAGTGGTTGAAGGCTTTGTTTTTGCGCCTAACCAAGAAAAGAGAGATTACCTCTTCGAATTAGAGGCAATTATCAAAACGATAAAGATTTATCCCCAGAATAAGGAATAGCGACAGCTATTAAGAGTTGAGCTCTTTTCCTCCGTTGTCTTCCTCTTCTTTAGTGGCGTCCTTAAATTCTTTGATACCACTACCTAAGCCGCGCATCAATTCAGGAATCTTTTTACCCCCAAACAACAATAAAACAAGAGCTACGACAACAATAATTTGCCAAGGGCTTACAATACCAAGTGTATAAGAAAGAGACATAATCAATGATTTATTGCATAAATGTAGTAAAATTAACCCGTTTGAAGGTCAAGATGTATATTTGCTTTAATGTCTAAAACACAAAAAAACAGCCCGAAGGATCGTTCGAAATTATTCGACACCTTCAAGCTTCTGGTGGTAAACGACGAGACCTTCGAAGAAGTGTTCTCTCAACGGTTATCTCGCCTGAACGCATTTGTTTTTTTAGTCATTTTTGTGGGTCTTGTAAGCGCCCTTTCTTTTTTCGTCATCGCAGTAACTCCATTACGATACTTTATTCCAGGAATAGAATCTGCCGCGCTGCAACGCGAGGTAGAGACGCTATTGGTTAAAACCGACTCCTTACAGCGCGTAATCGAAACCGATTCAAAATACATTGAGGGAATTCGTAGGGTACTTAGTGGAGAAGTGGTTTACGAAGCTCCCGAAATAGACAGCACAATGGTTTTCATGGACGCCCCTTCTACAGACCAACTGTTAGAGACGAGAAAAAGTATTGCTATGCTAGAACTTGAAAGCCAAGTGAAGAAGGAAGAAGCTTATAGCCCCGTGGTAGAGACTACTATTTCAAATCCACTTTATTTTGCTCCGTTAAGCGGGGTCGTTTCTGGCGCTTATGACCCCACGGTGGGACACCTCGCCATTGATATTGCAGCGGCAGAAGGAACAGGAGTTAAGGCGATCACCGATGGCACGGTATTACATGCTGAATGGTCTGCTAATACAGGCTATAACCTGGTGGTGGTGCATCAAGGGGAGACCGTTTCTGTTTACAAACACAATGGCGTGATATTTAAGAAACAAGGGGATACAGTGACTGCGGGAGAAATTATTGCTTCGGTCGGAAACACTGGTGAATTAAGCTCAGGATCACATCTTCATTTTGAACTCTGGAAGCAAGGAAAGCCGGTTAACCCTCAACAATACATCAAGTTTTAATCATGAGCCTAAAGTCATTCTTAGCTAAGCCTTTTGCGAGATGGAGCGTCGCTCGAAACAAAAAGTACATTGATCGACCGGTAGCCTCACAGGAAGCGGTTTTTCAGCAGATTGTTTCGAAAGCAAGAGATACGGCTTTTGGAATCGACCATGATTTTAAATCGATTCATACCTATAGCGACTTTAAGGCGAGAGTTCCTGTTCGTGATTACGAAGAATTAAGGCCTTATGTCGAACGAATTGTAAAGGGCGAGAAAAACGTACTTTGGCCCGGATTACCTGCTTATTTAGCTAAGACATCTGGCACCACTTCGGGCGCCAAATACATACCGATTACGGCAGAATCAATGAAGGAGCAAGTAACTTCTTCAAAGCTCGCTTTACTTCAGTATATCGTCAATAAGGGAAGCGCAGATTATGTCAACGGAAAAATGATTTTCTTACAAGGAAGTCCCGTACTAGACACCAAGGGCGCAGTTAAAATGGGTCGTTTATCAGGCATATCAGCCCACTACCTTCCTAGTTATTTACTTAAAAACAGGCTCCCCTCATGGAAGACTAATATTATTGAAGATTGGGAAACCAAAGTAGAAGCGATAGTGGACGAGACTATTAACGAAAACATGAGCCTGATCGCCGGAATCCCCTCTTGGGTGCAGATGTATTTTGAGCGGCTTGTTGCTCGTTCAGGAAAGCGGGTTGGAGAGCTGTTTCCCAACTTTTCGCTTTACGTATACGGGGGGGTTAATTATGAGCCCTATCGACAAAAATTCGAAGATCTGCTAGGAAGAAGAGTTGATAGTATCGAATTGTTTCCTGCTAGTGAAGGTTTCTTTGCTTACCAAGACACATTAGAAAACAAGGGGTTGTTGCTCCAGGTGCATTCAGGAATATTTTATGAGTTCATTGAGGCTGGGAAGTTTTATGACGAAAACCCTCCGAGAATTTCTTTAGCTGACGTACAGCTGGGTGTAGATTATGCCCTTATTCTTTCAACAAACGCAGGTTTATGGGGGTATAATATCGGAGACACTGTTCGATTTGTCTCTTTGAAACCCTATCGTGTAATTGTATCTGGAAGAATTAAGCACTTTATATCCGCTTTCGGCGAACACGTGATTGCTAAAGAGGTAGAAGAAGCCATGACGGCAGCTCTTGCAGCCCACCCCGAGGTAAGAATTTCAGAATTTAGTGTAGCACCAGAGGTTAGCCCTAAAGATGGCGGTCTGCCCTATCATGAATGGCTCGTTGAATTTGAACAGGAACCTAATGACAAGGAGGCTTTTGCACAATCTCTTGATAATAGTGTCCAGAACCAAAACGTGTATTACAAAGACCTAATAGAAGGAAAGGTTTTAAAACCCGCCGTTGTGAGCTCTTTGAAGAAAGGTGCCTTTGAGGCATTTATGAGATCACAAGGAAAACTTGGGGGCCAGAACAAAGTAAAACGTCTTTCGAATGGGCGTGATGTAGCTGATTTATTAACACCATATCTAGCTACTTCATGAAAAGAGCTTTAATTACTGGTGCAGCAGGGTTTCTAGGTTCTCACTTAGTAGATCGGTTATTGGCCGAGGGTTATCAGGTTATTGGCATGGACAATCTAATTACTGGCGACTTACGCAATCTAGATCATTTGAAATCAGAGCCGCGATTTAGTTTTGTGGAGCACGATGTGACTGAGTATGTGTCGGTATCGGGACCGCTTAGCTGTATTTTGCACTTCGCCTCTCCTGCAAGCCCAATAGACTATCTCAAAATTCCAATACAAACCTTAAAGGTGGGTTCACTAGGAACCCACAACTTGCTAGGCTTAGCAAAAGACAAACAGGCACGCTTTATGATTGCCTCTACTTCTGAAGTATATGGGGATCCGCTGGTGCATCCACAAGACGAATCCTATTTTGGAAACGTAAATGCGATTGGCCCTAGAGGGGTGTATGACGAGGCCAAACGTTTTCAGGAGTCAATGACTATGGCCTATCATCGTTTTCATGGCTTAGACACTAGAATCGCACGAATATTCAACACTTACGGCCCAAGAATGAGACTAAATGACGGCCGAGTCATTCCTGCCTTTATTGGTCAGATTTTGCGCTCTGAGCCACTAACTGTTTTTGGGGACGGAAAACAAACCAGAAGTTTTTGCTATGTTGACGACCTTGTAGAAGGGCTTTATCGCTTACTTCGTTCTGATTATCACCTACCCGTGAATCTAGGAAACCCAGACGAGATAAGCATTGTAGACTTTGCCACAGAGATCAAAGAGATCATGGGGTCTGAACAACCGATTGCTTTTAAAGAATTACCTACCGACGATCCCACCCAAAGACAGCCCGATATTACCAAAGCAAAAGAACTACTGGGTTGGAGTCCTCAATTTGAACGAAAAGAAGGTCTAAGAAAGACGATCGAATACTTCAAGAGCTTAGCGCCCGAGGAGTGGTATAAAAAAGAACACAGAACGTTTAATCATCAGAATAAGAAAAAATGAATCATCGCGTACTAATTGTTGGGTCAGGAGGGCGAGAACACGCCATAGCACAAAAAATAGCAGAGAGCAATAGATGCGATGCGCTATATGTGGCCCCGGGGAATGCAGGGACCACAGAGATCGCTTTAAACCTGAATATTGGGGTTGATCAGTTTACTGAATTAGGGCAAGCTTGCTTAGAGCACAATATTACGATGCTTATTGTAGGGCCAGAGGTTCCGCTTGTAAAAGGAATTGTTGATTTTTTTCAAAATGACCCAAGCCTAAGCGCTATTTTAGTCGTTGGTCCAGACGCAGTGGCTGCGCAGTTAGAAGGCTCAAAAGATTTTGCAAAAGCTTTCATGCAAAAGCACGGAGTACCTACAGCCGCCTATCAAACCTTTACTTCTGAAAATATTGAGGAAGGCTATAAGTTCTTAGAATCATTGAACCCTCCCTACGTACTTAAAGCAGACGGGTTAGCTGCAGGTAAAGGTGTGCTTATTTTAGATAAGTTAGCCGATGCAAAAAACGAGTTAGCTCAATTCTTAACCCACAATAGTTTTGGTGAAGCCGGACAAAAAGTAGTTGTCGAGGAGTTTTTAGATGGTATCGAGTGCAGCTGCTTTGTTTTAGTAGACAACACGGGCAGTTACCAAATTCTCCCCTTGGCGAAGGACTACAAAAGGATTGGCGAGGGAGATACCGGCCTTAATACAGGTGGAATGGGAGCGATTTCTCCTGTACCCTTCGTAGACGACAAGCTATTTGAAAGCATTGAAAACGAGGTAGTAAAGCCAACCGTTAATGGGGTAAAGGCTGAGAACTATAATTACAAAGGCATCATTTTTATTGGCCTTATGGTTGTAAAAGGTAAGCCGTATGTTATTGAATATAACGTTAGAATGGGAGACCCAGAAACCGAGGTGGTTTTCCCTAGAATTGAGAGTGACGTGGTTGATTTGTTTGAGGCTATTGCACAAGGAACCCTTAGTTCGGTCGAACTTTCGATTAATCCACAAACCGCCGCCACAGTAATTGCTGTTTCGGGAGGGTATCCAGAGGCTTATGAAAAAAACAAGAAGATCAAAGGGGTTGAGCAGGTAACAGAATCTGTTGTGTTTCACGCGGGAACCACCTTGAAAGAAGGAGAGGTTCTCACTTCAGGGGGTCGAGTACTTGCATTAACCTCATTTGGAAAAGACAAAGATGAGGCGTTGGCGAAAAGCTATAACAGCCTGAGCCAAATTAAATTTGATAAGATGAATTATCGCAAGGATATTGGATTCGATCTATAAGAATGAGTGGGCAGAGTTGTCTTTGTTTTCTTCTCCGCTCTCGTGATATTTCTTAAGTTCGCCCATCCAGTAAGCGCCAGCAACGAAACCTATGATAACAAAAAGCCAGTTGATGCCATTTGCTAACCACCAGTTGCTAGTAAATCTTAATAGATCATAGGGTGCTAGAAGCACATCAGAAAAGAGGAATGAGATCCAATTAAAGAATGAAGTCCACATATATACGTTACTTGAGAGCGTAAAAGTACAAACTAAGAACACACAGAACAAAATTTAGTTCGAACCGAAAAAGTTATGATGACATCAGATTTAACGACAAAGGCTTATCAGATTTTTGAACAGAGTATCGAGGACTATCATCGGTTTGATCGTGTTGATCAACCCATTTCAAATCCTTATAGTGGGAGCGATATTGAACACCTCTTTTACCTTAAGAATTGGATTGACACGGTTCAATGGCACTATGAGGACATCATTCGTGACCCCCATATCAACCCAGAAGACGCGCTAGTGCTCAAGAGAAAAATAGACGCAAGCAATCAACACCGTACAGATTTGGTTGAAAATCTGGACGCTTTTTTCTTGAATGAATACAAAGACGTTGAGGTCATGAAGGACGCTCAGATCAATACAGAAAGCCCTGCCTGGGCGTTCGACCGATTGTCTATTTTGGCGCTCAAAATTTACCACATGCAGGAGGAGGCAAATCGCCCAGAGGCTAGCGAGGACCACCGCCAAGCCTGCCAAAAGAAACTCGAAGTGTTGCTTGAGCAACGAACCGACCTAATGAGCGCAATCGAACAATTGCTCGAAGATTTTAAATCGGGACGAAAGTACATGAAGGTCTATAAACAGATGAAAATGTATAATGACGACGATTTAAATCCTGTGCTTCGTGAGGCGAAAAAAGCATAATAGCGCCCGAAAGTTGTTGCTGATACGATTCTCTGCTTTAGGAGATGTAGCGATGACCGTCCCCATGATTAGGGCGTTTAAAAGAGCCTTTCCTGACGTCGAATTAAGCGTTCTTTCTAAAACCTTTCCTTTAAAGATTTTCTCTTCTGAAAGCAATTTGAATACTATTGCTTTTGATTCTCAAAAATATCGCGGCCTCTTGGGTCTTTGGCAACTTTCTAAATCTATTGTTGCTGAAGGCATTACCGATGTCGCTGATTTACATTATAGCCTTAGGAGCCGTATCCTATGCCTGTTTTTGAGACTGAGAGGCCTTAACGTTAGTCAGCGCACGAAACAACGAAGACTTCGAAGGGGGTGGACAAGAAAAGGGCCTAAACCAAAAGAGTTTTTGGACACGCAAGTTCAGGCTTATTTAAAAACGATAGCACAGCTTGGGTTTGTATTAGAAGAGAGGGTTTTAGGTGATGAAATGAATAGAGACAAGGCCAGTGTAAAATCACATAAGGTAGGGATTGCTCCTTTTGCAGCACATCTACATAAAACATACCCGTCAGAGCTTACAATAGAGTTATTAAAAGACCTTAGTAAAAAATACCGAACGGTATTATTTGGAGCAAAAGGAACAGAATCTCAACAATTCGACCAATGGGTATCTGAAGGAATTGCTCATGAA
Organism: Flavobacteriaceae bacterium; assembly: GCA_024638165.1. Classification (GTDB taxonomy): domain Bacteria; phylum Bacteroidota; class Bacteroidia; order Flavobacteriales; family Flavobacteriaceae; genus UBA3478. The sequence continues at coordinate 84,316 of JAHEKV010000002.1, forward strand.
AATGCTGCAACGCTGTCCTTTGAGGCTCAGCTACAAGAAATGCAGTCTTTAGGAGTTATGATAAGTATGGATAGTGCTAACGGACATATTGCCGCGAACTATGGAGTGCCTGTCATTACCATTTGGGGCGCGACCGCGCCTAGTTGTGGTTTTTCTGTTTTGGCTCAACCTGACGAAAATCAATTTCTACCCGACCCGGATAAATATCCGTTTCTGCCTTCTTCCATTTTTGGAAAGAGCACATTTGAAGGCTATGAATCAGCTATGGAGAGTATAGATCCGAAAGCAATTTTAGAAAGGGTGAATCAACTAATGCTCCCCTGACAAGAGCTACCTGACCCGGCAGTGCATCCATAGCAGTGTTGATGCACACCAATTTTTCGGTTGGAATACGCGTTGGCATCGAGATCTTCTAAGTAGCGTTTGTTTCCTGAAATAGGTATTTGTAGCATTTGATTGAAATCGCAATCGTATAGGCTACCATCGTATCCGACCGAAAGAGTATTTATACACATAAGGCCAGACAAGGTTGAAGGGTTGAACGCCTCAACCAGTGTCTCCATATACTCCTCATAATTTTCTGTAGCCATTAAATACTCCAAGAATCGGGAGATGGGTAAATTGGTAATACAGAACAACTGGTTGAAATCAATATTGAAATCTGCCTTCAGTTTGCGTTTGAAGTCAGCTTCTAATTCTTTTTCTGATCCTGGCAGAAACGCACCTGAAGGGTTGTATACCAAATCTAGTTTTAAACGCTCATCTCGACCATAACCTAATTCATTGAGTCGTTTTAAAGCGGTAATTGATTTAGAGAAGACCCCTTCGCCTCGCTGGCGATCAGTTGCTCGCATAGAATAATGAGGTAATGAGGAGACCACGTGAACGCCATTTTCTTTGAAAAATTGTGGATAGCTTTTATAGTGATTGTTTGATTCTAAAATGGTCAGATTAGATCTGACAATGATGTCTTTCACAGAGAGCGAAACGGCCGCCCGTACTAATCGTTGAAATTCTGGATTCATTTCAGGGGCTCCCCCAGTCAAGTCTAGTGTATTTGGCCTGAAACGTTCAATAGCCTCAATCACTTTATCGATAGTATCGGAGGACATGATTTCTTTTCGGTCGGGCCCTGCATCCACGTGGCAATGAACGCAAGTTTGATTGCACATATAACCGAGATTGACCTGAAGAATTTCAAGCCGATCGGTTTTAAGTTCCACATTAAGCCCTCTCAACCGGTCTGAAAACTTGGGTAAAACACCTGAAGAAAACGGCCCTGAAGATAAAGCCTGAAGTTGTTGTTTGGGATCTGCAAGCAAGTGCTTCGACCTTTGAAGGGATGTTTTTGCCATCTAGTGAGAAAGCTTTTTGTGCTTATTCATCATTTGAACGGCATGAACCAGTGTTGCTCCGCTTTCAATGGCTGCACCAGCGTGCACAGCCTCCATCATCTCTTCTTCTGTGATCCCTCTTTGAAGGCCATCCTTGGTATAGGCATCGATGCAGTAAGGGCATTTTACTACGTGGCTTACGGCCAACGCAATTAAAGATTTTTCCCTTGCCGAAAGAGCTCCTTCTTCAAACACTTTCGAGTAGTATTCGAAAAATCGTGTGCCAAGAGGCTCGCTCCAATTGGTGATTTTTTTGAAGTTTTTAAGGTCTTTAGGGTCATAGTAGGTGTCACTCATAGCTTAACTTTTTCGAAACTCTAAGTTAAGGCTTTAGGCCTCATTTTGTGGTTATCTTTGTGGTTAAAACCCCCTTATGAGTTTCGATAACACCAAACACACCTCTCTTGTTCTTTCTGGCGGAGGTGTTCGTGGAATGGCGCATATTGGTTTTATAAAGGCACTTCAAGAGCACGACATTCAAATTGATCGCGTTGCTGGATCTAGTGCCGGCGCTCTTGTTGGGGTATTATTTGCGAATGGAAACTCGACAGAGGATATGCTTTCTTTCTTTAAGGAAGCGCCTCTTTTTAAGTACAATTACTTTAGTATTACCAAACCAGGTCTTATTGATACAGAGCGATATTACGATCTGTTAAAGGGCTTTTTATTGCACGATAGTTTCGAAGAACTTCAGCTACCTCTGCATGTGGCTGCCACTAATTTATTAGACGGTAGCCTAAAAGAATTTAATAGCGGGGAGCTGATTAAACCTTTACTGGCTTCAGCTTCATTGACCCCAGTGTTTAGCCCTGTGATGATCGATAAACAGCTCTATGCGGATGGAGGAATCCTAAGCAATTTTCCGTTAGAATTAGTAAGGGATTATTCGGAACGAATCATCGGATCGAACACTACTGAATTGAGCACTGTTGAACCTCATCAGCTGAAAAATGCGATTCAACTTACCGCAAGGGTAAGCAGCCTGATGATTTACTCTCGTACGATTGAAAAGCTAAAGGCTTGTGACTTTTACATCCAACCTGAAGACCTCAAGAAAATACGGTTCTTGGATAAATCAGGAATTGAAAAAGCTTATCAACTCGGATACGAAGAAGGCAGCCGAGTGATTTCAGCCTACCTCTCGAGAATTTAAACGTTGTCGAAGTCTATCGCTATAGTCGATGAAGTAATCTTAGCCTGACAGCTCAACACAAACCCGCCCGCGACCTCATTGTCTGTGAGCACCTGGTTACGTGCCATATCAGCACTACCTTCTGTGATTTTACAAATACAGCTACTACAAGACCCTCCCTGACAAGAATAAGGAGCATCAATACCCTGCTCTAAAAGACTGTCTAAAAGGAACTCTTCTTTAGGCACCTGAACCTCGTGAGTCTCGCCATCTAGCAGAACACGAACAGAAGCCATCCCGCTGACATTAATCTCTTTGGCGTTTTCAGAGGCCACAAAAAGTTCAAATAATATATTTTCTTCGGCTACGCCTTGGTCTAAAAGGGTATCCTTTGCAAGGTGAATCATCGCTTCTGGGCCACAGAGGTAGGTTTTATCTGCCACACCTAGTCCGGCAAGTTTATTTTTCAATGCGTGTAGAATAACACCCCTGTCGATTCTTCCGAAGTAATCACCCCCTTGTTCACGAGAAAAGGCGTGAACTGCAAAAAAACGGTCGCTAAAGTTTTGAGAAAGTTCCTGTATCGAATCCTTAAACATCATCGAACGGTCACTCTGATTTCCATAGATCAGACCAACTTTTACCTCTGGGTTGTTGGCCAGAGCCGCTTTCATAATACTGAGTAGGGGCGTTATACCGCTCCCGGCACCGATTGCCAAGATTGAACTTGCCTCTTTATCGAGAACAAACCCACCTTCAGGGGCAGCTACCTGCAAAACGCTCCCTTCTTTAAGCGTTTTATTAGCATAGGTAGAGAAGACACCACCTGGGACTTCTTTGACCCCAACGGTAATCATCTCGTCATTGGGGACTGAGGCGATCGAATAAGACCTACGAATTTCCTTGTCGCCTACCGAATGACTAAAGGTTATATATTGACCGGGTTCAAAGTGAAAAGTTGACTTTAGATCAGCAGGTATAGCTAGACTAACAGCTAGAGATTCAGCATTAAAACGCTCGATTTTGGATACCGTTAAGGAGTGAAAATTCATGGCAATTCTTTTTAGCAAAAATACGAAGCTTCTATAGATTTTAAGATGTACCGATAAGGACTTAACTTAGGCGAGTGAAGCGAATTCGACTTTCTTTATTTCTAGGGTTGTTATTAATTCTGGGCTCATGCGCGATCATTCCTTCATCGCGAACCAAGCTGCAGTCAAAGCGATTAAACGCTAAGTTTAATACGCTATACAATGGCGAGCAGGCACTACTTACCTTTTTAGATCAGCGAAATTCGAATCAAAACAATCTATTAGAACCGCTATCGCCTTTACCCGATTGGTATTTTACACTCGCAACAGACACCGCTTCAAACAATTCTCTTGAACGAGTTGAAGAGAAAGCAGTTAAGGCTATTCAACGATTTTCTGTCGAAATTGGCCAGAAGGAAACGAACGACAAACTAGATCGAGCCTACGAACTTTTAGGATATAGTCGGTATTTTAATGCAAGACCTTTTCCTGCACTAGAGGCGTTTAGAAAGCTTAGTTCCTATTCAAATAGAAGCCAAGCTATTGCTTCAGGATACCTTGGCGAGGCATTTGTTTTCTTTTCAACGAAAAACTACTCAGCTGCTGAGGAGGCATTGGATCAAGTAGAAACTCTAGCTCCGAGAAAATGGGACCAGCGTTATCTCGCTTCGCTTCTTCGCTCGCAAATAAGATTAGAGTCGCAAGACCCCTCAGGCTCAATTAAAAATCTCGAATACGCTCTAGAACAGAAAGTTCCTGATTCCTTACTGCGTCGAACTCAATGGGCTCTTGCCCAATTGCACCAAAAACAAAGGCAACAGGGTTTATCAAATGGGTTTCTGAAACAACTAGCTAAAGAGAAAAGCTATCGTTATGCTCCGTACCGAATACTCGCCCAAATAGCCTTGAAAGATCAAGAGAATCTAAACACCGAAGATTATCACAAGGCCTTAGACCGGATGCTTAACCGATGGAACAACTACGAAGATCGAGGGCTTATTTACCGCTCCAAGGGGTTAAAGGAACTGAGCTTATTCAGAAACGACACTACTGCCAACCAATTGCTTCAAAACGCCATTTCGCATTTTGAAAGTTCGAATGAATTGGGACCCCCGGCGCTACAAATTGCAAATTTTGATACTCTTATAGCGTTTGAACTACAGCGAAGAAATTATCGTGGTGCACTGTCGTATTTAGATAGTTTATTACAGCATCAATCGCTTATCAAACCATTAAAGTTAGAAGCTCGCCAAGCAGCTCACAAACAGATCTCAGAATTGTTTGTACTGTTAGATCGCGCATCAGAAATAGATACACTTCTCGCTTATGCCGAGCTTACTGAAGAGGAAAGAGTACGTCGAATAACATTGAAAGTTCGTAATGAAATCGAAGCCAAACAGAAACAAGAGCGCGCTGAAAAATTGTTGGCTGAAATCGATCAAGAGAAAAACGAAGATTCAGAGAAAGAGAGCGTATCGAACTTTTATTTTAATAACGAGCAATTAATAAAATCTGGAAAGTTGGCATTTGAAAAGGAATGGGGGGCCCGATCTAACATTGATTATTGGTCGCTTCGAAGCGTTTCTCCAGAACGTGCCATTGCAGAGGCTGAAATTAAAAAAAGCGAAGAACCCGATGAGCGCGTTTCAGCTCCGACCTCAACTATAGAAAGTGAAATTAATTCTTCTGTTGCGCAAAAGCTTGGCGAGATTCCGAGCAATGAAGAGGCTGTTGATGATTTAATTAAAGAAAAAATAGAAGCCCTTTTTTCAAGCGCCTCTATTTACTATTACACCTTTGATGATTATTCAAGCGCCGTACAATTACTTGAGCCATTATTAGAAGGCTCTTCTGATTTGATACAGGCAAACACGCTATACACGCTCTATTTGATCAGCGTTGACACCAATGAGGTTGCCGCTCAGTTCTATAAGAATAGATTGCTTAAGGAGTATCCGAACAGTCTTTTTTCGCGACACCTCAATTCAAAAGGGATAGAAACGATTGGCTTAGAGCAACGATTGGCTAAGCTATACATCGACCGTAAACATCAAGAGTTGCGAACAACGTTTGACAGCATTAACAAAGCTCAATTACGAGTTAGCCCCTCTGCAGCCCTGTTGTTTGCAAAAAATGAATTCAAAATTGCAGGCCTTGAAGCTTTTGAAAAGGCCCTAGAACAGTTACGACTGCTCTACCCCAACAGCTATTTATCAAGAGAGGCCATTCAAACTCTTAAGGTGATCAATCTTCAATCTGAAAAGGCAGCAAATAGCGATTCTGCTAAAAACAGAGTTTCATTAGTAATGGACGTCAGCAAAATGACTTCAGAGGAGCAAATTAAATTTCAGAGCAGATTGTCGAAAGCGCTCAAAGCCCAAAATTATTTAGCGAAGGCCTACATCGAACAATTCGACACCAACCACACTCTAGCCGTGCTTCATCGCTTTTTTGAGACCTCTTACATACAGGAGTTTATAGATAATAATGTTGAACTCCTGTCGTCGGTGCCTTTATTTGTCCTCACAGAATCAGAGTATATCAGGGCTTATCAGACGAAGAACTGGGATCTTTTTTCTGAAAAACAAGTTCTGTAATGAGTGACAACAAATTTCGTTCGGCGATAAAGTATAGCGGGATTGCCGTTCAAATGGTGCTTATCATTCTGGTGTTCAATTTTATTGGAGAAAAGCTTGGTGCTCGTTTTGAAGAGGAATGGATACCCTCTTTAACTACTTTGTTCGGAGTCTTTCTAGCGATGACTTCAGTGATTGTTCAAGTATTAAAAGAAAACAAATGATTAAGCAAGTATTAAAAATGATAAGCGCTCCCTTTGCCTTGGGCGCCGTTCATTTTCTTTTTAGTGACTCAATTACTCGTGATTTCTATTTGTTTTTTATGGGGATGATTGGGGTAGGAGCACTTCTTGTTTGGGCGCTTACCCTAATTGAAAAGACGTATTACATTGGGTTCAGCTACCTGGGGTTCTTGGGGTTAAAACTAATTGTTTTCATGGTTCTCTTTGGAGAAACTCTAGAGGTCCTCTCTGCCTTAGAAACGATTTCGAGAGCCGCTTATTTAATTCCCTTTTTTGTATCCCTATTGGTCGAAATAGGAGCCTTATATAAGGTCTTAAATCACACTTCTAAATCAGAATAAAATCAAAATTTATAAGCCGTGGTTTTATAGTTAATTAGAATACTTACCTTTGCCACAATTTTAACAAAGCCGACAGAAGTAAATCGCTCAAATGAAGTTAGGTAAAACAGCTAGAAATAAGGTGCTTAGCCTCTTTAGTTTATTCTTTTTTTACGGAGCTTTCGCAGCGAGTGATAGCCCAAAATCAGAAAGTGAATCAGAGAATCACGGAGCGGTAAGCAGTGAAGCTGAAATTAGTGAATACATTCTTCACCACATTAAAGACGCTCACGACTTTCACTTATTCTCGTATAATGATTCAGAGGGCCATCGCAAACATATCGGCTTTCCACTACCCGTTATTGTATATTCTTCGAAAGGACTAAGAACCTTCATGTCTTCTGAATTTCACCATGATGATTCAGGACACCATGTGGTAGAAAGTGACGGAGTGTCTCTGGTAAAGTATCATGAGAAAATCTACGAATTAAATGAGGGTGCGCACGGGGTTGAGTTTGACGAGCAGCACCATCCGACTAACGCCCACGCTGTTTTAGATTTATCGATTACTAAGAGCGTGTTCGGATTTTTATTAGTCAGCCTTCTTATGTTATTCGCTTTCGGCAGATTAGCTAAGCAATATAAGAAGCAGGCTGTCCCAACCGGATTTGGTCGAGTTCTCGAGCCACTTATTCTATATGTTCGAGACGAAATCGCCAGACCGAACATCGGAGAAAAACACTACAGAAGATTTACAGGATTTTTGATGACGGTATTCTTCTTTATCTGGATTTCAAACTTACTTGGCCTTACGCCACTTGGATTTAATATTACCGGTCAAATCGCGGTAACTTTTAGTCTTGCCTTATTCACTTACTTGATTACTCAATTTAGTGGTACTAAGGATTATTGGAAGCACATCTTTTGGATGCCAGGAGTTCCTGTCCCGATGAAAATTATTCTAGCGCCTATCGAATTGCTTGGAACTTTAACCAAGCCATTTTCGCTAATGATTCGTTTGTTCGCAAACATTTCTGCAGGCCACATCGTTGTGATGAGTCTAATCTCTATCGCAATCATTATGAAAAGCACCTTGGGTGCTGCCGGAGCCACAGTTCTTTCATTAGCACTGTCGTTCTTTTTAACATTAATCGAGCTTCTTGTCGCCTTCTTACAGGCATATATTTTCACTATGCTTTCAGCCTTATTTATTGGTATGGCGGTAGAAGATCACGATCATCATTAATAATTAAATTTTTGTTTAATCTATAGTTCAATCATTATGACAATTCCAAATTTAGTAGGTGCAGGCCTAATCGTTATCGGAGCAGGAATGGGTCTTGGTAAAATCGGTGGAAGTGCAATGGAAGGTATTGCACGTCAGCCAGAGGCTGCCAGTAAGATTCAGACTGCAATGATTATCATCGCAGCACTATTAGAAGGTTTAGCATTCGGTGCTCTTTTCTTAGGAAAATAAACCTTAAAACAAAGTGGGTTGGCCGCGGTTGGCGGCCAACAGCACTTTAATTAAAACGGTAACAAAGGAATGGAACAACTATTAAACGATTTTTCACCAGGATTATTCATCATGCAAAGCGTGTTAATGCTTGCTGTGATTTTCTTAATGGTAAAATTTGCTTGGAAGCCTATCGTTTCTGCTCTTGATGAAAGAGAAGAAGGGATCAAGAATGCTCTTGAGGCTGCAGAAAATGCTAAGCAAGAAATGGAAAGCATTTCTTCATCAAACGAAAAACTTTTCAATCAGGCTCGTGAAGAACGAGACGCTATGCTTAAAGAGGCTCGTGAAATGAAGGCTAAGATGATTGCCGAGGCTGAAGCAAATGCAGAAGCAGAAGCAGCAAAAATCATTGCTAGCGCGAAAGAAGCCATTGAATCAGAGAAAAAAGAGGCTTTAGCAGAGTTAAAAGCTGAGGTCGCTCAACTTTCTATTTCGGTAGCTGAAAAATTATTGAAAGAAGAACTTTCTGACGCTAAAAAAGACGCGTCATTTGTGAACGGTTTACTTGGAGAAGTAAACTTAAAATAAACTATGAAACACTCGAGAGCCTCATTACGATACGCAAAAGCTTTGTATGCCGCAGCTTCTGAAAAGAATGCTGTTGACGCGGTACAAAGTGATCTAGCTTCTATCCAACTAACTTTGTCTGGAAACAACGAATTAGTTGCTGTGCTTGAATCGCCTGTTGCGAGTAGCAGAGTGAAAAGAGCGTATCTCGATAAGATTTTCACCGATTTAAACCCGTTGACCAGCGGTCTGCTTAATGCTCTTGTTAGCAACGAGCGACTTGAATTACTTCAAGATGTTATTGTTCGCTACGCTGAAAAGCACAATGAAGGTCGTGGAGCTGTAGTTGCAACCCTTAAAAGTAGCTCGGCTACCACTGAAGCTTTTGACAACGAAATCATATCAAAAATCAAGGCCTCTGGTTATTCAGAGGTAACTCTCGAAAAACAAATCGTACCAGAACTGATTGGTGGATTTGTTTTAAGAATTAATGACCTGCAGTTTGATGCAAGTCTTTCAAAACAACTGAATCGATTAAAAAGAGAATTTTCTAATAGTCTATAACGATGGCAGAAGTAAAAGCAGCTGAAGTTTCAGCAATCTTAAAAAAGCAAATCGAAGGATTCGACGCTAGCGCTACCCTTGACGAGGTAGGAACTGTACTTGCAGTTGGTGACGGTATCGCACGTATTTACGGTCTATCTAACGCACAATACGGAGAACTTGTTGAGTTCGACGGAGGAATGCAAGGGATTGTACTTAACCTTGAGGAGGATAATGTAGGTGTCGTACTTCTTGGTCCATCTAAAGAAATTACAGAAGGTTCTACAGTAAAGAGAACACAACGTATCGCCTCTATCAATGTAGGAGAAGGTGTAGTTGGTCGTGTTCTTAACACTCTTGGTGAGCCAATCGACGGTAAAGGAGCTATTGAAGGAGAGACCTTTGAGATGCCTCTTGAGCGTAAGGCGCCTGGAGTAATTTTTAGACAGCCAGTAAATGAACCGCTTCAAACAGGAGTTAAGGCGATTGACGCGATGATCCCTGTAGGTAGAGGTCAGCGTGAGCTGGTTATTGGCGACCGTCAAACAGGTAAAACCACGGTATGTATTGATACGATTCTAAATCAAAAAGAATTTTATGATGCAGGCGAACCAGTATACTGTATTTACGTAGCGGTTGGTCAAAAAGCATCAACGGTAGCTGCTATTGCTAAAACTCTTGAAGATAAGGGAGCTTTAGCCTATACTACCATTGTTGCGGCAAACGCATCAGATCCTGCGCCTATGCAGGTTTATGCTCCTTTTGCTGGTGCAGCAATCGGGGAATACTTTAGAGACACGGGTCGTCCGGCGCTAATCGTTTATGATGATCTTTCTAAGCAAGCAGTAGCTTACCGTGAGGTATCACTTCTTCTACGTCGTCCACCGGGACGTGAGGCGTATCCTGGAGACGTTTTCTACCTTCACTCAAGATTACTTGAGCGTTCAGCTAAGGTTATCGCAGATGATTCAATTGCGAAAAACATGAACGACCTTCCGGAATCACTAAAAGAAAAAGTAAAAGGAGGAGGATCGTTAACCGCTCTTCCTATCATTGAAACACAAGCGGGAGACGTTTCTGCTTATATCCCAACTAACGTAATTTCGATTACTGATGGTCAGATTTTCTTAGAGCAAGATTTATTCAACCAAGGGGTTCGTCCTGCGATTAACGTAGGTATCTCTGTATCGCGTGTTGGGGGGTCTGCACAGATCAAGTCGATGAAGAAAGTTGCGGGTACTTTAAAACTTGACCAAGCACAGTTTAGAGAACTAGAAGCGTTTGCAAAATTCGGTTCTGATCTTGACGCTGCAACCCTTAACGTAATTGAAAAAGGACGTCGTAACGTAGAGATTCTAAAACAAGCACAGAACGATCCTTACACGGTCGAAGATCAGGTAGCGATCATCTACGCAGGTTCTAAAAACCTACTTAGAGAGGTTCCTGTAAACGCAGTTAAGGCTTTTGAGAAGGATTATATTGAAACTCTTAGAATGAGCCATCAAGAGGTTCTTTCTAGCTTGAAAGCAGGAAAACTAACCGACGAAGCAATTGCAGTACTAACTGAGGTAGCTGCTGAAGTAACAAAACGACACCAAGCATAAGAAAGGCTTTATGGCTAACTTAAAGGAAATACGTAACAGAATATCATCGGTTTCTTCAACCATGCAGATTACCAGTGCCATGAAAATGGTTTCTGCTGCTAAATTGAAGAAGGCTCAAGATGCTATTGTTGCTATGCGTCCCTACGCCGATAAGCTTTCTTTTTTATTGGCCGGTTTAGGACAAAGCCTTGAAGAAGGTACAGAGAACGTATATGCTGAAAAGCGAGCTGCCAAAAAGGTACTCCTAGTAGCCATTAGTTCAAATCGAGGGCTTTGTGGGGCTTTTAATACCAATGTCATTAAAGCGGTTAAAGCTGCATCTGAGTCTTATGGCAAAGGAGTATCGGTTGAAATTGTAACCATCGGTAAAAAGGTGGCAGACGGACTCAAAGAAGCCGTTATTGTCGGAGATCATAGTTCTATCTACGACGATTTAACTTTTGATGCATCTGTAGCCGTAGCAAACGATTTAATAGAGGCTTTTATCTCTGAGCAGTACGACGAGATCAGACTGGTATATAACTCATTCAAAAATGCAGCAACTCAAATTGTTAAGAACGAAGCATTCTTACCAATGGTAGCAGAAGGAGACGCTTCAGAAACTACCACAGAGGAATACATTTTTGAACCGTCGGCGGAGGAAATCGTAAATGAACTTATTCCTAAGTCTTTAAAAATTCAACTGTACAAAGCGATTAGAGACTCTTTTGCTAGTGAACACGGTGCTCGAATGACTGCCATGCACAAAGCAACAGATAACGCTAAGGAGCTTAGAGATCAATTGAAACTTACCTACAACAAAGCACGTCAAGCGGCTATTACCAACGAGATCCTCGAGATTGTGGGTGGAGCCGAGGCACTTAACGGGTAGTTCACCGACTCAGTTTGTTTATCTTTAGGATATAAGTATTTATGTCTTGAATAGTAGGCTTCGTATTCTTCTTTTTTTCATTGTGGTACTCTTGTGGTCGTGTGGTGCTTATCCAGATCAGTACTCAGTTGATAACATCGTTGCTAATCAGGTCTTATCGGGAAGAGCAGAGCAAAGCCCTTATTTTGAGGTTAGATTTCGTTTAACCAAACTCAAATCTTGTGAATGGACTGCATCTATAGAGGGCGCACCCAAAACACTTGACCGGCTAGAAGACTCATACCTTCTAAGATTAGATGAATATCGGGAGGGTGAAGTAGTTTTTATTTATTGTTTGAACCGTCCAAATCGTAAAACCAAGCTTATCTTACCGCCGTTAAGTCGTCCGATCATAAGACAGTAGATTTATGGAGACCATTAAGCGTTTAGGAAAACAGATTTTTGTCTATGGTTTAGCCACTGTGCTTCCCCGCGCATTATCATTTCTCCTATTACCCTTATACACCTCAATCTTTGATCAAGCAGCAGGCTATGGTCAGTACGTTTTTATCTATTCTTGGATCGCCTTTTTCAATGTGCTTTTCTCCTATGGTATGGAGACTGCATTTTTCAGATTTTATCATAAAAGTGATCGGCCAGATCGTGTTTTAACTACTTCAATTTGGGCTCTGGCCACATCTTCTTTAGTCTTGCTCGGTCTTGGAATTCTTTTCTATGAATTCATTGGGTCTGCCACTGGAATTCAGCCAGAGTTTGTAAAGAAGACGGTATATATCCTAATACTCGACGCCTTAGTGGTCATTCCTTTTGCCTATCTAAGAGCACAAGAACAAGCCACTAAGTATGCGGTTATAAAATCAATTAACGTGGTTATCAATGTTGGCTTAAACATCTATTATCTTAAGTTTTCAGGAACAAGATTCTTAGGCCATGAAATCGACGCCATCTTTGAGGCTAATATTATTGCTAGTGCTTTCACTCTTTTTTGGATGCTTCCTGTTTACTTTAAATATAAACCGGTATTCGATTATAAGCTGTACAGACAACTCTTGCGGTATGCAATGCCGGTGATGCTTGCAGGAATTGCCTTTACCATCAACGAAGTATTTGACAAGATTATCCTTACCAGATTGGCGGGCGAAGCAGAAGCTGGGATTTATGGAGCATGCTATAAACTCGGTGTTTTCATGACGCTTTTTGCAACGGCCTATCGAATGGGAGTAGAACCCTTCTTTTTTAGAGAGGCAAAAAAGGAGAATAAGGAAAAACAATATGCAGAGGTTACTTATTTTTTCGTGGCCTTAGCTAGTGTTATTTACTTAGGGGTTATGGTGTTCTTACAGCCTATTGCCAAGATTTTTTTACGCGACGAAATCTATAGAGAAGGCTTAATTATTGTTCCTTTTGTGTTGCTTGGGGCGCTATTTCTAGGCGTTTATCACAACCTTTCGGTTTGGTACAAGATTACAGATAAAACCTATGTGGGTGCGGTGATATCTGGACTAGGCGCCTTAATTACCCTAGGCTTAAACAGCTATCTTATTCCACAAATCGGGTATATCGCTGCGGCAATAGCTACCCTGGCAGCGTACGGGGCCATGATGTTGATTTCGTTTTTATGGGGCAGGAAATCCTATCCTATTCCTTACAAAGTGATTCCTATGTTGGGGTATCTCACCCTCTCTGTAACCCTATCTCTCACTCATTTCTTTTTCTTTACGACAAGCTTATGGATGGCCTTACTGTTCCTCCTCTTATTTAGTAGCTTTGTTATACTCATTGAAAGATCAACTTTAAAAAGACTCCTTACATCTTATGGTACCCGTTAAGATCATTAACAAATCGTCTCATCCATTACCTAGCTATCAGACCTCTCAGTCGGCAGGAATGGACCTTCGAGCAAATAATCCAGAACCTATTGTGTTGAAGCCTCTGATGAGAGCAATTGTTCCGACAGGCTTATTCATTGAATTACCTGAAGGTTATGAGGCTCAAATCCGTCCTCGTAGTGGATTAGCGGCTAAAAAGGGTATTGGACTCGTTAATTCTCCAGGAACCATCGATGCAGATTATCGAGGAGAAATAGGGGTAATCGTAGTTAACCTTTCCAATGAGGATTTTACTATCGAAAACGGAGAGCGAATCGCTCAAATGGTAATTGCTAAGCACGAAGTTGCGAGCTGGCAAGAGGTAGAGTCTTTGAACGAGTCAGATCGCGGATCTGGAGGATTCGGTAGTACAGGAACCGCATAAACAAAACTCAATGAAAATTATAGTACCCATGGCGGGAAGAGGCTCGCGCCTTAGACCGCACACTCTAACTGTTCCAAAGCCTTTAGTTCCAGTAGCCGGAAGCCCCATTGTGCACCGTCTCGTTAGAGATATCGCAGCCATATTAGACGAACCTATCGACGAGGTCGCTTTTGTCATCGGAGATGAGGCCTTTTTTGGTAAAGATGTAGAGGACTCCTTAACCGAGCTCGCAGAGAGTTTAGGCGCCCAAGCCTCGATTTATCGTCAAGATCAGCCTTTAGGAACTGGACATGCGATCATGTGTGCCAAACCATCTCTTGAAGGCCCGGCAGTGATCGCATACGCAGACACGCTTATTCGCGCAAAGTTTGAATTAGACGCCACTGCAGATAGTGTGATTTGGGTAAAACAGGTTGAAAACCCAGAAGCTTATGGAGTCGTTGAACTAGACGATAATGGGCAAATTCAAGGATTAGTAGAAAAGCCGACCACTTTTGTCTCTGACAAGGCGGTTATTGGCATCTATTATTTTAAGGCCGTCGAAGAGCTGAGAGATGCACTTACCTATGTTCTTGATAATGAAATCGTAAATGGAGGAGAATACCAGATTAATGATGGTATTAAGCGAATGATGCAGGCTGGTAAGAAATTTATGACCGCAGAGGTAGCGGAGTGGATGGATTGTGGGAACAAAGCGATCACCGTGGAGACCAACCGTCGAATGTTAGGATTTCTACACAAAGAAGGAGAGGCTTTAATCAATGATGACGCCGAAATTGTAAACAGTACTATCGTAGAGCCCTGTAGCATTGCGAAAGGAGCAAAGATTTACAATAGCACTATAGGCCCATATGTTTCGGTCGGAAGCCAAACCCATATTGACAACTGTGAAATCAAGGACACTATTATTCAGTCCCAGTCAAAAATCTCAAACGCAAAGATTCAAAACTCAATGATAGGAAATCACGTCATCTACGACGGCGATTTTACTTCACTTAGTTTAGGAGATTACAGCGCATTAGAATAGTATGAGAAAGAAACGGGCAGCTCTTTATTTATTAGCACTCAGCTTTACTTCATGTGCCTTACTTAGGCCAGGGGCAAACGCCGTTTCGAATCGTACAGGATCACATCCGCTCGAGGTTAATCAAAGAAACTTTCAAGAATCAGAAGGGATTAGAGCTCGAATTAAGGCTGAATTAAAAAACAGCGCCGATACTAAGGCCGTTACCCTATCAATGCGACTAAAGCCAAGCGAAGGAATCCTTTTAAGCGCACCGCTCGGGGTTGCGAAAGCCTTGTTGTCTCCCGAAGAAGTCGCCTTCTATAACCGCCTAGACCGAACCTATTACAAAGGCTCTGTTTCAGTCATTGAAACCATCATTCCCGCCCAATTAAGTTACCAGCATATTGAAAGGCTTTTTCTAGGACAGCCGTTATTTTTAGAATCCGTTGAGGGCTTACAAGAGTCAAAACGAAAGGAGGTTAATTTGCTCACCAATAAGACAGTGACTAGTCGAGTGTTTGCCGGAGAATTAACTAAGCCCGCTAAAGGCTATTATCGGGTAGGGCTCTCTATCGACAAGTCTCAAATTAGTTTTCAAGAGTTTCAGATCGAAGGGTTTGACAAGCTGAGAATCACCTACCAGTACAAGGACAAAGATTCTTATACACCGGAGGTTATACGATTAGTTGCGGGAGACCGAGTGCTTAATCTTGAACTAGAGGGGGTTCAACTCAACAAGAAATTAACTTTGCCTTTTCAAATACCATCAGGTTTTACGACAATTAAATGAAGCGTTTCTGGTCCTTTTTAGTTGTATTTCTGACCGTCTGTAATTTTTCGTTTGCACAACAGAAGACGCAACAGCAACGAAATCTTGAGAAACGTAAAGAGGAGATTGCGACAGAAATTGCTCAGATGGAGCGATTATTACAGCAACAAGTGCGATTAAAAGGATCAGCTATTGATCAAATTCAACTCCTCGACAATAAGAGATATGCTTTGGAGAGCCTTATCGAGCTTACCGCAAACGAAGTACAACTACTTCAGCGACAAATAGTAGAAAGCAATAGTCGAATCGAAGATCTAAAGGATCAAATCGAAGTAATCAAGCAAGATTACCAGAAAGTAATTGTCAATTCGTATAAGCGAAAAGTCGAGAAAAATAAATGGTTGTTTTTATTAGCTGCTGACAGTTTCAAGGATGCGCGAAGAAGGTGGAATTATTTATTACAATACGCCTCTTATCGAACCACCCAAGCTGAACGGCTTGTTCGTAAGCAAGAAGAATTGCAACAAATTTCTGCCTCATTAGAGGATCAACTCAAGCAAAAAGAAGAAAAGGTTGAAGAAAACCGGCGCCAACAAACCGTCTTGATCGCAGATCGAGAAAAACAAGAACTATTGATTGCTAACGCGCGAAAGCAAGAAAGGGCCTATCGTCGAGAGCTAGCAGACCGAGATAAAGAGCGAAAGCGAATTGATTCTGAAATTGACCGATTGATTCGAGAGGCTATTGAAAAGGCAAATAGAGAGCGATTAGCCAAGGCCAAAAAAGCGAACCGAAAAGACGGGTTTGTGCTCACCCCAGAGGCAGAAGCATTGGCTAAAAGTTTTGAAGGAAACAAAGGAAGACACATTTGGCCGGTAGAAAAGGGAATTAAAAGTATTGGTTATGGTACTTATGCCGACAAGTTATATCCGGCCCTAAAGCATTTCAATAACGGCGTTACCATTGCCACAGAATCTGGTTCAAAGGCGCGTGCGATTTATGACGGAGAAGTGATGAATGTGATGATTAGCCGTCAGGGAATAAAAGGGGTGTACGTTCGACATGGCGACTATATTACGATGTATTACAATCTTCAGGACGTAAGTGTGAAAGAAGGGGATAAGGTGGTTGCAAAGCAAAGTCTTGGAACCCTGCATACAGACAAGGTGAGTGGTCAAACCCTCCTCAAATTTTATCTTTACAAGAACACAACCCGACTCAACCCAGAAAAATGGGTTTACAGACTTTAGGAGTCTATTCTATCTCGAAAATTGCCTTTAATTCTGTAGCTTCTTGAGGCTTCATTTTACCAGCTAAGACCAAGCTTAATTGTTTTCTTCTAAGAGCCGCCTCATACCTTGATTTCTCTAGTTCAGTTTCGGGAATAATTTCTGGAACTTCAACCGGAGTCATGGTGTCATCAACAGCTACAAAAGTGTAAATTGCCTCATTAGCTTTGGTGCGCTCCCCGCTAATTCGATCTTCAATGAACACATCGATAAAGATCTCCATTGAGGTTTTAAAAGCTCGAGAAACACTTGCCTCTATAGTCACTACACTACCTAGCGGAATAGCGGTGTTAAACGCCACATGATTTACTGAAGCGGTCACGGCTATTCTTCTGCTATGACGTCTTGCGGTGATGTAAGCGGCGCGGTCCATCTTTGCTAATAGTGCCCCGCCAAATAGGTGACTCAAGTGATTGGTTTCGCTAGGGAGTACTAGATCAGTGGTTACTGTTCTAGAATCAGATGGAGTTTTCGACTTCATTCTAAATAAGGTTACTAAGGTCTACACCTTTGAGTTGAGAATAGAAAAAATAGCCTACCGATATGACGGCTATTACCGCAAGAACGATGGCTAGTTGATAGGCAAAAGAAGGGGCGGATGTTGTTTCTTCGACCACTTCAGGCTTTTCTTCAGCTTTTTTGGAGGGCTTATGCTCTTTAGGTCTTTCGACTTTTGATTGTTCTCCCTCTTTTTGAATAGGCTGGGCCACATCGTTGATAGTCTCTTCTTTTTTGGATGGTGGAGCTACCGCAGGGAGGCCAAAACTTCCTAGTTTAAGCTCAGAGGCTTCTGTGATTAATTGAATAAGGCCATTCGCTTTTTCAAACCTTCCCAAACCTTCAATGACTAAAGAACCTTCTTTATTAAGCGTTGACTTCCATTCAAACACCAACGCTTTCAGTTTTGCTTTTGCGTCATCAATCTCTAAAAGTTCCTTTGAAGCGATCACCGTCGCTAATACAGAATCATCGTTCGACAAATGCGGGTTGAATGAAACGGCACGTTTTGGAGGAAGAAGTTCACCGTTTTCATTGATGCTAATTCCTAAGTAGGCCCCTGGTTCAAAAGCTCCGAAACCAGGCAGTATTACGAAGTTTCTCTCTTCAAGAAGCGTTTCGATATATGGGGCAAGATGCATAGACACAAATATCTTAAAATTTACTCAATTCTTATAGGCCAATTATTGGGCTGCAAGTATTCTTCACTTCACAGGGATACCTTTAAGCATGTTTTCAGAACTAACCACGCATGAGGCTTTGTTTTTGTTAAGTCAATTTTCAGGACTTTCATCTAAAAACCTTAGAGAATATATTTTATTAAATACTGATTATCAGAATCTTATTGCTAGTTTGATTAGCGGCGAAAGAACCAAATACCCATCGGTATATAAAATAAAATCTTTAAACAAAACAGAGTGTCTTAAGGCTCTCAAAGTTTTTAGAAAGCAAGAAACAATGGGAGTAAGAACAATATCCTTTCTTGATAAAGAATATCCCTTTAACCCAAATAAAATGAGCGATGCTCCTGTTCTGATTTATCGAACAGGAAATGCCGGTACTCCTAATCGACGACTTCCGCTTCTTGCTATTGTCGGTACTCGAAAGATGACCACTTATGGGAAAGGGCAAATAGATGAATTTTTTAAAACAGCATGTGAACCTAATTTCGAAGTTATCAGCGGCTTAGCATATGGTATCGACAGTTATTCCCAAAGTGTTGCAAGCAATTCTGGTTTCACGGTTCACAGTGTTCTAGCTCATGGTTTAGACAATACCTATCCTAAATCGCACATTAGTTTGCGTAAGGGATTAGAGAGAAAGGGATTTACGTTTTCAGAATACCCGATACAAAGTTCTGCTCACAAGGGGCGTTTTCTTGCTAGAAATCGACTAATAGCCGGCATGGCAGACGTTGTTTGGGTGGTAGAGTCTGCGGAGCGAGGAGGCAGTTTAGTTACAGCAAATTTTGCGAAGGGTTACCATAGCCATTTGGTCGCTTCGCCTGGGGATATTCACAAGGAAACTTCTCAAGGGTGTAATCGTTTAATCGCAAACCATTCGGCAGTGCTGTACGAAAGGCCCGAAACTATTGCTGCGCATTTAGGGGTAAACTTCCCCTTGAAACAATCGCTTTCGAAAAAG
Source organism: Flavobacteriaceae bacterium (assembly GCA_024638165.1). Lineage (GTDB taxonomy): Bacteria > Bacteroidota > Bacteroidia > Flavobacteriales > Flavobacteriaceae > UBA3478. The sequence goes on from JAHEKV010000002.1 coordinate 103,514, forward strand.
GTTCCTAAAGACCTAAAGACGCTAAAGATTTATGAGCTATTAAAATTCCACCAAAAACTTTATCCTAGTCAAATCATTAAATTATCGGGACTTGAGAAGGGCACGGTATTAGAACTATTACTCAAAATGCATTTAGATGATCAGGTGGTTCATAACCCTGATAATTCCTATTCGATATAGGTTAAAAGCCAACCTTTTCTCGTACTCTTTGAAGTACGGCTTGAGCTGTTTTTCTGGCCTTTTCAGCCCCTTGCTGTAAGGCGTCTTCGACTTCTTGAGGGTGCGCATGTAAGTACTCGTATTTTTCTCTTGGCTCCTGAAAGGTTTGAAGAATAAGCTCTAACAATGCTTTTTTTGCATGTCCGTAGCCGTAATTTCCAGCTAGGTAGTTGGCGCTCATCGCTTCTATCTCGTCTTGTGGAGCAAGGCACTTGTACAGAGCAAAAGTGGTGTCTGTTAATGGGTCTTTAGGCTCTTCTAGACTTTTACTGTCGCTAAGAATACCCATGACTTGCTTTTTAAGCTCTTTTTCGGGAGCAAAAACATCAATGAGGTTCCCTTTGCTTTTACTCATTTTTTGGCCATCAGTACCAGGGATGTACATGGTGCTCTCGTTGATTGTTGCCTCTGGTAAGACAAAGGTTTCACCGTATTTGTTGTGAAAACGCTGAGCAACGTCTCTTGTCATCTCTAGGTGTTGCAGTTGATCCTTACCGACGGGTACTTGTTCTGCATCATAAAGAAGAATATCAGCAGCCATAAGCATGGGGTAGGTAAATAATCCGGCATTCACGTCTTCTAAACGATCAGCTTTATCCTTAAATGAATGTGCCAGGGTAAGTCTTTGGTAGGGGAATAGACAGCTTAGATACCAAGACAGCTCGGTCACCTCAGGCACGTCGCTTTGTCTATAGAATACCGTTTTGTCGACATCCAACCCAAAGGCTAGCCAGGTTGCCGCGGTTGAAAAGGTGTTCGCTCTCAAGGTTGCACCATCCTTAATCTGGGTGAGCGAATGCATATCAGCGATAAATAAATAAGAATCGTTCTCTGCACTATTCGCGAGAGATATTGCTGGTAGGATTGCTCCAAGTATATTCCCGAGGTGCGGGGTTCCTGTACTTTGTACTCCTGTAAGGATTCGTGCCATCTTCAAAATTTAGGCTACATAGTTACAAAAATTTAAAAAGTTATACTTTCGAATCCGTGTTGAGATTCATCAAAAATTCAGGCTACATCATTTACAAGGTGTGGTTTTATGTGGTAACGGCGCTACCGGTACTCGTTTTTTCTCCTATTCTATTAATTGGAGTTAGTTCTAGAAAAACGTACCCCTTAGTTTACTGGTGCGCTCGATCAATATGGGCTCCATTCATTCTCTTTATGATGGGAACGCCGATTAGAAAGGTGAGAGGTTCTGAAAATTTACCGAACACTCCTGCCATTATGGTAATGAACCACACAAGTATGCTCGATGTGATGTTGATGCTGAGAATCTGTAAAAAGCCCGTTGTTTTTGTCGGCAAGGCTGAGTTGCAGAAGATCTGGATTTTCGGATTCTTTTATAAACGTGCCGTAATCATGGTTGACCGCTCGAACAAGGAGAGTAGAAAGCAAGTATATCAGAGCGTTCAAGAACGGGTTAAAAACGGAGCTTCAGTTGCTATTTATCCTGAAGGAGGCGTTCCTGACTCGTCTGTAATGCTTGATCGCTTTAAGAACGGTGCGTTTTCAATGTCCTTAACTCATGATTTGCCCATTGTACCGATTATCAATTATGATTGTAAGAAGCGAATCAATTGGGACCTGTATCACGGCGGGCCGGGTATATTGAGATATAAAATAATGCCCACCATTAAGGCGGGCACTTATTCTAAAGACGAACTCGAAAAGTTTCGAGAAGACGTAAGAGATCTTTTTATTGAAGAACTGACTAATGAGCCAGTTATGAGTTCACGTGGTTAAGAGCCTCGTAAATCTTGTTTTCAATTTCCTCAGAGAGGTCTGGATTATCTAAAAGGAGCGCCTTAACTGCATCTCTACCCTGCCCTAATTTACTGTCTTCATAGCTGAACCAAGACCCGCTCTTTTTAACGATTTCATAGGCAACCCCTAAGTCGATAATTTCACCCACTTTCGAGATTCCTTCGCCATACATGATATCGAATTCAGCGGTTTTAAAAGGAGGAGCAACTTTGTTTTTAACTACTTTCACCTTGGTTTTATTACCCATCACATTTGAGTCACCATCTTTGATTTGACTTGAACGACGGATGTCTAGTCGAACAGAGGCGTAGAATTTAAGAGCGTTACCCCCTGTTGTAGTTTCTGGGTTACCAAACATTACACCAATCTTTTCGCGTAATTGATTAATGAAAATCACCGTACAATTGGTCTTTGAAATGGTTGAAGTAAGTTTTCTAAGTGCTTGAGACATTAATCGAGCGTGTAATCCCATTTTAGAATCACCCATCTCTCCTTCAATCTCACTCTTTGGAGTTAATGCTGCTACAGAGTCGATAATGATAATATCGATAGCCCCTGATCGGATAAGATTATCGGCAATTTCAAGCGCCTGTTCACCGTGATCGGGCTGTGAAATAATGAGGTTGTCTATGTCAACACCTAGTTTTGCCGCATAGAAACGATCGAAAGCGTGTTCTGCATCAACAAAAGCAGCTATACCTCCCGCTTTTTGAGCCTCAGCAATCGCATGTAGGGTAAGGGTGGTTTTACCCGAAGATTCAGGCCCATAGATTTCTATAACTCTACCTTTTGGAAACCCTCCAACGCCAAGAGCGGCGTTTAGACCGATAGAACCCGAAGAAATAACTTCGACCTCTTGCACTACCGAGTCTCCCATTTTCATAACGGCACCTTTACCGTAGGTTTTATCTAATTTGTCTAGGGTAAGTTGAAGTGCTTTTAACTTAGCGTCTTGTTCTTTGCTCATATCTATTCATTTGGACTATTTCCAAATTTAAAGCATTCCCATGCATCAATGTTGCAGAAGAATGAAATTATTGAAAAAATGTACTTTTGTTCAACTTTTATCGAATCTTTCTAACTTAAATCATCGTATAGCATGCAACTGTACAATACCTTAAGTGCGAAGGAGCGAGCTGTTCTAATTGAGCAAGCTGGTATTGACCGGCTTACGATCTCGTTCTATAAATACGCACACCTCAAGAACCCACAACTTGTTCGTAATCACCTGTTTCTAGCTTGGAATGACTTAGACGTTCTAGGTAGAATCTATGTGGCTAAAGAAGGAATTAACGCACAACTTTCTGTTCCTGCGCCTCGTTTTGAAGCCTTCAAAACGCACTTAGACAGCATTTCTTTTCTAGAAAATGTAAGATTAAACATCGCTATTGAACAAGACAACATGTCGTTCTTGAAACTTAAGGTTAAGGTTCGACATAAAATTGTGGCTGACGGATTAGACGATGGGTCTTTTGATGTTACTGACAAGGGGGTCCATGTCGGAGCCGAGAAATTCAATGAACTTATCGAAGATCCAGATACTGTGCTAGTAGATATGCGCAATCACTACGAAAGTGAAATCGGACATTTCAAAAATGCAGTTTGCCCTGATGTAGACACCTTTAGAGATTCTTTAGATCTTATTGAAGAACAGCTTAGAGATCATAAAGAGTCTAAAAAATTGGTGATGTATTGCACCGGGGGTATTCGTTGTGAAAAGGCTAGTGCATATTACAAGCACAAAGGCTTTAAGCAGGTATACCAACTTGAAGGTGGAATTATTGAATATACTCGACAGGTTAGAGCTGAAGGATTAGAGAATAAATTCTTAGGTAAGAACTTTGTTTTTGATGAACGTCGTGCAGAATGTATTTCTGATGATGTGATTGCTGTTTGCCATCAGTGCGGCTCCCCTTGTGACACTCACGTAAATTGTGCGAACTCAGGATGTCATTTACTTTTTATCCAGTGTGAAAGCTGTGCTTCGAAGATGAATCATTGTTGTAGTGAAGAGTGCATGGATATTGTCGCCTTGCCTGAAGAGGAGCAAAAAGCGCTTCGAAAGGGGAAGACAGTAAGTAATAAAATCTTTAAAAAAGGGCGATCTCCAAAGCTTAAATACAAGGCTTAGTTGTAGCCGGTTTTCCTTTGTTGTACCTTTAAGGTTTATTTTCGAATTATGTCGTGCGCATCGTGTTCAACAAGTAAGGATGGAAAAGTCAGGGGCTGCAAGAACAATGGTACTTGCGGAACAGACGGCTGTAATAAACTTACTGTTTTTGACTGGCTAGAGAATATGTCCTTGCCAGCTGGGCAGGAGCGTTTCGATATTGTTGAGGTTCGATTTAAAAACAGCCGTAAGGAATTCTTCAAAAACACCGATAAGCTTTCGATTCTCATGGGCGATGTGGTGGCTACTGAGGCTGCTTCGGGTCATGACGTTGGTATTGTAACCCTTACCGGGGAGCTGGTTAAGGTTCAGATGAAGCGCAAGGGCGTTGCAGTAGACGAACCGACCTTAGGTAAGATCTACCGAAAGGCGTCTCAAAGAGATATTGAAGTGTGGCATCAAGCCAGAGAGCGTGAAGCCGAAATTCAGAAGCGAGCGAGAGAAATTGCTATTTCTTTAAATCTTGAGATGAAGATCTCAGACGTAGAACTTCAGGGAGACGGTTCAAAAGCTACCTTCTATTATACGGCCGAGGCCAGAGTAGATTTTCGCCAGTTAATAAAAGACATGGCTCGTGCTTTTGGTTTAAGAATAGAAATGCGTCAGATTGGCTATCGTCAAGAAGCCCAAAGATTAGGTGGTATTGGTTCTTGCGGTCGAGAACTTTGTTGTTCAACTTGGCTCTCTGATTTTAGAGCGGTGAGTACTTCCGCAGCGCGATATCAGCAACTTGCTTTGAATCCGCAAAAATTAGCTGGCCAATGTGGAAAACTGAAATGCTGCCTCAACTTTGAGTTAGATACTTATCTCGACGCACTTAAAGGATTTCCTCCGACCGATTGTAAATTACAAACAGAGAAAGGGGTTGCCTTCTGTCAGAAAGTAGACATTTTCAAGGGACTCTTATGGTTTACCTATAAGAACGATGCCACCAATTGGCACACCCTTGACAAAGATCGAGTGAATGAAATTTTGGCAATCAATAAAGAGGGTAAGAAGATTGATTCTCTTGAGGCGTATCAAATAGAAGTTCAGACTATTGATGAGATGGCGCCAGACCCAGACCAATCTCTGACCGAGGATAGCTTAACTCGTTTTGATCAACCGAAAAGGAGAAATAAGCGAAGAAACAAGAATAGAAAGCCGAAGCCAACGAACGACTCTAGTACTCCAGAGCAGTCGGCCAATCCGAATAAGGAGAAGACTACCTCGAATAAACCTAGAAGAAATTCGGGACAGAATCGAAGAAGGAATCAGAACAAAAACCGGGAGAATAACTAACAGATGTATCGAAGAATAATTGTCCTTCTCTGGGTTCTGTTTGTTTTCGGAGTTGCCGGTATATACTTTGTATTTCACAGCGCAGCTACTGGTGAGTTTGGGGAGATGCCCACCTTTGAGCAATTAGAAAACCCAGAATCGAATCTAGCTACCCACATCTATTCCTCAGACAGCCTATTATTAGGTAAGTTTTACTTGGCAGACAATAGAAGCCCCGTAGATTATAGTGAACTTCCAAAGTCACTTATTGATGCGCTTGTCGCCACTGAGGATGCCCGATTTTTTGAACACTCTGGAATTGATTTTCGAGGATTTGCAAGGGCAGTGGTCTTTCTTGGCAAACGAGGAGGAGCCTCTACCATATCACAGCAGCTCGCTCGACAGTTATTTGTGGGTGTGCGTTCAAGAAATTTAAAGGAAGCCCTTCAACAGAAGATTAAGGAGTGGGTGATTGCAGTTCGTTTAGAGCGCAACTATACCAAAGAGGAGATAATTCAAATGTATCTCAACAATTACGATTTTAATTATCTAGCAGACGGAATTGAAAATGCGGCTCGAATTTATTTCAATAAGACGCCTCAAGAACTAGAGGTTAAAGAGAGTGCGATGTTGGTTGGAATGCTAAAAAACTCTTCCCTCTACAATCCGGTTCGTAGACCAGAATTGGTTACTTCAAGACGAAATACGGTTTTAGACCAGATGGTTAAATATGGCTATCTCGATGAAAAGCTAAGTGACTCCTTACAACAAACACCTCTTGATGTTCGTTTTACCCCAGAAAACTCCCACAACGAAGGTTTGGCCACCTATTTTAGAATGTATTTACAGTCGTGGCTGAAGAATTGGGTGCGTGAAAATCCGAAATCAACAGGAGAGACTTATGACATTTACAGAGACGGTTTACGTGTCTATACCACGATAGATAGCCGGCTACAGCAGAATGCTGAAGACGCAATGGAAAGCCATCTTTCTAATTTGCAAGCAGCTTTTTTTAGACAGCAACAACGGGACAGCAACCCAACTGCACCATTTATCGACCTAGAATTGGAACAGGTTGAGCAGATTGTGGATCGCGCCATGCGAAACAGTGATCGTTGGAGATCGCTCCGGGCACAAGGCAAATCAGACACCCTTATTAAGGCAAGTTTTTATATTCCTACTGAGATGACGGTCTTTGATTGGAAGGCTCCCAGCAAGGAACGCGACACAGTGATGACTCCGTATGACTCGATCCTTTACTATAAATCTCATCTTCGCGGAGCACTAATGAGTATTGAGCCGCAGACGGGACACATCAAAGCTTGGGTTGGTGGTGCTGACTACAAGCATTTTCAATACGATAATGTCGTTCAAGGCGCCCGTCAAGTAGGATCTACTTTTAAGCCTTTTGTTTACGCAGCGGCTATCGACCAGCTACGAATGTCACCCTGTGATCGACTGCCTGATGTTCCGTATTGCGTTAGTGCGGGAAGACATGGAAATATTGAATCTTGGTGTCCAAAAAATTCTGGCGGAAAGTACTCAGGGGAATCCATCACCCTAAAACACGCATTAGCCAATAGTATTAATACCGTTACCGCACAGCTCATTGACAAGGTAGGTCCAGCTTCTGTGGTATCAGTAGCTGAACGACTAGGAATTGAAAGTAGAATACCCGCGGTGCCGGCGATTGCACTAGGAACACCAGACATTAAAGTTCTAGACTTGGTTTCGGCTTACAGCACCTTTGCGAATCAGGGCGTTCATACGACTCCAACTTTTGTCACTCGTATTGAGGACGAATCAGGCAATATTATTTACGATGCGATTCCTCAAACTAGAGACGTTTTCAATAAAGAAATTGCCTACACGATGATCAGCCTTTTAAAAGGAGTTACCGAAGCGGGATCGGGAGTTCGATTAAGACATAATTGGATGATCGACAACCCGGCTTATCAGGAGGCCGTTACCGGATACCCCTACGAATTTAAAAACCCGATCGCCGGTAAGACAGGAACGACTCAAAATCAATCTGACGGCTGGTTCATGGGAATGGTTCCCAACCTCGCTACCGGGGTTTGGGTAGGAGCCGAAGATCGTGCCGTTCACTTCGACAATATTACTTACGGACAAGGAGCAACTATGGCTCTTCCCGTTTGGGCGAATTATATGCGAGAAAATTACAATGATTCGATCGGGGTTTCTTCTGAAGATTTTATTAAACCCGATCAGATAAGCATTAATCTTCTCTGCAACGAAGCGAATCAAGTGATTCGTGAAGAAAAGTCTGAAGATCTAGAAGAATTCGACTTCTAGACCTTCACCACTTGATTATTTCAAATTATTCTCGTTTTCGTTTCTGATTCTAGGGCTAGGAAGACTTTCAAATCCCATGTTGTAAAGAGTAAATCCGAAGATGTCGGCGTATTGGTCGATGGTTTTACTCACTGGGGTCCCAGCTCCGTGGCCCGCATCGGTTTCAATGCGTATCAATGTAGGTAGTACTCCTGATTGCTTATCCTGAAGCTCTGCCGCAAATTTGAAGCTATGTGCAGGAACAACACGGTCATCATGATCACCAGTGGTAACTAGCGTTGCCGGATATTGAACCCCTTCTTTTACATTATGTACAGGCGAGTACCCTTTCAGGTAATCGAACATTTCTTCGGAGTCTTCTGCAGTACCGTAGTCATAGGCCCATCCTGCTCCAGCAGTAAAGGTGTGATAGCGCAACATGTCAAGAACACCTACCGCTGGTAATGCCACCTTCATTAGATCAGGTCGCTGTGTTAGAGTCGCTCCGACAAGTAATCCACCGTTAGAACCTCCTCTAATAGCCAAGAAGTCACTCGAAGTGTACCCGCTATTAATCAGGTATTCCCCAGCCGCGATAAAATCATCAAAGACGTTTTGCTTTTCTAGCTGAGTCCCTGCTTTATGCCATTCTTTTCCGTATTCGCCACCACCTCTTAGGTTAGGAACAGCGTAAACTCCGCCAAGCTCCATCCAAATAGCGTTTGCTGTACTGAATGATGGAGTTAAGCTGATATTGAACCCTCCGTACCCGTACAGAAGGGTTGGGTTTTTACCGTCTTTAATTAAGCCCTTTTTATAGGTGATCATCATTGGCACTTTGGTACCGTCTTTAGAGGTATAGAACACTTGTTCAGAGATATACTGATCTGGGTCGAAGTCAATATTAGGACTCCAATACAGCTCAGAAGTTCCGTCTTCTACATTATAGGTGTAACTACTAGAAGGCGTATTGTAGTTGGTGAAGGAGTAGTAAATGGTGGTTGCGTCCTTTTTTCCTCCTAATCCGCCAACACTTCCAAGGCCGGGTAGGGCAACTTCTCTGATCAATTTTCCGTTATAGTCGTATTGATAAGCCTTAGACAACGCGTCAACCATATACTCTGCAAAAAGATATCCCCCTCCAGTGTTAACGCTAAGAACATTTTCGGTTTCGGGGATAAGATCTGTCCAGTTTTCAGGAGCAAGGTTCGGATAAGTAGCCGTTACCACCTTTCGATTCGGTGCCCCTAAATCGGTGGTCATAATTAGACGATCTCCAACATTTTCAATAGGGTAGGTGTCTGAATCTTCATGACCTAGAATGGTTTCTATAGCCCCGTTAGACACTCTTAGATCTTGAACGAAAAGCTTGTTTCCTGAGGTGGTATTTGAGGCAGAAATGAATAGAAAATGTCCATCATCAGACACCGAGCCGCCAATGTATCGATGTTTTTCGCTCTCTTTTCCACCAAAAACGAGTTGGTCCTGACTCTGAGGAGTGCCTAGCTCGTGATAGTATAATTTGTGCTGATCGGTCTTGGCAGACAATTCACTACCGTCTGGCTTGTCGTAGCTGGAATAGTAGAAACCTTTGCTTTTTTTCCATGAAATGCCACTGAACTTAACATCTACAATGGTGTCTCCAACCTGAGTTTTATTTTCAGTTTCGATGACGATGATTTTTCTCCAGTCACTTCCCCCCTCTGAAATGCTATAGGCGGCAAGGCTTCCATCTTTGGTAAAGCTTAGCCCGGCGAGAGAAACTGTTCCGTCTTCAGAAAAAGTGTTCGGATCTAAAAAGATCTCGGCTTCGGCATTCGCTCCCTTTTTTCGGTATAAAACCGACTGATTTTGAAGCCCGTCATTTTTGTAGAAATAGGTATAGTCGCCTTCAGTAAAAGGGGTTCCTACTTTTTCGTAGTTCCAGATTTTTGTTAGGCGGTCTTTTAAGTCTTCGCGGTAGGGAATTTGATCTAGATACCCAAAAGTCACCTCGTTTTGACGCTCTACCCAATCGGCAGTCTCCTCTGATCGATCATCTTCGAGCCATCGATAGGGGTCTTCAACGACTTGTTCGAAGAACGTGTCTCGAACAACTTCTTTTTTAGTTTCAGGATAGGTAAGAGTCATAGCTGTTTCTTTTTGCTGACAACTGCTCAAAATAGCTACAGTCGCAAGCCCGGTAATTCCTAGATAATTTTGTTTCATCTGAGCCTAGATTTAGACCCAAAATTTACAAAATTAAAGAAGACCCACTATTAAGAAACTAGACCCGCGCTCACTAAATATTCTGCGATTTGAATGGCGTTGGTCGCAGCGCCTTTACGAAGATTGTCAGCCACAATCCAGAGATTCAGACAATTCGCTTCAGAAGGATCGCGTCTAATACGCCCCACAAAAACGTCGTCTTTACCATGCGCTTTGTACGGCATCGGATACTCGTTATTCTCCGGCGAATCTTCGATAATAATTCCCGGTGTTTCGCGAAGTAAGCGGTAAACCTCTTCGAGTTCAAAATCATTATTAAAGCGAATATTCACTGATTCAGAATGCCCTCCAGCGGTAGGAATCCTAACAGCGGTCGCAGTTATTTTTAATGAATCGTCAGAAAGAATTTTAAGAGGCTCGGTCATGAGCTTCATCTCCTCTTTGGTGAACCCATTGTCTTGAAAAACATCACAGTGAGGTAGCGCGTTTCTGTAAATCGGATGCGGATAAGCACGATTCCCTTCAATGCCTTTTTCTTCATTTTCTAACTGGCTCACCGCCGCAACACCGGTCCCAGAAACCGACTGATACGTAGAAACAACTACTCGGTTTATTCCATAGGCTTTGTGAAGCGGAGCTAGGGCAAGTACCATTTGAATGGTAGAACAATTCGGGTTCGCAATGACATAGTCTTCAGCAGTAAGCTCTGCTGCATTGATTTCAGGAACCACCAGCTTGTTGTTCGGGTTCATTCTCCATGCAGACGAGTTATCAATCACGCGTGTTCCAACTGCCGCAAACTTAGGTGCCCATTCTAGAGAGGTGCCTCCTCCTGCTGAAAACAAAGCAATGTCAGGACGTCTGTCTACGGCCTCCTCAAGACCAATCACGGTAATGTCTTCACCTTTGAAATGGAGAGTTTTCCCTACCGATCGCTCTGAAGCGACTAGAAGTAATTCATCAATCGGGAAATTGCGCTCTTCAAGTACTTGAAGCATTACAGTTCCAACAAGGCCAGTAGCTCCAACGACAGCTATTTTCATGAGTGGTTCAATTTGAGCCGCAAAGGTAGGACAACCTCCTAGATAATTACGATAACAAAATGTTATAAATATAACACTAGATAAATACCCTTGGTATTCTAGGGCCAATTCCGGTAAGTAGTTCGTATGGAATAGTACCCGATTGTTCGGCCAGTTTGTTGGCGGTGAGTTCTTGACCCATTAGAATTACCTCGTCTCCGACAGCTACTTCTAGGCCTGTTACATCGATCATGAAAAGATCCATGCAAACCATTCCGACCACTGGAACGAGCTGACCTTGAATTAATACCTGGCCTCTGCCGTTTCCTAAATCGCGTGTGAATCCATCGGCGTGACCGACAGGTATGGTAGCAATCGTCATAGGGGCATCAGCAATAAACTGACGGTTATAACTGACTGACTCTCCTTTTGCAATGGTCCTCAACGCAGAAATTTGAGAAAAAAGAGTGCTTATCGGTTTTAATTGCTGGTCTAAGACAGAGTCGTTTGCAAATCCATGAAGACCAATGCCGCAGCGAATCATATCGAAGCTTGCCTCCGGATAATTAAGAACTCCTGAACTATTCAGCGCGTGTTTTTTTAAAGGTTTACCAAGTGTTTGCTCTATAAATGCCACACTTTGTTCAAAAGTGTTGAGTTGATTTTCGGTAACCTTTTTCAATGCAGGATCTTCGCTACCGATGAGGTGGGTCATCACATGCGATAGTTCGATCTTAGGGCACGCCTTAATCAACTGTATAGCCTTTTCGACCTCATACGGTTTGATGCCCAATCGATTCAGCCCAGTGTTCAAATTAAGGTGTACATCGATTTTTTGTTCTGTCCCCATCATTACCAGAGTTTCTAAAAACGATATCGAATAGATACTCAATGATAAGCCTTCAGCTATTGCATTCTCTAAATCTTCAACTTGCGGATGCAACACAAGAACAGGAACGGTTATTCCCGCTCTTCGAAGCGTTACACCTTCAGGAGTATAAGCTACACACAGAGCATCTGCCCCCATTTCGACTAACCACTGACTAAGTTGAACAAGGTCAGTGCCATAGCCATTAGCCTTAACTACAGCCATAAGTTTAGCTTTTGGGCTAGCGGCAGTTTTTAAAAAACGAAAGTTGTGTTCAAGAGCAGTTCTGCTTACTTGAAGCCTTGTTTTAGCGATCATTGCGCTTTTTTTCTTCTTGAATTGCCTTGTGAAAGGCTGCTCTACTTAGGGGTTCATATTCTTGATTCTCGCCAAGAAGTACCAGGCTTTCACCATTAGCAATACGATGTGAGTAGTTAGCCAAGTTGCCTGTACGCTTGCAGATCGCGTGAACTTTAGTAACGTATTCTGCGGTCGCCATTAAATTAGGCATGGGGCCAAAAGGATTTCCTTTAAAGTCCATATCAAGACCTGCAACCACCACTCGAACACCCTTATTTGCAAGATCATTACAAACTGCTACAATTTCATCGTCAAAAAATTGGGCTTCATCAATTCCAACGACATCACATCCATCGGCTAGTAATCGAATATTTGCTGCTGCAGGAACCGGTGTTGAAGGTATTTGATTGTCATCATGAGAAACAACCATGGTTTCATCATATCGAGTATCAATTAGGGGCTTGAAGATTTCGACTCGCTGTTTTGCGATTTTAGCCCGCTTTAACCTACGAATAAGTTCTTCGGTTTTACCCGAGAACATAGATCCGCAGATTACTTCAATCCATCCGTATGGAGCATTAGGGGTTACAGGGTTTTCTAAAAACATTCGCAAAGAGTCTAAATTCAAAAATAGGAAGATTTAACGCAGATACAGCCCCGCGGCTTTCTTTTAGGTTGTATTTTTATTCAAAATTGCATCATGAAAATACCATCGCTTTCGTTCACTTTCAGAATCGCCTTTTCGAGGAGATTCGAGCGTATAGCAGACGGGGTGCTCTTTCGGTCAAAACACGTTCCTGAGCGAAATCCACAAAACGAGGATCTAATTACTCCAGGAATCGATACCATAAGAAAATTGGTTTCTGAAATCGAAAAATAAGTTAATGTCAGGTAAGCTATACGTCGTACCCACACCTATTGGTAATCTTGAGGATATAACGCTTCGTGCACTTCGAGTGTTGAAAGAAGTAGATCTCGTACTTGCCGAAGACACCAGGGTTAGTCTAAAGCTTCTGAATCACTTTGAAATCAGCGTGAGTGTACACGCCTATCATCTGAACAACGAACATCATATCACTAAAAAGTGGGTTGATCAGTTAAAGGAGGGTAAGCAAATAGCTCTTGTCAGCGACGCGGGCACTCCGGCTATTTCAGACCCAGGATTTCTATTAGTTAGAGCATCAATTGCTGAAGGAGTCGAGGTAGAATGCCTTCCTGGAGCAACTGCTTTTGTACCAGCTCTTGTGATGAGCGGATTGCCCTGCGACCGTTTTGTATTCGAAGGATTCTTACCCCCTAAAAAAGGAAGGGTGAGTCGACTCGAATTCTTGGCAGCACAGAATAAGACGATAGTATTTTATGAATCACCTCACAAAATTCTCAAAACCTTAAAACAATGTGCAGAAATTTTTGGTGCTGACCGTCCAGCTAGTATTTCTCGCGAACTAACTAAAATGTATGAGGAAACTCTACGGGGTTCCTTAGCCGAATTGATTGACCATTTTGAAGAAACAGCTCCTAGAGGAGAGTTTGTTTTGGTCATCGGCCCTGAGGCTAAAATGCAGGATTAACCCCTATATTTAAGAATCGAATTAAGTAAAAGAATATGCAGAATCATATCACAACGAAGTGGAAGGGCGGTATGCTCTTTGAAACCAATAGTCTAACAGGAACAACTTTTCATATCAACGACGGTAGCAAAGATGAGAAACACAGCCCAGTGACTCCCAAGGCCCTCATGCTTTCTTCGCTAGCGGGTTGTTCAGGTCTTGACGTTGCCTCTCTTATCGATAAAATGAAATTAAAGGTAGACGACTTTCGAGTTGAAACCTTTGCCGATTTAACCGACGAGCACCCGAAGACCTATAGCCACGTCAGAGTAGAATATCATTTTGAGGGAAGCGAGCTCAACGAAGAAAAACTTCAGCGTTGTGTAGATCTTTCAGTAGATAAATATTGTGGTGTAATGGCGATGTTTCGCCAATTTGCAGAATTAAAGATCGAAACAATCTTTCATCATAAGACCGCGTAAATGCGGTGGTCCCAAAGAGACAAACCAGACTCGGCTTGGGTAGATGCGCTTCACGAAGCATTTAATCAAGATCCAACAAAGCCTTTAGATCGAAAGTTTTCTAGGTTACTAGTGAGTCGTGGCATAAAAACATATGCTGACGCCCTCACTTTTTTTAAACCAGAAATCGATCAGTTACACGATCCTTTCTTAATGAAGGATATGGATCGTGCGGTGTCTCGCATCAAGCAGGGTGTTGCTGCCGGCGAACGAATCTTAATCTTTGGTGATTATGATGTAGATGGCACTACCGCAGTAGCTTTAGTTTACAGTTATCTTGAAAAGCAGGGGGTTGAGGTCTCGTATTACATTCCTGATCGATACCTAGAGGGCTACGGCCTTTCTTATCAGGGGATTCAATTCGCAAGTGATAATGACTTTTCTCTGATCATCGCCCTTGATTGTGGTATCAAGTCGATAGAAGAAGTCGATTTTGCCAAAAGCTTGGGAGTTGATATGGTGATTTGTGACCACCATACACCGGGAGATGTACTGCCTAATGCGGTTGCTATTTTAGACCCTAAGCGCCTAGATTGCTCCTACCCTTTCAAGGAACTTTGCGGATGTGGGGTTGGCTTTAAGCTTTTGCAAGCTATTGAGACAAGTGAAGGTAGAGGCCTCGAATTTTTGATGCCACTAACCGATTTGGTGGCTGTTGCTATCGGCGCCGACGTTGTATCTGTGATGGGTGAAAATAGAGTATTAGCCCATTTGGGGCTTGAGGTAATCACCAAGAATCCTAGACCGGGGTTTAAAGCTTTGTTAGGCCAAGCGAAGCGAAATGTAGTTAGCTTAACAGATCTTAATTTTTCTTTAGCACCAAGAATAAATGCGGCAGGTCGCATGAAACAAGGCACTTATGCCGTGAGCTTAATGTTGACCGATAATTTGAGTACTTCCGAAAAGGAAGCTAAGGCCATTGAGCAGTTTAATATAGATCGTAGAAGTACAGATCAGTCGGTAAGTGAAGAAGCCCTTCAGCAAATTAGAGATCTCGGCGAAGAAGATCGCTGGAGTACCGTGGTGTACCATCCTGATTGGCACAAAGGAGTCATAGGTATTGTTGCCTCAAGACTCATTAGCACGTATTATCGACCAACACTTGTTTTTACAAAAAGCGGAGAGTATCTAGCCGCCTCAGCGAGATCGGTACAGGGATATGATATTTATTCAGCCATTGATGCATGTGCCGAACATTTAATACAGTTTGGCGGTCATGCCTATGCAGCCGGGTTAAGCCTCAAGGAATCTTCTTACCAAGATTTTAAAGAAGCCTTTGAAAAACAGGTGATGAAAACCCTAAAGCCTGAACACAAAGAGCCCGAGGTGATCTACGACTACATAATCGAGCCTTCCTTTATTTCTCAAAGAAACTTTCGAATCCTGAATCGCTTTGAGCCTTTTGGCCCTGACAATCCAGAACCTATCTTTCGGTTAAACGGGGTTCAACTTGAGGCGGTTCGATTGATTGGCTCAGAAGGCAAACATTTGAAGGCTCGCTGTTACGGTTTCGACCTTATTGGTTTTGGTTTTGGAGAAGCGATTGAGGGCACCAAGAGTAAAGTTGATCTTCTGGTAACTATTGGTGAAAATAACTGGAACGGTAAACGCCAATTGCAATTACAGCTAAAAGACCTTAGAGAATCTCAGGAAAACTAACGTCTGAACGAAGACTTTTAAGGCTTAACGTTCCCTTTTCCATAACTGCGTAACTATCGTATCGTATCCAATCTCCGGTGTTGAAGTAAAAGGCACCATCATTTAGGTGTACTTTCATTGGATAATGGCGATGACCAAACAAGAAGTAATCGATAGAGTCCTGTTTAAGTTTTTCTTCGCAATAAGCGATTAACCACTCATTTTCTCTTCCCTTAAATGTGACATCCTCGTCACCAGAGATGAGTTTGTTGTTAAGAGAGGCCGATCTGCCTAAACGTACTGCGAAATTGGGATGAAGTCTCGAAAAACACCATTTAGCTAAGGGGTTGGTGAATAGTTTTTTCATTCGTTTATACCCTTTATCGCCGGGCCCAAGGCCGTCTCCGTGACCGATGAAGCATCGTTTGCCTTGAATTTCAAAAAGCTGCGGCTCATGAAAGACAGGTATTTGAAGCTCTTTCTCGAAATAATCTCCCATCCAGAGATCGTGATTTCCCACAAAGAAATAAATCGTCATTCCTTTATCTCTTAATCGGGCTAATGTCCCTAATACTCGCGCAAACCCTTTAGGGACCACTTCTTTGTACTCATACCAGAAGTCAAATAGATCTCCTAGTAAGAATAATACATCGGTCTTGCCTTCAAGCTCTTCAAGCCACTGAACAAAGCGCAATTCTCTATCGCGACTCGACGATTTGTCTGGCGCTCCGAAGTGTTGGTCACTTGCAAAATAGACCGGTAGCTTGCTCGTGATCTTATGCATTGCGACGGTTTTTGAACGCGGTAAGAATCGAGCGAGCGTTTTCTGTAAGGGATAGTTTGCCCGATTCTTCGGCTCTCTTAAAAAGCAGCTCTTTGTAATGTTCGGTTCCTTCCCAAAGCGATTGCTTCAAAGCAGCTAATGCATCAGGACTATAACCAGAGAGCTGGGTTAGTTTTTCTTCAAGGGCTTTGTCTAGTTCTATTTCGCTAGAATATACCGATTGGTATAACTTATTTATTCGAGCCCATTCGAAATTCTTCCACTCATTCGGGTTCAGTGCGAATTCTGCCATGGCTCCAACTCCAATTTTTCGACTAACTGCAGGTTCTATAACCAAAGGCGCAATACCAATGCCAATCTCAGAGAGTTTAATCGATGCTATTTCTGTAGCATAGCAGTAATCACAAGCGGCTATTAACCCTACACCCCCTCCTACAGCCTTACCCTGAATGCGGCCAATTACTAGCGCTTTTGATCTTCGGATAGCTAAAATTACTTTGGCAAAGCCACTAAAAAATGCTGTTGCTTGTTTCTGGTTTTCAAGAGCTAGTAACTCATCAAAATTTGCACCGGCACAGAAAACAGAAGAACCAATAGAGGATAGCACAATCGCACACAATTGGGATTCGTTAGCCTTGTCGATGAGGTCGGCAAGCTTATTTAACATTTCGCTGGTCATGGCATTTTTTGATGGATGACCAAAGGTTATTCTGCCGATACGATTGTCTATACGTAACTCTAGGGTATAAGGATCCATAAACCAAAGGTAAGATTATCTATAAAAGCTTCTCGTAACAGTGAAACGGAAATGGACTTTTCTGCTCAAAGTATACATCACCAAGGCGTCTGTAACCTCGAGCTTCGTAGAGTTTATTATTGCGGAGATTTTTTGAAAAGGTGTCTAACCGAACCGATACCGCACCAAGCGCTTTAAGATGATTTTCAGCAAAGTTGAGAAGTGCTCTTGCCTGCCCTTTACCTTGATGTTTGGGGTGTATGCATAGGCGATGAAGATATCCATTTATGGAGTCTTTCGTTAGCCAATCAATCGGTTCGTAAACGTCGTCTTTCGTGGTCGATATCACAATTGCCCCAATGACTTCACTCTCAATTTCTAAGACAAAAAGTTCCTCATTAGAAAGGTCTTTTTCAAAGGCCTCAAGAGACGGATAGTTTTCATTCCACTGAAAAATTCCCATCTCACATAGATGCTTTGCACAAGCCTGAGTGATTTGAATGATCTTCGAGAGATCTGTTTTAATAGCAGGCCGAATCATAGGGAACTGTTTGGTATCCCAATTTAACGAAGCCTTAGCAAATATTAATAGGCTTCAGATATTATCTTTGATAGATACAATTTGAAGTTCATGAAAAAAGCGTTTTTACTTTTCTTTCTCATTCTTAGTAGTGGCTTACTTACCGCACAACAAGTAGTGAAGGGAACGCTCAGTGATCAGTTTGCTGCGTTGCCCCTTGGCACCGTCGAGAATTTAACTCAAAAGACTAGTATTACAACAGATAATCAAGGAGATTATGAGATTATGGCTAATATTGGCGATCGTCTTCAATTCTCTTTTCCTGGTAAGCGAAGTCTCGTTTTTATTGTTGAAGATGTTACTCGAACGCTTAACGTTCAATTAGAAGACGAAATCACCGAACTGGATAACGTGGTGGTTACACGAAAAGGTCAGAAAACCTTAAAAGAACTTTATAAGGAATACAATTCTAATCCAGCCATCGTAAAGACTGTCTTTGGATATTTAGATACCGAGGCTGCGAGCTATCAGATCAGAACCATGAATGAGAACAATATGGTTCAAGCGGGAGGAGACCTTGCAACCATGATACGAGGCCGATTTCCTGGAGTAAAAATTGCCAATGACGAACAAGGGATGCCACAGATTTTTTTGAGACAGACTGCTAGTTTTAGGGCAATTCCGGCAGGCTATGATATCGACAACGTTTTATATGATACCTATCCTACATGGTTAGATGCCAACAGTATTTTTAGACTAGCAATCATACCATCGCGATCAGCGAATACTAGATATGGGTCTTTTGGAGCTGGTGGAATGGTGATTATCAACACTCAGAATTCGAATATTCATCCGGTCGGAGAAGATGGAAAGCCCATTGATCTCGCACGCCTAGACGATAACCTTTTTAAATATGAGGTACTAGAAGATGACAATTTATACGACTCAAAGCAGTCTAAACTTATTCAGTCTTTCGACGATGGAGAGAACCTAATAGATTATCTATCTAGAACGGGATCTTCATTCTCTAATTATGACTGGATTTCAGTTGCCCAGAAAATGAATGACTTGAATCTGAGTCAGGAGCTTGCAGAGCTTCATCAAATCTATCTAGATAAGTATGGTGATCATGCACCTTCTTTAAAAGCTTATGGATATTGGCTTCATTCAATCGGAGACTTTAAAGCATCAATGACCTTTTTTCAGGCCGTCTTTAAGCTTCGACCTAACTATCTACAATCCTATCTAGATCTTGCAGACACCTATGAGTCGCTAGGACAGTTAAAGAAGGCGTTATCGCTTTATGTTCGAGCAACTAATTTGGTGAATTCTGGGTTCATAGTAGCTCCTTCTGAAGAGGGTCTGTTGTATAATTTTGATCGCAGCTATGATTCGTTCTTGAAGCGAAATAAGGATGTCTTTGCAGACTTAGATTTTGAATGGGACTCAGAGGAGGCAGGCACCGAGGTAACCTTGTATTTTGATGAAACTGAGACAGAGTTCGAACTCTTTTTTGTCAATCCAGAGAATCAATACTTCACTGAAAACTATAGCACTTGGGAGAATTTGGACCTCATTAATAATAACAAAGCCCTCGGCCTATCAAGTCTTGAATTCTTTATTGATCAAAACCTAAGAGGGGAGTGGAAGGTGTATTTGAAATATCTCGGAAACAAAAAGCAAACCCCATCTTCTGTAAAGTTAATCGCTCGTTCGAAGTACCCGAACTCGGGTAAAACCCCATTAGTTTTGTTCAAAAAACTAACAGCAGAAGATGAAATAGTACTTCTGGGAACTCTAACGAATTAGTCTTTAGTTAGTTCTGTTTTTTGATCGTGGGAGAACTAGAGGAGCTGTTCGGCGAAACATATGGCCTGCTTGAGGAATTACTGAAGGACCTTCTCGGTTGGTACGAATCTTTTCTTTCTTGGTTAATAATTGATTGGTTTAACCCTCCGGTAAGGGTGCCTACCTCTCCATTCATGCTTCTTCGTGCCCATTCTTGTATTCGATAAAAATCTGATGGGGATCGAAGAGCGCCAGTTTCAAAAGAGTAATTAGACCAGTACCAATTATTCCAGTACCAATTATTGTTGTAGTTATATCTCGGAAACTCACGTGACTTGAAAAACTCAAAGACATTTTGAGTTACAGTAATGGTGTCTCCAACGCTCGTAATTACTCGCATTGACTTCTTTTTCTGACCAAAACTATTGGTACTTACGAATAATAGAACGACGATAATAATAAACTTGAATCTCACTCCCTTAATATAATGATTATTAAAGGATTGATTTAAAACAGAAAAAATGCTCATGATAAGATCATGAGCATTGTATTAGTAAAAGCACCTTAGCGCTTAGTTTTTAGGCATCAAAACTCTTAAATGTTTCACTGCGTAGTCTTGAACCTCTTCGGTCTCGCCTCGCTCTTGAATGAGTTTAAGGAACTTTTCGTCTTTCTGAAGCTTATCATAAAGCATCATATGGTCTTCTTCGTTGAGTCCAGACACAGCCACCCAATGAGTAGCACCATTTGGTCTATTGATATCATAAGTTCCAAAACCTACCAAGCGATCGTTAAAATCTTTTTTGAACGAACTAACGATTTTGTCATGCCCTTTTTTGAAAGCCACCGGATTAGCGGGCTTAACATCCCAGATATGAACCAATTTCATGTCTGTGTTATCGGTAGGCTGCCAGCTTAAAATTCTTCCGTGGTGAACAGGCCCCCACTCCTCAATATAATTTCCCATTTTAGCCCAGAAAGCCTCTCCTTTATCTGGATTAATTGCGTTCTCTTCCATCATCTCTCCACCTAAAGGGTACATCCAAACTAATCGATGAGAATTCTCCTCAGTCGTTGAAGTTTCGATTGCTTCTAAAATAATAGCCCCTGCCTTAAGCTCGACTCCGTCAAAAAGTTTGTCGAAGTCTTCTAGAACTTTAGCCTCGCTAAAATCTTTAGCCTTCAATTCAATCACTGAAAAGGCCATTGTCTGTGCGTTAATTAAGCCTGTAACAAACAAGGCCATTGTTAGAACTGTGTTTTTCATACTATTTAAATTAAAAATGAATAATTAGTTGTTTCCCCAATCAGCTCCAAATTGGCGAAGGGTTGTTACTTTATTTTGATCGTTGATAAACCATATGTTATAGAGATGAAGCTTTTCAACAGAACCGTCTTTATAGAATCGATTTTCATTCTGAATAGTGTGTACGATTCTTACTCCTTGACCTTTGTTTGAAATTGGTAAGAATTGTAGGGGCGTAGTTTGCACTGAGTCGAACTGTCCCATCCACAGCCCAAGATCTTCATTTGCCATAATGATAGGCTCCTTCATGTTGTAAGGATAAAACGTAATGGTGTCTCCCCATCGGTTTTGCACGCTTTGAAGGTCTAGGTTATTAAAATCGGCCATCATTCCTTTGATTAAGTCAACATCTTCTGCTTGACCTAACGAAAAAGAGTGGCCAGTCGGCACCCATTCTCCAGCTGAGTTTACAGCAGCCGGATTATTTTGATTACACGATAGTAGAGCAATCGAAAAGAGCATTAAATAAAATTTCATAATTATATGTATTTGGTTTGTTGCAATTAAAAATATAATATTATATTGAAGTATAACTATTAAACCCACTATAAAATGAAAAAATTACTAGTACTCGCGGTTATGCTAGGCTTCTCTTCAGTTAGTGCTCAATATTGCGCATTCTACGATTTTGAAGCTAAAAACCCAGAAATGGTTGTTTCAACTTTAGAAGGAATGATGAAAACCGGATGGGGAGAAGGGATTCAAGGAACCAAATCCCTATTTATGTATCAATTCAATGGAACAAATCGCGCAACTCACTCGGTGCAATTTTGCTTTCCTGACGAAAAAGCCTTTTCGCATTTTATGAGTTCTTTTGCTCAATCTGTCGACGCTCAACTTTTTGGAGAAAAACTAGGGAATTTTGTTTCTGATGTTTCTCAAACTTTGAATACTCCTGTTTGGTATAACGGAAAAGATTGGGCCAATGATAATGCCTTTATGCTTTATCAAATGAATGTCACTGATCCGTCAAAATATTTAAAAGAATTCAAAACTTACTCGCAGTTTATTGCAAAAAAACTTGGCTTTGATCAAAACTCTTTTGGGCTTGCCTATCCAATAATTGGTAAAACTGAGGAATACACTCATTTTGTATGGATTGGCGCTCCGGATGCTGAGGCAGCACTAAGCAGAACGAAACAAATGATGTCAGATCCATCTTTCGCTGAGTTTGCCAAAAAAGTATCAGGAGTTCGAACAATGGTAAATACTGTCTTATCAATAAGAGTGATGGACTTTTAACTTAGGTGAGGTGGAGGAATTAAAACTGACTTGAGATAATTGAAGAACTAGCACATCTCCTATCACCCATTTTCACTATCTTGCCCCCTCTTTTGGGGGATTAGCTCAGTTGGCTAGAGCGCTTGCCTGGCAGGCAAGAGGCCACCGGTTCGAATCCGGTATTCTCCACTTAAAGCACCATCAAATACGGCTCAATTTGGGCCGTGTTTTTTGTTTGAAAAGGTTGCGCTAATTGGTTGCTTTCTCAATCTCTTTGAGCAAAAAAATGTAATCGTATGAAAGCGCAAAATCTGGTAACTCCCTCAGCCACAATTTCTTCACAAAGCACTTTTTTTGTTAAAAATTCAACAAAACATTGTGTGACTCACATAAAAGAGTAGTTTTATCCCGTGAAAACGACACAGCACATTATTACTCCTATCCGACGTATTCGTCGCCGCCGCCCGTAAGGGTGTAGTGCTGTTATGGAAATAGGTGAGTCCATTTCCCCCTCTGAATTCTCAATTACCCTTTTACTTTAAAACAACCCAACGATTCTTTAATCATGGATCTATTTATTGCCGATGAATCTTTTCATCGCTTTGCAGAACATATCTGCGACACTATTCAGGACGCTGCACAAAAGCGCGGTACAGGTATTGCCCGTCGTAGTCCTGAGTACATCAAAACAAAGATGACTAACGGTAATGCTGTTATCGCCTTAGACGGGGATACCTTTGCCGGTTTCTGTTATATCGAAGTGTGGGGCGGAAAGAACTTCGTCGCCCACTCGGGTCTTATTATTCCCGAAGAGTATAGAGGAAGAGGACTTGCCAAAGCAATTAAGTCGAAGACTCTAGAACTTTCTATTCAAAAATACCCAGAAGCTAAAATCTTTGGAATTACTACCGGGTCTGCGGTAATGAAGATCAATTATCAGTTAGGATATAAACCCGTCACCTTTAATGAGTTAACCGATGATCCTAAATTTTGGGACGGATGTCAAACCTGTCTCAACTACGATATCTTAACTCGAACTAACCGTAAAATGTGCCTTTGTACAGGCATGTTGTATGACAATCATTTAAATCAAAAAATCAAGAACGATGAAAAATAAAGTAGTTATTGCGTATTCAGGAGGACTAGATACCTCTTATTGCGCACACCTAATGGCAAGTGATCAGCAGAATGAGGTTTATGCGGTTACCGTGAATACAGGGGGCTTTTCAGCTACAGAGGTTGCTTCCATTGAAGAGAAGGCCTTAGCATTCGGAGTAAGTCATTATGAGTGTATTGATGCACGCGAGCGACTCTATAACGAAGTGTTGCGTTTCTTGATTTATGGAAATGTACTTAGAAATAATACGTATCCGTTATCGGTGAGTGCCGAACGTGCTACGCAGGCAATGGTGCTCATTGAATATGCAAAAAAGGTAGGTGCAAATGCAATCGTTCACGGTTCGACCGGAGCAGGAAACGATCAGGTTAGATTTGAT
This sequence comes from Flavobacteriaceae bacterium, assembly GCA_024638165.1. Lineage (GTDB taxonomy): Bacteria > Bacteroidota > Bacteroidia > Flavobacteriales > Flavobacteriaceae > UBA3478. Next base: position 127,183 of record JAHEKV010000002.1, read on the forward strand.
TTAATCTTTAGCGTACTTGCCCCAGAAATTGAAATTATTACCCCGATTAGAGATAACACTTTATCAAGAGAAGAGGAGATTGAATACCTGAAAAGCCATGGTTATGAATTTAGCTTTGAAAAGTCGAAGTATTCAGTAAACAAAGGAATTTGGGGAACGTCTGTAGGAGGAGCAGAAACTTTAACTTCTTCTACGGGGCTTCCGGAGTCGGCTTATCCGTCACAGCTTGAAAAGTCTACTCCTGAAAAATTAATCCTTGAATTTAAGAGCGGAGAATTAAGCTCAGTAAATGGACAGACGGGTTCCCCGACTGAATTAATCACCCTGCTTGAAGAGATTGCTGCGCCCTTTGCTATTGGGAGAGATATCCATGTGGGTGATACCATTTTAGGGATTAAAGGGCGGGTTGGTTTTGAGGCTGCCGCACCTATGATTATTCTGAAAGCCCACGAACTTCTCGAAAAGCATGTGCTTACCAAGTGGCAACAATATCAAAAGCAGCAATTGGCTCAGTTTTATGGGATGTTGCTTCACGAAGGTCAATTGCTAGACCCCGTAATGAGAGATATCGAGGCGTATCTAGAGCGTAGTCAAGAACGCGTTACAGGAGCTATTTATTTAACGCTACATCCGTATCGATTCACTTTAGAGGGTATTGAATCACCTTACGATATGATGCAGTCGAAAGTCGCCACTTACGGGGAGACCAATAAGGCGTGGGATTCTAGAGACGCTAAAGGGTTCATCAAAATTTATAGTAACGCCATTCAAATTTCACATCATGCAAAACCGCAAGATTAAGGTTGCTGTAATAGGTGCAACAGGATATACAGGAGCTGAGTTAATTCGAGTTCTCGCCTTTCATAGTGGGGTAGAACTAACACAACTCATCAGTCGATCGAAGGCGGGTCAGTCGGTGGCAGAAGTGATGCCAGAGCTTTCAAATCGACTCGATTTAAACTTTAGCGGTACCATTAATGCGGGTTCAGATGTATGGTTTCTTGCGCTTCCGCACGGGGCCTCGAAATCCTTTATAGAAGAGCACAAGGCACTTGCTGATCAGGTTAAAATTGTTGATCTCAGCAATGAGTTTAGACATATTAACCGTTCAAAATGGGGAGGCTATCACTTTACTTTTGGGTTGCCTGAACTAAGAAGACAGGAGATTCAAAACGCAAATCACATTGCTAATCCGGGCTGTTTCGCAACTGCAATTACCTTAGGTTTAGCACCGCTATTTCACCACTACAAAATAGACGAGCAGACCCCGATTCATAGTAACGCTACAACAGGTAGTACTGGCGCAGGGGCCTCGCTTTCAGAGACCTCACATTTCAGTTATAGACTGAACAATCTTTCGTGGTATAAAGCTTTTACCCATCAGCATTTAGCTGAAATTGGGGAGCAACTCACCCAAAAGGCTGAAGGTGTCCCAAAGCTCTTTTTTCTTCCTCAGCGAGGAGCCTTTGCTAGAGGAATTTTTGCCACATCGTATTGTGAATTCGAAGGATCGCTTGAAGATGCCTATGACCTTTATGAAGCCTTTTACAAGGAGGCAGCCTTTACTCAGGTGGTAAAAGCACCGATATCGCTAAAGCAAGTGGTAGGCACAAATAATTGTCAAATCCATCTTCATAAACATAACGACACACTGCTGATTACCTCTGCCATTGACAATTTATTGAAAGGCGCCGCAGGACAAGCCGTACAGAATATGAATCTCATGTTTGGCTTTGACGAATCTGAAGGGTTGCTATTTAAATCTATAGGATACTAATGAAATCGACTATTGCCATCATAGGAGCAGGAAATCTGGGGTTAAGTATTGCCTCAGGCCTTCATCAAACAGGACATTCTTTGGTACTTACTCGAAGAAAAACGGCCTCGCTTTCTAGCTGGTCAACCAGGGAGAATGTTGAGGTGACTAGCGATAACATTCAGGCAGTTACTAAAGCCGATGTAGTTATCATTGCGGTTCAGCCCAGTCAATGTGATCGTATTTTAAGACAGATAAAACAAAGTCTTCAAAAGAATTGTCTAGTCGTATGCACGGCTGCTGGGTATCAAATTGAACAGCTCGAGGCGGTTTTAGGGTCTAACACTGCCGTTTATCGCGCCATGCCCAACACAGCCATTTCGGTACAGGCTTCAATGACTTTAATTGCCTCGAATGAGACAGGTGTTTCTAGGCTTTCAGAGGTTGAGGAACTATTTGCACATGTTGGAGAGACCTTGGCTATTGAAGAGTCTCAAATGCAGGCCGCCACGGTGCTTTGTGCAAGTGGAATTGCTTTTTGGCTGAGACTGATCAGAGCCAATACTCAAGGAGGAGTACAATTAGGGTTTGAGTCAGAGGTGGCTTTAAAAATTGCTACCCAGACGGCTTATGGAGCGGCTCGATTACTTATCGAATCGGGAAATCACCCTGAGGCAGAGATTGATCGCGTTACCACTCCGAGCGGATGCACGATAACCGGGCTTAATGTCATGGAGCATTCAGGAATGAGCTCGGCATTTATTCAGGGGTTAACAGCCTCTTTTGATAAAATCAACGAAATTAAATCGACGACTTAAGTTATGAGTTTATATCAGGTTTACGCTCAGTATCCGATTGAATTGGTCTCGGCTAAAGGGATGGAACTTACCGACAGCAATGGGGTAAAATACACCGATTATTACGGGGGGCATGCGGTGATCTCGATCGGACACAGCCATCCGCATTATGTAAAATCACTCACCGAGCAGTTAGAACAAATCGGGTTCTATTCGAATGTTGTTCTCAACCGTTTTCAGGAGGAACTCGCTGAGCGATTAAATGCGAAATTAAATGAGGACTACGCTTTGTTTTTGTGTAATAGTGGGGCCGAGGCAAATGAGAACGCACTCAAATTAGCTTCATTCAAGACCGGGCGAAAAAAGGTTCTCGCCTTTAAAGGGAGCTTTCACGGAAGAACTTCAGCAGTAGTTGCAGCTACAGACAATCCTTCGATTGTAGCCCCGCTCAATGCTGGTCATGAGGTCGATTTTATTCCTTTTGGTGACCACAAACAATTAGAGCAATTATTAGCCACAGAACAGTATTGTACCGTAATTGTAGAAACTATTCAAGGAGTTGGAGGATTAGATCAACCTAGCCTAGATTTTGCTTCTGAGATTAACGAGCAATGTAAAAATACAGGCACTTTACTTATTGCAGATGAGGTTCAATCTGGTTTTGGTAGAAGCGGTAGCTTTTTTTCTTTTCAGCGCTTTGATTTAGAGCCAGACTTCATCACGATGGCCAAGGGAATGGGGAATGGATTCCCTGTTGGAGGGGTGCTCATTCACGAGAAACATGAGGCTGTTAAAAGTGAACTAGGAACTACGTTTGGCGGAAATTATCTAGCCTGTAGAGCTGCTTTAGCCGTCTTAGATGTTCTTGAAGACGAAGATTTAATTGCCAATGCAAGAGATTTAGAGTCTCATTTTCGAGCAGAGGTTGATCGACTAGGTATCGAGGCCAAGATCAAAGGAGCAGGGCTTATGATCGGTCTAGACTTTGGAAAACCAACGGCCGCGCTTCGTAAGACTTTATTAGAAGAAAGCCATCTATTTGTCGGGTCGTCTAGTAACCCTAATGTGGTTCGCATTCTTCCGCCCCTTAATTGTACCAAGGAGGCATTATCAACCCTCCTCAGTGAGATAAAGCGATTATCATGAAAAAATACACCAGCGTTAGAGATTTAGTGTCTGCGTCAGACGCAGTGAAAGAGGCACTCTCTTTGAAACAAAGCCAGGATATTGCAAAGCCTTACACTAAAGACAAGGTACTTTGTCTCCTGTTTTTTAACAATAGTTTGAGAACAAGGTTGAGTACTGAATTGGCAGGGATTAAGCTAGGGATGAAGGTAATGGTCATGCAAATTGGCGAGAGTGGTTGGGCCCTTGAATTTGAAGATGGGGCAATCATGAATAGTACTAAAGCAGAGCATATCAAGGAGGCTGCTGCAGTTGTATCCCAGTACGCAAATATTATAGGAATTCGATCGTTCCCAACCCTAACTGATAAAGAGGCAGATGTTAATGACCGAGTGATGTCAGCTTTTGTTGCCCACGCTACCGTACCTGTGTTTAGTATGGAGGGCGCGGTTGAACATCCACTTCAGGCGCTTGCTGATGCGATTACAATTGCAGAGAATTGTACTTACAGGCCTAAAGTAGTTCTTAGTTGGGCGCCACACCCTAGAGCCCTTCCGCACGCAGTAGCCAATTCGTTCGCTCTTATGATGCAGGCTACCGATGTTGATTTTGTAATTACGCACCCAAAGGGATATGAATTAGACCCTGCCGTTGTAGGAGATACTAAGGTTGAATACGATCAAGACAAAGCCTTTGAAGGGGCCGATTTTGTTTACGTCAAAAACTGGTCTCAGTTTGCCGACTATGGCGCGGTTAGTACGGGTCTCGATCATTGGATGATCACACCTGAGAAGTTAGGGCCTGCGAAGTTTATGCACTGTCTGCCTTTAAGAAGAAACGTGATCGCAACCGATGCTGTTCTAGACTCTGAACAATCTTTGGTGATCGAACAGGCGAATAATAGAACCTATTCTGGTGTCTACATCATTCAAAAGCTATTGGAATCATGAGTTCTTTATTTGTTTTGAAAATCGGAGGAGAATTATTGCAATCCCCTGAAAAGTGTGATCAAGTACTACAGTATTTTGTCGCTCATCAAGGGCCAAAGATTTTGGTTCATGGTGGCGGACGAGATGCTTCTAGCTTAAGTGAAAAAATGGGAATGCAACCCCATCTTATCGATGGCCGAAGAGTTACTGACGCCGCTCAATTAGATGTCGTTACCATGGTGTACGCTGGCAAGGTAAACACTCAATTAGTGGCCCGATTGAATGCCTTAGGGCAAAAGGCTCTGGGGATTAATGGCTCTGACCTTGGCATCATCACTTGTGATAAAAGACCAGCTACCCCAATTGATTACGGGTTCGTAGGAGATATTAAAGCGGTAAATGGGTCGGCTATCACCGAGCTCCTTGAATTAGGCATAACGCCTGTTTTCTCTGCGATCACTAGCGACGGACAAGGGCAATTGCTAAATACCAATGCAGACACGGTAGCAACCGCAGTGGCTACTGCATTAACCTTAGATCATACGGTAAAATTGGCATTACTCATGGGGATCCCGGGAATCCTTCGAGATTTAGAAGACTCTGAAAGCTTAATTAAAGAACTAGATCATGCTTCTTACGAGGAGCTCAAAGCCTCGGGAGCCTTATCAGGGGGTATTCTACCGAAACTACACAATGGCTTTCAGGCTATAAACAATGGAGTTTCTGAGGTGATTATTGCCAATGAAGAAACACTCATCAATCATCAAAACACCTTATTATGTCGCTAGAAGAACTGACTAGCTCTGCTATCGAACTTTTAAAATCACTCATTGCCACACCTTCTTTTTCTGAGGAGGAAGATCAAACGGCTGAACGTATTGAAGCTTGGCTCAAAAAGTACGAAGTAATTACTCGGAGAGAAGGGAATAGTGTTATCGCTATTAACAAACATGAAGACCCTTCAAAACCTTACTTTCTATTAAACTCACACCATGATACGGTGCGTCCGAACAAGGCTTACACTAGAGATCCTTTTAATCCTGAGGTGATAGACGGTAAATTATACGGGCTCGGCAGCAACGACGCAGGAGGGCCACTGGTTTCACTTATGGCCACTTTTGTTCATTTCTATAACCGTTCAGACCTTCCTTATAACCTAGTGATGGTCGCTTCTGCCGAGGAGGAAACTGCAGGCAAAAATAGTTTGAGAGGCATTCTCCCCCTACTGCCTGAATTTGAATTGGCGATCGTAGGAGAGCCTACCTTACTCGATCTAGCTATTGCCGAAAAGGGGCTGCTCGTGTATGACGCTATTGTGAAGGGAACTCCATCACATGCGGCACATCCTAACGATGATAATCCGATCTACAAATTAGGCGATGTACTGAAATGGTTTGAAGAACTTGAGTTTGAGAAGAAGTCTGAAATGCTCGGGAGTGTCAAGACTACTGTGACCCAAGTTTCTGCGGGAAAACAACATAATGTAGTACCTGCTGAGGTTGCCTTGGTTGTAGACGTTCGTGTTACCGATGCCTACACTAATGAGGAAGTAGACGCTTACTTTAGAACGCATGCTCCTTGTCAAATGACTCCTCGATCAACGCATTTGAGGTCTTCAGGAATTGAGTCGAATCACCCGCTCGTGCTGGCAGGAAAGTCGCTGGGGAGAAAAACCTATGGGTCTCCGACCTTATCAGATCAGGCAGCACTTCGCTGTAAATCGATGAAAATGGGCCCCGGAGATAGCCTTCGTTCACATCAGGCCGATGAGTTTATCTACCTTCACGAAATAGAAGAGGCAGTGGTGTTATACACTGATCTACTTGAATCTTTTTTTAAATCTATAAACTAGTCTTGCCATGAAACTTTGGGAAAAGGGAATTTCAACAGAAGCTTCTATCGAAAATTTCACTGTCGGAAACGACCGTCATTATGATCGTTACCTAGCCATCTATGATGTCAAAGCTTCGGCCGCTCATGCTAAAATGTTGCATAAATGCGGATTTTTAGAACTGCTTGAACTCAACCAATTACTAGAAGGCCTTAGCGAACTCGAAAAGCAAGTGGCTCTTGCAGATTTCAGCATTCCCGAGAGTTTCGAAGATATACATTCATACATCGAATATTACCTTACTGATAAATACGGTTCGGTAGGAAAAAAGATTCACACCGCTCGATCTAGAAACGACCAAGTGATTACGGCGTTACAACTTTATGTAACCGATTCTTTAGAGCAGCTTATAGAAAGTACTGCTGGTTTTGCTCGCTTGTTGCTCGAATTGTCTGAAGAGTATCGCGACATTCTGATGCCGGGCTATACCCATTTGCAAGTCGCTATGCCTTCGTCGTTTGGCTTATGGCTTTCGGCTTATGCAGAAACGCTTTGTGACGACATCGTAGCCCTCAAGGCAGCCGCAGTGGTCTCGAATCAAAACCCCTTGGGTTCAGCCGCAGGCTATGGCTCAAACTTCGGTATTGATCGTCTTTTAACGACTGAACTTATCGGTTTTGAGGTAGTTAAGGTGAATTCGATTGCTTCTCAAATGCTTCGAGGTCGAATAGAGAGAATAGCTATCAATGCCATCGCTCAATTGGGTGCTACACTAAGCAAATTAGCCGGAGATATCTGTTTATATATGGGTCAGGATTTTGGTTTTCTTTCTTTCGATGACGAAATCACAACCGGGAGTAGCATCATGCCTCATAAGAAAAATCCGGATGTGTTTGAACTCATTCGCGCTAAGGGGAATGCCTTACAAGGCGTTTCGGTACAAATCTCAACCATCCTAGCGAACTTGCCGACAGGCTATCACAGAGATCTTCAACTGACTAAGCCTATGTTGATGGACAGTTTTTTAACTATTGAGGAGCTACTCAATATTTTTTCTTTTTCGCTTTCGAAAATGACCCCATCAAAGGCCTTACTAGAGCAAGAAAAGTACACCTATTTGTGGAGTGTCGATACGTTAAATAGCATGGTAAGTGCTGGGATGCCGTTTAGAGATGCATATAAAAAGATGGCAGAAGACATAGCGACGAACAATTATGTGCCGAACAAGGAGGCCGCTCATACTCATTTAGGTTCTATCGGAAACTTAGGCCTTGATCTAATTTCAAAAAAATTAGAAGCTGTGGTTCAAAGCGGGAACTATTCGGGTTTATCGAGTGAAAAGTAGTCCCCTTCAAAAAGTGATCGGATATACTGCTTCAATAACGTTTCGAACTCCATAATCTTATCTGGAGTAATGCGCATAGGATTCTTTCCTTCAATAAGAGGGAGATAGGTTTGACTCTTTGTGCTAAAGACGTATGCGTACACCTCTTCACCGTAGACCGTATTCCATTGTTCACTTCGGTACAAGAATAAGGCGTAACACAGAAGCTGGAGCGCCTTTCCTTTTTTGTGATTGGTAAACACCTCGCTTATCGTTTCGACCTTTAATTCAGAGGGGGTGACTGAACCGGTTTTATAGTCTACCACTCTAAGGGTGTTATGGATGCGATCGACACGATCAACGAGCCCTCTTATTTTGAAGGGCTTTGGGCTGATCTCTGGCAAGTCTAGCGCTACCTCTAATTTCTCTTCTAAAAGAACTAATTCAATTGCCTTTTGATTTTCACAAAGCGAGGCATCGGCTTCTAGGGTTTTGGTTACGTAATCTTTAATCACCTCGTAGGTTAGGTATCCTCGCCCTTTTTCTCGATCATAAACCACCTTTTCTTTGGTGTAGGCATGGGCAGTAAAAGTCGCCACTTTCGGATACAATTGACCAATGGCTTCAGTGGTCAATATGGGCTTTTCGAGGCTCTTATAAAGCGACTCTAAGGTGTGATGAATGATGTTTCCGAAGATGTTTAACGGCATCATTTCAGAGAGCTCATCGTAGGAGCTAATCTGAAGTAAGTATTGCTTATAAAAATCTAAGGGGTCTGCTATAGATCGACTTAGACTACTGGGAGAGAAACCATAATGCCCAAGAGCCAGCAGGCTTTCCTTGAAGGCAGCATCCTTTTTGATTTGATCCTCTGTGTTTTTTTGAAAGGATTGATTAAAATATACCGATCTGTATATAATAGATTTTCTCAACATAGAATGAGTCTCTAATTGATAGATCAATCTACTTTTTTCTTTGGTTTCGAATGCGCCTTGTTGACCGTTAAAGGTTAGATAGGCCTTCGACGATTTCTGTAGGAGACGATAGAAGTAATAGGTATAAATGGCGTCCTTTTCTTTGTAAGTCGGTAGTCCAAACGCTCGTTTCATTTCATGTGGAATGAGTGAGGCGTCATTCTTGCCCTTAGGTATGATTCCTTCATTGAGCGATAAGACGATAACCTTGTCAAAGGAGAGGTTTCTGGTTTCGAGAATCCCCATGATTTGAAGCCCACTATTCTGATCTCCTTTATAGGAAAAGTTGCCGGTCCTTATTTGAGAGAATACCAACTCTTCAAAGCTTTCTAAACTGAGATCACTGCTGAGGTAAGAGGATTGAAGCTCAATGGCCTTATTTACCGCTTGCTTTAAAAGACCTGCTTCGGCACAAGCAAGGTGATCGATGAATTCGATAAGTAGACTACTTAACTTTCGGTTGTTGTCTTCTAGATCAAAGAAGGGCAGGTGTGAATAGCTGGATAGTTCAACGGTACTTTTTCTACTCTCTTCAGGGCTCTTTTCTATTTCTAATAACGGATGATTCAGTAAGGGTAGCAACAATCGGGTGGGTACGACTCCTGACTTCTGTAGGGCTACTTTTATGAGTGCTAGATATTGACGAACTAGAGAAGCCCCTTGGGTATAAATAATAGCCTCCCCCATAGTGATGTTGATCGATCCTTTGCTGGTGTCTTCAGGAAGATGAGCGATAACGGCAGGTAAAAGGGATTCGTCTGCAAGCACCACAGCGGTGTTATCGTAAGATTCTAAATCATTAAGGATTTGCGCCATCGCGTGGCATTGGGCCAAAACTCCAGGGCATTCTATGACTTCGATGCTGCGCTCCTTACGAAGCAGTTCATTGTTTTCTTTAAATACTGAGGGGAGTGGCTGCTTATCGAGAAAACACCATTCTTTTCGATATTGTCTAATGAAATGACTCGCCTCGTGTTGTTCGTTCTGCAATAGATCCCAATCAATATCCCAGAATATAAAACCTGGATTTTCGGATTGAATGAGGTTAGCTACTACGGCCTGTTCTGCCTTTGAAAACGCATTAAAACCGATAAACACATGCGACTTGACGGTCTTTTCTAGGTATTGACTTACCTTTTCTGCCGCCTTTTGGTAGACAAGGCCTTGATATCCTTGGCGTGTTTGTAATAGCCTTTGCTTGAATACGGGATAGACTTTTTCAATTAATTCGATCCGTTTTAGATGATTCTTGATTAAATCTGAACGCTTTTCCTCGGCGAATTGAGCATCCATTTCACCCATTTGTTTGAGGCTCCGAAAGAGTCCTTCAGAATGGATTAATCCTTGGTCGATCTCATTAAAGTCGCTTAAAAGAGCGCTCCCCATTGCAGAGAACTTGTGAAAGGGGTCTTTGTAACCCACCACCTCTTTGTAAACGCTAAAGAGGGTTAATAATTGATGCGAAGGGTCAGCATATCTCAGACCTGCAATGTTCGAAAACAATTGGTCAATCGTAATCGTTTCAGGGGCAAAGCCTGAAGATTTATTGATTTGACCAATCGCCCTGTATAGCGCTTGAGCACTCCGAATATTGGGGAGAACAAAAAGATAGCGATCTAAAGATTCTTCTTCTTGAAGCTTAGTAATGATTAAATCGATGAAGCCTTTTTGATTAGTCATTCGGTCTTCTTATGCGTATCTCTACCCGTCGGTGCGGATGTGGTTCTACTCCAATTAACGAAGGGTCTTCGGGTAGCTCTCCCTTTCCTTCGTAGGTCAATCTTGAGGGGTGAATGCCTCGAGAGATTAAGTAGTCATGTAATCGCTTAGCACGATTTTTTGATAGCTCTAGGTTCACATCGTCTGGACCAACCGAATCTGTAAACCCTACTAGGTCGTAGCTCTCGATCGGATGATCAAACATGTATTGCACAATCTTTTTCAAAACCTCATTCGATTCGGTGATAAACACAAAGCCTCCTTTTGCAAAACCTAAGGTTTTAGCTAGTTCATTAATGTCTACTTTCTCGGGAATTTTTGGTTCTGGGCACCCTTTGTTGGCTACAGACCCGGCAATGTCTGGACACTGATCTTCGCTATCAGCAATGGTATCATTATCTCTATCAGCGATCGGGCAGCCTTTGTTTTTAAGCGGCCCATACTGGTCAGGGCATGCGTCTTCTGAATCTTTGACCCCGTCGTTATCACTATCAGGACATCCTCCTAACTCCGGCTTTCCGAAAACTTCGGGGCAACTATCTATAGGGTCTGAAATACCATCTTCATCGGTATCTGGACACCCGTTAAGTGCTTCGGGACCTGGTAAATCAACACATTTGTCAAATCGATCTTCGGTACCATCTCTATCGGTGTCGGGGCATCCCATGAATTTTTTAAGCCCAGGTGTGTCGGGGCACTGATCATAGGCGTCCCACACTCCATCCTTGTCTCTGTCACCCCCCTTTAAGGCAAACGAAACCCCTAAGCTGTGAGAGAAGTAATCGAAAAAATTTTGACTTAAGGCAGTGTGATAGTCGGTTGCGATATTTAAATAAGCATTAGCACCTAATTTGACGCGCAATCCCGTTCCAATTAACGCTTGCGAGGAGGAGTCGTCTTCTAACGATGCGAATCCTAAACCAATCGTTGAATGCAAACGAAACATGGCGTATCGAAAGAGAATACTTTCTAATCGGCCTTCCAGAGAACCAAATTGTACGGTAGCGATTTCTTGATCTCCGTACTGATTTAATTTTGAAGATCCGATTCTAAGACCGAGAGTGTGTTTTTCTTTGGAGAGATCGCCAATGCGATATCCGATTTGAATATAGGCCGGAATAGAACCACTCAAATTCGCTTGTGAAAAGTTATAAAGCCCATCGAGAAAGCCTCCGCTCCGCAGCGAACCAGCTTCTGCTCCGTCTTCGGTTAAAGCGGGTCTGAATGAGGAGAATTGTCCGGCACGACCAGCGGCATAGCTGTTTAAGCCAAGGCCCCCAAAGCCCAGTTCCCATCTTCGTTGATTAATTTCTTGAGCGTGCAAATCAAAATGAACTACCCAGCCTAGAAGAACTAATAACCAAATACTTGCTCGAATATGCATTAAATGACCTTTAGTTCTTTACCTACCTTGACAAAAGCGGCGACCGCCTGGTCTAGTTGCTCTTTGGTGTGAGCTGCTGATAGTTGTACTCGAATTCTGGCTTTGCCTTTAGGAACTACAGGAAAGAAAAATCCGATGACATAAATTCCTTCTTCGAGCAGTTTGGCGGCCATTTCTTGTGCTTTGACCGCATCGTAAAGCATGATGGGAACAATAGCAGACTCTCCATCGATAAAATCAAAACCAGCTGCTCTAATTCCGTTTTTGAAATAAGCAGTGTTGTCGGCTAATTGATCTCTCAGAGAGGTGTCTTTGCGAAGTAATTCAAACACCTTAATTGAGGCACCTACAATTGCAGGGGCAAGAGAGTTTGAGAACAAATAGGGTCTCGAGCGTTGACGAAGAATTTCAATAACCTCTTTTTTACCTGTGGTGTACCCACCCATAGCTCCACCCAGCGCCTTTCCTAAGGTTCCGGTGATAATATCTACACGACCCAAGACGTTTTTGGCTTCGGGTGTTCCAAGCCCTGAGTGACCGATAAAACCGGCAGAGTGGCATTCGTCTATCGCGACTAGAGCCGCGTATTTTTCGGCAAGATCACAGAGTTTGTCAAGTGGAGCAACCAAACCATCCATAGAGAAAACCCCGTCGGTTACAATAAGAACATTTCGAGCTCCTGCCTGAGTAACCTCTTTCAATTTTGCTTCGAGATCTCCCATATTATTATTCTCGTATCGATAGCGCATGGCTTTACAAAGTCGAATACCGTCGATAATAGATGCGTGATTGAGGCTATCAGAAATAATCGCATCCTCAGGCCCTAATAACGGCTCGAATAATCCTCCATTAGCATCAAAAGCTGCTGCGTAAAGAATGGTGTCCTCGGTGTGGTAGAATTTAGCAATCTCTGATTCGAGTTGTTTGTGAATATCCTGGGTTCCGCAGATAAAACGAACCGAGGACATCCCAAACCCGTGAGAATCTAGAGTGTCTTTGGCAGCCTGGATTACCTCTGGATGCGCAGATAGGCCTAAGTAATTGTTGGCACAAAAATTAAGCACCTTGTCTCCGTTTTCTAAAGTGATTTCGGCTCCTTGAGGCGAAGCAATAATGCGCTCAGATTTAAATAATCCTTCTGCTTTTAGTTCTTCAAGGGTAGTGGTGAGTTGATTTCTAAACGATTCGGTATACATAGCAATGAAATAGTTTAATCAGAATTGAATAATTTCTAGGTCTTCAGCCGAACTTCTAAGATAGACAATGATTTTCTTGAATGAATAATTCTCGCCCGCATTAATGATCTCAGAAATCAGGGATTCGTACTTGTCGAGCTGCTTTCGGTGTTCGTCCTTTTTCTGTCCAGTCTTGTAGTCGATAATGGTGCAGCTATCCTCCTCAAATACGACGCGATCTGGAATAGATACGTTGCCCTGGCTGTCTATTAAAACACCTTCGTTTTTCGCATTTAAGCCCGGTTGATAATAAGCCGATAGCTGTGGGTGATTAAGAATACTTTTGGCATTATTGAAGCACCATTCCCTAAGATCATCGGGGATCTTCCAAGACGGTTGCGAGTTCAGATAAATAAGGTCCTCTTCGGTATACACTTCTTCCATGAAGCTGTGAAATGCGTTACCCAATCGCTGCTCTTCACTTTCTGAAATTTGCGAAACGACCTTAACAAGTCCTTCTCGAACCAGGCTGAAGGGCTGAAAATTTAAAGCCATTGACTGATCAATGATCTGGTCAGTATTATTTTTGCCTTCTAATTGGCCAGTGATGAAATGAGACGTTCCTCGCTCAAATTTGGGATAGTGGCGCTCAAGGCTATCCGCAAAAAGATTAGAAAACTTCATTGCATCTGATGAATCGTCGGGCTCGGTATAAATGAACAGTCCTTTTTCGGCTCTTGTAAGAGCTACATAAAGCATGTTAATTTCGTCGAGTAGCGACTCTGCTTCTTCTAATTGATAAGCTTTGTCAGCGTCTTCTCTGATTGGAGTTAACTCCTTTTTTAATGGTAAAAGCATCTTTTCCCGGCCTGTTACATCTGAGACGTTTAGCCAAGCTTGTGGTTGATTGAGTTTGCCCCTGCGTTGCCAAGCAAATGGAAAGAACACTACCTCAAATTCAAGTCCTTTAGATTTGTGAATAGTGACGATTTGCACCGCATTTAAGTGTTCGGGTAACTGGAGCGACTTGTCGCTTATTTTATCCCAATATTCGAGGGTGCCAGAGAGTGTTGTAATCGATTTTATCTGAAGAGCATAGAGTTCTTCTAGAAAGGCGCCTACATAGGCTGTATCCTCCTTGGTCATGGTTAGCGTAGTGGCTAGGATCGAACAAAAGGCGTGCGCTGTGGCTGTTTTTAGTTCTTCAATTTTAACCCCATGAGCACGTAAATAGTTCTCAAAGCTTTTCGATTGATCAAACCCTTGCAAAGCTTTCTTTAGTGCTTGATGTTTGTCGTTCGTTTCTCTTTCGATGAATCGAGCTAGATCAAAGGCAGCATCACCATTTTTTGTGTCTATAAAATAACGCATCGCCGCAACTAGGGCTTGTACGGCAGAATTTGCTCCTAATTTCAAAACATCTGCCGAAACAAAAGGGATAGGGGGTTGCTGAGTGCTCAAATACTCGATGACCTTTGCGCCCTCCTTGTGAGTAGATACGAGAATCGCAAAGTCTTTGTATTGGTAGCCTTTCTCGAGGCAGTATTGAATATCATCAGACAAGCCTTCGAGATTATCTAATGATTTCGAATCTCCCTTTTCATTGAATCGGATAGAAACGAGCCCTTTTCCCGTTTTGTTTTTTGGAGTTTCTTGGGCGGATGTTTCTCGATAAAGCGTCTGATGTTCGTTCAATAGCAATCGTTCTGAAATAGCTGTAAACAGATGATTGTTGAATTGTATGATCGCTCCTGAGCTACGATAATTGGTCGATAAGTTGATTACCTCTGCCGGTACACTGAAAGGGTTATTTCTTGATTGTGCAATATCTAAGAATTGACCAACAGCACCCCCCCGCCATCGATAAATGGCTTGTTTGGCATCACCAACGATAAAAACTAATCCTCGGTCTTCTTCATAGGCATTTTCGGCGGCCAATGATAACAAGGGTTGAAGGTTGCTCCATTGCAGGCGAGAGGTGTCTTGAAATTCATCGATAAAAAACGACTCATAGCGTTCCCCTAGTCGTTCATAGATGTAAGGAGCAGACTGGTCAGCTATGGCATTGCTAATCAATCGGTTAAATTCGGCTATCGGAAGTAGCTTTTGTTCATTTAGTACCGATTGGTATAATTCTGATATTTCTTTTAGAAGCGCATAAGGACCTATTTGTGCATCGATCAGTTGTAGACGCTTTAGTTCAAAGAGTTTGTTCTGAAGATTTGGATACTCTTTCTCTAACACCTGTAGAACATGAGCATCAAAGTCTTTATTCTTCAAGGTAGCCGCACCATTACTCAGTGCTTTGGTATTAGTATCCTTGTATAGTTTGGTCGCCTCCAGCGAACCTTCAATCATTGTTTTCAAATGATCGATAATGGTTTTTTTGTAAGGTTTTCCTTCCTGATCATTCAAAATGAGCGCAAGCAATTCTTCGGCTTTTTCTTGAATGGCTTTTTTATGAACTTCAATTTTTGAAGACAACTCCTTTCTCAAGGGTTGAATTTCAGATTGATTGATGGGGTTTTTTTCGAAAATCGCCGTGTTCCCCTCTTTAAGGAGAATGTCTTTACTAGTTCCTAATAGGGTATATCCAATATCCCAACTTTTACCATCTGCGATTTTTTCTCGAATGAGCTGAAGCAGAATCTCTTCAATAGCAGAATCCTTCTCTACTCCTTCTATCAGTATTTCTATAGCTTCCTTTAAATTTTCTTCTGGGTCTAAGGTTACCTCAAACCCAGGGTTTAAATCAAGATCTAGCGCGAAACTTCGAATGATTCGGTGGGTGAATGTGTCAATGGTGGTCAACTCAAAATTCGAATAATTATGGAGTATTTCACCGAGGATGGATTGAGCCTTTTTTCTGATCAAGGATTCGCTCTGGTTTAACTCCTTGCATAGGTCTTTAAGAAGCTGTTCTTTGGTGTTATCTTTTTTCAGTGAAGGGTCAGAGAAATACCAAAGACTCTGCAAGATTCGATCCTTCATCTCTGCTACTGCTTTATTTGTGAAGGTGATTGCCAATAATTTTCGAAAGGGCCGTTGATCCCTAGACTCAAATAATTTTTTGAGATAGGTTTTTGACAGTGTATAGGTCTTACCTGAACCTGCAGCAGCGTTATAAAAAAGGAATGAAGACTGAGCTAACATGGGCTATATGCAAATTAAACAACTTCGGCGTATATTCGTAGTGGTATTAATTTAAAATGAGATTGCTATGGCTTTTGAACTACCAGAATTATCTTTCGCTCACGATGCACTTGAACCTCACATTGACACAAAGACGATGCAAATTCACCATGGAAAACACCATGCTGGATACACTGCTAAACTAAATGCAGCAGTTGCTGGAACTGATTTAGAGGGCAAGTCTATTGTTGAAATTTTACGAGGTTTAGATATGAGCAATGGGGCTCTTCGTAACAACGGAGGCGGATATTTTAACCACAACCTTTTTTGGGAAGTAATGTCGCCTAATGGTGGCGGGGCACCAGAAGGAGAATTAGCTTCTGCTATCAACGATGCCTTCGGGTCGTTCGAGGCTTTCAAGGATGCTTTTTCAGCTGCTGCAGCTACCCAATTCGGATCTGGATGGGCTTGGTTATGCGTAAATAAGGAGGGGAAACTAGAGGTTTGCTCAACTCCAAACCAAGATAATCCATTGATGCCAGGAGTGAATTGTGAAGGAACTCCTATTCTCGGATTAGATGTTTGGGAGCACGCGTACTACCTTAATTATCAAAACAGACGTCCTGATTATATTGAAGCATTCTTCAATGTGATCAATTGGGAGAAAGTAGCTTCTCTATATTGGAGTGCTGCTGTTGACAAGAAAGCTTAATTTTTTACGTCAATTTATAGAACTAAAAACGCCCTCCTTGGAGGGCGTTTTTCATTAATAAGCTCTTTCGCGTTTTCCTTCGTAGAAATTGATGAAGGCGCGGTTGACCACTTTGTTTCCGCCGGGTGTTGGGTAATCTCCCGTAAAATACCAATCCCCTTTGTTTTTAGGGCAGGCTCTGTGTAGCTCTTCAATTTTTTGAAAGATAATTTCAACTGGAGCTCCCATGCCTTCAGGAATGAGTAGTTCAGCAATTTTCTTTGAAACTTCATCGTCTGTAAACGGCTGGTAAAGCCTTTGTACATGATTTACGATATCTTTCTTGTCTAGCTTTGCACTTGTCAGGCAGTCTTTGTAGATCTCGTCGATAATCGACTCTGTGCCTCGGTCTTTATGAAGCGCTACTGCTGCTCTAAAAGCAATAAAGTCTTCTAAGCGGGCCATGTCGATTCCGTAGCAGTCAGGGTAACGAATTTGTGGAGCTGAGGAAACTACGACAATCTTCTTAGGATGCAAGCGGTCAAGCATTCTTAGGATCGACTTCTTAAGTGTGGTACCTCTAACAATACTGTCATCAATGATGACTAGATGATCGGTTTCTTTCACCGAACCGTAAGAAATGTCGTAAACGTGAGCTACTAAGTCGTCACGACTACTATCCTGAGTAATGAAGGTTCTAAGCTTTGCATCTTTAATGGCAACCTTTTCTATTCTAGGTCTCACATTGAGAATCTCATTCAATTCTTCCTCACTCATTCGAGTTTTTCTCGACAAGATTTGCTCCTGTTTCCATCGGTTCATATGAGTTTGAGCCTCTCCAATCAGTCCCATAAACGAAATCTCTGCTGTATTTGGGATGTAAGAGAATACAGAATTCTGGATATCTCCATCGATCGCTTTTAATACCTCAGGAAAAACATAACGCCCTAAAGCCTTTCGTTCTTGGTAAATTTCCTTGTCGCTTCCTCTTGAGAAGTAGATTCGTTCAAAGGAACAAGCCTTCTTTTCTAGGGGCTCGAGAATTTGAGAGGTAAAATGTTCTCCCGATTTTTTTATGATTAATGCCTCTCCTGGCTCAATCTCTGTGATCGATTCGAAAGGAACATTAAATACGGTTTGTATCGCCGGACGCTCCGAGGCTACTACCACGATTTCGTCATCTGCGTATTTATAAGCCGGACGTATCCCTGCTGGGTCTCTAAGAACAAAAGCATCTCCGTGACCCATAAGACCTGCCATTGCATATCCTCCATCCCAATTTTTTGCAGATTTTCTAAGGATTCTAGCTACGTCTAATCGTTGTGCGATGATCTCAGAAGCGGCCTGCTTGTCATAGCCTTCTTTTTTCGCTTCCTTGTAGAGCTTAGCTACAGCGTCATCTAAGAAATGACCAATACGTTCCATAACCGTTACCGTATCTGCCATCGCCTTCGGATGCTGCCCAATTTGAACTAATTCTTCAAAGAGTTCTTGAACATTGGTCATATTAAAATTCCCTGCAACGATGAGGTTGCGGTGCATCCAATTATTCTGACGCAGGAACGGGTGGACGCTTTCAATACTATTTTTGCCGAAGGTCCCGTAACGAACATGACCTAACATTAATTCTCCGAGGTAGGGAACATTCTTTTTTAGATAGTCTAAGTCTTTGGCCTGTTCACCTGCTTTTTCTAACTCACTAGCTATACGACCATTGATCTGGTCAAAAATATCTTGTATCGGTTGTTTCTGAGCTGATCGAACACGTGCGATGTAGCGTTCCCCAGGGTTCATGTCAAACTTGATTGTGGCAAGACCAGCACCATCTTGTCCTCGATTGTGCTGCTTCTCCATCATCAAATACATTTTGCTTATCCCATAGAAAGGGGTGCCGTATTTTTCTTGATAATAGCTAAGTGGTTTAAGTAGTCTTACAAGGGCAATTCCGCATTCGTGTTTGATAGCGTCACTCATAATGAGGGTTAGTCAAGTTCTACAGTAAAGTGAGTTAGGTCTTTGAAGCTTTGAAGACGTTTCTTCGCTTCTTCGCTGGTTAAGGTTTCCATACGCTCGGTTCCTAGTTTTTCAACGCAGAACGAAGCAAGGTTTGCCCCATGAATCAGTGCATTTTTTAATCGGTCAAAAGAGATGTGTCTCGAAGCGGCAATATAACCAGCTAATCCGCCAGCGAAGGTATCGCCCGCTCCAGTCGGATCAAATACTTCTTCAAGCGGAAGGGCTGGAGCAAAGAACACTTGATCTTTCTGAAATAAGAGTGCTCCGTGTTCCCCTTTTTTGATGATTACGTATTTAGGACCTTTAGCTAGAATGGCCTCTGCAGCTTTAACTAGTGAGTATTCTCCTGATAATTGACGCGCCTCCTCGTCATTAATGGCTAAAATATCGATTCGTCCTAAAACGGTTTCGAGTTGTCCTGGAGTATTCTCGATCCAATAATTCATGGTATCTAGAATTACCAGATTCGGACGTTTCTTCATTTGATCCAGCACACTAATCTGAATCGCGGGATGCAGATTTCCTAACAAAAGAATCTCTGCCTCTTGAAAATTCTCAGGTACCACCGGAGAAAAATCAGCAAGCGTATTTAAATCAGTGACTAAGGTGTCACGCGTATTCATGTCGTTGTGATAGCGTCCTGACCAGAAGAATGTTTTACCGCCTTTTACAATCTCTACTCCTGAAAGATCTACTTGACGATCGGTCATTAAATCGAGATGGTTCTGCTCGAAGTCATCTCCAACTACTGAAACGATTCCTACTTCTGCATCAAAATGAGAGGCAGCAAGAGCAATATAGGATGCTGAGCCACCAAGGGTTTTTTCTGTCTTACCGAAAGGGGTTTCAATGGCATCGTAAGCCATGGTCCCTACTACTAAAAGCTTCGACATGATTTAAAGTTTGGTGTTGCAAATATAAGGGCTTTCATTTCAGGGATTAACTTTCGGTATAGCCAATATCTACCTTTAATTGATTTGAGTGAGAGGCTTCGACGGCTAAACGATCGCACCGCTCATTTTGCGGATGATTGTTATGGCCCTTAACCCAATGAAAACTCACTTCATGTTTTCGATATTCTTTCAGCAGGGCGATCCATAGGTCGGTGTTTTTTCGATTCTTAAATCCTTTTTTCTCCCAACCAAACACCCAACTCTTTACAAACGCATCTGCCACATATTTAGAGTCGGTATATACTTTTACCTTGAGTGGTGATTCATTGAGCTTTTTTAATCCTTCAATTACAGCAAGGAGCTCCATGCGATTATTGGTGGTGTGCTTGAATCCTTCTGAAAATTCTTTTCTATAGTTTTTTGCTGGCCATTCGAGAACGATTCCGTATCCGCCCGGCCCCGGATTTCCACGAGCTGCTCCATCTGTATATAAATGAATTTCTTTCTGCATACCTAAAGGAGGCTCTCTATCGTTTTAGGAAAGTACTGGTATTCGAGTTCATGAACCTTTTGTGCTACTTCTTCAGGAGTTTCTGTGCCGTCTAACCTTACTCTGAATTGCGCAATAGTTGCGCCATTGTCGTAAATCTCATCAACCCAGTGAATCGTAATTCCTGTTTCAATTTCGCCTGCTGAAACCACCGCTTTATGAACATTCATACCATACATTCCCTTGCCCCCAAACTTTGGGAGTAAGGCAGGGTGTACATTCACAATTTTATTTTCAAATGCCGCAACGAAAGAAGGGCTAATCTTTTTCAGAAAACCGGCTAGTACGATTAAACTCGGTGAAAAACTCTTGATTATATCAATAAAAGAAGGGTCTAAATAGGCCGCATTAGTGAATGAATAACAGGGGATGCCTAACCTTTTACAGCGATAGATAACACCTGCATCGGTCTTGTTGGTAAATACAGCGGCTACTTTTACCTCGTTATTTTTTTCAAAATAATTCGCGATGTTTTCAACGTTGGAGCCTGATCCTGAGGCGAAAAGAACAAGTTTGTGCATGGTAGAAGCTGCCGTGTTTAAGGATACTAAGGTACGGTAAAAGGACTTTTTAGTTGGGTAACTTTTAATCAATTAAAGTTTTATACATTTGTCCCGATATAATTTTTAAAAACAAAGATATGTCAGACATTGCATCAAGAGTTAAGGCGATTATCGTTGACAAACTAGGAGTTGATGAAAACGAAGTAGTAACTGAAGCGAGCTTCACTAACGATTTAGGTGCAGACTCTTTAGATACTGTAGAGTTAATCATGGAGTTTGAAAAAGAATTTGATATTCAAATTCCAGACGACCAAGCTGAAAACATTGCTACTGTAGGTCAAGCAATCTCTTACATCGAGGGATCAAAGTAAGACACTTGTAGCTTACCAATTACTATCCATGTGTGCCTTTGGTACACATGGATTTTTTATATCTTCAATTTGTTAAAGATTTATCGATATGAAACTTAAACGCGTAGTGATTACAGGAATGGGAGCTTTAACTCCTATTGGAAATAATCTTGAATCGTACTGGCAGGGCCTAATTTCAGGAAAAAGCGGGGCAGCACCCATCACCCGTTTTGACGCTGAAAAGTTTAAAACTCGTTTTGCCTGCGAGATCAAGAACTACGATGTGCAAGAGCACTTTGATCGTAAGGAGGCTCGCAAACTCGATCCTTTTACACAGTATGCCATGATTGCTGCTGATGAGGCGATTTCAGATGCAGACTTGCAGATAGAAAAACTAGACAAATACCGAGTAGGTGTGATTTGGGGTGCTGGTATTGGAGGGTTAGAAACTTTCCAGAATCAGATTCTCGATCATGCTAGTGGAGATGGAACTCCAAAATTCAACCCATTTTTTATTCCTAAAATGATCGCAGATATTGCCCCTGGGCATATTTCGATTAAGCACGGTTTTATGGGCCCGAATTATACGACAGTTTCGGCTTGTGCTTCCTCGGCTAACGCTCTAATTGACGCACTGAATACCATTCGAATGGGTTACTGTGATGTAGTGGTAAGTGGAGGTTCAGAAGCGGCCGTTAACCTTTCAGGCGTAGCTGGGTTCAATGCGATGCATGCTCTTTCGACGAATAATGATAGTCCAGAGACGGCTTCGAGGCCGTTTGATGCCACACGAGATGGGTTTGTATTGGGCGAAGGTGCTGGAGCATTGATTTTGGAAGATTTAGATCATGCGCTTGCTCGTGGTGCTAAAATTTATGCTGAGGTGATCGGAGGCGGATTGTCAAGTGATGCCTACCACCTAACTGCCCCGCATCCTGACGGCTTAGGAGTCATTCGTGTGATGGAGAATTGTCTGAAAGATTCTGGAATCAGACCCGAGGACGTAGACGCCATTAATACACACGGAACTTCAACTCCTCTTGGTGACGTTGCTGAATTAAAAGCAATCTCTACGGTATTTGGAGATCATGCACCGAATATCAATATTAACTCCACTAAATCGATGACTGGCCACCTTCTAGGAGCGGCTGGAGCTATCGAGGCAATTGCTTCGACGCTTTCGATTGTGAATGGAATTGTACCTCCTACCATTAACCACAGCGTAGTAGATGAGCGAATTGATAGTCGTCTGAATTTAACCCTGAACCAAGCTCAAAAGCGTGATGTAACTATCGCAATGAGCAATACGTTCGGTTTTGGCGGTCACAACGCTTGTGTGGTACTGAAAAAATACAACGCCTAAGAAATGATATTTAAGCGAAGACCCAGAAAGGCTTTATCCGCAGAGGATAAGGCTTTTCTAGTCGAGCTTAAGGAAATTCTTGGGTTCTCCCCAAACGATCCTACTTATTATCAAAGAGCTTTTGTTCATCGTTCGATGAATCTTAAAGACGAGAAGGGGGCTCCCGTTAATTATGAACGTTTAGAATTTCTAGGTGACGCCATGATCGGGGTGATCATATCTAAACATTTATTTAAGGAAGTGCCCACAGGCGATGAGGGGTATTTGACTAAAATGCGCTCTAAAATCGTAAGTCGTGTTCACCTGAATGAATTAGGTAAAGAGCTATCGCTAGACCGTTTTTTAAAAAGTAAAATTGCCAAGGAGCAGTTCGGAGACAACCTTTATGGTAATTTATTCGAGGCCTTGGTCGGTGCCATTTATTTGGATAGAGGCCATGATTATTGCGAACGTTTTCTAGAAAAACGTGTAATCACTCCCCATGTTGACATTGAGCGTCTAGAAGGCAAAGTAATGTCTTATAAGAGTTTGATGATTGAGTGGTGTCAAAAGCACAAACACTCGTTTAGCTTTGAAGTTTTTGATGACACAGGAGGAGAGGAGAAAACTCACTTTGGGGTACGCTTCATTGTGGATGGAAAGGTGATTGCTCGAGCAAGAGAAACGGCGAAAAAGCGCGCAGAAGAAAAGGCGGCCAAAAGAGCTTTTTTCGCACTTCAGGATACTATTAATAAGAAGTAATGGCCAAACACGTACTTAGCTTTGATCTCGATGACGAGCCACTTACGATCATTGCTGTGCACAGTGGTGAAGAAGATTATCGTTTAGTATATTGGCTCAATCAGAGTCTCAATCTTAGACTTCAAAGGGAGGCCGAAGACCTAGAATTTGCGAATCATATCTTTGCGCCATGGTATGTATTTGAAAACGAATTAGAGTTTACTCGATTCGTGCTTTTGCCTAATAAAATAGAAAGAGACACGGCAGATCAAGAGATCGATTTATTTTCAGGCGGATTTAAGCAGGTACACTACGTATTACCTGAATTTAAAAAAGCGAACTATCTTTTGAAGATTGAAGGGGTATCTGATAAAGATTTAACCGAAATATTGAATAAACTTAAGGGTTTGCCTGAGATAGTAATGGCGTATGCTTTAAATTCGCAGCAAATCAAATCAAGGACGAACTTAATTTTCTAATGAATATGCAAGAACGCAAGAAAACCAAAATATTAGCTACTCTAGGCCCAGCAACCGCCTCGAAGGAGGTTTTAAGAAAGATGATGTTAGCCGGTGCTGATGTATTTCGTATCAACTTTTCTCATGCCGATTATGACGCTGTAAAAGAGCGAGTAGAAATGATACGAGAGCTTAATGAAGAGCTCGGTCGCAACACAGGAATTCTTGCAGATCTTCAGGGTCCAAAACTTCGTGTTGGAGTTATGGAGGATGGTATCGAGGTTGCCCCCGGCGATCGAATTGCATTTAAAACGGGAGAGAGGTTCGTCGGAAACAAGGAGGAGGTTTACATGACCTATCCTGAATTTCCAAGAGATGTTAAGCCAGGAGAACGTATTCTTCTCGATGACGGAAAGTTATTGTTTAGGGTGGTTGAAACCAACGGTACAGATACTGTTGTTGCCGAGGTTGAACAAGGCGGGCCATTAAAATCTAAAAAGGGGGTTAATCTTCCTAATACGAATATTTCGCTTCCCGCACTCACTCCTAAGGATATTGAGGATGCGATCTTCGCAATTTCACTACAGGTCGATTGGCTTGCGCTTTCTTTTGTTCGTCACGCACAGGACATCAAAGATCTTCAAGAACTGATTGCAAAGCATTCCGATTACAAGATTCCGATCATCTCTAAAATCGAAAAACCAGAAGCAATTACCAACATCGATGAGATCGTTGCTCTTAGTGATGGTATTATGGTTGCACGTGGTGATTTAGGGGTTGAAGTGCCTGCTGAAGAAGTTCCTTTACTCCAGAAGCAACTTGTTCAAAAGTCAAAAGAAGCACGTATCCCAGTAGTGATTGCTACGCAGATGATGGAGACCATGATGGACAGTTTAACACCTACCCGTGCTGAAGTAAATGATGTTGGAAACTCTGTTATGGATGGAGCCGATGCGGTTATGCTTTCAGGAGAAACTTCTGTAGGACAATATCCTGTTGAAGTAGTTGCAAAAATGGCATCTATTATTCGTGCGGTTGAAAACGTAGATACTTTCTGTTCTCAAGCCAAGCCTTCACTTATTCGTACCAATCGCTTCGTTTCAAAAGCCGTATGTCATCACGCCGCGCTACTTGCCAATGAGGTAGAAGCGAAAACGATTATGACTCTTACGAATTCTGGTTATACAGCGTTTCAGGTGTCTTCTTGGAGACCAAAATCATTTATTTTGGCTTTCACAGATAACCGTAGAATATTAGGACGCCTAAATCTTCTTTGGGGTGTTTATGCACACTATTACGACAAATACGGGTCTACCGATGAAACAGTGGAAGACATCATTGGTATCGCAAAAGAAAACAAGTATCTCGCAAAAGGAGATATGGCGATAACCTTGACCTCTATGCCTATAGAGAAAAAAGGAATGGTAAATAGTCTTCGAGTTACTGAAGTAGATTAAGCTTCGGAGATGAAGCCTGAGATCGAACGAAAATTTCTGCTGACCTCTGAACAAGCCTTAGCTTTAAAAGCAGAGGCTACTCATAAGAAAGAGCTGAAGCAAGGTTATTTGGCCGAAGGAGAACATGTTATCTTACGCGTTCGTATTTCTGACCAGAACGCTTATTTAACGATCAAGGAAAAGGTTAAGGGTAGTTCGAGATTAGAGTTCGAAACACCGGTTGAGCTATCTGATGCAGAAAAGTTACTCGACCTTTGTTCTAATCAGATTAAGAAAACGAGGCATCTGATCAAACGAGACTATCTGATAGAACTTGACGAATTTCATGCTGCCAATGAGGGACTCTGGCTTGCTGAGATTGAGTTCGATTCTATTGAAGAGTCTAACAGCTTTATTTCCCCTGTCGAGTTAGGGAAGGAGGTTACCGATGACTACCGGTACTATAATTCTTATCTAGTAGACCATCCTTATACCGGTTGGTAAATTTTAGTGGAGCCCTTTGAACTGCTCTAGAAAACGAAGGTCATTCTCGCTGAGCAGTCTGATATCAGGGATTTGATGCAATAACAGGGCGATTCGATCGATACCCATTCCGAATGCGTATCCAGAGTATTCTTCAGGGTCAATTCCACAGTTTTTCAGCACATTAGGGTCAACCATCCCGCACCCCATGATTTCTAACCATCCCGTACCCTTAGTCATACGGTAATCGGTTTCGGTTTCAAGACCCCAGTATACATCTACCTCTGCACTGGGTTCAGTAAATGGGAAATAAGAAGGTCGAAGACGAATCTCTGATTTTCCAAAAAGTTCCGTAGTAAAGTATTGAAGGGTCTGTTTTAGATCAGCGAATGATACATTTTTATCGATGTATAGACCTTCGATCTGATGAAAGAAACAATGTGATCTAGCCGAAATAGCTTCGTTTCTGTAAACTCTTCCCGGTGAAATGGTTCGAATAGGAGGCTTGTTTTCTTCCATGAAACGTACCTGAACTGATGAGGTATGTGTTCTAAGAAGGATGTCAGGATCGGTCTGAATAAAGAAGGTGTCTTGCATATCTCTTGCCGGATGGTGATCAGGCAAATTAAGCGCAGTAAAATTGTGCCAGTCATCTTCGATTTCTGGTCCTTCAGAAACGGTAAAACCAATGGTTGAAAAAATGTCGATGATGCGGTTTCTAACGATAGAAATAGGGTGCCTAGATCCCACCTCGATTGGGAATCCTGGTCGGGTAAGATCTTGTTTTGGCGCTGATTTTCGTTCGTTAGATTTCAGCACTGCTTTTTGTTCATCCAGTTTCTCTTGAACTTTTGTCTTGAGTTCATTGACTACCTGTCCGAAAGCTTTTTTGTCTTCAGGAGCGACCGATTTGAAGGCGGCGAAAAACGTGTTTAGTAATCCTTTCTTTCCCAGGTATTCTAATCGAAACGATTCTAGCGCCTCAGTAGATGAAGCTTCAAACTGTTTGACTTTTTCTATATGGCCTTTAATTTCCTCGATCATGATTCTGAAATATCCGACAAATTTAATAAAACCTCTGAGAGGCCTTAGGCGAGGCCAATTATTATTTGTTATTTTAGAGAAAACGCTAACCGATGAATAATTTAAAGTCTGATTTTCCAGCTAGTATTGTTGTTTTCTTTGTTGCCTTACCTCTTTGTTTAGGGATTGCATTAGCCTCAGGAGCCCCTCTTATATCCGGGTTAATCGCAGGAATTGTAGGAGGTATTATCGTAGGTTCCTTGAGTGGCTCCCAAATAGGAGTAAGTGGCCCAGCGGCGGGTTTAGCGGCGATCGTATTAACGGCTATTACAAGTTTAGGAGGTTTTGAAACCTTTTTGGTTGCCGTGGTTTTAGCGGGAATTTTTCAAATTATTTTAGGAGCAATGAAGGCTGGTGTTATTGGATATTTCTTTCCAGCATCAGTCATCAAGGGAATGCTTTCGGCCATCGGAATCATCATTATTCTAAAACAAATTCCTCACTTTTTCGGCTATGATGCAGACTGGGAGGGAGATCTTAGCTTTATCGAAGCCGATGGTGGTAATACCTTTAGTCGTCTTTTTATGACGGTGAAACAAATTAGCACAGGATCTACCATCATTTCTGTTATTTCTTTAGCTCTTTTAATTTTATGGGATAAAGTATTAATTCACAAGGGAGCAATTTTCAGAATTATTCAAGGCCCCATCGTCGCGGTTGCACTGGGCATTATTTACTCAATATCCTTTTCAGGAGATGCTACTTTAGGAATTTCACCTGAGCATCTTGTAGCCGTGCCTATTTTTGATTTAAGTGCGGGAATAGCAAACCAACTCACCTTTCCAAACTTTGCCGCAATTCAAAATACTGAGGTTTGGATAGTCGCTATTACTATATGTGTAGTCGCTAGTTTAGAGACGCTACTTTGTGTGGAGGCGACAGATAAAATAGATCCACATAAAAGGGTAACTCCAACGAATCGAGAGTTATTTGCTCAAGGTGTGGGTAATGTCATCTCAGGGGTAATAGGAGGTCTGCCGATCACCCAAGTAATTGTGAGAAGCTCGGCTAATATCCAATCGAGAAATAAGACTAAGGCATCAGCCATTATTCACGGATTCCTATTGCTTATTGCCGTATTTATTCTACCCAATGTGATTAATCTTATTCCTTTATCAGTTCTAGCTGCTATACTGTTAATGGTAGGATATAAATTGGCTAAACCGGCGCTATTCAAATCGATGTATCGCTTAGGTAAAAAGCAGTTTGTACCTTTTATCGTTACTATTGTAGGCATTGTGTTTACCGATCTTTTGGTAGGGATCATTATGGGTCTTGCAACTTCTTTGGTAATTATTCTTCTCGAAAGCTTTAATAACTCTCACTTCATGCATTTGAAAAAAGAAGAGAGCTTAAGTAGTATTGTTTTAGCCGAAGAGGTGACCTTTTTTAATAAGGCCGCTATACTAAAATCTCTTCAAGAAATCCCTGATGGAAATAAGCTTGAAATCGATTTTAGAGCAACGGTGTTCATTGATTACGACGTTATCGAGATTCTTCATGAATTTCAAGAAAAGGCGTCAGAAAGAGACATCTCGATAACCTTCATCTTCGAAAAAGAGAAGGTCGAGTCGCCAACGAATCTAATTGAACGACTTTTAGATAAGAGAAAAGTTCAAGCTTAGTACAGGCTTAATCGAGGAAACTCACCTGACCTGTATTTACATCGTACATGGCCCCAACGATGGTAATTTTACCATCTTCTTCTAGGCGTCTAAGAACGTTTGATTTAACGCGGATGTTTTCTACCGATCGTAGTACATTATTTTTTGCTACTTCATTCACAAATGGAAGGTTTGAAGAATTACGCATGGAGGGATCATTGGGTTCAACGGTCTCTTTTACAGAGGCATTGATCTTTGAAAGTAGACTGGTTAAATTTCCTAATTCGACACTGTCACAGGCTCCTTTAACCGCCCCACATGAGGTATGACCTAGAACAATAATGGCTTTAGATCCTGCTGCGGCACATCCAAACTCTAAGCTACCCAATATGTCTTCATTAATAATATTACCTGCTACAGTTGCAACGAATAAGGATCCAATTCCTTGATCAAAAACAGTAGTTGCAGGTACTCTTGAGTCAATACAACCAACGATACATGCAAAAGGAAATTGTCCTTTCGAAGTCTCTTCAACTTGAGCAAGCAAGTCTCGTTCTCTCATCTCACGACTAACAAATCGTTGGTTACCTTCCTTTAAAAGTTCGATGGCTTCTTTCGGAGACAAATTTGATTGACTTTCTGCTGTTTGAGTTGGCATAGCGATTAATTTAGATCTTAGTAAAAGGTAGCAAAAATTCTAAATAAACCACTACTCTCGAATAAATCGAATCGATGAAGCCGTAATCCAACCTGTTTGACCGTTCGCAATTTCGATCTTCTGAAAGTTTTCAAAAGTTTCTTGCGGTCTTACCTTGGTGCCTTCGTGTAATTCAAAAGCAACAGGAGCATCCATTTTTGGGTCACTAAGTACCGTTACCGCCGGCTCAAATACAATGGCATATTGCTCTAATCGTTCGCTGCTCTGAATAAAAAGAAGAACTAAAAAGGCCATCGATGCTACAATCAGACTAGGGACGGCTATTTTTCCTAAACGGGGTTTTGCAGCATTTGCAAGGACAAATATTAGCCCGAAAATAAGGCTAGTCACAGCCCAACCTTCAGAGTTCATCAGACCTGCCAAAAAGGTATAAACTCGTTTTGCAATGGAGTCGGGTAGTGGTTCAATTCGGTCGATCCGTTGATTCTCTGCGAACTGCAAATTCGTTAGTAGGTCAACATCCTTCTTGAAGTGGAGCAAACCTCTTTCGTAATAGAGAATGCTGGATGCCGTTTGACCGTTTTTATAATAGGCGTTACCTAAATTTAAATAGACTTCTTTCGAATGTAGTCCTTCAGCTAATACCTCCTGATAAGCTTTTATGGCAGTATCATAATCCTCTTCAAGATAGGCTTTATTACCGCTCTCAAAGGCTACTATTCCTTTTTTAAAAGGAGCTTCTTGCGCAGTAATTGTGAGTCCTAAAAAAAGTGCAATAAGTAGGATTAAGCTTCGCATAGACTTATAAAAGATCGTCAATTATGTTATGAAGTATTTTTAAATCTTCTTCGATTCGAGCACTTGCTGAGCCACTATACCTAACCATAAGGATTCGGTCATTAATGGTATTTATTCGCTCAATTAGGCCTTTATCAGCACCCAGTGTTTGAAGTTTTTCTTCTCGCTCCTGTGTAGAGGCCGTAGACAAATCGACTCCGGAATACTTTTCTAGGCATAAGAATAGAATTTCGGAGGCGATAGAATAAAATTCAGGATTTTGTTCTCTAGCTAGTTTGTCTGCTCGTTTTAAAAGCGTTTTGATTTTTTTCGGAAGCGCCTTTTTAGCCCCTTGAGCTGACGATCCTAGACGTGTTTTAAGCGTCTTTATGATAGAATTTATGGTGAATCCTAATATAAGGAGTAGAGCCAAGATGAGGTAATAGGCATTACTCTCAAACCAGGGAGAACTAATCATCGTGACGAGGCTTGTTTGATAAGCATTCGATTTGAACCCAGAAGTAACAGGAGTGTTTTTCTCTACGATTGGTGTTGATGCGCTTGTGTTAGGAAGCAGCGTACTTCCTTCTACCGTAAGATCAAAGAGATCACTATTTAGTGTTTTGTAGCTTTTTGTATTCGGATCGAAATAGGTAAAGGCTACGGGGTCGACAGGATAGCTTCCTGCATATCTCGGTACTACAGTATAAGAATCGGTCACCGAGCCGTTCATACCTTCTCTGTTTACCCTTACGTTATCGGTATATTCGGGATCGTACTTTTCGAGTGCTGACGGCAAACTTAATTCAGGGATAGATAGTAATTTCAGATTCCCTTTCCCGCTAATCTTAACTTTGATTTGGGTAGATTCGTTGGCCTCTAAGCTGGTTCTACTTGCATCTACTGACAGCTCAAAATCTCCTACGGCACCACTAAAATCAGAAGGTTTTCCCTCTTCTGGTAGCTCTCTCACATTAATGCTAAGGTCTCCCGCTTTGACTGTTTTTGTTGCCGACCTCATGATTGGATCACCAAAGAAGTCTCTTCTCCCGGTAGGTATTTGAACATAGAGCTCAAGTGCAAAAGGATCTAAGGCTAATGAACCAGATTTTTGAGGGTATAATACTACTGTTTTTAAATCTACCGCGTTGAAACTTTCGTTTTTGAAGGTGGTTCTTCGCGTTTCGTATTCCTTTATAGGTAAGTCTTGGCTCCAGAAATTTTTATAGGTCGGGTTCTCAACAGGAATGAAATTATTAATGTATACCCTCGGAGAAAAATAGAGAGTATAGGTCACCAAAACCCCTTGATTTAAGTATGGCCTGTCATTGGATAATGTTGCAACCAGGTAAAGGCTTTCATCGGCGATATCTTGCGCGGTCTTTGGAGCATTGGGGTTATCGATGGGCTCTGTCACTAGAACCGTTTTAGGGTCAGTGTTATAAACGGTATTATCGATGGTTATTGACGCGCTATCAATGATTAATTGTCCTTGCTTTTTGGGTCTAAGAACATAGGTGTACGATTTAGAAAAACTCCGCTTGCCATTGATAAAGGAAGAGCTGATTGATTGTGAAGGACCCATGAGTACCTCAAAATTCTCAAAGGAAGGTGCTTCAAAAAAATCACCATCCTTATTCATTTCAAAAGAAACTCTTAGACGTTCGTTTTGGCCTAGTTTAGCTTTACTCAAGATCGCTTCGAACTTGATGTCATTATCCTGAGCCTTTGCGACTAGACTGAAAAGAGAAAATAAGAGTACTGCCCAGCGTTTCATCACCAATCTTTTTCAACTTTCAATTTACGACCTTGAACCTTTTTAGCGTTCATTTTTTCTTGCACTTTATTCTCTTCATTTTGAAGAGCCTGTAATAGGTTTTCTATCTGTTGTTTAGAAAGTTCCTGAGGCTTAGGATTACCTTGAGGCTGCTTATCTTCTGGTCGTTTTCCTTGCTCCTGTTTTTGATCTCCTTCGCCTTTTTTCTGTTCTTCCTTTTCAGAACCATCTCCTTTCTCCTCCTCTGACTCTTTCTCTTTTTCTTTGGAGTCTCCTTGATCACCTTCTTTCTCCTGATCCCCCTCTTTATCCTCCTGATCGTTCTCTTTATTTTCCTCGTTTTCTTGTTGATCCTGTTGATCTTGATCTTGATTTTGATCCTGATTCTGTTCTTGCTGTTGCTCTTGCTCTTCTTTTTTCTTTTTTGCTAAAGCGAGATTATACCGAGTTTCTTCATCGGTAGGATCATTTCGAAGGGCCTGTTTATAGGCTTCTATCGCATTATCGTATTCTTCCTTTTGCATATAAACATTGCCTATGTTATGGAATGCTTTATGGGAGAGATCGGGTTGTGAGCTTCGATTTGCTGCCTCTTTTAGATGACCAAAAGCTTCCTCAATGTGATTCTCCCTGTAGAGTGTTGTTCCAAGATTGTAAGGAGCCTCAGCATAAGTGGTATCAATAGCCGATGCTTGTCGAAATAACTGTTCTGCCTTCGTTGGGGCGCTAATCTTATCGATTCCACTATTGTTGAGCTTTTCAACCTCTATACGCTGACCATTTGCGAAGAGCCCGATGCATACGATGATATGAAAGAGTAATTGCTTTTTCATTTTTTAAACCATTGTAGTTTACGCTCAGGAATTAAGAATTCAATGACTAAAATAACAAAGGCAATGGCTATGAACCATTGAAATTGATCTTTATAGTTAGAGTAGGTCTGGGTTTCAAAAGCGGTTTTGTCTAGTTGCGCTAGAAAATCGCTTATTGTTGATATCGTTGCTTCAGTGGTTGGGGTATCGATATAAACGCCATTGGTACTATCGGCCAATTCTTCTAATACGTCTTTGTTCAACTTTGAGATGACTACATTGCCTTCACTGTCTTTTTTAAAGCTTCCTTTTGCTATTCCTCCTTCGGGAATTGGGCCTCCAGAGGTGGTTCCTGTAGCAACCGTGATGATTTGAATGTTCGCCTGATTGGCAGTTTCGGCGATGATATCCACTCCGGTCTCATTGTGATCTTCTCCGTCAGATAATAAAACGAGCACTCTACGGGTCTCAGCATTTGGATCGAAAAAAGTACCAGCAAGCTTAACAGCTTCTAAAATAGCTGTTCCTTGAGAAGACATCATGTCTGTATTCACTCCTTTAAGAAACATGCGTGCGGCTCCATAGTCTGTTGTGATGGGAAGCTGGGGGAAGGCTGAGGCTGCGTAAGTAATGATTCCGACTCGGTCTCCCTTGAGCTCTGAAAGTGTTTCTGCAACGATGCGTTTTGCCTTTTCTATACGATTAGGAGCAATGTCCTCAGTGAGCATACTCTTTGAGACATCGATGGCAAATACTAGATCAACCCCTTCTCTTTTCACCGTACCTAATTGTGTTCCTATTTTAGGATTGGCCAATCCAATGAAGGCTAAATAGATGGCTAGAAGCACAAGAACGCGCTTTAGTAAGCCATTTTTATTGCTTCGAAGCGGGGCGAGTCTTTCTAGCATTAGGTCCCTTAACTTCTCATCTGGCTGGGCTTTTTTAAGCGTATGCTTTTGCCACGCTCGATACCCTACAAAAAGAAGGGTGACTAGCAGAACAACGATCCCGCCTATAGTGAGGTATTGGGTATGTTCGACTAACATCATGACAGTGCTTCTCTAAAAAGGGTGTGACGTAATAATAGTTCAAGAGCGAGTAGACTTAAGGCTAGGAACACCCAGAATCTAAAGTGTTCTTCGTAGGTGTAATAACTAAACTCTTCGATTTCGCTCTTTTCTAGCTCGTTGATTTGATCGTAGATGGCTTCAAGGCTTTCGTTGTCTGTGGCTCTGTAGTAGCTTCCGCCAGTAAGGTCTGATACGCTTTTAAGGAGCTCTTCATCGATTTCTACTGAACGCATTCCGTATCTGAACGAGCCGTCAGGATTGTAGGCAATGGGGCTTAAAGCATTACCATTAGTTCCTAGACCAATCGTGTAAATTTTGATACCATATTCGAGGGCGAGATTGGCAGCAGTTTCAGGTTCAATGAATCCGCTGTTGTTCACACCGTCTGTAAGCAAGATGATGATTTTTGAAATCGCATCACTCTCTTTTAGTCGATTTACTGCTGTTGCTAATCCCATTCCGATAGCGGTTCCGTCCTCAATAGCTCCGAAGCTTAGCTCAGAAAGTGCAGTGAGTGTAATTGCGGTATCGGTGGTCAGGGGTGTTTTCGTATAACTTTCTCCAGCGTATACAACGAGCCCGATTCGGTCACTTTTTCGGTCTTTAACGAAGTCTGAAGCCACTTCTTTCAAGGCTTCAAGTCGGTTAGGTTGTAGATCTTTGGCAAGCATACTTGAACTCACGTCGATTGAAAGAACGATATCTATACCACTAGAAGTTTTCGTCTTGGTGTTTACTCCAGCAGTCTGAGGCCTTGCCAAAGCCATGATCAGCGACGCCAAGGCAGTGATACGGAGCACCCAAATTAAAGGACGTAGTTTAGATTTTAGACCGTTTGATCGCTTAACCGTTGTAGAAAAGTTGAAAAATACAGACTCTTTCGAGGAGCCTCTAAGCTTCCACAGTACAAGTAGTAATAGAACTGCGAAAAGCGCAAACCACTCAGGATTTTTATAAGGAGCTAAAAGGACTTCTCTCATAATTCGGTAGTTACTTTTATAGACTCCATTATTCTAGCGGCTATTTGTTCAGCCCAACGCTCTCCTGTAGGGTAGGTAATAACCACTTCTTGAGAAAACCCTTTTCCGCCAAAAATAAGATGGTCGAATGATCGTTCATTCTTCGATGCATCTAGTGCAGTACCGAATGAATGGTAACCCGTGACCTCCTCTTTAGTGTTGTAGATTTCTGATTTGGGTAAAATCGTTGAAAAACCTTTTTCTTCAAATCGAAGGAGTTGTGCTTCTGAAAGGGCCACAAAGTCAATCTCAGATTCACCTTCTCTTTTTTCAATTCGAATAGCGACGGTTAAATCTTCATTAAGGTTCCAAATAAATCCTTCCTCGTTCCTAATTAATGCCTCTGGAGATTCAATACTTACTGGAGGAAAGCCATAACTTGACGAGACCCAAGTTTGTTCGTAGGACTTTTTGAACGGGTTAAGAGTAATGCTATCCCATAGATTCTGGTAGCCGGTTAGGTATCCATAGATGCCAAGTGTCCCTAATACTAAAACTAAGGTCGAAACGGCGATGATCGTACGCTGTTTTAATCGATTTTTCTTCTGAGGCACGATGGTAAGTGCTTCTAATTTTTTTAGGTAACCCTCCTCGTATGCCTTGATCGTTTGACTGATAAATAAAAGATCAGCACTTCGCTGCTCATCGGTAACCACCTGTTTCGCGAATTTGTAGAGTTCTGCCCGATTAAGTAGTTCCTTCAGACCAGTCTGCTGCTCGTTAGTTTGCTGGTAATATGACTCGTTTTTGCCGAGGCTATCTAGTAGGCCAATGAGCTCCTTGGAGGTTCGCTGCTCGGTAGACAATGAGAGTCTTTGGTGCAGGTAGGTTTTAAAAATAGAAGTCGCTGAGTAGTAAATAGATGCTGACTCGATTACTTCTATCTGCTTTAGGCGATCAATGGAGTCGATTGCCTCTTCAAAGGGGCTAACTACTCGTTTCTTTTCACGAGATCTTTTGAAATAAACAAGTAGTCCGATCGCGATGAGAGCAGTGATCAGCACATAAGGCCAATAATTCTGAGGTTCAGGAACTTTTTGACCAAGAGGTTTAATATCGTACAGTCCTTGGGCAGTCGTATCGACGACGACATCGTTGATTCGAACAGGAATTGCCTCGGTAGTATACGGATTCCTGTTAATGGTGATTTGTTGGGGGGCAATAAGATAATCTCCGGCATCAAACTGAGTAATCTTATAGGTTTTACGAAGCGACAGTTGAGGCCTTTTAGACAAGGTGTCAATCGCTGATTCATTGACCACCTCGAGCGGATAGAAGGTTTGCCCTTCTGGAAATAGAATCAAGGCTTCAGGATCAGCAGAAGCGCTAAGCTGTAACTCAATTTGCTCACCAATTAGCAGACTGTCTCGATCGATGGAGGCAGTTACTTCTTGACCATATCCTTGGTGAATAAACAGAGCAAGAACTAGCATTGAGATGATTTTATATGTTGCTAAGAAGCTTTTCATTAGCGATGCTTTGCCTTAAAGAACTGAAGTAGCTTAGAAATATGATCCTCATTTAATTCACAACTTACCATCGGGGCTCCTACTTGAGCAAAGCTCTTTTCAAAGTAGGATACGGCTGAATCAATATCGTTGGTATAGGTTTTAGCGATACTTTTTGACCCGGTATCTACGTAGGTGATGGTATCCTCTTCTAAGGACCTCATAGGAATCAAACCTAAATTAGGCATTGCCATTTCGAGAGCATCATAAATACGAAACCCATTTACATCGTGTCGCTTTGCCAAAATTCGTAGCGATTTTTCGTAGCCAGTATCTAGAAAGTCAGATAGTACAAAGACAATGGTTTTCTTTTTAAGATAACCAGAAAGAGATGAGAGCGCCTTGTCGATACTCGTTTTCTGCGGAGGTTTCGAGGGGTCAGAAAGTACGAGGAGTTCTCTGATAATTCTCAAAAGATGGGCCTTTCCCTTTTTGGGAGGTAAGAAAAGTTCGACCTCGTCAGAAAAAGCAAGTAACCCAACTTTATCATTGTTCTGTAGGGCAGAGAATGCGAGAATTGCTGCGATCTCAATACTTTTTTCAAGTTTGGTAGTTTCGCCACTACCGAAAAGACCAGACGAACTAACATCCACAGCCAGCATTAAGGTGAGTTCGCGTTCTTCTTCAAAAACCTTTGAATAGGGTTCTCTATTTCGTGCCGTAACATTCCAGTCGATCGTTCTTACATCATCCCCGTATTCGTACTTTCTTACTTCACTAAAGGTCATACCCCTGCCTTTGAAAGAAGAATGGTACTCTCCTCCAAAAACATGATCAGAAAGCCTACGAGTTTTAAGAGCAATCTTTCGAACTCGGGCAAGAATGTCAGAGACTTCTAGCATGTTGTTTATTAAGGTACTTTGACCGCTTCGAGAACTTGTTCGATGATTTGAACGCTTCCGATCGATTCAGCTTCGGCCTCGTAGGTTAAACCGATACGATGTCGTAGCACATCAAAAATGACCGCTCTAACATCTTCAGGAACCACGAATCCTCTTCCCTGAATGAACGCATAACACTTCGCTGCTTTTGCAAGACTAATACTACCTCTTGGAGAGGCGCCGAAACTTATCAGTGACTTTAGATGAGCTAAACCATAATTTTCAGGATATCTTGTCGCGAAGATTAGATCAACGATATACTGCTCAATCTTTTCATCGAGATAAACTTCGTTTACACTTTCTTGGGCTTTGAGGAGATCCTTAGTACTTAGTACCGCGCTTATTTTATGAGCAGTTGAAGCTAAATTTTGTCGAATAATCAGCTGTTCATCTTCTCTTTTCGGATAATCAATGACCACTTTCAACATGAAACGATCTACCTGAGCCTCAGGTAAGGTGTAGGTTCCCTCTTGTTCAACAGGGTTTTGGGTGGCCATTACCAGAAAGGGCTGGTCGAGTTTAAAGGTTTCATCGCCGATGGTTACCTGCTTTTCTTGCATGGCTTCTAATAGGGCTGACTGAACCTTCGCAGGCGCACGGTTAATCTCATCAGCCAAAACGAAATTGGCAAAAATGGGACCTTTCTTAACGTTAAAGGCCTGCTCATTCATGTTATAAATTACCGTCCCAATCACATCGGCTGGCAACAGGTCAGGAGTAAACTGAATTCTACTAAAACTACCTTTCACTGCTTTCGAAAGCGTATTAATTGCCAAGGTTTTCGCAAGACCAGGTACTCCTTCGAGTAAGATATGGCCCTTGGCCAGGAGACCAATTAACAGGCTGTCTACCATGTGGTTTTGCCCGACAATTGCCTTCGAAACCTCGTTTCTCAATGCCGAAATAAAGGCACTATCTCGTGTTATTTTCTCGTTTAACTCACTAATATCTACACTCATTTCGCTCTGTCTTAGGTTTAGAGGGCGCAAATTGTAAATTCTTATTGCTTTCCCTTGTTAATGATAGGTTAAAAATGCCTGATTTAATAAGGTTTTCACAAAGTTTTGGCTTTTATAAAGTTGTAACTTATAGCCTGAAAAACGGATCACTATGAAAAAACACTCACTGATTGTTGGGACGATGACATGGGGTCGCTGGGGAAGCGCTCTAAACACTACAGAAATGGCTAATCGTATAGAAGGAGCGTTAGAATTGGGTTTAAACCGATTTGACCATGCCGATATTTATGGAGATTACACTACTGAAGCAGAATTTGGAGCGGCTTTAAAACAGGCTAATGTAACTAGAGAAGCTATTGAGTTTATTACCAAGTGCGGGATTCAAATGACAAGAGGTAGGGCTAATAAAGTCAAACATTATCAATACGATACCGCTTATATTATTGATTCGGCAGAGCAAAGTTTAAGAAATCTAGGTACCGATTATCTCGATCTTTTTCTATTGCATCGGCCGAGCCCGCTGCTCGATACTGAAGAGGTGGGTCGAGCAGTTGCAACGCTTTTAGATCAAGGAAAAATAAAGTCCTTTGGCTTATCCAATTTTCTTCCCCATCAGGTTGAAAGTATCATGCGGTTTGCTCCAGTAGAAGCGAATCAGATTCAGTGTTCGATCACCCATACTGATTCGATGTACGATGGCACTTTAGATCAGGCGAACCATTTGAATATTGAGCCGATGGCTTGGTCTCCACTAGGAGTCCTGTTTAAAAACCCTGATGACGAGGCCGTTGTTCGCATTAGAGCGGTTGCTGATGATTTAATGAAGAAATATGATACTGATTTAGCAGGCTTAGCGTTGGCTTTTCTAGCGAAACATCCCGCTAAGATCAGCCCAGTGGTAGGAACTACTCAAGTTAATCGTCTTGCTGACGCAAAGAAAGGTTTTGAGATCGTGTTAGAGCTTGAAGACTGGTTCGTTTTGCTCGAAGCCGCCAAGGGTACAAGAGTTCCTTAGCACATGATTAATAAGCGCCTTTTAATTAAAAATTTGCTCGCTCATAATGACGAGAATAGTTTTTATGATAAAAAGCGCAGTATTTCTATAGGTGAAAAGGAGGGTAAAGCCAAGTTTCTTAAGCACGTTTGCGCTTTGGCTAATACCAATCCTCTAAACAACTCTTTCATTGTTGTTGGAGTGGAAGATTTAGACAGTAGCATCGTTGGTGTTGATTTTTTTGACGATAGCAAAATTCAGAATCTGGTAAATGCTTACTTAGATCATCCGCCAAAGGTTTCCTACGAGAATATTCCCTTCCCACATTTACCTGACAATAAGGTAGTAGGTCTTATAACCATTCGATCTTCGGGCAACCTCTGCTCCCTTAGAAAGAATATTTGGAAGTATTATGGAGGAGCTGTTTTTTATCGCGAGGGCAGCATGTCGGTTCCTAAGAATTTCGAATCTGAATTGCGCGATACCAATTCAATTGTCGTTCAAAATCTAGAACGCCATGCTGAAAATAATATTGAACTTACCCTAGACGGGGTGATTGATTTTATTCGAAATCGTCATCCTGATATGCCAAGTGATTATAAGGTTTTCAAAGAGCAATTTGTAGTGTGTTGGGCTGGGCAGGTGAAAAAAGTCAAAGACAAGACTTATTACTCACGAGTGGATATCGAATTGATTAATGAACAGGTAAGATTGTTCTATTCTGCCCTTGACGAGATAGAGATTACTTATACCAATGACACTTTCAGTCTAACTGAGTATGTGTTTCTTGGGCTTGGAGATAAAAAATATTATCCACTCGAACGATTAGATATTCGTTTCGAAGAGAACGGCACCTATCAGATGAATACCGAGCTTATTTTTGAGCCTCCGCGTTACGACACTCGAGAATTATTTCACGTATACAATACGAACAACACTTTGGTTAAGCTTTTAGAGCAAAAAGTTCGGCTTTCTGAAAATCAATTATTAGATCTAAGACGACTTCCTGACACCTATTTAATCTGTTTCTTAAATGGATTCGAAGAGGCCAAAGAACAGTTAGAAAATGCGAGGGGACTTATTAAAGTAATAGACCAAGAGGCGTATGACTCCCTGAAAGAAGCACTTCGCGTAATTCGAAAAGTAAGGTATAACTAGAGGGGCTACATGAGGTCTTTCGCTCTCGGAAGGGCAGCAATGGCTCCATAATTCTGCGCCGTAAATGCTCCAGCTTTGTTCGCAATACGCACTGCCTCGGTCATCCATTCCTTGTCTTTTAACACGGTTGTTGATGATGCTTTGGAAAGAGTGGCGAGTAGACATCCGATAAAAGCATCTCCAGAACCCGTGGTGTCAATCGCTTTGATTGGGATGGTAGGAATCGTTGCTCTTTGATCACTACCCAAACTCAAAAGGGTTCCTTGCTTTCCAAGGGTGACACATATCGTCCCATCGGTCATTTTATGAAAGAATCGGCAAGCTTCCTCTAGGTCATCGGTGTTTGCGAGTAGTTTCGCCTCTTCTTCGCTGAGTTTTATTAGGTGAGCCTTCGAGATGAAATGAAGTGACTTTTTTATAAAATCTTTAGGATCGAATCGGTGTAGATCGTGACGGTAATTAGGGTCAAAACTGATAAGTGTCTCATTGGCTATCGCCTCTTCTAGATAAGTCGAATAGGTATGTTCTAGGCTTCCACCTAAAAAGGAGGTTGCGGCTCCAAAGTGTACAATTTGCCCTGCTAGCTGGTCGGCTAAGGCCTTGTCATAGGTTAGTTCCCGATCAGCTCCTCTCGAGAATACAAAGTCACGTTCACCATCGGCACCTAGATTTACAAAAGCGAGTGTAGTAAAAGTGGAAACTCGTTGTAAAAAATCTATACCAACCCCTTCTTCTTCTAGAGTCTCTGTTAGGAAGTTGCCGAAAGGGTCGCCACCCACTGCTCCAACAAAATAACTATAACCATCAAGACGACTGACTGCAGCGGCTACATTCGCAGGAGCTCCACCGGCTTTTTTAAGGAATTGATCGGTTTTGGTTAGAGAGGGATGCCCTCCTTGTCCAACGAAATCAATCAATAACTCTCCGATACAAAACACCTTCTTCATGGGGTAGATTTTAAGTGCCCAAAGTACTAATTTTGAAGTAAACCGAAAGATTGAAACGCACACTCGCCATCGGAGATATTCACTCCGGAAAAAAGGGACTACAACAGGTACTAGATCGAGCAAATGTCACCGAACAAGACCATCTTATTTTTCTCGGGGATTATGTTGATGGATGGAGCGAGGCTCATCAGACCGTCGATTTTTTGATGACCCTCAGAGACCTATATCATTGTACGTTCATTCGCGGTAACCACGATGATCTTTGTCTTAACTATTTAACTAGATCTGAGGCCCCTGAAAACTGGTTGCTTCATGGAGGTTCTGCTACAAAAAACAGTTACGACAGTATTGATCGAGCTCACAAGGAGCTTCATATCGCCTTTTTACGGGATTTGGAAGATTATCGGTTAGATGAAAACAACCGCCTTTTTCTTCATGCTGGTTTTACCAATCTAAGAGGGGTTGAACAAGAGTATTTCTTTAAAATGTTTTACTGGGATCGAACCCTTTGGGAACTGGCAAAGGTGGTAGAGCAAACAGAAGATAAAGAACTACCCCCGAGGCTGAAGCGTTACAGTGAGATATTTATCGGACATACTCCGATCTCCAAGGAGTCTTTTGTTTCCCCTCAGCGTGCGGCTAATGTTTGGAACATAGATACTGGAGCCGCCTTTATGGGAGGGGTAACTATACTCGACGTAGACACTAAAGAATTTTGGCAAAGCGATCCTTTGAATGAGTTGTATCGAGGAGAGCCAGGAAGAAACCTTGCTCCGAAATAAAAAAACCCCGCAGGACCGCGGGGCTTTAGCCAGGTTTGTTTGGCATCGTGTGTACTAACAACAAAAACAAAAACTTAGAGTAACACTAATCTAAATTAAGTGGGAATGATTAATTATGGGCTTGTTCGACGTCTATAACAAGTGGAAATCGATGTATTCCAATAAGTAACCCCGTATTTTTGCAGCATGGCAAGAGATGAAAAACTAAAAGATCGATTTGACGCACTTGTTGTGAAACTATCTGATCAATTTTCTGATGGTGATCCTTTGGATATGGAAGGAATGATTTATTTAGTGGGTGTTCAGGAGTTAGGGAAATTGCATCGCAAGTTCAAAAAGGATGAGAAAATCAATCTGATGCACATTGCAATTTGTCGTCTTTTAGAGCCTTATGGATATTATGAATTCTCTCATTTCGATGAGGAAGGTTGGCCTCATTATAAGGTGATCGACGAGCTACCCCATCTAAAGGCGGGGGAACAATCTATCCTTATGAAAGAAGCGCTAGTGAATTACTTTATTGAAAGAAACTATATTGAATGAATTCTGAATATTACGCGGTAATTTTTACCTCAACCACCGACGATGATTTGAGTGATTATCAGGAGTGGTCAGATAAAATGATAGAACTGGCCAAAACTATCCCCGGTTTTATTTCTATTGAATCGGCACGAAGTGCTATCGGAATTACTGTTTCTTATTGGAAAGACCTTGAAAGCATTTCTGATTTTAAAAGACTTGCCGATCATCGCTACGCGCAAGGTCGTGGGCGCGACCAGTGGTATCGAAATTATCGGGTGAGGGTATGTCGTGTGGAGCGTGATTACTCTTTTCCCTAGTTGAGCTTTCCTTTCAGTGATTCGAAGGTTTCTGTGGCCGATGCGCCCTTTTCAACTACTTGATAAACAGCATCAATAATTGGTGTTCGAAGCGCTTTTTTATGAGACTTTGCTAGAAGACAAATAGGTTTTACCGCATAAGCTCCTTCTGCAATCATCTTCTCTGCTTTAAACGTTTCTTCTACGGTCATGCCTTGCCCCAGTCGATGGCCAAAACGTTTGTTTCTACTGTGATCTGAATAGGCGGTTACCAAAAGGTCTCCGAGGTAAGCCGATTGATTGATGTTGCGTTTCATCTTATAAATACGGCCTAGATAGCGTTTCATTTCTCTAATAGCATTAGAAATCAAAACACTTTGAAAATTATCTCCATAGCCTAAACCTGATGCGATTCCTGCAGCAATGGCGTACACATTTTTTAATACTGCAGCATATTCGGTACCGATAATGTCGTTTCCGGTAGAGACTCTTACATAGGCGTTGGATAAAGTAGCCTTCATTTGATCGGCTTTTAAATTATCTACAGCAGATACCGTAAGGTAGGAGTGTCTTTCGAGGGCTATTTCTTCGGCGTGACAGGGACCTGAGATTACTCCAAAATTCTTCAACTCTATCGCTGCGTATTCAGATAGGTAATCACCAATGATTTGACCGGTTTCAGGAACCATCCCTTTGACCGCTGAAAAGATCGTTTTGCCCTTAAGCAAACCCAAAAATGGATGTAGGCCTTGGTGTATAAATGCAGAAGGGATAGCGATAACCACCGTAGATGATGCAGCTATAGCTTCCTCGATATTGCTTGTAGCATGAACAAGGCTTGTATTGAGTTGAACGCTGCTGAGGTAATGAGGGTTTTGTCCGACCGTGTTAATGGCCTTTACTCCGTCATCTTCTTTAACGTACCAGGTTACGTCAACCTCGTTATCATTAAATATTTTGACTAGTGCGGTTCCAAAACTCCCACCCCCTAAAACGGTTAGGGACTGGTGCTTCAACATAATTATAGCGTACGAAGATACTCTGCTACGGCTTTTGCTTCGTCTTCGGATAGATTCTGATTGATCATCAGAGCGTTGTTGTATTCTTTCAGAAGGGCCTTGGCTATCGGATCTTTTTGCAGCATTTCATTAGTATTAAGTAACATATTTAATACCCATTCAGGGCTGCGGCGATCGTAAACACCTTTTAATGCAGGACCAATCATTCTGCGGTCTACGAGGTGACAAGCGGTACATTTACCAGCGTAAATACTTTTTCCTTTTTCAGCTAGATCTGGATTGATTGCTGCACTAAACTCATAAGAAGTAATAGGTCCTAACCCTTTATTAGAAAGGTCTACGGGCACCTCTGAGGTGCTCGATTCTGTCTTTGTGGCTTCTTTTTTACGGGTTACTTCGAAACCTTTATTCTCCTTTTTAGGACTTTCACCACAGCTCGCAATGATTAAGGCAAGACCAACGAATAGTATTGATTTACGCATGCTAAAAATTTTTGATAAATGTAGCTCGGACATTCATCTTAGACAACTATTTACTCTGTTTATAATGATTTAGACGCTGTTGTTGCATTTCTAACGCCTGCTCAAATTCGTTTTGGAGTCGCTTAATCAGTTCTTCAGTACTGGGGCAATCTTCAATAGCACTCACTCCATGACCTGCTGACCAAATGGTCTTCCACGCCTTGGCTTCTGAATTCATATCTAACCCAGGATCTAATTTTGCTGTTTGGGCGTAATCTTCTGGGCCTATTCCGGCAGCGTTCAAGCTTGCTTCCATAAAGTTGGCAGGTATTCCCGAAACTGATGAGGTGTGTACAATATCGCTAGAGGCACTTTCGATGACCATCTTCTTATACTCCTCTTGGGCTTTACTTTCCTTCGTATTGATAAATCGAGTTCCCATGTAAGCCATGTCTGCCCCCATCTGTAGTACTGTAGCGATATCCTGACCGGTTGAGATCGCTCCTGCAACAACAATGGTTTTGTCAAAGACTTTTTTCACATCTTTTATAAGCGCCATCGGGTTAATGGTACCTGAGTGTCCTCCTGCTCCTGCAGATACAAGAATAAGACCATCAACCCCGGCCTCAGCGGCCTTTTCGGCGTGTCGTTTTTTGACGATATCGTGAAAAACTAAACCACCATAAGAATGAATCGTGTCAACTAAAAGTGAAATAGCTCCAAGGGATGTAATCACCAATGGAACCTGATGTTTCACACATAGTTTTACATCTTCTTCTAGTCGTGTATTGGTTGGGTGAACGATTAGATTTACTCCGAAGGGAGCAGCCTTTTTACCAGTAGCTTGTTCAAACTCATTGAGATCAGCCTTTA
Organism: Flavobacteriaceae bacterium; assembly: GCA_024638165.1. Taxonomy (GTDB): domain Bacteria; phylum Bacteroidota; class Bacteroidia; order Flavobacteriales; family Flavobacteriaceae; genus UBA3478. The sequence goes on from JAHEKV010000002.1 coordinate 171,992, forward strand.
TCTGAATCAGCCACTCTTCAAATCCCTCGCTAGTTCGTTGATTTAAAGCAGGAAATGTACCTACTACACCGTTTTTACAGCATTCGATGACCAGCTCAGGTCCTGAAACAAGAAACATAGGTGCCGCAATAGCAGGTAAACTGGTTTGGTGGAGTGGGGCCGGTAAGGATTTCATAGCGTTGAATTTTCTTAAAGCTACTAAACTTCTTTCTTCTCTGAAGGTATTCTGACCCGCTTGCTTGCTAAATACACCCCTCCAATGACAAGACTAGCTGCGACAATTTTAGTTAGTGTGAACTGATCTTTTCCTGCGAGTACCGCGAACAAAATACCCATCACAGGTTGAACGTAGGTGAAAACTCCGATTGTCGAAGCTTTTAGTTCGGTCATGGCAAAGGCATTAAATAAGTAGGTCAAAAAGGTAACTCCGATGACAACAAACGCAATGGTTGCGTACGACCAACTGGGAAGTGTCGACCATTGAATGTCTAAGAAATCACTGATGGTTATGGGAAAATTGACAAGTAGCGAAAAAGTAAATAGCCATTTTAGTAGCGTAAAAGGATGGTATTTCTGAACTAAAGATTTAGTCAGAACAAGATAAGCCCCATAGGAAAGGGCATTGACGATAAAAAGAGTGTTTCCAAGGCGGATATTTGGTGCGTCTGAGCGCAATTCGTTACCAAAAACAACGAGTCCAAGCGCTCCTACAAGCCCCAGCGCAATCCCAAAAGTCTTGTTTTTTGTAATGGGTTCTTTTAGAAGAATAGCAGATAGTATTAGAGTACAAATCGGAGTGATCGTTACGAGCACCGCGCTGTTAATTGGAGTAGAGAGTTCGAGCCCTTTAAAAAAGGAGAGCATATTAATGCTTGCTCCAAATAAACTGGCTAATAGAATCTTCGGCCAATCTTTCTTTTCAATGGGGTCTGATTTTTTGAATAAAGAAAGGCCCCAAAAAAGAAGAAAGCCCCCCACCACTCGCATGAATATAAACCCGAATGGTTTGATGTACATCGGCATTAAGCCCTTCGCAATCGTGTGGTTTAAAGCATAAATTGATGTGGCCCCGAAAGCCGCTAGAAAAGCGAGTACTCGTTTGTTCATTTACTCAGTGCAGTCTTAGCTGCTTCTAAAGTGGCCTTGGCATGTCCTTCAAATACATTAGTATCTGTAAGAACTACTGGCCTTTTGAGAAAGGTGTAATGCTCAAGAATCAGTGAGCGGTAATCTTGTTCAGTGAGTGATTGTTCGGCAAGGCCTCTCTTCTTGTAGAGTTGCGCACGTCTGCTAAACAAAGCTTCATAACTACCAGCGAATTCAGCCATCTTATCGAGAGCATCTGCGGTTATACCTTGAGATTTGATCTCAATGACTTCAACTTCTGGTCCAGGGTTCAAAAACGCTAAGGCTTTTTTACAGGTTTGACAAGTCGCTAAATGGTAGATTTGTTTCATGTTCTGAATTTGTTGCAAAAGTAAGGAAGATGTTAGACACCCGTGTCTCGCACTCATTTTAAGAATTTGATAATTTTTGGCAGTTTCAAAAATGGAAAAAGCATAATTTTGCCCATATATTTTTAATTCACTAACAATGCATAAAGACAACATGGCTACTATCGAGACTTTTATGAACGAAGTCAAGGCCAGAAATGGACACGAACCTGAATTTATTCAAGCGGTTCAAGAAGTTGCTGAAACGGTACTTCCTTACATTGTGCAACACGATATCTACCATGGAAAAAATATTCTTCTGAGAATGGTAGAGCCTGAACGATTGATTTCTTTCAGAGTTGCTTGGGTGGATGATACAGGAGAAATTCATGTAAATAGAGGCTATCGTATTCAGATGAATTCAGCCATTGGTCCATATAAGGGAGGTCTTCGCTTTCACCCTACGGTAAATGCGAGTGTTTTAAAATTTCTTGCCTTTGAGCAAGTATTCAAGAACAGTTTAACCACGCTCCCAATGGGTGGAGCAAAAGGAGGTTCAGATTTTGACCCTAAAGGAAAGTCTGACGATGAAATTATGAGATTCTGTCATGCGTTTATGACTGAGCTCTGTCGTCATATTGGGCCAAATACTGATGTGCCTGCCGGAGATATCGGTGTAGGAGCTAGAGAGATCGGATTTTTATTCGGTGCCTACAAGAAAATTAGAAATGAATTTACAGGGGTACTTACCGGCAAAGGATTGAGCTGGGGAGGTTCTCAGATTAGACCTGAGGCTACGGGTTACGGAACCGTATATTTCGCTCAAAGCATGTTAGAGACTCGAGGAGATTCAGTGAACGGTAAATCTGTCGTTATCTCTGGTTCTGGAAACGTTGCACAATTTGCTGCAGAGAAGGTTCTTCAATTGGGCGGAAAGGTGCTTACCTTATCTGATTCTGGAGGGTACATTTATGACCCAGACGGCATTGACGCTGAAAAGCTAGAGTTTGTAAAAGATCTTAAAAACGTGAAAAGAGGTCGGATAATGACTTATGTAAAGCACTATCCTAAGGCCTCTTACCACGAAGGCAAACGCCCATGGGAGGTTCCTTGTGAGATTGCTCTCCCTTGCGCTACTCAAAACGAGTTAGATGGGGTTGCCGCCGAATTACTAATAAAAAATGGATTGATGGCTGTTTCAGAAGGAGCGAATATGCCTTCTACTCCAGAGGCGATTCACCACTTCCAGAATCATAAGATCTTATTTGCTCCCGGTAAGGCATCCAATGCCGGAGGGGTTGCAACTTCAGGTCTTGAAATGTCACAGAACTCACTGCGTATCAGTTGGACGCGTGAGGAGGTGGACAACCGTTTGAAGCACATTATGAAAGATATCCATGATGCGTGTACCACTTATGGCATGGAAGAAGATGGATATTGTAATTACGTGAAAGGCGCGAACATTGCCGGATTTGTGAAGGTCGCTGACGCCATGCTTGCCCAAGGAGTTATTTAAATCAACTTGGCAGGAACACCTTACATTCAAAGCTCGCTGGTGGTTTTAGGCAGCGTTAGGTATGGAGAGACCAGCCTAATTGTCAAGGCCTACACCCGCGAGCTTGGTATTCAATCCTATTTGGTCAAAGGAGTATTAAAACCCAAAAAATCGGGTCTGCGATCGGCCTATTTTCAGCCCCTCAGTTTTTTAGATGCGGTGGTAACTCATAAGCCGAACTCAGATCGACTTGAAACCATAAAGGAAGCCAAGCCATTGCAGGCTTTTTCCCAGATTCATTCTGATGTAGTAAAGTCGAGTACCGCACTATTCTTAGCCGAACTATTCTCGGCTTCCCTGATCGAACAACAGCAAGACTATGATCTGTTTGATTTTATTATTGGCTGTTTAGAGGTATTGGAAAGCGAAAAAAGCTTTCCGAATTATTTGATCGTCGTACTTCTGGGTCTTTCAAAACACTTAGGGATTTATCCCGACTCATCACTTTCGAATGGAACGCTATTTGACCCTACAACGGGACAATTTCAAGCCGAAACTTCGAGATATTCTTTATCTGCTGTTGCCTCAATGACATTGAATGAAATTCTAGGCATGAATTTTGATGAAACTATGCGGACAACAATAGATAAAAAAACCAGAGGAGAACTTCTAGAAGGATTAGTTAGGTACTACGACTTTCAATTGGCAGGCTTTCGTAGACCAAAATCGCTAGAAGTGATTCGAGGGTTGTTTGGATGAAACGTCTCTTATTATTTTTCTTCATCACCTTTTTACCTAAGGTATTATTCGCTCAGCTCGTAACCGTTCAAGATTCGAGTTCAAAGGCTGTATTGCCTGGTGTTAGCGTATATAATAAAAGCCATTCTACGTTTACCCAAACCGATCTCAAAGGAACCTTCGATTCAGGATTGTTCGATGATAAAGACCTCATCATTTTTAGATTGATGGGTTACGAATTACTCTCAATCAGTAAACGGAATATTCAGTCTGACACGATTTATTTAACTCCGAAGGTTGAAGGTTTAAATGAAATCGTTGTCTCTGCATCTAAGTTTAGACAAGACATTAGAAAGCTTCCCGTGAGAGTAAGACGAATCGATGCGGACGATATTTCGATGATACAGCCACAAACTACCGCAGACTTACTTTCACGAACGGGTTCTGTTTACGTTCAGAAAAGTCAACTAGGAGGAGGTAGTCCTATGATCAGAGGCTTTGCTACCAACAGGGTATTAATTACTGTAGATGGCATTCGAATGAATAACGCTATTTTCAGAGGCGGGAACATACAGAATGTGATTTCTATTGACCCTTATGCGATCGAGTCTTCAGAGCTAATCTTCGGTCCAGGGACCGTTATTTCTGGTAGCGACGCCATTGGCGGTGTGATGAATTTTAATACTCGAAGGCTCCCCTTTGCCAAACCAGACAGTCTAATTAATAAGACAGACCTAGCCTTCAGATCTTCTACCGCGACTAAAGAACGAACCTACCATGTTGGTCACATGCAAAGTTCAGGTAACTGGACGGGTTACGTTAGTTTTTCTAAGATGAATCTAGGAGACCTAACCATGGGGAGATATGGCCCAGAATCGTATTTGAGAGAACAATACGTTCGCTCAAGCCCAGGAGAAGATGTAGTGGTTTTCAGCGACAATCCTGAGCGACAAAGAGGAACTGCATTTTCTTCGACTTACTTTACTGCAAAGGCAGAGCAACTCATTTCGAATAATTGGGAACAACGGATGGGGTTGTTTTATAGTACAACTTCAGATTATGGTCGATACGATCGATTGTTGCGACCTAAAGGAAATGGTTTTCGTTCGGCAGAATGGTTTTATGGTCCGCAGCGCTGGCTGATGACTTATTGGAATCCGAGGTACGCTGGTGATCACTCTGCACATCAATTCTCGGTGGCTTATCAGTCTTTTGAGGAGTCTCGAAATGATCGAGATTTTAACAGTGAAATTCGTAATACCGCGATCGAAAAGGTTGGGGTACTTAACCTTTCCTACGATAGTCAATATGAAATCTCAGAGCAGTTGATTGCCCGCGGGGGAGGATCTGTTGATCTAAACAAGGTAAACTCAGAGGCCTATTCGCTTAATCTCATTTCTGACGAGAGAGGAGTTCTTAACTCTCGTTATCCCAATGGCGCGACTTGGAATGCAACCGGTCTTTATTTCTCTACCGAGTACAAACCGTCTAAACCATTGATTCTTAACCTGGGTGTTCGTTGGAATCAAGTGAGTTCTGAAACCGACTATAGAACGAATCCTCTCACAGAATTTTTTGGGATCCAAAAACTAAAGAATAGTGCTTTAACTTATGGTTTAGGAGGGGTCTATCGTTTCGATCGATTTACCTCAATGCGTTTCAATCTATCTACTGCATTTAGAGCACCTAATATCGATGACCTTGCCAAGGTTTTTGATTCTGAGCCTGGGTCGGTAGCAATTCCTAACCCAGACTTGAAATCAGAATATGCACAGACCATTGAATTGGGTATTCGAAAACGTTTTGATCGTTCGTTTATGCTTGATGCGGCGGTTTATTATTCAACCCTTGACGATGCCTTGATTCGACGTAATACAACGTTAAATGGGCAAAGTCAGCTCTTGTTTAGAGGTGAGCTTAGTCAGCTTCAGTCGATTCAAAATGCGGCTTCTGCTGAGGTGGCTGGTATCGAATGGAGCATTTTTGGTTATTTGAGTAGAAAGCTGAGTTACCGAATTTTAGGAACCTACACCAGAGGAGAAGAAATTGACGATACAGGTGCATCTAGCCCATTGCGTCATGCACCGCCGTTTTTCAGTAATTCTCAATTGCGATATGTGAATGGTTCTTTTCAACTGATCCTAGAATCAGAATACAACGCCGAGGTGTCTGCTGAAAATCTTCCGATTTCTGAAAGGTCTAAGGCGTATATGTACGCACTTGATTCGAATGGGAAACCCTACAGTCCAAGCTGGCATGCGGTTCATCTAAGATTGCGTCAACAATGGAAGCGCTGGCAGTGTTCGGTTGCCATAGAAAATATCTTCGATCGTCGTTATCGTCCTTTTGCTTCTGGGATTAGTGCCCCGGGGAGACAGTTGGTTGTAGCGTTTCAAACTATCCGTTAGAGGTTACCAATTTGTGACTCAATTCCTTACTTTTGCTTTCTTTAAAAAGAAGCGGCCAAGGTGAGTAGTAAATTTAACGAATACAAGCAGTTAGACCTTAGTAAAATAGGAGAAGAAGTTCTTTCGTATTGGAAGTCAGAGGCTATTTTTGAGAAGAGCATTTCTGAACGAGAAGGAGCAAAAAGCTATGTCTTTTTTGAAGGGCCTCCCTCGGCCAATGGGATGCCTGGTATTCACCATGTAATGGCTCGTACCATTAAGGATATCTATCCTCGATATAAAACGATGAAGGGCTTCCAAGTCAAGCGCAAGGCAGGATGGGACACCCACGGTCTACCCGTCGAATTAGGAGTTGAGAAAGAGTTAGGTATCACTAAGGAGGCTATCGGTAAAACGATAAGTATCGCTGATTATAACGAGGCATGTAAGCGCGCGGTAATGAAGTATACCGACGTATGGAATTCGCTTACGGAGCAGATCGGATACTGGGTAGATATGCAAGATCCATACATCACTTACTCTCCCAAATACATGGAATCTGTATGGTGGTTACTCAAACAGATTTATGATAAAGGCCTACTTTACAAAGGTTATACGATTCAACCTTATTCGCCGAAGGCAGGAACAGGCTTAAGTTCCCATGAACTCAATCAACCTGGTACTTACCAGGATGTGACTGATACGACAATTACTGCTCAGTTTAAGGCCATTAAAGAAACCTTGCCAGAAAATATTGTGTCGCTTTCAAAGGAGACGGTTTATTTCTTGGCATGGACCACTACCCCTTGGACATTACCTTCAAACACTGCTCTTACTGTTGGGCCAAAGATTAGTTATTCGCTGATCAGAACGTTCAATCAATATACGTTTGAACCTGTAGAAGTAGTCATTGCCGATGCGCTTATTGAAAAGCAGTTCGGAAAAAAATACGAGCGAGTCAACGAAGAAAGTGAACTATCAGCCTATGATTCTGGAGCCAAGAAAATACCTTATTTGGTACTTGGAAACTGCACGGGTAAAGACCTAGAAAATACCCGTTATGAGCAACTTCTTGACTATGTACTACCTTACGATGCTCCGGAAAACGCTTTCAGAGTGATCCTCGGGGATTTCGTAACCACTGAGGATGGTACGGGTATTGTTCATACCGCACCTACTTTTGGTGCCGATGATGCCAATGCGGCACGTGCAGCGAACCCACCAGTTCCCGCGATGCTGGTTCAAGATGAAAATGGAAATTTAGTTCCACTAGTTGATCTTGAGGGTAAATTTAGACCAGAGGTTGGGCCTTACGCGGGAAAATATGTGAAGAATGCCTATTACGATGTCGAGCCTGAGAAGTCGGTGGATGTCGAAATTGCTATTCAACTGAAAACCGAGAATAAGGCTTTCAAAGTAGAGAAATACGTTCACTCTTATCCGAACTGTTGGAGAACCGATAAGCCGATCTTATACTATCCGCTTGATTCCTGGTTTATCAAAGCAACGGCGGTGAAGGATCGAATGTACGATCTGAACCAAGAAATTAACTGGAAACCAAAAGCGACGGGTACAGGACGTTTCGGAAATTGGCTAGCTAATGCCAATGATTGGAACTTGTCTCGATCTCGCTACTGGGGAATTCCTCTTCCGATTTGGAGAACTGAAGATGGCTCAGAGGAGCGAATAATAGGTTCTGTAGCTGAGTTGAAAGAGGCGATTGCCGAATCAGTGAGTGCAGGACTCATGAAAGAAAACCCGTTTGCCTCGTTTGATCCGACAGATATGAGCGAATCTAATTACGCTCAGATTGACCTGCACAAACACGTGGTTGATACCATCGTACTTCGTTCATCGAGTGGTGCTCCTATGCATCGGGAGTCTGATCTCATTGACGTTTGGTTTGATAGTGGTTCGATGCCTTATGCTCAGTGGCACTATCCGTTTGAGAATAAGGAATTAGTGGATAATGAGGTGGCTTATCCTGCAGACTTCATTGCTGAAGGAGTGGATCAGACTAGAGGATGGTTCTATACCCTACACGCTATTTCAACCCTAGTGTTCGATAAAATTGCCTACAAAAACGTGGTTTCGAACGGATTAGTACTCGATAAGAACGGGAAAAAAATGTCGAAGCGTTTAGGAAATGCCATCGATCCTTTTGAAACGATAAAAGAGTACGGGCCAGATGCAACGCGTTGGTACATGATCAACAATGCCAACCCTTGGGATAACCTCAAGTTCGATCTTGAAGGAGTCGCTGAGGTTAAGCGTAAATTTTTCGGAACCCTATACAACACCTATTCTTTCTTTGCACTTTATGCGAACATTGATGGTTTTACGGGTCAAGAGGAACAAATTCCTGTTTCAGATCGTCCCGAACTTGATCGTTGGATTCTTTCTGAATTAAATACCTTAATCAAGGAAGTAGACGAGTGTTTTGAACAGTATGATGCGACCCGTGCTACCCGACTCATTTCTGATTTTGTCCAAGAGAATCTGAGCAACTGGTATGTTCGTCTAGGTCGCCGCCGTTTCTGGAAGGGCTCCTTTGGAGAAGACAAATTAGCGGCTTACCAAACGCTTTCACTGGTATTAAAAATAACAGCCCAGCTTATTGCTCCGGTTGCTCCCTTCTTTGCAGAAAGGCTTTACCGCGACCTAAATGGAGCTGAAAGCGTGCATCTTTCTCTTTTCCCAACCGCTGATACAGCCCTTATCGATAAACCCTTAGAGGAAAAAATGCAACTCGCACAAAAGGTGAGTTCGCTAGTTCTATCGATTCGCCAAAAGGAGAAAATTAAGGTTCGTCAACCGCTTCAAAGAGTGATGATCCCAGTAAGCAAGGCCGTTTCTAAGGAGGCGCTTCTAGCGGTTTCTGAATTGATTCGATCAGAGGTTAACGTGAAAGAAGTAAGCCTTCTTGAGGACGCCTCAGACATACTAGTCAAAGAAATCAAGCCAAACTTTAAAACTTTAGGGCCAAAGTATGGGCCAAAGATGAAACAAGTTGCATTCTCGATTACTTCTTTAAATCAAGAGCAAATTCAACAATTTGAACAAGAAGAGGCCTTTTCGATTTCACTTGACGATTCTACTATTGAACTGTCATTAGAGGATGTCTTTATTACCAATAAAGACATTGAAGGATGGCTCGTTGCTTCGCACGGTGCATTAACGGTAGCTCTCGATATCACGCTGAATGAAACCTTAATCAACGAAGGTATTGCTCGAGAACTAGTTAATCGAATTCAAAATTTGAGAAAGGATTCTGGACTTGAGGTAACAGATAAAATTTTACTTTATATTGGGGCCACAGATAAAGTCAATCGGGCGGTTTCTTCAAATCGCGACTACTTGATGCAAGAGACGCTATGTGAGCAACTTGAATTGGTAGAAGGACTAGAAAAAGGAATAGCTGTTAACTTTGACGATATCGAAACGCAACTATATCTAGAGAAAAAATAGAATCTTATGTCAGAAGTAGTAAGATATTCAGATGCAGACCTTAAAGAGTTCAAAGCACTGATTGAAGAAAAGATTGTAAAGGCCAAAGAAGATCTTGACCTGATTAAAAGTGCCTACATGAATGACCTGAATAACGGTACTGACGATACCTCACCAACATTTAAGGCATTTGAAGAAGGTTCAGAAACTATGAGTAAAGAGGCCAACACTCAACTCGCTTTGCGTCAAGAAAAATTTATCCGAGACCTGAAGAATGCACTGGTAAGAATTGAAAACAAGTCTTACGGAGTGTGTAGAGTAACAGGAAAACTAATTGCCAAAGAGCGACTGAAGCTTGTTCCGCATGCAACCTTGAGCATTGAAGCCAAGAAGATGCAGCGCTAGTGAAAACTAAGGCACTTCTACTGCTTGTCTTGGTGCAAGGCTCAATTCTAGCCCAATCTAAATGGGAAAAAAAGATTGATGCCCCTGAGGTCCATTCGCTTTCTATTGAACTGGGCTTTATTCAAAACTTAATGGTCTCGACGGGCAATTCTGATCAGTATGTGATTAAGACTACGAGCGAAGGAGAATACAGAGATCAAGTGATGCTAGTATCTAAAGAGGTCGATCATTGGCTTGAAATTTATCCGCAATGGGCGCCTTCGTTTATCGCTCCCAATGATAAGCTCAGTGCACATAAGGTTCGTGCTTTAAATCTTGAACTTATTGTACCTAAAGGAAAGACTCTCGAAATTCGCGGGGAGCAAGCAGTGGTATCTGTATTAGGAGAGTACAAAGAAGTTGTTTTACGTTTGGGATCGGGCCGTGTGAATCTAGAATACTCCTCTGAAGAAAGTGATATAAGAACCGATTCTGCGGATGTTTTCCTAAGGGTTCCTCATGGAGATATTCAAGCCTCGAGCGCTGAAGGAAAAGTGATAGGAAGTATTCCTCTAAATACAAGATTTCATTATAAGTTAGCTTCAGAAAAGGGGTCAATCTATTTAAATAAAGCCTAATGAATTTAAAGAAAACCATTCTTCTTGCTGTTGTGATACTCGTACTTGATCAGTGGTCTAAGATTTTTATAAAAACTCATTTCACTTATCAGGAAGAGATTCAGGTATTCAGTTGGTTTAAGATTTTCTTTATTGAAAATAGAGGCGCCGCTTGGGGTACTCAGTTGAGTGATTTTCTTCCTATCGGTGAACGCAGCGCCAAATTTGGATTGACTTTATTTCGGCTTTTTGCTATCGTAGGGATAGCTATTTGGGGTTATCGTTCAGCTCTTAAAAAAGCACCTTCCTTATTACTTATCGCAATTGCTTTGATATTCTCTGGAGCTTTGGGGAATATTATTGATTCGGTGTTTTACGGAAAGCTATTTACGGTGAGTACCCCTTATTCTGTGGCGACCTTCGCCTGGGATTCTTCTATCGGAGGTTATGACAACTTCTTCTATGGGCGTGTAGTAGACATGCTTTATTTCCCCCTAATTGACACAACTTGGCCAGACTGGGTTCCCTTTTTAGGCTCAAAACCTTTGCGGTTTTTTCAGCCCGTTTTTAATATAGCCGACAGTGCAATTAGCGTAGGAGTTTTTATCCTACTTGCTTTTAACAAAAGAGTCTTTCCTAATTAAACCGAAAATCTGTAGTTGGTGTAATTAGCCAATGAAGCGGATGGTCGTGAGGTTCTAAATCATCGATAGTTTCAACCGGTTCTAACAGGCTTAACCCAACAGTGATTACATCAGGCCTACAAACTGCTAAGAACCGGTCATAATACCCTTTGCCGTATCCGACACGCCCTCCATTTAGATCGCCAACTAGTAGAGGAACAAACACTACATCGATTTGATTTTCCTTAATAGTTAGGCCGCCGGTGGGTTCTAATATTCCCCAATGATTCTCTACAAGTTTGGTTTGATCTTCAAGAAGGTAATGGGATAGGCTTCTATCTGAATGTGCTTTAGGTAAGACGATTCGTTTGTCCTTTCCTTGTAAAATGCTCAATAAACCTTCGGTATTGACCTCGTTCTGCTTCACGATAGGGAGAAAAACATGATAAGTGGTTTTTTCCCAAATAGGGAGATTTAAGAGACGATTGATGATTTTAAGGCTCAATACCTCCACTTCGTCTTTAGAGTAAGACTTTCGTCTTTCTTTGGCCCACTTTCTTAAATCATCCTTGACGCTCATAAGGTAAAACTATCTAAAAAATCAAATCAATCGCTACTTTTACTTAATGGGAGAGAAGGAAAATCCGATTAAAATTCAGGTACAGGCACTGCCTGATGAACCTGGGGTTTACCATTTCTATGACCAGAACAAGCGTATTCTATATGTAGGTAAGGCAAAGAATCTAAAAAAGCGAGTGTCTTCCTACTTTACTAAGAACCATACCAGTGGTAAGACCCGCGTAATGGTTAGTAAGATTAAAGAGATTCGGCATGTAGTCGTCGCCAATGAATCAGATGCGCTGCTTTTAGAAAACAGCATGATTAAGCAGCACCAACCTAGATACAACGTACTGCTTAAAGATGATAAAACTTATCCTTGGATTTGCGTGAAGAATGAGCGATTTCCAAGGGTTTTTAGTACGCGAAAAAAAATCGAGGATGGTTCACTTTATTTCGGGCCTTACACATCGATGAAAACCGTCAGAGCACTTCTTGATCTCATCCGAAACGTATATACGCTCAGAACTTGTAATTATGAGCTATCAGAAGCGCAGATCGCATCGGGCAAGGTGAAGCTCTGCTTAGAATATCACATAGGAAATTGCGCAGGCCCCTGTCGTGGATATCAATTAGAGGCCGAGTATGGGGAGCAAATTGACGCTATTGTAGCGATTTTAAAGGGAAATTTAAAGCCCTCACTTCGAATGCTTAACGAGCGAATGACACGATATGCGGCTGCGATGGAATTTGAAAAGGCTCAACAAATCAAAGAGCGAATAGAGGCACTCAATAAACATCAGTCGAAGTCGCAGGTGGTCAATCCGAAAATTACTGATCTCGAAGTGTATTCGATTCTAAGTGATCCGACCCACGCCTATGTTAACTTCATGCAAATTAACGATGGGGCGATCGTCTACTCGCACACCTTAGAAATGAAGAAGCAACTCGATGAAACTGAAGAAGAGTTGTTGTCTGTTGCTATTGTAGAGATTCGACGCCGTTTTAATTCGGTTTCAAAAACTATTCTGCTTCCCTTTCCTGTATCTGTTGCAGAAACCATTAAGGTGGAAGTTCCTAAGCTCGGAGATAAAAAAAGCCTTGTTGATCTTTCATTGAGAAACGCTAAATTTTTCAGACAAGATCGATTCAAGCAAATGAAGGTGGTTGACCCAGATCGTCATACCAAGCGTATCTTAAGTCAGATGAAAGAAGACCTTCACCTTTCAGAAGATCCCGTTCACATCGAGTGTTTTGACAATTCAAACTTGCAGGGAACTAATCCAGCTTCGGCTTGTGTGGTTTTTAAAAATGCGAAGCCATCGAAGGCTGATTACCGAAAGTTCACCATTAAGAGTGTTGAAGGGCCTAATGATTTCGCTAGTATGGAAGAGGTGGTGTTTCGTCGTTATAGGAGGTTGCTTCAAGAGCGTGAACCGCTGCCACAATTGATTGTTATCGATGGTGGAAAAGGACAACTTTCTTCTGCTTTGAAATCATTAGAAGTATTAGGTCTAAGGGGGAAAATTGCGATCATTGGAATTGCCAAAAGACTCGAAGAAATCTATTTTCCCGGAGACTCTTTACCCCTATACCTCGATAAGAAATCAGAAACTCTGAAGATCATTCAGCAGTTGAGAAATGAGGCACACCGATTCTCTTTAAAACACCACAGAGAAAAACGAAGCGCGACTGCGATACACTCTGAATTAGAAGAAATACCTGGAATAGGCCCAACAACCGCAGCAAAATTGCTTAAAGAATTTAAGAGTGTGAAGCAGATCAAACAGCGCAGTATTGGCGAGCTTGAAAAGGTGGTGAGTACGTCTATCGCTTCAAAAATTCACACCTATTTTCAGTCGTGACCTGCCTGGTCTCATGTGTATGAGAATCAGAACGTTAAAGTCGGGTTAAAAAGTATTTTTTAAGTGAGGTCTCGTCGTACCTTAGAGGTAAGAATTAAAAAGTAGTCATACTACATTTTGGTTTTTCATGATTTAAAGTTTGGTTGGTTAGTAAGAAAAGCCCTAGTTCATTCAACTAGGGCTTTTTTTTAATCCTATTTTTGTTAGTAATGATTAGAAGAGCACTCCTATTATTTTTCATGCTTTTGATGAGTTTTGGATATTCTCAAGACCAATCAGAGTATCAAACTTTTGAAGCTGGTGAATGGTTGCGCTATCGCCTTCATTATGGGTTTTTCAATGCGAGCTATGCCACTCTTTCTATAAAGGATACCATTTTCAGGGGAGAACCTGCATTTCACGCGATCGGTGAAGGTAGAACCACAGGTTTGGCTTCGCTTTTCTTCAAGGTGGAGGATATTTATGAAAGCATTTTTTCAAAATCAGAGATACGCCCGATTTTTTTCTTGAGAGATATCGATGAAGGAGGATACACTAAAAATATCTCGATTGATTTTGATTTTGAGCGTGAAAAGGCATTGATTAATAACATCAAAGACGATACTTCTTTCGAATTAGATATTCGAAAAGACCTTCAGGATATCATCTCAGCAACCTATTATTTGCGCGAGACTTTTGATTCATCATCGGTTAAAATTGGCGATGAGATCGCCTTGGATATGTTGTTTGATGATGATGGTATTTATGACTTCAAATTGAAGTATCTAGGAAAAGAGGTTTTAAAAACCCCGTTCGGTAAGATTAGATGCCTCGCATTTAGACCGCTGGTTAAGTCTGGTAGGATTTTTAGAGCCGAAGAATCTTTAACGCTTTGGGTGAGCGATGATAAGAATAGAATCCCAGTACGGATTCAAGCAGATCTTCGTTTTGGATCTATTAAAGCTGACTTAGATGGATTTAAAGGACTCAAGAATTCATTCGAAGTGATTGCCAACTAAAGATTGACAAGCAGACCGGAATTTAGCAACTTTGTAAGATGAAATTATCGCAACGGATTATTCCCATTTTTTACTCTCTATTAGCACTTACGATGTTCTCCTGTGGATCAGGCGAAGGAGAGTCTTTTATGGGGTCAAGTGCCGTTGAGATGCCCGAACAAATTGAGTTCGGATTCAACATGATCGATTACGAAGTTGAATTAGACACGGTAAGAAGAGGTGATACCTTCGGAAAAATTATGCTCTCTCGTGACGCTGACTATCAAAAGGTCAATCAAGCGGCTCGTAGGTCTAGAAAATCGTTTGATCTTAGAAAGATTCAAGTAGGAAAGCCTTACCGCGTTCTAAAAAGCTGCGATAGCCTCGAAAGACCTCAAGTTTTTATCTACGAAAATGACTTTTTGAATTACACCGTAGTTGATCTACGCGAAGAGGTTGAGGTATATGAAGAGAAACATCCGTATGATCTTGTCGAAAAGGAGATCTCAGGAGTAATCGAAGGGTCACTCTATCAGACCTTAGACCGTCAAGGAATCGACCAAAATCTAAGTCAAGAGTTGGCGAATGTTTACGCTTGGAGTATTGATTTTTTTAGACTGTATGAGGGCGACCGTTTTAAAGTGGTCGCTTTAGAAAGAAGGTTGCGTGATGGGACACCGGCAGGTATTAAGTCAATAAAAGCGGCTATGTTCGAGCATCGAGGGGAGCCTTTTTACGCATTTGCCGCCAATGTGAATGAAAAGACCTTGCAAACCGAATATTATGACGAACAGGGAAATAATCTAAGGCGAACTTTTTTAAAGGCTCCTTTGAAGTTTAATGCTTATCGCATATCCTCGCGTTATAACCTCAATCGAAAAATAGCCTTTTATGGCAATCGCACGCGGGCTCATAAGGGTACAGATTACGCTGCTCCTGTAGGTACACCTATTATTGCAACTGCCGATGGTATCGTTATTGAAGCTACCCGAAGAGGTGGAAATGGGATATATGCAAAAATCAAACATAACGGCACCTATAGCACGCAATACCTTCACATGAAAAGGCTAAATGTGAAGAAAGGCCAGCGAGTACAGCAGGGGGATGTTATCGGATGGATAGGTATGACCGGAAATACTTCTGGCCCTCACGTTTGTTATCGCTTCTGGAAAAACGGTCGACAAGTAGACCCTTTGAAAGAAAAACTACCTGCAGCTGCCCCGATTGATCGTTCTTTAGCTAAAGATTACTTTGAGTATATCAAGACTCCTCTTGAACAGCTCGAGTGCATTGAATATTTGGGAGAAAATGACTTAACTTCACTCGCTCAAAATTCAATCGAAAACGAAAATGCCCTTACCGCACAATAATCCATCTCAGCTTAAAAGCTGGAAGCAATTACAAGAATTTAGTAACGAATTTAAGGAAGCTTCTATCTCAACGTTATTCGAAGCAGATGCTCAGCGCGCGCAATCTATGAGTATCGAATGGGAAGACTTCTTTGTAGATTTTTCCAAGCATCTTTCTGATCAGCGTGTGTTAAATACACTCTACAATTTAGCCGAAGAATCAGGGCTTGAAGAGGCTAAGAAAGCTTATCTCTCAGGGGATAAAATCAACGCGACTGAAGGTCGTGCCGTACTGCATACTGCATTAAGAACCAATGCCTTTAGCCCAAAGGTTGATGGCCAACCGGTAAGTGAAGAGGTAAGCCAAGTTAAGGCTCAGATAAAATCATTCTGTAATCGAGTGATTAGTGGTGAGCACAAGGGCTATACCGGGAAATCGATTACGGACATTGTGAATATTGGTATTGGAGGATCAGATCTGGGACCAGTTATGGTTACTGAGGCTTTGGCCTACTACAGAAACCATCTAAAGACTCACTTTGTGAGCAATGTAGACGGAGATCACGTAACCGAGGTTTTAAAGAATCTTGATCCCGAGACTACTTTATTTCTTGTGGTTTCAAAATCATTTACAACACAGGAGACCTTGGCTAATGCGACCACCTGTAGAGAGTGGTTCTTGTCTCATGCCTCTGAAGCAGATGTAGCCTCGCACTTTGCGGCAGTTTCTACGAATCTTGGTATGACAGGACAGTTCGGTATTGCAAACGAAAATGTATTTGCCATGGCCGATTGGGTCGGAGGTAGATTTTCGCTTTGGAGTGCCGTTGGGCTTTCTATCGCCTTGTCTATCGGGTATGAAAATTTTGAATCTCTTCTTGACGGAGCAGCAGCTATGGATCAGCACTTTGCTGAAGCATCGCCAGAGAAGAACATCCCATTGAACATGGCACTTCTTGGTATTTGGTATAACAACTTTATGGGCGCCGAAACTGAAGCCATTATTCCTTACACTCAATACTTAAGTCGATTCTCAGCTTATTTACAACAGGCGGTGATGGAAAGTAACGGAAAGTATGTCGATAGAAACGGAGCTAAAGTTTCTTACCAAACGGGTAGCATCGTTTGGGGAGAGCCAGGAACTAATTCTCAGCATGCCTTTTTTCAATTGATCCATCAGGGAACGAAACTTATTCCGACAGATTTTATTGGATTTGTAGAGCCCCTTCACGGAAGACAAGACCATCACGACAAATTAATGTCGAATTTCTTCGCTCAAACCGAGGCTCTAATGAATGGTAAAACAAAGGAAGAAGTTACCAGAGAGTTTGAAATGAAAGGCACCGATTTATCGAGTGTCGAAGACATTATTCCGCATAAAGTTTTCGAAGGAAATAAGCCGACCACTACTTTCCTTATTAAAAAACTCACTCCTTACACTTTAGGTAGCCTTGTAGCCGCCTATGAGCATAAGATTTTTATTCAGGGAGTGATTTGGAATATTTACAGCTATGATCAATGGGGAGTTGAGCTTGGTAAGCAACTTGCCAATCAAATTTTAGCAGATTGGTCAGAAGGATCCAACGGAAGTCATGACCCTTCGACGGCACAACTACTTTCTCGATTCAAAAATGATTAACTTAGAACTACTGTAAATAAATGAACTATGATTGTTTCTCTTCACTCTTACATTGCTTTTTTAGCTTTAGCCGTCGTTTTGTTGGCCTTTATTAATGCGCTCAACGGGTTTTTAACTGGTCGTGGGTTTCAGCAAAAAAGAGATCGAAGTATATCTTTGACTGGACTTGCCTTTTTTCACCTTCAGTTTTTAATAGGAGTCATTGTTTATTTCGTTTCGGCGAAAGGATTCTATGCATTAAGTGAGGTGGGTATCGGTAACCTATCTTCAGAAGCACGTTTACTTGCTTTAGAACACCCAACCACGAATTTAATTGCTGTTGCTCTTGTTACTATAGGTTGGTCAAGACATAAAAAAGCATCCTCTGACAAGGCAAAGTTTAAAAGTATTGCATTGTTTTATGGAATAGGTTTAGTGCTTATTTTAAGCCGTATTCCATGGTCTCAGTGGGTTTAAACACTAGTTTTAGGACTACTGGAAAATGATCGCTGTATCCCCCTTGGTACTCTAATCCTGCGTAGGTTCTAAAAGGGTATCCGCGATACCTTCCCCTTGATGTTTGCAGATACTTTGAGGTGTATACCCCGAAATCTAGAGCCTGTAATCCTGGCTTTTCGATCAGTGATTTTGTGCCTATGATTTGGTCAAAAAGATGCCATTTATCTCTGTGGGCAATACTACCTATTCCTTTGCGATAGCTCGTATTCGAAAAATTAATTAACGAATCATTACCTGTTTTCGGATTGATTAGCTGAAGAATCGATTCACTCACTGGGTTATCATTAAAATCACCCATCACAATGATCTTTGCTTCAGGCTCCCTTGAAGCTATAGAGTCAATCGCTCTTCGGGTATAATAGCTGGCTGTTTTTCTTCGCCATTCAGATCGCTTTTCTCCTCCACTTCTAGAAGGCCAGTGTGCAATGATAAAGTGTATGCGTTCTGATTCTAATGCTATTCCACTAACTACTAATAGATCTCTAGTATAGATTATTTCGGCTCGATCTTGTAATAACGGAATTTTGAACTTCTGAAAATGTGTAGGTCGAAAAAGGGGTTGATTATATAAAAACCCCACATCAATACCTCTTAAATCGGGGCTGTCAAAATGAATAATCCCTGCATTTTTTAATAGGCCATTCTTTGCTGTTAGCGCCTCGAGTAACGCAACATTTTCAACTTCACACACTCCTAATCCTAACCATTCTGATTCTCTTAACTCCAAATTTATTCGTGTAACTACTTTACTGATATTATTGAGTTTTGTTTCGAGTCTTGACAAGGCCCAGCGATATTTTCCTTTAGGGGTTCTGTCATTGTCCCGAACTAGAGTGTCATTTTTTGTGTCAAATAAATTTTCAAGATTGTAGAAGCCGACCCAAAACTTTTGGTCTCTTTTTGGTTGACCCATTGCAATAGAAAATCCTAGAACGAATAGCGTGAAAAGCAACTTTCTCATAAGACAAACCTAATTTCCTTTAACGCAATTAGGTTGCAGGGGGCAAGTCTAAGTTTGCTTTATGAGACTATTACTCACCCTTTTAATTTTACTTGTTGTCGACTTAATTCATGGGCAATTTGAAGAAGCTACTGATGATTCTATAACCTTATTCAATGGTACATTAGGAGTGCTCGAGGCCAATCGTTCAGTTATTCAAAACGCACAATTTGATTGGTCTTTGGCGTGGTTTCGTTTAGCAGGGATGACTCCAAGGTATAAGCGTTATTATCTCGGTGTGTTGTCTATGAATTCGGCAATAGAGGGTGCCATCGATTGGAATCGCTGGGGAGGCCTAAACGATCTAACGCGATATCCTGATCAAAATGAGTGGAGAGGTAGTATCAATTATTCAGGGGGTATTGCGGGTTATAGTGCGATAGACCCATTGAATCTAAAAGGGCTTAGCCCGCTAAGGTTAACCCTTAGTCGAGCGAATCGTTCTTATCGAAATCGAATCATGCTTACAACTACCTTTCAAAAGGAGGCTTTCGATGGTGTATTAAGTATGAGTCACAGAGGGGCTAATGAGGGTTATTATAATCACACTCCCTATCATTCAACATCGCTTTTCGCTCAAGCACGTTTTCGAAAGGGATCTTTTCGGGCTAATGGGTTTCTTATAAGTACTCAAACAAATCGTCTGTCACCAGAAGCGCATACCGAAGAGGTTTGGAGGCTTACCTCTCCTAAGTTTTACAGTAGCTGGGGTTATCAGAATCAAGATCGAATCCCTTTCAAACAAAAAGATCATCGACACCTTCAATTACAGTCATCACTCGAGCTATCCTATAACAAGGGAATCTTTCTGATGGAGGGTATGAGCTACAGACGATCCTTGGCAAGACATAATTTGAGCTATAGCAATGCTCCAAGTCCTTACCCTACTTACTACAAATACTTACCCTCCTACTTTCAAACGAAACCTTTTCAAAAAGCTCGTTTAATGGGACTATTAGATTTAAAAGGAGGGATAAATTTCGAGAGTCTCTATCGCGCCAATCAGGAATCCATTGAAGCCCGATATTATTTAACCTCAGATAATACGGTCGCATCTGAAAGTACTATTGGCTTTTATTGGGAACATGAAGAGGGGTTAAATAGATTTTCATTTCGTTTTCAAAGTCAAAGAGAAAATGTTCAATTCTTTAAACAGTTAGAGGATCTATTAGGAGCGGCCTATTACCTCAACTACGATGCGTTTAACAAGGTCAGATATGACTTATTGTCACCGCTACAAAAGGAGGAAGGGGAGCAGATTGATTACAGTTATTTAATGGGTGGCAATACCCTGTCTTTGGGGCTCAATTACCAGAGGAGATTTCCTAAGTGGGAGTTTAGTTATCATTTTAATTACTCGAATACCAGGGGGCGACGAAAAGGCCTAATGAAGTATGAGTTTGAGAAGAACGATGAGGAGATCACCAGCGGTAGCGTTGGTAAACATCACGAAATACTATTTACGGTTAACCTTTCACCAAAGCACAACTTATCTTTTACAGGTACTCATAGTCAGATCCCGTATCCGCTTCATGAGCATTGGGTAAATCCTCGTATTCTATCCTTCGTTGAGAAACCTGCTCCAGAAATACATCGAAGACTGCTTTTTGAGTATCGATATAGATATCGACTCGTGTCCCTTGATTTCTATGGATTTATAGGAAGGCAACACCATCTTTATAGTCAACAATATTTTTATGCAGACGCCGATCTGTGGGCTAACCTGGTAACTCAGACTACCTATCACCCAGTTGCAGATAACAAAGGGTGGTTCTCTAACCTTACCATTAATCTTACCCCTGAAATCGAATTCAGCGCTACCGCGTATAGTTACATGAATCGCTACCGCTCGAATGGGCAAGGATTGATCCATTTTTTACCTAGTAGTTCTGGGCTAAGTAAGCCCTATTCAATGGAGCTTCTCTCTGACAAGCTAGCCGTAGCTTCGGGCCCTTCAAATGCTTTTACCCTAGGGGTTCGTTATCAGCACCCTCAGTATTGGAGTTTTACATTAAAAGCTATCGGTCTTGGAGGTACTTATCTCGAGCCCGAGTGGCCGAAGTATAACCGAGAATTTTTAGAAGAACTGAGGAAGTATACCATGGCTAAGCCACAACAACAACAATTAAAACCCTTGACAACGCTCCACTTTTTGGCGTCTAAATCATGGAAGACCACCTTTGGCTATCTACAATTATTTATTAGTGCTAATAATATTCTCAATCGTGTACAGCCCATAGCGGGCTATGGATCTTCTCGTTTGATCGCCGCGAAGGATTATGCACAAGATCTTGCTCAAGGTGTTTTTTCTTCAAAGACTTGGCGTAGTCAGGGTCTTACCTATTTCTTAAACCTTTCACTTAAAAATTAAAATCTAAACCCAATGAAACACCTAATACCTATTGTTATATTAACCCTCGCGTTATCTTGTTCAAAACCCTCAAAAGAAGAGGTAGTACCTAATATCGTAAACGATGAGTCTTCATGTGAAACAATAGTAACCGACTGGTCGACCGCTCTTTTTATAGATCCTGACTCAAATTCAGAATACCTGATGCTAGAAAACCTATACATCAAAGCTCATGTGGTTTCGTCAGACTTGCAGGGAGGTACTTATAAGTCGATTTACTTTCAGGAAACCATAGCACCTTTTAGGACCTTTAAACTTCTGACTGAAGTTGCAGACCATTCCTTGTGGTATCCGCGAGGGACTGAGGTCATTCTCGATCTTCATCAATTGAGGCTAAAAAGAACAAAGAACACCATTTCAATTGGGGCTTATGATGAGTCGTATAGTAATCCTACCATTGCTCCTTTGTTTCAGAGCGAATTAGATAGCCGACTACTAATCTGTGAGAATAGTACAGTATTTAATCCACTAATTCTTGATGAGTCTATAACGGTAAGTGAACTTTGGCCGAATCGATTCATTAGCGTTGAGCAACTGATGTTTTCTGAAGACCATTTCGGAAATACTTTTGGCGTATCAACGGTTGAGACAGAGCATCAATTAACTACTTGCAGCGGAGCTACATGGATGATAAGTAGCTCGGGATATGAAGATTTCATCGATGAAATTATTCCCGAAAATAGTGGCACCATTACAGGACGTTTAGTTCAAGGAACGAAAAACCAAATCGCTTTAGATCTTTGGGAAGATCTCTCCTTTGATTTACCGCGTTGTGAGCCCGTGAATTTCGATGAGGCCTCTGTATTCATTTCAGAGATCGCTGATCCTGACAATAGCGCCTCTGCTCGATTTATCGAGCTTTATAATGCAGAAGACTTTGAAGTGATCTTAAATGGCTGGACGCTATTGCGATATACCAATGACTCCAATGAGCCTTCACATGTATTTCATTTAGACGATTACAGTATAGCAGCTAATTCAGCCTTTGTCATCGCTAGTAATCTAGAAGTTTTTAGTGAAATGTACCAGCGAAGTCCAGATGCTGTAGGTTCTTCATCGAGTGCTGCTAATTCTAATGGTGATGATACGATGCTTCTGGTTAACCCCGCGGGCCAAGTCATTGATATTTTTGGAGTAATTGGAGAAGACGGTACGGGAACCAATCATGAGTTTGAAGATGGTAGGGCATTACGTAATTCATCGGTAAATAAAGGGAACTCTACCTTTGATTTCTCAGAATGGGTAGTGAGCAACGACAGTGGTGACGCAGGTACGATTAAAGCACCTAAAATAGCACCTGACGATTTTACCCCCGGTCAGCACTCTATAGAATGATCGTGTTTAATTCTGTATTCGGTAAGTTCTGTTTTCTTCCCAATTTGCACGAATTTCAATGGATTCGTTGAGGTAAAGAATTCGTTCGGGTTGAATTCGATTGAGAAAGGAACCAGTATCGTAACGACCATTTTTATTGGCGTCAAAAAGAAGTCGAATGTCGTAAATACCTGGTTTTACCGCATTGAATTCGCATTGACCGAGGCTATCTAAAGGTTGTTGATAGATTACCTGATCTTCTTTATCTAAAAGGCTTACTTCAATCGAGGAGTCAAAAACGGGCTCTATTTGA
Organism: Flavobacteriaceae bacterium; assembly: GCA_024638165.1. Taxonomy (GTDB): domain Bacteria; phylum Bacteroidota; class Bacteroidia; order Flavobacteriales; family Flavobacteriaceae; genus UBA3478. The sequence goes on from JAHEKV010000002.1 coordinate 195,039, forward strand.
AGTTTTAATATTCCAAAATTTTCGAGTTTGTCAAACCGAAAAGGGATGCTTACTGTGTCGTTGGTGTTTCCAAAGTGGTCCTCTAGGGCTCCTGGTAAAAGACTCACACGGTACGAGGTGTTTTCTTCGGGTTCAAGTTTTGACTCAAGAATACGATTATTCATTTTTGAAATGGAGAGCTCGATTGAATCTAAAGGAATACTGTCTTGTTTGAAAAAGGATATGAAGTTTCGGTCGATTTTAGCTAAAGGAGTACTCGAGCCAATGCTAAATGATTTGAAAGGGGGAATACTTCCTCTGTAGACAGAACTTAAGGTCAGGGTGTCTTTCGCAATCTTCACGGGTTTTACGGTAAAGGTGTCGATCGAAATCGTAGACTGAACAACGACTTGAAGAGAATCGAATTTTGCAGGTTTGAACCATAAATTCAAACTGTCTTTGTTAGCAACCTTTTCTGCGTAGGTCCAAAGTGAATCGGGACGATTGATAATTTCTATGGTAGGTATAGTATCGATATCCGACTCATAAGGGATTAAAAAATGATTACTTCCCTCTAGTTTTGGCCTACTCGCTTTGAAAGCGACTTTTTCCTTGAAAAGCTCGATGAGGTAAAGAGAATCATTAGGGAGTTTTACGGGTTCTGGTAAGTATCCAATTTTATCGAGGTAAGGGTCGTATCGATTGTTTTTGTTGTTATCCTTGATGGCAAAAACTCGATAGCTTCCGCCTGCGAGATAATTGAGATTGAAAATAGGTAAACTATCTCCTGTACTGCCCACATAACGAGGTGGCTCATTATATACTAACGAATCGTTATACACACTATCATTGGGGTACAGCATCAGGGTGACAAAGGGGTCAGCTTTTCTGTTGAAGGCATCTTTCACCGCACCCTTTAACTCTAGAGAATCAATTCGATCACCGGTACTGAAAACATATTGTAAAAAAGGATAAGGATTCTCTTCATTATTATCTATAAGAGCGTTTCCAAAATTGATACTATAAGTAGTGTTCTCCAGTAGGGTGTCAAAGAGTTCAATCTCAACCATTCTACTGGCAGAACTTTGTGGTTTGATGATTGGGGCGTTCTTGAGCGGTGGGGAAATAATCAGCTGGTCTTGAAGCTTCTTGAATTTGATGAATTCGTCGAAATAGAGGCGAATCTTCTCCTCTTTGAAATTAGAAGTACCCATTGCGGGCTCCGATTTTAAGAGAACGGGAGGGGTAGTATCCTTTTCACCTCCTGAGGGAGTGCCGCGTTTTGCACATCCGTAAGAAGTTAGGACTAAAACAATCAGTAAAATTCGAAAAATGTTTCTCATAGGACCGTGCCTACAAAGTAACGACATTATGCGAAGCTCTCGAAGGGGTATAAAAAATGGTAAATACACTAATTTTAATATCAGGTATTTTCGAGAGCTCCTTAATACAATGATTCAACGTAGCCCCCGTCGTGATTACATCGTCGATAAGAAGTAGATGCTTGGCTTCGAAATTATCTAGTTCTGCCAGTTGAATCGAAGAATTTGAGCCCACTCGCTCTTTTGCATTTCGCTTTACTTGTGAACGATAAAGAGCTGATTTTTTAAGCAGTTTTGACTCGTGAGATAGATCAAAATGCTTGGCAATTTGAGAGCTCAACTCTTCGGCTTGATTGAACCCGCGCTTCCATTTTTTAAGTGGATGCATCGGAACGGGTACTACACCATCAATTTTAGAATCGAATAGAAAGGCTTCCAGTGAATCTTTACAGAGCAAAAACAGATCGGTGGCTACACTGGGCATCCCGCGATATTTAAGAGCAGATAATAAGCTAGAGGATGCCTGTGATCCTGAGATATGGTAGTAAGCCGCGCAGACTCCCTCAATTTGTCTAGCTCCAGAACCATTTAATGCGATTCGCATCGGATGTTTTTCTGTAAAAGAAAAGTGGGTGGGGATAAGGCTAGATAAGCACTTATAGCAAAGAAGGTGATTCAGGACTCGAGATTTTTTACAGCTTAAACAGATTTTGGGAAGGATGATTTCGATGCAGTTCACAAGGCAATATATCTGTACAATGCGCAACCTTTTTGCATCCTAACTCTAAAGCCCAAACTCTTTGAATTGATTATTCTATTTTTGCGGTAAATCAAATCAATCATGAAGGCACCAGACGAACATTTTAAGCAGGTAATCTCCCACGCAAAAGAATACGGATTCATCTTTCAATCTAGTGAGATTTATGACGGGCTTAGCGCGGTTTATGATTACGGCCAATTAGGTGTTCAATTAAAAAATAACATTCGACAGTATTGGTGGCAGGCGATGACGCGTCTGAATGAAAACATTGTGGGGATTGATGCGGCTATTTTGATGCATCCGACCACTTGGAAAGCATCGGGTCACGTAGATGCCTTCAATGACCCGTTAATCGATAACAAGGATAGTAAGAAGCGTTATCGAGCAGACGTTCTGATTGAAGATCATTGTGCAAAGCTTGAGGCTAAAATTGACAAGGAAGTTAAGAAGGCTGAAAAGCGTTTTGGAGATGCCTTTGACAAAGAGCAATTCTTGGCTACTAATGCTCGTGTTTTAGAATTGACTCAGCGTTCAAAAGAAATTCTAAGCCGAATGGCTCAATCTCTTGAAAAGGAAGATTTAGCAGACGTGAAGGCGCTCATAGAGGAGTTAGGTATTGTGTGTCCGGTTTCGGGTTCTAAGAATTGGACCGAAGTGAAGCAATTCAACCTAATGTTCGGCACCAAATTAGGGGCCTCGGCTGAGAGCGCTACCGATCTATATCTAAGACCTGAGACTGCTCAGGGAATTTTCGTGAACTTTTTGAATGTTCAAAAGAGCGGAAGAATGAAGATTCCTTTCGGAATTGCCCAAACGGGTAAAGCATTCAGAAATGAAATTGTAGCTCGTCAGTTCATCTTTAGAATGCGTGAATTTGAGCAGATGGAAATGCAGTTTTTTATTGCTCCAGGCACCCAAAAACAGTGGTATGAGCACTGGAAAGAAGCCCGATTGAAATGGCACCTTTCGCTAGGTATGGGAGAAGACAACTATCGTTTCCATGACCATGAAAAATTAGCGCACTACGCAGATGCGGCGGCGGATATTGAGTTTGCTTTTCCATTTGGTTTTAAAGAACTCGAAGGTATTCACTCAAGAACTGATTTCGATCTATCGAGACACGAAGAATTCTCAGGGAAGAAGCTGCAGTATTTTGATCCAGAAATGAAGGAGTCTTATGTTCCTTATGTGGTAGAAACCTCTATCGGCCTTGATCGTATGTTCTTAGCCATTCTTTCCAAATCTCTAGTAGAAGAAGAACTAGACGGCTCTAGTAGAACGGTAATGAGAATCCCTGCGGTTCTTGCTCCGCTAAAGGCTGCCGTGCTACCCCTTGTCAAGAAAGACAGGCTACCTGATCTTGCTAAAGAGATCATCGATACACTCAAATTTGAATTCGAAGTCGCGTATGATGAAAAGGATGCAGTGGGCAGACGCTATCGCAGACAAGACGCCATCGGAACACCATTCTGTATCACCGTTGACCACCAGTCTTTAGAAGACCGAACGGTTACTATTCGTCACAGAGACTCTATGGAGCAAGACCGAATTGCTATTGATGCATTAGCAGGCTTACTGCGGGAAGAAACAGCCATGTCGAATTGGTTAAAGCGAATTGAATTATAAATGAAAGTCATCTCCTATAACGTTAATGGAATAAGAGCGGCAAAAACTAAGGGCCTTTTTGACTGGCTCCAGGTGGTTGACGCCGATGTAGTTTGTCTTCAAGAGATTAAGGCGCTAGAGGAGCAAATTGATACCGAAGGGCTAAGAGCTATCGGATATGAGCACCAACACTACTTCTCGGCCGAGAAGAAAGGTTACTCAGGAGTAGCTATCCTTTCAAAGACAAAGCCTGACCACGTTGAGGTAGGTACAGGATTAGATTATATGGATAGGGAAGGTCGTAATCTGCGAGCAGATTTTGGATCGGTTTCGGTCATGAGTATGTATTTACCCTCGGGAACGAATACAGACCGATTAGACTATAAGTTCAAGTATATGGATGACTTCTTAGACTACGCCAATGAATTGAAGAAGGATCGTAAGGAGCTTTTGGTTGTAGGAGACTATAATATTTGTCATCAGGCCATCGATATTCATGACCCGGTTCGAAATAAGAAGGTCTCAGGATTTCTTCCTGAAGAAAGAGAGTGGATGACTCGTTTCTTAGCCACTGGCTTCAAGGATACTTTTCGGATGTTCTCTGACGAGCCTCACAAGTATACTTGGTGGAGTTACCGAGCAAATTCTCGCGCTAATAATAAAGGTTGGAGGCTAGATTACGGTATGGCAACAGACGAGTTAGCGACCAAGGTAAATCGATCGGTTATTTTGAGTGATGCGGTACATAGTGATCACTGTCCGATACTAATTGAAATAGCATAGTATGAAATACAATACACTGAACGGAACAGATTTAGAAGTAAGTGAGATTTGTTTAGGAACCATGACTTGGGGTCGACAAAACTCTGAAAGTGAAGGTTTAGAACAAATGGATTACGCATTCGATCAGGGTATTAATTTCTGGGATACGGCAGAGCTCTATCCGGTTCCTACACTCCCTGAGTTATATGGCGACACCGAAAAGATTATTGGTAATTGGCTCGCCAAAAATGGCAAACGTGACGAGTTAGTCATCGCAACGAAAATCGCAGGTAAGGCTCCTTTCACCAAACATATTAGAACTACAGGCTTTACTCCTGAAGGAATTGCCGAGGCGATAGATTTAAGTTTACAACGACTTAAGACCGATTATATTGATCTATACCAGTTGCACTGGCCAACTCGTAACACCAACTTCTTTGGAAAACGCGACTATCCTGATGAGGCTTTCAAAACAGACGAGTGGAAGGACAACATTTATGAAGTACTATCTGAGCTAGGAAAGCAGATGGCTTCAGGCAAGATCAGACATATCGGGCTTTCTAATGAAACTCCGTGGGGAGTAATGCGATTCATTGAAGAACATAAAAAAGACACTTCTTTACCCAAAATTGCAACGGTTCAGAACCCTTACAGTTTACTGAATCGTTTATATGAAATAGGGCTTTCTGAGGTTAGTCACCGAGAAAATATAGGCTTATTACCTTATTCTCCCCTTGGCTTTGGGGTTCTTTCTGGTAAATACCTTGGAGGTAAATCACCAGAAGGGGCGCGAGTAACCCTATTCCCGAATTATAGCCGATATAGTGGTCCCATTGCAACTAAAGCAACAGAGGCCTATTATGAAATTGCTCAAAAGCATGGCCTTAGTTTGCCACAAATGTCGTTAGCGTATTTGCGTACCAAGCCTTTTGTTACCTCTACGATTATCGGTGCAACCTCGATGGAGCAACTAAAAGAAAATGTAGAAAGTGCCTCGTTGGTGCTTAGCGAAGAGGTAATCGCGGCGATAGAAGAGGTTCATAATACCTATCCGAACCCAGCCCCTTAATTTTTTGAGAAAATCTTAGCTACTACCTCTTCGATTTTCGACACCCTAATGATACGTATTTGATGAGCCTTGTCATCGATACTTGCATTTGAGGCGACAAAAATTGCTTTGAATCCTAATTTTTCGGCCTCGGCAATTCGCCTATCGATACTCTGTACCGATCTAATTTCTCCAGCAAGACCCACTTCAGCCGCGAAACAGATGGATGCAGGTAATGGTTTATCAGCGTTACTCGAAAGAACAGCCATAACAACACCGAGATCTATTGCTGGATCATCGATATGTATTCCTCCAGTGATATTGAGAAAGACGTCTTTGGTTCCTAATTTGAACCCGACCTTCTTTTCTAATACAGCTAAGAGCATATTGAGTCGCTTGCTATTAAATCCTGTCGCAGATCGCTGAGGGGTTCCATAAACAGCGGTACTCACCAGCGCTTGGATTTCGATCATTAGCGGGCGTTGTCCCTCAAGAGTTGCCGCCACGGCAACGCCACTTAGGGGCTCTTCGTAATTGGAGAGTAATAATTCAGAAGGGTTGGTAACCTCTCTTAGACCACCAGATAGCATTTCGTAGATTCCAAGTTCAGCGGTACTCCCGAAACGGTTTTTTAATGCTCTTAGGATGCGATATACATAGTTTCGATCTCCTTCAAATTGAAGAACGGTATCTACCATGTGCTCTAATAATTTCGGTCCTGCGAGTTGACCATCTTTGGTGATGTGCCCAACTAAAATCAGCGGTGTGCCTGTAGCTTTTGCATAGTAGGTGAGTTCTGCGGTGCACTCTCTGATTTGAGATACGGTTCCACTGGCAGATTCGAGTTTTGGAGATTGTAGGGTTTGAACAGAGTCTACGATGATAAGGTCGGGCTGAACGCTTTCGATTTGAAGGCCGATCAGGTCGGTTTTAGTTTCAGCTAATACGTAACAATTCTGTTGATTGGATTGAATTCGATCTGCTCGAAGTTTAATTTGCTTTTCACTTTCTTCTCCTGAAACATAAAGAACTTTTTTGCCTAACGAAAGGGCGATTTGTAGGAGTAAGGTACTTTTTCCTATTCCAGGTTCACCCCCAAGAAGGATGACCGAGCCGGGCACTAAACCACCCCCTAAAACTCGATTAAATTCTTGGTCCCTAGTATCAATGCGGGTTTCAGTCTCGAAGTTTATTTCGTCTAACTTTTGAGCTTTCTTTTTGGTCTGTAGGGTAGTGGTGCCTATTACAGGAGCTTCTGATGCCGGACTAATCGTCTCTTCAACAAGGGTGTTCCATTCTTTACAGGCAGAACATTGACCTTTCCATTGAGCAGATTGGGCGCCACAGTTCTGACAGAAATAAGCTGTTTTAACTTTTGCCATACCTAACGATTACGATATACTAAAGGTAGGGTAAGAAAACAAAGTGCACCGAAAAGAACAATCATGAGAGTTTGGGAGATCCAAAGAATCCAACCAAAGGCCTCGCCTGAAGCAAAAGAAACCCCGAATAAAGCGAGCGAAGCTCGAATAGCGATCGGATATAAACCCACACCTCCGTTGGTAGTGGTCATCGCAAAAGATCCAGCTATAAACGCAATAAGAAGTTCAGATAGACCTAAATGAATCGTCTCAGGAACCGTGAATTTAATTACCCAAAACATGGCAACGTAGCAGGCCCAGATAAACAGGGTATGGCCTAAAAAGGCAATTCTATTTTTCATTCGAAATACCGAGAGAAGCCCACTTTTAATACCCTCTAAAAAATCGAGCAACTTATTGAGGAGTGAAGATGAACTCGATTTGAGTATTCGAATGGTTAGAAGTAACCCAACTACAGCTACAACAACCACCGCGATAGATAAAATTAGGGCGTTTTGATTCTCTTCTAAGAGTAGTAAGAGTCGTTCGGTTTGAAGTACGAGCGCCAAGAGAATAACGAGAAGAAGCATGATTAAATCAATGATTCGCTCGGTTACAATGGTACCAAAACCTTTATCGAAAGGAACTTTTTCGTAGGTTCTTAGTGAAGTGGCCCTTAAGACTTCTCCAGATCTTGGGATCCCCAGATTGGCAAAATAGGCCATCATTACGAAGTAAAAATTTGCTAATGTCGAAGGGTGGTAACCGAGTGGACGAAGCAGATAATTCGCTCGGATGGCTCTCGACAGATGGCTTAATAGCGCTAATAGAATAGACGCGCCTACAAACCAAGGGTTTGCTGATTGGATATAGTTTAAGATTTCTTTGCGAACGGCCTCAGGGGTATTGAGGTAAGAATAAAGAATCAAAAAGACCCCTAAAGCGATAGGCAAGAGGGTTTTGAAAAGCTTTCTGATCGACTTTGAAGCCATTAAGATTTTAGCAAGTTGGTGTTTTCGTTGGGAAAGACTACCGCTGGTTGAAACTGACGAGCCTCCTCCATGCTCATGTAGCCATAGGCCATGATAATCACAATATCCCCGGGGGCCACTCGTCGAGCTGCTGCTCCATTGAGAGTGATTTCTCCACTTCCTCTAGGGCCAGGTATAGCGTAGGTTTCTAAGCGTTCTCCATTATTGTTGTTGACTACCTGAACCTTCTCACCTCTAATGAGATTGACAGCGTCCATGAGGTCTTCGTCAATAGTGATACTTCCGATATAGTTTAGGTCAGCTCCTGTGACTTTAACTCGGTGAATCTTCGATTTTACTACTTCAATCATCATCGGTGCAAAGTTAGCGACTAATTAATTCATAGCAAGGTTATCGATAAGACGAACCCCATCGATTTTTGCCGCAATAAAAGCTCTGTATTTCTTGTTTTTCTTGCGCTCTGGGTGAGCGGTTAGCGTAGTGGCTTCGGCTATCTCAAAGTATTCAAGCTCAAATGAGGTGTTCGACTTGAACGCCTCGGTTACTGCCTCTTTAATTTTTGGTAGAGACATCGAGGTGAATCGACGTTTGGCCCAGAGAAGTTGCTGGTAAATAAAAGTAGCTTCTGAAATGGCGGCTGAGCTTAACCTTTGATTCCTCGAACTCATTGCTAAGCCAGAATTTTCGCGAACAATTCCGCATCCGACGATTTTCGCACCTAACCGTTTTTGCTTGGTGACCCGCGATATAATTAGTAATTGTTGATAATCTTTCTCTCCGAAATAGGCGTGATGCGGACGCACAATTCTAAGGAGACGTTCCACAATAGTGGCCACCCCATCGAAATGCCCAGGGCGATTGGGCCCTTCCATTATCTGGTCGAGTCCTTTAAAATCGTAGTCCTTAGAAGATATATCTCCGCCGTAAATATCATCAGCCCCTGGTGCATAAACCCAGATCTCACCCCTTTCTGAGGAGAGTAAATTGAGGTCTTTATCAAGCGTTCTCGGATAGGCAGCTAGGTCGTTTTTATCGTTGAACTGGGTGGGGTTCACAAAAATACTAACGATTGTGATATCGTTTTGGTAGAGCGAGCGCTTAACCAAACTCAGGTGTCCTGAATGTAGTGCTCCCATTGTGGGTACGAGGCCAACACTGCGTTTTTTCGATTTTTCAGAGCGAAGGGCTTTTTGTAAATCAGCAGTGCTTGTATAGAGTTGCATTTGAGCGAGTTGAGGGCCCAAAAATACCACAAATGGGCTTATCCACAATAATTTCTTATCTTTGTCCATTGTTTTTTTGAGCACAAAATCAAGGGTTTATGAATGGAAAAAGGATTTTATTTGTTTCGTCAGAACTAGTACCCTATTTACCAGAAAATGATGTTTCGTCAATGTCGTACGAAGCACCGAGAGTGGTAAATAGCAATGGGGGTCAAATACGCATATTTATGCCTCGTTATGGGTCGATCAATGAGCGCAGACATCAGCTGCACGAAGTGATCCGTCTGTCTGGAATGAATTTAGTCGTGAATGATATGGATATGCCTCTGATCATTAAGGTGGCTTCCATCCCGAAAGAACGTATCCAGGTATACTTCATTGATAACGAAGAGTATTTTAAGAGAAAGGCAACCTTTACAGATAAGGAAGGCAACCTTTTTAAGGATAATGACGAGCGCGCTATTTTCTTTGCTAAAGGTGTCATAGAGACGGTCAAGAAATTAAACTGGGCACCAGATATCATTCATGTTCACGGATGGATGGCTTCTTTACTACCTCTTTATCTTCGCACCTGCTACAAAGACGAGCCTATTTTCGCAGAGTCTAAGATTGTAACTTCAATTTACAACCAAGGGTTTGAAGGGGATCTTCCTGGAGATATTTGTAAAAAAGTTGCTTTTGATGGGGTGGATAGTTCAGAAATTGCAAGCCTTGAGCAGCCAAATCATACGAATTTGTTAAAAGTGGCTGCAGATCATTCAGATGGGATTATTTTAGCCAGCGAAAACCTACCAGAAGAAATCAAGTCGTATTGTGAAGCCTATGACAAGCCTGTTCTTCCTTATGTTTCTCCGCAAGAAACTGAAGAGGCTTATCTTAAGTTCTACAACGACCAACTATCTGACTAACTCGTCTCTATGACCACATACCGTCTAAGCCGCCATATTGGCGCTGCAATATCCCTAGTATTACTTGTTGTTTTTAGTGCTTGTGAAGAGGATACCTATACCTTGGGACAAGCGGTTATTGAGGGAGAACCTTTTAGTACGAATCGCATTGATTACCCTATTGAGAGTATCAAGCAGTTAAAGATCGATCGGGTACAAACGAGTCAACTTCCCATTTTTCAGCTAGGGAATTTTAAGGACCCTATTTTTGGGACAACCAGCGCACAGATTCTTACAGAAGTTCAGCTCACCGAAGTTAAGCCCGTTTTTGGAAGGCTTTCGGCCGATACAGAGACCCTACAGGATGTCTCTGGTAACAATGATACCTTGAACGAAAATGAAACGGTAGTAAGAGCGAGACTTTATATCCCCTTTCAAAAAGTGCCTACCGCTTCAAGTGATTCTGATAGTGATGGGGTTCAAGACACCTTTGATGCTGACCCTGATGATATCAATAGTGACAGTGATGGGGATGGGCTTACCGATAACGAAGAGCGTTTACGTGGAACTGATCCGCTTAATGCTGATACTGATGGAGATGGCATTAATGATTTAGACGATGAAAGCACTGCTTCGAACTCTTATGCAAAGCGTGTTTCTCTTGATAGTATTTATTCATTTTCAGAAAACGACGTGTTTGATTTAACCGTTAGACACAGCGATTTCTTTTTGAGAGATCATGAGCCTACTAGTGGGTTTCTTGACCCTTCAGCCTATTTTTCAGACGATTCATCAAAATTCGAAGACTTTCTAGGTGCTGTGCTTTTTGAGGGTAGAGATACCATTAGCGAGTTTCAGTATATCGAATATCAAATAGATGACCCAGATACCGAAGAAGACGAATCGGCTTTTACAGATGCTTCTAAAACGAAGGATCCGGGTATTTATGTAGACCTAGACCCAGACTTCTTTCAAACCATGATTTTGGACAAAGAAGGAGGTTCAGAACTCTTATCTCGTTCGAATTTCAAAGATCATTTTCGAGGTATACACCTTTCTTTAGCGGCAGATAACGATTTGATGATGCTTTTAAATTTAACTTCAGGTTATATTGAAGTTGATTATACCTATGATTTTTGGAATACCCAAGACGATAGTGATGAGAGCAATGATGCCATTGATACTGAGGAACGCAGTTTTAGGCTCAACTTAGTTTCTGGAGGCTCTTTCGGTATTACCAGCGGTAATGCGGTGAATACTTGGACTGCCGAGAATAACGTCTCGGTCATTGAAAACCAAGATTTTGTAGAGCGTGTTTACCTTAAGGGAGGTAGCGGTTATCTAGCACAATTTCAAATTCCTGATGAGATTATTGAAGAGATTAAAGCCAATAATTGGCTCGTAAACGAAGCAAGTATTGTTTTTCACGTCGATCAAGATGCCATGCAACAATATCCAGAGCAACCTTCTCGTTTATACCTATTTAAAGAGGGTAGTAATTTACCCGTTTATGATGCGTTAACAGAAACATCTACTGACGAAACTCCCCTAGGGATTTTCTTGAATTACGACGGAATATTACAATATGATACTGAAGGCAATAGCTCCCATTATACCGTTCGATTAACCGATTATGTGAATCATGTGGTTCTTCGAGACTCGGTTAATGTTCCGATCAACGTGGCAGTAAGTGCGAACATCGGTCTTCCGGTCACCTATGCGGCTAAGGTTTCAGACTCAGAAGAGGTGGTGTCGTATCCTCAAATGAGTGCTGCAACGCCATTAAGTACGGTACTCTTTGGCTCGAACCCTACGGTGCCTGAGGATAAGCGCTTAGAACTTCGAATCTATTACACTCAGATTCAGGATTAAACATCGGCAAATACCGATTTCCTCTATATTCCAATGCTTATTGGGGTGGTTTCCCTTTTGTTTTTTCCTAATTTTGAGCTTTAAAACAACCCAATTATGTGCGGAATTGTAGGATATCTCGGTTCGCGAGAAGCTTTCCCAGTAGTTATTAAAGGACTTCAACGTTTAGAATATCGCGGCTATGATAGCGCCGGAGTAATGTTGTATGACGGCAGTGAAGTTCGAATCAGTAAAACCAAAGGAAAGGTTTTTGATTTAAAGACAAAGGCTGAAGGCGAACAGAATGTAAAGGGTTCTTTAGGCATCGGTCATACGCGTTGGGCGACCCATGGTGTGCCTAATGATGTGAATGCACATCCGCATCAATCGAACTCTGGTCGTATCGTTGCTATTCACAACGGGATTATTGAGAACTACGCTCCCATCAAACAAACGCTTGAAAAACGAGGATATACTTTTCAATCAGACACCGACACAGAGGTACTCGTAAACCTTATCGAAGAAATACAAATTAAAGAAGAGGTTTCGCTTACCAAGGCGGTTCGACTTGCACTAAACGAAGTGGTGGGAGCCTATGCACTCGTGGTTTTTGATGCGTCTAACCCATCGACTCTTGTTACCGCAAGAATGGGGAGCCCTCTTGCTATTGGGGTAGGAGAGAATGAATTTTTTGTCGCCTCTGACGCTAGCCCTTTTATCGAATTTACATCAAATGCTATTTACCTAGAGGATGGTGAAATGGCAACCATTCGTTTAGGTAAAGAAGTATCTGTTAGAAAAATTGCCAACGACAAGAAAGTAGATCCTTTCATCCATGAACTTCAATTGTCGCTTGACGAGATCGAAAAGGGTGGATACGACCACTTCATGCTCAAAGAGATCTACGAACAACCTAAAGCGATTCGAGATACTTATCGTGGGAGACTTAGAACAGATTCGGGTCTGATTAAAATGGCCGGAATAGACGATCATTTAGACAAGTTTCTCCATGCGAAACGAATCATTATTGCTGCTTGTGGTACTTCTTGGCATGCAGGATTGGTCGCTGAATATATCTTTGAAAATCTTGCCCGTATACCCGTAGAGGTTGAATACGCTTCTGAATTTCGATATCGTAACCCTGTAATCGGCCCGGGAGACGTCCTTATTGCTATCTCTCAGTCTGGTGAAACTGCAGACACTCTGGCAGCTATTAAGATGGCAAAGAGTCGTGGAGCTTTTGTTTTTGGAGTATGTAATGTGGTAGGTTCGTCAATTGCCCGCGAAACACACGCAGGTGCATATACCCATGCTGGCCCTGAGATTGGGGTGGCTTCTACGAAAGCCTTCACTACCCAAATTACTGTACTAACGTTAATTGCCTTAAAGCTAGCTAAGGAGAAAGCGACTATCGCCGATTCTGAATATGCACACTTGGTTAATGAGTTAGACTCGATTCCTTCTCACATTGAAACTGTACTTCGATCAGAAGCAGCGATCAAAGAAATTGCTGAGGTATACCACCAATCTACTAATAGTCTCTACCTCGGTCGAGGTTATAATTTCCCAGTAGCACTCGAAGGAGCACTTAAATTAAAGGAGATTAGTTATATCCACGCCGAAGGGTATCCAGCTGCAGAAATGAAACACGGCCCGATCGCTCTTATCGACGAGTCGATGCCGGTCTTCGTTGTGGCCATTAGAAAAGGCCATTATGAGAAAGTCGTAAGTAATATTCAGGAGATCAAGTCTCGAAAGGGTAAAATCATCGCGGTAGTCACCAAAGGAGATACTCAGGTGGCTGAACTAGCCGATCACTGCATCGAAATTCCTGAAATCGAAGAGTCGCTTAGCCCTATGCTAACCACTATCCCATTACAACTATTATCTTATCATATTGCGATTTTACGCGGATGTAATGTAGATCAGCCGCGAAATCTGGCTAAGTCGGTTACCGTGGAGTAACATTATGGGATGGCTTTTGTAACCCGCATGGAGTGGTTATAAGTTTCTCTGTATCAATAACTACCACTAGACTTTGGGATTCGAATTATTCTGAATATCAAGAGTATTTGTATAATCGGATTTGTAAGTATAAAGAGGATGTTCTTACCCTCATTGGTTACCGAAAGATTTCTCAAACCTTTAATAAAGAGGGGTTAAAAACTTCAAGGAACTCTGTGTTTACTAACTCGACTGTCCATTCCATTCATAAGAAGGGGAAGATTAGAGAGGAAAGGGTTAATAGGGTTGATACTGTTGAGGTCTCACAACCAACTATTAAGGTTGTCAATTTAGTCTAAACTGAAAAGGTCATCAACGGTACATTCAAATATTCTGGAAAGTTTTAACCCTAATTCCAAAGAAGGGAAATATTTATTATTCTCAATAGAATTGATTGTCTGTCTCGAAACACCCAATTTATTGGATAAATCTTCTTGGGTGAGATTGAATTTACCTCTATACATTCTAATATTATTCTTCATGGTTAAGATTTGTAGAGAATGTTGAGTTTATATCTAAAAATCAGATTGAATAGTATTAGAATGGTGAATAAATGAAATACCATTACATAGAAGTAAGAAAGTTCATAAACAAAGAAATTAAAGAAAAGAAGAACACCATAGTTGATATACAATGATAACACTAGACTATCCATTCTAATTTTTGAAATGAGTTCGTCCTCAATCTTTTCTTTACAAAAGGAATGAATGATTCCGGAAACAATAATAACGAAAGTCAAAATCTCGTCTAGAATCCCATTTTCAATCCATTGGAAACCTCTAGACCCAATAATATTTTCAGTATTAGAAGTTGTGAAAATGGTTTCAGAATGAAAAAGAGAAAACACTCGTATCTTCAATAAATCTTCAAAACTATCGGTGAAGAGAAGATATATCCCTACGGGAATTGTTAGATAGAATATCCACCCTGATATTCTTTTCCACTTGTGATTAAATAGAAACTTCATGTGTCAAATATTTTTTACAAATGTAAATTATTTTAGACATAATGACAAAAATATTTTACAAGCTATATTTTCAGGTTACAAAATCCATCCCATAAGATTAATGTATCACCGTGGAGTAACATTATACTCCTTTTATCGTCATAGATAAAAAGAGCTATGAAAAAAATTTTGTTAGGAGTTCTTGTGATTATTTTTACTGGACTTTCAGCTCAGCAAGCGCAAATTGAGTTAACAGGAAGACAATCAATCGAATTAGATTTTGTCGATTACTCGCTGTACAGTCTGAAACTTAAAAACACCTCCTCCGCTGAAATAGAGGTAAGTATTATTTCGCGAGTTAGCAATGAACAAGTTCGCGGATTCGGACTTGCTCCTAAATCTACTGTCGAAGAGGTGCTAATCGAGTCAGATTCCTATGCACTTTTCACTAATCTTTCAGATAACAAAGCATTATTTTCTATTGTAGCTACCCCTAAAGTAGTTGCACCGGTGACCAAAACCGATGGGGTTAGCTTTACTCTGAGAAATAGCACTTTTAAGTCGATTCCGCTGATTATTCCTTCGGTGATGAATCCGAATCTATCTCCTAAATCGAATAGTGGAGTTTACCTTAAATATGGTCAGAAAGTTTACCTCAGAAGAGGAGTTTCAAAGAAATTAATTCTTACCGTTGATCAAACGATTCGTGAAGGAGCCTTAATAGATGTGGATAGTATCATTAGATTAGTTGAAGATGAAAAAATATAGCATTATTGTCTTTCTATTTATTTTCTCGATGACTTATGTCTTCGCCCAAACTCCTGTAAAAAGCAGAAAACTTAAGGGTGAGTGGGAATTTCAAATCGAAGTTGCTGAGGCGGTTGCTGAAGAAACTAAGGATTTAGGAGTGTTTGGAAAAATGCTCGCTGGAGCTGTTGCTGGTTTTGTGGATGTGACCCTTCAATCTGTCGATATTGTTTTTGATTTTTACAATAAAAATAGCGTTCGATTAACGGTCGAGACTGAAGACGAGACTCCTGAAATCAAAAATTTGAACTATCGAATTGACCAGGGCAAACTATATATTGAGGGTCTTGAGGAGGGAGCTATTGACGTTTCGATCGATGGCTACTGGATGTTTGAAGGAAAGAATCTTATTCACTTCAACGAAGATGGAAGCCGAGTTAAAAATGTATACCTAAAAAGAAGAAGGTAGAAACACATTTACTAGTTTTGCGCTGTGAATGCAACCTTAAGCGCAATCCTTCGTAAGTTCCTGATTTGGAAATACAAACATATTTCTGAGCGCAATTTTGTTTTAATTCTTAGTGCACTTATTGGTTTAGTTGCAGGACTAATCGCAGTTCTTATCAAGAATATTACCTACGGTATACAGTTCGTAGGATCTCTAGGGCTATCGCTCACTCAAAACGGTCTTTACTTTGCGCTTCCGCTCATTGGATTGTCTGCTGTATATCTCATTTGGCATAAGCTCTATCGTAAAGGAGTATTTCAACCTATCGCAACCCTGCTATTTGCGCTTTCAAAAAAGGGGGCTAAAGTAGAATCGATCAAGTTTTATATGCCGCTTATTACCGCTCCTTTAACGGTTGGGTTTGGGGGTTCGGTCGGTCTGATGAGCCCGGCGATTTTATCTGCCTCGGCAGCCTCTTCTGTTTTTGGGGATCTTTTTCACCTGAACCGAAAGACCAGAATGTTACTTATCGGCTGTGCCGCTTCAGGAGTGATTGCAACTAGTTTTCAATCACCCATTGCCGCAGTGATCTTTGCCATTGAAATTTTCAGTTTAGACCTCACATTCGCCTCATTACTTCCTCTGCTTGTTGCCTCATTAGTATCGGTAATTACTTCTTTCCTAGTGGTTGAAGACCAGGTATTGTTCACCTTTGATCACAATGAAGGGTTTAATGTTTCAGATACACTCTTCTATATTGTTTTAGGGGTGATGGCGGGCCTGGTTAGTGTTTATTTTCACAAGGCGCACTTCGCCATTACCGGCGCATTGGAACGCATTAAATCGAGATCGTATCGATTCATTGTGGGTGGTGTAATCATGGGAGCGATGCTCTACTTCATTCCTCCACTTTATGGTGAAGGATATGGAGTGATCAACGCGCTGCTTTCAGGTAATCATCTAACCGTTATTCAGGGTTCTATGTTTGACCTTTGGTCAGAAAAAACCTATGTAGTGATTATTCTTCTTTTAGGAATCACTCTTTTTAAGTCACTCGCGATGACCCTAACTATTGCGTCGGGAGGTACAGGGGGTATTATTATTCCTGCTTTAGTAATGGGGAGCTCATTAGGTAATGCTGTGGGTAAGACCTTTAACGCTTTGGGATTTGCGGTCAACGAGACGCATTTTACGCTGATCGGAATGGCCGGTATTGTAGCCGGAGTTTTGAAAACACCGCTCACTGCTATCTTTTTGATTGCTGAAATTACAGGGGGCTATGAGCTTTTTATTCCGCTTATGTTATGCGTTTCAACGGCTTACCTGATTTCAAAAAACAATCTAAGTCATACCATTTATACAAAAGAGTTAGCAGAGAAAAATGCGTTGCTAACCTTTGATAAGGATCAAAGTGTTTTGACGCTGATGAATCTCGATTCGGTGATTGAACAGAATTTTGTTCAACTGGATCCAGAAATGTCTTTGAAACAATTGCTAGAAGAAGGAGTGGCTAAATCGAGCCGAAATTTGTTTCCGGTAGTAAGTGAAGACGGTTCTTTGGAGGGGGTTATTTTACTTGATGACATTCGATCGGTGCTCTTTGACCAATCGCAATATGACATTACGAAGGCTAGGGAGTATATGACTCGTCCGCCAGAGGTGATTGATTATGCTAAAGATAGTATGCAGCAGGTCATGCAGCGTTTTCAAGATAGCGGAGCCTGGAACCTACCCGTTATTCGTGAGGGTAAGTATTATGGTTTTGTGTCGAAATCGAAACTTCTAACCGCCTATCGACGAGAGCTCATTAATTATAGCGTGTAGTTGATAATCAACGGTTTATATCGAAATATTCGATTATATCCGTTTTGAACTTTATCCTTGACATTTTAAGGGGCTATTCTTTGTCAAATTCACAACAGCTTTGAAAAAAGCCCTATCTTTCCCCCATCAAACTGGATGAAATAAATCTAATAACCACATGATGAAAAAGTTAATTCTTGTACTAAGCATCCTTTCAAGTGCTTTTGCTCTAGCTCAAACTAGCGTAAATGGAAAGGTTGTAGATCAAAATGGCGCTCCTGTTGCCAATGCGAACATTATCGTAGTTGGACAAGCAGAGGGTGCTGTAGCTGATTTTGACGGAAACTTTGCTTTTACTACTAGCCTTACTCCGCCATTCACTGTGCGCGTTTCAAGTTTAGGGTATACTACAGCAACAGCTACCTTCTCAGGATCAGCCCTAACTGTAACGCTAAATCAATCTTCTACGGCGTTAGATGAAATCGTAATTTCTGCTTCTAGAACTCCTGAGCGAATTTTCGAATCGCCAGTTTCTGTAGAGCGTTTCGGTCTTGCTCAAATTCAGAACGCTACCGCAGAGAGTTTCTATGGAAGTTTACAAAACCTTAAGGGAGTTGATATCAATACCAACTCACTTACTTTTCAATCGATCAACACTCGTGGTTTCGCAACTTTTGCAAACACCAGATTCCTTCAATTAGTAGATGGAATGGACAACACTGCACCAGGTCTTAACTTCGTGTTAGGTAACCTAGTTGGTATGTCTGAACTTGATGTTGCAAGCGTTGAGATCCTACCAGGGGCTTCGTCTGCACTTTATGGTGCTGGTGCTTTCAATGGTATCTTATTCATGACTTCTAAAGATCCGTTTACTACCGAAGGAGTTAGTGTTTATGGTAAAACAGGTATCACAGTTCAGAACGCAGCTGGTGCTAATGAGTACATGGACGTTGGAGTTCGTTTCGCTAAAAAATTCTCTGATAAGCTAGCGATTAAGGCCAACATTACTTATCTGCAAGGTGAAGACTGGCATGCGAACAGCACTCAGGATATGAGTCAAACCGCACTTCCTTATGAAGGTTGGTCATCGCGTAGAACCAATCCTGGTTATGATGGTCTAAACGTATATGGTGATGAGGTTGCAACAACCTTAGACTTTGATTACTTCGCAGGTACACCAGCAGGAACGTATGGTTCTGCTTTCGTTTCTCGTACCGGATATGACGAAGCTGCTCTTGCTGACTACGATGCGAAGAGTATGAAAAGAGATATTGGAATCTACTACCGTCCTAATGGAGATGATTTGGAAATCATCTACAACTACCGTAAGGGTACAGGTACTACCATCTATCAAGGAGCTAACCGTTATGCGGTGTCAGGTTTTGCGATGACTCAGCAAAAACTAGAAGTTAAAAATGACCACTTCTTTGTTCGTGCTTATGTTACAGCAGAAGATTCGGGTGATGCTTATGATACGCGTTTTGCGGCAATCAATATCAACCGTCAACAGGCTGCAGATACAAAATGGTTCGGTGATTACGTTACTGGATACTTATTGTCTAAACAGCTAGGTCGCTCTGATGCAGATGCTCACAATAATGGTCGTTTAGCTGCTGACTATCCAGTAGACTACTACAGTCAATTTGGTGCAGCTACAAATTATGGTGCATTTAACCTACAAGGTCAGGCCAACAGAAACCGTTTCTTACCAGGTTCAGGCGAATTTAATAGCGCATTTACTCAGGTGAGACAAGATGGTGATTTCGCTACCGGAGCGAAGTTTATTGATAACACGAAGTTTAGACACATCAACGGTAACTATAACTTTGCTCATCTTATCAATGATTGGGCAGACCTACAGGTTGGGGGTTCTTACCGCCAATATGACCTAAACTCTAACGGTACGATCTTTACAGACAAAGACGGTCCTATCAAATACAATGAATACGGAGCATATACTCAAATTCAGAAGAAGTTTGCTGATGAGCGCCTTAAAGTAACGGCTTCAGCTCGTTACGATAAGAACGAATTCTTAGATGGTTTTGTTTCTCCACGTATCTCTTTCGGATATACGCTAGGTTCAGCTAGAAATCACAACGTTCGTTTCTCAGCTCAGACAGGTTTCAGAAACCCTACCACTCAGGATTTCTTCATCGGGTTAGATGTAGGACAAGCTATTCTAGTTGGTGGTGCTGAGTCTAACCTTGATCGTGACGTAAGAACTTTTGCTACTAGTGCTCAAGCACAAGGCTTAGGTCTACCTGCAACATCTACGATCACTGGACGTGCGGCTTATACGAATTCGTTCTCGCTTTCTTCTGTTCTTGCTGGTGCGCCAGTTAAGAAAGACACTGATCTAGTGGGTGCTGAAGAGATTGAGGCTTATGAAGTAGGTTACCGTGGCCAAATTGGTCCGATCACTCTTGATGTTAGTGCTTACTGGAACCAGTACACGAACTTTAATGCTGCTGAAACTAAAGTAGTACCATTATATGGTCAAGCTGGTGACAACTCACTGTCACTACTTGCACTTCAAAATGGAGATTACAAGGTTTATCAAGCATACTCAAACACAGATGTTCCTGTTAAGTCTTATGGTTTAGTTGCAGGTTTAGATACCAAAATAGCTGGATTTGACTTAGGAGTGAGCTACACATTGACTGAACTTGACTTCAACGAAGCTGATTACCCAGATTTTGAGGTAGGACTAAACACTCCGAGAGATCGTTTCAAGGCTTCTTTTGGTCACCAAGAGTTAGTTAAGAACTTAGGGTTTAATGTAAACTATCGTTATTCAGGATCATATACTTGGGAGGCATCTTTTGCTGACGGAGAAGTTCCTGCTTTCGATGTTCTTGACGCGTCTATCAACCTTAAATTACCTGAGTACAACAGTGTACTTAAGTTAGGAGGTTCTAATATCGCTGGTGGTGATTATATGACTGCTATCGGTACTGGAATGATTGGTTCTATATACTACGCTTCACTTAATGTGAACTTCTAATCAGAACCTTCTGATAATCAATTTTTAAAGCGCCCCATACCGGGGCGTTTTTATTTTTACAAGAGGTTTTTTACTTCCTCTAATCTCTGTATATTTGCGCTCAAATTAAGTAACAGGCTTTTAGCCATATAACGCTCTAGTAATGTCTCAAGTAACTGGAAAAATTTCACAAGTTGTAGGACCTGTAATCGATGTAGAATTCGAAGCAGGTGTTGCTCTTCCTAAGATTTATGATTCTCTATCTGTTTCAAAACCTGATGGTTCTGAGCTCGTTTTAGAGGTTCAATCGCACGTAGGTGAAAACACCGTTCGTACCATTTCTATGGATTCTACAGATGGTCTTAGCCGTGGTACTTCGGCTGTAGCTACTGGAGCGCCTATTCAAATGCCAATCGGTGACGATGTTTATGGTCGTTTATTTAATGTAATTGGAGCGCCTATTGATGGTCTAACAGAATTAGAGCGCACTGGAGATAAAGGTCTTCCAATTCACCGTGAGGCGCCTGCATTTGAAAACCTTTCTACTTCTACCGAAGTTCTTTTTACAGGAATCAAGGTGATCGATCTAATCGAGCCTTATGCTAAAGGAGGTAAGATTGGTCTTTTCGGTGGAGCTGGTGTTGGTAAAACCGTACTTATTCAGGAGTTAATCAACAATATCGCGAAGGGTCACGGTGGTTTATCGGTATTCGCCGGTGTAGGAGAACGTACTCGTGAAGGAAACGATCTACTTCGTGAAATGCTTGAGTCAGGAATTATCAAGTATGGTGAGGAGTTCATGGAAGAAATGGAGAAAGGCGGATGGGACCTTTCTAAAGTGGATAAAAACGCAATGAAGGAGTCTAAGGCTACCTTCGTTTTTGGTCAGATGAATGAGCCTCCTGGAGCACGTGCTCGTGTTGCTCTTTCAGGATTAACGATTGCCGAATACTTTAGAGATGGAGCAGGAGATGGTCAAGGTAAAGACGTACTTTTCTTCGTAGATAATATCTTTAGATTTACCCAGGCAGGTTCTGAGGTGTCTGCACTTCTTGGACGTATGCCATCGGCAGTAGGTTATCAACCTACTCTTGCTACTGAGATGGGTGCGATGCAAGAGCGTATTACTTCAACAAAAAATGGTTCGATTACTTCGGTTCAGGCAGTTTATGTACCTGCGGATGACCTTACTGACCCTGCACCTGCAACAACCTTTGCTCACCTTGATGCAACTACGGTACTTTCTCGTAAGATTGCGGAGCTTGGTATTTATCCTGCAGTAGATCCACTAGATTCTACTTCAAGGATTCTTACCGCTGACATTCTAGGTGATGAGCACTACAACTGTGCACAACGCGTTAAGGAGCTTCTTCAGCGTTATAAAGAGCTTCAAGATATCATCGCGATTCTTGGTATGGAAGAACTTTCTGAAGAAGATAAACTTGCAGTGTCAAGAGCACGTCGTGTTCAGCGTTTCTTATCTCAACCTTTCCACGTAGCTGAGCAGTTTACTGGTATTCCTGGAGTACTTGTAGATATCAAAGAAACGATCAAAGGATTTAATATGATTATGGACGGTGAGCTAGACCACCTACCTGAAGCTGCCTTCAACCTTAAAGGATCTATCGAAGAGGCTATCGAGGCAGGAGAGAAAATGCTTGCTGAAGCTTAAGAATTTATGAAACTAGAAATCATCTCACCTGAGGCCACTTTATACCAAGGAGAAGCAACAGCTGTTGCGCTACCTGGAGTTGATGGTTCCTTTCAATTACTTGAAAATCACGCCCCAATTGTATCTATATTACAAGAAGGAGAAGTTCGTCTTAAAGGGTTTGATGTAAAGAAAGTTCCTTCTTCATTTGCACACCTCTTTACTACTAAAGACTCTGATACTGTTCTTGCTATCAAAAGCGGTACTGTCGAGATGAAGCAAAACAATCTAGTTCTACTGGTAGACTAGGAAGCTATTTTCTTTTATAAATAAATGCACTACCAACAGATTTTATCTGTTGGTAGTTTTGTTTTAGGGTACTAGTAAGTATTGATTCTAATGCTGCGTCCTTGAAATTTCTGCGCGATTTGGCGATAATAACTTCAGGTTTTTGATGGGTTACCAATTCCTCTAATACAGCTACGGGTGTTAGATCTTTTACCCCCATGAAGGGGAATAATTCAGGGCGTTCTATATTACTGGGATGAGTCACCACCTTTGTTAGTGGGCTATTGTTGGTAAGCCAGTATCCGATGTGATAATCAGTATAATACGCGGTTTTCTTATCTAGTTCATGATCTTTCAGAAATCGGGCGATCTCATGACCTTCGCCATTGTACCAATACCCGGTGTTATCATGATATTTCAAAAGGTCCCAGGTTTCCTTGTAAGTTTCAATGGGGATGATCGCTAGTAAAATCAATACAATTTGCGGAGAGACCTTTCTTCTAAAATCGTAGATCAGCATTCCTATGAGTAAAATCATAAAAGGATATACCTGAAGAAGGTAGTGCCCGTTTACCTTACCGAGTCGAATAAGACTGAATAAGACTCCTGCGGTAAAAAGGATGTAAAATCGATGCTTGGGGTACTTCTTAAATAGCCAGGCAAGAAGAATAAAAGCAGGAAGCAGTGATAACAAGGTTTTTAACTGTTGACTAATTGTTGCTTTGGTATATGCCAAGGGTGCGTAGAATACGGATTCTAGAAAAAGACTAGTATTACCTACAAACCAAACCCCTGTGATTAGCGTGGCTAATACGCCCCCTAGAATACACCCTGTGATCATCTGTTTCATTTCATCACGACGCTGTACGAATAGAAAAGGGAATGCTAATAGCATTCCGTAGGCAATATTTAGTTTAAAGTATAGGCCGAAACTAAATAGAAGGGCGCCCCAGAAATAATTACGTTTTTCAACGAAAAGATAGCTGCCAAGTAGTACTGGGAAAAGACCGAGGTGCTCGCTCATCACTCCCTGAACGCTTCCGAAAAGGGATTGAAAATAAATAGTAAATACACCAAGGGTTAAGGCGTAAATCGATGAGGTGTGGTTTCGTGCGATTCGATACAAGAGGTATCCGTTAAATCCTACGATTACCGCTCCAAAAAAGCGGATAGCGAAAAGTGATTTGCCAAATAGGTATATGATTTTAGCGAAGTAGAGAAAGACCAGTGGTGGTTTCAAGTCCCAAAGCAAGGTATAGGGTAGAAATCCGTCAACCCAGGCTTGTCCCATAAGAATAAAGGTGCTCTCATCTTTGTCGATGTAGTCTCTAAAGAAAAAAGGAAAACGTAACAGCACACTCAGACTCACTAAGGAGGCTAATACCTTACGCTCTACGAATCTGATTAATCTCATGATGAAAAGATACTACCTTAGAATGAATCGGGCCTAAAGCTGCTCTATTCGATTAAAGATGAGTTCGTTTTCCCAACCTCGATATTGAAAATAACGAATGAGTTTGCCTTTAAGTTTTTGACCTTCAAAAGTGCTGAACGAATCTAATTTTTTATCAAAGAGGGTGTGAAAGCAGCCTTCGTAATCTTCCTTTTCTAGAGCTTGGATGGCTTTTTTTATGGTGAAAGGACTGAGTCCTTTGAATTTCAACTCTCTTTCGATTCGTCTTTTCCCCCAATGCTTGATTCTGAATTTTCCTAATGCGAATTGAATGGCGAAGCGTTGTTCGTTAAGGTAATTGGACTGAATGAGATCACCCACGATCTTTTCGATGGCTTCTGGAATCATACCCATAGATTCAAGTTTTGAAACTACTTCGCTATGGCAGCGCTCGCGATACGCACAATAGTTTTCAATGCGCTGTTTCGCCTCGTCAATGGTGTAAGATGTGGTCTTGGGTTTGTAGTACACCTCTCAAAAGTACTTCGGTTTACTGCAAAAAAAAAGCCCCCTCATCGAGGGGGCTTTATCTATAAACGTATCGTTTTGCCTTGTTTATTTTTGAAACGGTAGTGTAAGTAGGTGTAAGCATCTCGTGGGATGATATGTATCCACTTCTTATGCTTTAAGAACCAGCGAAAACGAATAGAATTAAGCCCTTTAGTAAGGTAAGCTGCGATAAACGGGTGAACGTTTAAGTAGACTCCTCCTTTATTATTCTTTTTGCTTAAAATCTTTTCGATTTCATAATTCATTTTGTCAATCAAAACGATTGGAGCTTCAACAGTTCCATTTTCATTTGGATCTTTTTCGCGGGTCTTTATATTTACCTCTGGTCTTACACGTTGTCTCGTGATTTGAATCAGACCGAACTTCGTCGGTGGTAAAATTTTGTGCTTTGCACGATCATCGCTCATCTCTTCACGCAGGTGATCATAGAGCTGTTTGCGATGCTCATTCTTAGCCATATCAATGAAGTCAACTACGATAATTCCTCCCATATCACGCAGACGTAGCTGTCTGGCAACTTCTGTCGCAGCAATGAGATTTACTTCAAGTGCAGTGTCTTCTTGATTATTTGCCTTGTTTGATCGATTGCCACTATTGACATCGATAACATGCATGGCTTCAGTATGCTCGATCACTAGGTACGCCCCTTTTGACATAGAAGCGGTCTTTCCCAATGATGTTTTAATTTGTCGATCAATCCCAAATTTCTCATAGATTGGAACGGCTCCTTTATGAAGCTTTACAATCGATTCGTGTTTGGGTGATATTTCGGTGAGGTAATCTTTGATGCTTTCGACCATAGCAGGGTCGTCGGCATGAATACCCGTAAAGCTTTCGTTAAAGACGTCTCTTATAAAACTTAAAGAGCGGTTAACCTCAGTGAGTACTTTAGATGGATGATTTCCTTGCGCCACATTAGCACATAAAGTATTCCATTTTCCGATCAGGCGTTGTATGTCAGCGTCTAAGCTAGCTACTTTTTGACCTTCGGCTACGGTTCTCACAATGATACCAAAACCTTTAGGTTTGATACTCATTACCAATCTTTTGAGACGATCCTTCTCTTTTTTACTCTCGATTTTCTGTGAAACTGAGACTCTATCTGAGAAAGGTACCATAACTACATATCTACCTGCCAGCGAGAGTTCTGAACTAATTCGAGGGCCTTTAGTTGATATGGGTTCTTTAACTATTTGAACCAGAATAGATTGGTTGGCTTTAATCGCATCGTTGATACTGCCGTCTTTATCTATTTCTTTTTCTAGCGGATAGTTTGTCAAACTGAAATCCGTAATTTTTTTGCTCAACACTCCCTTTGTAAAGCTCATAAGAGACCCAATTTTTGGTCCCAGATCATGATAGTGTAAAAAGGCATCTTTTTGATACCCCACATTTACAAAGGCAGCATTTAAACCGGTAACCGGCTTGCGTACTTTCGCGAGAAATATGTCTCCTACAGAGAAGCTGTTATCTACTTCTTCTCGGTGTAATTCAACTAATTTCCCGTCTTTTAATAAGGCAAAATCGACCGTGTTGTTCTGTGTTCGAATGATTAATTCTTTATTCACGGTTACGATATTTATTGCACTAGTAGTTAAACTAATACACTAATTAATAATGGTGCTGCAGAACACAATGTGTTTTGTCAGCGGTATTCGAAAATGTCAATGAACGTATGGGGTGAAAAATAGTAACTCGGGACAAAGCCCGAGCTTACTTATTTCTTCTTGTGGCGATTAGCTCTTCTGCGCTTCTTACGCTTGTGAGTCGCTACCTTATGTCTTTTTCTTTTCTTTCCACTCGGCATAATGCGGTTGATTTATCGATTAATACTTATTTTACTTCTACACCGTTCTTTACGCCTTCTACAAAAACCTTAGCAGGTTTGAATGCGGGTACGTTGTGTGCAGGAATTTTAATGGTTGTGTTCTTCGAAATGTTACGACCTGTTTTCTCAGCTCTTGTTTTGATAATGAAGCTACCAAAACCTCTTAAGTAAACATTGTCTCCACCTTCTAGGGACGCTTTCACTTCTTCCATGAAAGACTCTACAGTAGCTTGTACGTCTCCTTTCTCGATTCCTAATTTGTCAGAGATTTTGCTTACGATGTCTGCTTTCGTCATATGCTGGTTATCTTTAATAATTTTTTAAGGCTTGCAAATATACGAATTAAATGCATTTTTAGCCTTAAGCCTCTAAAATTTAGGCTACTATATCAGATGAGCGAAGATAACCGATATTTTTCAGCTCCACTTTTAAAGTGGTATTTAATCAGTAAACGATCTCTTCCGTGGAGAGATACGCGTGACCCGTACCTTATTTGGCTATCTGAGGTGATTCTTCAACAGACTCGAGTAGCTCAAGGGCTTCCTTATTATGAGAAGTTTCACGCAGCTTATCCCACAGTTCAAGATCTTGCCGCGGCCAATGAGGAAGAGGTTTTAAAGCTTTGGCAGGGGTTAGGGTATTATTCACGCGCTCGAAATTTGAAGAAAACTGCAGAAATCATTTGTGAGGATTTTGAGGGCCGTTTCCCAGAAACCTACGATGAACTTTTAAAGTTAAAGGGAATTGGCCCCTACACGGCAGCTGCGATAGCATCCTTCGCCTTTAAAGAAAAGAAGGCCGTTGTGGATGGGAATGTTTATAGGGTACTGTCACGTGTTTTTGGCATCGATGAGCCCATTAACAAATCAAGTGGTCAAAAGTTGTTTCAAGAATTGGCGGACTCTTTGATTGACCCTGATAATCCCGATCTATTTAATCAGGCAATTATGGAATTTGGGGCGACTGAGTGTACCCCAAAGAAGCCGAATTGTACAAGCTGTATTTTTAATGATCGATGTGTAGCATTAGCAACCAATAAGATAGACGCTTTACCGGTCAAACTGTCAAAAGTAAAAGTAGTCAAGCGATATCTACACTATTTGATGCTGCTTGATCAGAATCGAAACACAAGGTTTGTAAAACGACCTAACCATGGTATTTGGGCAGGATTGTATGAGTTTCCATTCATAGAATCGGATGCTTCGAGCGAATTAACTGTGAATGAAATTGAGTTATTCTTAGGGCAAAGCGCAAAGGTGACTTTGCTTAGTGAAGACCCAATAGTGCATAAACTTTCTCATCGACATCTTGAGGTAAGAGTCTACCGAGTGGAGGTTAAGAATCTGAAGCAACCGGTGGTCTCCATCGATGAAATTGATCAATATCCGACCTCAACTTTAATGGAGCGATTGCTTCAACAATTCAAAATTTAGTACTTTTATTTTTATGTCAGGAACACTCAACAAAGTTATGCTCATCGGCCATCTTGGAGATGAGGTAAAAATGCACTATTTCGAAGGTGGAAATTGTATCGGTAGATTTCCGGTAGCTACGAATGAAACCTATACTAATAAACAAACTGGTGAAAAGGTTTCGAACACCGAGTGGCATAACATCGTTGTGCGAAACAAGGCAGCAGAAATTTGTGAGAAGTACCTCAATAAAGGTGACAAAATCTATGTTGAAGGGCGACTGAAAAACCGTCAATGGCAAGATGAAAGCGGGCAAATGCGCTACAGTACTGAGGTGCACGTAACTGACTTTACCTTCCTTAGCCCTCCAAAAGAAGGTGGAACGCCTATGGGACAACCATCAGCTAGTCAGCCGTCGGCGACCCCTGCAGCTACTATTTCTCCTGCAGAAGACGACGATCTTCCGTTCTAAACTATGAGCTCAGACCCCCTATCCAGTAATTTAATATCAACTTTTTTAGCGGTTAACGAGACTGTCGCTTTAGGTAACCTTGAGCTTCTTCTTTCTATAATAGGTCTCCTGCTTTTACTCATCAGTTCTGCATTGATCTCAGGGTCAGAGGTGGCGTTATTTGGTCTGTCGGCAACGGATATTAATCAACTAAAAGAAGATTCAGGACAGAAAGGAGCAAAAACCTTAGCCTTACTCTCTAAGCCAAAGCGTTTATTAGCTACGATTCTTATAGCAAACAACGCAGTCAATATTGCTATTGTTTTACTTTTTACTAGCCTTTCAGATTTCTGGTTCGCGGGTTCAGAAACCTTGCTTTTTGGAGTCTTGTCATTGCAAACGTTATTTGATATTGCTATCGCCACTGTTTTGATTTTGATCTTCGGTGAGATTTTACCAAAGATCTATGCCAACAGAAATCCGATTACTGTCTCGTTGAGAATGACACCAGTGCTCTCGATTTTAGACCAACTTTTTAGCCCATTAAGTCGACCACTTCAGTCGTTAAGCCACTTGCTTGAAGATAAATTGGCAGATAAGCGCGCTCAGATTAGTGTAGACCATCTCTCTCAGGCCTTAGAATTAGCTTCGCAAGAGGATACCACTTCAGAAGAAAAGAAATTACTTGAAGGAATCGTGACTTTTGGTAACACTGAGACTCGCCAAGTGATGCGTCCGCGTATTGATATTTTTGGCCTCAAAAGCGATTTGAGCTATACTGAGGTGTTGCATCGGGTCACTGAAAAGGGGTATTCAAGAGTACCTGTTTTTGAAGATTCGATAGACAAGATCTTGGGAGTTCTCTTTATTAAAGACTTGTTGCCACACTTAGATGAAAATGATTTTGAGTGGCAAAAACTAGTGCGTGCTCCTTTTTTTGTTCCAGAGAACAAGAAGTTAGATGATTTGCTGGTAGATTTTCAGAATCAAAAAACGCACTTAGCCATCGTAGTAGATGAGTACGGAGGAACTTCTGGAGTGATCACGCTAGAAGATGTAATTGAAGAGATTGTTGGAGATATTAGTGATGAGTATGACGATATTGATCTGGTTTATTCTCGTATCGATGATTATACCTATGTTTTTGAAGGAAAAACTTCATTAAAAGATTTCTATCGCGTTGCTGAATTAAGCAGCGTCGAGCCATTTGAAGAGTTTAAGGGTGAGTCTGAGACCCTGGCTGGTTTTGTACTAGAGATTACCAAAGGATTTCCGAAACGAGGAGAAATCATCCGTTTCAAGGGGTATACCTTGACGGTTGAAAGCATCGATAATAGAAGAATTAAGCAAATAAAAATAGGGCTGCCAAAGACAGCCCTATAATGCAGTTAAGAAAGGCGTTTGTTATTCTTTTAACAAGGCCTCGGCATTGGTAATACTCTCTAGCATTAAGCGCTTTACCTCTGCGATTTTGTCTGCTTCAACTCGAAGCGCTTCTTTCTTTTCATCACTTAAGGCAGCCCCTTTCATGATTTCTTCATGGGTAAAAGTGTCTCCAATTTCTTTCATCCAAGTCATCATGGCTTCGTGAGCAACTTTCAGATCCTCGATAGCTTTAGCCTCAGGACCCTCAGGAGAAGCATCAGCTAGTGGTTTTAAGGCACTAGACAGTTTTGCCATTTGACCCATTTTTGGCATTACTTCATCGTGTACCGCCATGACACCTTCCATCGTGTAGGGATCTACCACTTTGGCTTCGGTGCTAGATTTAGAGGTTTCACCTTTACAGGATATCGCTAGGCCTGCTATTAGTGCAAGTAGGATAAGAGCTTTTTTCATTTCTAATTGATTGTGATTTCAGTGATTTGAAAATCTAGTGTCTGCGGCCCTAGATTTCTAGAAACGCTATGTGGAATTAGTATCCCGTTTACTTCTTTGTAGTTGCTAAAAGAGGCTTTTTGAGTAATCGTTTGTCCGCCCGCTTCAACCGTTACGATTTCTTGAATCTTCAGCCCGGTATTTACATCGAAGTAAAGTGCGCGATCCTTGGTGAGCTGAACAACATACGCGTCAGAACCATTCACCGACTCGATAGCGGTTAATTTAATTTCAGGATTATCCACCCAAGCTATCTCGGCAACTATGCCTGTTTCTAATTGCATTTTTTGGCGATCCTCCTCACTCATTGGAATGCGTTGACCTTGCATCTCTTGATAGGCTTCACTTTCGGTAAGCACAGAACGCTGCATGACATTGCCCATCATTTTCATCTCCTGAGTGTAGTTGGCTCCTTTTGCCGAAGTTGCCAGCTCAAGAGTCATGCCTTGGATGGTAGCAGTTGCTTTTATTACGTAGGAATTAACGCTTTGAATAGCTTCAGTTCCGCCTACTTTATCTAGATAGTTTGCAATTACCTTTTGAGCAGTAAGCCCTGCAGGTAGTGGCTTGCTAAAGGTTGGTTTTTCGATTGAATTTGCAAATGGATCAAAGTAGTTTACCTTCAGTTTGGCACCATCGAAATTGATATTTTCAAGAGCTTCAGCAACTTCAACGCCCTTTCCTACCACGACGATTCTGAGGTTGTTAAGAGCAAAGAACTTGTTGGCAGCGGCCATTACCTCTTCGGCAGTTACTGCATCAATTCGGCTTAAATAGGTCTCATAGAAGTCTCCGTCTAGACCTTGAGTTTCGATGTTGAGGGCAAAATTTGCTACGGTCTGTGGGCGTTCTAGAGAACGTACAAAACTTCCTTTGTATTTCTCTTTCGCATTTTTAAGATCTTCTTGATTAACAAGCTCTGTTCGAATTCGCTTAACTTCTTCTAGAATTTGAACTACAGCGGAGTCTGTCACTGCATTTCGAACTTGCGCAGTGGCTCTAAAACGCGCTTTGGTGTCTTTGCTACTGCCGATACCTGAATAAGATCCGTAGGTATAGCCTTTATCCTCCCTAAGATTTAAAAAGAGTCTCCCTTCTGCTCCTCCTCCAAGAATTTGGTTGGCGATAAGCGCGGGAATATAATCCTCATCGCTCATTTTAAGATCAACAAGGTTTTGTACAATAATTTCAGATTGTACAGCGTTTGGCATATCAACAAAGTTGATTTCTGTGATTTCAGGATTCGAAGCTTCTGTGAATGGAGTTACTTTGGTAGATTTTGCCTTCCATTTTCCAAAATTTGATTTTACTAGTTTCTTGGCCTCCTTTAGAGTTAAATCACCAATTAATACTAGGTAAGCGTTTTCGGGAACAAAAAAGTCTTCATAAAAAGCCTTTGTGTCTTCTAAAGTTACCTTCTCGATACTTTCGATACTTGAAAACTCTCCATTCGGGTGGGTGGTTCCATAAGCAAGTGCTGACTCTACACGACGAGCAACTGCCGACACATTCTTCTCGTCAGATTTCAGATTCTCAATGTAGCGCTCCTTTTCTTTATCAAATTCCTCTCCTGAGAAGTTTGGATTGATCGCCGCATCGGCCATAAGCTCAATGATTCTTGGAAAATTTCTAGATAAAGTTGAAGCAAAGGCACTTTGACCAGAGAAATTGATTGATGCGCCTAAGAAGTCTACCTCATCGTTAAAATCGTCCTTAGATATATTCACAGACCCTTTACCTAATAGGCTTCCTGTAAGGCTAGATACACCTGCCTTTTCTCCTTCTAGGATGGGTGGATTATCTAAAAGCAGCTGAACGCTAACGCGTGGTAGTTTATGATTTTCAACCACAAGAACCTTTAACCCGTTTTTAAGCTCAAAGGTTTGCGGTTCTTCTAATTTAATTACCGGAGACCCGTTGGGTTCGGGTTGTTGTGAACGGTCTACTTGTGCGGTCAAGCTAGCACTTGCAAATACGGCTGTTATTAGAACCGCCTTTGTGGTTTTGCGTAAAATAGTTTGAATATTAAGTCTCATGATACTAGTCTTGTTTTGGAACGTACTTTAATTCAACACGTTGTTGCTTTTGAAGATATTTTTTGGCAACCTCTCTAATTTCTTCTCTTGTAATACTTCTGTAAATCTCAATCTCTGTATTGATCAGGTTGGTATCACCGAAAAGTTGGTTGTACGAAGCTAAATTTTCTGCAATTCCTTCAAAAGAACTGTTGGCACTTACAAATGAGTTTTCGAATTGATTCTGAAGCTTTTGATAATCACGATCAGAAATTAAGTCGTTTTGTAATTTTTCAATTTCTACATCGATTTCTGCAATTAGGTCATCCATCGTATGTTCTCCTAAAGGTAGCCCTCCAAGTAGATAGGCTCCATAATCTTCTAAGCTATAGTTGAAAGCGAAGATTTGTAGTGCCATTTGTTTTTGATCTACTAATTTCTTTTGAAGAACAGAACTTTGTCCTGTGCTGAGGTAAGAAGAGATCATGTTCAGAACATAGGCATCTCTAGAGGCTTGACCTGGGGTGCGATAACCTAATAAAATAAGAGGAATTTGAATATTGGCATCCTCAAATTGAGCGTAAATAGGACCATCGATTGGTGCTTCATCGTAGGTTTTCTTTACTATTTCTTTCCCTATAGGGATAGGGCCGAAATAATCTTCGATGAGTTTCTTCGCTTCTTCTTTTTCAAAATCTCCTGCTAAAACTAAGGTGGCGTTATTTGGAACATAGTACACCTTGTTGAATTCTTGAAAGTCTTCGAGAGATGCACTTGCCAAATGGTCTAAAGAACCGATTACCGACCAGCGGTAAGGATGATTGCTAAATAAGTTCTTAAACATATTCTCAATCAATTGACCATAAGGCGCGTTATCTACTCGAAGTCTTCTCTCTTCTTGAACGACTTCTTTTTGAGTATCAACGCCGATTTGATTAATAATCGGATGCATTAATCGCTCTGATTCTAACCAAAGCCCTAAGGCGAGCTGATTCGAAGGAAAAAGCTCGTAATAGTAGGTGCGGTCTTGGGTAGTGTTTGCATTATTGTACCCTCCGTTTGAGGTTACAATCTTAAAGAATTCTCCACGTTCGATATTTTCTGATCCTTCGAATAAAAGGTGTTCAAAGAAATGAGCGAATCCTGTTTTTGACGGATTTTCGTCTTTCGAACCCACGTGATACATAACCGAAGTTACAACCACCGGAGCGGTATTGTCTTGATGAAGAATCACGTGAAGACCGTTGTCTAAATCGTACTCTTCGAAGTCTACTTGCTGGGCTTGAAGGGTTCCCAAGCAAAGACCAAGCATTGCAGTGAAAGCATAAAATGGCTTCATTGAATTAGTGATGTTTTAATTAATACTATTCTGACGATAAACCCTTTGAAATGTTACGTATATACAAAAGGTCTGTTCTACCTACAAAGATACGCTTTGAAAGAGGTTTCAACTATTATAAAGGTGTTAATTCTGAGGGAGACAAAATGTTTGTAAACTGTTGGTAACTCGTTATTTTGAATTATATTTGCACCCGCTTAATAGCGAAATGAACTAAATTTTATACTATGTACGCAATTGTAGAGATGGCAGGGCAGCAATTTAAGGTTGCAAAAGACCAGAAGGTATTCGTACACCGCTTAGATGCTAAAGAAGGTTCAAAAGTTTCTTTTGATCGTGTTCTTTTAATCGATGATAACGGTTCGATTACTATTGGCGCCCCAGTCGTAGAAGGTGCTGCTGTAGAAGTAAAAGTACTTCAGCATCTGAAAGGCGATAAAGTAATCGTCTTTAAAAAGAAGAGAAGAAAAGGCTACCAAAAACAAAATGGTCACCGTCAGTACTTAACTGAAGTGAGCATTGAAAACATCGTTTCTAGTGGTGCTAAGAAAGCAACAGCTAAGAA
>JAHEKV010000005.1:0-72611 GCA_024638165.1 Flavobacteriaceae bacterium
AATGGGGGTGTTTCGCATTGGAGACCCGTCGATATTTCTGATTACAGCTTGGTAATAGAAACCCTCTTGGCCATAGCTCATCGAAATGAAAAATAGAAGAGCTATGGCGAACGTATCGCGCAGTTTCATGGTTAGAAGTGTTTTTGTTTAAGTTGTTGTTATTTCAAATAAAACCTTTAAAAATGATAATTACAACACTTTCAGTGTAATAATATTTCAGTTTCAGAATTTAAACGTTAAACAAAAAGTGGTCGCTTTAATGTGTAAATTGCGGTAAATCAAAGACCTATGTTTCGTTCGATACTTAACACTCTAGTTATATTTTTTTCTTTTTCGGTTGTTTTTGCACAAAATGACCCGGAGGTAACTTATTTGAAACAGGCAGAAACCTTTTCTGAAGAAGTCGCGGCAATCACTGAGGGGCCAGTGCCCACTTGGGATACAGGAATTATCGTTTTTACGGGTAGTTCGAGCGTTCGATTGTGGCGCGATGCGGGGTTATTGTCTAAAGGTTCTCCGATTATCAATACAGGATTTGGAGGCTCGACAGCCTTTGGTCTGAATCACTATTTAGAAGATTTGGTGCTGCGGTATGACCCTAAGCAAGTGTTTATCTATGAGGGAGACAATGATATTGCGGCGGGGCGTGATACTCGAACTATTTTAGAGCATTTAGATACCATTTTTACGCGTATTTGGGAGCATAACCCTGGGACTCAGATTGTTTATATAGCTGCCAAGCCTAGCCCGCTTCGTTGGGAGCTTCGAAAAGAATATGAAGCCTTAAACAAAGCAATTGAGCGTCGAGCCAAGAAGGAGGATCGACTGGTTTTTGCAGACGTTTATTCTCCGATGCTCGAAAAGGGTCAGGTGAGAGGAGATCTGTTTGTTGAAGATCGACTTCACATGAATCGTACGGGTTATGCGATTTGGGCTGAAGTTATTCGTCCGCTGGTGATGGAGTAGTTTCGCCTTCGGCAATTTCTTCGGTAAAGAAGGCTCTAAGCGCGTCTAGTGAAATTTCATCGCGATTGGCGTCTTTCACTAATTCTCCTTTGTTTAGGATGAGTATGCGCTGGCACAGTTCACTCACGTGAAGAAGGTCGTGCGATGATACGAAAATACTACACCCTAAATCTTGGTTGATTTCACGAAGGAGTTTTTGAAGCTGCATTTGCGCTCGAGGATCTAGGTTGGCGAAGGGTTCGTCGAGAATGACTAGCTCTGGGGCGCCGATGAAGGCCGCGGCGATTCCTACCTTTTTTTGGTTTCCTTTAGAGAGGTCTCTGATGTATTTATTTCTTCCGAGAATTTCTTCATTGAAGAAAGTACTGAAGCGGTTTAAGAAGGTGTCGAGATCGGCCTTATTGATATTTCGAAGCCCTGCGATGAAGCTGAAGTATTCTTCGGGGGTGAGGTATCCGATTAAAAAGCTTTCGTCGATGAAGGCGGCGGTGGTTGACTTCCATGCCTCTGACTGGTCTACTCTGACTTGGTTGTTTTCGATGTACCCGGTCGAGGGTTTGATTAGGTCGAGTAGTAGGCTGAAGAAGGTGGTTTTACCGGCACCATTGTTTCCGACCAATCCGATGATTTCTCCTTTAGATAATTCAAGAGATTCTATAGACAGAACGGTAGTGTCCTTGTACGTTTTGCTAAGGTTGGATACGGTGATCATAAGCGGTAAGCGTTAAGGGTTTCGTATTTTTCTTTTTGGTAGATCGAGATAATGGTTTTGAATAGGTAGGGCTTTAAGAAGTATCCGGCAATAGATACTACGACGATGCTAATTTTTGCAGCAATGGGCCCGAGGGTGTAGTTGAATGTGCCATAAATAGCTAGCGGAAGCGCAATTTTCGGAAGCGTCAACAACAGTGTTCTATAGTTGAAAGCATTCTTGTCACCGAAAGCCTTCTTATTTGAAGTGAGATCAATTTTGGTGCGAACATAAGCGCCGCCCCATAATACAATAACTGAATTAATAGTCAGGTTGTAGATCGCGCCTAAAAGTACGTAGCTGAAGATCTCTAGACCGAAGATTAAATACCAACTCGATAAGATGGTTGTCGCAACGGTGAAGACCTGAATCAGGGTATACTTCGATTTTAGATAATCTAGATAGGTGATGTTTTGGGTCATTAGTAACGGATAGTACTGACTATCCCAACTAGGCACATACTGTCCGAAACTAAAGAGAAAACCACCCGTGACGAAGATTCCTGCGAATAGCTTCCAAGTATCACTTTCGTAGGCCTCGACGGCCCCCGTGAAGAATAGTAATCCATAGAAAATAAAGAAGAAACCGGCGAAAACAGCCTGCCTTGCTCTCTTATTTCTGAGAATCAGCGCAACATCGTTTCTAAGGATCAAGCCTAGTTTTCCGAAGCGGCTAAAGTAATTTTCACTGATCGATATGGTTTTCTCACTTTTCTTCGCCAGACCTGCATCGAGATACATTCGAGTTCTAAAATGCCTGAAGGCCGAAAAATACATCAGAAGCAATAGGGTTAGGGCGGCAACCACTAACCAAGACTGATTGAATAGTGCAGTAAAGAAGACCTGGGTGTATGGAGTGATATCGAAAATTCCGAAATACTGAAGCGCTGCGCTACCCAAAACTAGAGAGGCTACTATGGCAAAAACTACGTTCTTTTGATTGACTAAGACGTTGAGGTAGTTGTTTACCAGTAATAAGAAATAGATAGAGAGACTCCACGCCCATACTTGACCTGCTGGCTGACCTTCTACCGTTAATATGATGCTTAGTGGAATTAAAAAGAAAAGATGACTCCAATTAAAAAACGAGTACAGCATCTTGAGCATCGAAAAGTGTACGACCGTCGATTTTTTGATGTTTTGATATAACAAAGGTTGCACGTTGGTGACGGGCATGGGTTGCATCATATACCTGAAGACAATATCGAACCCGATGTAGTAGATGAGGTATCGGTTGATGACTTCAAAAGGTTCTCCGATCTGCGCTTTTTCGATAATATAATAAGCGCCCACACCTAGTGATAAGAAGATCAATACAAAGTATAGGATGGCAAAGACGATGAGTATGCGCATCCAGAGGTTTTGTTTCCAGGTTGGAGATCGAAAAAGACTTTTTAATTCGAGCGAAAAAAGGGTCTTCAGCATTGAAATTAGAATTTAAACAAAGATAAGTGCTGTAACTTTAGCTTTATGAAAGACGATTCAAAAGAGGATTTATTACAGGTAGCTCTGGTACAGTTTGATATTTCTTGGAAGGATCCTCAGGATAATCTCAAACGAATCGATCAATTGATCGAAGGGATTACCGCAGATTTAATCGTGCTGCCAGAGATGTTTGCCACGGGTTTCATCGATGATCCCGACCAAACCGAACTTGGAGACACCATCAGTTTAGAATGGATGAAACGAACCGCTCAGAGAAAAAACGCCGCCGTAACTGGTAGCTTGGCGGTTGAAGAAAACGGGATCTTTTATAATCGGATGTATTTTGTCACGCCCGACCAAAAGGTCGTTCAGTATGATAAAAAACACTTGTTTGCTTTAGGTGACGAGGCAAAGGTTTTTCAACCTGGACAACAACCAGTGCTTGCCAATTACAGGGGTTGGACCTTTTCGCTTTCGATCTGTTACGACCTGCGTTTTCCCGCCTGGGCTCGATATCATGCTCCTTATGATGTATTTCTCTGTGTAGCGAATTGGCCTACGCCAAGAGTAAACGCTTGGGACAGCCTATTATGTGCGAGAGCCATAGAGAATCAATGTTATGCGATTGGAGTAAATCGGATCGGAGACGATGAGAAAGTAAAAGGATATCCCGGTCATAGTAGTACATTCAACCCTATGGGGGACTCTTTAGGAGTCAAGTCGGGTGAGTGCGTCTTACAACATACCTTATCAAAAAATGAACTTCAGAGGGTACGAAAAAAACTTCCGTATTTGAAGGATAGAGATATCTTTGACTTCAAAATGTAGTCTATGTTAAGTCTCGGGATTATCTATTTTATGCTTTTCGCGATTATTGCGGCTTTCGGATTTTTAGGAAAGTATATTGCTGAGCTTAAAGGTCGTAATCCAATGGAAGGGTTTCTCTTAGGAATTTTTTTAGGTCTTCTCGGAGTTCTCATTGAAGCTCTATTGCCGAAAAAGTAAATTTGCTTAATGTAAATTGAATGTTAATTTTGTATTGCAATAAATCATTTTCGTTTAACTTTGAGCACAATAAATTAAACATTGAGCTCTTAATGTGAAATAAAAACAGCAGATGAAGGAAAAAATACTATACAATGATCTACAGCCTAAGTGCGCTTGCGCAGTTGGCCTTGATTTATTAGGTGACCGCTGGTCGCTGATTATCGTAAGAGATTTATTCAAAGGATATACTACCTATTCTGATTTCTTACGTAAAGCTTCTGAAGGTATTGCTTCTAATATTCTGAATGATAGATTAAAGAAGTTAGTCTCTTTAGGTATTATCGATTTTCGAAAGAAAGAATCAGATCGTAAAGTCAAGGAGTATTATTTAACAGATGCAGGTATCGATTTATATCCTGTGATCTATTCTCTTCAAAATTGGGCTACTAAACATGTCGATTTTCAGTATACCGAGAGAACAACCAATTGGAAGGCATTTAATGACAAGGTTACCCAGGAAGAGGTGATCGACTATTACATCGAGAACTATAAAAAAATTCGAGCCGAAAATTTCGGTTTCTAATTGAAAAAAGGGAGTCATTTTGACTCCCTTTTTTTGCACTCAAAGTTTGGATTGGGTTTATCTGAGTACCATAACTTTTCTCAAGATATGTGAATTCTTTAACGATCGAATTTTTTCAAAATTTCTCCAGAATTCTTCGGCCTCATCATCTAGTTCTCCGGTTGCATTTCTAACTTCATACAAGTCGTTAAGACTGTTGTAAAAGTCTACGGTGATATAGTTGACAGGGTGATCAGTACCTAAATAGTTTAGAATCTTATGAAGACCCCAACCTGTTTTGACTTGGTCATTTTCTTTGAAATTAGGCATAAATACTTCTAATTCAGCTTTTTCGTATTCATCTGCTTTATAAGGATCTACAGTCATGTAGTTTAATACCGCAATATCTGTAGGAACACCACCCGGTTCTAGTTGAGGCCCGTATCCACCTTTAACACTAGTAGTGACGGCTTTGTTTTTAATATAATGCCCCATAGCTCTCTTCTCCGCTGCCTTACGGTCAGTTGAAGATTTACCTTTCATTGAATTTAATGGAGAGGTTGTGAACGTGGGCTCGCTATGTAGAGTGGCATAAACAAAAGTTGTTGTCATTTCATTAACATCAGAATTAAGAATTTGCCACATGTCCCAACCCATAATATTTCCTTCATCGATTTGGTGTTGCCAAAAATTGGAATAGTATTCTCTTTCTAACTCAATATGCTCAGAAACATCTTTGTTTTGTATTTGTCCATACCAAAGAGAAACATACATTTCTTGTGCATTGACTATAAGGCCACCAGCAAGAAATAGTGTGTAGAATAAAGTGTTTTTAATAGTTTTCATCATTATTTAGGGTTATTGGTTAAATGAATTCATGAGACCATTGAAGTCAAAGTAGTCGCCACCTCTGACGATTTTACCATCCTTAAATTCCATCGCATGGTATGATGTTAGTTGGAATGGAATTCCTGTTTCGGTATGTACTCCGGTCCAAGTCCCGTAAGTTCTAACACTACCATCGGGTAATAGCGTCTCCTCGTTTACACCTGGTAGCCAGCTTTGAGCTTCATATTGAATGTTGTCAAATAAGTCTTGGTACATCTTCATGGCTTCAATGTGTTCTGTTTTACCGTATGTGCTAGCTCCATAAACAGGTGGTTGCCAGTCTAACTCATCATGAATCATGGTAGCTTGTGATTGCCAGTCTTCGACAGCGTGTAACTCAATAAATTTTTTAGCTGTTGCTAGATTTTTCTCGAAATCAGGATTTGTGTTGGTGCTATCTGCACAGGAAATAGCAAATACATAAAGTACGCATAAAATTAAATTTCTCATTGATTATTGGTTTTTGTTAGAATTAACTATGAAAATTAACTTATTTGATAAATATAATTCAAAATAATTAAACTATTATATTGCAATTTAAAATATACTATGTAAATTGTTCAACATAACCATAAAACAAACCCGATTATGAAAAGAATTACAACCTACCTATTACTATTATTTACAGTTGCTATCTGGTCACAAGAAGGGGCTATCGTCACGATGCATGCAGTACTCATTGAGGGCGATACAGAAGCCTTTGAAACTGTTCAGACTAAGTATTTTCAAAAAGTGGCTCAATCTGCTGTTAATAATGGGGATATTTCAGCTTGGAACTTTCTAAGAGCCGTTAGACTTGACGGTATGAATGATGAAGAAGAATATAATTATATGTTCGTTCAAGGAAATTCATCTGTTGCTGCAACCTTAAGTCCAAAAAATGCATTTTGGAATAGGGCTGAAAAAGTATTGTCGAAGAAAGAGTTTAAGGAGCTTCAAGAACTACAGACGAAGTTCACTTGGAAAAAGGATGTTCGTGTAATGTATCGAATTGATTCGGGCCTTTGGATGGTTTCTAGTGCTGATGATTATTTGAACTCTATCATCCAATTCAATTTCGCTAGACCAGCCAATAGCGCCGCATTTCTTCAGGAAAACAAAGAGTTATGGAAGCCTTTTTTTCAAGAAAATGGATCAAAGATGAATATGATCTCTTGGGGCACCGGTCAAAAAATACATCCAACCGGAGCCGACTGGGCTGCTGTGATGTCTTGGGATATGTTTTCTTCCCTTGAAGACTTATTCAATTATCGTTTAGGAGATGGTATCAACTGGCCTGCAGATCAATCTAATATGGCCGAAATCAATCCTGACGGTTTTTATCAAGTTGCTACATGGCAGTGGCTAACTGGCGCATCATCCAATTAATCGTTAAACCCTGATCAAATCTTTAATTATGAAACAAATTTTCGCATCTATTTTTATGCTTTGCTCAGCCCTTGTTCTCGGGCAGACTAAGAACGTTAATGGAAAAATTTATGACCAACATCCTGCGATAGACATTGTTGATCAATTCACTGACGCATTTGTCAAAGGAGATACCCTTACCATGCAGAATCTTACTACAGAAGATTTTCGATGGTGGCAAATGAACGAAATGCGTCCACAGCCGAGAAAATTACAAAATATGATTAATCGCTCGCGTTATCTAAGTACCAATGTAATCGGTTTTGATATCGCTAATCGCGGTGCAGCCTACTCTGATGCCATGGAGTTCGGAAAAGGAAAGGATAAGCAAATCCATGTATACACCTATCAAGCCATGCGCGGTTTTGATAAGAATACGGGAATTGAGTTAAATATTCCAAGAAACTCTATTTTCTTCATGAATGAAGATGCATCTAAAATTGCAGGTCTAGGTGTCTCAGATAGTCAATTGAAGTGGCAAAAAGCATATGACGCTTGGTCTACAAGAACTAACGGTACAATTTATAAGGATCATCAAATGATCGCTAAATCACGATTGTTATACGCATATATCGCTTTAGGTGATTTGGAATCAATGAGGGGCTTATATGCTGATAATGCTGTCATCAGAGATGTAATGAGTATTACAGACTTGAAAGACACTAGAAATCCTGATGAGGAGATAGAGATGCTTAAAGACTTCTATGCAGAATATGAGGTCGTTGATGTAAATGAAATTGGCTACCCCGATTTATTAGAATACGAAGGTGCAAATGATGTTACTATAATTTCATGGTGGGAGATGACCGTAAGAAATAAAAAATCGGGGAATACCTCTACGGGGTATCACCACTCTCAGATTACAGTAAATAAGGAAGGATTAATTACCTCTGAAGACTATTATTGGAATCCTGGTCTACTTCCTAAATAATTACACCCTACATAGGGCTTATTTGTTTTTAGTTGACGAGGGCGGTTTATTTTTATATCGCCCTTTTTTTAATTAGAAAACGGTCGTACTTTTGCGCCCCGAAAATCATATCAATCAATCAAAAATGACTATTTCATTAAATGAAAATCGCTCTCGCATTATGGCGAGAAACACACGAGCAAAACTTTCGAATAATCCAACTTCGTTATTACTGCTCATCGTGACTCGTTTGCTAAAAAGCAGATTAGCTCACTAAGAATTCGCCTGTTTTTCGCGAATTATTGATCGAATTTTTATGACCAATATCACCGCATTCAACCCGGATGTGGTGAGATTGGCATAAATCATGGGTTTATCTTCTAAATCGAATCCATGAAGCGCCCATAGTAGAGTCCCCACGAACATCATCAAAAACATAGAAAGACTCAAGCTCTTTGCTTCGCCTGTGCGAATCACTTTAAAGGCCTGAGGTAAAAAAGCAGTGGTAGTTAGTACCGCCGCGATCGCTCCGTAACTTATACTTTCCATAATGCGGCAAATATAGGTGAAAGAACTACTCGATGAAGCAAGCATCCTTTACCTTTGAGAAAAGGATTTAGTTTATGGTAATGAGTAGGCTCGGACGCTTAATGGTGAAAGTTCGAATCAAAGAGACGATTTTCTTACTGCTCGGTGTGCTCTCAGCAAGCATCGGTCTAAAGGGCTTGTTACTTCCCAACCAATTTCTCGATGGGGGCGCGATGGGAGTTTCACTTCTTGGGGAAGTACTTACGGGCTACAACTTATCGGTTTTAATAATTCTAGTTAACGCCCCGTTTATCGTTTTGGGCGCAAGGCAAATCTCTTTTCCTTTCGCAGTTAAGAGCAGTATCGCCATACTTGGTTTAGCCCTTCTAGTTCATCTCCTTGAATTTCCTGTTATTACTTCAGATAAATTACTCATCGCTGTTTTTGGCGGATTCTTTTTAGGCGTAGGCATCGGCCTCTCGATTAGAGGAGGCGCGGTCATTGACGGCACCGAGGTACTTGCCCTTTCTATTTCACGAAAGACGAGTCTTACCGTTGGCGATGTGATTACCATTTTCAACGTTATCCTCTTCTCGGTAAGCGCTATTATCCTAAGTCTAGAAACCGCCATGTATTCGATCTTGACTTATGTGGTCGCTTCTAAAACGGTAGATTTCATCATTAACGGTATCGAAGAATATATCGGAGTCATGATCGTCTCTCCAGATTCTGTCACTATTAAATCTCAAATTATGTACGAAATGGGGCGAGGTGTTACTTCTTTTCGTTCAGATGCTGGTTTCGGAAGCCAAGGCCAATCCCTCCCCGACCGGGACATCCTGTTCTGTGTTGTAACGCGATTGGAGGTTAGTAAGCTAATTCTTGAAATTGAAAAAATAGACCCCACGGCCTTTGTGATTCAATATCCGATCAAGGACACTAAAGGAGGAATGATTAAGAAGCGACCGCTTCACTAAACTTTACGACTTTGACGTCGATAATAAGCTTCTAGGATGTTTTCTAACTCCACTTTAGTGTAACGCTTCCCCTCATAATAGAGAGAATGTACCGCTAGTGTTTGATGTTCTAGCAGTCGTGCAACGCGTATTTTTTGTTTAGATAAAGTGGCCATTTTTAAAAAAAGAGGATAGCTAAGTAACAAAAAATTTTAACATTTTAAAACATAGGTGCTTGATTTTCTTGTAGTTGTAAAATCTCTATCGCATAATCATCTTATTTCAACCCTCAAAACTATCTTTGAGATATGAGAAATTTCCTGACCTATATCTTCTTTACCTGTTTCTTTTTTGCAGTGAATGCGCAGTCCTTTACTGGAGAACAATTGAAACAAGGATATGCCTTATTTAGTGATCGCCTGACCTTTTTATATGATGAGAATAGCTATGGTACGACACCCGATCGTGTATATGTAACCGGTTCGTTTCGTGGTTGGGATACAGCATTTAGTAAGGAGTGGGAGTTAACTAAATCAGGTTCGATTTGGAGTTTGACTATCGAAAATGAAGGTGATGTAAAGATTCCTGTTAAATCTGAATTCAAATTTTTAATCGATAATGCTCAGTGGCAAGAGGTAGCACATAGCCCAAAGAACGAAAAGGGAGGTAATCTGGTTTATAAATACGACGCATTCGT
This sequence comes from Flavobacteriaceae bacterium, assembly GCA_024638165.1. GTDB lineage: Bacteria > Bacteroidota > Bacteroidia > Flavobacteriales > Flavobacteriaceae > UBA3478. The sequence continues at coordinate 10,077 of JAHEKV010000005.1, forward strand.
TCCCTCGTTTAAAGCCGAAATACTCGATGATAAAGCGATTGCATTACTAACCAATTTCAAACCGAGTTTTGATTCTAATGATTACAGGCTAACGCGAATCGATGGTCGAGAAATTGGAGTTGAGAAAGTCTTACCGAATACGGCTTCTAAGGCACTTCTTGTTCCTTCAGAGCCCATTGATATAAGAAGGGTTCATTATCTAGAGGATTTGAATAATAAAATTAAAACTCAAGTCTTATTTGATGGATGGTTTAGAAATGTATACAGCGATAAAACCTTAGGCGCAGAGATTGTTAATGGAAAAACAGAGGTGCGATTGTTTGCTCCTCGAGCGACTTCGGTTTACCTCTATTTATACGAAAGTTCGACGGCCACTAATGCGAGTCAAACCGTTAGGATGAAGGTTGATGATCAAGGGATTTGGGAAGCTTTATTTAATAAAGACTTGTCTGGGATGTACTATGATTTCACGGTACACGGACCCAGTGACAAGGGTAATTTCTTTTATGAGACCACGAAGACTCACGTAAGAGATCCCTATGCTAGGGTAGTTGATACCAGTTGGGGTAGAGCGCGTATTTGGCCAAAAACCGTCCCTGCTACCCCTCTTGATGGTGGTATTCCTGCAATGAAAGACGTTATCGCTTATGAAATGCATGTTCAAGATTTCAGTGATCAATTACCTATCATTGACAGCGAAAAGGGAACTTTCAAGGGAGTAATCGCAGGTGGATTACGCAATTCGATCGGGGATAAGATTGGTTTCGATTATTTAGTTGATTTGGGGATCAATGTGGTACACCTAATGCCTGTCCAAGAGTATTTACACTTTCCTGATGAAGATTGGAAGGCTTCTTTCAAAGACGATCCGTATATGATTGATCAGGGTGTGGCTTTAGAGAATTATCAGTGGGGGTATCGAACCACTTTTGCCATGGCTGTTGAATCGAAGTATCGAACGAAAGGTTCAGAACCCGGTGCGGAGCGAGATGAGTTTAGAGATCTTGTTCAGGCTTTTCATGATAAGGGGATTGCGGTGATTATTGATATCGTGCCCAATCATACCGGAGAGAATATGGATGGAGGGGAGCAATACTTCAATTTCAACGGTATTGATAAGCAGTATTACTATCGAACGAAAGACCTAGAACACATCGGTGCTTATGGGAATGAGGTGAAGACAGAGAATCGTCCGATGGTACAGCGCTGGTTGATTGATCAGTGTAAAAATTATATCGAAGAGTTCGGAATCGATGGGTTTCGAATCGACTTGGCAGGACAAATTGATCAGCAGACATTGATTGCTCTGAAGGAGGCGATAGGGGAAGATAAGATTGTGTATGGAGAGGCGTGGATAGGTTCCAATGATCCTGAATTTGAAAACAACCCCGATTGGGATTGGTATAAAGAAGACTCACCAATTACCTTCTTTCAAGATGATGCGCGTAATGCATTTAAAGGGCCGGTATTTACACTCGTCGATAAGCATCAAGACCGCGGATGGCCAGGGGGCAAGTTCGATGAACGCGAAAATGTAATGAAGGGGCTGGGGAATCGATTCGATACCGATAAAACACCGATTAGCGGAATCAATTATCTTGATATACACGATAATTTTGCTCTAGCCGATCAGTTTGCAGAAGCTGATTTTGATGGCCGATTAGCCGTTGATCAGGATGGGTATCGTATTGCGGCCACCTTACTGTATACTTCTCTGGGACCCATCGTTACTCATGGAGGTTCTGAAATCATGCGAAGTAAAGCTCATGCTCCATTGCAAGAGGTAGTAAAAACAACGAATGCCGGATTCAAAGTATATATGCACGGATACCGGGACACCTATAATCATCGCACCGCTAATCAATTCGTTTGGGAACAGGTAGGGAAACGTCCGACCGCAACGAACAGGAATGATTATGCAATGATGCAAAAGTTCTGGAAAGGTCTCAATGAACTGAGAAACTCAAGCTATGGTGAAGTATTTCGCATTAATTCGGCCAGTGAAGATTACTTCCAATTTATTCTTCCAGAGAACGAGGGTCATTTAGGTTACGTAGTTGACGATCGAGTATTGGTGCTCTTGAATCCTTCTAAGGTTCAAGGGTATTTTGATACCCCGATGTTGAAAGAAGGTCTATGGCAACTAGTAGGAACTAAACAAGGCATTTCTTTGAGAGGAATGAAACATGCTAGACTGCCTCAACGTCTTTATGGTGGTCAGGGATATAGTATTAACTTGAATCCTGGAGATATCGCTATCTGGGTGAGAGACTAAAACTCACGAGCTGCAATTGCGAGAGAAGTGATGGCGCCCCAATAAGTGGTAAGAATAAGAATCGAGGCAAATGGGATTGGGCTTACAAAGGCATTAATCCCGAGAAGCGCATCCGATATCATAAAAAGTAGCCCTCCCAGGCCTAATTGAAGTCTAATTTTAAATCTTCGATTTAAAGCAATACTCATCGATAGGCTACTCATTAATCCGATCACCAAGACATAACTGAGGATTGCAATTTGTAAAATTCCTGAAACCTTAGGCCAAATGAAATACAGAGTGGTGATGGCCAGAATAGTAGCAATTGCAAGGGCGATCCAATGAAACTTCATCTTGAATCGAGCTATAAATGCCCTGATAAATAGTAGATGAGCGATTAAGAAGAACCCAAGTCCTAGTAAAAAAGCATTGTCCCAAATAAGCGCAATGTCACCTAAGAGACAAAAGAATAAAGCGGTGAGTACTCGAGCTCCCAGTCTAGAAATTTGCCTGTTACTAGATGCTAACAGTAAAACGAGAACGGTTGTTAGCCCCTTCGCGATACCATACGCCCATAGAGGGGCAATAGCTTCTAGTACTATTGAAGTGACACCCATTACAAGAATTGCAATGAGAAGCGAAGTTTTTGTTGGGTACATGTCCTAAAAATATTTGATTTACTCATAAACTCCTTGAATATTTTAACTTTTTTCTTCAGTAGTATTTCAGTAGTTTGCTGGTTTAATACCTAACAATGAGCAGAAAATCACAAGAAAAATTCAGAGAATTTCACCGCTATTTAGGATTCTTTTTAGCGGGAATTATGGCCGTTTATGCTTTAAGCGGCATCGTACTTACCTTTAGAAATACAGATACTTTCAAGACAAAAGAGACGATTTCTGTGGTGGTAGAGCCAGGGCTTAATGCAGAAACTCTTGGGCCGGCACTTAAGACTAGAATACGAGTAGAAAAGGTCGATGGGTTTCAGATTGTCTTCAACGGTGATGGTGTTTACAACGCCGCTACAGGTGAAGCGAAATACAGTAACACGAAGTATCCTGTACTTCTTGAAAAAATGAATAAGCTACACCTGATGAACACCACCAATCCGCTTTTCTGGTTGGCTATTTTCTTCGGTCTGGCATTACTATTCTTCTCGGTATCTGCCTTCTTTATGTTCAATACCGGAGCGCCTATCTACAAAAAGGGCTTGTATTTTGCTATAGCAGGTGCAGCGTTGACCGTTGTATTGCTCCTGGTATAACCCTTTTTTTAACACTTACTAACAAACAATTTGGCTATCTTCAGATGGCCAAATTTGTTTGATATGAAAAATACGCTATTAGCGATACTTCTCGCGTTACCTATTCTTGTATTAGCACAAGAAAAAAAGGAAAAGAAAGGACTTCCTCTTGAAGCCGAACGATATTTTGAATTAAATACTACTGAAGGTTCTTGGATGTCGGTGGATGTTCATCCTTCAGGCGAAAAGCTCGTTTTTGATTTGTTGGGCGATATCTACGAGTTACCCGTTTCTGGTGGTCAGGCTACCCGGGTGACTGAAGGTCTGGCTTTTGATTCGCATCCGAAATACTCTCCTGATGGGAATTCGATACTCTTTATTTCTGATCGAAGCGGAGGTAACAATGCATGGATTATTGATCGCGTAAAACAGGATACTATTCAGGTAACCAAAGGAGATACCTTTAATATGCAGTCGGCAGATTGGTCTTCAGACGGTGATTATATCGCCGTAGTTAAGGGTACGAGAAACTTTAAATTACATCTTTATCACCGTGAGGGTGGCTCAGGTACACAGTTGATCAGTAAGCCTGATAACTTAAAAATTTCAGAGCCTACCTTTAGCCCTGATGGTAATCAAATATGGTACTCTCAACGCCAAAATTCATGGCAGTATAATGCGAGCCTTCCTCAGTATCAATTAGGAACTTATGATTTAATTGATGGTAAGCGTAAGACGATGACAAGTCGCTACGGTTCGGCTTTCGCCCCAACCTTATCTCCTGACGGAAAGTGGTTAGTGTATGGGTCTAGATATAACGATCAAACGGGCCTAGTTCTTCGTGACCTAACCTCAGGTGATGAGCGTTGGCTAGCCTACCCGGTACAACGTGACGAACAGGAGTCGATCGCTCCACTCGGGGTGTTGCCGGCGATGTCATTTATGCCAGATAGTCAATCCATTATTGCCTCGTATGGCGGAAAACTTAATCGTATTTATTTAGATAATCGCGTTAGCGAGATTGACTTCAGTGTAAACGAAAAGGTGGCGATGGGGCCTCAGTTGAAATTTGAGTATCCGATCGAAGACACTCCCACTTTTAACGTTACGCAAATTCGCGACGCAGTCGTTTCGCCTGACCAATCAATGATTGCTTTTACTGCACTGAATAGGGTGTATGTAATGAGCCTCACTGATCAAAAACCGAGAAGATTAACTTCTTTTGATTTTACCGAGGCGATGCCGACATGGAGCCCTGACAGCAAAGAGATCGCATTTGTGACTTGGAGTGAGACCGATGGCGGAAACCTTTATAAAGTTGGACTGTCTAAGCGATCAAAGCCTGAGAAAGTTTCTGCTTCTTCGGCGGTGTACCAGAATCCTGTATGGAGTCCTTCAAACAGAATCGTCGCCTTTAAGGGTCAACGTCAGCAATTTGAAGATTCTGATGGGCCTTACGCATTTATGTCTAAGTCTGATTTAGTATGGTTTGCTCCAAGAGCGATGAGTCAAGAGAATTTTATAACTAAGGCGGATGGTTATTCTAATGCGCACTTTGCTCAGAATGACGGTCGAATCTATTTAAATCAAAATGGAACCTTAATTTCTATACGTTATGACGGAACCGATGAGAAGAAATACGTCTCTGTTGATGGTATCACTGTTTATGGTTCGGTTTATACTGATAACCACTTATTGTCAGATGAACCTGAAGCACCTTCGCGTCCGCCATCTAAGGCAAGCACCCTATTAAGAGCACCTAAGGGCACCTATGCGCTAGCCAAAATCAATAACGATATCTACATCGTAACTGTTCCTAAAGTTGGACCAGACGGGGTGAAGATCAATGTAAGAAACGCTGATAATGCGGCTTTTCCATCAAGAAAACTAACTACCATGGGTGGTGAATTTCCTTCATGGGGTTCAGACGGCAATACCGTATACTGGATGCTAGGAAATACCCTATTTACTTACGATATTGTAGCTGCAGAGACTCGCGATAAAGAAATAGAAGACTTCAAAGAGGCTGAAAAGGAGGCTAAGGTTGCAGCTGCTGAAAAGAAAGCCGATGAAGCCGATGCATCTGAGGACAGTACAGAATCTGAAGAATCTGAAGAAAAACCAAAAGCGCCTGAGGCTTATACGGCGGTGGAATCAACGGTTGCCGTTGAGGTGAATCGAGCAATTCCTACAGGAACAGTAGTCTACACTGGGGCTACTGTGATTCCTATGGCAGGTGAGGATGAAGTAATCAAAAACGCAACAGTGGTTGTAGTAGGCAACCGCATCACTGGAGTTCATACAGCAGATGAGGAAATTGAGATTCCGCTCGGAGCTGAGACCATTGACCTACAAGGAAAATTCTTACTACCTGGTTTTGTAGATACTCATGCCCACCTTAGACCAAGTTGGGGTCTTCACAAAAATCATGTTTGGGCCTATGCGGCAAATCTCGCATACGGTGTAACCACTACTAGGGATCCACAGACAGGGACTACCGATGTTCTTACCTACGCTGACATGGTTGAGGCGGGTATGCTAGCAGGCCCTCGAATTTATTCAACAGGCCCTGGTGTGGGTTATTGGGGCTATAATATTAAAAGTTTAGATCACGCAAGAGAGGTGTTAAAGCAGTACTCAAAGTACTACAACACTAAAACGATCAAAATGTATCTGACAGGTAATCGCAAGCACCGTCAATGGATTATTCAGGCAGCTAAAGAGCAAGAATTAATGCCTACCACCGAGGGAGGATTAGACTTCAAACTCAATGTTACTCAGATCTTAGACGGTTATCCGGGTCACGAGCATAGTTTCCCGATTTATCCGCTTTACAAAGACTTTGTTGATTTTGTACAGTACTCGGGAACGGCCTATACCCCAACACTTCTGGTTGCTTATGGAGGGCCATGGGCTGAGAATTATTACTACGCCACTGAGCCCGTGAATGGCGATCCAAAGTTGAATCGTTTTACTCCCAAGTCAGAGCTCGACGCTAAGTCAAGACGCCGTAATGCCGGATGGTTTATGGATGAGGAACACGTTTTCGAAGACCACGCCGTTTTCGTAAAAGACTTGGTTGAGGCCGGAGGTCTTGCAGGAGTAGGTTCACATGGCCAGCTTCAAGGTTTAGGCTACCACTGGGAGCTTTGGAGTATGCAAAGTGGTGGGCTGTCGAACTACGACGCTCTTCGAGTGGCGACTATTCTAGGAGCCGAAGCCATTGGATTAGCTGGTGATTTAGGAAGCATTGAGGTTGGTAAATTAGCCGACTTAGTAATTTTAGACAAAAACCCGTTAGAGAACATCCGCAATACGAATTCGGTAAAGATGGTTGTGAAGAATGGATTTGTTTACGACGGAGAATCACTGGATCAAATTTTACCGAAACCCACCAAACAAACTTATCCTTGGACTCAGGATGCACCAGACGCTTCGCTCCCAGGATTAAAACTGAACTAATGAGATACTTTTACCTTTTAGCACTGGCGGTCTGCACCAATCTATTTGGGCAGACCCCAGTGAATCCTGTTATCCAAAATTTTGGAACGGTCGTCGATGCTCCTTTAGCTGACTTAAAGCCAGACCCGACACTCACCTATAACATCGTGGTCGATTTGATGACCGGCGAGGAGGATAAAGCAGTGGTGGCCTTTTCGGTAAATCAATTGGCCCGATTAATGAATCTTCACGTGATGGGAGGTGTTCCTAAGGAAAATATGAATGTCATTGTTGCCGTTCACGGCGGTGCATTATGGACTGCTTTAGGAAATGAACTTTATCGCGAAAAATTTGGCGTAGATAATCCGCATGCTCCTCTATACCAGGAACTAATTGATCAAGGGGTCAAAATTGTTGTTTGTTCGCAGAGTATGTTCAAACGAAAGGTAGATAAGTCACAGCTGCTACCCGGTTTCGATGTAGCCACTTCTGCACTTACGACACTTACGATGTATCAGCTTAAGGGATATGCCTTACTGCGTTTCTAAAAGTTGAATTAAATCATCGGCGACCCCTGCACCAATCGATATTCCCATACCGCCCAACCTCGCGACAACAAATACATTCTCAGAGGCTTTTTTAACGATGGGATTCTTCGATTTTCCGAACGCCATAATACCCGTCCAGTTCGATTCGACACCTACTTCTATTCCCGGTAAAATCAAGTTTTGTAAATCGTCTTTTAATTGGTCTAGAATAATGTCATTAGGTTCAAAAGCTAGACTGGTTTCTCCCGATTTGTCTAATTGCCTACCACCACCTAGGAGAATACGATTATCGATCGGTCTGAAATAGTGGTATCCTCGATGGTAATGAAAAGAGCCTTGTAGATTTAAGTTAGGAATAGGTTTAGTAATTATAACCTGTCCTCTTCCTGGCTCTAAATCTAGATTAGGTAGTAATGAAGACGAAAATGCATTGGTACAAAGCGCGATTTGTGATGCCCTGAATTCTACGGTTTGTTGGCTCGAAACGGTACTGATTCTGACAGGATTGGTGTCAAATTCAAGTTGTTTCACTTCGCATCCAGTATAAATTCGAATACCCAGTTCAGAGGCTCGATCGATGAGGCTTCGCATCATTTTTCCTGTATGAATGGTGCCCTCGAATTGATGCTTAATTAGATGAATTACCTTCTTTGAAAATGGGTAGTTTTTTAGGTCTTCAGTCACCTCTGAAAAGGGAGCGCTCGGAAAAACGTTTTCTAAAAGCCCATTATAATAGTGAATACGATCGCAGGCAGATGGGTCAAAGCCCAATTCAAAACCTCCCACCGGTTCAAATTGTATCGCCTCATCTCCTAGTAGTTTTCTAAGTTCACTAATCCCGCGATAGCGTTTTTCGGTTAATGCTACGATTTCATCTTCGCTGCACTCTTGAAGATCGTCTTCGAGTTCAGAAATGGATCCAAAACAGGCGAACCCCGCATTTTTCGTGCTTGCACCGCTCGGAAAAACACCTCGTTCAAGAATAGCGATGGTGGCACTGGGATGTCTTTTTTTGTATTTGACGGCCGTAGATAAACCAACAATTCCCGAGCCAACGATAATAAGGTCATAGTTAATGAACGAAACGTTTTCCCAATAGCTTAGCATGCTTGATCTACTTTGAAATAAAACTACTAGTTTTAAAAGAAATACCTATTCATGCTCAAAAACCTTTTTCTTTTGAGATCGGCTTATGTGCTGTTGTTTGTAGGAGTCATTGCCGTTAATGGGGCGGCAAACGCTCTTCCCATAAATGGTCTAACTACAGGTGCGGTTTCTGATCTTTATCCGAATTTGTTTACTCCTGCTGGTTTTGCATTTAGCATCTGGGGATTGATTTATTCGGGACTGCTCGCATTCTTGATTAGAATTTTAACGACCTCTAATACGGAACTAGTCGGCAAATTATTTCCTTGGTTTGCTATAAATAGTTTGGCGAATATGGCCTGGATTTTTGCTTGGCACCATTTACAGGTAGTCACCTCACTAGTACTGATGCTCGTATTGTTAAGTAGCCTGATCTATCTCACCGCCGAGCTTAGATCATATACTAGATCATCGAACGAAATACGATTTTTTAATGCTGTTTTCGAGGTCTATCTAGGGTGGATTACTGTTGCGACGGTGGCCAACTTCACCGCTTTACTGGTAGCCTTTAATTGGAATGCTCTGGGTATTAGCGAGGAGCACTGGATGCTCATTATAATTCCTGTAATTGTCGTAATCGCTTCAGTGATGTATTTTAATAAAACCAGCACGGTTTATCTGTTACCCATTATCTGGGCACTCTACGGTATATATGCGAAACACGTAGGAGTATTTCAAGGACAATTTTCTTTAGTTATCGCAGCGGTTAAACTTTCCATTGCCGCACTTATACTTTCTGTTATTATTAAAAATCGACTTTGGTTAAAGAATGCTTAGGCTGTTAAATATTGTTTAACATTTTAAGCAAATAATTAAACAAAATAAATTTAGCTTACCTTTAAAAGAAAAAAATGAAAAAGTTATTCTTAGGTATTCTTACAACGGTATTATCTCTTTCTTTCAGTAGTTGCTCTGATGACGATGGTTATACCCCCAACCCTTCAGGTGAAATTCCGAACATTGTGGAAACAGCGATTGATGTGGATCTCTTAGATTCTCTTGTTGCTGCGCTAACAAAAGCAGACGAGGAGTCTTCTACGAACCTCATTCAAACACTCAGTGGTGATGGACCATTCACCGTTTTTGCTCCAACTAATGATGCCTTTACGGCCTTATTCGAATCTTTGCCGGGATATAACTCATTAGATGATTTTGATACAGATGCTGAGAAACTACTCCTCGCACAAATCTTATCCTATCATGTATTGCCTTCGGCAGTTTCATCTTCGATGATCCAAGAAGGGCTGACTGCCCAAACCGTTCAAGGTGGAGAATTAACTTTTTCCTTATCTGGAGGAGTTAGAATTTCAGATGCTACATCTGAAGATGCCAGGGTACTAACCCCAGATGTTCTGACTTCTAATGGTATTGTGCATATCATTGATAAAGTTTTAGTGCCTCAAGAAGTTTTAGATGTATTACTACCACAAAACACGATTGTTGATATTGCTGTAGCGACTGAGAGTGTTTCGGTCTTACGAGATGCAGTGATAAAAACCTTTCTTGCCGATACGCTCAATGGAGATGGTCCGTTTACTGTTTTTGCACCTACCAATACCGCCTTCGTAGATTTATTAAATGCACTCGGGGATGATTACAATAGTCTTGATGATTTCGATACTACCGAAGAAATAGACTTATTAAAAAATATTTTACTCTATCATGTAATTCCTGCAGAAGTAAAATCCACTGATTTAGCAGAAGGAGAGGTTGAAACAGCATTTGCCGACAATAAAATTGAAGTAATTGCTTCTGATAATACCTTTGTTATTGGAGACGCCAGTGAAGTAAATGCCAATATTGAAGCCGCTGACATCATGGCTTCGAACGGGGTAATCCACCTAATCGATAAGGTTTTATTACCACAATCGGCATTAGACTTTTTCTCAAATTAAACTATTTAGAATATAGATTTTAATAAGCTCATCTTAAACAGGGTGGGCTTATTTTTTATCTTTAAGTCATATAATTTCACTCGCTATGAAAGACATCAAGTACTTGTTGGCCTATACGATACCAGTAAGTTGTCTTATTGCTTTGAAACAGCAAGGGTTATTTAGCTTTTTAACCGTCGTATATGCTTTTGGCTTCATTCCATTACTTGAGTTAATCTTCTCTTCCTCTGAGAGTAGTTATTCTGAAGAAGACAAATCGAGTCGATTGAAGAATGTGCTTTTTGATTGTATGTTGTACTTAAACTTACCCATTCTCTTCGGGATTTTGGTTTACGGATTAATAGTCCTTACTACTCAAGATTTAGCTCGATACGAATGGGTCGGGCTTGTGTTTTCTATCGGAATCGTAGCGGGCACCAACGGTATTAATGTTGCTCACGAACTAGGTCATAGGCAAACTAAGACTGAACAGTTTTTAGCGAAGCTGTTATTACTGCCCTCACTCTACATGCACTTCTTTATTGAACATAATTTAGGGCATCATCGAAACATAGGTACTCCTGAAGATCCTGCTACGGCTAGAAAAAATCAATCAGTATATCACTTTTGGTTGACCTCAATTATTGGTCAGGTCAGATCTGCGTACCAAATTCAGAAAAGACTGTTAGAGAAAGATAGGAGAGGCTTCTGGACACTAGAAAATGAACTGCTTCTTTTCTACTGCGCAGAGTTGGGTTATTTAGCCTTGCTATACGTTTTGTTGGGAGTTCAAGGCTTAATTTTCGGTGTGTCGATTGCTCTGGTTGCTGTACTCTTACTGGAGACCATCAATTATATCGAACATTATGGGCTCGTTCGTAAAAAAGTGAATAATCGATATGAGCGCGTTACCCCAGTACATTCGTGGAATTCAAACCATGTTATTGGTAGAATGGTGCTTTATGAACTGACCCGTCATAGCGATCACCATCATCGAGCCTCCAAAAAGTATCAGGTGTTAGAAAGTATAGAATCTAGCCCACAATTGCCCTTTGGGTATACTACTTGCATGGTGCTTTCTCTTTTAACTCCTTTGTGGTTTAGAATGATGAATTCAAGAATCTCCTAAGCGAATTAGGCCTTTCGAACAAATTCTGACTTCAAGGCCATAGCGCCAAACCCATCTACTTTACAGTCGATATTGTGATCTCCGTCAGTGAGTCGGATATTTTTCACCTTCGTCCCAGCTTTTATGGGTTTCGGAGCGCCTTTCACGGGAAGATCTTTGATTACGATGACCGTGTCGCCGTCGTTTAAAACATTCCCGTTCGAATCTTTAATAAGTGAACTTTCGTCAATTTCGTCTGGATTCCATTCGTGCCCACATTCAGGACACGCAAATAGTTCCCCCATGGGATACCCATAGGGTGATTTACATTCAGGACAGTCTTTCATTGGATAAGGTTAAAGACTAAAAGTAGGTTATTTGTTTTGATCAGCCCGTATTCTAAAATGACAAAAGCCCATCCTTTCGGATGAGCTTTTGTGCTTTATGTGGTACCTCCAGGAATCGAACCAGGGACACACGGATTTTCAGTCCGTTGCTCTACCAACTGAGCTAAGGTACCGACCTTGCTTGCGTGCAAGCGGGTGCAAATATAATTTTAAAATTACTACTAAAAAATAAAAGGATGAAAAAATGGTCTTAAGCGTGCAAATCACGATCTTTAAACAGTGAATTTGACGATCGACATAGGGAATACACGTGTAAAATCGGCTGTATTTGATGATAAAAATCTTTTAGAGGTAAAAGCTTTTGATAAAGCTACCTTTGAAGAGGAGGTACGAGGAGTTTTCAATAGAAATCCAAATATTCGTCAAGCGATTATTTCATCGGTAGCCGAATCAGCTGCCAATTACGAAAGCGTTTTGACTGATCGTGTTCGGGTTTTTCACTTAGATCAAAATCTATCCTTAAATTTTAGCTCGAAATACGATGATCTGAGTAAACTAGGCGCTGATCGCAAGGCTTTGATTGCGGCGGCGGTGACGATTTATCCGGCCCAAAATGTTTTAGTTATTGATATGGGCAGCTGTGTCACCTACGATATGGTAGATTGCTCAGGTCTACATCGCGGAGGAGGTATAAGTCCTGGTTGGCAGATGCGTCTAAACGCTATGCATACATTTACTGGTCGCCTTCCTCAACTATCCACTTTGGATGATTCTATTGAAAAGAAAGAGGTCACAGGAATGAATACGCAACAGGCGATGTTTAATTCTACTTTTTTCGGACTTTTAGCAGAGATCGATCAACGTATCGAACATTATAAATCTGAATTCCCGGATTTAACAGTGATTTTAACAGGAGGAGACGCTCAGTCCTTTTCAGTCCGCTTAAAAAACCGCATATTTGCCCATTCTAATTTTCTTTTAGAAGGTTTAAATGCGCTCTTGGAGCACAATCTTTAGTCAATGAAATTAAGACTTACCTTACTTGCGATTTTTACATCGGTAGTTCTTTGGGGACAGAACGGTACCGTTTCTCCCTATTCTTATTTTGGTTTAGGCGATTTTAGAGCAAAATCGACCGTCGAGAATCGAATGATGGGAGGGCTATCTATGTTAGGGGATAGTATTCATATTAATCTGCAAAATCCTGCCGCTTATGGATCGCTAAGACTCACTACCTACGCGGTTGGAGCGCACAATAAAAATTATCGTTTTACATCACCGAACGAAACGGCTAACGAAGATATTAGTGACCGAGGCCGTGTGACGAATTTGGATTATCTCGTGTTAGCTTTTCCATTGAGTCCAAAATCATCTTTTGCCTTTGGTATCATGCCTTTTAGTAACGTGGGGTATGACCTTTTTAAAACATCTTTAAACGTTAATCAGGATGAAGTAACAACGAGTTATAGAGGTTCAGGTGGTATCAACCGTGTTTACCTGGCAACAGGCATTCAACCTATTGAGGGGCTGAGCTTCGGTATCTCTACTCATTATAATTTTGGAAATTTAGCCTATGATCGTTATCAGTCGATCGATGCCGTACAACTAGGTACCTTCGATCAACGAGAAGTGACCATTTCGGGATTTGATTTTACACTTTCGGCGATAGCTAACCGTAAATTGAAGTTAGGAGATAAAGAATATCGTTTGCATGCCATGGTTAACCGTGAGCTGCAGATGAATCTCAATGCTACGAACACCCAATCTCTTGGGACTTTTCAAACTGCCAATGGCGCTACTAGAGAACGTCTTGATGTAGATTTAGGAGCCCTTGCGGAGACCACAGTAGAGATTCCGGCTAAAACAACTTTAGGTCTTGGTATAGGAAAAGATCGTAACTGGTTTGCGGGCTTTGAGTACAGTAGTCAAGACATGAACCAGTTTAAAAACGATTTTCTTGCCGTTAATAATGCGACCTACACGGCCGCCAGTACATTGAAAGTCGGAGGTTATTATATTCCTGATTACACTGCGATTAACGGGATCTACAACAGAATTACCTACCGCGCTGGGTTTAGAATGGAGAATACAGGACTTTTGATCGAAGGAGATGAGCTTCAGAATAAAGTGGTTTCAATAGGTTTTGGAATACCTATTGGTAGTACCGCCAATGATCGCTTTTCGAACCTAAATATCGGAGTTGAGCTTGGCAAGCGTGGAACTTCGACCTCAGCATTAGTCGACGAGCAATATTTTGGTCTGAATGTGGGCTTATCGTTAAATGATCGCTGGTTTGTTAAAAGAAGAATTAATTAGTACAAAAAATAGTATTTTCGAACCCTTAAACTAATAACGTATTATGAAAAAGAGTTTATTCATGTCGTTCTTCGTTGGGCTTTTTGGTCTTTCATTAGCCGTAGCTCAGGCACCCAATCAAGCGTGTTTGACAAATCTTTCAATTTTTGTTGAAAGTGCTAAGGTTAAAAATTATGATGCGGCTTACGAACCATGGAAAATGGTTTATGAAACTTGCCCAGATATTAACCGTGCAAATTACCTGTATGGTGAGCGTATTCTTAAGGATAAGATTAAGAAATCAACCGGTGAAGAGCACGACGCTTTTGTTACTCAGCTTTTAGAATTATATGATAAAGCGGCTCAATACTATCCGAAATACTATGGCGTTGCTGACACGGCTATTGATAAGGTTCTTTTAAAGCGATCTGAAAAGAAAATTTCAGGAGAGGAGATTTATGCTCAACTAGGAGAAGCTTTCGCGGCAGATCGTAAAAACTTCAGTAATCCTCAGGCGCTATACCTCTACTTCTCTTCTTTAGTTGACTTACAGGCAGAGGGTAAGAAAGAGGTTCAAGAAGTCTTTGAGGTATACGATGAAGTAGTTGCGAGAGTTGAAGAGGAAAATGCCACCTTAACTGCTCAGATCACCAAACTACTTCCTTTAGAAGAAGCAGGAACTATTAGTTCAAAGGATGGGAGAAGATTAAAGGTTTACAGCACTAATTCTGCTTCTTTCGGTAAAATTGCTGCAAGTATTGATGCAAAATTAGGAGCACTTGCAGACTGTGAGAATTTGATTCCACTTTATGAAAAGAGTTATGAAGAGCGTAAGACTGATGTAAAATGGGTGAAGAGCGCGGTAGGTCGTATGTTTGGAAAAGAGTGTACTGACGATCCGATGTTTAGAAAACTATTCGAGGCACAGTTGGCACTTGAGCCTTCTGCAGACGCTTACCTTTATGGAGGTACATTAAAGCAAAAAGCAGGAGACACTAAAGGAGCGATTGCTGATTTCAATAAGTCTGTAGAATTAGAAACAGATAATCTTAAAAAGTCAAACATCCTTTATAAAATCGCTACCATCGTTCGCAGAACTAGTAAGGTTCAAGCGCGTAATTACTTGAATAAGGCAATTGCGGCCAATCCAGCGAATGGTCGAGCATATATTCTCCTTGCTGCACTTTATGCAGACAGCGCAAACGATTGTGGTGAGACTCAATTCGACAAAAGAGCGGTGTATTGGTTAGCAGCGAAGACTGCCGCTAGAGCGGGTCGTGTTGATCCTTCACTGAAGAGTACAGCTAACAAGGCGGTAGCTTCTTATGAGGCGAAAGCGCCTTCTAAGACGGATATCTTCAACTCAGGTCGTGCAGGAGAAACGATCAATTTCTCATGTTGGATGGGTGGAAGTGTTACTATCCCTAACCTAAATTAATCCTGTCTGAATACAGAAGGTTTACATACCAAAATTATAGGCATTGCCACAGCATTTGTTGTGGCAATGCTGTTTATAGCCTGTAACGAAGAGTTCAAGCAGGTTAGCTTGACTGAAGCTGAAAAGAATCTCCCGCAGGGCGTAGTTGAAAATCTAGAAATGCTCTACACAGAGTCAGTGCGACCGCTATCGGTACTTCAGTCTGACAGTACCAGAGTTGTAGCTATTTTGCGGGCCGATCGCAATGAGAACTACGAGAATCGCATGTTCCCGTATCAGCTTTTTCCTGAAGGTCTGCACTTGACATTCTTCGACGATGATCATCAGCCTACCGAGATTTTTGCAGACTCAGCCATCTATTACTCATTAACGGGTATTGTAGATCTGCGTGGGAACGTTAGAATCAATACCCACGATAATAAGGAGCTTACAACCAGCCAGCTTTATTGGAGTAGATCTAGAAATTGGATTTTTACAGAGGAACCTTTTGAATTTGAAAACCCTGAGGAGGGTACGATAATGACGGGAGAAGGGATGGAGTTTAGTCGAGATTTCTCTTCGCTACAGGCGATGAAGACTCGCGGTATCTTGCAAATTTCAGAATCGGAGAACTAAGCATAAGATTATTTATTTTTGAGTATGATAAAACTCTTACGTTATACTGAGTACTTGTATTTGATGGTTGCCTTTTTTTCGGGCTATCGTCTAATTGAACTATTAGGAACAGAAAGTGACGAACGATTATTGTTCGGGGTGTTTTTTGTAGTGTCTATTGGTATGTTCTTCTTTCGAAGAAACTATCGTAAAAAATTCGAGAAGCGCGAAAAGGGACTATAAGCATTGAACCACTATCTATTTCTTATTCTCATCGCTCTAGTGCTTTCTGCTTTCTTTTCAGGAATGGAGATCGCCTATGTGTCTTCGAATCGAATTCACATCGAACTTGAGAAAAAACAGAAGGGACTATTAGCACGATTGCTTTCTAGACTAACGGCTTCGCCTTCGCGGTTTATAGCTAGTATGCTTATTGGTAATAACTTGGCATTGGTGATCTATGGTTATTACATGGGAAAATTACTTCTCGAAATATTACCGGTAGTAACCCCTGAAAGCAATGCGATTGCCGCCGTGGTTTTCGGTGAATTTCAGTTACTGACCCATACCTTAATTTCAACGCTGGTTATTCTTCTTACGGCTGAATTTTTGCCCAAGGCAATCTTTCAGATCTATGCGAATACGCTCATGAAGGCCTTGGCGCTTCCGGCTTATATTTTTTACACTCTTTTTTCGGGCTTTTCTTGGATGGTTTTAAAAATCTCTGATTGGGTGCTTAGACTAGTAAAAGCAGATGCTGAAAATCCGCAAGCTACGTTTACCAAATTAGAAATAGGGGATTACATCAGTCAGCAGATGGAGTCTGCGGCTGATAATCAAGAAATTGATGCCGAGGTGCAGATCTTTCAAAATGCACTTGAATTTGCAGAGGTGAAAGCAAGGGAGGTGATGATTCCTAGAACAGAAATTACGGCGGTTGAACTAAGAGACTCGATAAAGACTTTGCGATCTGTTTTTGTAGAGACAGGATTTTCTAAAATTTTGGTCTATCGCGATCGAATTGACAATATTGTGGGGCATGTCCACTCCTTTGATCTTTTTAAACGTCCGAGAAGTATCAGAACCCTTCTAAAGCCCGTCGAATACGTTCCAGAAACGATGCCTATTCACGATATTTTGAATTTACTTACCAAAAAGCGAAGAAGTATGGCGGTGGTTTTAGATGAATATGGCGGTACTTCAGGAATTCTAACTATCGAGGATATCGTGGAAGAATTGTTCGGCGAAATCGAAGATGAACACGATGTTAGTGAGCTCATCGAAGAAACGGTAGAAGAGGGTGTCTATCTGTTTTCAGGGAGACTTGAAGTAGACTATTTGAATCAGACCTATAAACTCAATCTACCAGAAGAGGAACATTACGAAACCCTAGGAGGGTTAGTTATGGATCATACCGAGGCGATTCCCGAGTTAGGACATCAAATTGAAGTTGAAGACTACCGACTCACCGTAGAAGAAGTGTCAAGTAATCGAATCGAACAAATACGACTTGAAATAAAGCCGGCTGAGTAGCTATAAACATTTCGATACATCGAATAATTTAAGTAGTTTCGCAGACCTAAAACACTTAAGATCATGGCGATTTTAAATACCATTCGTAAACGTACTAGTGTACTAATTATTGTAATCGGCCTCGCGCTATTCTCATTTGTAATTTCTGGTATCTTTTCCAGTAATGCATTTCAAGGGGGAGACTTCTCTAATAATGTAGCTGAGGTAAATGACACTCCGTTATCAATTGAAGACTTCAGACAGAGTTTAGAAATAGCTTCTAATGCTTACGGACAAAGTTTTTCAAACAGTCAACTCGTAAATATCGTTTTTGATCAAGAGGTTCGTAAAGAAATCTTGAAGCAAGAGCACGAAAAACTTGGATTGAACATCGAAGGAGATCAAATTGTTGATTTCATTCGTACATCGGGTTACGCAAACATTCCTGCTTTTCAGAACGACGAAGGTTTTTTTGATGAATACGTATTCAAGGCAACGGTTGCGAGCTGGAAAGCTACAAACCCGGCCCAATACGATGCTTGGTTGATTGACGAGGCTAATATTATTAATGCGGCAAAGGAGCAGATGTACTTCAATTTTGTGAAGGCAGGAGTTTCGACTTCCTTACAAGAAGGTGCACGTACTTTTAAATTTCAAAATGACAAAGTGAGCTTTGACTATGTTCAGCTTCCTTACTCTAGTATAGCAGATAGCTTAGTTAGCGTTTCGAAAGAAGAAATCGCCGCTTATGTTGCAGAAAACTCAAAACAATTCAAGCAAGAAGAAGCAAGAGATCTACGCTATGTATTTTTTCAAGAGAAGCCTTCTAAGGCAGATGAGGATGCGGTGTTAACGCGAATCACATCGCTTTTAGAGGATCGTGAAGAGTACAGTGAAGAGACTAAGGGTAGTGTAACTGTTCAAGGATTTAAAAACACAACCAATGAGGCTGATTTCATTCAGCGTTTCTCTGATGTTGCTGGTAATTTAGAATATCGTACGGCAGAAACTTTACCTGCGGTTGCGGCGGCACAAATTACAGGGCTATCTAAAGGTGCGGTTTATGGACCGTACAAGGATGGCAATACCTACAAGATTAGCAAATTAGTTGATTCTAAAAAGAACGGTAGTGTTCGCTCAAGTCACATTTTAGTGGCTTACAAGGGTGCAGAGAGAGCCGCATCTACCATTGAGCGATCAAAAGAAGAGGCTAGAACTAGAGCTCAAGAATACTTGAGAAGAGCTCGCAGCGGTAATGAAGCTTTTGCTGATTTAGCGCGCGAGGGATCTGATGGCCCTACTGGTACTCAAGGTGGAGACTTAGGATTCGTAAATGAGGGTGTTATGGTAGATGCTTTCAATGATTTTATTTTTGATAATCCGGTAGGTCGTATTGGCCTAGTTGAAACTGAGTTTGGTTACCATGTGGTTAAAGTTGAAGCTAAGCGCGATGTGTATTCTGTAGCTACAGTGACGCTTCGTATCGAACCTTCTGAGACTACAACCAACACCTTATTTACTGATGCTACTACTTTCGAAATGAAAGTGTCAGATGCTGAACCTAATGCATTCTCAACGATTGCAAATGAGGGAGGTTATACGGTGCGTCCGATCTCGCAACTAAAAGTTTTAGACGAGAACCTGCCTGGCTTAGGTACGCAACGAAACATTGTGCGTTGGGCCTTTGACTCAGACAGAAAAGTTGGTGATGTTAGTCGTTTTGATATCGCTGGCGGATATGTAATCGCTCAAATGACAAAGAGGTACGAAGAAGGAGTTCAAACTCCAGAGCAAGCTTCAGCTAGAGTTCTTCCTATTCTAAGAAAACAGAAGAAAGCAGCTATGCTTAAAGACCAGTATGGATCATCAAATTTCGAAAGTCTTAACGGTCAGGGTACCGCTAATGCAGGGTCTGCTTTAGCAATGACGACTCGTTCAAGTGTGATCTCTGGAATCGGTTCTGAGCCGTATGTGGTAGGAAAAGCTTTAGCCTTAGAGGCAGGTCAAACTTCTTCACTTATTGAAGGTGAGTATGGGGTTTATGTTCTTAAAATCACTGAGAAAAATGAGGCTATGGAGCTAGCAACTTACGCTCCATTTACTGAGACGATTGCTGCGCAGCGTGCCAATCAAGCTGCGGCAAATGCCTTCTACGCACTTAAAGAAAAAGCTGAAATAAAAGATAACCGAGCTATCTTTTACTAATAGATACAAAGCTCTTGGAGCTTCAAAATAGTTGAATATCCCTTGTCTTCTAGATAAGGGATATTTTTTTTGCGAGTAAATAAGGCAAAGTCCCCACCCCATGCACCGAGTGAGATAAAAACCCCATCAGGTCTATCGGAAAATAATTGATCACCAATCGCGGTAATGTCTAATCGATTGGCTAAGAGGTTTTCTTGTTCTAATAGTAGCTTTTCGAAGCGATTGATGTCAGAGGTTTCTTCGCTTATTGCAATGCTTAATCTCGAAAGTTCATTCAAGAAATAATCAGAGCTTTGGGCTTTTCTATAATGTATTATCGCTTCTCTACTGTTCATCTTCTGATTGAGATAAACAAGATGTAATTCATCTGTAAATGTTGGCCTCCAGTTAAGAGGGTTAACACTCACCTCTTTACCGATGCGTTGAAATCGAATGGGGCCTTCTGCGGTTGCGCAAGCAATATCATATCCACTTCCTTTAAAACCTGAGTCTAGAAGTTCATAGGCGTTTACCGATGCAAATTGGGCTAAAGCTGCAATAAGGGTAGATGAAGATCCTAACCCCCATTCTCTATCAAATTCCAGAGTTGTTTCAAGGGTAAATGAATAGTTGAAATCTGGATTCAAACTACGAGCCGCTATTAATAGTTTCGAAAACGTGTTTGCAACGTCTTCAGAACTCGTCTTTAGAGGTGCTAGACTTTTAACATCAAACTCAGCTTCAAACCAAGTATTGCCTTTATCATCTACCGCTTTACATTGAATAATATTAGACCTGTCGGTTTCAAAGCAAAATCGCTGGCCCAATTTCGTGGGTAGTGCAAACCCAACGGCCCCATCAAGAACTCCATAGGCTCCACTAATGAGAAGTTTCCCTTTAGTATAGTAATTTCTAACGGCCATTTCGTAGTTGGTTGAGTGCCTCTTTAACCGCTGAGTTAGTAACGGTTTGTTCGCTAAATTGCTTGCTTAGGATTTGTTTTTCCTCTTCAGAAGCTCCAAGTGCACTCAGCAGATTTAAAAGGTGCATTTTCATGTGCCCTTTTTGAATACCCGTGGTAACCAGAGAATTTACAGCCGCAAAATTTTGTGCTAGACCTGCAACCGCTACAATTCGCATCAGTTCTTTTGCTGAGGGCTTATCTAAAATTTCTAGAGATCGCTTTACGAGTGGATGTAAAGAGGTTAATCCGCCAACGGTACCGAGTGCAAGAGGAATATCTAGCCAGAAGTGAAGGGTGTCATTTTCAATCTTTGCCTGACTAAGTGATCGGTATTTACCGTCTTTGGATGCATAGGCATGAACTCCTGCCTCTACCGCTCTAAAGTCATTCCCCGTCGCAATAATTACAGCATCAACACCATTCATAATCCCTTTATTGTGTGTCACTGCTCGATAAGGTTCTTCGCGTGCAATATGGACCGCTCTAACAAACTTTTTGGCATAGGATTGAGCATCTGACAGATTTGCTCCTAATTGTTCAATAGGAACGCTTACACTTGCGCGTACTACGCAATTGGGTACGTAGTTGCTCAGTATGCTCATTACCACTTCAGGTAGCTCATCTGCTTCGAAGGTTGAGGTTGCTGCGCTAGTAAAAGATTTAGCGAGGGTCTCTAAACAGGTGTTGATAAAGTTAGCCCCCATAGCGTCGGCGGTTTCAAAACGCAAATCGATTTGATAATAACCTTCAAGAGCATTTGTCTTGTCAATCAGTTGTATGCTTTGTATACCCCCTCCACGGCGCTCCATACTTTCGGTAATCGAGCTAAGCTCGCCTAAGAATCTAGAGGTGTTCTCATTGAAAAATCGATTTAATTTTTCAGCCGGGCCATAATAGTTCAGGTGTATTTGCCCTACTTTTTCTGTTCCTAATACTTCTGTTTGGAATCCGCCCTTAGTACTCCAAAATTTTGCTGCTTTACTTGCTGCCGCAACTACTGAACTCTCTTCAATAGCCATAGGAATGGTATACCATTTACCATCAATTAAGAAGTTAGGAGCTACTCCTAGTGGTAAGTAATGGTTGGTTAACGTATTCTCGATGAATTCGTCGTGAATTTTCTGAACCTCAGGGTCTGAATGATTGTAAGTCTCGAGAGTAGCTTTAAACGCACTCGGGTTTTCTCCATGGGTTTCGGCAACCCAATGAATCTTTTCAGCTTTGGTTAATTTCGAGAAACCTTCAATTTTCTTTGACATTCGGCTAATTTGAAAGCAAAGATAAGGATTAGGCTGAGCTTTAGTATTCGGTAAATATTTAGTAAACTTGAGGGTTTATAGATATCTACACGATGAAAAAATTCCTTTTTTCTGCCCTCGCAGTAATTGTTAGCAGTCTTTCTTTCTCACAACAACCGATCACCCTAGAAGAGATTTGGTCAGGAGCCTTCTCTACAGAGGGAATTGCCAATTTACGATCGTTAAATTCAGGGGATGCTTACACGGTTCTTGAGTACCATGATGGCAAGAGCCAGATTGTAAAGTATCGTTACAGTGACATGCAATCTGAGGGTGTTCTTTTGAGTTCTGGAGGCGCTATTCCTAGATTTAGCGGATATACTTTTAGCGACGATGAAGGCCGTGTATTACTAGCTACACAGCGTAAGCCGATATTCAGACGTTCATCAGAGGCGGTTTATTATGTCTATGATTTCAAAACCCAAGAACTTACTAAGGTTAGCGATTCACTAATTCGAGTTCCTGCTTTCTCTCCCGATGGCTCAAAGTTGGCCTACGTTTTTGAGAATAACTTATATGTGTTTGATATTGCTTCTAAGTCAAGTCGCCAGCTTACTGAGGACGGGAAGTACGGATCAATCATTAACGGGCACGCCGACTGGGTTTATGAAGAGGAATTTTCGTTGGTTAGAGCCCATGAGTGGAGTCCTGAAGGTACTCGTTTAGCTTACTTGAAGTTTGATGAGAGTTTGGTTCCTGAGTTTTCAATGGATGTCTTTGGTACGGAGTTGTATCCGAGTCAGTATCGATTCAAGTACCCAAAGGCAGGAGAGAATAATGCGGTCGTAGCGGTTCATATTGTCGACCTAGCATCAGGAAAGGATAACCGTGTTGCACTTTCTCAAGATTACTACATACCGAGAATACAGTTCATGAATCATAGTGAACACCTTTCGGTTCAAACTTTAAATCGCCATCAAAATCGTTTGATGTTATATAAGGTGAACATAAAAACATTGGAGGTAGGCACTTTATTAGAAGAAACCGATGAGGCTTATGTGGACTTACACGATAATTTAACCTTTTTACCTAAGGATGATTTTATTTGGACCAGTGAGCGCGACGGCTACAACCATATCTATCTTTATAGTTCTGAAGGGAAGTTGGTTCGTCAAATTACCAGTGGTGAATTTGAGGTGACCAATTTTTATGGTTACGATAAAAAGAGGGATCGAATTTTCTATCAATCTACTGAGCCTTCATCTATTGAACGTGCGATTTACCGAATTTCAACCAAGGGTAAATACAAAACACGTTTGACCACTCGGGCAGGAACACATAACGCCCAGTTCTCTAAAGATTTTCAATATTTCATTGGCACTTATAGTAGCAGTACGACTCCCTATGAGTTTACCCTTCGCAACCCTAGAACGGGAAGTGTGCTCAGTGTGATTAAAGACAACTCGAAACTTGCTGAGAAATTAAAGGGATATGACATTGCTCCAAAAGAATTTGGCACGCTAAACGTAGGTGCGAATCAGCTGAATATGTACATGATTCGTCCGAATGATTTTGATCCTTCAAAGAAGTATCCGCTATTGATGTTTCAATATTCAGGTCCTGGTTCACAGCAGGTGGCCGATCAGTGGATGGGTTCGAACGACTACTGGCATCAAATGCTAGCTAGTCAAGGATACATTGTTGCTTGTGTGGACGGACGCGGAACTGGTTTTAAAGGAAGAGATTTTAAAAAATCAACTTACCTAAACCTCGTAAAATTTGAAACGGAAGATCAAATCGCTGCTGCCAAGAAACTTTCTGAGCTTGATTATATCGATGAGACGCGCACCGGCATTTGGGGATGGAGTTTCGGCGGTCATATGAGTACAAATGCCCTTTTGAAAGGAAACGATGTATTCGAAATGGCTATCGCTGTAGCACCTGTTACTAGCTGGAGGTTTTATGACACGATATACACTGAGCGTTTTTTACGCACCCCTGAGGAGAACCCGGGTGGATACGATAACGAGTCGCCCTTTAATTATCCAGAGCTTTTAAAAGGCAAGTACCTGCTCGTTCATGGTAGCGGGGATGACAATGTTCACGTTCAGAATTCAATGCGTATGATCGAGGCTCTTATTCAGGCGAATAAGCCTTTTGACTGGGCGATCTATCCCGATAGAAATCACGGAATTTATGGCGGAAACACTCGTCTTCATCTGTACTCAAAAATGACAGAATTCATTAAAAACAACCTTTAATTATGCAGACTTCAGAGCCAACACTTTTAGGACATCCTAAAGGATTATTTTACCTCTTTTTCGCAGAGTTATGGGAGCGCTTCAGCTTCTATGGTATGCGCGCGCTTCTCACCCTTTATATGGTGAATGTAATCTTTGAAGCCCTAGCCAATCGTGACTTTGCAACAGCAGCGGTATATTCTTCTTATGGCTCTTTAGTATACGCCGGTACGGTTATCGGAGGGCGTATTTCAGATAACCTTTTAGGTTTACGCAAATCCATCTTTTTAGGAGGTATTTTAATGGCCTTAGGACATTTTGTACTAGCCATTGAAAGTAATATTGCCTTCTTTTTGGCTCTTTCGTTAATCATCGTTGGTAACGCTTACTTTAAGCCCAATATTTCGACTTTTGTCGGAGCACTTTATTCAGATAAGGACCCCCGCAAGGATTCTGGATTTACCATATTCTATATGGGTATTAACATCGGCGGTTGGGTGGCTCCTCTTTTATGCGGATGGCTTGCCGCCACTTACGGATGGCACTATGGTTTCGGTCTTGCTGGAATAGGTATGTTAACCGGCCTCATCGTTTTCTATCGTGGAATTAAGTCTGGTGTTTTTGGTGACCAAGGAATGGCGCCAGATGATCAGGCGCTTACCCAGAAAAAAATGGGGGTTAGCCGAGAAAATTGGGTAACGATTTTAAGTGTGTTATTGGTTCCGGTAATGGCTTTATTACTGGCTTCTTATAGCCCTGTATTGGGAGAGGATAATATTGTTAATCTCATTTTCAAAGGAGTAGGAGTACTGATATTAGCGTATCTAGGATACATACTCTATCAGGCCTCAGCAGATGAGCGTAAGAAGCTATTTGTGGCCATCTTGATCACTCTTTTTATGACCATATTCTGGGGTTTTCATGAACTTTCAGGAAGTGTGATTACATTGTTCTCTGCCAGAAATGTTGAGTTAACCTTAATGTCAGCCGCTCAGACGAATTCTTTAAACTCGATGTTTATCATCTTATTTGCGATTCCCATCTCGATGCTTTGGACCTGGTTGTCTCGCAGAAATCTAAATCCTAGAACTCCGTACAAGTTCGGAATGGGATTACTTTTTGCCGGTTCTAGTTTTTATGTACTAGCGATTTCTGGCCTAAGTGCTAATGAACAAGGATTAGTTCCTTTTAGCTACCTACTTCTCATGTACTTCTTGCTCTCTATCGGAGAGTTATTCATGTCACCCGTTGGCCTTTCGAAAATCACCTCTTTGTCTCCTAAGCGCATCGTAGCTTTTATGATGGGCGTATGGTTTTTATCCTCAGCATTCGCTTTTCAGGTGGTAGGTTTTATTGGTAAAAAACTATCGGTTGAGGGTGATTCTGCGGCTGCAGGTGGATTACAAACCCTTGAGTTATATACGGATGGCTTTATGCTAATCGCACAGTACTCTCTAGGGGCAGGTGTTTTAGTACTCCTTTTTTCGCCGCTTATGAAGCGCCTGATGGGCGACGTACACTAATAGCCCTAGCATTGAATAAAGACTGATCACCTCGGGTAGGTCAATACAAATTTGGACTTTTCTGGGTGTTACATGAGTCAGATGCTCTAATAAGACCGTAAGTAGCGGGCTGGTTATACTCCCTATGGGTAAGAATAATCCAACCCCGCCGATGAACATTACAATGGGTACTATGGGACTCGCAATAATCGAAAGCGGTAGTGCAACTAGGGATAACTCTTCAAAGTAAAAGGCTAATATCGGGCTAACCGCTAGTTGCGCCGAGAATGAAATCGTTACTAATTGTATGGGCTTTTTAAGCAGTTGAGGTAATTCGAATAGATCTAAAAAATAGATACCAACGAAGATGCCTAAAACCGCTGTAAAACTCAGTTGAAATCCCACATCGTAGATCCAATAGGGCTGTATCATAACACAAATAAGTGCCGTAGTAATTAATAGCTGCCATCGATCTATAGGTCGCCTAAGCGCTATTCCTAATTCGTAGAGTAGGATAAAAATGAGCGCTCTAATGACAGATACCCCAAGACCTGTAATTACCGCATAACTGATACTTAGTATCACACGAAACCCTCTTCTCAATTTAAATGGAAGAAGTAGACTGATGCCATTAAAAAGCAAATAACACAGCCCGAAGTGCATGCCAGAAATAGCCAATATATGAGCAAGGCCAAGCTGCCGAAATGCGGTTTTTATTTCTGGGGCTAGCCTAGATCGGTCTCCTAAGATCAATGCCCTATAAAATCCGACGAGAACGGGTGAAAATTTCATCTTTTCCCATTGTTTCGAGGCGCTATTTCTAAGCGAGGCGACCGATCGAATAGGGAAATGAAATAGGATCTCGGTTAGTTTTTGCCATTTAGCTAGCTTATTGCCGTCGACAAAGAGTACAAGCTGTTCATTAAATCCCTTCATAGGAAGTTCATTGATAAGGTAGTATGCGTTCTCGATGGGCGCTTTACTATAAACCTTAAAGCTACCTTCTCTCCATTGGGCGTTATAACGCAAGTATTTTGAAGTGTTCCCCTCAAAGGATTCGATTAAGATAATGAGTGGCTCCCCCGCTGGTATTTCTTCTTTTGAATGAAAGGTCAGGGTAAGGTGTGCAGATAGGATTACAATAGATGAGCCCAGAAGAAACTCTTCAAGATAGACTGAATTATAATGAGTACTTAGAATCCAACTGCAGAAGGCAATCAGTAAAAGAGAAATAGATGGTTGGTAATAGTTGCTGAGTAAAATCCCGCTAATCCAATAGATCAGAAGCCTGACCGAGAAGTGTGCGGGTGTTTGCATAAATCGCTTTTGCAGTTCTTTCACTAGCTCCTGAATCTCCAAGAGCTTTTACTAGTTCTTGGTAATCTTGGACTATACGTTCCCGAACGCCGCTATCGAGGAGTTCATTGATGGCAGCCTTTATTTTCTTTGGGCTACAATTCTTTTGTATGAGCTCCTTAACGGCTATTCGGTCAAGAATGAGATTCACTAAAGAGATGTATTTCAAGGTCACGATGCGCTTCCCAATAGCGTATGAGATAGGACTAGTTTTATAAACTACCACTTGTGGGGTACCTATTAGCGCAGTTTCTAAAGTTGCAGTACCGCTGGTCACAACGGCTAAATGGGCTACTTGAAGAAGTTGTTGGGTCTTGCCGAAGATAATTTTTGCCCCTTGTGAATAGGGTTTGTAAAAAGATGGAGTTTGAGAGGGTGCGCCGGCAACGACAATATCAAAGGCCGTAAAATCTTTAGTTGCTTTGATAAGCGCTGGTAAGATTCTACTGATTTCTTGCTTTCGACTACCGGGGAGTAATGCGATAATCGGTCGTTCACCGAGCCCTTGATCCTTTAGAAATTGCTTAGTATGGGCTTCATTGCTATGAGCCATTGCATCTATGAGCGGATGACCTACGAAAGTAGCCTCGTGATTGTGTTTATGATAGAAATCGGGTTCAAAGGGCAGGGTTACATACAGGTGATCAACGTAGGCTTTTATCTTTTCTACTCTACTCGATCTTGATGCCCATACCTGTGGTGCAATGTAGTAATGAACCAGGATGCCGTGCTCATGCGCCCATTTTGCAATTCTCAGGTTAAATCCTGAAAAGTCGATAAGAATGAGTGCGGTAGGGTTAAAGTGTTGAATGTCTTCTTTGATGAAGTCAAAGGTTTTACGAATGGTACTCAAATTCTGAAGTACCTCGATAAATCCCATAAAGCTCATCTCTGAATAGTGTTTTGAAAGTTTGGCGCCAGCCTCTTTCATAGCGTCACCCCCCATTGCCCTGAAGTCGGCATCAGCATCGATATGCTTTAACGCCTTAATTAAGTTAGATGCGTGTAAGTCTCCGGAGGCTTCTCCTGCGATGAGGTAGTACTTCATTGAGCGGTTTGATTACAAGATACGATAAGCTTCTGCAATCTAATTTCAGTCTAATAGATTTTCCAAGAATTGATGTGGGCCATGCTGTGATGTGCCGTAAGATCGAATTGGGTAGGTACAATAGAAACATAGCCCGCTTCAAGCGCTGCGATGTCGGTATCCTCTCCTTCATCTAAAAGGATGAAATCTCCAGTTAGCCAATAGTATTCTTTTCCTGTAGGGCTCACTCTTTTATCAAATCGCTCTTTCCAATTGGCTTTGGCTTGTCGACAGACTCTCATTCCTTTCACAGCTGCGCCGTCTGTCTTAGGGATGTTCACATTGAGAACGGTTCCGCTAGGAATTCCTTTGTCTAGAGCCTCTTTCACAAGGGTTTGAATTACGCTTTTGCAAGCATCGAAATTGGCGCCCCAAGAGTAGTCTAAAAGTGAAAATCCTATGGCAGGTATCCCTTCTACACCCGCTTCAATCGCTGCGCTCATCGTTCCAGAGTAGATCACATTGATAGAAGAATTTGCTCCGTGATTGATTCCAGAAACTACTAGGTCAGGTTTACGGTCGAGAATTTCATGTAACGCAAGTTTAACGCAGTCAGCAGGAGTGCCACTGGTAGAGTAAGCCTGCAATCCCTTGTATGCACCGTCTAAATCAAGTCGGTGTACCTCTAATGTACTATCTATAGTTATGGCATGTCCCATGCCTGATTGTGGACTGTCAGGGGCAACGACTACCACTTCTGCAATCTCTTTTACAAATTCGATGAGATGATTGATGCCGGGTGCGTTATATCCATCATCATTAGTAACTAAAATGAGTGGTCGCTTCACAATGCGTTAATTTTTAGCCAAATGTAACAAGAATCGTAAGGCCGAACAGGGCCATTTTGCGTAAATTAGGGATGAATTACGACCAAAATAGCGACAATGAAGAAGAAATTTGGTTTGGGCTTACTCGTCCTACTCCTTGGTTTTGCCTCTTGCAGTTTTACTGAAAATCACAGTTTTGAAACAGATAATAAGGATAAGCTCCTTATTGATTTAATCACTTATGTGCTAGAGAAAGGACATTATAGTCCTAAAGATTTAGATGATCAATTTTCGGCAGAGGCCTTTGATCGGTTCATTGAGGGAATGGATCCGCTCAAGCGCTATTTTTTAGCATCCGACATTGAGTCGTTTGAAAAGTACCGTCTGAGTATCGATGATCAGTTGATTAATAAGGAATTGGTCTTTTTTGACGAAGCCTATACCTTATTGGTTAAGCGCATTGAAGAAGCTGAGGCCAGATACGAGCGATTGCTTTCTGACACTTTTGATCTTTCTTCTCCTTCGGTAGTTGAAATCGACTATGATGAAATGCCTTTTTTGACTACGAAGGCTGAGCTTGAAGATCGTTGGGTACAGCAACTCACTATTAGCCTTTTGCCCGTGATGGATGCTCAATTAGAAAAGTATGCTCGTGAAAATGAAACAGAGGTTGATGCCATTGACGAATCAGTGCTTAATGAGCTACAAGAAAAGGCTAGAGAAGAACTGAAGCGAACTTTCTATGAGTACTTTCATTTTGTCGGGGAGTTAGATCGTGAAGATTACTTTTCAACCTACATCAATGCGGTGGTTGAGACGTTCGATCCGCACACCTACTATTTTGCACCTACCGATAAGGATCGATTTGACATTGCCATGTCAGGTAAGTTCGAAGGTATCGGAGCGCGTTTGCAGAAAAAGCCTGAAGGTACTACAGTAGTAGAGATTATCTCGGGAGGACCTGTTTGGAGAGCTAAGGCTCTTGAAGTAGGTGATGAATTGCTTAAAGTTCGACAAGAAGAAGGCGAAGCAGTTGATATTTCAGGGATGCGCCTCGATGACGCTATTGAACTGATTAAAGGGCCGAAAGGAACGACGGTATATTTGACCGTGAAACATACTACCGGGGTTATTGAAGAAATCTCGGTGATTCGCGATGTGGTAGAACTTGAAGAGAGCTATGCTAAATCGGTGAAAATTTCGGATGAGGAATCTGAATTCGGACTCATTCACCTCCCCAAATTCTATGTGGATTTTGATGATTACAACGAGCGTAATGCAGCTATTGATGTCAAAGCTGAGCTTGAGCGACTCCAAGAAGAGGGCGTTGAAGGTGTTGTTTTAGATTTAAGAAATAATGGAGGAGGGTCTTTGCAAACGGTCGTTGACATGGCAGGTTATTTTATTGACCAGGGACCTGTGGTTCAGGTTCGAACGGCGGGAGATCGCAGAGAGGTTCAAGAAGACCCTGAAAAGGGAATTTTATATGACGGACCACTGGTGGTTTTAGTCAACGAGCTTTCGGCTTCTGCCTCAGAGATTTTGGCTGCCGCTTTACAAGATTATGGTCGAGCGGTGATCATTGGTAGCGAAAGAACTTATGGTAAAGGAACCGTACAGAACGTGATTCCTCTTTCAAATATTATCCGTTCAAACGAATTGGGGGATTTAGGTGCATTAAAAATCACTACTCAAAAGTTTTATCGAGTGAGCGGGGGCTCAACCCAATTAGATGGGGTAGCTTCAGACATCGTGATACCTGATCGCTATAGTTACATTGATGTGGGTGAGCGCGATCAAGACAACCCACTTTCTTGGGATCGAATAGCGTCGGCTAACTATACTCCTTGGCATAAACAAATCGATTTCGAGCGAGTTTTGAAAAGTAGTCAAGAGCGACTAGAAGCGAATGAATATGTCAAACTGCTTGATGAAGAAGCGCGCTGGATTAGCGAACAAAGAGCAGATGATACGGCTTATTTGGATCTTAAATCGTATCGCAAGAACAAGGAAGATTTGAAAAAGAAATCTAAAGAATTTGAAGCGCTTGACAAATACGACACAAGACTGAAATTTAGTTCATTGCCTTATGAGCAAAGTCTTTTTACAAAAGATTCTATACTTCGGGAGAAACGCGATCGATGGCATAAAGAACTCGCTAGGGATGTTTACCTAGAAGAAGCTATAGCGGTGCTTAAAGATTTAAAGCGTTATACGTATAATCGTCCGAATCCAATAAAGGGATAGAGAGTTAGTCAAAATGCGTTTTCAGTCGATTTGCATCCATCTTTAGGAAGATATAACACATCAAGCAGAAAAATAATAGGCTTGACCCTCCATAACTAAAAAAGGGAAGGGGTATACCGATAGTAGGTAACATGCCTAAAACCATTCCTATGTTTATCCCGAAATGGATGAAGAGAATAGACGTGATTCCGTAACCGTATATTCTGTGAAAGGCTTTTTTCTGGCGATCAGCCAAATAAATAAACCGAAGTAAAAGAGCTACAAAGGCGAGGATAACGATTGCGCTACTAATGAATCCCCACTCTTCCCCCACCGAGCTAAAGATGTAATCAGAGTGCTGTGCAGGCACAAAATCTCCTTTAGTTCTTGTTCCTTCGAGAAACCCTTTGCCTGACCATCTACCTGATGCGATGGCTTGCTTGGCTTGGTAGGTGTTGTATCCGATACTTTGTTTGATATCTAATAACCGGTCTTGGTTGGTTTCAAGGTTTAACCAAAGAGAGAATCGATCTCTATGGTGCTGTTTGAATACGGAGTTATATACCCAGGTAGTTGAAGCTATGACGGCAAACAAGATGACGGGATAAGAAATATTAAACCATGTCGGTGTTTTTAATTGCTTAGGTTTTACCCATAGATAGCTTAAATAAAGAGCGATTGTTCCAATGAAAGTATAAGTCAATCCAAACTTTAAGGTTGCCGCAAAAGCAAGGATAAATGAAAGTACGAAGGTTAAATAATAAAGGGGTAGGCCCTCTCTGAATAAGACAAGAAATAGAGAGAAGAAAACGAGCGCACTCCCGGGATCAGGTTGAGCGATGACTAGTATTGAGGGTAAAACAAGAAGTAATACTGCATAGCCTTGGTGCGCACTATACCTTAGATTTACTTGAGTATCGCTTAGATATTTGGCGAGTGCTAAGGCGACGATCATTTTCATTAATTCTGAAGGCTGAAAGTTGAAAGGCCCTAAGTCGTACCAAGAGGTCGCTCCAGCGATAGTTTTTCCAAATACAAAAAGACCCAATAATAGGGCAATTCCGATCAAATAAAATACGCTCGAGAATCGCTCGATGAATTGGTCGGGAATAAAGCTGTAGAGAATGACTATGATTAAACTGAGGATAGCAAAGAATAATTGCTTGCCATAAAAGGTGCCTAAGTCGAGTAGTGGGCCAGATAAATCATTGCCAACAGTAGTGCTATAGATGTTTACCCAGCCGAAACTGATTAAAAAAAGCAATAGAAATATGCTGATCCAGTCAAGTCTAAAAATGAGTAGATTACCACGCATATTCGTTGATTTCAAAGGGTTTTTTGCTCG
This sequence comes from Flavobacteriaceae bacterium, assembly GCA_024638165.1. Lineage (GTDB taxonomy): Bacteria > Bacteroidota > Bacteroidia > Flavobacteriales > Flavobacteriaceae > UBA3478. The sequence goes on from JAHEKV010000005.1 coordinate 42,786, forward strand.
TTGGCTTGGCGTATTCCTTGGCTAAGGTTTTTTCGAGCATTCGCTTTTCTAAATCCACTCGAGTGATCTCGCCTTTTAGATATTTTTCGATCATGAGTGAGGCAATATGCCCGGCATATCTATTCCCGTAATAGCCGTGTTCAATATACACTGCAATGGCGATTTTAGGGTCTTCAACCGGAGCGAAAGCGACAAAAACGGAGTGGTCAGTGAGCTGAACTTTTTCTCCATCGATTCGAGTATAGTTTTCTACGGTACCCGTTTTACCAGCTAGGCGTATTCCAGGTACTTGTAAGAACCGGGCCGTCCCAGAGGTATATACCGCCTCCATACCCTTAATTACCGGGTCGAAATGCTTTTCGTCAATCGTGGTATACCGCTTCTCTCTGAATTTGTAATCGATACTGTTTTCTCCTTCTACCTCTTTTATAAGATGTGGGGTGATAAAGTGTCCTCGGTTTGCAATAGCCGCGGTCATATTGGCTAGCTGAAGGGGAGTTGCGGCAACTTCTCCCTGTCCAATTGCATTTGAAATTACAAAAGTTGAAACCCATCGATTTCGTCCATAGGCGCGATCATAAAATTCAGTGGATGGAATTCTTCCTGGGGCCCCAGTGGGCAGGTCTGTACCTAAAAAGTTACCTAACCCGAAACTTTTCATGTGTGCTTCCCAGGTATCATGGGCTTCAGTAGTGGTTTCAAACTTTCGGTAAAATGACCTGAAGCTCTCAGCAAAATAAGCATTGCAGGAGTGAAGTAATCCTGAATTTAAATCTCTTACTCCACCACCGCAGTGGCATCCTCTCTTTACACCAGCTACGTAAAAGCCTTCATCGCAGGTATAGATGGTTCTGGGGTTTATCGCACCTTCTTGCAATGCCACAAGTGCATTCAGTGCCTTAAAGGGGGATCCAGGAGAGGGTTGAGCTAGGATTGACCGATCCCAAGTAGGTCTTGAGAGACTGTCATAATACATTGCGGTGTAGTTCGCTGATCGTTCCCTTCCCACAAGCAGAGAAGGATCATAGGTGGGGCCACTGATCATACTTAGGATCTCACCTGTCTTGGGTTCGATGGCAACGATACCTCCTCGTTTGCCGTTCATGAGACGCTCTCCATATTCTTGAAGTGTCTTGTCGATCGTAATATGGATATTCTTACCCATTTCTGGAAGACTATCTAGGCTTCCCTCTTTGTAGGGCCCGATAACTCGATTAAATCGATCTTTTTGTACATAACTGACCCCTTTTTTTCCGCGTAAAACTTGTTCGTATTGTCGTTCTAATCCTGTTCTTCCGATGTTTTCTCCGGGAATGTAGTAGTCGTTTCTGCGTACATCGTCGGCATTTACTTCACTGATATAACCGAGTACGTGCGCTGCGCTAGTGGTGTAATAATCTCGGAGTGATTTCTTGCGGATGAAGAATCCCTGAAAGCGACGAAGTTTTTCTTGAAGCGCGGCATAACTTTCTTTGGAGAGGTTGGCTACAAGCACAGAGGGTAGTCTTGTGGAATACCTGCGGGCTCTTGCCATTTTATCGATGAATTCTTCCTTCTCTAAATCGAGGAGTTTTAAGAATTCTAAGGTGTCTAATGATGCCACTTCTCGGGGTGTTACCATAACATCATAGGCGGGCTGATTACCAACGAGTAAATTTCCGTTTCTGTCGTAAATAAAACCTCGTTCGGGGTAGAGGTAGTTCTTGGTTATGGCTGGATCTGACTCCACAATGTTAGATTCCTCATAAAATAGCTGCAAACTGACGAGCTTGCCAATGAAGAGTAAGCCGACAATGATGATAACTAGCGAATAAAAAAATCGCGACATAGAGGATTAACGCTTTTGCAATGAAAACAATTGTATGAGTAGCCACCCGACCAAAAAACTAAGTGGTAGATGGATAACCAATTGTTTCAAAATTACAAAAGCACGGCTTAGTTCGAAGACTTCAGCGGTGAAGAAAATGAAATGATGTGTTAACAGCAGTAAAAAAAGAAAATAACTGTGTTGCCCTAGATTGCCTTGCAGCTTACTATCGTTGTAATATTCGACGCTAATCCCATAAGCCAATCGTAAGAATGAAGGTCTTAAATAGGCCGCCACAGTCATGGCTAAGGCATTGAGGGCAAGCGTGTCTGTAAAGCTATCGGCAACTAATCCTAGTAAGAATGATAAGAAGATACTCAATGAATAATCGCTTTCGGCCGGATAGGTAAATAAGAATAGTACTAAAAGCATGGGCTGAGCCACGCCAAAGAATTCGATGCCACTAAATACCAGTACTTGCAGTAATAGTACCCAGATAAAACGCCATAAGAGTATTAGACCACTAGAATCCATTGGTTTGATTTTCAAGTGAAACCTGTTCCTCTTTCAAGGTGTTTTTGATGACATAGACCTGATCTAGATTCGACATGTCATTGAAAAGTCGCACTTCAGCTTTATAAAAACTACTATTGTTCGGAATGCTATAGGCGCTTACTTGACCGATGGGTATCCCTGCAGGGAAAACACTAGACATGCCTCCGGTCACAATGGTGTCTCCAATTTGAATATTTGAAATTTTCGGAAGATCAACTAAAGTACAGCGATCAATCGTTTTTGTATCCCAAATTAGCGAACCAAAATGTTTCGTATTTTTTAATGCAGCATTGATGCTAAGATCCTTATGAAGTAATGATATCACGGTAGAAAAATGGTCACTGGTTCGTTCAACGACACCAACTACCCCCTTGTCTGAGACCACTCCCATATCTTGAACAATACCCTGGTAAGCTCCTTTATTTAGAGTGATTAGGTTTTTTTCCCGAATAACACTGTTTTTAATCACTTTTGCAGGGCTCACCACATACGGCTTTAAGGTATCTGTGTTTCCAAATTTGCCTTCGAGGAGTGCCTTCTCAAATTGCGATTGATAAAGAGCTTCACGTAGTTGAGCATTTTCTTCCGATAAACGCCGGTTTACCTGCTTTAGATCAAAGTAGTCTCCTAGATTCTCTTTCAGTTGATAGATACTTCCAGAAACTTTGCTCGAAGAACTTAGCCACTTAGCGCGTTGTGGTGTCTCGGCGGTAACGGTGAGTCCCAGCCCAATGGCAAGTAATAAAAGGGTGAGTACCTCTGCACGCCTATTAATCAATAAGGCTAGCAGTTTCTCCATTATTGGATCAATACTGTTTTATAAGTCTCGAGATGCTTAAGAGATGTTCCTGTACCACGTACAACTGCTCTAAGTGGATCTTCAGAAATATAAACCGGTAGGTCAGTTTTGGCAGAGAGACGTTGATCTAACCCTCTAAGAAGTGCACCACCACCGGCAAGATAAATTCCTGAATTGTAAATATCTGAAGCCAGTTCTGGTGGGGTTTGAGATAGCGTTTCCATCACAGCCTCCTCGATACGAACAATAGACTTATCTAACGCCTTGGCCACTTCTCGATATCCGATAATAATTTGTTTCGGTTTTCCAGATAGTAAATCACGACCTTGAATTTCTAGGTTTTCTGGCGGATTATCTAGCTCGTCAGTTGCCGAACCACATTCGATTTTAATCTTTTCGGCAGTTCGTTCACCAATAAACAAGTTGTGTTGGGTACGCATATAGTTGATGATGTCGTTAGTAAACACATCACCAGCAATTTTAACCGAGCGATCTACAACGATACCACCAAGAGCAATTACCGCAATTTCAGTAGTACCTCCACCGATGTCAACGATCATGTTACCTTTAGGTTTCATTATATCTAGACCAATACCGATAGCAGCCGCCATAGGCTCATGAATCAGATAGACCTCTTTACCATTTACTCGTTCTGCAGACTCCTTAACCGCTCGCATTTCAACTTCTGTAATTCCTGAAGGAATACAAATGACCATACGAAGTGAAGGTGGAAATAGTCTTTTCTTTAGAGCAGGTACGCTTTTAATCAGCATCCCCACCATCTTTTCAGAAGCATCAAAGTCTGCGATAACTCCGTCTTTTAGGGGTCGAATCGTTTTGATATTCTCATGGGTTTTACCCTGCATGAGATTGGCTTCTTGACCAACCGCAACGATTTTACCTGACATTCTATCGCGGGCTACAATTGATGGGCTATCAACAACCACCTTACCATTGTGAATGATCAATGTGTTAGCCGTTCCAAGGTCGATTGCTATCTCTTCGGTTAAAAAATCAAAAAAGGCCATAGTTTACGCTTGCTGTAGATGCTTTCGAATGTACGAAAATTAATGTTTGAAATGACGAGTACCTGTCATTACCATTGACATTCCTGCTTCGTCACAGTATTCAATACTTAATTCGTCTTTAATTGAACCGCCAGGTTGAATTACTGAAACAATTCCTGCATGATCTCCAATCTCAACACAGTCGGGGAAAGGGAAGAATGCATCTGAGGCCATTACCGAACCGTTTAAATCAAAATCGAAACTCTTGGCTTTGTGAATAGCCTGATTTAGAGCGTCAACTCTTGAGGTTTGCCCTGTTCCACTAGCGATCAGCTGTTTATTCTTGGCGATTACAATGGTATTCGATTTGGTGTGTTTACAAATTTTAGATGCAAACAGTAGGTCTTCGATTTCTGCTGTTGTTGGGGCTTTTTTGGTAACCACCTTAAGGTCTTCTGCAAGATCTGTTTTTGAATCGCGATCTTGTACCAGATATCCGTTAAGAGCAGTTCTTACTTGACTCTCAGGTAGATTCCAATGTTTTTGGCGAAGCAAGATTCGATTCTTCTTTTCGCTGAGTATTGCTTGGGCTTCTTCTTCGAATGAAGGAGCGATAACTACTTCACAAAATAAAGACTGAATTTCTTTCGCAGTGTCTACGTCGACAGGTTTGTTGGCGATAAGGATGCCCCCGAATGCAGAAACAGGGTCTGCAGCAAGTGCATCTCGATAAGCATCGACTAGAGATGCTCTAGAGGCTAGCCCACAAGCGTTGTTGTGTTTAAGAATGGCAAATGTTGGCTCATTATCTTTAAACTCACTCATCAGTGTAAGCGCAGCATCAACGTCGAGTAAATTATTGTATGACAGCTCTTTTCCGTGTAATTGGTCAAATAAATCACCGAAATCACCGAAGAAGTAGCCTTTTTGGTGTGGGTTTTCTCCGTATCGAAGCACCTTGGCTTCATTTGAACTCAAACGCAACGCTGGCAGTTCTTCTTTACCATTGAAATAATTAAAAATTGCCGTATCGTAATGGGATGAAGTCGCGAAAGACTCAGCGGCAAATTTTTGACGGTCGGCGATGTCAGTTGCTCCTTGCTTCTCTTCAAGAAGATTAAGAAGCGAGCTGTATTGATTCACTGATGAGATACATACCACATCGTTAAAGTTCTTTGCAGCTGCACGAATAAGAGAAATACCACCGATATCAATTTTTTCAATAATCGCCTGGTGACTTCCGCCATCCGCTACGGTTTTCTCAAACGGATACAAGTCAACAATGACTAGGTCGATTTGAGGAATTTTAAATTCTTGAAGTGTTTTTTGATCTTCTGCTTCTTCACTTCGGTTAAGAATTCCTCCAAAAATCTTTGGGTGAAGGGTCTTTACTCGTCCCCCTAAAATTGAAGGGTAGTCTGTAATGGTCTCAACGGCAATTACATCAATCCCCAAGTCTTTTATGAATTTTTCGGTGCCCCCGGTCGAATAAAGGACCACTCCAAGGTCATTTAGTTTTTTCACAATGGGTTCAAGACCATCTTTGTGAAAGACAGATATTAAGGCGGATTGGATCGTTTTTGTTGAGTTCATAATTATACTATTTCTGCTACTTTTTGATTGACGAATTCTAGAAGTTTCACATCCTCTTCTGTGAAAGGATCTGGTGTATGCGAGTCGATATCTATTTGACCGATGTTTTTACCATTTTTAAAAAGTGGAATAACGATCTCTGACTTGACGGTAAGACTGCAAGCGATGTAATTGTCTTGCGCACTAACATCGGGCACGATAAAGTTTTGATTCGATAGGGCGACTTGTCCACAGATTCCTTTTCCGAATGGGATGGTGGTATGATCAGTAGGTTCTCCTGCAAATGCTCGGAGTTTCAAAGTTTGCGTTGCGTCTTCGTGAAAGTAGAAACCTACCCAGTCGTAGTGAGTGATGCTTGATCGCAATAGTTCACAAATTTGCTCGAGACGTTCTCCTACCGATAAGGCTTCATTATCAACCAATTGAGAAACGGCGTTTTGGAGTGCTTGCATTACTTTTGTGTTAAACTACAAAAGTAGAATAACCTCTTATTTTTACCAATGAAACAAACCTTTTATATCGATGGAATTACTTGCATGTCCTGCGTAGCTAAGCTCAAAGAGTTTTATATCGAAAAGCAAGGAGTAAGTGAAGTCGAAATTGAAAAGGAAAGCGGCAAGGTTACTTTGTCTACTAACCTAAAGCTTTCTGAAGCTACACTTTCAGATGGCTTAGCTGAAAAATACACTTTAAGGTCATCGCCTGCCTTTTCAGACCATGCGGAGGTGTCGAAATGGAAGCAATTATATCCGCTTTATCTGATCGGCGCCTATTTATTTGCTTTTAGCGGATATCGCTGGGTAAATTCAAGTCTTGAAGATGCTATGCTTGATTTTATGGGTGGGTTCTTCTTGGTGTTTAGTTTTTTCAAATTTCTTGATTTGAAAGGTTTTGCGCCTTCGTTCGCTATGTATGATCCCATCGCTAAAAAGCTGCCGTTCTATGGAAAAGCTTACCCGTTTTTAGAAGTGCTTCTAGGAGCACTTTTTATTACACGATTTGAAATTCAGACAGCATTATATATCACTTTGGTAATCTTGGGGTCAACTACTCTCGGTGTTATTCGTTCGTTATTGGACAAGAGGCAGATTCAGTGTGCCTGTTTGGGTACGGCACTAAAGCTCCCAATGACTGAAGCTACATTCATTGAAAATGCGGTCATGCTTGCGATGACTTTCTACATGTTATTCTAAAGGGGGTCAGATACCTAAAAAAGAAAAGCCCCCAGTTTTGGAGGCTTTTTTTTGTGTATGATATAGAGGATTACATCATGCCTGGCATTCCGCCACCCATTGGTGGTCCTGCAGGAGGTGTATCTTCTTTAATATCGATTAATGCACACTCTGTGGTAAGAATCATACCTGATACCGATGCAGCATTCTCTAATGCTACACGAGTAACCTTCTTAGGATCGATAATTCCAGCCTCAAGCATGTTTACGTATTGTTCTGTTTTCGCATCATATCCGAAGTCGTTTTTACCTTCAAGAACTTTAGATACGACTACTGAACCTTCTCCACCTGCATTCTCTACGATGGTGCGTAGTGGAGCTTCAATAGCACGCTCAACGATTTGGATACCGGTTTTTTCGTCTGCATTCGTTGTTTCGATGCTTGAAAGAACCGATTTTGCACGAACTAGTGCAACACCTCCACCAGCAACAATACCTTCTTCAACAGCAGCACGTGTTGCGTGAAGCGCATCATCTACACGGTCTTTTTTCTCTTTCATTTCAACTTCTGAAGCAGCTCCCACATAAAGAACAGCAACACCACCTGCTAACTTCGCAAGACGCTCTTGTAGTTTCTCTTTATCATAATCAGAAGTCGTGGTCTCGATTTGAGCTTTGATTTGGTTGACACGAGCAGTAATGTCATCTGCATTTCCAGCACCATTTACGATGGTAGTGTTGTCCTTATCAATGCTTACTTTCTCTGCAGTACCTAACATGTCGATAGTTGCGTTGTCAAGGCTAAATCCACGCTCTTCAGCGATTACTGTACCACCCGTTAAGATAGCGATATCCTCAAGCATCGCCTTACGACGATCTCCAAATCCTGGAGCTTTAACTGCAGCGATACGAAGTGATCCGCGAAGTTTGTTTACTACCAAGGTAGCAAGGGCTTCACCGTCTACATCTTCAGCGATAATTAAAAGAGGCTTACCACTTTGAGCAACGGGCTCAAGAACGGGTAATAAGTCTTTCATTGCTGAAATCTTCTTGTCGTAAAGTAGGATGTATGGGCTTTCAAGCTCAGTAGTCATTTTCTCTGAATCGGTAACGAAGTAAGGCGATAGATATCCGCGATCGAATTGCATACCTTCTACTACGTCTACATAGGTGTCTGTACCTTTCGCTTCTTCAACAGTGATTACTCCCTCTTTACCTACTTTTTCGAAGGCTTGAGCGATTAAATCACCAATGGTACCGTCATTATTTGCAGAAATAGCAGCTACCTGCTTGATTTTGTCTGTGGAGTCACCAACGGTTTTTGATTGTTTTTGAAGGTCTTCTACTAGGGCTTCAACCGCCTTATCAATCCCTCTTTTTAAATCCATCGGATTAGCTCCTGCTGCTACGTTCTTTAGACCTTCTTTTACGATAGCTTGTGCAAGAACCGTTGCCGTAGTGGTACCGTCACCTGCAAGGTCATTGGTTTTAGAAGCAACTTCTTTAACCATTTGAGCACCCATGTTTTCTAACTCATCGGTTAGCTCAACTTCTTTGGCTACACTAACCCCATCTTTAGTAACTGATGGGCCTCCAAAAGATTTTGAAATGATTACGTTTCTTCCTTTCGGACCAAGTGTTACCTTGACCGCGTTTGCTAATGCATCGACCCCTCTTTTTAGGCCGTCTCTTGCTTCAATGTCAAATTTAATATCCTTTGCCATAATTTTTCGAATTAGATAATTGCTAAAATGTCACTTTCACGCATCATGAGGTACTCTGTTCCCTCAAGCTTTAACTCGGTTCCTGCGTATTTCCCATAAAGAACTGTGTCACCTACCTTAACTGTAAGTGGTTCGTCCTTAGTTCCAGGACCAACAGCTACAACAGTACCTTTTTGAGGCTTCTCTTTTGCTGTGTCTGGAATGATAATACCAGAGGCTGTCTTAGTCTCAGCCTCTAAGGGCTCAACTAGAACCCTGTCAGCTAATGGTTTGATAGTTGGATTTGACATAATATGTATGTTTTAAAAGTTTTTCAATCTCGTAAATGACGAAAATGATGCCAAAGGATAAAAACTGACAAGCTGTAATAAAAAATGCCAGCTTGTCTGACAAGCTGGCATTTGTATCTTTTGAGCCGAAGTAAATCTTACTCCTCGTTCTCTGTTGAGGTTGCAGGAATCTCTACCGCTGCTGGAGCAACTTCTTCAATAATAGCTTCGCTACCGTCTAGTACTTTTGAATCGTTTTGAGCGAATCCGCTTCTTAAGGAAACATTCGATAGTAAAATAAGGGCTGCTAGAAGAATAGCTAATGTCCATGTGGTTTTGTCCAAAAAGTCGTTGGTGTTTTTAACTCCACCTACCACTTGCGTGCTACCTCCAAAGCTTGAAGAAAGCCCTCCTCCTTTCGGATTTTGAACCATTACTACTAATGTGAGTAGCAGAGAAACTGCGATGATCAGAATCAGAAATATGCTAAATGTGCTCATATTTTTTCACTTAATCCTTGGCTTTAAGGGCCTTGGCATTTTTAATTTGGTTGGCAAAGAAACTACTTTTTTCTGGATATTTCAAAGAAAGCGCCTTGTAGGCTTTAATTGCCTTCCCGTATTTTTTTTGGTCGAAGAGAAGCTGGGCTAAAGTCTCCGTAACGACATCTTCTAATTCAAACTTGTTTTCGTAATTGACTTGAGATTCTGGCTCGCCACTTACTGCTTTTATCTTAGGGTTAGTTTCAATGAACTGATCGAGTAGTGCAAACCTTCGTTCTTGTTCATTGGTGCTAACACCACCAACAAGGTCAACGGTTTGTCCGCTAACCATCAGTTTCATCCAGTCAGCAAAAGATTTTTGGACGCTAGTTTCTGCAGACTCTACAGATCCTTCGAGTTCGAAGCTCGGCCTCTCAACTATGGGGATTTGTGGGCTCGGCACTACCTCCTGAAGTTCAATCTCAAAAGTTTGTTTAACCTGGGTTAACGCGTGAGCAACTCTATTTTCTCTGGGTTTAACACCTGCTAATTCAACTTCCTCTTCAACATCTTGAATCTGCTGATACGATGCACTAGAAATACTCGACTCGTCAATATCAATGGAGTCATTGATTCCTAGGTCAAGAGCGTGTAGGATTGCGTGCTTTGAACTCAAACTTGCGGCTCTTTGAAGCGCATATTGTTTGGTTTCAGGTTGTTCACTCGAGAGCCAAAGTAGCGCCCATGCACTTTGCATATAAGGGTAACGTTTCGTTATTCTTCGAATTTCTTCACGACCTTCTTTACCTATTCTCTCGAAGTTTTCGAGCCAGTCATTATATGTTGAAGCGTTAACTAGCATTACCAATCTGCTAATGAGGCGTTAAAAATATCTTGAGTGATTCGATCAAACAGCACCTCGTGTGCCTCCGCTTTTACGCTTTCTAGAAGGCTCGTTGCAGGAAAGTCGTAGAAGAAACTAAAACGCTTTTCGAAGTTTGAATCCTCCTTAGTATTATTGTAAAAACGAACATTTATCGCCATGTTCAGCCGGTTTTGAGCAGCAGTTTGATTTGCTGTTGCGGTCATGGGTTGAACGTTGTAGGCCACAATTTCGCCTTCATAAATGAGGTCACCACCTGAACCGGTCAGGGAAAGACTGGTTTGGTTGACGATTAGGTCTTGAAGTGCCATCGTAAAGTCCCGATCTAATCCAGGTTCTATGGTAGACCCTGGTGATTGATCAGCAACATTTTGAAAGAAATTCACCTGAAAACTTTCCGCAGTACCTACGCTGGCACCCGAAAGATTGTAACTAATCTTTAGACCACAAGAGTACAGGAGAATTACCAATAAGCCGACACCTAACTTTTTCATAGATCGTATTGCTTTATTTTTCGGTAGAGTGTTCGCTCTGAAATCCCTAGTTCTTCAGCAGCAGCTTTTCTTCGACCACCATTTCGCTCCAGAGATTTTTTAATGAGTTCGATCTCTTTCTCATGCAATGATAAGGTTTCTTCTTCTTGAATTTCTTCTGCGAAGTCGTAATCATCGACAAGGTTGGGTTTTCTGTTTTCTGGAAGACTGAGGATTGCTGTATTCTCATTAGTCAATCCTCTAGATTCAATATCTACTTCTTCAGTTCGATCTACTACTCCACCACTTCGATTGGCCGTGATCTTTTTTAATTCATTGATATCTGCTCGCATGTCAAAGAGTATCTTGTATAAGATTTCTCTTTCGCTGCTAAAATCTCCCCCGTCGTCTTGTTTGCCTTTTCCGACTAAGGCGGGAAAATGATCTCCAGACAAGTGGGGTAAGTACTGGTTCAATGTAAGGTTACTTATGCTGCGTTCGGTTTCTAAAACCGAAAGCTGCTCTGCGGTATTTCTCAGCTGTCGAATATTTCCTGGCCAGCGATATTTTTCTAATAATTGTATAGCATCATCTTCTAGTCGGATGGTAGGCATGTTGTACTTTCTCGAAAAGTCAACCGCGAATTTTCTGAATAACAAGTGAATGTCTTCTTTGCGCTCACGAAGAGGGGGTAGTTCGATTTCTACGGTACTCAAACGATAGAAAAGGTCTTCTCTGAATTGTCCTTTTTGAATCGCTTCTTGCATCTTAACATTAGTGGCCGCGATGATACGTACATTCGTTTTCTGCACTTTAGAAGAACCCACTTTCAAGAATTCGCCAGTTTCGAGTACACGTAGGAGACGTACTTGTGTAGGTAGGGGTAGTTCGCCAACCTCATCTAGAAAAATAGTGCCCCCGTCGGCGACCTCGAAATATCCTTGGCGTGCTTGAGTGGCCCCCGTGAAAGCGCCCTTCTCGTGTCCGAATAATTCTGAGTCGATGGTTCCTTCAGGAATGGCCCCACAGTTTACGGCAATATACTTGTGGTGTTTTCGGTGTGATTGAGAGTGTATGATTTTGGGCATCACCTCCTTACCAACACCACTTTCCCCAGTAATGAGTACGGAGATATCAGTTGGGCCCACTCGAATCGCTTTTTCGATGGCCATTTCGAGCTTTCGGTTCGTACCGATGATTTCGAAGCGTTGCTTGATTTGATTAACCGAATCCATAAATTTTAACTTTGATGAACTCCATATCCTACCGCTTTGCCAAGAAGGGTAGCTGAGGTGCAGTCTTCAATTTTCACATTGACATAATCACCGATTTGATAGTGTTCTTTCTCAAAAACAACCACGGTGTTTTGAGAGTTTCTACCCATCCAGTGCTGGTCTGATTTTTTTGAATCACCCTCAATCAATACCTCTTCGGTTTTACCCATGTGACTTTGGGTGCGATACAAAGCATGCTTCTGTTGTACTTGGATGATTTCGTTCAATCGACGTTTTTTCACTTCTTCAGGAATGTCATCCTCAAATTTTCTACCGGCTAAAGTTCCTGGACGTTCAGAATAGGCGAACATAAATCCGAAATCATACTTGACATACTCCATTAGAGAGAGTGTGTCCTGATGATCTTCTTCAGTCTCTGTTGGGAAACCTGCAATCATGTCTTGACTTATACCGCAGTCAGGAATGATCGATTTAATATTATCAATCAACCTCATGTATTCTTTGCGGGTATGAAGACGATTCATTTTCTTCAATATGCGATCGGATCCGCTCTGTACAGGAAGGTGAATGTATTTACAGATGTTATCGTACTTGGCCATGACCTCGATTACGTCTAAGGTCATATCCTGTGGATTACTTGTAGAGAATCTAATTCTCATGTTAGGTTGGACCTCTGCGACCAATGCTAAAAGGTCTGCAAAGTTGACCGCGGTTGCTTTTTGCATTTCGGTAGCCTTTTCAAAGTCCTTTTTAAGACCTCCTCCATACCATAGATAAGAGTCGACGTTTTGACCTAAAAGGGTGATTTCTTTAAATCCTTTATCCCACAAGTCATTGATTTCTTTCAAGATGGATTCTGGATCTCTACTTCGTTCTCGACCTCGAGTAAATGGAACTACACAGAAGGTACACATATTGTCACAGCCTCTAGTAATTGATACAAATGCAGTAACTCCGTTCGACCCTAACCGAACGGGTGCTATGTCGCCATAGGTCTCTTCTTTAGATAGTATCACATTCACGGCCTCTCTTCCCTCGTCCACTTTTCCGACGAGGTTAGGTAGGTCTTTGTAAGCGTCAGGACCTACAACCATGTCGACAATTTTTTCCTCCTCTAAAAATTGATGTTTTAATCGTTCTGCCATGCAGCCCAAAACACCCACCTTCATGTCTGGTTTTTTAGATTTAACGGCATTGAAAGTTTCTAGTCTCTTTCGAACCGTTTGCTCAGCCTTCTCGCGAATAGAGCAGGTGTTTACAAGTACTAAATCTGCCTCCTCTAAAATTGTGGTAGTGCTAAAGCCCTCTTTACTCAGGATAGAAGCGACAATTTCGCTGTCTGAGAAGTTCATTTGACAGCCGTAGCTTTCGATATAAAGTTTACGGTCACCTCCTTTATTTTCAACGGTTAGGGCTTCGCCGTTGTACTGATTTGGATTCTTTTCTAACTCGTTCAAGTTCGCAATTTTAGAGGGTCAAAGGTACGCAAAAAACCTAAAAACTGACAAAATGTCGGTAGTGTCAACTAGAATGAGTAGTAAAATCGTAAAACTCCTAAAAAGCTCGGATCTGAATTTACCCCCTCTATCGCTCCTGCTCCTCGGATGTATTGAGTGCTGAATTGAATCGTTGCGTTTTTATTTAAGGGTAGTGAGGCGCTTAATTCTCCAAAGCTTTCGCTGCGAATATTTAGGTTTTCGAGATAATCTTGATTTACGTGTGGGTAGAAATAACCTAGCGCAAAAGTCACCTCCTTACTCCATGTAGTGGGTTTTGCAAAAATAGCGGCTCGAACATCGTAATTAATGGGAGCGGTTTGATCGTTTAAAGTTCGACTAAGTCCTAAGTGATAGGATAGTTCTGTTCTCGAGGATAGAGGGCTTAGTAGACCTTCTTTGACTAAATAGAGTGCATTCAGCGACGAGGTTAAGCCATCATAAAATCCAAAACGATTATTATCACTAAAAAAACCGAGTTTAAGAAGGTTATTTCCTTTAGTTTTTTGCCACTCGATGATTTTTAGGGAGCCTGTGTAGTTTCTTCTCAGTTTGAATCCGTTGTTGATAGACTCATTAGTCACCTCTGGGTCTGATCCATATATCCCAAAACTTAATGTCTGATGATTGGTAAGCTTAATGCTAGAAGATAAACCTAGGGATGCGACAGGCCATTGAGGTGCATTCATTGAAAAGGTAAATACATATGCTGCAGCGCCATGAATGAAAAAGTTACTTCGATCACTTACCATGAATAGATCATCAACGGCTTGGTTTCCGACACGAATTTTAAAATTTTGTTTTTCGTTTTCATAACCTAGCCATAGGTTCTGCATTCGAAACGAATCTTGTGCATCAATGCTTGATGCTAGATAAAGATCCCCGATACGTTCACTGATAGAAGCCCCGTGAATCAATCCTATATTTGTGAATAGTTGCCAGTGTGATTTATTCGTAGTAAACTCTAGACCAATACTGGTCTCAATATAACTTCTACTAGTGGTAAAGAGTTGATCAGATTGCACTGCAGCGTGTGTCTCTGAGATGGTATTTAAGTGCATCGTTAACTCAAGAGACTCTCCTTGACCATAAGTCATCGAGGCCCAAAGTAGAAAGAAAAAGGTTGGTTTAAATCGCAATGGATGATGAATTGTTTATAAACCTAAAGCAAGAAGATTCCTCCTTTAGAATGAAAATAAATTAACGTCCGAATTTATATCCCAAATACAACACGTGCTGTTCACCTCCAAGGTTTGCAGTTTCCATGAAGTATCCAACTTTTAATCGATTACTATCGAATTTAAACGGGAAATCAATTCCATAACGAACGCTGTAATCTTTTGAGTCACTTAGGTTCTGTATCCATTCAACCCTCAAGTTAGGATCGTGTTTGAAATTTCGAATCTTTGGAGTGATTTGTGGCCGAAGGCGTATGGCCAAATCCTCTTTCTGGTCATCAAACCTTCTCTTGTATTGTATGCCTGCTCTGTTCTCTAATTCAAATAAATCGGTTTCTATTTCGTGATAGAGATTGAATCGCACTCGGCCGGCTGATCGGTTACCTTGAATCGCCCCAGTTCTGTCGCTTTCTAGGATATAACGAAATTCAACTCCTGCAGAAAAATCCTTACCTAAATCAGTTTTATAATCTAATTCACTAATCCATTGATGAAATTCTTGATCCTGCCAGCGAAGACGTTGACTGAAAACAAGACTACTCTGCTTTGATTCAAAAGCTTCATACGAGAGTGCAAGCCATTGTCGATTTGAGCTTTGAGCGCTACTGTGAAAAAAACTGAATAGGATTAGAGGTAATACGATTTTTCTAAGCATTGCTTAATGATATATAGTGTAGGTAATTTGATTGAGCTCTTCGTCAATTCGGCTAAGATCCATTCGTTTGATTTTCTTTTGAATTTGACGCTCTATGCGTTCTTTAAGTACAGCTTGTTCAAAAACATCCTCCCTGTTAAAAGGTAAAACAACTACTGTCTTTGAAAGTTTTTCTTTCTGAGCCACTTCAATGTCGCGATCAAGAAGAACTTTCTGCGCCGCTGCAATACTTAAGGTAATTAATATGTTAAGGGGTAGTAGTTCGCTTACTGGGTCAAAGGGTGCTAGTGAATTAATCACAGCTAGACCAATGAAAGCAAAAAGGTACGTCATTTCCTGCGCTTTGATCGTTTCTGTGCGGTAACGAATGATTCCAAATATGGCAAAAAGACCAAGTGCCATCCCTAGATTAAGATCAATGGTGTTTAGTGTGAAACACAAGAAAAAAACGACCATACTGATTACAAAATAAGTGTAGGTGTTTCTCTTAGGGTTCTCTTTTTTAAAACTCCCTAATGCAATAAGAAGACTCACAAATAAAAGAGTAATCAAGAATCTTAAGCCCAGATCTCCAGATTCTAGCAGTCGTAGAAAATTCATGTGTTAGATTTGTCTAAAGTTAGTATTAAATAATATCATTCATCTATGATGACCTTGAAACCCGTAAAATTTCTCATTCTGATCCTATCACTAAGCTTACTTTCTTGTGCAAGTGAATTAAAGCTGGGCGCTAGCGACGCTCCTGAAGGAGCTTTAAATCGTTCGAGTGACTTGTTGCCTTATGTTCAGGTGCTTACTGATGCTCCCATTCTCAACGAGCCCAAGGTAGCTGGAGAGATGAGAATCTTTGAGCGAAACGAACTTACTTACACGCAGTTTATGGGAATTGAATATCGAGGATCTACTTCATATCGTTTATCTGATAAAAAGTCTTTTGGGGTAGAGACCTGGGACGAGACCGGCAATGATCTTTCAGTTGAACTATTGGGTATGCCCGCAGAAGAAGATTGGATCTTAATGGGTCAGGTTTTCAGGGCTCCAAATACACTCTTTGATACTACCTTTTTATTTCACCGTCTGGGTTATGAGATATTTAGGTCAATGGGAAATTATGCCGCTCGATCTCGATTTGTAGAGCTAGAAATTAATGGCGAGTATCTAGGGATATACCTGCTGATGGAAAAGTTGAAACGTGACGAAAATCGAATTAATATTCAATCGATAACAGAAGCCGATAATACTGGAGATGCTCTTACGGGCGGTTACATTTTGAAAATAGACAAAACTTCTGGCAGCGAAGTAGGTGCAGGGCAACCGTTATCTTATTTCGATAACAATTGGGCTGACGATGCCAGGTATACCGAAGCAGTGAGTTTCAGATCAGACTTCAGCATTTTCGGAGAAGAACTACAAGAGGCGCCCTTTGGGGAGCCGTATCACGCCAATCAGTATTTAGAGACCTATTTTGTCTATGAGTACCCCGATTATAAATTGATTACTCCTGAACAGAAGAGCTATTTACAAAACGAAATCGGACAGTTTGAGCGGTCTCTTCTTGCTCAAGATGGATCGTACACGAACTTTATAGACTTACAAAGTTTTGTAGATTACTTTATACTCAATGAGTTGACCATGAACGAAGATACTTATCGTCTAAGCACCTTTTTATATAAAGATCGCAACGGACCGATTCATCTAGGCCCAGTATGGGATTTAAATATCGGATATCATCGTAAGTGGAACCGAGTTCCAGAATCAGATTGGATTGCTAATTACAATGATTATGTCGGAGAGGATGCCTGGATGGTTCCTTTCTGGTGGGATCTCCTTTTAGAAGACGAAGCCTTTAAAAATCTTTTAAAGAGTCGTTGGCAAACCCTTCGTTCAGGAGCGCTTCAGATTTCTACCATTGAATCACGAATCGATGCCGATGTGAAAGCACTCAAAGACTCGGGAGCTATTGAGCGTAATTTTGAACGATGGACAGGTATCGAAGTAGATTATGATGCTGAAATTTCTGCACTTAAAGACTACTTGAATCGAAGAATCAATTGGATGGATCAGAAAATTACACAAATGTAAACATCGGATTTACAATGTTTTAAAATTTTATTTTTTGGTACAACTTCGAGTAATGTAAAATCAGTGATTAAAAAGGTTCTACTTTTGTGTTCAACCAAAACCCCGCTATGGCAAAAAATTTAGTGATTGTAGAGTCACCGGCGAAAGCCAAGACGATTGAAAAAATTTTAGGGAAAGACTTTGTTGTAGAGAGTAGTTATGGTCATATCGCAGACCTTCCTGAAAGCGATATGGGTATTGATATCGAGAACGATTTTGCGATTAATTACGTAGTAAGTGATCGGTCAAAACCACAAGTAAAAAAATTAAAGACTTTAGCACAAAAAGCTGAAACCGTTTGGCTAGCAAGTGATGAAGACCGTGAAGGAGAAGCAATCTCTTGGCACCTTATGGAAACTCTTGAGCTTCCTGAGGCGAAGACCAAGAGAATTGTTTTTAATAGTATTACAAAATCTGCCATTGAGAGAGCAATACAAAATCCGCGCAACATCGACGAAAATCTAGTTGATGCGCAGCAAGCGAGAAGGGTTTTAGATCGAATTGTAGGATACGAGCTTTCTCCGGTTTTGTGGAGAAAGGTAAAGCCGGGTTTGTCTGCGGGTCGCGTACAATCAGTTGCGGTGCGACTGATCACTGAGCGCGAAAGAGAAATTCAAGCATTTTTACCTGAACCTAGTTTTAAAGTTAAAGCCTTTTTTCAAACGGGTGATCGTTCAAAGTTAGAGGCTAAAGGAACTAAAGATTTTGAAAATTTCGAATCTGCCGAGAAATTTTTAGAGCAAAACAAATCGGCTGTTTTTACCGTTTCTTCCCTTGAGAAAAAACCTGCTAAAAAGTCTCCTGCAGCTCCTTTCACTACCTCGACGCTTCAACAGGAAGCATCTAGAAAATTATATTTCCCAGTACGAAAAACCATGCAGGTTGCTCAGCGACTGTATGAGGCCGGGCTCATAACCTACATGAGAACCGACAGTGTAAATCTATCGCCAGAAGCTATTGCCATGATTAGTGCTGAGATTGAAAACCAATACGGTGCTGATTATCTTCAAGTTCGTTCATATAACACCAAATCAAAGGGTGCTCAAGAGGCCCACGAGGCGATCAGGCCGACACAGATGGGTAATAAATCACCTAATCTTGAGAGAGACGAGGCGAGACTTTACGAACTGATTTACAAAAGAACATTAGCTTCTCAAATGAGCGATGCTCAATTGGAACGAACGAAAGTTGGTATCGCAGCTTCTACTCATGATTATCTATTCGCTGCTCAAGGCGAAATGATCACCTTTGAAGGGTTTTTGAAAGTTTATCTAGAAGGTACGGATGATCAAGATGATGAAGAAAGTGGTCTCTTACCAACCATGACGATCGGGGATGAATTAAATCTTCAAAGCCTTCATGCTACTGAGCGATTTACTCGTGCCCCCTACCGATATTCTGAAGCATCACTTGTTAAAAAGTTGGAAGAATTAGGTATTGGTCGTCCTTCAACCTATGCGGCTACGATTAGTCGTATCATGGATAAGAAGTATGTTGAAAAGGGAGTGATAGAAGGAAACGACAGATCTTATAGAGAGCTGAGGTTAAAACAAAATGAAATCGTTTCGAAAACGTTGACTGAAAAAGTTGGAGCCGATAAGGGAAAATTAGTTCCTACGGATATTGGTTTTGTAGTTAGTGACTTCTTAGTTGAACATTTTTCATCCATTGTAGATTATCATTTTACGGCTGAGGTTGAAGAAAAATTTGATCAAATCGCTGCAGGTGAAATTGCGTGGAGAAACTTGATGAGAGAATTCTATGACGATTTTCATCCGACCGTTGATAAAGTAAAAGATACCGCCGAACGTGCTAGTGGTGAACGCCTTCTTGGCACCGATCCAGATTCGGGTCGTCAAGTAATCGTTCGATTAGGACGTTTTGGCCCTATGGCACAGATTGGAAGCCCTGATGATGAAGAAACTCCGCGATATGCTGGTTTACTTCCTCACCAATCAATTACTAGTATCACCTTTGAAGAGGCGTTAGATCTTTTCAAACTTCCGAGAGCCCTTGGTGAATACAATGGTGAAATCTTAGAAGCAAATATTGGACGATACGGCCCATATGTAAAGTATGGCAAGAAATTCGTCTCCATGAGTCAGGAAGACAATGCCTTCGAAATCACCCTTGACCGTGCGATTGAATTGGTTAAGGCAAAAGAGTTAGCTGATGCCCCGATATTTGAGTATGAAGGGCACGGTGTAACTAAAGGAACGGGTCGCTTTGGTCCCTTCATTAAATGGAATAGTCTTTTTATCAACGTCAATAAGCGTTATGATTTTGACAATCTCAGTGAGGCAGACATGGTTGCGCTTATTGAAGAGAAAAAAGTTAAAGAGCGCGAGAAGTTAGTTGCCTCATGGCCTGAAGAAAATATTCGTATTGAAAAGGCGCGATGGGGAAGGCACCATATCATTAGTGGAAAATTAAAAGTTGAATTGGGTAAAGAAATCGATGCAACTGCGATTAGTTTAGAAGAGGCCAAGGAAAGGATAGAAGCTGCTAAGCCTGCTAAAAAAACCCGTAAGAAACCATCGGCTAAAAAGTAGCATCAATGACCTTTGATTTTCTTCAGCCAATCAGCGATTCGGTTTTGGCTCACAACGAGCTTCAGCCCGATCAAAGCCTAGGTAAGCAGTTTGTAAAGCATACGGTAAAGTCGGGAGTTCCAGAAATTAAAAATGGTTCTCTTGCGCTACTAACGGTGAAAGAACAGCGTACCCCCTTTGGTAAACGCACAGAGATTTTTGATGCTTCAGCTTTTAGAAATGCGTTGTACCCTTTATTCATGGGTAACTGGGCAGTGAATTTGGTCGACTTGGGTTCAATCACCGCTGGCGACACCCTTCAAGACACCGAATACCTGCTCACGACAGTCGTTGAAGAATTACTTAAAAAAGATTGTACACTGATCGTCGTTGGTGCTGTTCAGGGATTAACCTATGCTACCTATCGCGGATTCGACCGGTCGGGTAAAATGGTTCACTTGGCTCATGTAGATGCCAAGTTCGATTTGAGTATTGGTGAAGAGATGGTTGCTCCAGAGGCCTATCTTTCCCGCGTTATTACC
The DNA here is from genome assembly GCA_024638165.1 of Flavobacteriaceae bacterium. Classification (GTDB taxonomy): domain Bacteria; phylum Bacteroidota; class Bacteroidia; order Flavobacteriales; family Flavobacteriaceae; genus UBA3478. The sequence goes on from JAHEKV010000005.1 coordinate 63,307, forward strand.
CAGCCTCCGAACCACTTGTACCACCTAACCCAAATGGGTTACCAATCTTATTTTGTCGCTCAAGAAGAACTTGATTTGCTCGATCAATTGCATTTCGAATTATATCGTTTAGGAGCTTTAACCTCTGATATACGTGGGGTCGAGCCATTATTGCGGTCGGTTGATCTGTTGAGCGTTGATATGAAAAGTATTGAAGCCAGTGCCCTTGGTGAGGTAAATGAAGCCTCTCCGAATGGGTTTACCGGCCGTGAGATTTGCGCCCTTATGCGTTACGCTGGGATTGGAGATACGGTTAAAGTTGCTGGCATCTATGAGGTAGTCAACAACACCAAGTCGAATGCACTTGCGGCACAGATGATCTGGTATTTCATGGAAGGGTATTCACTTAGAACCTATGAAGAACCCACTGCTGAAAATCCTGACTTTTTAAAATTCAATGTTCCTACTGATGTAGAACATCTTATTTTCTATAAATCACTTCGAACCGAACGCTGGTGGTTACAAGTGCCGAAAGGAAACTTCGAACAAGCTGCTAGACCAACAGACAAGCCACTTTTAGTGCCCTGTCTAGAATCAGATTATCGTAAGGCTCTAGATAATGAAGTTCCTGAACGTTGGATGTCAGCTTTCAGAAGATCGATGCAGTAAATTATTATATTTGATATTCGTACCACAGAAAAACCCAATGAAGTTGAAAACCCATAAGCTAACTAAGTTTCTCTTTCTATTCTGTACGCTACTTTTTGTGGCTGAGACTACCGCTCAAAAAGGCCCATACGACCTTCGTAAACCTAAAGGTTCAGAGGATGTAATGATTGGTCCTTTTAGTGGCACATTCACCATGGGTACTGCGGATGATCCATATGGAGTAAAAGATGCCCCCCGAAAAGAGGTGACGATCAAGAAATTTTTAATCGATGAGTCTGAGGTATCGAATAAAGAGTACCGACGATTCGTAAAGTACGTGCGTGATTCGATTACCCGTACAAAGTTGGCTCGTCTCGCTGAAGATCTCGGGCTTACCGCTGAGGATGAAGGGATCGGACGCTACGCTTTTCTACCTCTCGACACTGCAAGGGTTGCTGATAAGTACTATTATGAAAATTACCTTCTCTTTAGTGACGATATCTACGCGGGTAGAAAACTGAACTGGGACGTAGATTTAGAGTGGGAGCCCGAGGGATATCCTGACATTTATTATGCTGAGGTGATGGACTCGCTGTTTTTAGAGAAGTGGGAAACCTACAACGGTAAGCGCATGCTTGATGTTAAGCAATTAAAATATAAATACACGTGGTTTGACGCCAAGGCGGCCTCAAAGAGTCCGAAACAAAATCCGATTGATTTTGTTCGCGAAGAGGTGGTGTCTGTATATCCTGACACCCTTGCTTGGATGAAAGATTTCGAATACTCACTAAACGAGCAAATGTTCACCGAATACTTCTGGCATGAGCAGTACGATGATTTCCCGATCGTTGGGGTGAATTGGGAACAGGCGAAAGCATATTGCGACTTCAAAACTCATGCGATTAATGAGAACTACGAAAAACTCGGAAAGCCAGCAGTGCCCGCCTATCGACTACCCACTGAAGCAGAATGGGAGTTTGCCGCTAGAAACGGAGATTCTGACTTAATTTACCCATGGGAGGGAGAAGATTTGATCCATAAAAACAATGGCTATAAAGCGAATTTTAAACCAGATAACGGTTATGATGCCGATGGAGAGGTTTACGCGGCCAAGGTGAAAAACCCTAAGTATTTTCATCCGGGGAGTTCAAAACTCTATCACATTGCTGGGAATGTAGCCGAATGGACGGCTTCAACCTACAATCCTGATAGCTATGAATTCACTTCTCCGCTCAACCCCAATTATGTGGATCCTGAAAATCCTAAAAAGACCATTCGTGGAGGGTCTTGGAAAGACATCGCATACTTTATCAGAGTAAGTACTCGTGATTTTGAACATAAAGACTCCGCACGTGCCTATATCGGTTTTAGAACCGTTCGTGACTACGTGCCCGCAAAACTTGACAATTAAAGATCGTTAATATGCTTTCTAAAAAAACAATGAATATGGCTTACGGTCTCGGCGCATCAGTCGTGATTCTAGGAGCACTTTTTAAGTTAACTCACTTTGAGATCGGATTTTTAAACGGTTCTGTACTTCTTAGTATCGGTCTGATTACAGAGGCTTTAATTTTTGGTATTTCAGCCTTTGAAAAACCCGAAGAAGATTATGATTGGGCGCGTGTTTATCCCCAATTAAGAGGTGGATCGGCAAGTACTGCTCCTGAAACGCCAGAAGGATTATTGTCTAAAAAAATTGACTCTCTGCTTAACGAGGCCAAAGTTGATGCAGACCTCATGAAGCGACTCGCTGAGAGTATTGAAAATTTCGAACAGCTTGCAAAGCAGATTCAACCTTCTGTGGAGGCTTTAGGTCAAACGGAGAAGTATGCGCAAGAGTTAGCTAAAACGACTGAGCATCTTCAATCGCTGCAACAGATGTACGCTTCACAAGTGGAGACCAATACCCAGAAAACCCATCTTGATAAAGAATTAGCAGAGCAAACTGCGCTTCTTCAATCGCAATTAGTTCCTTTAGTTGAAAATATTAAAGGACTCAATGAGGTGTATAGTGGCATGTTAAGCGCACTTAAAAAATAAGTATGGCTTCAGGATTAGGACCAAGACAACGCATGATTAACCTCATGTATCTTGTGTTTATCGCAATGCTTGCGTTGAACATGAGTAAAGAGGTGCTGTCAGGATTTGGCTTGCTCAATGAGAAATTCGAACGAAATATAGAGAAGACTGCGGTAAGTAATACTCAGTACCTTCTTTCGTTACAACAAAAAGCGAGTGAAAACCCTGCTAAATTCGGTCCACTGTACCAAAATGCCTTAGATCTGGAAAAGGCAGCTACAAGTTTCTCTTCGTACCTAGAGACGCTGAAATCTGAAATGCTGGCTACGGTAAAAGACCCTTCTGACTATGAGGTGATGGATTTGAGCAACTACCTAGATGCCAAATTTTTTAAAGGGGAGCGTTTAACTGAGGAGGGTGATGCCTTTGTGGCGAGTATTGATGCTTTCAAAAATGAACTTCTTGGCATTATTCCAGAGCAGAACGAGACCTTAAGGGCCTCTGTGATTGAGCGATTTGAGACGGGTGATGGCGAGCATGAGGTTACTAATCGTGACGGTCAAAAACTCGGATGGTTGAACTACCACTATGAAGGGTTCCCGCTTGTTGCCTCGCTTACCAAGATCAGTGCCATGCAATCTGATGTTGAGGCAACTGAACAAGAAATATTACAATCGCTACTTGAGGGACAATTGACTAGAGAGGTGTCTATGACGAACTATACCACTCTTCTCGAGCAGTCAAAAGGAGCCTATTTCTCTGACGAGTCTTTTGATGGAGCAATCGTTCTTGGACGGAAAGATGGAACAACGCGTCCTAATGAGGTGAGCCTCAAACTAGATGGCGTTTCACTGGACGAGGACAAAGATTTCTTTATCGAGGAAGGTCGTGTTCGACTCAACGTAGCTGCTGGTAATCCTGGTGATCATAGGCTAGAAGGACGTCTATTGTTCCTTGAAAACGGAGAAGAAACAGAGGTTCCTGTAAACCTATCATTCTCAACCATAGCTAAGCCTAACACAGCAGTAATTTCGGCAGATAAAATGAATGTGGTTTATCGCGGAGTAGATAATCCAATGACGATTTCTATCCCTGGTATCCCTAACAATAAGGTACAGGCAACGGCACCTGGATTAAAAGCCTTAGGGGGAAGCAGCTACACGGTGAGACCTTCACGAGGAGAGTTTTTAAGAATCGAAGCGAAAGGAGAATTACCTGACGGAAGCCAAGTAACGACTACCTCTCAATTCAGGATTAAAGATGTTCCTGCACCGAGCGGAACGGTACGAGGTGAATTCGGAAGTGTACGAATGTCTCGATCTGAACTTGAAAAGACGATCGTGGGAGCAGAGCTTGTTGATTTTGATTTTGATTTGCCGATCGCTGTAAGTGGATTCAAAATGAAAATACCTAATCAGCCTACGATCGAGGTTAAAGGAAGTCGAATGGATGCCAAGGCAGTATCTGCGATTCGAAGAGCCTCTCGTGGAGATGTGGTTCGAATTTTTGATATCAAAACGTATCCGACCACAGACACCTCGTATTTTTTAAAGCCTGCCGCACAGGTAATTGTTGAAATTATTAACTAATCACTGAGATGAGAGTTTTATTAGTACTCGCTTTTACGATATTCTTCAGTTCTGCTGCGAACGCACAGGCTAATGCTAAACTGTTTCAAGTTCCTAAGGCCGAAGACAAGGCGTTGGCGCCTGATGATAATGAGTCGATCATCCGATACGAAAATGTGGCTGATCGTTCTATTCTATGGTCAAAAATGGTTTGGGAAAAGGTGAACCTAGATGAGGAGACGAATAAGGTGCTTTACTATCCGGTAGATACCCTGCGTACCGAAAAGCGTTCGCTTTACTACACCTTACTAAAAGCACTGAAATCAGGACGTCTTCGTGCCTACTCAGATTCTTACTTTGAAGAAACTAGACAGTTTGAAGATTTACTACCTGCTATTCAGAAAAGAGATACTACTTCAGCAGGTTTCGAGTTATTAAACCAAGGAAAGGCTTTAACTGAGGCTTATATCGCTCAACGCGATATTTCTGCTTACGATATCAAAGAATATCGAGTTAAAGGAGTATGGTATTTTGATAAAAGAAGATCAGAGTTACGTTATCGAATCTTAGGAATTGCTCCTGTAGCTCCTGATGTTAACTTTATTGATCAGGTAGACAGTGAATCTGGAGAGGAGTACTTAGTGGAACTATTCTGGGTATGGTACCCGGATGTTCGGCCTCTACTTGCCGCAACCCCATCGTTTAATAACGTAAATACTAATTTCCCCGTATCCTTTGATCGCATCTTGAATACACGAACTTTTAAGGCTGAAATTTATAAGACCGATAATGAGCTAGACGATATTGCTGCCTTACAGCGCGACCTACAGTTTCCTGATTTTAGTTCAGGCACAGCCGCTGAAGAAGAGCGATTAGCTCAGCGTAAGCGATTATTTGATCTGTTCAAGGGTAAGAAGAAAGAGGAAAATCAAACCACCGTTCTCAATCCTACTAAACAACAATAATTTTGTCAACTGAAGTCGATTACATCATTGTCGGCTCGGGCTTAGCGGGAATCTGTTTTGCCGAACAGTTGAGGCGCCATCATCGATCTTTTTTAGTGATCAGTGATGAATCCCAATGTGCATCAGAAGTAGCCGGAGGGCTGTATAATCCCTTAATACTAAAGCGTTTTACTCTAGCTTATCATGCCGCTGAACAACTTGATTACGCTATGCCTTTTTACGAGGAATTGACAGCCTTCTTAGGAGTTGAGATTGACCAAAAAATACCCACTTTACGAATTTTGAATACGGCTTCAGAGCAAAATGCTTGGTACGAGGCACGCGATAAGAGGGGGTATGAGCGTTTTATGAAAGATGGCTTCGAGGTGAATACTAACGAAGGTATCGAAGCACCCTTTAAACTAGCCGAGGTTTTAGAAACTGGTAAATTAGACACCTCGCTTCTTAGATCTGCTTACAAGGCTTATTTGAAAAATCAGAATCAACTGCTTGAAGAGCGATTTGTTTATAATCGATTGCAATTCAGCGAAGTGGTTAACTACGGGGAGCTTCGTGCAAAACACATTGTTTTTGCCGAGGGATACGGAATCAAGAAAAATCCTTTTTTCAATTATTTACCATTAAATGGCACTAAGGGAGAATTGCTTCTTATTCGTTGCAAGGGTTTAGACGAAACTAGAGTGATTAAGTCGGGAGTTTTTATCATACCGGTGGGAGATGATTTGTACCGGATAGGTGCGACCTATAAGTGGAAGGACAAGACGAGTATACCGACTGAAGCTTCGAAACAAGAACTCGTCGAAAAGCTTCAAAAGTTTTTGAAATTACCGTTTGAAGTAATCGATCATGTTGCCGGAGTTAGACCAACAGTTACCGATCGAAAGCCTTTAGTCGGTACGCATCCTGGCTATTCAAGCTGTCATGTATTGAATGGAATGGGTTCGAGAGGCGTGATGATTGGCCCAATTACCTCAGAGCAGTTATTTCATCATATCGAAGAAAAGCAGCCCTTACCTCAAGAAATTTCTATTGATCGTTTTCGCGCCCTTTGGCCGCTTCAGGATCATAGCTAATAAAAATGTTAATCCAGATATTACGCGCCAAGCGCATATTTACGGGCATTAGTAATACGATCGAACCGATAATGCTTAAAAATGCCGTGATCATGCTCGTGCCAATAATGAAGCGGCTTGTGATAAAGGCAGCCACGGCAATGGCAACTCCTAGCCCATAACTAACATACATCGCTCCATAGAAGAATGAGGGTTCGATTTTGTACTTCGTTCCACATTTCGAACATCTTTCGGGCATATCGTACACCCTAGCGATATTAAACGGGTTCGGATTTTTGTACATGCTCTCTCCATGACATTTTGGGCATTTCGAGCCGAAAATACTATAGAGTTTAGTTCCCTTATTAAACATGGTTTTACACTTTGTTATTTAAAGATAGGTGACTCTGAAAGTAATGAAAGTAACCTGTGTTACCTAGCTTTATTTTGTAAGTTGATGTGGTATCTTTGCGCCCATGTTAAATCTACACAACGCCGCCGTATCATTTTCGGGTACCTATTTGTTTCAGGGAGTTAGTTATAAACTCAGTCCTGGTGACCGAGTAGGTTTAATTGGTAAGAATGGTGCAGGAAAATCGACGATGCTCAAGGTACTTTCTAAGGAGTTAGATCTTGATGAAGGCACCCTTGCTTGTGATCGAAATATCACCATTGGTGTTTTAAAGCAAGACATTGACTTCGTTCAGGGCCGCACGGTTCTCGAAGAATCCTATGAGGCGTTTTCAGAAATAAAGAGTGTAGAGCGAGAGATGGACCGTGTCAATCACGAATTGGCCACAAGAACTGATTACGAAAGTGAGGAGTATCACGATCTTATGGTGGCGGTAAGTGATTTGAACACGAGATATGAAATACTGGGGGGTTATAACTATCAAGGAGAAACCGAGCGTGTTTTACAAGGTCTCGGCTTTAAGCGAACCGACTTTGATCGCTTGACAGACACCTTTTCGGGCGGATGGCGGATGAGAATCGAACTTGCCAAACTACTCCTTCAAAGGCATGACGTTTTACTTCTCGATGAGCCTACAAACCACCTAGATATCGAGTCAATACTTTGGTTAGAGACGTTTTTGAACTCCTATCCGGGAGCTGTAGTGATCGTATCTCACGACCGTATGTTCTTAGATAACGTTACGAATCGAACGATTGAAATTTCTTTAGGTCGAATCTATGATTATCAAAAGCCATATACACAGTTCTTAGCTCTTCGAGAGGAGATAAGAGAACAGCAAATGAATGCGCTTAAGAACCAAGAGAAACAAATTCAACAGACTGAAAAATTGATTGAGAAATTTAGAGCGAAGGCAACCAAGGCCTCGATGGCTCAGTCCTTAATCAAAAAGCTCGATAAGATTGACCGAATCGAGGTGGACGGCACTGATACAGCGGTCATGAACGTTCGTTTTCCGGTATCTAAACAACCCGGTAAAGTGATCTTAGAACTCGATAAGGTTTCTAAGTCTTATGGAGCATCTTTGGTTCTTAATGAAGTTTCTTTTCTTCTTGAACGAGAGTCGAGAACCGCTTTTGTCGGTCAAAATGGTCAAGGTAAATCTACCCTTGCTAAGATCATTGTTGGTGAGTTAGAGCACCAAGGACAATTTAAACTCGGACACAACGTTGAAATCGGATATTTTGCCCAAAACCAAGCAGAATATCTAGACGGTGACAAAACGCTTTTGGACACTATGATTGATGCAGCCAACGAATCAAACCGAGCTCAGGTTCGAGACATTTTGGGCTCATTTCTGTTCGGAGGCGATGATGTCGATAAACAGGTGAAAGTGCTATCGGGAGGTGAGCGCAATCGACTCGCACTTGCAAAGCTTTTACTACAGCCTTTCAATGTGTTGGTGATGGATGAACCTACCAACCACCTGGATATCAAATCTAAAGAGGTATTAAAGCGTGCGCTTCTCAATTTCGGAGGTACCCTTCTCGTTATTTCTCACGATCGCGACTTTCTACAAGGGCTTACTGATCAGGTTTTCGAATTTAGAGATCATAGGGTGAAACCTTATTTGGGAGATATTGATTTCTATTTGGAGCAGCGAAAGGTAAATGACTTTAGAGAGGTTGAAAAGGCAACGGTTCAAAGTCAAACCTCTAATACTAAAGGGGAAGACAAGTCTCCTAATGAGATGAGTTATGCTGATCAGAAGAAATTAAAAACTCTCAAGAATAAATTGGGTTCTATTGAAAAGCGAATTACAGAATTAGAGGAGTCGATCGCCACTAAAGACGGGGAACTTTTAGAACGTTATGAGGAACTAGTTAAGACTCCTGGTTATATGGATCGTTATCAAGAACTCAAGGCCGAATTAGAAATGAAAATGGAAGAATGGGGCTCGATTAGTGATCAAATCGAATCCTTTAATGCCTAAAATAAATGTTTGAGCATTTTTTTCAGTGTCCCTACTGTTGGGAAGAAATTTCAATGATTCTTGACCCTGTCGATGGTAGACAACTCTATGTCGAAGATTGCGAGGTATGCTGCAACCCCATTGAGATTGATTATCGTTTTGAATCTGCCGAAATCGTTGATTTTGAGGCAAGAGAGATAGGTCAATAATTTGACTAATTCTTAATCTTTTATTAAACTTTGTAGTTGAGGTTAGACATTCTCATATTTTTAACCCATATTTGTTTAACCTTTTAAGAGATTCGATGAACAATTCTGTAGAAGATTTACTGACACAAGCCGAAGAATATGAAAAACTGGCCATGAGTCACATGAGCACAAGTGATCGTGTAAAATACTCAAGAGAGGGTAAAGCCATAGTTCTTGCGATCAATGAGATTTATAAAGAGTCTAAGGATCCCGATCTCATGGATTGGATGAAGCGCGTGACAGCTAAAAAACAGAAAATCGAAAAGCGCATTAAGCACGTTCCTACGGTTTAAATGTCCACATTCTCTCCTGACATTGCCATCCTTGGTGGTGGTATCAGTGGTATCATTGCTGCATTAGAACTTGAAGCTAGGGGTGTTTTTCCTACTTTATATGAATCTTCAAACCGTCTAGGGGGACGAGTTAAAACAGATTTTTTTGA
>JAHEKV010000005.1:72711-74068 GCA_024638165.1 Flavobacteriaceae bacterium
TACTTTGAATTATCCAAAGTATCTAAGTATTCTGAGAAATTAAAGAATGTGATCGGATTATTTCCAGAATCAAATTCGGTGAATTCGATACATATACTCGAAGGTAGCAACTCTTGTATACTTTCTGCTACCGCGGTTGGAGTTTCAGACGATTCAGATCGGCTTGAGGGGTTGATCAGAGATGAGATTAAGACGCGTTCAGGAATTGAAACAGGAAAGCTCGTTAGGCATTTCAAGATTGAAAAAGCATTGCCCGTTATTTCTGAAATCCGATTGAAGCCTGACTTGTCTGATGCTGAGCCTGCTGTTTTTCACTCAGGTGATTACTTGCTTTACCCATCACTGAATGCCGCAATGAGTAGTGGAAGAATCGCCGCTGAGAAGGCAATTCAGAATTGACTATAACAAAAATCTTTAGAAATATTTCAGTATATAAGATAATCTTATAATTGAATTAACACAACTTATTTGAAAGCGACCCTATCGCACTGAATATGAATTAATTTGCAAAAAATTTTACTATGCACTCACACGATACAAACGAAGGAATTGAAAAGTGCCCAGTGATGGGAGCTAAGCACCGTCACACGGCTGCTGGTGGATTTTCAAACGCAGATTGGTGGCCTGAGCAATTGAACCTCAGAATGCTTCACCAAAATACTACTGAAATGAAGCCTACAGGAGCAAATACTGATTATAGAAAGGCATTTTCTTCTATCAATTACGATGAACTAAAGAAGGATTTAGCTCATTTAATGACTGATTCTCAAGACTGGTGGCCTGCTGATTACGGTCACTACGGTCCATTCTTCATCAGAATGGCATGGCATAGTGCCGGTACTTACCGCATCCAAGACGGCCGCGGTGGTGCAAGAGCAGGAACATTAAGAATGGCTCCTCTAAATAGTTGGCCAGATAACGGAAACCTTGATAAGGCTCGTCGTCTTCTTTGGCCAATCAAACAGAAATATGGGAATAAATTGTCTTGGGCTGACCTTATGATTCTAACTGGTAATGTTGCACTTGAAACAATGGGCTTTAAAACTTTTGGTTTTGGTGGTGGTCGTGCAGACGTATTTGAGCCAGAAGGAGATATTTACTGGGGTCCAGAAACAGAGTGGTTAGGAGATAAGCGCTATACTGGTGATCGTGATCTCGATAATCCACTAGCTGCGGTTCAAATGGGTCTTATCTATGTTAACCCAGAAGGTCCTAATGGTAAGCCAGACCCTCTTGCTTCTGCACGTGATATCCGCGAGACTTTTGCTCGAATGGCAATGAACGATGAAGAGACGGTAGCTCTTGTTGCAGGAGGTCATACTTTCGGTAAGACACACGGTGCGGGTGATACTGCGCA
>JAHEKV010000056.1:0-42500 GCA_024638165.1 Flavobacteriaceae bacterium
AAATCCTTTACCAATTGAAGCCCAATTTGCACCTGTCAAAGGTATCGTGGTAGCTGATTTTAATCATGATAATTTTGAGGATATCTTGCTAACAGGGAATTCTTACCAAACAAATGTGTCTGCCGGGAGATATGATGCATCGAAAGGTTTAGTATTAAAAGGCGATGGTAGAGGGAATTTTAAGCCTTTGACCTTAGAACAAAGTGGATTTATAAATGATTTGGATGCGACAGGCCTTTCGTTATTGAGAGATAAAGACAACGATTTAAAAATTCTAGTAGCAAATAATAATAATTTGCTCAAGGTATTTAGTTTAAACCAGCTTCAAGAGCAGAGTTTAAAGATACTTCCTACAGATATAAGTTGTGAAATCATCTATGAGAACAATTCAAAAACCCACAAAGAGTTCTATTTTGGATCGGGTTATCTTTCTCAAAGTTCGAGATCAATTGAAATCTCAAATGGTATTAAACAAATCTATATAACAAATAATAAGGGAGTTAAGCGGCTTGCTTTTGAAGCTAGCAATTAAAATTTTTTTTCGATAGCTAATGTTTGCAGTAAAGCAAGGCTTGGATTACACCAAATCCTAAACCAACATTAAATACAATTATTTTGTAGCTTTGACCTTGTATGCAACGAATTGGTCTTCAGATATTTTCATGGGCGATGAGTCTTCTCGTCCTTGTTTCTACGGTCTCTTGGACGGTAGATCAGCATATCTGTATGGGCCGTGTAGTGAGTACAGCAGTCTTCTCTGAAGCCGCTGGTTGCGGTATGGCAATGAGTGAAGACAATAAGTGTTGTGATCATGAAACACACACGCTAAAGGGTCAAGACGATCTGAAGCACAGTGAAGTATTCATTGACTATGCTCCTGTTGCGATCGTTATTGAGCCATGGGATCTTTCAATCATTGAGCCGGTTGAGGTTGCGATTGAAGCTCCTTCAATTTTTAGATCTTCTCCTCCTGACCCTCCTGAGCGATTACATCTGATGTATCAGGTGTTTTTAATTTGATTGATAGGTATTACTGAGCTCTAGGCTAATTGCACTAGAGTAATACATGTATCATCCTATTAAATCAATGAATTATGCTCAACAAAAGCATTAAGTTTTTTCTTCAAAATCAATTATTTGCCTACCTGCTTTTTGCCGTTTTGGTCATCTGGGGGGCAAGAGTTATCCCTTTTCCTTCCTCGAATTCTTGGGTGGGAGCTGATTCGGTGGCCATTGATGCTATTCCTGATTTGGGAGAGAATCAACAGATTGTCTTTACTAAATGGGACGGACGCTCTCCAAAAGACATTGAAGATCAGATTACTTATCCGCTCACTTCCTCTTTATTAGGAATCCCGGGTGTGAAAACCATCCGAAGTTCTTCGATGCTTGGTTTTTCAAGCATTTATATCATTTTCGAAGAGGACATCGATTTCTACTGGAGTCGTAGCCGAATTCTTGAAAAGCTAAACGCCTTGCCTAGTGGTTTATTGCCCGAAGGAGTTTCTCCGGCCCTTGGGCCAGATGCGACCGCATTAGGTCAGGTTTTTTGGTATACCCTTGAGGGGCGAGATTCAGAAGGCAATGCCACCGGCGGATGGAGTCTCGATGAACTCAGAAGTACCCAAGATTACTATGTTAAATACGCCTTAGCATCTGCCGGAGGAGTCTCTGAAGTTGCCTCTATCGGAGGTTTCGTAAGGGAGTATCAGATTGATGTTGACCCTGAACGATTGAAGGTTTATGGAATCGATCTAGAACAGGTGGTTTCAGCTGTTAAGCAAAGCAATAGAGATGTAGGGGCTCAAACCCTTGAGATTAATAAAATAGAGTACTTAGTTAGAGGCCTAGGTTACCTAAAGTCGATTGAGGATCTAAAAAATGTAACCGTTACGAGTTCAGATTTTAAATCGATTCCGCTCAGTGAGGTGGCTCGAGTAAGTTTAGGGCCGGCCGAACGTAGAGGGATGCTTGATAAGGCAGGAGCAGAGGCTGTAGGGGGTGTTGTTGTGGCGCGCTATGGATCAAATCCGCTCGAGGTGATTGACCAGGTGAAAGAAAAGATTGAGGAGTTGCAAAAGGGGCTTCCGACCAAAGTGATAGCTGACGGTACAGAATCAAAGGTCACCCTGGTACCCTTTTATGACCGTAGCGAACTGATTTACGAAACGCTTGATACGCTCAACCTAGCGCTTATTCTTGAGGTACTAATCACCATGCTTATTGTCATTGTCATGGTTTACAACTTAAGGGCGTCATTGTTGATCTCTGGTTTACTTCCGGTTGCCATTCTATCGGTGTTTATCGCTATGAAATACTTCGGGGTAGATGCGAATATTGTTGCCCTTTCTGGTATAGCGATTGCGATTGGTACCATGGTCGATCTAGGAGTAATCCTCACCGAGAATATTCTGAACCATTTAAAACAGAAAGAGGGTCCTGTCGTTGATATTGTTTATGAGGCGACCACTGAAGTGTCGGGCGCGATCATCACTGCGGTGTTTACGACAATCATCAGTTTTATCCCGGTATTTACATTAACCGGTGCTGAAGGAAAATTATTTAGCCCCCTAGCTTTCACCAAAACGTTTGCCCTTCTGGCGGCGATTGTGGTGACGCTTTATTTGATTCCGACCTTTGCAGTTCTGGTCTTCAAAAAACCAAAAAGCGGACGTCTCACTAAAATCATTTTAAACGCCACACTGATCGTCTTAGGTTTAGGGGGTCTTATCGGTGGATTTACCCCCTCCTTGATACTCCTTGTCTTTGGGGCATTGGGTATTGCGCATCTACTAGATCAACTCGGCAAGGAGTCTTATACTAAACTCAGCTTAGGCTTTAGTGTATTTACGCTAATTATTCTATTAGCTCAGTATTGGAGACCGCTTGGTTTTGACCGAAGCTTAATGAGCAACTTACTTTTCGTGAGTTTGATTTGTGGAGGCCTGCTTGGTGGATTCTACTTATTTAGACGCTACTATACTCGTATGCTGCGATGGGCACTTGCGCACAAGGCTTACTTTCTAAGTATTCCGTTAGCTATACTATTGGCGGGTTACGCTATTATGCGTTCTACTCCTGAAGAATTCATGCCTTCACTGAACGAAGGCTCGTTTTTACTCATGCCTACCTCGATGCCACATACTGGGGTATCAGAGAATCGTGCTATTCTACAAAATTTAGACAAGGCGGTAGCTCAAATCCCAGAGGTAGAAACCGTAGTGGGTAAATCGGGGAGAATCGAATCTGCACTAGATCCTGCGCCTCTTTCGATGTTTGAAAATGTGATTGTCTATTATCCAGAGTACGAATTACGTGCGGGTAAGCCAGCCACTTTCAAGATCGATGAATTGGGAAGATTTATTCTATCGAATGGTGGTGTTATTGTTAACCCAAATTTGACTTCAGGTGTACAGCAAATGCCGCGATTCGATCATCGACTGTTGATTGAAGATACTGATGGGGAGTATTTCAGAAACTGGAGACCAAGTATTCAGTCTAGAGATGACATTTGGGATGAAATCGTTCGCGCTACCGAGTTGCCTGGGGTAACCTCTGCGCCTAAGCTACAACCGATTGAAACACGACTCGTTATGTTACAGTCGGGCATGCGTGCTCCGATGGGAGTCAAAGTAAAAGGGCAAGATCTGAGTACCATAGAATCGTTCGGGTTAGAATTAGAGTCGCTGCTAAAACAGTCAACTGGAGTTAAGCCTTCTTCAGTGTTTGCCGACAGAATTGTCGGTAAGCCCTATCTCCTTATCGACATCGATCGCAATGCTTTACTTCGCTACGGGGTGTCGGTTGATAAAGTTCAAAAGGTCATTCAGGTTGCTTTGGGGGGTATGCCAATCACCCAGGCCGTTGAAGGACGGGAACGCTATACGGTGAGGGTTCGATATCCGAGAGAGCTTAGAAATACTCCTACCACGATTGCCAATACCTACGTTACCGTCGCTAAGGGAGTGCAAGTTCCCTTGTCAGAATTGGCAGCAATTCGATATGAAAAAGGACCTCAATCGATTAAAAGCGAAGACACCTTTTTAGTCGGTTATGTGCTCTTTGATAAGAGTGCCGGATATTCAGAAGTAGAAGTCGTTGAAAACGCTCAACAACTCATTGAAAACCACATCGCCTCAGGTGATCTATTGGTTCCTCAAGGTATTAGCTTCGAGTTTACCGGAACTTATGAGAATCAAATGAGAGCTGAACAAACCCTTTCGATTGTAGTGCCTCTTGTTTTGCTCATCATTCTAGTGATCCTCTATTTACAATTCAAATCGATGAGTACCACCCTGATGGTGTTCTCAGGAATTGCAGTGGCCTTTGCGGGCGGATTTATCATGATCTGGCTTTATGGACAACCTTGGTTTTTAGATCTATCCTTCTTCGGGGTGAACCTGAGGGAGTTGTTTCAGATACATCCGATCTATTTAAGCGTTGCGGTATGGGTGGGCTTTATTGCTTTGTTCGGAATTGCTACCGACGATGGAGTACTCATGGCGACCTATCTCGACCAATCCTTTAATGGGGCAACGGTTAAGTCGGTTGATGAAATTAGAGATTTGGTAGTCATTGCGGGAGAGCGACGAATTCGCCCCTGCCTAATGACAACAGCGACTACACTTCTCGCTTTGCTTCCGATTTTAACCAGCACGGGTAAAGGAAGCGATATTATGATCCCCATGGCGATTCCAAGTTTCGGAGGGATGGCAATCGCATTAATCACGCTATTCGTGGTACCTATACTTTACAGTCTGAAGAAAGAATGGCAATTAAAAATGACGTCTGATGAGAAATAAAATGAGATTCCTTTGTGCCCTGTGGTTAGTATCGGCAAGTTCTTTCGGACAAAGCCTGCAAGATTATATTCAAATCGCTGAAGAAAACCATCCGCAAATTCAGGCGATTCTATTGGCTAATGATATTGCCAATGAGAAGGTCAACCAATCGCGCAGTCTAGGGAATACCGAGCTAAGTCTCGGATACTTCCTTAGCGAACCAGAAACACGTACGGGCCCTCAACAGTCAAGAGTTACCATCGGGCAAATGATTCCTTGGTTTGGTACCTTATCGGCTCGAGAAACTTACGCCAAATCATTAGCCGAAAATGCTTTTGTCGAACTGAGCATAGCCAAGCGAAAGCTAAGCTTATCGGTAGCCCAATCTTACTATGAACTCTATCGTTTAAACAAGAGTTTAGATTTGGTACTTCAAATTCTAGATTGGCTTGAACTAAGAAGAGCCCAATTGTTAGGTTCTTTATCAGCGGGTGAATCGGCGCTTAGTGAGTTACTCGAATTAGATATTTTCGAAAATACACTGAAACAGCGTAAGGGTAGTCTGACCTTCGGTTTGAAAGCTGCACAGCAGAGGTTCAGTAACCTTGTAGGACAGGCTTTGGATGATCTTGTCGAGCTGCCTACAGACCTATCCATTGCTGAGGTAATTCTACCTGAAACCCCTGATTTTACCAAACATCCTGAATTGCTTCTCTACGACGGGTTATTCGAATCGGTTGAAGATCTAGAACGATTGAATCAAAAAGAACGCCTACCGGGTATTGCCTTTGGAGTTGATTATTTATCGGTAGCCCCACGAACTGATTTGGCGGTCACCGACAACGGAAAAGATATCCTAATGCCTAGAGTAAATCTATCGATTCCGGTATTTGGAAAGAAGTATGAATCGAAAACCAAGCAGAACAAAATCGAGTTAAGCCGTATCAAGGCTGAACAGGCCTTCAGACTCAATCTCATTGAAGACCGTTATTTTGAAACTCTGGCTAAGTTTAAAGAAGCTCGACTAACTATTGAATTACTCGATGACAGCCTTGAGCGCTTAGGTCAAACAGAGGAACTATTACTTAGTGGGTATGTGGCCGGAGATTTCGATTTTCAAAAATTAATCCAACTTAAAGAAAATGAGCTCAACCTTCAGCTTCAACAGGTAGCTGCAGTGGTGGCTTATTACAATCAATTATCAGTTATCAATTATTTAATTAATCCTTAATTCACTATTATGAAAACTACATCAATGGTATCAAAGACCCTAGCAATGGCAGTATTAGTGCTGCTTTTCTCTTGTGGAAATGCAAGTAAGAAAGAGGCTAAAACTGCTGAAAAGCCTGCAATGGAGCACAGCGAACACCAAATGACTCAGTCTGAGGCAAAACTTGGCCCTGAATTTACTTCAAAGTACGTTTGTCCGATGCACTGTGAAGGTAGCGGAAGCCATGAAGAAGGTAAGTGCCCGGTTTGTGGAATGACTTACGTGCTTAACGAAGATTATAAAGAAGAAGAATCACACGATAATCACTAAGAAATGGTTAATAGGGTTACCTCTCAAAGAATTAGAAAAACACACCGCTACCTGGGATTGTTCTTAGGTGTTCAGTTTTTAATGTGGACGATCAGCGGCCTTTACTTTAGTTGGACCGATATCGATGAAATCCACGGAGATCATTTTCGAAGCGAGCCTGAGCAATCGGTTTTTACCGATCTTGCTGGGCTTTCAGAGCTTTCCTTTGATCAGCCTGTTGAGAGTTTGATACTCAAAGATCTTTTAGGGGAACCCTATTATTTTGTGAATGAGTCTACGCTGATTCATGCCCAATCGGGTTTGATTAAACCGGGAGTTAGCGAAGAAGAGGCGGTTTCTATTGCTCGGGAACATCTTCGCGATGATTTAATACCTAGCGGTGTATCACTTATTGAAACCACTGATACGCATCACGAATATCGGGGCAAAAAATTACCAGCCTACCAAATTTCTTTCGATTCTGAAGAAAAGGTGACCGCCTATGTTTCGGTGATTGACGGTTCTTTTCAAACGGTTCGACACCGTGACTGGCGATGGTTTGACTTCTTATGGATGACCCATACTATGGATTATCAAACTAGAGACGACTTTAATACGTTATTACTTCGATCGTTCTCACTATTAGGGCTGATTACGGTTCTCAGTGGGTTTGTTTTGTGGGGAGTATCCTCACCAACGGTTCGACGTTTTACTAAATGATTTCAATTATGAAAAAGCAACTTTTTCTATTTCTCGCACTAGCTTCGCTAAGCTGCTCAGATAAAAAGCAGCCTGAAACAACAAAGGAGACCCATAACCATGAGCAGTCAGTGACCTATACCTGCTCCATGCACCCTCAGATAACCCAAGATGCACCAGGGAGCTGTCCGATATGTGGTATGGCCCTTATTGAAAAAGATCAGAATACAAGCGGTAAAGACCCATCTACGTTGTCTTTCACTGAAGAAGCGTTATCACTTATGAACGTAGAGACTTTTACAGTGGGTCAGTCAGTGGGTTCATCGACTTCGAAAGAGTTGTCGGGTAGGATACAGGTTGATGAAACCACCGTATTTGATCAAACTGCCAAATATAGTGGTAGAGTAGAGCGCCTACTAGTTCACTCTAATGGAGAGATGATTCGAAAAGGTCAAAAGATTGCTGAAATTTTTTCTCCTGAAATCTATAAAGCCCAAAAAGAGTTATTGATTGCTGCTGGGTCGAAGAATAGCCAACCTCAGTATTATCAGGCAGTTCGTGAAAAGCTGCGAATTATGAAGTTTTCAAATCAGTGGATCGATGCCCTTGAGTCTAGAGGTGAGGCACAAGCTTACTTTGATTTAGTAGCTGAAATGGACGGAACCATCATCAATTTAGCGGTCAGCGAAGGTGATGCCGTTAAAAAAGGCCAGGTACTGTACCGTTCTGCAGATCTATCTAAGGTTTGGGCACAATTAGATGGGTATGAGAATAACCTTGAAAGTGTTTCGGTAGGTCAAAGAGTTCTTCTTAAGAGCCCCAATCTCTCTATGTTTAGTTCAGAGGACACCATTAGCTTTATCGATCAGGTGATCAATGAAAAAACACGAACCTATAACATTCGAGTTGAAGTCTTAAATGATCGCGGAATCTTAAAGCCAGGAATGTTCGTACGTGCAACTTTGGAATCTCCTAATTCTAGCGGACTTCAAATTCCTACCAGCGCAGTTCTTTGGACAGGAAAGCGCTCACTGGTATATGTACAGATCACGTCATCGAGTTTTGAACTACGTGAAGTTGAGGTAGGTCAAGAAGATTCTGAATTCTACACCGTATTGTCGGGTCTTTCAGAAGGAGAGTCTGTGGTGGTTGATGGCGCATTTCAAATAGACGCTTCTGCTCAATTAAGAGGACTTGAATCAATGATGAGTTATCAAGCTGAAGATGAAGAAAATACAAAGTCTTTTAGTGTTTTAGATGACTCAATGATGAGGGCTCTTGTCGCCCCTTATTTAAAGCTTAAAGATGAACTAGTTCGTTCTGACGCCAAAACTTCTAGCGCACTCGCCAAAGCAATGCTAGTACTTCTTTCAGATAAGAAATATGCCTTCTCAAGAACTAATTTAAAAGCACCTCTAGAGTCTTTACAAAAGACAGAAGACATTGAAGTGCAGCGCGAGTTATTTCGTTTAATTTCAAATGAAATGATTCAGTGGGCATCTACCACCCAGTCGGTGTCGAGCAAACTATACGTTCAGTTTTGCCCAATGGCGAACAACAACAAGGGAGCAAAATGGTTAAGTAGCGAAGAACAGATCCGTAATCCTTTCTACGGAGATGTGATGCTTACTTGTGGAAGTGTCGTTGAGGTAATTGAATAAATCTTGATGCATTTGCTATATTTAGTTACCCCTAACCAAAAACCACATGACACAGCAACGACTTCTGTCACTTGATATTCTTCGAGGGCTCACGATCTTTTTAATGATTATTGTAAATACTCCCGGTAGTTGGTCACATGTTTATGCACCACTACTTCATGCGGAGTGGGACGGATTAACTCCAACCGATTTTGTCTTCCCTAGTTTTCTATTTATTGTAGGAGCTTCGATTGTCTTCGCCTTGGGAAAAAAGGTAGATCAAAAAGGAGTGGTCACTAAGATCCTGTGGAGGGCACTCAAAATCTATTTGGTGGGTCTATTCTTGTGGCTCTGGCCTAAATTTGATTTCTCGAGCATTCGATATGTTGGGGTGTTGCCCCGAATCGCCATCGTTTACTTGATCTGTGCATTGATCTTTGTATTTACCAAAAGGTCAAATCAGTGGCGTTTAGCCCTTTGGATATTGGGGATTTATACCCTTGTAATGGTATTCTTGCCGGTACCCGGAGTGGGTATTCCTGATCTTTCAGTGCCGATGAAGAATTGGGCACATTATTTAGACGGCAAGATTCTCCCTGGATATTTATGGCAAAAAACTTGGGATCCAGAAGGATTACTCAGCACGGCTGGTGCAGTAGGGTCCACACTGCTGGGTATGACCGCTGCTTCGATTTATCAGTCCTATGACAAAACCTCTGACAAGTTGTTTGCTATGATGCGAAGAGGATTTGTGCTACTTGCAATAGGGTATTTGCTAAGTTATTTGTTTCCAATTAATAAGGCGCTTTGGTCAAGCTCGTTTACACTTGTAACCGCTGGGGCATGCATGCAAGCATGGGCCATATGTATTTACTTTTTTGATGTGAAAAAAAGTCGTTTTCCTACTCGTCTTATGGAGTCGTTTGGGAAAAATCCGATTGTTGCCTATGCGCTGTCTAGTATCCTAGTTAGTGTTTTTTACAGTGATCGATTTATACCGATTGCTCTAAATGATGAAACGATTAATTTTCTAAAAGGAATCGGGTTGGCTCCTAAACTATCCTCACTGATTTACGCGCTGATCTATGTGGGTATCATTAGTATTCCTACACTGTTTCTCTTTAAGCGAAAGATCTTTATTCGTTTGTAGCGCTAAGCCCTATCTTCGCGTTTATGAATGTAATTAATGATCTCATTTCAGCATTACTGCCTTTTACAGAGGGAGCGATGCTGGTGCTACTTCTAGGTGGGGGGCTTTTTTTAGCCCTTTATTCAAGGTTCACACCTTACCGCAATTTCAAACATGCTATTGATATTACTCGAGGCAAATACGATAAAGAAGGGGCGACTGGAGAGGTATCTCACTGGCAAGCATTATCTGCGGCGATTGCCTCAACGGTTGGTCTTGGGAATATTTCGGGAGTAGCGATTGCGGTGTATCTAGGTGGCCCGGGTGTCATTTTTTGGATCTGGATGACCGCATTATTAGGTATGGCTATTAAGTACTACAGTTGCTCTTTAGCCGTGATGTATCGCGGTGTTGATTCAGAGGGTGTGGCGCAAGGAGGCCCCATGTATTATATGACTCGAGGGCTCGGTAAATTAGGATCTCCACTTGCCATTTTCTATGCGGTAATGGGTATGATCGGATACCTCGCCATCTTTCAAGCCAATCAGTTCACTCAGACATTTATGGAGGTGGTTAGGCCCAACGAAACCCTGGTTGATTTAGGATCTGCTTTCGCATGGAAAGCACTCATCGGAGTGGTTTTGGCTTCAATCACGGCGACCGTGATCTTTGGTGGGGTTCAAAAGATTGCACAGGTAGCGACTCGAATTGTACCGCCTATGGTCGGGTTTTACCTTTTGGCTGTACTCTTTGTTTTAGCTACGAATGCTGAGGGGATTGTTCCTGCATTTAAACTGATTCTTACTGAAGCGTTTAATTTCGAAACGGCTATCACCGGCGGTTTATGGGGGGTAATAATCCTAGGTGCGCGTAGAGCGATGTTCTCAAATGAGGCAGGTTTAGGCTCGGCTCCGATGTACCACGGACAATCAAAAACCGATGAGCCCGTTCAAGAAGGTTTGGTGGCCATGCTCGGTCCATTTATTGATACCATTGTGGTTTGTACCCTAACTGCTTTGGTCATCTTGATTAGTGGTGCCTATCTCGAGGCTGAAACCAACGGAATACTCATGACCCTAATCGCTTTCAAAAAGACACTTTTCGGGTGGGGAGATGTTTTACTCATGATCGCTGTTACGGCATTTGCCCTTTCAACGATCCTGACCTACTCTTATTATGGAGTGAAAAGCCTGTCTTTTTTAGCCGGTAACAAAATCGGAAAAGGTTTCAATTACTTCTACATCATCACTATTGTCATCGCTGCCATCGCCTCAGTTGATCTAGTAGTCAACTTAATGGATCTCGCTTATGCACTGATGCTTATCCCTAACATGATTGCAGTGCTTTTATTGGCTCCTAAAGTAAATGCGGCGGCCTCAGATTACTTCAAGCGATTTAAAGAAAATAGACTATGAGTCATCGCTCAGGTTATGTAAATATCATCGGGAACCCTAATGTGGGTAAGTCAACACTGATGAACGCACTGGTTGGTGAACGCCTTTCGATTATCACTTCAAAGGCGCAAACTACTAGACATCGCATTTTAGGTATTGTGAATGAGGAGAATTATCAAATTATCTTCTCTGACACTCCGGGAATCATTGATCCCGCATACGCGCTTCAAGAATCGATGATGGATTTTGTGAAAACCGCCTTCGAGGATGCCGATGTTTTGGTGTATCTCGTCGAAATCGGAGAGAAAGGTTTAAAAGACGAACTCTTCTTCAAGAAACTCCAGGCTTCAAAGGTTCCACTTTTGTTATTGATCAATAAGATTGACACTACCGACCAGGCACGTCTTGAAGAGGCCGTAACTAACTGGTCAGCGGTCTTGCCACAGGCAGAGATACATCCGATATCTGCCCTTGAAGGTTTTGGGGTAGAAGGGGTAATGCAGCGTATTAAAGAATTGCTTCCGCTTGGGCCGGCCTACTTTGATAAGGAGCAACTCACCGATAAGACGGAGCGTTTTTTTGTGAGTGAGACCATTCGCGAGAAGATTCTTCTGAACTACAAGAAAGAAGTTCCCTATTCGGTTGAGATTGAGGTTGAGAGTTTTAAAGAAGAAGAAAAGATCATCCGAATTCGCGCCGTGATTATGGTAGAACGTGAGACTCAAAAGGGAATCCTCATCGGACACCAAGGAAAGGCACTCAAGCGCGTCGGGACTGAAGCTCGAAAAGATTTGGAGGCTTTCTTTCAGAAACAAATACACTTAGAGCTTTACGTGAAGGTGAATAAGGATTGGCGCAGTAATGAAAATCAATTGCGTCGTTTCGGATATCAGGGCTAGAATCACCGCCCTTAACAAAATTCGGCTACCTTTGCGCCTACAAATTTTTCTATGGGAGCTATTGTTGCTATTGTGGGACGTCCGAACGTTGGAAAGTCGACTTTTTTTAACCGACTCATTCAGCGCAGAGAGGCTATTGTCGATGCGGTAAGTGGGGTAACCCGTGACCGCCACTATGGCAAGACCGATTGGAACGGCCGCGAATTCACCGTCATCGATACGGGCGGATACGTTAAAGGTTCTGAAGATGTCTTCGAACTCGAAATCGATAAGCAAGTAGAATTAGCCATAGATGAAGCTGACGCAATCATTTTTATGGTTGATGTCGAGTCAGGGGTAACTGGGATGGACCAGGACGTTGCCAAACTCCTTCGTCGACACGATAAACCCGTTTTTCTGACTATCAATAAGGTAGATAACGCGATGCGTGAGGCCGATGCGGTTGAATTTTACTCATTGGGTTTGGGTGATTACTTCACTATCTCATCCATCAATGGTGGGGGTTCTGGTGATCTACTTGACGCCGTTGTTAAGGTATTACCTGACGAGCCTGAATTGGAAGACGAATTGCCGCGTTTTGCTGTGGTGGGTCGTCCGAATGCAGGTAAGTCATCGTTTATCAATGCACTTTTAGGTGAAGATCGCTTTATTGTAACTGATATTGCCGGTACTACCAGAGATGCGACCGACACCAAATACAATCGATTCGGATTTGAATTTAACTTGGTCGATACGGCTGGTATTCGAAGAAAGGCGAAAGTAAAAGAAGACCTAGAATTTTATTCGGTCATGCGTTCGGTTCGTGCCATCGAGCATTGTGATGTCGCTATTCTCATTCTAGACGCCACTAGAGGCTTTGATGGTCAAGTGCAGAATATCTTTTGGTTAGCCCATCGCAATAATAAAGGAATTGTAGTCTTAGTTAATAAATGGGATCAGGTAGAGAAAGAAACCAATAGCGTTCGCGATTATACCAAGAAGATTCGCGAGGCAATGGAGCCCTTTACCGATGTGCCGATTATCTTTATTTCGGCGCTTGAAAAACAGCGTATCTACAAAGCTATTGAAACCGCTGTTGAGGTTTATGAAAACCGATCTAAGCGTGTGCCTACCCATAAGCTGAATGATGTGATGTTGCCGCTTATTGAGCATTATCCGCCACCATCGCTGAAAGGAAAGTATGTGAAGATTAAATTCTGTACGCAGTTACCCGGGCATTATCCGCAGTTTGCTTTTTTCTGTAACCTACCTCAGTATGTGAAAGATCCGTACAAGCGTTACTTAGAGAATCAGCTTCGTAAGAACTTCAATTTTGAAGGAGTTCCTGTGACCATATTCATGCGTAAGAAATAGGGGTTACCATCCGCCAGAGGCACCGCCTCCGCCGCCAAAACCTCCGCCGAATCCTCCGCCGAAACTTCCACCTCCAAAGCTACCACCTCCGCCGAAGCTACCGCCACCGCTGCGTCTTCCTAAAGAGCTAAGGATGAGAACGTCCATGAGGTCAGGGCCGCGCATACCACCGCCGTTTGATCCACCACCGCGTTTGCGAGAGATCATGCTGACCACAATGAGAACGATAATCATCAGAAATACGAAGGATCCGAATTTATCCTTCTTTGAGGCTCGAAGATTACGATCTTCGGTATAGGCGCCCGTAAGCACCTCGACAATCGCATCGGTACCTGCATCTAGTCCACCGTAATAGTCTCCATTTTTAAATTGAGGAATGATTCGGGTTTCGATGATTCGTTTTGAAAGGGCATCTGTTAATCGATCTTCAACTCCATAGCCCGTATTGATTCCTATGCGACGATCGTCTCGAGCAAGTAAGATCAGAATACCATTATCCTTGCCTGCCTGTCCAATTCCCCAAGCACTTAACCAATTCGCACCTAGAAACTGAATGTCTTCACCTTCTGTAGAAGGGATACTAACCACTACGATTTGTGTTGAGGTAGAATCAGCGTAGCGAATGAGCTTCTGAGTAAGTGCGCGTTCCTCGTTATTACTTAAAACATCTGCATAGTCGTATAGCGCAGTTTGCTTAGCAGGTTTGTTAGGAATTTGCATTTGCGCCCAGGCACCAACTACGGCTCCTAACGCTAATAGGAAGAATAATTTAGCCTTTAGAGATTGAGTCATCGAGTTCGTTTTGGTCGTCAGATTGATAGGGGAAATAAGTTTTGAGTACTTGACCGGCTTCGGTAATACCGGCTATTAAACCTTCTGCAAAGGCTGATTTTTTAAAAGCCGTTTGCATTTGATCTCGAGTGGAATCCCAGAAGTCTGCGGGCACTTTTTCGTTGATCCCTTGATCCCCGAAGATACTAAAAGCATGGTCCTCGTAAGCAAGGTAAAAGAGTACACCATTACGGGCTTCAGTTTGATGCATTTCTAGTTCTTGAAATACCTCGACAGCACGTTCTAAAGTGTTTTTGCCCTTACTACTTGCCTCAATGTGAACCCTTATTTCTCCAGAGGTATTTTTCTCAGCAGTCTTGATCGCTGAAACGATCTGTTCTTCTTCTGTTTTACTAAAAAGTTCTTCAGCCTTCATTTAGAAATTGAAGTTTACTTCAGGAGCACTCTCTGCGCCTGATTCAGATTTAAATAGAGCGATTTCTGTGAAGCCTCCCATATTAGCGATAATGCTAGCCGGAATCTTCTTAATAGCAATATTGTAGTCTCCTGCCAAGTTATTGTATCGATTACGCTCCACATTGATGCGATTTTCTGTGCCTTCTAACTGAGACTGTAATTCTAAGAAGTTTTGATTCGCCTTAAGGTCAGGGTAACGCTCAACGGTTACTAATAAACGCGATAAAGCTGAAGATAATTGCCCTTGAGCCGCCTGAAAGGCTTCTAATTGAGTCGCGTCAAGCTGGCTTGCATCGATGGTTGTACTGGTCGCTTTGGCGCGAGCCTCGACAACTGCGGTAAGCGTATTTCTTTCAAAGTCTGCAGCCCCTTTCACGGTGTTTACTAGATTACCGATAAGGTCTGAGCGCCTTTGGTAAGAGCTTTCCACATTAGCCCACTGTTTAGTGGCGTTTCCTTTCATTTCTACAAAGCGGTTGTTTGTGCCTACGTACCAAAATAAGGTGAGTAAGATGATACCAACGAATGCTGCGATTACGAAATAACTTTTTTTCATTTTAAGCTGTCTTTTAGATGGATGAGTTGTTGTTTGATTGATTCTAATTTACGAACGATTTCTTCGTTCTTCTTATAGATTTTCTTATTGTTTTTAAGTTCAGTCTTTGCGCCCTCAAGGGTGAATCCGCGTTCTTTGACAAGCTCATAGATTCGCTTTAATTGCTGAACATCTTCAGGGGTAAATCTTCGATCTCCCTTGGCGTTTTTCTTGGGCTTAATGCCGTCGAATTCTTTTTCCCAGAACCGAATGAGCGAAGTATTCACCCCAAAAGCATCGGCTACCTCACCGATTGAATAGTACCGTTTATCGCGAAGATTGAGTTCCATTAATCGAGAGATTGGTTGGATAGGGCGGCACGCTGACTGAGAATTTCATAGTCGGCTGCCGATAAAGTACCTGCGTAGAAATCGATCGGATTAACCTGCTTGCGATCTTTATGCACCTCATAGTGCAGGTGAGATCCTAACGAACGACCGGTGTTACCTACATAACCGATAATATCGCCGCGTTTTACTTTTTGACCGCGTCGAACATTATACTTCGAAAGGTGACCAAAAATAGTTACATAGCCGAAACCGTGATCGATTCTGATATGCTTGCCGAGACCAGAGGCGCGTTGATCCGCTCGTTTAACCACCCCATCACCTGTTGCGAAAATGGGGGTTCCTACTGGGGCAGAAAAGTCCATTCCATAGTGAAACTTACGCATCTTAGTAAAAGGGTCAGAGCGCCATCCATAACCTGAAGCCATTCTTCTTAGGTCTTCGTTCTTGACAGGTTGAATGGTGGGTATGGCTCCTAGGTATTCTTTTCGTTTGGGAAGCATTTCAGAAATATCGTCAAGCGATCGAGATTGATTCACGATGGCCTTTTCAATAACGTCTAGACTCTGTGCTGCGTCTTTAATCAAATCTGAATTATTCTGCCCTTCATATTTTCGGTAGCGATTCACCCCACCAAAACCAGAATAATATTGTTCTTCAGGAATGGGGTCCATCTCGAAATAAAGACGATAAACTTCGTTATCTCGCTGTCTTAGATTTTCGAGTGCCTCTGCCGTGCGGTCGAGACGCTTGATAAAGTTCTGGTAGTCTTGTTTGTAATTATCTAACTCTCGTTGAAGAACGATTTCGTTTGAATTGCGTACCCATCCTAGTTGGTTGAATGAATAAAAGATCGCTGCCCCCGATAGTGCCGAAGCCATAAAAAATAAACCAAACTGCCATAGTTTACGAAGGGGCCTCGAGGCAACCTTTCGATACGACAGGGTATCTGGGTCGTAGTAATACTTCTGCTTGCGCTTTTGGTCTTTCAAATTGTCCTATTTTTGGGGCAAAATTACCACTCAAAGATACGTTTTTGATATGAACGCGAATCTCGTCCGCAAGACCTTCTTAGATTTCTATAAATCGAAAGGACATCAAATCGTTCCTTCAGCACCTCTAGTGATGAAGAACGACCCCACACTGTTATTTACTAATGCGGGTATGAATCCGTTCAAAGAGTATTTTCTAGGGAACACGGAGGCCGCTCACAAGCGCGTTGCAGATACTCAGAAATGTCTTCGAGTGAGTGGTAAGCACAACGATCTTGAAGAGGTAGGTAAGGACACCTATCACCACACCCTTTTTGAAATGCTCGGCAACTGGAGCTTCGGAGATTACTTCAAAAAAGAAGCTATTTCTTGGGCTTGGGAGCTGCTTACTGAAGTATATAAGTTAGATAAGGATCGTATCTATGTGACTATCTTCGAAGGCAGTGAGGATGCCGATCAGCTTTCGAAAGACACCGAGGCGCATGAACTCTGGAAAGAGTTTATCGCAGAGGAGCGCATTCTTCTCGGAAACAAAAAAGACAATTTCTGGGAAATGGGAGAGCAAGGCCCTTGTGGTCCTTGTTCTGAAATCCACATTGATCTTCGCTCTGACAAGGAGCGTCAATCAACTCCAGGAGATCAACTAGTCAATGCCGATCATCCCCAAGTCGTTGAAATCTGGAACCTCGTTTTCATGCAATACAATCGCAAGGCCAACGGAAGCCTTGAGCCACTGCCCGCTAAGCATGTAGACACGGGAATGGGCTTTGAAAGATTGTGTATGGCTCTTCAGGGTAAGCAGTCTAACTATGATACCGATGTATTTACTCCGCTCATTGCGACTTTAGAAAAGATCAGCGGTCAAGCCTATGGAAAAGAGGAATCTACCGATATCGCTATTCGTGTGATTGTCGATCACGTTCGAGCAGTTGCTTTCGCTATTGCTGACGGACAGCTTCCTTCAAACAACGGGGCGGGCTATGTCATTCGAAGAATTTTACGCAGAGCTATTCGTTACGGGTTCACGTTCTTAGGTCAATCTGAACCTTTCGTATACCGTCTTGTAGATACGCTTGAAGCTCAAATGGGCGAGGCATTTCCTGAATTAACCGCTCAAAAGACCCTAATCACTTCGGTAATCAAAGAAGAAGAGCAATCGTTCTTAGCCACTCTTGAAGCGGGATTAAAACGCCTAGATAGTTTGCTTGTAGAGACAAGCAATAAGCAACTCTCAGGAGAGAAGGCTTTTGAATTGTATGACACCTTCGGTTTCCCAATCGACCTTACTGCGCTTATTCTTTCAGAGAAGGGATACACTTACGATGAAAAGGGTTTCAAAGAAGCGTTAGCCGCTCAAAAGCAACGATCAAAGGCAGATGCAACTTCTGAAAAGAGTGATTGGATCACCGTAAATGAAGATTCTGGAGAAGGATTTGTCGGTTACGATCATCTTGAAGTAAGCGGCGTTCAAATTTTGAAATACCGAGAGATCAAACAGAAGAAGGAGCAGCTCTTTCAGCTGGTTCTAAACACCACTCCTTTCTATCCAGAAGGAGGAGGGCAGATAGGAGATCGCGGGAGGTTACTTTCAGAGGGGGGTGATATTCACATCTACACCACCAAAAAAGAGAATAACGAGATTCTGCATTTCACAAAGAAGCTACCGAGTTCATTAGAAGGAACATTTACAGCGGTTGTCGATCAGGAGGCTCGCAGAGATATCACCGCTAACCACACGGCTACTCACCTGTTACATCAAGCGCTTAGAGAAGTTTTAGGTACGCATGTAGAGCAACGTGGATCGTCAGTTCAACCGGGTAGTTTGCGATTTGACTTTTCGCACTTTGCAAAGCTGACCACTGAAGAACTTGCTGAGGTAGAACGATTAGTGAATCACAGAATTCATGAAGGTCTTGCCCTTGTTGAGGCTCGATCGGTTGCCATGGAAACGGCAATCGCTGAGGGCGCAATGGCTCTATTCGGAGAGAAATACGGAGATACCGTAAGAACGATTCGCTTCGGGGAGTCTATAGAGCTTTGCGGGGGGACACACGTTAACAACACCTCAGAAATCTGGCAATTTAAGATTGTAAGTGAGGGAGGAGTTGCAGCGGGCATCCGACGCGTTGAAGGGATTACTGCCAAAGGGGTTCGAGAATATTACAGCGAAAGAGAAGCACTAATTCAGCAGCTAACCGAACGTTTTCCAAAAGCACAAGACCTAGTAAAAGCGGTCGATGACACCCTTAGCGAACTGAACAGCATCAAACAAGAAAGAGATGCACTCGTTGCCGAAAAAATCAAGCATATTAAAGCGGCGATTGGCATGCGAATCACTGAGATAGACGGTGTTCAGTTTGCAGCCGTTCCCGTTGATTTGGATGCTGCTGCCATGAAGCAGATATCCTTTGATCTAGCCGCTCAGCATAAGGGATTATGTCTTGTACTTGGTGCGCAGGTGGGTGAAAAGGCGCTGTTGTCGATTTATATCGATAAAGAAATCGTAGCTACCAAAGGTCTTAGTGCCTCGAAGATGATTCGCGAATTAGGCTCACACATCCAAGGGGGTGGAGGAGGACAAGATTTCTTTGCTACTGCCGGAGGAAAGAACCCTGCGGGTATACCACAAGCTTTAGAAGCGGCTAAAGCACTCTTTAATTAGCGAATCGGATATTTAGCTAAAATTGCCGAAACGTACCGATCGATCAATTTTTGACGACCCTCTGGGTTAGTCACATTGGTCAATATACCGCTGCCTTTGCCTTGCCAAATGAGTTGCTTCTTTTCGGCATCTAAGATATCAATGAGGAGCACGCCTCGGTCATAAGTACTTACCACCTGATTATTCATCGGTCCCCACATCCAAGGACTAAACCCCCAGCCCCAGCCAATACCCCAAGCCTGGTTGTTGATGTCTACTCTAGATTCTTCGTCGGTAGCAATGCTGATTAGTAGATCGGCATTTTCAGCAAGTACATATCCTTTCGCAGTCATTTGCGACTCAATCGACTTTAGAATGCGTCTCTTATCGAGATCAGAGATTTCTGCCTGATCAATCGTCGGTTTGTAGAAAGCAAAACTCGAGTAATTCGAAAAATTGACTTCGGTATCGTAGTCGGTAAAGACTCGAATTGAACTGCAGGAGGTAAGAAGCAATAGACTTGCAAAAGCCCCGAATAAGTACATTGATTTTTTCATAGCATATGGTTTAACTAACTCACTATGAAGTTACAACGAAGAGCTGATACGAGTCAATAGCCTAGGCTCTTCGATTCTGTTTGGGGTCATACCCATAAGGGCAATGACGGCAGCCACTTTCGCAACAGTATCCTCTTTTTAAATGGTATTTCTCGGTAAATACCCGATATCCATTTTCAGTGTAGTAATCGCCTTCTTCGACGGGAATATGCTTTTTCACGCCACAAAGATAAGACTGTAGACAAGTTGTGAAAACTTCAGGTTGCTTTACCGTCACATTCCCGATAACTTTATCCTATGCCGCTGACTGAAACCTCTCGCAATCAACTCATTCGATTACCTATGGTGAAATCGGCAGGGGTTGAACTATGGGTGAAGCGGGAAGACGAGCTGCATCCCCTTATTTCGGGAAACAAGTTTCGAAAGCTGAAGTACAATATAGAGGAGGCCCGCGAGCAACGAGCGCACACCTTGCTCACTTTTGGAGGGGCGTTTAGCAATCACATTCTAGCTACTGCTGCAGCGGCTGCTGAGCACGGATTTAAAAGCATCGGGATCATTCGTGGAGAAGAATTGGCAAATTCGATCCCTACCAACCCAACGCTCTCTAAAGCCCAAAAACTGGGAATGAAGTTTGTCTTTGTTTCTCGCGATCGGTACCGAGAATTAACCGCCGACCCCGAGAAGGCCCGGTCGCTTTCAGAAAAGGGAGGTCAGTACTTGATCCCAGAAGGAGGTAGTAATTCGCTAGCCGTTAAGGGTGTTTCAGAATTGTTTATCGATGAAGATATTCGTGCAGATTATATCTGTAGCCCTGTAGGTACGGGAGCGACTTTGGCTGGGATTGTTGAGGGGGCGCATCCGACCCAAAAAGTGAGAGGCTATGCCTCGTTAAGTCATGAACGGCTGAGTGATGAGGTTAAACGATACACTGCCAAAGACCATTTTGAGATTATTAATCACTATACTTTTGGCGGATACGCTAAAACCACTCCTGAACTGATCTCTCGAATGAACTGGTTCTACAAGCAGACTAAAATTCTGCTCGACCCGGTCTACACCGGTAAAATGATTTTCGGATTATTAGAGGACATCAAACGCGGCGCATTTGAGAAAGGAAGCGTAATTTTGGCTATCCATACCGGAGGTTTGCAAGGAATCGAAGGTATGAATGATCGACTAGAACGCAAGGGTCAACTTAAGATCAACATTTAATGCAGATAAAGAATTTTTCAGGTTACGCCGCTGTAGTTTTGTTTTTGGGTTTAGTTCTCCAAAGCTGCACGCCCAACCCTGAGGTATATCGTATTGCGCGTTCAAAAACAACCGAACAGCATTTAGGAAAATCAATCGGAGAGCGCACCAAAGATGCTATCGATGATTTAGGTCTTAAATCTTGGTCGGACAAAGATTACGAGCGGTTCACTTCAGAGAAAGCCTATATCGAAAGTTTTGCTGAGGTAGCCATGAAAGAAATGAAGTTGTACGGAGTTCCTGCCAGTATTACCCTCGCACAAGGGATTCTCGAAACCAACGCTGGAAAAAGCGAACTCGTTAAGTCTTCGAACAATCATTTTGGGATTAAATGCCACGATAGCTGGACCGGCGATTCGGTTTCATACGATGACGACGCTAAAGGGGAATGCTTTAGAAAATATAGAAGCCCGATTACCTCGTATAGAGATCATTCTAAATTTCTCACCACAAGACCGCGCTATTCAAGCCTTTTTGAATTGAGACCTACCGATTATAAGAGTTGGGCCAAAGGGCTACGCGCAGCCGGATACGCCACTGATAAAAGTTACTCCAATAAGTTAATCGCTATCATCGAGCGCAACGATCTAGATAAATACGATGACATGACCCTTGGTAAGCGCAGACGTCAGTTGAAAAAAGAAACGCGTAAAGAAAAAGTAGGCGATGTTCTTACACAGGCTAAGACCGCCATTACCAGTATCGGAAAGCGAACCCGCGAGATGGCCGATCAGGCGCAAGACGATATTGCTAACGCTTACAGAGGCCTAGCCCATAGAGTGACCAAAGGAGATACGCTTTATAGTATTGCCAAGAAATACGAGGTTACCGTAGAATCGATTAAGAAAATGAATTTGCTCGACACCGACGACTTGTCAATCGGTCAAATTCTCGAAATTCCCAAAAGACTAAAATGATAGTATACCAAAGAAGTAGTGCCCTTTTTCAGGAGGCTAATCAAGTAATTCCTGGAGGCGTAAATTCACCAGTACGTGCCTTTAAATCGGTAGGTGGAACTCCCGTGTTCGTCAAGGAGGCCAAGGGGGCCTATTTACACACCGAAGATGGTCATCGACTGATTGATTACATTTCTTCATGGGGTCCGCTCTTATTTGGACACGCTTATGAACCTGTACTAGCAGCGGTAACGGAGCGAGCCAAAAAGGGAACCTCATTTGGTATGCCTACGGAGCTTGAAACCCAGCTAGCTCAAAAGGTGGTTTCAATGGTACCGAACGTTGATAAAGTACGTTTTGTAAATTCTGGTACTGAAGCCTGTATGAGTGGAGTGCGTCTTGCGCGTGGATTTACTGGGCGGGAAAAGTTAATTAAGTTCGCTGGCTGTTACCACGGACACTCTGATGCCTTCTTAATTCAGGCGGGTAGTGGAGCCGTAACTTTTGGGAGCCCAAATAGCCCTGGAGTGACTGCAGGTACCGCGAAAGATACACTACTTGCAGAGTATAATAACCTAGAGTCGGTGAAGACACTAATCGATGCCAATCCTGAACAAATTGCAGCGATTATTGTAGAGCCAATAGCAGGTAATATGGGGTGTATCATCCCTGCCGAAGGATTCTTAGAAGGTCTAAGAGAACTCTGCGACGCCAATGGAATTCTATTGCTCTTTGATGAGGTAATGACCGGCTTTCGTTTAGCCGCTGGTGGTGCTCAGGAAACCACCAAAGTTGCTGCTGATATTGTAATGTACGGAAAGGTAATCGGAGGAGGTCTTCCTGTTGGTGCTTTTGCCGCTCGAACTGAAATTATGCAACACTTAGCTCCAGAGGGGCCCGTTTATCAAGCAGGAACCCTTAGTGGAAATCCTCTAGCTATGGCAGCGGGACACGCCATGCTCTCAGCGATAGAGGCTGATAATAAAGTGTTTTCAAGGTTAGCATATAAAGCTGAATTACTTGAATCGGGGATTCATAGCGTTCTTTCTGAAAAGGGAATTGCTCATACGATTAATCGCTACGGTAGTATGATTTCGGTACACTTCTCAGAAGATCCGGTGGTCAATTTTGCTACTGCCGCCGCCGCTAGTGGCCCACGATTTAACAGCTACTTTCATCATATGCTTGCAAACGGAGTGTATTTACCTCCTTCGGCATTCGAAGCCTATTTCTTAAACGATGCGCTTTCAGAGTCAGATATTGATTTTACGATTGAAGCACTTAAAAGCTGGAATCCGTAATTATTAGGAATAAAAAAAGCCCGCATCGCGGGCTTTTAATTCTTATTGGCTCAGGGATTATTTCTTTTTTAGAGTAATTTCAACCACACCATTTTTACCTTTTTCTCCATAAGCTTTTTCTGCCGATGGGCCTTTTAATACATTGATACTCTCGATCGTATTAGGATCAAGCGAATCTAGATCAATATCTTCTCCCGCCTCTTTACCATCAATGATGATCAGTGGTTGATCGTCTAGACGAGCGCCCATCATAGTGATGTTCGATTTGCCTCTCATCATTCGCTGGTGCATAGGTCCTGCTCCATCTTTACGCATTCTGATTCGAACGTTTTTGTGTTCTGAAGCATCGGTATCGTCTTTGTGGAGCTCATCGGTTTTAAATACGAAAACATTTTTGGTAGCATCGGTTTCGGTGTCTTCACCATCAATAATTACCTCGAAGCTTTGATCGGAATCATCTCCGAAAAACATGATTTCACTTTCGCCTTGATGTAATCCTGGCATTCCCGGTATTCCCGACATTCCTGGTAGTTCATGGAGTTTTTCGATCGACGCACCTAATGGCATTACATGCATTTGTCCCTTTCTATTTTGATGCATTTTTTTGAATTGGGCGAATTGTTCCTCTGAAAGTATTTTTTGAAGTTCTCTTTGGTGCTCAATTTGTGCATCTAAATGTGCTGATTTTTTTTCAAAGCCTTCGAGATCTTGGAGAACTTCCATCTGCTCATGATGCTTAGTATTGACCTTGCCTACCTTACGTTCCTGACCTTCATCAAGGCTAAGATGCAGAGTCATTTGCTTAGTCATAAGCGTGGCCTTCTGTTCAGCGGTCAATTTCTCTTCCCCTTTGGCATGCCATTTCATTCCCTTTTCAAAAAGAATGTGGTCGCCTTGCATGACAGGAGTTGCCTTTTCATCTGATTTTATGAAAATAGCTTTAAAGTCTCTTTTTTCGGTATCCTTCTCTTGGGCGAATGCTGATGTGGTCAGACTCAGAAGAACGATGGGTAGAAGTGCTTTCATAGTTTGTCGAAATATTTCCTGCCAATGTACGACAAGAGAGGTTCTATGTATTCCTAAGAGCTTGTTAAATTTTGTTTAATGCTTTGGGTTTAACAGAAGATTATAAAAAAACCCGCCGAAGCGGGTTTTAAGATTAGTCTTTATCAAGGATCTCACCGATTCTTGCTACTACATCTTGAAGATGGTAACGACTCATTCGGTTAGACATCTTTGCAAGATTTGCGTTGATACTTGACCTAAGATTGATTAACTCTGCACGCGCTACTGAACGAATATCAGATTGACTGGTCGTCACTGCAGTAGATTTTCTGTATCCACCATAATCAGGTAGTTTTCGTTGCGAGTCTGCGGTCATTAAATACTCTAAACGCTCTATGTGCGCTTTTTGTAAGTTACGTCGGTAGGTGTCTATAGCTCTACCTGAGTTAAGTTCACTCCAAAGCCCCCCTCTAAGTTCACGCATAAAGTCAACTAGTGAATAGCTCTTACTTCCTTGCAGTGTTTCATACTCAACGAGTCGAGCTAGTTTTCCTAATGATAACATGTTGTTGAGGTAACGAACTTGTAGTCTTCTTAGACGTTCGATATTTCCAGAGTATTCTGTATTAGAAATAATATCTGTATCGATTAGCCATTTTGGAGTGCTGAATAGCTCCTTCTGCATAAAAGCTAAGGCCTCTCTTTGTTTAGTTTTTGATACAGGGGTGTAAACCGTTCCCTCTTGCTCGGTAGTTTTATAGTATTCATAAACTCCTCCGATATGATTTGAAACGTGACCCATGTAACGGCTAAACTGACCAAATACTTGTCCGTATAACTCGCCTAAATCATCGTAGCTCTGTCCTGGCTCAGTAGTCCACTCACGAAGGTTAGGGACTATTCTTTTTAGGTTCGCAATACCATAAGTGCTTGCCTTAACGGCATCGTCACCAAGATCTTCAGTTTGCGCGCTTGGGTCAACCACATCTCCTGATTGCTGGTGTCCGAAACGGTACATTGGGTCTCCGGCATGTTCAGTGATCCACTGGTTAAGGATCGGCTTCTCTTCTTCTGCAGTTGTATCTAAGATCGGACGATATCCCCAGCTAATCGCGTATTTATCATATACTCCGATGTTCGGCATGAGTGCCACATCTCCATCACCAGGCTGTGCTACGTAATTGAAACGAGCGTAGTCCATAATCGATGGTGCGGTACCATATTTCTTAGTGAATGATGGTGAGCGAAGTGAATCAACAGAGTACGCTACTGAAGAGCCCATGTTGTGAGGTAGTCCAAGCGTATGTCCTACTTCGTGAGATGAAACGAAACGTATTAAACGACCCATAATCTCATCTTTGAACTCAACACCACGAGCCTCAGGGTTGATGGCTGCGGTTTGAACAAAGTACCAGTTACGGAGTAGCGACATTACGTTATGATACCAGTTAATATCTGATTCTAAAATTTCTCCTGATCTTGGGTCACTAACGTGAGGTCCATTTGCGTTTGGAATAGGAGAGGCGAGATAGCGAACTACCGAATAACGAACGTCTTCAGGAGACCACTCTGGGTCTTCTTCTTCGCTAGGTGGGTCAGCAGCTATAATGGCATTTTTGAAGCCTGCAGCCTCGAAAGCTACTTGCCAATCTTCGATACCTTGCTTGATGTAAGGAATCCATTTTTTTGGAGTAGCACGGTCCACGTAATAAACGATAGGTTTTTTAGGTTCAACGAGCTCTCCGTTTTTAAATTTCTCGATGTCTTCCTCTTTCACCTCTAATCTCCAGCGGTCTAGGTAAGTGACGCTCTTACTTTTTTGAGCATCTAGTCCGTAGTCTACTTGTCCTCTAGCGAACCATCCGACACGCTCGTCAAAGTAGCGTCTTTTCATCGGTTCTTCTGGGAGAAGGATCATTGAGTTGTTGATTTCGATTGAAATTGAACCTAAATCACCGTTACTCGGGGGAGTTCGAGCGAAGTACGTTTTTACGTGACGGTTTTCAATATTTAATGGGTACGACTTGATGTGCTCGATGTAAGAGCGTTGAGCGTCAAGACGACTCACCTTGTATCGAGTGCGATATCCTTCAGGAAGTCCAAGAGCGTTAACGTCTTTGGTATAAAGATCATTTACCTTGATAACGGTTGCAGGAGCAATAGAGTCTTTTTTGAAGGTTTCAATCTTAAAGCTGTACATGACAGGCTCAAAGTTTGAGTTTACCACAGCCTCATGAATAGGCAGACTATCAGCGGCTACGTTGCTGTAAGAAACTACACGAAGAAGAACATCTCTTTCTTTTTTCTCCCAGCGCAATACTTGGGTGTTTATTTTTCCTCCTCCAAATCCGGCGCCATCAGCCGTCTTAGAAATACGGCTCACCATAAGCATTTCACGGCCAAATAGCGAATCTGGAATTTCGTAAAAATAATCTTCATCGATTTGATGCACCTTAAATAAACCTTCGTCGGTTTTAGCATCTTTGGTAATTACTTTATCATACGATTTAATCGCATTTTTCTTAGCCGGAGGAGCAGGTTTTGCAGCTACTGGTGCAGGCTTTTTCTTCTTCAAGAATTTGAATTGAGCCTCTGCGGGGCTCACCATCATAAGGGCAAGTAGTAGCCCAAAACTTAGTCGGATGGAGAATTTCATAGGGTTACATTTTTAGTTGCCCTAATATAGTGTAAATGCCCCATTGTTAAGCAATCTTTAACACCTTATCTCCTAAAGTTAAATTCGTGTGAAACTTTTTAATTTGGCTTTACAAATGACCTTTTGTGACGGATATTTGTAAAAGAAATCCAACGATTTCGGTGTTTAAGTTTTGAGTTAGTTAACAAAAAGCCCCGCGAAGTGCGAGGCTTTTTTGGTTTTGTAGGGTAGTAGCAGATTTAATTGTTTAGGTGAATCCAAAGTCCGCTATCGTTTTTTTCTACCTTAATTAAACCTTCCTTGCTTAGGTTTTTAGTGGTTTTATCCCATTTCTTACCGCTGAGTCCACTCGCCTCCTTTAATTCTCCAAGCCCTATAGTACCACTGGCTTTCTCTAAGAGCTCGATGAGTAATTTTTCATCTTCATTTAAATTAAGCGCAGGCTTTTCTGGGCGCATCTGTGGAAAGAAAAGTACTTCTTGAATAGAACTATTATTGGTCATGAGCATCGTCAATCGATCAATACCGATACCGATACCTGAGGTTGGCGGCATACCGTATTCAAGAGCTCTTAAGAAGTCTTGGTCGATAAACATGGCTTCATCATCTCCCTTTTCAGAAAGTTTTAATTGATCTTCGAAACGTTCTTTTTGATCGATAGGGTCGTTCAGCTCACTATATGCATTGGCAAGCTCTTTACCGTTAACCATCAATTCAAAACGCTCGGTAAGGCGCTCATTGCTTCGATGTTCTTTGGTAAGCGGGCTCATCTCCTTTGGATAATCAGTGATGAATGTCGGTTGTACATAGTGGTGTTCGCAGCACTCTCCGAAGATTTCGTCAATGAGTTTTCCGACCCCCATAGTTTCATCTACCTCAAGACCTAGAGATTTCGCTGTAGCTCTTAGTTCTTCTTCGTTCATCTGGCTAACATCATGCCCAGTGTGCGTTTTAATCGCTTCAAGGATAGGAACTCTTGGATAAGGAGCTTTGAAGTCAATGGTTTTATCACCCACCTGTAAAACTGTAGTGCCATTCGACTCGAGCGCTACTCTTTCAAGAAGTTGTTCGGTCATATTCATCATCCAGAAATAATCCTTGTAGGCCACATACAACTCCATTACCGTAAATTCTGGGTTATGGGTGCGGTCCATTCCTTCATTTCTGAAGTCTTTTGCAAATTCATAAACTCCATCAAAGCCACCAACAATCAGTCGCTTTAAATAAAGCTCATTGGCAATTCGTAAATAGAGTGGAATGTTGAGTGCGTTGTGATGGGTAATGAAGGGGCGCGCTGCTGCTCCACCCGGAATCGCTTGTAGAATCGGCGTCTCTACCTCAAGGTATTCTCTCTCATTGAAAAATGAGCGGATAGTATTAGTGATCTTCGTTCTTTTAATAAAGGTCTCTTTCACCTGTGGATTCACCACAAGGTCTACGTATCGTTGACGATAGCGTAGCTCTGGACTAGTGAAACCGTCGTAAACATTTCCGTCGGCATCTTCTTTTGGTAGAGGAAGAGGCTTGAGAGATTTACTAAGTAGGCTGAATTTTTTCACAAGGAGCGTCATTTCACCCACCTGTGTCTTAAATAGGGTACCTTCAACGCCAATTAGATCTCCGATATCTAATAGCTTCTTGTATACTTCGTTGTATAAGGTTACGTCATCTGCGGTGCAGATCTCATCTCTATTGAAATAAAGCTGAAGTCGGCCTTCAGAATCTTGAAGTTCGGCAAAAGAAGCTTTTCCTTGAATTCTTCGAGACATCAGTCGACCAGCCATCACCACGGCTTTTCCCTCTTCGAACTGTTTTTTTACCTCCGAAGTCTTATGAGTGACTTTGAATTCGGCAGCAGGGTAAGGGTTGATTCCTAACGCTCTTAGCTTGCCTAGTTTTTCTCTTCGAATGAGTTCTTGTTCTGAAAGGGCCATAGACTTTATTATAATGATCGCAAAAATAAGAAGTGTTGGCTAATAAATCGTTCGATTCTCGGGGTTCTGACTACTTTTGTATTATGAGTAAAAAGGTGTGGCTACATCGGTTAGGGCTTTTAGACTATAAAAAGGCTTGGGATTTTCAAGAAACGCTCTTTAAATCTACCGTAGATCGTAAGATTCAAAATCGAAGAGAGGAGACTGAAGTAGCTACCGAGAATCATCTCTTGTTGGTTGAACATCCGCCGGTCTATACGTTGGGAAAAAACGGAGATTTAAACAACCTTTTGGTTAGTGAAGAGGTGCTTGCTCACCGTGGAGCCCAGTTCTACAAGATTAACCGTGGAGGTGACATTACCTTTCACGGCCCTGGGCAACTCGTCGGCTACCCGATACTCGATCTAGACCATTTCTTCACCGATATCCATAAATACTTGCGTTTACTCGAAGAGTCGGTTATCGCGACTCTGGCCTATTACGGTATTCAGTCAGAGCGATCTGCTGGAGAAACTGGAGTTTGGTTAGACGTTGGAACGCCAATGGCTCGCAAAATTTGTGCTATGGGGATCAGAGCAAGTCGATGGGTAACCATGCATGGTATCGCCCTCAATGTCACTACTGATCTTGGGTATTTTGATTTAATGATTCCTTGCGGAATTAAGGGTAAAGCGGTTACCTCGATGAAATCAGAGTTGGGTGCTCAATGCCCGAGTCTTGAAGAAGTTCAGGTAATATGGACTCAAAAATTTGCAGAGATCTTTGAAGCATCTCTTGTCGATGCACCTACTCTAATCGATAAACCGTAAGAAAGTTTCCTTCGTCTTTGGTGACGAGCTCTACTTTTTTATCTCCGTCTATATCGGCTAGGTCAATTCCCGAAGCTCCAAGAACAGGGAAGCCTGAAAATAGTTTCCCATTACTGTCGTATAGATATAGTTTCTTCGAGGAAGCTTCGAGCACACTAATATAGATTTTATCATTTACCAAAAAGAACTGAGGGTCTGTGTAGATGCCGTAGTCAAGACTCATTCGCTTTTCCCGTATCTGAAGCGTTTGGCCGTCAATAATCACTAAGCTTCGCGACGATCCAGTAATTTCATGAGCTGAGGTTAGTGATAGGTTGGTACTACTTACCTTACCCGAAGTGTTTATTTGAATAAGTATTCCTTCTGTGGTAGTAAAAGAAAACTGATCTCGATAGTTGAAAATTTCGTTTTTTGAAAAGTTGAATTTTTGATTGATTACTAATCGATCTTTACCGTTGCGTTGTAGAATCTTTAGACGTCCATTCTGAAGTCCTAATACGATGTAATCTTTACTATTAATTCGAAAGTGTTTAGGGGTAGTGATCACTGGAGCTTCTGCTCGCTTGTAGGTAAAGCCCTCCACCTTGTCTCCCCGATTATTGTACATATATAAGTCTCTACCTTGGCTGAACAAGAAACGATAGTTTCGACTATTGTCGTAATCAAATACCGCAAGGGCTCCGATATTGCCATCATTGAATCGTTTTGGGAACCCATCGACATGGTTACCGTTTCGGTCAATAATATGAAAGGCCGTTTCAGTAGTGAATGCGAGTTGTAATTTTCGATTGCGATAAATATCGACCTCGTGAATGCTTCCATTTATCTTCGCCTCTAATTGTTTTTTCCACAGAAGTTTACCGTCATTCGAGAAGCGGTAGAGGATATTTTTCGAATCCTGCACCACAATTTCTTGATCGCCGGTATAATGATTTTTGACAAATTGAGGCCGAGTAAGGGCTTCAGATTCAAGAGTAAGATTGAGAATTGGAGTGCTGTTCGCTGCCTTTTTTACCGCGACTTTTTGAACCGACCCCGCTGCGGTGAAGAAGTAATCCTCTTCTTTTACTTGTTGAAAGATCTGAATGAAGCGGTCACTTTCTTGGAGATGTAAAGAGGTTATTTCGCCTGACAGATAAGGTTCGGCACTCTGAAAGAGAGTGCTGTTAGATAAGACATCACCAGTACTTACGAACTTTAAAAGTTCTCGAAGATCACCTTCGCCGTCAGAAAATACAAAGGCATTTTCAAAGACGGCAACGTGAGTAAAGGGTTTGGTAAATGAGAACTCAGAAAGCTGACTATTCAGTTCGAAAGGCTCGATTTTTAAAATGCGATTTCCCAAATATTCGGATTCAGCAATCTGATTTTCTTCGAGACGCTTCATCACGGTCTCAGAGGCAATCGTTCTCAAATAGAGTAAGGAGGTGTTCTCTAGGTTGATTTGTGCAAACTCTTCGGCCCCCTCTAGGTAAGGTTGCTCGAGTCCTTGAAGCCTTGCGGTTGTTTTTAAGGACCTTGTACTTCTTGGAGCGATTTTCAATACTTGAGGCTCAATAAGTGAGGATTCTTTGAAATTAGCAAGACCCTTTAAGTCATTAATTTCAGTAATT
Source organism: Flavobacteriaceae bacterium (assembly GCA_024638165.1). Taxonomy (GTDB): domain Bacteria; phylum Bacteroidota; class Bacteroidia; order Flavobacteriales; family Flavobacteriaceae; genus UBA3478. Next base: position 31,203 of record JAHEKV010000056.1, read on the forward strand.
CCGTTTGCAAAGAATTGCCCATTTTCAAAACTCAAGTCGAAGAACAGATATTTCGCATAAGATTTGTTTAGTGGCTCTGAACTTAATAGTTCTAGAAATTCAGGCTGACCAATCAGTTTGATTTCATTTTCTTTTAGACTTTTTGCGTAAAGTCGACTAATTCGCTTAGGTGTCACAAAGCTTCCCTGACCTCTAATCGCCTCTTCGAGTAGTAACTGGGAGTTACTCCAGATGGTTTTTTTATCTAAGGTTGCCCAATACAGTGCCTGGTTTTCTTTTTCAAACCCTTTAAAAATGGTGACCCCCTCATAAAGGAATTGTTCAGATACTGCCTTTTGAACTGAGGTCTCAGCAAGCGCTAAAAAGGTTAGTGTCCCTTTACCTTCTTCGTAAAGTCCTAGATCGACAGTGGTGGGAGTAGTTAGGAACGAAAGTGCCAGTTCACTCAATGGTTTCACACGTGCCATACGAATAAACGGATAGGAGCTGGCAACCTCACTTTCTAGAAAAAGAGTTAAGGTTTCAGAATGGGTTTTAACAACCAAACTATAATCGCTCGGAAAGTATTGTAAATCGGAAGTTTCTTCAAGGGTTTTAGGTTGACAGGCCACTAGAAAAAGTAACACAAATCCCAACAGGTATTTCATACGAAAAGGTAGTTTCTTGACCTAAAGGTACAAAGAGCTACAGACCTAGTGCAAAAGATTTTCGATGGTGTTTTGTGATCCCTTGAAGTTGGATCGCTTTTTTGTGGGCCTCGGTCGGATAGCCCTTATTTGACCCCCATCCATAACCGGGGAATTGGGCATCTAAGTGCTTCATGTATTCGTCCCTGGCGGTTTTGGCAAGTACTGAAGCAGCAGCAATAGAGGCGTATTTACCATCTCCTTTTATAATACATGCATGGGGTATTCCTAAGTAAGGATTAAAACGATTACCGTCTACGAGTAAAAACTCGGGTTTTGTTTTTAATGCAGACACGCAAACATGCATCGCATAGATCGACGCTTGTAGAATATTAATTTCGTCGATCTTCTCTTGTGCTATGTGCGTTACGGCCAAGGCAATAGCTTCTTTTTCAATGACCGGCCTCAAGATTTCTCGCTCTTTCTCGCTCAGTTGTTTAGAGTCATTAAGTAGCGGATGATAAAAGTCTTCAGGTAAAACTACTGCGGCGGCAGTAACAGGTCCTGCTAAACATCCTCGGCCTGCTTCATCTAAGCCAGCCTCCAACTGCCCTTTAATTGCGTAGGGTTCTAAGGCCAAATTAGTTGACTCTAAATTCGAAAATTTCTGAGGTTGCCGTATTGCCGGCTTCATCTTGACTTTTCACTTGCCAGTAATAGATTTTACCAGCCTCCACAGCCACTTCGCTCACCGATTGTGTAGATGTCGTTTGATAAGTTACGGTCGCTTCATTATCAAAATCTACTTGATCTAGAGCCTCGCTACTTCCTAATAAGTGAACGGTATGTGCCGATAGGTCGTTGTCGATATCGCTACTTTCCCATTCTAAAGTAATCGAGGTAACTCCCGTCAGCGTAGATCCACGACCAGGGCTAACTGCCTCGGCAGGGAAAGGAGTGTGATTTTCTACTGGTGCTCCTGCATTAAAAAATTTAAAAGCATTTGACTCTGCAGTTTGCGTAGTACTGCTCGATTTTGAAACTACTATCCAGCTAAAGGGGGTTCCTCTTGTGAGTGCCATACTCAGAGAGGTATTCGAAGTACTTTGTTCCTGAACGGTATTCGTGTCTAGATTGGTTACCTTGAGTGTGTATGTGTTGGTGTTTTCAGAGGGGTTCCACTGAAATAATACGCTGCTTAAATCTGTCGATATAATATTTCCTTGGTTGCATTCGGTATTATTCGCGGGCGAAACCAAGGTAGCTGCGGTGGGTATCTTGACTTGAGGTTGGGGAGTAGGGGTTTCACCAGGATCTCCACCTGAACAGGCTGAAAAAAATAAGCTGGTAAGTGTTATATAGAGTAATTGCTTTTTCATCGGATTACCAATTTGTGCGTGATCAATTTATTGTCGGTTCTTACCTGAACCATGTAGATACCGGGGCGAAGTCCGTTGACATTCAATTCGATGACACCGGCTGTTGCTTGTTGCTCTTTACTGTAGATCTTATTTCCGTTAAAATCGTAGAGCTCTGCATTTGCTGCTTTTATCGAAGCGTCTCCTAGATAGACAGATACCTTGCCATTGAGTACTGGGTTCGGATAAATGAATACCTGATTAGATAGGATGATGGTCTCCGTATAAACCCCTTGACAATCTTGTGCACCGCGTACTTCGATCGTATTTTCGATGCGGTCGAGCGGAAGATTAATGGATGATTCGTTCGTAACAAAGGTTTTACCGTTAAGGGTAATTTCGAAGGTCTCACCACCAGTTAGCTCTAAAGCGACCTCAGAGCTAGTAGTATTCACCACTGATTGAACAGATAGCGGCTGTGGTTCGTATAGATTAACTCCAACGCAACGTTCAAATCCACTCAAAGTATCGGCTGTAAAGCAAAGCTCGTAGTTGCCTCCATCTAGATTTTCGAAAGACACAGCTCCTTCGCTGAAATTCGAGCTAGATAGTTGTTGGCCGTTCTCTAAAAGTACCGCATTGTAAGTACCTTCAGGAAGTCCTGATTCTAGTAGCGTTACTGTGATACTACCGTTATTGTTCCCTGAACAAGTGACCGCTGTGGTTTGAACAGTAAATGCATTTGATGGTAGGCTAACGATTTCGCAACCGTTTACATTTACTGATGCTCCTGCCGTTGTATTTGGACATTGATCGTTGTCATTGAGTACCCCGTCGTTGTCGTTGTCGTTGTCACACACGTCTCCGATACCATCACCGTCGATATCGGCTTGGTCAGCGTTTGGAGTGGTCGGACAATTATCTTCACTATCAGGGATACCGTCTCCATCATCGTCCTCATCACAAACATCACCAATACCATCTCCATCAAGATCTGATTGATCGGCGTTAGGGGTCAGCGGACAGTTGTCATCTACATCTAAAATCCCATCATCGTCGTCATCCTCATCATCTACATAACCACCAACTACGAAATCATCAATGACCACACCTTCTTCGGTAACGGCTTCATCCGATTCGAAAACGATTCTGAATGCAATTTGTGTTTCAGTGGTGAGGTCAACACCATCAATAGATTTGTTAGCCTCGAAATCGTAACTGTATTCGGTCATAGTTGCATACTCGCTGTCAGTACCCGTCCATTGTGCTCCAACGCAATTATAGCAGTCATCTCCTGCAGTTTGTTGGGTTCTATCCGAATTATACCATTTAGGCCCTGAATTAATAGTTCCAAGCACCCTCCAGCTTTGACCTTGATCCGTCGTATACTGAACGTATGCTAAATCCCAATTGGTCTCGAGGTTAAAAGCCATATTGAAACTTAGTTTCGGCGCGAGTATTTCACTGAAGTTATAGTAGGGAGATAGTAAATACCCTCGAGTCATATTTGGGTGTTCCCCGTCGAGATTGGTCGCCCAAGCTTTCTCTCCTGAAGCAGTCTCATTGAGTATGGCTCCAGTAGGTGTTCCCAGTTCCCATACCGAAGTAGTAAAGGTATCATTATAGGTTAATAGCTCTGCTTCTGAAGTTTCTCCGTCATATAAAGTTCCTATGGCTCCATTCGCGTTGATTAGTATAGATTTTTCTTTCGTGTTGTTGTCTGCCCAAGCATCGTCGGTCGTTGTGATGCTCACTGAAAGGTCTACTTGCCCAACAATACTTTGGTCGAGAGCGGGTAAATCTAATGTAACTTCCCCTTCTGCGGGTATAGACACGTCGTAAGTCACCGGTTCTTGTTCTACCCCATTAATCGCGTAATTAATAGTAATCTCTTCGACCGTATTTAATCCTGCATTTTGTACATCAACTTGTGGGGTAATACCTGCGCTAAAGAGTCGATTTGCCCCAGGACGTAGCGCCTTTAACGAAACATCGTAATCAGCGATTTCAACGAGAATGGGAGAGGTAAAGATTCCTCTGCCATAGGTCGATGCAGCGATGGTAGCGTCCTTCACAGTAATCTCTAGGTCACTCACTGCGGTGTTTGGTAGGTTATTACTGAAATCTTCCCATAAACCTTCAACGATTAATTCATCGTCTGTACGATAGACACCTAGGCTAGTTCCTACATAAATACTGTTTTTTAAGTCGCGTGGCTGGTGGATAATGGCGAAAAATGCCTGATTGTCAGGAAGGTCTCCGGTGATATCAATCTTTTCCGCATTCCCTGTTTCTGGCACGACAACCTTCATTACTTTCGGATTTGCTGGCTGTTGGTACTCTGCAGAACCTACGCGATTGGATGTGGTCACATAAACTATGCGGTTGTCATTACTATTAATCGTAATATCAGAGATGGGGTTGTCAAATTGACTTATACCTCTAAAATTTTCTCCACCATCTTCACTAATAAAAAGACGATCTGCCTCAGCTGCATAAAGGATGTTTGGATTGTTAGGTGAGGCTTCGAGATCATCGATGCTACTCCCTGATAGATTATCTGAAAGTTTGGTCCATCTACCACTCACCAATTCATACACGGCATTGAAGCCCGAGTAGACTCTACCAGATGCGCCAATTGTAAGAGGAGTAATCCAATTTCCTTGCTCTGGGCTGTCAGCAAATCCTAAATTTTGTCCGTTTTGTGAAGTAATCCAAAGGGTAGAACCAAACTGTGTAAACCCATAGGCGATATTTGAATTGTTTGGATCAATTTCGTAGTCCATTCCGTCACCGCCTGTCCAGGTGTTCCATTGGTTATTGTTGTAAACGAATCCTGCGTTGTCTTGAGTACCCCCAACCATCTTACCAGCATCATCGCGAGCCATCCCCATTCGGTAGAATTGGCTTGTCATAATTCCGTTATTACTGTAATCAGTGAAGGTATCGCCTCCATCGGCAGAACTGTATAAACCACCATCAGTACCGGCATATAAAACGTTGTTGAAAAACTTAAGCGTATGAACATCAGCGTGGACAAAGGCCTCGTTATTTACACTCCATTCGTTCAATTTTCCGAAAATGTTTCCACCGTTGGTCGACTTCCAAATATTTAAACAGCCCACATAGATCGTATTAATGTCTTCTGGATCAATAGCCATAGCTAGATCAAACCAGGCCTGCGAAGACTCCATGATATTAGCACTTTGTGCTGTTTTGGTAAAGGTTGCCCCGTCGTCGTTCGAGCGATATAACCCTAAAAATTCATAGTCATTTGAACCGGTATCGGCATACAATACATAAACTGAGTTAGGGCTTGCAGGACTTACCCCTATTACCGCACGACCGAAGTCTTCTGGAAGAACGGTTGAGGTAGAGGCAACAAAGTTTTCTCCGCCATCGGTTGAGCGATAAAAACCGTCGTTGGTAACCGCATAAATGATGTCAGGATTGCCCGGATTTAATCTGAAGTCGGTTACATCCTTTACCGAAACTCCACCAAAGGGTGATCGGTTAAAAGTAACACCAGCATCGGTTGACTTATAGAATCCGTTCGAGCCTGCTACATATATAATGTTGTTATCTGTCGGATGTATGACGATTTCATTCAGTGCATTATTTCGCCCCATATTGGATGCTGTAAGACCGGTTTCTTGCCAAGTAACCCCAGCATCTACTGACTTCATGACTCCAATCGAGTAACTATCAAGGGCATCATCATCACCAGTAGCTATATATATAATGTCTGTGTTGCTTTCATCAATGGCAATTCCCGAAACACCAATTTGTGGATATTCGTCGAAAATAGGATTCCAGCTCTGACCAGCATCAAAACTCTTCCAAAGACCTCCTGAGGGTGCCCCAGCATACCAGATCTGATCATTACTTTGGTCGACCGCCATTTGATTAATTCTTCCTGTACCTGGTGTGTAACGAATGAGCCCCGCGTTGACTGGTCCAATATTTGACCAATCCGCAGTAGTATTAACGGTGTTCGGCTGCGTGATTTTATCCTTGTACGCCTGATACAGCGTTTCAGAGGGAAGAATATAACCATCCTTATCAGTGAAATACTGCCAATAGTTTTCCCAACGCTTGAAGGGTTTGTATCCGCTTCCCTTTCTGTTGGGATCGTGAGTCGCAAAATACTTCTCGGCTGCCTTGCTGATTTGTGAAAGGGTGTATAGGGGTTGTCCCGTTTTTGAATCTACTCTTTCGGCTTTTTCATTTTGCAAATAAGCTGCCTGAGGTGCATTTGATTTGTACTGAGCGTGTAGAGAAACCGTTAATAATAAGGTTCCAACTACCAGTAGCAAGTTCTTCTTCATAGTGTTTTTGTCGTGCATAGCTCATAAAATTACGGCTTATTAACATTTTTAACAATACAATGATCCTTTCCGCTAATTTTGTTTGCCTTTATTTGCAACATGAATCGCGTAGTTCTTTTATTGGGTTTATTGTGGAGTGGTATGGTAATGGCTCAGTCAGATGCCCAGCTCAAGGCAGTTAATCTCAAGGGCGCTCCGAGAAATCTAAACTTTTCAGATTCAATTGCTGAACGATTCAAGGAGCGCGCCAGAATGCCACTTGCTCCAATCACCGACTATCTTATTATATCGAATCGAAGAGATACAACCTCTCTAGATACGACTCTCACCATGCAGCTTGCTCATCGCTTTAACACAGCTCGTCGAGATTTATTTGGTCGCATTCCTTTTTCAAATATTGGAAGGCCAATGGGAGAACTAATCAAAGAAGTTCCTCATCAGCAATCGTTTCTGGGTAACTCATCACTTTCGTATATGATTGATGAGAAAGATGACATTCTCTTTTACAGAACGCCAACACCGTTGACTGAGTTAAAGTTTTTGACGACTCACAATAGAGGTCAACAAGCAGATGCCTTCTTAGCCACCAATCTATCTCCAGAGTTTAATTTAATGATTGGTTATCGAGGTCATCGCTCAGAAGGTCATTACGCCTATGAAGAAGTAGCTTCTGGTAGTTTCAGAACCTCCTTTAATTATGCCTCTAAGAATAAACGTTATCAGCTTTTAGGGTTTTACACTTATTACGATGGTCAGCAACAAGAAAATGGAGGACTTCTTTTCTCCGCTTCTCAATTTGAATCGGGAGACCCGCAATTTGGCGATCGCAAACTGATCGATACGCGGCTTTCAGATATGAATCATCGAATCGTTCAACGAGCTTATTATATCAATCAACGCTATAAGATTACAGAGCAGCTATACGCGCTACAAGAATTCCATTATGATTCCCGGTACTTTCAAATGAATCAGGGAAGCGCTACCACCGACTTTGGGGAGATCTTAACCTCGGGAGCTACCGATGATAAGCATGCCGTTAATGGTACCGACCTAAGTGGAGGGCTAGAGTTTAGAAACAAAAGTATAGGTACCCTTAGTGCGCGATTGCGCTATCTTAAAACCGGACAGTATTTAAAGGATACGATCCTTAGTGAGGAATTATCTCAAGATCGTTCTACTATATATAATGATCTACGTGCCGAAGGTATACTATACAGTAAAATAGGATCTGTTGCCCTTAGATCAGAAGTTGGCGTTCCATTGAAACAAGAGACTCAAGGTTTGTATGTAGATGCAGTCGTAAAAGTTGCCTTAGATTCAACGGTGACTTTGAAGGCCGGATTAAATCGATCTGAGCGTTTACCTTCTTTGAATAAGGTTAGATATGCAAGTAACTATCAGTCCTTTCATTGGAATCGTCGAAGTACTCAACCGCTAGTGAAGTACAATAGTTTGTATGCTTCGTTAGAAACAGATCGGTGGGGGAGTTTAACGGCTGGCTTTGATCGCATAGATAATTACACCTACTTCGCAGCCATTAATGAAGAAGGAATGATTCGTTCAGATGAGACCCTTGTTCGTCCGCATATAGCCGATTCTCCTGTTGAAATTAAATATATAGAGTATCAAGGGGCACTACATTATAATAAATGGACTCTAGATTTAAGAGCTCGTATTCAAGAATCTGGCGCCACAGAATCTTTTTATAACCTCCCAAAAACCATCTTGAGATCTACTCTATTTTATAGTACCGATCTATTTGAAAAGGCAATGTTTGCTCAAATTGGTATCAAGGCACATTATTTTGATGCTTTTTATGCGGATGCTTATCAACCCGTTTTGGGAGAATTTTACGTTCAGAATGAAAAAATGATAGGCGGATACCCCCTAATCGATGCATTCATAAATGCAAAAGTTAGAACTATGAGGTTGTTCTTGACCTATCAACATGTCAATTCTAGCGTTTCTAACAATGACTATTTCGCTGCGCCGAACTATCCTTACCGTGATGGGGTGGTGCGTTTCGGCTTTGTCTGGAATTTTTTCGATTAATTTTTTTGGTACGCTTTTTTGAGCTAACTTGTTGATCCTTTTCGCTTTAAATAAGGGGCGAAAAAAAACTTTGAATTTTTTTGAAATTTTTTTGTCGAAAAGCTTGCATTGAAGAAATAATCGTTCCTATATTTGCACCCGCTTTGAGAAACAAAAGCACAAACATTGAAACACTGAAATGATCACGCAAGTGAACCGATGCTCCGAAAAGAGCGGGTAGTAAGTGTGACGTTCTTTGAACATATTGAGATGACAAAAGCGTAAGATTCGTAAAGAATTAAAACTAAGATGCTCGGGGTCGATCTGTGATTTGTTAGTCATAAATTATTTAAGATTCAACAATGAAGAGTTTGATCCTGGCTCAGGATGAACGCTAGCGGCAGGCCTAACACATGCAAGTCGAGGGGCAGCGGGAGTGCTTGCACTCGCCGGCGACCGGCGCACGGGTGCGGAACGCGTATCGAATCTACCTCTATCTGGGGGATACCCCATGGAAACGTGGAATAATACCCCATAGTATTACTTTTTCGCATGATTTAGTAATTAAAGAATTTCGGATAGAGATGACGATGCGTATCATTAGCTAGTAGGTAAGGTAACGGCTTACCTAGGCTACGATGATTAGGGGTCCTGAGAGGGAGATCCCCCACACTGGTACTGAGACACGGACCAGACTCCTACGGGAGGCAGCAGTGAGGAATATTGGACAATGGTCGAAAGACTGATCCAGCCATGCCGCGTGCAGGATGACTGCCCTATGGGTTGTAAACTGCTTTTATACGGGAAGAAAAACACCTACGTGTAGGTGACTGACGGTACCGTAAGAATAAGGACCGGCTAACTCCGTGCCAGCAGCCGCGGTAATACGGAGGGTCCAAGCGTTATCCGGAATCATTGGGTTTAAAGGGTCCGTAGGCGGGCTATTAAGTCAGGGGTGAAAGTTTGCAGCTCAACTGTAAAATTGCCTTTGATACTGGTAGTCTTGAATTGTAGTGAAGTGGTTAGAATATGTGGTGTAGCGGTGAAATGCATAGATATCACATAGAATACCGATTGCGAAGGCAGATCACTAACTATATATTGACGCTGAGGGACGAAAGCGTGGGGAGCGAACGGGATTAGATACCCCGGTAGTCCACGCCGTAAACGATGGATACTAGCTGTTGGATTTTTTCAGTGGCTAAGCGAAAGTGATAAGTATCCCACCTGGGGAGTACGTTCGCAAGAATGAAACTCAAAGGAATTGACGGGGGCCCGCACAAGCGGTGGAGCATGTGGTTTAATTCGATGATACGCGAGGAACCTTACCAGGGCTTAAATGGAAAATGACAGGGGCAGAGACGCCCCCTTCTTCGGACATTTTTCAAGGTGCTGCATGGTTGTCGTCAGCTCGTGCCGTGAGGTGTCAGGTTAAGTCCTATAACGAGCGCAACCCCTACCGTTAGTTGCCAGCGTGTAATGACGGGGACTCTAACGGAACTGCCGGTGCAAACCGTGAGGAAGGTGGGGACGACGTCAAATCATCACGGCCCTTACGTCCTGGGCCACACACGTGCTACAATGGTAGGTACAGAGGGAAGCCACCCCGCGAGGGGGAGCGGATCTATAAAACCTATCTCAGTTCGGATCGGAGTCTGCAACTCGACTCCGTGAAGCTGGAATCGCTAGTAATCGGATATCAGCCATGATCCGGTGAATACGTTCCCGGGCCTTGTACACACCGCCCGTCAAGCCATGGAAGCTGGGAGTGCCTGAAGTCGGTCACCGCAAGGAGCCGCCTAGGGTAAAACTGGTAACTAGGGCTAAGTCGTAACAAGGTAGCCGTACCGGAAGGTGCGGCTGGAACACCTCCTTTCTAGAGAAAGATGGTGAGTTACAAAAGGTATAATTTTACTCTTTGCTGTTAATTTTAAAAAACAAAATAATAATAAGCTATTCTAGTCTCGTAGCTCAGCTGGTTAGAGCGCTACACTGATAATGTAGAGGTCGGCAGTTCGAGTCTGCCCGGGACTACAAATATGCTTATATTGTTTTAAAAGGAAATTCTAGAAGTGGTTATTCACCCAAATTAGTCGGTCATCGACTGCAGACTAAGAACTGTGGACTGCCTACTATAGAAAAAGGGGGGATTAGCTCAGCTGGCTAGAGCGCTTGCCTTGCACGCAAGAGGTCATCGGTTCGACTCCGATATTCTCCACAAACGTTTATACTTTTGTATAAGCTGTAGCATCAGGGTTTTACTTTGTTGCGCACAAAGTTCATTGACATATTGGTAAAATGATATCGTAAGAATCAAAAAGATAGAAACCGTTTAGATTTATCTAAACAAAGAATATAGAATAAAAGAGTTCATTGCAGTATTTATACTGCAGCAAAAAGTACAATAAGTTAAGTAAGGGCGTATGGCGGATGCCTAGGCTCTCAGAGACGATGAAGGACGTGATAAGCTGCGAAAAGCTACGGGGAGGGGCACATACCTTATAATCCGTAGATCTCCGAATGGGGCAACCCGGCACAGTGAAGCTGTGTCACCACGTAAGTGGAGTAAACCCGGTGAACTGAAACATCTAAGTAACCGGAGGAAGAGAAAACAATAGTGATTCCGTTAGTAGTGGCGAGCGAACGCGGATTAGCCCAAACCAGTGTTGTTACGGCAATACTGGGGTTGTAGGACCACAATATTTGATGCTAATTGAATTAGAACTGTTTGGAAAGACAGACCAAAGAGGGTGATAGTCCCGTATAAGTAAGAGCAGTTATTGATAGTGGTATCCTGAGTAGTGCGGGACACGAGTAATCCTGTATGAATCCACCGGGACCATCCGGTAAGGCTAAATACTCCTGAGAGACCGATAGTGAACTAGTACCGTGAGGGAAAGGTGAAAAGAACCCTAAGTAAGGGAGTGAAAGAGATCCTGAAACCGTACGCCTACA
>JAHEKV010000056.1:45000-71119 GCA_024638165.1 Flavobacteriaceae bacterium
AGCCTATCAGCGCCGATGGTACTGCCCCAAAAGGTGGGAGAGTAGGTCGCCGCCATCCTCAAGCCCCTCACAGCAATGTGAGGGGCTTTTTTTATACCTTATTTTATTGGGAGGTGTAGATAAAAAAAGGACCCCTTTCGGGGCCCTCTGCTCACTCACGCTAGTTCAAAAGAACGGTTGATTGATGATTGTTTTGTTTCGTAAACAATTTCTATTAAACGCGTGGTAAATCTCCATCTCCCTTTAAAGGTAAGTGACTTTCACCCATAAGGTATTTATCTACATGATGTGCTGCTTGTCTTCCTTCTGATATTGCCCAAACAATAAGAGATTGTCCTCTTCGTTGGTCTCCAGCAGCAAATACACCCGATACATTTGTTTTGTAATCACTTTCTTCAGCGGCAATATTTCCTCGGTTATCCAAGTTTAGGCCAAAGCTTTCAGTCAAGGTATTCTCTGATCCTGTAAAACCTAATGCCAGAAGAGCTAGGTTACACTCCCAGATTTTAGAAGAGCCTTTTCTTTCTACTAATTGCATACGACCATCCTTGTATTCCCAACTGACCTCTACAGTTTCTAATCCTACAAGCTCCCCTTTGTCATTTCCAAGGAATCGCTTAGTCATAATACTGAAATATCGCTCTACGCCCTCTTTGTGCGAGGTGCTTTCTCTTAGGCGCATTGGCCAGAACGGCCAAGGTTGATTTTCTGGACGGTCTTTCGTCGCCATTGGCATGATCTCGAAGTTTTGAATGCTATTAGCACCTTGTCTTCTAGAAGTACCAATACAGTCAGATCCTGTATCTCCACCTCCGATTACGATTACATCTTTACCTTCGGCGGTGATCGTTTCACCATTAGTTTTGAGTTTTGAAACTCGGCGGTTATTTTGTGGTAAGAAGTCCATGGCCTGAACCACTCCTTTAAGATCTGCTCCTTCAATGGGTAAACCTCTTCGAAGGGTTGCTCCGCCACAGAGTACTACTGCGTCATGATTTTCTTTGATTTCATTGGCATCAATGTTTACCCCAACGTGAGCACCAGTTTTGAATTGTATGCCTTCTTCCTCTAAAAGAGTGATTCTACGATCAATAATGGTTTTCTCTAACTTGAAGTCTGGAATTCCGAATCGCAATAGTCCACCTATTTTTTCATCTCTTTCGAAAACCGTTACTTCGTGCCCAGCTCGGTTCAATTGCTGAGCGGCAGCTAAACCTGAAGGTCCTGAGCCAATAACAGCGACTTTTTTACCCGTACGAGTCTTGGGAGGCATTGCTTGAAGATAGCCGTTAGCGAAGGCCGTTTCTACAATATTTTTCTCGATATTTTCGATAGACACAGGGTCTTCGTTGATCCCTAGAACACATGCTTCTTCGCATGGCGCGGGGCAAAGTCTTCCTGTAAATTCAGGGAAGTTATTCGTAGAATGTAATACTTGTGATGCTTTCTCCCAATTACCTTCATATACGGCATCGTTGAAGTCAGGAATTAAATTTCCTAACGGACATCCGCTATGACAAAATGGGATTCCGCAATTCATACAACGCGCTCCCTGTTCCTTTAATTCATTTTCTTTTAAAGGCTGGGTAAATTCTTTATAGTTTTTCGTGCGCTCTTCGACAGGAAGATATTCTTCTGTTTTACGCTTGAACTCTAAAAATCCGGTTGTCTTTCCCATTAGTTACTAGTTGTTTGGTTTTCTTCAGCGATTCTTATCAGTGCCTGACGATATTCTTCTGGGAATACTTTTACAAAGTTTCCAACTTCTTTCTCCCAATTGGTTAGCAGTTTTTCTGCCAATGGGCTCATCGTAAGGTTATAGTGATTCTCTACTAAAGTGAATAGTTCTTTTTGATCTTCTTCAGTTTCAACGGCAAGTAAATTAAGATCAGGATTCTTTACGCTTGCCTTAAATGTGTTTTCTGGATCGTATACATAGGCTAGACCACCACTCATTCCTGCACCGAAGTTTCTTCCTACTTTTCCTAGGATAACAGCAACTCCACCAGTCATGTATTCACAACCGTGATCACCGATTCCTTCAACGACCGCTTTAGCTCCTGAGTTTCTCACACAGAAACGCTCTCCTGCAAGACCATTAATATAGGCCTCTCCTGTAGTTGCGCCGTATAAACAAACGTTACCGGTAATTACATTTTTATGTGATTCAAAGGAAGAACCATTAGGAACACGAACTACAAGTCTCGCTCCTGAAAGGCCTTTTCCAAGGTAATCGTTGGTTGCTCCGTTAACTACGAGCGTGAGTCCTTTGGTGCTGAAAGCTCCAAAGCTCTGTCCAGCAAACCCATTAAATACCACACGTAGTGTGTTGTCTGGTAGCCCGTCTGCTCCGTAGATTTTAGAAACTTCATTCGAAATGATTGCCCCAACGGCTCTATTGGTGTTGCTGATTGGGAACTCCAGTTGAGTTTTCTCTTTTCTGTAGAGTGCAGGGTGTGCTTTGCTTAAAATTTCGAAATCGATCGCATCTGCTGTCTCGTCTACCTGTTTTTCTGTATTTCTGATTGACACACCTTCAGGGGTATCAATTACTTTCAAAATAGGGCTTAAGTCTAAGCCTCTGGTTTTATAATGATCTAGCACGCTTGAGCGTTCTAGCTTTTGAACTTGACCGACCATTTCATCAATGGTTCTAAATCCTAGTTCAGCCATAATCTCGCGCAATTCTTGAGCGACAAAGTACATGTAGTTTACTACGTGCTCGGGCTGCCCTTTAAACTTCTTGCGAAGCTCAGGATTTTGGGTGGCAATACCTACTGGGCAAGTATTTAGGTGGCATACGCGCATCATAATACAACCTGAGGCCACTAGAGGCGCCGTTGCGAAGCCAAACTCTTCTGCTCCCAGAAGACAAGCAATAGCTACATCGCGTCCCGTTTTTAATTGCCCATCACACTCCAGAACAATTCTTGACCTGAGATTGTTCATCACTAGTGTTTGTTGTGCTTCTGCTACCCCTAATTCCCAAGGGAGGCCAGCATGCTTCAGAGAGGTTAAAGGAGATGCTCCTGTACCTCCGTCATAACCAGAAATTAGAATTACATCAGCATTAGCTTTGGAGACCCCTGCAGCGATGGTTCCGACTCCGATTTCTGATACCAGTTTTACATTGATTCGTGCTTCTCTATTCGCTGATTTTAAATCGTAAATCAGCTGAGAAAGATCTTCGATCGAATAAATATCGTGATGCGGAGGTGGAGAAATAAGCCCAACATAAGGTGTTGAGTTTCTGGTTTTGGCAATATCAGGATTCACCTTAGGCCCAGGAAGTTGACCACCTTCACCAGGTTTTGCCCCTTGAGCCATTTTGATTTGAATTTCTTTGGCGCTAGTTAGGTAGTTAGAGGTTACCCCAAAACGACCCGAAGCGACCTGTTTAATCGCAGAGTTTCTCCAGTCACCATCTTCCGTCTTATAGAAACGGATGGTTTCTTCACCACCTTCACCTGAATTCGATTTACCACCGATTCGGTTCATGGCAACAGCCAAGTTCTCGTGAGCTTCTTTACTGATACTACCGTACGACATTGCTCCTGTTTTGAATCGCTTCACGATTTCTGTCCAAGGTTCCACCTCTTCAAGTGGAATAGGATCGTAGTTGGTGAATTCTAGTAGGCCACGAATAGTGAGTAGTCGTTTCGATTGCTCATTAATTCGCTTGGCATATTCTTTATAGGTTTTTGGTTCGTTGAGTCGAACCGCCTTTTGTAAGGTTGCAACACTGATAGGGTCAAAAGCATGCTGCTCTCCATTTCTTCTCCAGCGGTATTCTCCACCCACTTCTAAATCTAAATCAGCAGGAGTTTCAGCTGCAGTAAATGCTTTGTCGTGTCGAAGAGCGATTTCTTTTTCGATCTCCATAAGACCAATTCCTTCAATTCGCGTAGGCGTGATAGGAAAGTATTTACGAACCACTACCGAGTTCAGACCAATACATTCGAAGATTTGTGAGCCTCGGTATGAATTAAGTGTTGAAATACCCACCTTATTCATCACCTTAAGAATTCCCTTACCTACTGCTTTGTTGTAGTTCTTAATCGCCTTCTCCGTATCCTCGTAGCTAAACCCTTCATTCAATGCTTGAGCTGTTATGAGTTCGTTTACGAGGTAAGGGTTTACCGCACTAGCTCCGTATCCAAATAGCAATGAGAAGTGATGAACTTCGCGAGGCTCTGCAGATTCGATAATTAAGCTAACTAGAGATCTGCGTTGTAGGCGTCCAAGACCGTGATTTACATAAGAACAAGCAAGTAGTGCTGGTATCGCAGCATTTTCGGTATCTACCTTACGGTCAGATAGGATGATAATAGACACTCCATTATCAATAGCCTCGGCAGCGTCCTTTACCAACTTCTCTAAAGCCTTTTCTAGTCCATTTACACCTTCTTTTACAGGATATAGGATGTCTAGGGTAACGGTTTCGAAACCTCCATTATCTTCATGTCTGCGGATTTTCTCTAAATCTTCTTTAGAGATAACAGGATTTTGGATTTTTAATTTGTGGCATTGCTTTTCGTTAATTTCGAAGAGATTGTAGTCTCGACCCAGTGTTAAACTGATGTCTGTAATCATTTCTTCTCGAATTCCATCTAGTGGTGGATTAGTTACCTGAGCGAAAAGTTGCTTAAAATAATTGTAAAGTAGTTGCGGACGTTCAGAAAGTACGGCAATAGGGGTGTCTGATCCCATCGATCCGATAGGTTCAGCACCGTTTTCGGCCATTGGTAAAATAATACGGCTGATATCCTCTCTTGTATAACCAAAGAACTTGGCTCTGGTTTCTAAACTCGCTGAAGGCTGATGCACCTCACAAGCTCCGTATTCAATGTCCTTTAAGTGAGTTAGTTTTTCATCTACCCATTGCTTGTAAGGGTGTTTACTGACGATTTCTTTCTTTACTTCTTCATCTCCAACGATTCTACCGGCTTCCATGTCTACAAGGAACATTTTACCTGGTTCTAATCGTCCGTGAGATTCAATATTTTCGGTTTCAACATCAACTACTCCGATCTCTGATGACATAATTACGTATCCATCTTTGGTTACGCTATATCGAGAAGGACGAAGACCATTTCTGTCTAAAACTGCACCGATGTATACCCCGTCGGTGAAAGGAATCGACGCTGGACCATCCCATGGCTCCATGAGACAAGAGTTGTATTCGTAAAATGCCTTTTTGTCGGCATTCATAGATTCGTTTTTCTCCCAAGCCTCTGGCACGAGCATCATCATTACTTCAGGAAGCGTTCTTCCTGTCATTAATAGTAATTCCACGACCATATCTAAACTAGCAGAATCTGACTTGCCCGGAATGATGACTGGAATAATCGCCTTGATTTCATCGTCAAACCAGTCGCTTTTAAGAAGATCTTCTCTAGATCGCATACGACCAACATTGCCTCGAAGGGTGTTGATCTCTCCGTTATGACAAATAAATCTAAACGGTTGAGCGAGATCCCAGGTAGGGAAAGTATTTGTAGAAAAGCGCTGATGTACTAGTGCTAGTCTGGTGACACATTCGGGATCTTGCAGATCTAAATAATAAGCACTGATATCCTCTGGAATAAGTAGACCTTTATAGATGACTACTTTGGTTGAGAAACTAGGGATGTAAAAGATTTTAGATTCTGATAATCTCGAGTTCCATATCGTATGTTCGGCTTTTTTACGGGCGATGTATCGTTTAATTTCAAAGGTGCGCTCATCCATATCTTTCGGGCGACCTACAAAGAGCTGTCGAACAAGTGGTTCTGACTGCTTGGCAATTTCACCTAGTACCGAAGTATCAACTGGAGTGGTTCTCCATCCCAAAACCTGAAGGCCTTGAGCTTCTAATTCTGAAACTAAAGTGTTTTCGCAGAATTCCCGTTGGTTTTCTTTCTGAGGTAGAAACACATTCGCCATCGCATACGCTCCTCGTTCAGGTAATTCAAAAGAAACCTTCGATTTATAGAAACTGTGCGGAATGTCAATCAGGATCCCTGCGCCGTCCCCTGTTTTACCATCTGCATTAACGGCTCCACGGTGTTTTAGTCGGACAAGGATTTCTAGCGCCTTATGAATAATATCATTACTGCGCTCACCTTTTAAACTACAAATGAATCCTGCTCCACAATTGTCATGCTCAAATTCGGGTAAATAGAGCCCTTGTGCTTCTAGTGCCATACGATTGAAATTATTTACGAAAACTTTGAAATCTATAAATTATTTATGGCTTAACCTTAAATTCTCCACATATTTCACAATGAATCAGAAAAATGACTAGAAATTTAGTAGTGTCATAAATTCACAGAGGTCATTTTGGTATTTTCATATTCGAGATAGAAGTGTTAAACCTTTCAAGGCCGCTTCAATTTTTTCTATATTAGGGCCGCAACAATTACTAAGCAATTCACTTATACAATTATGGAAACAGCTATAATCGCACTTTTTTTTCTAGGGTATTTATTTATCACTCTGGAGCACAATGTTAAGGTAGATAAACTAATTCCCGCCTTGGCAATGATGGCTTTGTTATGGGCTATTGCAGCACTCGGTCACCTACCGATGTTTGAAGTGAATGCAGAACTTCGAGAGCTCGAACCTACTCATCTTGATGAAATTTTATTGCACCATTTAGGTAAAACTGCTGAGATTCTGGTGTTTTTGTTAGGGGCAATGACTATCGTAGAGATCGTCGATTACTTTGATGGTTTCTCTACTATTAAAGGCTTCATAAGAACTCGATCGAAGGTTGCACTTTTATGGATATTCTCAATACTTGCCTTTATACTGTCTGCCATCATTGACAACCTTACGGCAACGATTGTTCTAATTACGATTCTTCAGAAAGTGATCAAAGACAAGCAGCTTAGATTGTTTTTTGCAGGTTTAATCATCATCAATGCGAACGCAGGTGGTGCATGGTCTCCTATCGGGGATGTAACTACTACGATGTTGTGGATTGCTGGTAAAGTAGAGGCTGGTTCATTAGTAACCCGTGTTCTTCTGCCATCGATTATCTGTATGCTAATACCTACGCTTATCGCCTCGAGGTTTTCTATTTTTCAAGGGGAGATTGAAATGGGAGAATTAGAACCAGAGAAATCTAAATACAGTGGAACGATGCTTTATCTAGGATTAGGTTCGATCGTGTTCGTACCTTTCTTTAAGACGGTAACGCACTTGCCACCTTATGTGGGTATGATGCTTTCTTTGGCATTTGTAGCTTTATTTGCTGAAATCTTTTCAAACCGTCAATTTAAAATGTCTGCTGCGACTTCTGACGGCGGACATCACAGCCCGGTTCACAAAGCGCTTACCAAAATTGAGTTGCCATCGATTCTATTCTTTTTAGGGATTTTAATGGCCGTTGCCTGTTTAGAATCTTTAGGGATTTTATTTAATGCAGCTGAAGGATTAAATCATGCCATTCCGAATACGGACATTGTTGTACTTCTTTTAGGTATGGGGTCAGCGGTTATTGATAATGTGCCTTTGGTGGCTGCGTCGATAGGAATGTTTTCAGAAGGGCCTGATGCTCCATTATGGCACTTCATCGCTTATTCTGCAGGAACAGGAGGAAGTATGTTAATTATCGGATCAGCTGCAGGAGTAGTTGCCATGGGAATGGAGAAGATTGATTTCTTCTGGTACTTAAAAAAGATTGCTTGGTTAGCACTTATCGGATTCATTTCTGGAGGCCTAGTACTAATTGCGATGAGAGATTATCTATTATAAGATTGACTTTTTATGAATCAAGCAACTGAATCATCAGAGTCTCTTATTTCATTGATTTTGTCGGGTGGTGTAGCTAGTACTATCATCATGTTACTGCTCTTACTCTTTCTAATTATTACCTTTTATGTAGGAATTGAACGCTTTTTGACCTATCGGTCGGTTTTGAAAGAACTGTATGGGGAAGATAGCGCTATGATTAATGAACTTACACACAGGGCTAAGTTGGTTTACGACAAGACAAACTCATCGGAGAAAACCGAAAAGGCATTAGAGCAAATGGCAGGGGGTTATGTTTTTGAATTAGAGCGTAATACCTCAATTCTTGCCACTTTTTCGGGAGCTGCTCCTATGTTAGGTTTTTTGGGTACCGTAATCGGAATGATTCTGGCATTTAGAGAAATGGCGGTGAGTTCAGGGCAAGCTGAAATTGCTTCATTAGCAGGCGGAATCTATACGGCTATGATCACAACAGTGGGGGGACTTATAGTAGGTATACTAAGCTACATTGCATATAACCAACTAGCTGTTGTGCTTGCGCGTATCACGAAGAGATTAGAGGACCTGAGTAACGAGTTACTAGACTCGTTAGAATCTTGAAAAATTTACAGTGAAAATTAAGTCTAATATTAAACCCAGTACTCAGTTCAGTTTGTCTTCGATGACTGATGTGGTTTTTCTATTGTTGATTTTCTTTTTACTCACGTCTAACGTTACTTCAACGATTGATATTACTTTGCCCGGTGCGAAAGGAACGGCTAGTACTCAATCTAATACCATAGCCGTATCCATTGATGCTAGAGGTCGACATTTTATCGGTACGACTCAAATTAATCCTAAATACTTGGCTCTTGAATTAAAGAGATCTTTTGAAAAGACACCTAATGCTACCATTATACTACGAGCAGAGGAAGATGTCGCTTTGAAAAAAGCTGTAAATGTTCTAGACGTGGCTAATAAGGAGGGGTACCCAATTGTCTTAGCAGTAGCTCCCAAGTAATTGCATGAACTATCAAGAGACTTTAGATTTTCTATTTAGTCAACTTCCCGTTTTTCAGCGTGACGGTGCTACGGCATTAGACTTGAAGCTAGATCGGACATTTCAATTCATGCATTATTTAAACCAGCCTCACGAGGCCTTTAAAAGCGTGCACGTAGCTGGAACCAATGGTAAGGGTTCAGTGTCGCATATGACAGCATCCGTATTACAACATGCCGGATACAAAGTAGGTCTATACACTTCTCCTCATTTAAAAGATTTTAGAGAACGCATTCGAATCGATGGTAATTGCATTTCAGAGGACCAGGTGATTGGGTTTGTAGAATCTCACCGATCATTTATAGAAGAATTCAAACCCTCATTCTTTGAATTAACCGTTGCAATGGCTTTTGATTACTTCGCTTCACAAGCGGTTGATATAGCTGTTATCGAGGTTGGAATGGGAGGAAGGCTAGACTCCACAAATGTTATCACCCCTTTGCTGTCTGTAATCACGAACATTTCATATGATCATAAGGCCTTTTTAGGAGACACGCTGCCTAAAATTACATTTGAAAAGGCTGGGATTATTAAACCTGGAATACCCGTTATTATCGGTGAATATCAGGAAGAAACCTTCCCTGTTTTTCAGCGTCAAGCAAAAGCAATGCGAAGTGAATTGATTAAAGCCTTTGAGCAGAAACCGTCGCAATGGCTTTTGAGTACCCAAGATTTTGATCTACAAGGACCTTATCAGCAAAAAAATCGCTTCACCGTAATTGCAGTGATTCAAGGGCTGATCGCTCAAGGTTGGGAAATCAATCAGCAGGCGATTGAAATTGGAATGAAAAAGGCAGCGCAATCTACGGGTTTAATGGGCCGTTGGCAGTGGATTGAGCCCAGGGTGTTATGCGATACCGCACATAATGCGGCAGGACTAGCCTTTGTGTTAAAACGCCTAGATGAATTAGAATATCATCAGTTGCATATAGTTCTAGGAGTAGTGTCTGATAAGGATTTGGCTGAAATACTTCCTTTATTTCCTAAAAGTGCTGAATACTATTTTGTAGCTCCGAATACGAATAGGGCCTTACCTGCTGAGGTCCTTAAAAATCAAGCGCAGACTTTCGAACTTATAGGAGATTCATTTACCAATGTTTCTTCTGGTTTGGCTGCAGCCAAGAAGGTATCATCGCCCGACGACCTAATCTTTGTAGGTGGAAGTACCTTTACAGTCGCAGAAATCGTATAATTTTTCAATTTTTCTTTTGGCAAGATTAAAAACATTCTATATTTGCAGACCAAAATGTGAGGGCTCTTAGCTCAGTTGGTTCAGAGCACCTGCCTTACAAGCAGGGGGTCACTGGTTCGAATCCAGTAGGGCCCACATCAAGCAGAAAATCCATGTCTCAAGGCATGGATTTTTTTTTGGCTATCGCACGGAGTTTACTCCGGTGCGAATAGCAGTAAAACAACCAACACTTTGGTGTTGGATTTTCTATTTGCAGGAGCGGTTTCCCATTCTGGAACGCCCAAGGTCAATCCAGTAGGGCCCACATCAAGCAGAAAATCCATGTCTCAAGGCATGGATTTTTTATTTTGTAAATTTCCATTTCTTCAAAGATTTACAAATGAAAAGACTGCTTTTATTATTTTGTCTACTCGGTGTAGCCTGGCCTTATTATCATATCATTCTGTTTATGAAAGCTAACGACTGGAGTTGGTCAACTGCTTTGTTTTTTGAACAGATTAATGCCAATGAAGGGATGAAAATTTTAAACGCCGATCTCACCGTTGCGGCAACCACCTTCTTAGCCTTTCTTATTTATTTACTCATAAAAAAGAGTATAAGCAGTATTCAATTCCTTAAATACCTGGGAGCGCTATTTCTTGTGGGATTTTCGCTAGCCCTCCCTCTTTATCTGTATGAGCATTATGAACGTTTTAAGTAAGCTATTCAAAGGGGTACTAATACTCGTATTTACGACAAGTTTATCCTCCTGCTTAAAAGAAAATGATTTATCCAATTCTCAAATAGATGAATTAGAAGGTCGTTGGCAATTACAACAGGTTTCTTGTTTTTGTTATTTCGAAGATTACGATTTCACGGTAAATGAGCTATGGATATCAGCTAAAAGCAGCGTGGTGCTCTCTAGAAATCAGAATGGACAACCACTAGGTATCACTGATAATGAGATAGTAACTCCGATTCGCGTTCGAAACAAAGAACTTACCGATTTGATATCAAATAGAAGCTACACCTTTGATTTGGATGCTGATGTGCTAAATATACATTACATCGATAATCCTCAGATTGCCGATGATGAAATCAGCTATTCTTTTAGACGTATTACTGAGGATTGTGTCATTTGGGATGAATTTAATTTAGAGCTCGCTTGTCCTGAAATTTATAGACCCGTTTGTGGTTGCGATGGATTCTCTTACTCTAATGCTTGTGAGGCTTCCCGCTTTGGAGTGAGTGTAGATTACGAAGGAACGTGCTCGGGTTCAATTTTTTAATCTTTACAATGAAAAAATCATTTATATATTCTGTGATTAGCCTTTTAGTCATTGGCTTAGGACTTTCTTTACTAGGTGAAGCTATTATTAGCAAATGGAATAATTCTTCGAATTGGGTATGGCTAGGGACCGTGGCTCTTGTGGTTTGTAATACTGGTTTTTCCTTACTCGGACGTGCAGTTATCGAGAAAATTAGAGACCAGAAATAACCTAGTATGATCGATCAAATACAAATCAACTTCGATAGCGACTCATTATGGACTTTGAATCTAGCCTTAGCGCTAGTAATGTATGGAATTGCGCTAGATATCGAAGTGAAACAATTTAAGGAGCTACTTCGAACTCCAAAATTGGTTTTGACCGGCCTGTTGAGTCAGTTCATTCTACTACCTGCTCTTACTTATTTTTTCGTTTTATGGGTGAAGCCTCCTCCAAGTGTTGCCCTAGGATTGTTTTTAGTTGCAGCCTGCCCTGGAGGTAATGTCTCTAATTTCATGAGCCATTTAGCGAAGGCTAATTCGGCCCTTTCAATTACCCTTACCGCTTTCGCAACTTTGTTGTCAGTGATAATGACCCCCCTGAATTTTCAGTGGTATGCCTCACTATATGAACCAACAGCGGTGTTGTTACGATCGATTTCTGTGGATCCAGCAGACCTTTTCAAAGTAGTAGGTCTATTACTTGTCCTTCCTTTGACTTTAGGACTTTATACCAGGTATCGATTCAAGGTGATTGCCATACGTCTCGAGAAGATTCTGAAACCTTTGTCATTACTTCTATTCATCGTCCTTGTAGGAATAGCCTTAACCTCCAATTGGGAAACGTTTCGAAAATATGCTAACCAGTTTGCTGATTTAGTGATTATTCACAATACCCTAGCGATCTTGTTAGGGTTTACGACAGCGGTTGTCTTCAGACTAGACCGATACTCACGCCGAAGTATCGCTATAGAAACGGGCATTCAGAATTCGGGTCTTGGATTACTCCTGATTTTCACCTTTTTCGATGGCCTTGGTGGCATGGCAGTTATAGCGGCTTTGTGGGGCGTTTGGCATCTTATCTCTGGTCTTTTTCTTGGCTTGTTCTGGGGGGTACTACAGGACCGCATACGCCCTTTTGTACGTTTACTGGTTGTAGCTATTGTTCGAGGTTTGTTGCACCTGAATTTTAAAAGGATTGAAATACATGGGCTTGAGAATATCCCTAGAGGTAGAGTGATTTTCGTTGGTAATCATCAAAATGGGCTTATCGACCCACTTTTGATTGCGGCTTTTAATAGGCGGTCCACTACCTTTTATACTAGGGCTAGTGTTTTTAAAAATCCGATAGTTTCAACAATCCTTCATTATCTAGGGTTGCTTCCGATCTTTCGTTTCAGAGATGGAGGTCGAAATCTTCGAAATAATATTGAATTATTTGAAAAAGGGGCCGATGCCCTAATAGGAGGAGAGGCTATAGCGCTTTTTCCTGAAGGTAATCATGGTGCCGAACGCCGTATTCGACCGCTTAAGAAAGGAGTGATTCGCCTTCTCGAAACAATCTATCAAAAAGACGCTAGTGAAGAAGTGTTTTTAGTGCCCGTCGGGTTTAATTATGAACGACTAGAGCAATTTAAGGATAAGGTTTCTATAAGATTTGGATCTCCTATCCGTTCGCTTGATTTATTGAGTAAAGAGGGCCTTATAGATTTAGGATTACTAGATTCAATTCACCAAAGTCTACAAAATTTAACCACTCATATTGAAGAGAGTTATGAATTGAAAATCGAATACCTTGAACAATCACAGGTGAATTGGTTAGAGCCTGATGAGGTGTATAGGATACTCGAAAATTATCCGAAAGTCACCACTGCAAATACTTCACCTACGCCTTCGAATACTTATTTTTTCTCTTGGCCAGTGATTTTTTTCTGGCGTAAATACTTATTGCCAAAAATTGATGAAATTGAGTTTATTACCACTCTTCGATACGCTTATATCGGTGTGCTTGCCTTTATCTGTATTATTCTGTGTATTTTGGGATTGATATTTATTTTTTAGCCTAAATACTGATCCTATGGAAGCCAAATCAGAACATCAAATGTACTGCCATGAGTGCGGTAAGCTTGTAAGTAAGAATGCAGTGATTTGTACTAATTGCGGAGTTGGATTTGGAAATACTGCCAAATCAGGATTGCCGGTCGATTCTCGATTTCTAGCTACTTTATTACTATGTTGGTTTTTAGGTGTATTCGGTATTCATCGTTTTTATACGGGTCACACTACGATTGGAATTCTTCAGCTCGTTACCCTTGGGGGCTGTGGAATATGGACTATTATTGATTTTATTCTTATTGTAACCGGAAACTTCAAGGATGCTCAAGGTCTTCCAATCCGTTCAGCAGTTTAGGCTATCTCTCGAAATCACCTTGCTTGGGCTTCTAGCGAGTTATCAGATTCTTGCCCTACATCTAGCGGATCGTTTGGGTACTTCAATAGCAATTCCCTGTCTTTTTACCTTATTAACCGGTCATCATTGTTGGGGTTGTGGATTATCTAGAGCTTTGTGGTCGCTCGTTCAAGGAGACCTATTAGCGGCTTATCACTATAACTCCGGTATTTATTTGCTCCTTGGATTTTTTATATATCGCGGATTTAAGACCTATCTAACTAACAATCAGCGAGTAATGTAATCTTAAATTTTTTTTCACTTTTTAATTGAAAATGTTTTCTGAGATCACATTTTAAGTAAATTTGCGCAAAATTATAGTCCTTGAGACTATAGCCTAGCGTTTTGAAATTAAATGTTCTGCTCGGGTCCAAGAGTGCTTTGAAGTTCGCTCAGAAGGCCGCATCAGGAATGGTGCTCCGAGCCATAGGCCAAACTTCAAGAGTACAATCTTTTCTTCGCTCGCATAGGGTATGTTTAACCTATGCCGAGATTCATTCATTACAGATCTGAATAGTGTTGATGTGCGATTGAACCATCGCAGGAGTTCGCCTTTTATCTACACTAAAGCTTATCTAAAATGAAAACCAAATACATCGATCTAATCGATCAGACCTATTATTTCCCGCAAGAGGAGTTTGCGCTTCGAGATGATCACCTACTTTTTCATGGTATTGAACTTATGGACCTGGTGAAGGAGTACGGTTCGCCACTAAAATTTATGTATCTGCCTAAAATCACCGAAAACATTTCCCGCGCTAAGGGTTGGTTTGCAGATGCGATCCATAAATACGATTATAAAGGGAATTATCATTATTGTTACTGCACGAAGAGTTCACATTTCAGACACGTAATAGAACGCGCCCTAGACGCTGGGGTGTTTTTAGAAACTTCTTCGGGTTATGACTTATCTATCGTTGAAACACTTTTAGGCGAGGGTAAGATTAAGCCAGAAGACATGGTAGTTTGTAATGGATTTAAGCAAGAGAATTACGTTACGAAGATTGCTGATTTGTTAGATCGAGACGCTATGAAGGTGCTTCCTGTTCTTGATAACTTTGTTGAAATTGACCAAATCAAGGAAAAGACAAAGAAACCTTTTTCTGTAGGAATTCGTATTGCCTCTGAAGAGGAGCCAAAATTTGAATTTTATACCTCAAGGTTAGGCATCGGATACAAGAACATTGTCCCCTTTTACAAACAGTACATTCGAGATGACGAGCAAGTTTCTCTGAAGATGCTCCATTTCTTTATTAACACGGGTATTCGCGACACGGCTTATTACTGGAATGAACTTCAAAAGTGTCTCAGAGTATACGTTGCTTTGAAGAAGATTTGTCCAAGTCTCGATTCACTCAATATCGGTGGAGGATTCCCCGTTAAAAATTCGCTGGCCTTTAGTTATGACTATGCTTATATGGTTGATGAGATCGTCAATCAGATACGTATTGCATGCGAGGAAGCTGAGGTTCCGGTCCCGGATATTTATACCGAGTTCGGAAGCTACACCGTGGGTGAAAGTGGAGGTACGATTTATAAAGTATTGTACCAGAAACAACAGAATGACCGTGAGAAATGGAATATGATTGATTCTTCGTTCATCACTACCATGCCAGATTCATGGGCTATCAACAAACGATTTATCATGCTTGCGCTTAACCGATGGTCAGACACTTACGAGCGAGTTCTGTTAGGAGGAGTGACCTGCGATAGTGATGACTACTATAATTCAGAACAACACGTCAATGCGATTTATTTACCTCGCTTTAGCAAGACGTATCCGCTCTATATCGGATTCTTTAACACCGGTGCATACCAAGAAACCATTGGTGGGTTTGGAGGATTACAACACTGTTTGATCCCTCAACCCAAATACGTTCTTATCGATCGCGATGAGAATGGAGAGATTACTACTAAACTTTTTAAAGGGCAGCAGACTGCCGATGAATTCTTAAATCAATTAGGTTATTAAAATGAAAACATTCGCTGGAATACCCGCCGAATACGCTGGCGCAGATCGCGCTAAAGTAACCCTTATACCTGTCGCATATGACGGCACGAGTACTTGGGGTAAAGGAGCTGATAAAGGCCCTGCAGCCTTTTTAGATGCTGCCGAAAATATGGAACTCTATGATATAGAGACCGAAACAGAGGTCTATAAGCAAGGTGTTTACTTGCATGAGACTTTAGAAGGCTTTGCTACACCTGACACCATGGTCGAGAAGGTTTATGCCAAGGTGAAGGATCAGTACGGAAGAGGAAAGTTAGTTTCTCTAGTGGGTGGCGAACATTCGATTTCGATTGGAGCAATTAGAGCTACAGCACATTATTTCGGAGATGTAACTGTGGTTCAGTTAGATGCACATGCTGATTTAAGAGACGAGTATGAAGGGACTCCGTACAACCATGCTTGCGCCCTTTACGAAGCACAGCAGACGACTAACCTAATCCAAGTGGGTATTCGTTCTATGGACAAGCTTGAGGCTCAGCGTGTTGACCCAGAACGCATGTTCTATGCTCACGAACTAGAGAGTGATGAGTATTGGATGGACAAAGCCATCGACCTCATGGGTGAAAAGGTATATATCACTATTGATTTAGATGCTTTTGACCCTTCTCTCATGCCTGCAACAGGTACTCCAGAACCAGGAGGTTTGTTATGGTACGAGACGCTTCACTTTTTACAGCGAATTATCACTGAAAAAACCATGGTTGGCTTTGATATTGTTGAGTTGTGTCCGAATGGTGATTCAGGCTCACAGGCATCTAGCTTTTTAGCAGCTAAGCTGTATTATAAAATACTTTCTTATCACTTTAATCAAGAATAATGCACATTTCAAATTTTTTAGAATCTCATTATTTACACTTCAATGCTGCTGCCCTTGTGGATGCAGCAAAGGGGTACAAGCAACAGCTTGAACAGGGAAATAAAATGTTAGTTTCTTTGGCAGGTGCTATGAGTACTGCAGAATTAGGCAAGAGCTTATCTCCCATGATCAATGAAGACAAGATTCACATCATTTCTTGTACCGGTGCGAATCTTGAAGAGGATGTAATGAACCTCGTTGCGCACAATCATTACAAGCGTATTCCTCATTATAGAGACCTTACGCCTACAGAAGAACGAGAACTTTTAGATCAAGGGTTAAACCGCGTTACTGATACTTGTATTCCTGAAGAGGAGGCTTTTCGAGTGCTTCAAAAGCACATGTTTGAGCTTTGGAAGGCTGCTGAGGAAAAAGGAGAACGTTATTTTCCGCATGAGTTCTTATATCAATTACTGAACTCAGGTGCGCTTGAGGAGGCTTATCAAATTGATCCTAAAGATTCATGGATGATTCAGGCTGCTAAGAAAAACCTTCCGATGGTTGTTCCAGGATGGGAAGACTCAACCATGGGAAATATCTTCGCGAGCTATGTGATCAAAGGGGAGCTAAAAGCTTCTATCGTGAAGTCAGGTATCGAGTACATGACGTATTTAGCAGATTGGTACAAAAATCAATCTCAAGTAGGTTTCTTCCAGATCGGAGGAGGTATTGCCGGAGACTTCCCCATTTGCGTGGTACCGATGTTGTATCAAGATCTTGAGTTAGAACAGACTCCTTTCTGGAGTTATTTCTGCCAGATTAGTGACTCAACGACTAGTTATGGGTCCTACTCAGGGGCGGTTCCTAATGAGAAAATTACTTGGGGTAAACTCGATATCGATACTCCTAAGTTTATTATTGAATCTGATGCAACGATTGTTGCACCTTTAGTTTTTGCTTATATCCTAGGTTACTGATGCAACGGCTAATTGTCGAATTCAAGAAGTTGACTCCTGAGAATCGCAAGGCGTTCTCTGAGTTATATGCCGATGGTTATGGAGATAACGAAGTAGTTTCGTTTACCTCATCAAGTGGTACTAAGATTCAATGCTTACCTCTTCGGGTGGGAGCTATTTCATATCTCGTAAAAATCGGTTCGGTAAGTCGTGATTTTTGGGAAAATGATCAGTCTTTAGAAGGTGTCGTCGAAGTCGGAGACAACGATTAATCTAGATTAAGAATTAGGGAGGCTTTTTAGCCTCCCTTTTTTTATGGGGTATCTTTAAAACAAAAACATGAAAACGAAATTGTTTTTAGCCGATTCTCGGGGCTACGCTGACCATGGATGGTTAAAATCCTCGCATAGCTTCAGCTTTGCCTCTTACTTCAATCCGAATCAGATGAATTTTGGTGCGCTTCGTGTGCTCAATGACGATTGGGTTGCTCCTTCAATGGGATTTGGAACTCATGGGCACAAAGACATGGAAATCATCTCTATTCCTCTCAGTGGTGACCTAAAGCATCGAGACAATATGGGAAATGAAACTATTATTCGATCAGGAGACATACAGGTCATGAGCGCTGGTTCTGGAGTGGAGCATAGCGAAATGAATGCGAGTTCGAGTGAGCCCGTTGCCTTTCTACAGATATGGATTTTTCCTAAAGCGGAGAATGTAACACCCCGATACGATCAGATTACTTTAAAAGTAGAAGATAGCACTAACCAGTGGCAACAGATTTTATCTCCGAATAAGGAAGATGAAGGGGTTTGGATACATCAAGATGCTTTCATGCACCTAAACCATTTAGATTCGCAGGGTAGCACAACTTACACTCTTAAGAATGGGGCTAATGGAGTTTTCCTATTTGTGATTGAAGGTGAGGTTATCGTTGAAGGAGAACAATTAGGAAGAAGAGATGCCATTGGAATCACCGAAGTAGCTCAATTTACACTGAAGGCCCAGACAAATGCTAAACTTCTAGCTATTGAAGTGCCAATGGCCTAAAAAATCGATGAAGGTGTAATCTATTTATCTAAATTTGCGCCCATGATTGCCACTATTTGCAGAAGAGCGCATTTTAATGCTGCCCACCGTTTACACAACCCATCGTGGAGCGATGAAAAGAATCGTGAGGTTTTTGGTAAGTGCAACAGCCCTTATTTTCATGGCCACAATTTTGAATTAGAAGTTCGAGTGAGAGGAGAGGTGGATCCAAACACTGGTTTCGTTATTGATCTCGGTGAATTGGGTGGTATTATTAAAGAACAGGTAGAGGAGCGTTTTGATCACAAGAATCTGAACGTAGATTGCCCAGAGTTTGAGAATTTATTGCCTTCAACAGAGCATTTAGCTAAGGTTATTTACGATATACTGAAACCGGTTATTGGCGATCGCAAACTGCATATCACCTTATTTGAGACCGCTAAAAACGGGGCAGAGTACGGAGACTGGTAAATTATAGTCGATCTAATATCTTTTCTAAAGTCATCGATCTCGAAGCCTTCAAATAAATGTTTTTGTCTCTGAGCGATTCGGGAAAGTTTTCAAGTAATTCAACAGTGGTTTCGAATCCCTTGAATGGGTGATTCGTCTGTTGAAAATGCTTTCCAACTAAATAAACTTCATCAAAACCTAGCGCAATAATTAGATCCACAATGGCTCTGTGCTCTTTGTTAGATTCTTCTCCAAGTTCAAACATGTCACCAATTACAAGTGCTGTATTCTTCCAATTCAAGGATTTAAAAGTTTCAAGGCTTACTTTTAAACTACTGGGGTTAGCATTGTAAGTATCTACAAACAATTGCTTGCCATTAATCGTTCGAACCTCTGAACGCATTTCTTTTGCTTGGTAGTTGATTATACTTTTTTGCACCGATATGGGGTCTACTTCGAAAAAACTACCTAGAGCGACAGCAGCGGCAATATTCAGAGCGTTGTATTTTCCAAAAAGAGAACTAGATAGCTCGAGATTCTCCCATTTAAGAGTAAGGGTAGGTGCTGTTTGAAGGAGTTCTAAATAGATATCGGCTTCTTCGACTAAACCATAGCTTGAACGATTGTCGTAAGCAGCTAATTTTTCTTTTTGAATCGAACATTCTTCATTAAAGAAAATGACGCCTCCCACATGGATTAAATGCTGATAAAGTTCTGATTTCCCTTTGATCACCCCCTCGATACCACCGAAACCTTCTAAATGGGCTTTACCAAAATTGGTAATTAACCCAAGGTTTGGGTTGGCAATTTTACAGAGCTCGGCAATCTCACCTTGATGATTTGCTCCCATTTCAATAATAGCCATTTCGTGGGAGGGTTGAAGTCCTAGTAAGGTAAGGGGTACACCAATGTGATTGTTTAGATTTCCTTGGGTGCAAAGCGTTTCATATTCGCTTGATAATACGGCGTTAATGAGTTCTTTGGTAG
Source organism: Flavobacteriaceae bacterium (assembly GCA_024638165.1). Taxonomy (GTDB): domain Bacteria; phylum Bacteroidota; class Bacteroidia; order Flavobacteriales; family Flavobacteriaceae; genus UBA3478. The sequence goes on from JAHEKV010000056.1 coordinate 64,893, forward strand.
TGGTTTTACCATTGCTTCCTGTGAGACCAATCACAGGAATTTCAAATTGATCACGATGAAATCTCGCTAGGTCTTGAAGGGTTTTTAACGGATCACTAACGTGTATGAGTTGATCATTCTTGTCTGTACAATGCTCACTAACAATAGCGTAGGAAGCTCCGTTTTTTATTGCTTCTAAGGCAAAATCATCTCCGTTAAAGGAGGGGCCTTTAAGAGCGAAAAATAGTTGATTGTTTTTTAAGCTTCGGGTATCAGTGCATACCCCCGAGCTTTGCTGAAATAGCTGGTATATTTTATCAATCTTCATATCAAAACGGATCGTGTAACGAAGATACTAATTCGTCTAATGTTTGTACTTTGTATCCTGAATAGAAAACAGAACTATGAGATTTGTAAAATCATTTCTAATGCTTAGTGGTCTTTTAATTTCAGGCCAACTTCTTGCTCAAGACAATACTACCCCCGCGGTGCCTTTTTTAAATATTCCGATAGATGCTCGAGCGGCGGGTATGGGTGACACGGGTGTGGCTACTCATGCTGACGTTAACTCAGCACGTTGGAACCCCGCCAAGTTGGTTTGGTTGGGAAACTCTGCGGAGTTCGGAATTGCCTACACTCCTTATCTAGCTAATATCGCCGACGATGTAAGTCTCTTGGGAGCGAATTACGCTCAACGTATAAACGATGTGAGTGCACTCGCGGTTGGATTGACTTATTTCGGGCTTGGAGAGGTTGAATTTCGACAGACCATTGATGAACCTGCTCAGATTGTAAAGCCGAATGAACTAGCGCTTGACTTTGCCTATGGTCTTCAGCTCAACGATCAATTATCAGTGGGTGCGGGTCTTCGGTTTATCAGTTCTAACCTAAAGCTCACTGAAGCGGTTCAAGATGCAAGAGCCGCAAATGCTTTGGCCGTCGACGTAGGATTTTACTACCGCTCAGATTTGAATATCAGGGAAGGAGCCGACTCGCGATGGAGAGCAGGTTTGTCATTATCTAATTTCGGTACCACACTGTCTTATGATTTAGACGGAGTTGAGCAATACCTGCCGAGTACTCTTCGTATGGGCTTGGGTCATGACTTCATCTTCGATTATGATTCAACGCTTTCAGTCACTCTTGAGGCGAATACCCTCGTAGTACCTGTTGATAATAAGGCTCTTGGTTTTGCATTGGGAAGTGAATATAACTTCAGAGACGATTTGTTTTTACGTCTCGGGTACTATCACGATACCACGGATATAACTAACAGAAAATACGCTACTGTTGGTGCAGGTGCTCGTAAGGATAACCTTAAAATTGACCTCTCGTATTTGTTCTCAACCTCCCAGGTACAGAACCCGTTTGAGAACGCATTAAGAATTGCTTTGTCCTTTGAATTTGGGGATCGATTTTACAATTTTTAAGAGACCTTTTTAGCAAGGCCAAGACCGATTTTTATATTATTTTTGCGACAATCAAAATCGTACCAATGAAAAAGATCACGAAAGAAACCTACATGCAGTGGTATGAAGACATGCTCTTCTGGAGAAAGTTTGAAGACAAATTAGCTGCGGTATATATTCAACAAAAAGTAAGAGGGTTCTTACACCTTTATAACGGCCAAGAGGCAGTGCTAGCGGGTTCGCTTCACGCGATGGACTTGTCAAAGGATAAAATGATCACGGCATATCGAAATCACGTTCAGCCTATTGGTATGGGAGTTGATCCTAAAAAAGTAATGGCCGAGCTTTACGGTAAGGTTACAGGAACATCTAAAGGTATGGGTGGTTCCATGCATATCTTTTCGAAAGAACATAGATTTTACGGTGGTCACGGAATCGTTGGAGGACAAATTCCTTTAGGTGCTGGTCTTGCGTTCGCGGACAAGTTTTTCGATCGTGATGCAGTTACCCTTACCTATATGGGGGATGGTGCGGTACGACAAGGATCTCTACACGAGACTTTTAACCTAGCCATGCTGTGGCAGCTTCCTGTTGTGTTTATCTGTGAGAATAACGGATATGCCATGGGAACTTCTGTAGCAAGAACGTCTTATGACACAGATATCTACAAGCTTGGTTTAGGCTATGGTATGCCATGTAGCGCTTTTGATGGAATGGATCCTGCAGCAAGTGCAGAGGCCATTAGTGAGGCTATAGAGCGTGCACGTTCAGGCGGAGGACCAACTTTCCTTGAAGCAAAGACCTATCGTTACAGAGGTCACTCGATGTCTGATGCACAGCATTACCGAACCAAAGAAGAGGTAAAAGAATACCAGAAAATTGACCCTATTTCACAAGTTAAGGAGCTCATTCTTGATAAGAAATGGGCGTCAGAAGACGATATCAAAGTAATCGATGCACGCGTTAGAGAACTAGTTGCAGAGTGTGAAAAATTTGCTGAAGAGTCAGATTTTCCACCAATCGAACAACTTTACGATACCGTATACGAGCAAAAGGATTATCCATTTTTATCTCATAAATTACAATAATGGCAGAAGTAGTTACCATGCCACGACTGAGCGACACCATGGAAGAGGGGACCGTCGCGAAGTGGTTGAAGAAAGTAGGAGACAAGGTAGAAGAAGGTGAGATCTTAGCAGAGATTGAAACTGATAAGGCAACCATGGAGTTTGAATCCTTTTATAACGGAACGCTTTTACATATAGGCATTCCTGAAGGAGATGGCGCTCCCGTTGACTCGCTACTCGCAATTATTGGGGATGAAGGTGAGGATATATCTGCGCTTTTAGGAGGAGAAGCAGCACCAGCTGCCGCGCCAACTGAAGAAGTGAAGCCTGTTGAGGCCACTCCTGCTCCAGCCAATGAAACGAAAGCAGTTGCTGCTATTCCTGCAGGAGTAGAGATTGTTACGATGCCACGTCTTAGTGATACCATGGAAGAAGGTACTGTAGCTAGCTGGTTAAAGAAAGTAGGAGACACGGTAGAAGAGGGGGATATACTTGCTGAAATCGAAACAGATAAGGCAACGATGGAATTTGAATCATTCTACACAGGTACTTTATTGCATATAGGTATCGATGAGGGTGGATCAGCTCCTGTTGATTCTGTACTAGCAATCATTGGGCCTACCGGAACTGATTTATCGGCTGTTTTAAGTGGCGCTGCCGCTCCAGCTCCAGCCGCTCCGGTTGCTTCTAAGGAAGCAGTCGAAGTAAAAAGTAAAGCACCCGCTGCTGCCCCAGCCTCTGCGGCTCCAGCTGCCCCAGTCACTGATGTTACTTCTTCAAATACAAGAATATTTGCCTCTCCATTAGCTAAAAAGTTAGCGAAAGAGAAGGGCTTAGATTTATCTACAATAAAAGGTTCTGGAGAGCACGGTAGAATCATTCGCCGTGATGTAGAGCAAGCTCAAGTTGTTGCCGCTCCGGTAGCTTCAGCTAAAGTTCAACCAGTAGCCGCACCTGTAGTTACTGCTTCGGGAGTTGAAAACAAAGAGTCAGTTAAGAATTCTCAAATGCGTAAGGTGATTGCCAAGCGTCTTTCAGAGTCTAAATTTACTGCGCCTCATTACTACTTGACTGTTGAGGTTGAAATGGATGAAGCTAAAGCCGCTCGCCAGCAAATTAACCAACTTCCTGATACTAAGGTTTCATTCAACGATATGGTTTTAAAAGCTTCTGCTATGGCATTGCTTAAGCATAAGCAAGTCAATACTACTTGGAGTGATGAAGCTACCATCATTAATCACCATGTACACCTTGGGGTTGCCGTTGCTGTTGAAGACGGACTAGTTGTTCCTGTTATCAAGCACGCCGATCAATTATCATTCACTCAGCTGGGTGCTACCGTGAAAGATATGGCTGGAAGAGCTCGTAATAAGAAGCTTACCCCTGCAGAAATGGAAGGAAGCACTTTTACAGTTTCTAACTTAGGAATGTTTGGTATTGAGGAATTTACTTCGATTATCAATCAACCAAACTCAGCAATACTTTCAGTGGGAGCAATTATTGAAAAGGCTGTTGTACGTGATGGGGCAATCGTGCCTAGAAGTATGATGAAGTTAACCTTAGCTTGTGATCATCGAACCATTGATGGAGCTACAGGAGCACAATTCTTACAAACATTGAAAATGTATTTAGAGCATCCAGTCACCTTATTGGCATAGTCTAAAATTCATAGAACTATATTAAAAGCATTCCTCTTCAGGAATGCTTTTTTGTATCTTTTTAATTCATTTATAAACTATGGCTAAAATTATTGTTACCGGTGCTAGTAGAGGTATTGGTTTGGAAGCGATTCGGTTTTTATTAGAAGAAGGACATGAAGTAGTAGCTATTTCTCGTACTGAAAGCCTATTACAGGGAGCTGATTTACCTTTATTTCGATCGGTATGCATGGACCTAGCTGATTCTAATTTTGATTCATTACACGAAATAATCAAAGATTGGAGTCATGTTGATGCCTTGATTCATAACGCTGGAGCTTTTTTGAACAAACCTTTTAGTGAGACAAGTATTGAAGATTTTGAATCTATTTATCGGGTAAATGTTTTTGGTGTAGCAAGACTTACGCAAGCTATAGAGGATAAGTTCGTTCGAGGATCTCATGTGTTAGGTATCAGTTCTATGGGTGGTATTCAAGGTAGTGCTAAGTTTCCTGGTCTTTCAGCCTACAGTTCGAGTAAGGGTGCATTAATTACCCTATTTGAATTATTAGCTGAGGAGTACAAGGATGCAGGAGTGGCTTTCAATACCCTTGCTTTAGGAGCGGTAAATACTGAAATGCTTGCGAAGGCGTTTCCTGACTTTGTAGCCAACGTATCCGCAAGGCAGATGGGTAAATACGTTGCAAAGTTTGCACTCACCGGTCATGAATTGTACAATGGTAAGGTGTTACAAGTCAGTAATAGTACCCCTTAAAGCTGTGGTTGATGATTGATACTCTTGCTCCCTATGTTCCTGAAAAGGCTTTGATGCCTTGTTTCGAACTCATTCAGACCCATGGAGTACATCTCAAGATTGTTAATCATAGAAAAACAAGACACGGGGACTATCGTTTACTTCCTAGTGGTAGTCATCAGATTACTGTAAATGCTACTGAGAATCAATATCGTTTTCTAATTACGCTCATTCATGAAGTAGCTCATTTGGTTGCTTTTACCGAATTTGGAAGAAGAATAAAACCACACGGGATAGAATGGAAAAGTGTTTTTAAGCATTTGATGTTACCTTTTTTAAATCCTGAGATTTTCCCTTCTGAGTTATTGCCTGTGCTCGCAAGGCATTTCAAAAATCCTAAGGCCTCAAGTAGTTCAGATGCATTTCTTGATCGAGCTTTAGCGCAATATGACCGTTCTGATGATGCTCATTTATTTGTTGCAGACTTAGCTGAAGGAAATCATTTTTATTTCGGAAACTCGCGTATATTTGAGCGAGGATCTGTACGACGTAAACGTATTGAATGCGTGGAAGTTAAGACCGGAAAACGCTATCTTTTTCAACCTAATGCTAGAGTGCTAGCGACAGAAAAAAATGAACAACACTCCTGAACTTAAACAGTCTGCGAAGGGACTGTTTGAAATCCTAAGAAGTTTTTTAAGTGAGCTTCTTAACATCCGTACCAATACGGATATGCAAGCAACAAAAGATTCGATTATTGCAGATATCCCATTCAAAGGGCATACCTCATGGATCTTAATTTGCTCCATCTTTATTGCTTCTATTGGATTAAATGCAAATTCAACAGCAGTAGTTATTGGAGCCATGTTAATCTCTCCATTAATGGGTCCTATTTTGGGTTTAGGGTTTTCACTAGCAACTAACGACATTGATCTACTTAATCGCTCATTAAAGAATTTTATGGTGATGGTCGGTTTGTCTGTCGTTACGGCATTTCTATTCTTTTGGATTTTTCCTCTTCGAGATGAATCTTCTGAGTTGTTAGCTCGCGTTAAGCCAGACATCAGAGATGTACTCATTGCCTTTTTTGGAGGAACCGCATTGGTGGTAGCTCGAGCAAGAAAGGGAACAATGGCGAGTGTCATCTTCGGGGTGGCTATTGCTACGGCACTTATGCCTCCACTTTGTACGGTTGGTTTTGGACTAGCTATTGGTAATGCTAGCTATGCGTTAGGAGCTCTGTATCTCTTTTTGATCAACACCATTTTTATTGCCATTGCAACCTTCTTAGTGATTAAATATTTGAGATTTCCGATGGAGCGCTATGCGAATTCTGCTAGAAGAAGAACCATCGCTAGAATCGCTTCTATTTCGGGAATTG
>JAHEKV010000029.1 GCA_024638165.1 Flavobacteriaceae bacterium
TGAAAGCTCTTGGGTTCGACTCATGGCGCTATGACTTTGTCAAAGGATTCCCAGCGAAGTATGTAGGTGAATACAACGCATCAACCTCCTACTACATGACGATTGGAGAGTTTTGGGACGGTAATCTTCAAGAAATAAAAAAATGGATTGATGCAACCGCTGCGACCGCAACCTCAGCGACAACAAGTGCCTCTAAAGCTTTCGATTTCGCCCTCAAATACAAATTAAAAGAAGCGCTCATCGACCAAAATTTTGATCGTCTAAAAGAGGGTCATTCTTTAGCTTCGATCGGATACGGATCTAAGTCAATCACCTTTCTAGACAACCACGATACGGGTTGTGTCAACCGAGGTGATTGTGACAACCTATATAGCAGTTCTTTGAATCATATCAAGAACGGATATGCCTACCTACTAACCCACCCAGGCATTCCGATGGTTTGGGGGTATCACTACTTTTTTACCGACACTTCAGGAGGGCTTCAATCTGAAATTAACGACCTCATAGCCATTCGAAAAGCAGCAGGGATAAACGCTGAAAGTACCGTCGAGGTAATCACTACCGTAAACGGATCAGGCGGCTATTATGTTGCTTCTATCGACAATAAACTACTCGTCAAAATAGGCCCTGGAAGTTATTCAGCACCCAACGGATGGAATGCAATTAAATCACAACCCGGTTACACGATCTGGGAAAAATAGAACGATGCAAAATATCTTAGGTCAAATCACTCTTTTAGTAGACGATTACGATAAGGCGCTATCGTACTATACAGAGCTCCTTGATTTTGAGCTATTAGAAGATACTACAATGTCACCCGAGAAGCGTTGGGTAGTAATTGCACCCAAAGCATCTAAAGAACAAGGTTGTAAATTACTCCTAGCCAAAGCCAATACCCCTGATCAAAAGAAGGCGATCGGGAATCAAACAGGAGGGCGTGTTTTTCTTTTTCTTTACACGAACCAAATCGAGACTCTTCATCAAAAATTAGTCGATCATAAAGTAGAAATAGCCAAGCCATTAAGATCAGAGTCTTATGGTAAGGTTTTTGTCTTTAAAGACTTATATGGTAACCTCTGGGATGTAATCCAGCGCAATTAATACTATGACTCACGAACTCTACCGTCTTCTAAAAGCCTATCAGCAGTTTCGATCATTAGATGAAAGATCGGTCTTGGTCACACTTGTTGCTTTAGAGGGCTCTTCGTATCGCAAGCCGGGGGTTCGAATGCTTATATCAGAGTCTGGTCAAATGGTAGGCGCAGTAAGTGGTGGATGTGTAGAAAAAGAAATCAAACTACAAGCTCAGGAAGTGTTTCATACGGGTAAGGCCAAACTAATGACTTATGATGGTCGTTATCGCCTCGGATGCGAAGGAATTCTCTACCTACTTGTTGAACCAATAGAATTATCGATTAACGACGCCGATATCATTATTACCCAGCTTGAAGCGAGATTAACAACTACAGTAAATACCTTCTACCCTCTCGAGGAAGGTGTAAATCCGGGCTCAGGGAGTATCTTAACTATCGATGAAAAAGACTACAACATTCATACCTCAATCGATCCAAAAGGTAGAGATTGTTTTAAGCAGAAATTAGATCCGCTTTTTGAGCTTTTCATTTTTGGAGCCGAACACGACAGCGCAGTATTAACTGAAATAGCATCGAAATTAGGATGGCGAATCACTCTAATTGCTCCAGCTGATGAGCAAAAGACCATTAAAGATTTTACGGGTGCCTCCTCTCTACTCACTCCACTCTTTTCAGAAGTCGGCCATCTACCGATTCACGAAAAATCAGCGGTAATACTAATGACCCATAGTATTAGTAAAGATGTACAGTATTTGCTTGAACTCACCGAGAAACGCCCGGCCTATATTGGCCTATTAGGACCTGCACATCGCCGAGAACGTCTGATCGAACAAGTACTAGAATTTAAACCAGAAACCGACGACACTTTTATTGATCTTCTCAGAGGACCCGCTGGAATAAACATCGGTGCTATATCTGCTGAAGAAATTGCGATCTCGATCATTAGCGAGATCTTGGCCGTAACTCGATCAGCCGAATTGATTTCATTAAAAGACAAATCGGGAGCTATTCATGATTAAGGCAGAAATACTTTTGCTCACGGCCGGAAAATCTTCAAGAATGGGCCAGCCAAAAGCCCTGCTTTCGATCAAAGGGCAATCGCTAATCAGCTATCAAATTGATCGCTTGAAAGAATTAGGTCTTCCCATCACTGTAGTTTTAGGTGCCTATGCCGATGTCATCTCCAATGCGGCGATCTCAAAAGAAGTTCGCTTAGTTCTCAACAAAGACTTCGAGAAAGGGATGGGATCCTCTATCGCATTCGGGACTACTAGCATTCAAAATGCCAACCCAGAAATCGATGCGATTCTAGTTTGTGCAATTGATCAACCACTCATACCCCTTGATCATTTTGAAAACTTGCTTTCTACAGCAAGCAAGACAGATTTTAGTATTATTCAATCCTTATCAGAGGCCGGATGGAGAGGAATCCCCACCCTTTTCAAATCGAATCACTTTAAGGCATTAAGTAAACTCACCGGAGACGAAGGGGCTAAATCAATTATTCAAAATAATCGATCGATGGTTAAAGCTATTAAGGCACCTACAGACAGCCTAATCGATATCGATACCTACGAACAATACCAAAGTCTAAATCTAGATTAGCCGCCGATTTTGATCATCGATCGGTTGTTCTGATGATTCTGATAATTCTCAAACTCCTCAGGAGAATCTAAACCTGCTCTAACCGCTTTTTTCATACCAACAGCCTTTGCTATAATCGGCTCTATACGTGCTCCAGAACGAAACAATTCAAGAAGTCGTTGCTCCTTATCTGAAAACAAACAATTTCTTAGCCTACCATTAGCCGTTAGACGCAAACGATTACAACTGTCGCAGAAAGGATTGGTAACGGTAGAAATCACCGCAAAAGATCCCAGATAATCACGAATCTTGTAGTTCTTAGCAGTGTCATTAGGTTCATCTTCAATTCGTTCTAGCGCTGAATTGTAATAATGATCAGAAACCCGATTCAAAATACTCTCTAGAGAAATAGTCTTTGATTGATCCCACTGATTTCCTTTGAAAGGCATGAATTCAATAAATCGAACTTGTACAGAAGTATCTTTAGTAAGTTCGATGAACTCAATAATCTCATCCTGGTTCTGACCTTTAATCAGTACGACATTCAGTTTTACATTGAATCCTTCTTCAATCGCCAAATCAATATTTTTCATCACTCGA
>JAHEKV010000030.1 GCA_024638165.1 Flavobacteriaceae bacterium
TGAAAGCTCTTGGGTTCGACTCATGGCGCTATGACTTTGTCAAAGGATTCCCAGCGAAGTATGTAGGTGAATACAACGCATCAACCTCCTACTACATGACGATTGGAGAGTTTTGGGACGGCAATCTTCAAGAAATAAAAAAATGGATTGATGCAACTACTGCCACTACGACCTCAGCGACAACAAGTGCATCTAAAGCCTTCGATTTTGCCCTCAAATACAAACTGAAAGAAGCGCTCATCGACCAAAATTTTGATCGTCTAAAAGAGGGTCATTCTTTAGCTTCAATCGGATACGGATCGAAATCAATCACCTTTCTCGACAACCACGATACGGGTTGTGTCAACCGGGGAGATTGTGATAACCTATACAGCAGTTCTTTGAATCATATCAAGAACGGATATGCCTACCTGCTAACCCACCCAGGTATTCCAATGGTTTGGGCATATCACTACTTTTTTACCGATACTTCAGGAGGGCTTCAATCTGAAATTAATGATCTCATCGCTATTCGAAAAGCAGCAGGGATCACCGCTGAAAGTACCGTCGAAATAATCACTACCGTAAACGGATCAGGCGGCTATTATGTTGCTTCTATCGACAATAAACTACTCGTTAAAATCGGCCCTGGAAGTTATTCTGCTCCCAACGGATGGAATGCAATTAAATCACAACCAGGTTACACGATCTGGGAAAAATAGAACGATGCAAAATATCTTAGGTCAAATCACTCTTTTAGTAGACGATTACGATAAGGCGCTATCGTACTATACAGAGCTCCTTGATTTTGAGCTATTAGAAGATACTACAATGTCACCCGAGAAGCGTTGGGTAGTAATTGCACCCAAAGCATCTAAAGAACAAGGTTGTAAATTACTCCTAGCCAAAGCCAATACCCCTGATCAAAAGAAGGCGATCGGGAATCAAACAGGAGGGCGTGTTTTTCTTTTTCTTTACACGAACCAAATCGAGACTCTTCATCAAAAATTAGTCGATCATAAAGTAGAAATAGCCAAGCCATTAAGATCAGAGTCTTATGGTAAGGTTTTTGTCTTTAAAGACTTATATGGTAACCTCTGGGATGTAATCCAGCGCAATTAATACTATGACTCACGAACTCTACCGTCTTCTAAAAGCCTATCAGCAGTTTCGATCATTAGATGAAAGATCGGTCTTGGTCACACTTGTTGCTTTAGAGGGCTCTTCGTATCGCAAGCCGGGGGTTCGAATGCTTATATCAGAGTCTGGTCAAATGGTAGGCGCAGTAAGTGGTGGATGTGTAGAAAAAGAAATCAAACTACAAGCTCAGGAAGTGTTTCATACGGGTAAGGCCAAACTAATGACTTATGATGGTCGTTATCGCCTCGGATGCGAAGGAATTCTCTACCTACTTGTTGAACCAATAGAATTATCGATTAACGACGCCGATATCATTATTACCCAGCTTGAAGCGAGATTAACAACTACAGTAAATACCTTCTACCCTCTCGAGGAAGGTGTAAATCCGGGCTCAGGGAGTATCTTAACAATCGATGAAAAAGACTACAACATTCATACCTCAATCGATCCAAAAGGTAGAGATTGTTTTAAGCAGAAATTAGATCCGCTTTTTGAGCTTTTCATTTTTGGATCCGAACACGACAGCGTAGTATTAACTGAAATAGCATCGAAATTAGGATGGCGAATCACTCTAATTGCTCCAGCTGATGAACAAAAGACTATTGAAGATTTTAAGGGTGCCTCCTCTCTACTCACTCCACTCTTTTCAGAAGTCGGCGATCTACCGATTCATGAAAAATCAGCGGTAATACTAATGACCCATAGTATTAGTAAAGATGTACAGTATTTGCTTGAACTCACCGAGAAACGCCCGGCCTATATCGGCCTATTAGGACCTGCACATCGCCGAGAACGTCTGATCGAACAAGTACTAGAATTTAAACCAGAAATCGACGACACCTTTATTGATCTTCTCAGAGGACCCGCCGGGATAAACATCGGTGCTATATCTGCCGAAGAAATTGCGATCTCGATCATTAGCGAGATCTTAGCCGTAACTCGATCTGCCGAATTAATTTCATTAAAAGACAAATCGGGAGCTATTCATGATTAAGGCAGAAATACTTTTGCTTACGGCCGGAAAATCTTCAAGAATGGGCCAGCCAAAAGCCCTGCTTTCGATCAAAGGGCAACCGCTAATCAGCTATCAAATTGATCGCTTGAAAGAATTAAGTCTTCCCATCACCGTAGTTTTTGGAGCCTATGCCGATGAAATCTCCAAAGCAGTGACCTCAAAAGAAATTCGCTTAATTCTCAACAAAGACTTCGAGAAAGGAATGGGATCCTCTATCGCATTCGGGACCACTAGTATTCAAAACACCAATCCAGAAATCGATGCGATTCTAGTTTGCGCAATTGATCAACCACTCATACCCCTTGATCATTTTGAAAACTTGCTTTCTACAGCAAGCAAGACAGATTTTAGTATTATTCAATCCTTATCAGAGGCCGGATGGAGAGGAATTCCCACCCTTTTCAAATCGAATCACTTTAAGGCATTAAGTAAACTTACTGGAGACGAAGGGGCCAAATCAATTATTCAAAATAATCTATCGATGGTTAAAGCTATTAAGGCACCTGCAGACAGCCTAATCGATATCGATACCTACGAACAATACCAAAGTCTAAATCTAGATTAGCCACCGATTTTGATCATCGATCGGTTGTTCTGATGGTTCTGATAATTATCAAACTCCTCAGGAGAATCTAAACCTGCTCTAACCGCTTTTTTCATACCAACAGCCTTGGCTATAATCGGCTCTATAGGTGCTCCAGAACGAAACAATTCAAGGAGTCTTTGCTCCTTATCTGAAAATAAACAATTTCTTAGCATACCATTAGCCGTTAGACGCAAACGATTACAACTGTCGCAGAAAGGATTGGTAACGGTAGAAATCACCGCAAAAGATCCCAGATAGTCACGAATCTTGTAGTTCTTAGCAGTGTCATTAGGTTCATCTTCAATTCGTTCTAGCGCTGAATTGTTATAATGATCAGAAACCCGATTCAAAATACTCTCTAGAGAAATCGTCTTTGATTGATCCCACTGATTTCCTTTGAAAGGCATGAATTCAATAAATCGAACTTGTACAGAAGCATCTTTAGTAAGTTCGATGAACTCAATAATCTCATCCTGGTTCTGACCTTTAATCAGTACGACATTCAGTTTTACATTGAATCCTTCTTCAATCGCCAAATCAATATTTTTCATCACTCGA
>JAHEKV010000035.1 GCA_024638165.1 Flavobacteriaceae bacterium
GAAAGCTTTACTGAAAACACTTTGCCAAAAGTCTCAGAAGACATTCGAAGATCAACAATCACATCTAAGATTTCACCTTCGATCACTCGAATAAGTTTCGTTTGTGCATAAGGAGGTCTCTGAAAATGCAAACCTCGAACCACTCCTTTTTTAGAAACTGCTTCATTGTCTTGAATAAACTTGACCCCTGTAAACCACTCCGAGCGGTAACTTTCCATGAAACTACCTCTTGAATCTTCAATCACCGTTGGTGTAAAAAGATTTACCCCGGCAAAGTCTGTTTTTTTAACCTCCATGAGATTGCACGATTTGATTCAGATAATCTCCATAAGAGGTATTCGATAACTTTTCTGCTCTTGCTGCTACTTGATCGATACTCATAAAATCCGATAAAAAAGCAGCTTCTTCGATGCAACCAACTTTAACACCTATTCGAGATTCTAGTGCTCTAACATAGTCAGTAGCCTCGTATAAAGAGTCTATCGTGCCGGTATCAAACCAACTGTCTGATTTAGAGAGATCAATAACTGATAAATCACCACTTTCTAAAAAGTACTGATTGATATCGGTGATTTCGATTTCACCTCTAGCCGAAGGTTTTAAGCCCTTAGCCACTTCAACTGCGGTATTAGGGTAAACATATAATCCTGTAACGGCTCTATTTGAAGCTGGCTTTTGAGGTTTTTCAATAATGGATATCGGGTTACCATGCTTATCATAACCGATTACTCCATACCGTTGAGGGTCTTTAACCGGATAAGAAAAGATACTGGCACCTTCACTTTTGATTGCTTTTTGAAGCCCCTTCTCTACTCCATCTCCATAGAATAAATTGTCTCCTAGAATAAGAGTGCAAGCATCTCCATTTAAAAACGGTTCAGCAATGATGAGAGATTCTGCAATCCCTTTGGGAGCTAACTGCTCCGCATAAGAAAAAGACACCCCAAATTCAGCGCCGTCTTCAAGCAAGTTTTGAAATCCCGATAAATGCTCAGGGCTAGAAATAATTAGTATCTCTGAAATACCTGCTCGAAGAAGTACTGAGAGCGGATAATAAATCATCGGACAGTCGTAAACCGGCAGTAACTGCTTTGACACGCCCATAGTGATTGGGTAGAGCCTAGATCCTTTGCCGCCTGCAAGTACGATACCTTTCATTGCCTCTAAGATACCTTATTTCATTCGGTTTAAGTACCAAGAAACTGTGGTCTTCAATCCTTCTTTAAGCGAGGTTGTAGGCTTCCATCCTAGATCCTTGGTCAGTTTAGAATGATCGATGGCATATCGAAAGTCATGGCCTTTACGGTCTTCTACAAAGGAAATTAGCCTATTCGAATGACCCTTGGGATTTCCTAATTGCTTATCGATTTCCGCGACGAGTAAATGAACTAGTTCAAGATTCGATAATTCTGAATCGCCTCCAATACAATAAGTCTCCATAGCTGTACCCTCATGTAGAATTTTATCGATCGCTTTTACATGATCTTCTGCATATAGCCAATCTCTCACATTACTTCCTGTACCGTAAATAGGTATGGGCTTACCTAATAACACCGAGGCAATCACGGTAGGTATCAACTTCTCACTGTGCTGACCTGGCCCATAATTATTAGAACAATTAGAGATGATATAAGGAAGGCCATAAGTCTCTCCGTAGGCTCTTACAAAATGATCAGATGATGCTTTAGAGGCCGAATACGGCGAACGTGGAGCATAGGCTGTGTTTTCTGTAAAACTACTCCCTGTCTCTCCCAAGCTTCCAAAAACCTCATCCGTAGAAATATGATAAAACAGACAAGTCTGATCTTTAAAATAGGTTCTAGCCGCTTCAAGTAAATTGAGCGTTCCTAGAACATTTGTTTTTGCAAAAGCTAGCGGATTTTTGATCGAATTATCTACATGAGACTCGGCCGCTAAATGAAGTACATGGGTAAAATCGTATCTCTGAAATAACCCATCAACCAAATCCTTATCAGTGATATCCACCTTTTCAAAGTGGTAGTTAGAAAGATTTTCTAAATCAGCAATTAACTCAAAGTTAGAAGCATAAGTAAGGGCATCCGCGCATGTAATAGTATAATCAGGATACCTACTAGTTAGAAATCTAAGTACATGAGACCCTATAAAGCCCGCTCCTCCTGTTACAAGTAATCGCATGAGCTAAAGATACGTTAAGTCTTATTCTCTAATCGAGGCGATAATCTCTTTAGCCGGTTCTTTAACTAAGACAAAGCCTGTAGAAAGCACCACACCTAAGAAAGTCCAGATAACTACAATAAGGCTACGTTTCGGAGCAGATCGCTCAAAGGGAACCGTTACCGGCTCAATGATCGTAAATACCGGAGTGTCCTTATTTACTTGAAGCTTGGCCTGCTCTACTTGAGAAGCTAACTGTTCCACTACGGAGGAGGCGATGTTTAGTTCACGCTCTAATCGATCTAAACGGTTTTGATACAGCGAACTTGAGATATTCAAATTCTGATCTTTAAAAATTGCAATCGAGTCTTGAAGCGCCTCATAAGAGGTCTTATTCTCTTGATACTGCTTGGTAGTAAAATCAAGGAGCTCTCGAGCCGATTGATTCTTAAAGGCGATGATACGCTCTTGTAAAAGCTCCTTAGCACGTTCTGCTACCTGAGCGGCAACAAACTTATCCTCATCAGAGAATTCCAGAGTTACGAAGCCCTCCTTTTCATTTAATGAAAGAATAAGTTTGGTATTTAGGGCCTCGAAAAGTTTTCGATCATCTTCACTGATTTGATACAGTTCACCTTGCTCTTGAGAGACTCTTTCAGATGAAGATCCTCTTAGTGCTGATAAAATAGTACCTGGGAGACCAATGGTGTATTTTTTTACGCTACCTAAAACCGAAGATCCCGAATCTTCCCCTAAATAATCACCTAAGCTTGTCTCGCTACCTGAAACTTCAATCGTCTTCTCTAAAAGATCCAACTTGTATGGAATCGATGAGATAATCTGTGGATAAAGGGTTGGTGGTATATCAGATCCTCCACCCATACCACCAAGGCTAATTCCTGCAAGTGAAGCTAATCCTGACAGGCTTGAAGAAGGTTTAGAGTCTCCTCCCGTTTGTGGAATAAAGGTAGCTCCCGAGGTGTAAGTATTCGGTGTAGCTAATGCCACAACCACCCCTAAGATAGCCGCGGCGACTGCCGACAAGATGATAAATTTTCGACCCTGATAAATCT
>JAHEKV010000038.1 GCA_024638165.1 Flavobacteriaceae bacterium
CGAGTTTTTTTCCTTCAAAAAAGAAGTAGTCGCGCTTTTCATAACCATGAGCAAGAAAGATCTTCTCAAAGGAGGCAATTCCAAGATTTTTAACTCCCATCGTTCGAAACGCAATGTGGTCATTAAGGATTTCAGATTGTCCTGCAACGATACCATGAGACATCATGGCATCAGTGATTTTCTGTACGTCAGGGACTCGGTCTCTGTATACAGCAAAGACTCCTTGCAGAATCTTTGAAATGGCAGAATTGTTCGATAAATGCATACCTTAAAATTACGAATTGTAAAGCTTGCCTGATGGGGTCTCTAAGAAGGTTTTGTAGTCGATATCCTCTTGTTTGATAAATCCTTTTTGTGGGAGTTTATTGTCGGCTACCATCTCAACGGTTGCTGCGATTGCTGCGGCTGTTGTCCAAGAGATTGCTCTCCATTGGTGACCTCCGATTTCGATGGGGTAAAAGGCCTTCCAATATTCTGCTCTGGCTATTTTGTCGCCCTTCCATCCCTCAACTATGGCATAGACGTAAACCACATCTTCTTCTACTGGAGGTTTCGCATTGGTGAGCACTCGCTCTAAAGTTTCGAAATCATCTTTCATGATTAACTCATACATTAAAAAGCGCATAAGTTTACCGTGGCCTGGATACCTCATCGTCTTATAATTCAAGGTGTCTACCTTTCCTTCGAGTGTCTCGCAAAGCGTCCCTAGCCCACCAGAAGTGGAGAAAGCTTCGAATTCTTGACCTTCAATAGAGATGTATTCGGTACCCTCGAGAGATGGGACCATTTTTCGCGCACCATTGTGAATGACCTCTGCGTCATTTAAATACTCGTTAAGCACTCCGTAAGAAGACCAGGTAAAGGAATAAGCCAATAAACCGTTCGGATACCTCGGTAAAGCCCCCACACGTAGCTCAACGTCACGAACTTTGGTGAATGCTTTTGTAAGATCAAATCCCATAATGCCGATAAACCCTGGTGCTAATCCACATTGCGGTACCATCGCTGCTTTCGCAGTGTCTGATAGTGATCGGATGTAATTCGTAGTCGGCACATCCTCAGTTAAGTCGAAATAATGGAGTCCAAAGTCGTGTGCGAATTTTGCAATCGGGTTATTTAAAAAATAGGGTAAGGCCGATACTACCGTATCAAATCCTTTTAAAGCCGATTCAATTTTAGAAGCATCAGATAGGTCTAAGGTTGCTGTATTGAAAGGGTGTTTATAGTCATAGTGGGGAGGTTGTTTGTCGAATCCTGTAACTTCAAATCGTTCAGAAAGTAAAGTGGCCACAAGGGTTCCTACTTTACCTAAACCTAGTACTGCAATTTTTTTCATTATTCTTGAATAATGTTATAAATGTAACGATAAGAGAAGGTAATGTGATATTTTTATACATAATTTTATGAACAATTAAACAACCTAACATGCTATTATCCTATACTGACGGATTTTTCTCTGTCGATCCTAAGCACGGCTTCTTACCGATTGCTGAACCCTTGGCAAAATTGCCAGAAACTTTTTCAGGTTTACAGAGCCTCATTGATGAGATGCCGATTGTGAAAGAAGATGGTTCTCCAGGCTTATTAGCTACAGAGGGAGCTTTTGAGAAGGCCGTTTTGGCACTCCCAAATTACGTAGGCGATGTTCAGACAGAAAAGGATCCGTTCGTACTCGCTGCGCTTTTTCGCGCCTATGGTTTTGTGACATCTGCCTATACCCTTGCGCCCTCTCATCATAGCTTTGTAAAGACGGGTAAGTATGGAAAGGCGCACGAGGTGCTTCCGGCCAATGTGGCACAGCCCTTCGCTGCAGTAGCTGATAAGTTAGAGGTTTATCCTTGGATCGATTACCACTATGCGTACTCACTAGGGAACTATCAGAAAATTGATAAGTCGAAGGGTTTTGAATGGACAAACCTTGCGATGGCCGCTAAATTCTCTGGAATGGATGATGAGCGTGGATTCATCATGTTACACGTGGATATCAATCAATATTCACCTGATCTAGTTAAGGCTGTTTATGGAATTGTTGAGAACGAGAATAGGGATGACCTCAATCGTGATGTTCATCTGTTAGCAGATACGCTCAAAAAGATGAATGATCGCCGAAGACTCATGTGGGAAGCATCGAGATGGAAACACTACAATGACTTTCGAGTCTTCATTATGGGAGTGAAGGGTAATGACGATATTTTCCCGAACGGTTTGCTTTACGAGGGCGTCTGGGAGGAGCCTAAGGCTTTTAGAGGACAGACGGGTGCGCAAGACAACATTATCCCGACCGCTGATATTGTGAGTGGGGTGATACATTACTATCCGCAAAATCAACTGACTTCGTATTTGATGGATCTTAGACAATACCGTCCGATGTGTATTCAAAATTTCTTTAAGGAGCTCGCTGAACAAATGTCTAAGAAGCCACTTGCACAGCGACTCATAGGAGATGACAACCAAATAGGAATGCAAGATCTTATGAAGGCCTACGAGGAGATTTATCTGTTTAGAAATGGCCACTGGCAGTTTGTGCAGAAATACATTATGCAGAATACGGCTTATCCGAAGGCGACCGGTGGCACACCGATAACTTCTTGGATACCGAACCAAATCAAGGCCGTGTTAAGCGCGATGAAAGATTTGTCAAAGGCGATGCGATCTACCCCAGAATTTTCAATGGAAGAGTGGCAAGAAGGCTATGATAAGAAGGTCAAGCTCCTTAACAAGCAACTAGAGATTGTTGCCGTTGAAGCTTTTGATCCTGAGGCAGTCTTTAAACTTAACCTAGAACTAGGATACCAAGACTTTTAGGCTTCTGCCGCTTAAGGAGCCTAGCCCTCCGAAGATTCCTCCGACAAGTCCCGTCACTGCAATTAGTGCACCCACACTGCCGTTTAGGGGCAATAAGACTGCGATCTTTTCGGCTAAAATGAAGTCATTCGAACTTGAGATACTGTAGGCTTGAATGGCCCACAATAGACCGATACTTAGCAGAGGTGAGAAGAATACAGAACTTCCTTTCAGGCGAATGAAGTAACTACTAATTGCCGTCGCAATAACAACACCCCACCAAGGAGTAAAGCTTTGTAGTAATAGAGCAAGACCGATGCTTAAAAGGCTATGAATTAGAATTCTTTTCATGGTTTTAATTGCGTTGTTGATTTGATTGCACT
>JAHEKV010000043.1 GCA_024638165.1 Flavobacteriaceae bacterium
GCAAATTCACGTCTATGAACCACCTAACGCTACGTTCGATGCTACTCTCTTGTGTTTTTGTCTTTCAAGGGATACAACTAATAGCTCAACAGAATGATTCTGAATATGAGCAATTAATCAAACAGTATACTACTGATGATCGTTTCTATCCTTCTTCGGTGGCAAAAATTGTTGACCATGCTTCAATTTCATCTCCATTAGATCATTTTGGAACGATTATCGGAGCGCCCATGGTTATGCACAATACCACAGAGATCTATGGATATTATAAGCTTCTCAGTGAACAATCTAATCGTTTAATGATTGAGCAGGTGGGAACAAGCGAGGAGGGCCGAGCCATTCAACTAGTGGCCATTTCAGACGCTACTAATTTGACCAATGCTGAAGCCTATAAATCGATGCTCAGAGAATTAGCCGATCCAAGATCAACTGATGAGCAACGAGCTAAAAAAATAGCTATTGAAGGAAAGAGTGTTTATTATTTGAACGGAGGAATGCACTCTACTGAGATGGGTTCCCCTGAAATGCTGATGGAACTCGCCTATCGACTCATCACTGACGAATCAGAGGAGATTAGACATATTCGTGAGAATGTCATTGTTCTGATCAACCCTGTTTCAGAGCCTGACGGTAGAGATAAGCAAGTCGATTGGTATCACCGGTATTCAAAACATCGTAAAGAGTGGAATGATGGCTTTCCTCGATCTACGCCTTATTGGGGTAAATATGTATTCCATGACAATAATCGTGACGGGCTTCAGATTAGCCAGGAGATCACTAAGAATATTTTCAAGATTTTCTATGATTGGCATCCGAATGTGATGCTTGATTTGCACGAGTCAGTGCCATTGCTTTACATATCTACAGGTACGGGTCCCTACAATGATAATGTTGATCCAATTACGGTTGGAGAATGGCAGACCATCGCGAATTATGAAATGACAAGCCTTTCTGCTCAAGGTCTTCCAGGGGTGTTTCACTGGGCCTTTTATGACGGATGGTGGCCGGGATACGGAGTTTGGGTAGCTAATACGCATAACTCTATTGGTCGCTTTTATGAAACTTTCGGGAATGCGGGAGCGAACACTTATTTGAGGGATCTCACCAAGAGTAAATATGCTGGAGATCCGGTCACTTCGAAGGAGTGGTATCGTCCCGATCCTGCTTCGGGAATGGTCAATTGGTCGGCGCGTAACAATACGAATTACATGCAGGCAGGGGTACTTGCTTCACTAACTTATGCCGCGGATAATCGTTCAGGTCTTTTGAAGAACTTCTACAAAAAGGGACAGAACAATGTCGCCTTTGGATCAAAGAATAAGATCAAGCAATTTAGAGTACTGAAAAACCAAAAAGATCCGGTAAAAGCGGCCTATTTGATTAATCAATTGATGGCTCAAGGAATTGAGGTACATGAGGTAACTGAAGGGGAGGACCAGGGAGATTACCTGATTCAACTGAATCAACCTTATAGCAAGCTCGCCTATGATTTACTTACTGAGCAGAACTATCCAAAAGATGCTAAGTTTCCGCCTTATGATGCTATTGCCTGGACACTTGACTTACTTTACGGTGTCGATGTTGAACAAGAAGAACAGTGGCATGAGAATCCTTCAGCACTTCAACTTCTTACCGAAAACGTGGTTTATCGCGGAAAGATTGAGGGAGCTTCTACTACTTACGCCATTAACTACAAGGCTCAATCAAATGTGGTGCCCACCTTGTTTGATTTAAAAGGAACGGCTAAGGCCTATGTAATTGATAATTCGAAGCAGCTCGGAGAACAAATGCTAGCCCCAGGTTCGATTATTATCGAAAACCTTGGCGCTAAAAAAGCGAATGAGCTGGCTTCGAAATTCGGCCTTGATTTGATTTCGGTTAACGAAACCATAAGTGATAAACGCCTTTTGAATCTTCCTAAAATTGCTGTTTATCATAGCTGGACAGATACCCAAGCAGAGGGCTGGGCGCGTTATACTTTTGAGCAGTTAGGAGTGCCTTACACGAGCATTGATAAAGATGATTTAAAAGCGGGTCGATTATCAAGAGACTTTGACGTGATTGTGATTCCACATTTTAGAAGGGGAATGACTCAGTTTGTGCATGGGGTAGACGAGAAGTTTGGGCCGATGCCTTTTACAAAGACCAAAGAATATCCATCACATGGGTATCCCGATCAAACCGATGACATGACTGGCGGGCCAGGCTTCGATGGTATCAACAATCTCAATGAATTTGTAAAGGATGGAGGGGTACTGGTTCCCTTGAACAATGCTGCAGCAATTATCGCTGACCTCGGTATTGGAGGAGTTTTAAGTAGCTATCGCTCATCTCGCTTATTTCATCCAGGATCAATCGTAACTGCAAAAGCCAGAAATATAGAAAGTCCTATTCTCTTTGGTTACCCAGAAGAGTTTCACTTGTACAAAGGAAACACACCTACGTTACGATCTGATCTTCTTGATCGTAAGTATATGGTTGCGCAATTTGGTGATGAACCTTTGGCTGATGAAAAACCCTACACCGGAGAAATCATGGGATTATCGTCGATGGTAGACGCTCCAGAAGAGGTAAAAGAGTCGGGTAAACCAAGAAAATACGTGATGTCAGGAATGGTTCGAAATGAAAAAGATATCATCGGTACGGGGGCTATTTACAACGTGCCTCATGGCAAAGGCCATATTGTTTCGTTTGCTTTTAACCCGTTAGACCGTTTCTTGAATCATCATGATGCTGGCCTTTTCTGGAATGTAATTATTCACTGGAATCACCTTTAAGGTGCCGTGTCATAAAAGTATTGGCAAAGGACATTGAGGCTGCTCTAGCCTCTTTATTACCGCCAATCGAAACTCCTTTTTTAGCGCAAAAGGCAAAACCTAATTTTTGGAGAAAAGAATTACTCATCGCAATACCTAGCGTATTCATGAGTACATCTCCTTCGTCATTCAATTCGAAGCGACAATCGGTGAAGCTATACCCGTTTTCATTTTTTTGAACGGGAATTTTGCTATCGTATCCGTGGTGCGCGTTATCATAAATCGTAACCCCTATATCATTGGTTTTTTCTAACAATTTGACTAATTCTTCGCAGGGTGCAGCGG
>JAHEKV010000044.1 GCA_024638165.1 Flavobacteriaceae bacterium
CCGCTGCACCCTGCGAAGAATTAGTCAAATTGTTAGAAAAAACCAATGATATAGGGGTTACGATTTATGATAACGCGCACCACGGATACGATAGCAAAATTCCCGTTCAAAAAAATGAAAAGGGATACAGTTTCACCGATTGTCGATTCGAATTGAATGACGAAGGGGATGTACTCATGAATACGCTAGGTATTGCGATGAGTAACTCTTTTCTCCAAAAATTAGGTTTTGCCTTTTGTGCTAAGAAAGGGGTTTCGATTGGCGGAAACAAAGAGGCTAGAGCAGCCTCAATGTCCTTTGCCAATGCTTTTATGACACGATATCTTATAGGTGATTCCAGTGAATAATTACATTCCAGAAAAGACCACTATCGTGATGATTCAAGAAACGGTCTAACGGGTTAAAAGCGAACGAAACAATATGGCCTTTGCCATGAGGCACGTTGTAAATAGCTCCCGTACCGATGATATCTTTTTCATTTCGAACCATTCCTGACATCACGTATTTTCTTGGTTTACCCGACTCTTTAGCTTCTTCTGGAACCTCTATGGTCGACGATAAGCCCATGATTTCACCGGTGTAGGGTTTTTCATCGGCTAAAGCTTCATCACCAAATTGGGCAACCATATACTTACGATCAAGAAGATCAGATCGCAGCATAGGGGTGTTTCCTTTGTACAAGTGAAACTCTTCTGGATAACCAAAGAGAATAGGGCTTTCTTGATTTCTGGCTTTTGCGGTTACGATTGATCCTGGATGAAATAAACGTGATGAGCGATAACTACTTAAAACCCCTCCAATTCCGAGGTCAGCGATAATTGCCGCAGCATTATTCAAGGGAACCAGTACCCCTCCATTTTTTACGAATTCATTGAGATTGTTGATACCATCGAAGCCTGGTCCGCCAGTCATATCATCGGTTTGATCAGGATATCCATGTGAAGGATATTCTTTGGTCTTTGTAAAAGGCATCGGACCAAACTTCTCGTCTACCCCATGTACAAACTGAGTCATTCCCCTTCTAAAATGTGGAATCACAATCACGTCAAAATCTCTTGATAATCGACCCGCTTTTAAATCATCTTTATCAATGCTCGTGTAAGGTACCCCTAACTGCTCAAAAGTATAACGCGCCCAACCCTCTGCTTGGGTATCTGTCCAGCTGTGATAAACAGCAATTTTAGGAAGATTCACAAGGCGTTTATCACTTATGGTTTCGTTAACCGAAATCAAATCAAGACCGAATTTCGAAGCCAACTCATTCGCTTTTTTAGTACCAAGATTCTCTATAATAATCGAACCTGGGGCTAGCGTTTGTTCTCCGAGTTGCTTCGAATTATCAATTACATAGGCCTTAGCCGTTCCTTTTAAATCAAACAAGGCAGGTACCACATTTGATTGAGCCTTATAGTTAATGGCGTAGGTGGTAGAAGCTCCCTCAACCTTTCCGCGATACACCACGTTTTTGGTAATAATCTGAAGAGCTGAAGAGTTCTCATGCCACTGTTCTTCTCGTTCAACATCGACACCGTAAAGTAAGTCAAGGGTCCAGGCAATAGCATCGTAAGGCGGAAACTTAGCATCTTTCGGATAGTTCTGCTCAGTAAGTAAATCATAGGCGAGCTTGCTATAAGGCTGATTAAGCTGAATCAGGTAATCTCCCTGGTCTTCCCCTTCAATTACCTCATGCACCTCAATCCCTTGAGCCATCAATTGATTAATTAAATAAGCCGCTTTTACTGGGTCTTTTTGGTTTTTAAGCACTCTAAATTGCTTGATTTTATTCTTTGATCCAAAGGCGACATTGTTCTGTCCCTTTTTATAGAAGTTCTTCAAAAGACCCGAACGATTATCAGCGGCATAGGTTAGTGATGCAAGTACTCCCGCCTGCATGTAATTCGTATTGTTACGCGCCGACCAATTGACCATTCCCGAAGCAGGATCAGGACGATACCACTCCTTTGAAGTAACCGGATCCCCAGCATATTTGCTCTTGGTGAGATCTCTTAAATAAGTGTTGGCTCCTGCATTCCCGAAAGTCTCATAAAAGCGACCAATGGAATTATGCGTGTTAGCTACCCAAACTCCGTATCCTGGCCACCATCCGTCATAAAAGGCCCAGTGAAATACCCCCGGGAGACCTTGAGCAGACAGGCTCGTCATTTCATAATTCGCAATAGTCTGCCATTCTCCAACCGTAATTGGATCGACATTGTCGTTATAGGGGCCGGTACCTGTAGATATATAAAGCAATGGCACCGACTCGTGCAAATCAAGCATCACGTTCGGATGCCAATCATAGAAAATCTTGAAAATATTCTTGGTGATCTCCTGACTAATCTGAAGCCCATCACGGTTGTTGTCGTGAAATACGTATTTACCCCAGTAAGGCGTAGATCGAGGAAAGCCATCATCCCACTGCTCACGATGCTTTGAATACCGATGATACCAGTCTACTTGCTTGTCTCTACCATCAGGCTCTGAAACGGGGTTAATCAGCACAATGACATTTTCACGGATGTGTTTAATCTCCTCCGATTCATCAGTGATGAGTCGATAAGCGAGCTCCATCAGCATTTCAGGGGAACCCATCTCGGTAGAATGCATTCCTCCGTTTAAATAATAAACACTCTTTCCTTCAACAGCTATTTCTTTAGCTCGCTGCTCATCAGTCGATCTTGGATCGGCTAATTCTCTCAGCATCGATTTATAGGCTTCAGCATTTGCTAAGTTTTCATCATCTGAGATGGCCACTAGTTGAATGGCTCGGCCTTCCTCGCTTGTTCCTACCTGCTCAATCATCAAACGATTAGATTGTTCACTGAGAAGCTTATAATATCCATAGATCTCTGTGGTATTGTGCATAACCATGGGTGCTCCGATAATCGTTCCAAAATGATCTAACGGAGATGAAATCGAAGCATGGTCAACAATTTTTGCTACCGAAGAAGGGTAGAAACGATCATCAGTAGTATACTGCTTGATTAATTGCTCATATTCAGAATCATTCTGTTGAGCTATTAGTTGTATCCCTTGAAAGACAAAAACACAAGAGAGTAGCATCGAACGTAGCGTTAGGTGGTTCATAGACGTGAATTTGC
>JAHEKV010000028.1 GCA_024638165.1 Flavobacteriaceae bacterium
CTGAGGTAAGTCAGTTTATCCTACCGGAGGTGATTACAGAGATGATTAAGCGTCCGAGTCTTAGAATCCTTATTGAAGGACACGCCGATGAAGATGGATCAGAGAAGTACAACCTAGGGCTATCAATGCGCAGAGCACAGGCTGTGGCAGACTTTTTAATCAACGCTGGGATCTCAGCTAATAGAATCGACATACAAGCCCTTGGAGAGACGGCACCGGCAGTACAAGGTAATGACCAAGACGCTCGCGCTAGAAACCGTAGAGCAGTGATTTTGGAAAGTAGCCCGAAAACATACTAAGGTCTCAGTCGAATAGTACCACCATTTTTAAATAAATCCTGTTGGAGAGGTAGATTGAAAACCGATTCAAATTGAACGATTCTCGATTTATTGGTAAAAAACAATCCAACTCCAACAGTCATTAGAAAAATTCCAGCAACAAGCATTGGAACAATGTAACCTTTTGCTAAATCGGCTTTACCAAACTGCCATAACCCAAAACTCAATGAGAGAAAAATAATCCCACAAAGGATAAAAAATGAAGTTGAAACTAATTCTGCTTTTGCCCAATCAATTGCAATTTTTAAAATATCCATCGTTTAATTTAGTTTATATTTTTCTCTGTATTCAGTTGGACTTGTTCCCTCTTTCTTTTTAAACAGTCTTGAAAAATAGGCTGGATATTCAAACCCTAATTCATAGGCAACTTCTGATACCG
The DNA here is from genome assembly GCA_024638165.1 of Flavobacteriaceae bacterium. Classification (GTDB taxonomy): domain Bacteria; phylum Bacteroidota; class Bacteroidia; order Flavobacteriales; family Flavobacteriaceae; genus UBA3478. The sequence continues at coordinate 718 of JAHEKV010000028.1, forward strand.
TTTTATTGGGTTGTAACAGAATGTTTTTTGCTTAATCATTGATCTCTACAAAAACTCTACAATAAGAATATAGAATGCTAATAATCAGTAGTTTAGTTTTAAACATATGCATCTAAAAAACGGTTTCTGATTTCCGCTTTAAACAAAGCGATATCTTTCAGTTGAAACCGAGTTCGTTTCTGTTACTAGTTATAGTCTTAAGGTAACCTAACACGTTCCATTTATATTAATATCATGGTTACCAAGTATATCTTCACCTTCTTTTTATTTTTTTCTGTAGCGTTAAACGCCCAAGTAAGTGTAGGTTCTGGGAGCTACAGTACTACCTTTCCTGGCGCTGATTCAGCAGGTCGTAATGGATATCCGTCAGGGACACCTTATGTTTCTGGGTTAGCAGCGAATAAACCTATACCTACCAATGATTGGTGGTCAAAGCTAGTTAAGCAGGGTAGTGCAGATAATTTGTTTAACTACCCTTTTACTATGAAGACGCTTGATACGGGTATAATCGTCTCGTATATTCCATGGGGAGTTATTGGAGATTCAGCACCGATTGAAGTTGGATTAACAGGTTTGACTGCGAACAAAGTCACTGTTTCCGAACATACCGACTGGACGGTTACTATGGATTGGACTTCGGGAGATAAGAATCTTTCGGTTACTTCGGGGGTAGGAATGCCTTTTCTTTATTTTGAGAAAAGCAATCAAGAAGAGGTTGCGATCAAAGTCAATAGTGGGAATGCTACCGTATTGAATAATCAACTAATTATTGAAAATGCGAGTCATGGAGCAGATTTCGTGGTCTTTGCTCCCTCAGGTAGTACTTGGACGAAAAATGGTGCTGTATATACCTCTACCTTGAACGGTAAGAATTATTGGTCACTCTCCATGTTACCTCAGGATACTGCAAATCTTCAAGCCTCGATTGATGAGATGGAGCCTTATGCGTTTGTGTTTCCGACCGATACTCAGGTGTTATGGTCTTACAACGAATCGAATTCAAAGCTTAGTTCGACCTATACCATCTCTTCAGAGGTAAAAGAAGGCACCAACTCACAGTTCTATCAAGGGCTTTTGCCCCACCATTGGGCACATTTGTCGAGCACTAGTGATGTCCCAGATGGGCCGAGCTATTCGACCATTAGGGGTGAAATGAAAATACTAAAAGGGAATACATTTTCTTTAGAACATTCCTTCACGGGTATTTTACCCACCTTACCCAACCTAGTACAATACAGCGATTCTTTTGATATTGGTGAATTAGTGAGCAAGGTCCAGGACCTAGAAAACAGTGGGCTTGATCTTTGGACCGATTCCTACAATGAAGGACAATTAATGAATCGTTTGGTGCAAACGGCTAGAATTGCTCATGAAATTGGTTTGTCAGATGCTCGTGATAAATTATTAGCAACTGTTAAAGAACGACTTGAAGATTGGCTTACTTATACTTCGGGAGAAGTTGCGTTTATGTTTTATTATCAGCCTCAGTGGACGAGTTTGATAGGATATCCTGCTGGCCACGGACAAGATTCAAATATTAACGATCACCATTTTCATTGGGGATACTTTATACATGCAGCGTCCTTTGTTGAGCAATTTGAACCCGGATGGTTATCTCAGTGGGGAGGTATGATTGATTTGTTGGTTCGAGATGCAGCTACTGCCGATCGAGACGATACGATGTTCCCATTTTTAAGAAACTTCAGCCCATTTGCCGGGCACTCGTGGGCGAATGGATTTGCAAGCTTTCCACAAGGAAACGACCAAGAGTCTACCTCTGAGAGTATGCAGTTCAACTCTTCGTTAATTCATTATGGCAGTATTTCGGGGAATAAAGAGATTCGAGACTTAGGAATCTTTCTCTACATGACTGAAAAAACTGCGATTGATGAGTATTGGTTTGATGTAAATGAAAGAAACTTTTCTTCCTCTCAGAATTATTCTTTGGTATCAAGAGTATGGGGTAACTCCTATGACAATGGAACATTTTGGACCGCTGATATCACGGCTTCGTATGGGATTGAGATGTATCCGATACACGGTGGGTCGTATTACTTGGCTTCAAATCAAAATTATATAAATAAGCTGTGGAGTGAAATCGAGAGTAACACCGATATTCTTAATCCGAATTCTACTAATCCGAATTTATGGTATGATACGTTCTGGAAGTTCTTGTCGATGAGTAACCCTCAAAAGGCACTTGAACTTTATGAACTTTCACCCAATCGAATACTGAAGTTTGGTATATCTGATGCCCAGACCTATTATTGGTTGCACTCAGCGAATGCAATAGGGCGGGTGAGGTCAGATATTACAGCGAATCATCCGATCGCAATGGCTTTTGAAAAAGAATCGAGACTAACCTATATCGCTCATAATTATAGTTCATCACCGATTACCGTGACTTTCTCAGACGGGTATGAATTATTGGCAGCTCCGAATCAAATGACTACGAGTGAAGACGTCGATGTTTCTGGGGAATTAGTCACTGATTTTACCAGTGCTTATGCGAATAGCAGTGTGAATCTTGAGTTGATAACTGAGAATCAAAACATCTCAAAGGTTGAATTTTATTCAGGTGACACCCTTCTCTTTGCTGATGATGCCGCCCCATATCAGTACAAAACCGATGCGTTGTCTTTGGGTAGACCTACGTATTACGCTCGGATGTATGTGGGGTCACAATATGAGATTTCAAATCCATTAGAAATTCGTGTAGGGGAACAGGTGCCTTATCAAGGAGAGATTAACCAAATTCCAGGAGTCATTCAGGCCGGTAACTACGATGAATTCGAAGGAGGCATTGGTCAAAATATTAGTTATCTCGATCTCTCGAAAGGAAATAATGGGGATTACCGAACCGATGAATATGTGGATTCTGGTCTCGACACCAACGAAGGCGCCATGGTCGGATGGATCGATTCGGGAGAATGGCTCGAATACACGGTAGATGTTCAACAGTCGGGTTACTATAATCTCAATTTTAGATACGCTAGTGGAAACGCGAATGGTGGAGGCCCTTTTAGAATTCTACTAGATGGTAAGGAGATTTCAAATCCGATTAATATTTCTTCAACGAGCACGACCAACTGGGGTACTTTCAAAACTGCGCAAGTCACCAACCTACCCTTTGTCGAAGGTGATCACATCTTACGACTTGAGTTCGACTATGGTGAGTTTAATCTTGGTAAGATGGAATTTTCTTTTGACCGCGATCTTGATTATGAATTTATCGTAGCAGATGCGGGTCAGAATCGTTCCATTATTTTACCTGAATCCTCGGCAGTGTTAGACGGATCAAACACTGTTGCTACTGGAACAGTGAATTATCAGTGGTCTCAGATCTATGGACCGTCTGTGGTTAGTTTTGAAAACGAAAATCTAGTCACTACCACGGTTAACAACCTTGAAAAAGGGGTGTATAAGTTTAGATTGGCAGTGAGCTCTTCATCGGCTTCTGATTACGATGAAGTCATTCTTGCCGTGAATGAAACGGGTAACCAACCTCCGGCAATCACTTTTGTGTCTCCTAGCGATCAAAGCACTTTCAAAGAAGGGGAATCGGTTTTATTAAAAACTCGGGTGAGTGATTTAGACGGATCTGTGAATCAAGTTAAATTCTACGAAAATGGCAATCTGATTCAGGAGCTCTCAACAGCACCTTTTGAAATCGATTGGACTCCGGCTGAGAATGGAGACTATATGCTTTCCGCAGTCGCAGTGGATGATCAAGACCTTGAAACTGAATCTGATCCTATTAACATTACCGTTGAGACAGTCAAGCAATGTGTGAGTTCGGGTAGTAATGCCCAACAAGGAAGCTTTTCGATCGGATACAAAGCCACCTTCGAAACCGTCGGTACCTCTGTAACGGTAACCTTCGAGCTTTTAGACACCGATAAATCTGGAGTGATTGCTTATCTATGGCAAGAATCTCCATTCCAAGAATTTGAACTAGATCAAGTTGCAGATCGGGTATTTAGTAAGACCATAAGTGGCCTTGCCCTCGGACAAGAAATTAGCTACGCGGCCAAATTTGCTTTCGCGGGTGGACTATCTGTTACTCCTTATGAAAAATATGTGGTCGGTTCAGACTGCAGTTCAAATGAACAGGATACGACTCCACCCACCAATTTCTCAGCCAGCATAAGTTCAATCAATGCTACTTCTGTAAGTTTTGATTTATATGCTGAAGACGATTCGGGAGAATTGATTTACACCATCACACAAAACGGAGAAGAAGAATCATTTGCAGGGGAATCAGCTGCGAGCACTATCGTCACTTACACCGGTCTCTCGCCTGAAACCAATTACACGTTCACTCTATCTGTAAAAGATAAAAATGGAAATATATCGAGTGCCCAAAAAACATTAGAGGCTACTACGATCGAGAGCACCAATAATAGCTGTTCTGGTGAATCGAATGCAGCACAGCAGGGAAGCTTTACCCTTGGGTATAAGTACAGCTTCAAAACTGAAGGCTCACAAGTAATTATTGAATTTGAGTTATTAGATGATCGCCCTGATTTAATCGCTTATCTGTGGAAAAAAGATCCGTTTAGTGAGAGCTCGATGAGCTCGGTAGGTTCTCGCACTTTTAGAGCCGTATTAACGAATCAATCGATAGGTTCTACCATTTCTTATGCCGTGAAATTTGCTTTTGCTGGAGGCCTAGCCGTAACTAAATATTTCGATTATGTGGTCGGAGATAATTGTGTAGTCATCGATGATGAAGACAATGATGGTGTTGAAGACGCTTTAGATCAATGTCCAGACACACCTGCCGGAGTAGTTGTGAATACTAGTGGCTGCGAAGTATTCGCCCTTCCATCAAACACGTTCTCAGTGACGGTTACTTCGGCTACTTGCCCGGATTCATCTAACGGATCGATTACGATCAGTTCATCGAATACGGAGTATAGTTATAGATACGCGATTGACGATCAGGCTCCAGTAGCACTGGCGGATAACACCCAAACGATCTCTAATCTGTCAGCTGGTATTTACACGGTATGTGTAACGGTAGATGGAGTAGCTGACTACCAGCGTTGTTATACCATTGAGATCACAGAGCCTGCTCCACTAGTAGCTAGTTCTAGGATCGATATGAGCTCTCGTAATATGGAGCTCGATCTATCCGGATCTAAAGAGTACCAGGTAACGATTAATGGTAAGACCTTCTTGACTAGTAAAGAGAGACTAAGTCTCAACTTAGAGCCCGGTATGAACCGAGTAGAAGTTGCAACAGCACTAGACTGTCAAGGCGTCTTCTTCGAAGAGATCTTTGTCTCTGAAGAAGTGAAGGTATATCCTAACCCAACATCTGGTCCATTACAACTCTTTGTAGCAGGAAGTGACCGAGAGGTAGAACTAAGTATTACTTCTTTATCAGGAGGGGTACTTAGAAGAGAGACACTATCAGTTCCAATGAATCGAATCATAGAGACGAGTCTAGGTAATCTACCTGAAGGCTTATACCTCATTACCCTTAACGGAACTACCGTTAAGACTACTCATAAAGTAATTAAAGAATAAGAAGAGTCATGAAAAGATACCAAACAGCCCTAATGATTCTTGGAGTAACCCTACTTACCGCCTGTGGCTCTGACTCAGGCGGTGGGGAAACACCCACTCCTACACCCACCCCAACTCCTATCGCTGCTCCAGGGAAGGCGAGTCTAACCCTACCTGAGAACAACAAGCCTTGTGAGACCGGAGAGGTAAGTGGAGCCACTGCCTCAGTGATCTTTACCTGGTCATCGGGAGACGATACCGAGAGCTTTGATCTAGCGATCACGAACTCTGATACCAATCAGGTTACTAATAGAACGAACCTTACTGCTACTACAGCAACGGTACCACTAACTAGAGGCCACCGTTATCAGTGGAAGGTAACTTCAAAGAACAAGGGAACACAGACTACCGCTTCAGACAGCTACAAGTTCTATCTCGCAGGAGATGGAGAAGAGAATGCTGCTCCCTTCTCTGCAGAAGCGATAGCGCCACAACCAGGCTCTTCAATAACGATCTCTGAAACAGGTACCGTAACTCTAGAATGGGAAGCGGCAGACCCTGATAGTGATACTCTTACCTACACCCTACTTATCGATACTGTTGACGGAAGGCAAGAAGCCACTGAAGAAAATCAAAACCTTACCACCAACACCAAGGAAGTCAGTGTAGAAGTAGGTACCATCTACTACTGGTCTATCATCACCTCAGATGGAAGCATCTCAGTGAACTCCAATGTTTTTAGTTTTAGGGTAGATTAAATTCTATTTAAGACACAAATAGACTGAATTATGCTACAACTTTGAATGGTAGGAGTAACCATCGAAAAGAAGCCATCGAAATTCGATGGCTTTTCGTGTAACGTATTAAAGCTATGTTTTCTTTGATCTGAGAAGGATTCTTTTGATGTTAATTTCACCTTTGGCAGCAGATGATTTTCTCCTAAGCTTTAAGTCATAAGCTCCTTTTTTAAGTCTAATTGCAGGGAAGATCATTTCCTTAAAATCTTTTACGTAAGACTCTTCTTCTTGTGATTAACTGCATTGTTCTCTTTTCATCTAACTTTCTTCTTATTCCATCAACCCGACTTAATTCATCGAGGAATAACACTCACTCTCAAGTCATTAAAATCTAAACTATATCTTTTGTATCTTTTTGATATGAGACGAATTAGCTATGAAAAAAAATTAATTCTTATTGTCCTAGCCCTAACTATGTCATGTAGTAAGAGTGAGAACATAGAATCACCAACATTAATTACCTTTCAAAATTCTGGCAAGATTTACTTTGAAAATGGCATATGTAAATGCCCAGAAGCGGTAGTCGGTGATCAGGACAGAATTGAAGGTATTGTATATACCGCAGTGAACAATAGCTCTATTCGGACCGAAATTACTTCAAGAAATATCTACCTATGCACAACACTGGTGACAGACATGTCAGGAACATCAAATCCATTAGCTAACTTTTTTAACGACAATACTTTCAATGGAGACATTGGTTTTTGGGATGTGTCTAATGTGACTACTATGGATGGTATGTTTTACAATGCCTCATCATTTAATCGAGATATTAGTAAATGGGACATTTCTAAAGTCGAAAATATGGGAAGTCTTTTTAAGAACGCATCTTCTTTTAATCAAGATATTAGTAATTGGAATACGTCAAAGGTTTCTAAAATGCTTGACTTATTTGCCCTAGCTAAAGCCTTTAATAAAAATATTAGTGGTTGGGATACTTCAAGCGTAACCAATATGGATGGTATGTTTCGCGAGGCAATTTTGTTTAATCAAGATTTATCCTCGTGGTGCGTACAAAACATAAATTCTTTACCTGATAATTTTGCCTCAGATTCGGGTCTAAATAATGACAATTACCCCGTTTGGGGTGCTTGTCCATAAGACATCTGTTGGTAGAAGCCTTTTGAAGAAAATAGATGAATCAAAGGGTGATTTTGACTGGCAATCAGTCCATATTACTGATTCCGTTGTCACCTTTTCCCATCAATCCCTGCAGAATCTGAGCAAATAAAATAACGAGTGCGCAGCCCAAAAGGTTTAACCAGAGGTACGACATCAGATCTACATAAAAGACGATAATGACTAGAATTTGGGTGATGATGGCGGAATAAAAAACTGCTTTTCCTTGAATACGCTTGAAGAAAAAAGCGAGTAGAAAAATCCCCAATACATTTCCATAAAAAATAGAACCTATAATATTCACTAGCTGAATAAGGTTTTCAAATAGGCTAGCTACAGAGGCGATAATAATCGCGATAATTCCCCAAACCAGTGTAAAGACCTTTGAAACTTTCAAATAGTGCTGAGGCGCTATAGAGGCTGGCGCGTATCTCTTGTAAATATCTAAAGTAGTAATCGTACCTAGTGCATTTAATTCAGAAGCGGTAGAGGACATTGCTGCTGAGAGAATTACTGCGAGTAATAATCCTATTAAACCTACAGGGAGATTATTCAAAATATAATGAATAAAGACATAATCCTTATCGTTTGAAGAAATATTTGGATCTGCCTCAGCAATCAATTCTTTTACTCTGCTTCTGAGATCATTTTCTCTAGCATCTAGCGTTTGGATCTCGCTTTCAACCAATACTATTTCAGAAGATTCACTACCATGATTTGATTCTAAATACTTCAATTGAAGTAGGCTTCTCTCCTTTTGAATACCAGACAGTTCATTACTTAAGGCCTTGTATTCTGATTGGTACTCTGGAGCTTGAAGAGCTGCTCTAGCAGCCGGATTGAAATGAATCGGAGAAGTATTGAATTGATAGAAAACAAAAACCATTACCCCTATAAAAAGTATGAAGAACTGCATGGGGATTTTAAAGATTCCGTTAAAGACTAATCCGAGTTGACTTTCTCTTTTCGATTTACCAGATAGATAACGCTGCACTTGGCTTTGATCGGTTCCAAAATAAGAGAGGGCCAGAAAAAATCCGCCCGTAATCCCGCTCCAAAAGGTGTAACGATTGTTGGGGTCTAGACTAAAATCGAAAACGTCCAATTTACCCGATTGATCTGCGATGGTAAGGGCATCGGCAAAGGACACCTCTGAAGGTAACCCCGAGATGATCATGTATAAGGCGACAAACATCCCTCCCATAATCACAAACATTTGTTGTTTATGGGTAACATTTACGGCTTTTGTACCCCCACTAACGGTGTAGAGTATAACCAGGCCTCCAATGGCTACTACTAATAATTTTAAAGGCCAGCCTAATACCGCAGAAAGGATGATAGCCGGTGCGTAAATAGTGATCCCAGCAGACAGGCCTCTTTGGATCAAGAATAGTATCGCCGTTAAAGTTCTAGTTTTAGCATTGAATCTGTTCTCTAAAAACTCATACGCCGTTTGTACGTTTAATCGGTAATACAAAGGGATAAAAACCAAAATAATAACCAACATGGCAAAAGGAAGACCAAAGTAGAACTGAACGAATCCCATGCCGTCATGATAGGCTTGACCTGGAGTAGATAAAAAGGTGATGGCAGAGGCCTGGGTAGCCATGACCGAAAGCCCAATGGTAGCCCAATTGGCTTCTTTTCCGCCCAGAACATAATCCTTTATATTTTGTGTACCTCGGGTTTTCCACATCCCATAAGCCACAATAAATATTAGGGTAGACAGGAGGATGATCCAATCAACTAACTCCATATCCTTATTTCTTTTCTGAAAGATTTGAAGATGACGAACTCGCTCCCAATGAAATCATATTTGCGATGAGTCGATACGCCCCTGGCACTCCCGCAGGAAGTTCTCTAAAAAAGCTAAGGCCCGTGTAGACGAAATGTCCATCACCTAATGGCGCCACCAGCAAGCTTCCTTGTTTTGAAGCCTCAGACTGGTCATTCATTTCTAGGATTGGGACGTAGGATTTGTCCCATCGATTAGGGAAATACAAACCTCTTTCTTGTACCCAACCTTCAAAATCCTTTTCGGTAATTTTATTGGGAAACGTTAAAACCGGATGATTGGGTTGTAATAGTTTCACCACTACGTTTTCTTCGGTTACCCTATCTGAGGAGTTCGTTAATGGGAATGGCGCAATAGGGATCTCATTATTTCCTCTTCGATTTGCCGTATTATACTGACTAACCAAAACTCCACCTTGTGAGACATAGTCTAACAATTCTTGTTTCTTGAGAGCTAGACCATCAATCACATTTAACGCTCTCACCCCTAGAATTACTGCCTTATACTTATTGAGGGCATCTGTGGTAATCGTCGAAGGATCGATCTGTTCTACCTCATAACCTATGGCTTCTAAACTTTCTGGCACCTTGTCTCCCGCACCCATAATATACCCTAGAAGTTCACCCCTCTTTTGTAGATCTAAACGCACAAATTTCGATACTGCATTCACCAAAACTCGCTGAGTAGGGATATGGTCATAGGTGATAGAAACAAGATTTTTTGTATACGATTTCTCATTTACTCTAGCCTTTACAGTAGCCATAGTTTCAGTAGCCTGCTTAGGTGGAGAAACGGTAAATTTTAAAGACACTTGTTTTCCTTCTTGGGGGAGATCAAAAGACTGTGTCAGCGGTTCTACCCCCCACTCATTAGGAAGGTGCAAGCTTAGTTCGCCCTTCTGGTTAGGTGCAAAGGATTGCACACTTACCACCACCTCTTTAGTCGACTGATCTGAAAATAGCACTACATCATCTGAGAGCGCAACAGAAATTGGAGGCACTATTTTGAATCTTTCCCAAAGCTCTCCTTTGTCTGGTTTTGCATACCTATATACAAGCGGTAGGTCAAAAGGTATTTGAACATCACCAACGTTTAAGAGGATCTCTGTACTTAAAGCTGGTGGAGACTCTGGTAGCCCTATCAAACTTTGGTCTTCTACCTCATACATTCCCAAACTAGGAGAGCTATTGAGCCAATAAGGATTACTAAACGCTGTCAATTCATTGATTTCTATAGGCAACGCTATGGCGGTGCTAATATTAGCCTCTAAAGGCTTTTCGACGATCGAGCTTAGCATTTTTGCACCCTTAATCTGAACCTGTTCCACACTGATTGTAGAGGTATTTCTAGCTAGTAGCTTAAGAGTAGTATTGATAGTCTCTCCAGGGGTAGCATAGGCAATATTAGTCTCAAAAGCCAGGTATAAACCAGCTATATCTTTGATTAAATTTTTAAGCTGTTCGCTTTTCTGCACTCTCCAAAATTCATCTTCGATATGCTGAATTAAAGTATAAGCTTTTAATAAAGCAGATAAATGATTTACAGGGTTTTTGAAGTCAAAATTCTGCTCAATAGGTAAGAGTAATGCTTGAATTTTATCTCCTTCTGGTATGCGTGTCCATGTAGTGTTTATCCCTTGAAATATATCTTGACCTTCTAAAGGCTCTCCCTTGAGTAATTCAAGGTACTCCGCCTCTTCTCCACGACTATTTAGCCTACCAAAACCCTGACAAAGGTGCTTACTACTGGCAAGTGAAGCTATTTCATTATTAGACCTGCCTAAACTAGGGTAGTAGACCCCAACATCTAAGTTAACTAGACCCTTTTTCGAGGCCTCTTGAAAATTCTCTTGTGAGCCATAAAACCACCATGAAGTATTAAAAAATATCCTCGAAGGTTGCCAGAGTTCAAGTTCTTTAAGTTGTTGCGGATAGGCCATTGGATTACCCGATAGATCAAAGGCTTCCATGCTTAACATAGCACTTGAGGTATGGTGGCCATGTGTAGAACCTGGAGTTCTATGATCAAATCGATTAATAATTACATCGGGCTTAAAGGCACGAATTCTTCTTACTACATCTGCGAGCACTGTGTCCTTATTCCAAATTTGCAAGGTTTCTTCTGGAGTTTTTGAATACCCGAAGTCATTGGCTCGGGTAAAAAATTGTTGTCCGCCATCTACGCCTCTAGCGGCTAGCAACTCTTGAGTTCGAAGAACACCTAATAATTCTCTAATTTCTGTGCCGATTAAGTTCTGTCCACCATCACCGCGAGTTAATGAAAGATAAGCGGTGTTTGCATGAGTATTATGGGTTAAGTACGAGATGAGCCTGGTATTTTCATCATCCGGATGCGCCGCGACATACAACACATTACCCAAGAAATTCAATCTTTGAAGATCATGATAAAGCTCTGAACTCGTTTTAGGCTTGAAATCTTGACCCAACATAAAACTCGTTGTGGAGAGAATCAGTGAGAAAGAGAGTATCGTTCTAATGAACTTATTGATAAATCTGAAGTTTCTATGAAATTGCATATTTTTTGCTTTCGGCAGACTAAGTGAATAAGATAAAGATAACTCTTGAGATAATTACTTGAGAGATTAGATAACCTGAGAATAGGTACTCCGTTTACAGATAGTCGTTCAATGGTCTTCATTGTTTAACTTCGGAGTATGAAAGTGATCAGTTTAAGAGATTTTCAAAACGAAGAATTCTGGAACACGATTACCCACTTTGTAGGGTTCATCCTCTGCCTTGTTGGTATCCCCTTACTATTTTACTATAATCAAAATCTCACCAGTCTCAGTTTAGTCGCTTGCGGTCTTTTTTCTTTAGGGTTATTGATGGTGTATGGGTCATCTTCTGCCTATCACTTTGTAACCGACCAGCGACTAAAAAAGAAACTGCGAATTCTTGATCATATAAGTATTTACTACCTTATTCTTGGCTCATACGCACCCATGTGTCTGATTGCACTTTACGATTCATCAGGGCTAACAATCTTTTTAACGGTTTTAACACTCGCTGTGGTGGGAACGATTAAGAAAATCTTCTTTACCGGCAAGTATGGATTCATTTCTCTCTTTCTGTACTTATTCATGGGCTGGATGATTATTTTTTACATCCGAACTATTATCGATTTAATCGATTTTCGAGCACTAGTTCTCATTGCTTTAGGAGGCCTGTCTTACACCTCTGGGGTTGTGTTCTACGCGCGTGACAAGAAAAAGTATTTTCATGCAATCTGGCACTTATTTGTACTCGGAGGCTCCTTATTTCACTACCTAGCGGTTTTGCTATATATCGTTTGAATAATTACCATCTAGCAGTAACATCTAGCCACTTTAAACGTCTTATTAAGAATGAGGTATCTTCTAATTCTATTTTTAATTGTTGCCCCCTTTTGTTGGTCTCAACAATCCACTGATCCACTAATTCTGCAAGCCGATACCTTAGATCTTGGACAAAGACCTATTTTACTCAACGAAGTCATTGTTGGCGCGAATAACTTAACGGCTTATGAGCTCGTATTAGCCGCCAAGAAGGTAATGGAGTCTTCGGCCCAACACAAAGATCAAGAACTTACCTATTTTTTGCGTCACTCCGAGCTGAACGAGGTCGATTTAAATCTTGATCTGAAAGAATCAACCATTGAGCAGATTAGTAATGATTTTATTCATCAAATCACTCAAAGCATACCAAAACAATCCTCATTACATACTGAAGCCCTCTACCGTTTAATTCAGCAGGATAGCCTAGGAAAATCGGCGCGACTACTTCGTGGATTTCAATTAGAAGAGGAATCCAGTAAAATCGATGCAGAAAATGTCGCCGAATTCTTTTTGGAAAAAATTGAGGAGAGCTTGAGTAAAGGAAATTACTTCAAAGTAAAGTCGGGCATATTTGGAGGTAAGATCGAAGAAGATGATATTGTTCTCGATGATTTGCGCCCTATAAAAGATTCCCTTGTTGGCGATAGTATCGATATTGCTAAAAGCCACCAAGTAGCATCCGCAGCGGGCTATCAACGATTAAATGAATTCAATAGATATCAGCCTTATGATTCAGATCCAGTGGTTGGTGTTTTTGAAAAACCCAAACGATTCGACTTTCAAATCGTTGATTACAAGTATTACAAGGAACAGTGGGTTCATGTGATTGCCTTCAAAGAAAAATCAAAAGCTCAATTTTATGGAGAGCTTTGGATTAATGAAAAGGATAATGCTTTAATCCAATTCAAGTTCATCAATACTAGACCTATTAAATCAATAAAACTTCTTGGATTCGAATACTCAGAACCAAGAGCTCAAGGTCAGTTTTTATATAAAAAATTCGATGACGGAAGCTATCGCCACTACTTCGGTCGACTTGAATTAGACACAAAAGTTAATGTTAACCGACCGCTTTCATTTATTGAAAAGAAGAAAGCTTTTATTGGCGGACGCAAAGTGAATCGCGTTGACATAGATATCTCATTTGGCCTGAATCAAATAGAAGAATACACCTATATTTTATCTAAAAATTCTACTTTAGAAATCGATACTAAGAGTCTTAGTGTGTTAGAAAAACTCGACTCCTACCCTACCGATTATTGGGAAAACTCTGAATTTTCAATCGCTCCAAGTGAGGCCATGAAAAATTTCAAAAAGGCAATCAAAAAATAATTTTGTAACCTTTACTTCTCAATTCAAATAAAAATGTTACGTTTGCGTTACATTAAATAAACAAACACCATGAACGCAGAATTAATTATCCCCATCCTCGCCGTAAGCACTGGCTTCATCATCCCAATCGCCGTATTTATCTGGCAGTATTATGATGCTAAGGGAAAACGAGAAGCGGTAGTAGAAATCTCTAAGCACCTCAACGACCCTTCAAGACTAGAAGAACTTTTACAAATTTTCGACGAGCGAAAGAAGGAGCCGATAGACTATCGTCGAGGTGGCGTAATTACCATCTTCGTTGGAATAGGGTTGTTTTTCTTAGGCTACTTTTTCTTGGGAAGCATCCTTAAAGGCGTCGGATCTTTAGTCGGACTCATCGGAGTAGGTACAATGATTGCAGGATATCTATATCCCAACACCGAGAAAGAACTTACCGATGCGGTTGATAAATTCGAAAAGAAGTAAGAATGGGTAAGGACCATCAAAAACTCCTTAATAATCTCGCAGAACTTAGAAAGCTTGCAGGTCTCACACAAGAAGAACTTTCGGTGCAGGCCGAGGTATCTAGAAAGAGTATCAATGCCATCGAAAATGGGGTTTATGTACCCTCGACCGTCTTAGCATTGAAGATTTCAAAAACCTTAAACTGTAAAGTAGAAGATCTTTTTAGGTTGCCTTAAGTCATTACTGCTTATGTAAAATAAAACATCCTCCATCTGGAGGGTGTTTTGGTTTAACTGGTCAAAAGAACCTAATTCATTTTAAAATCAGCACTAAGGGACTTTAATATCATGTAAATAAAAATCAAGGCTAAAGCAAAATGTGCATAACCATAAAGGTCAGGAACATCGGTTCGTAATTGCAGAACAATATATCCTT
>JAHEKV010000048.1 GCA_024638165.1 Flavobacteriaceae bacterium
TCGTTGGCTATAGTTATGATAAAGAAATCGGATATATTGGTAACTTTACAGGTGGATCATCAGAATTGTTTGTTCGCTATGAGCTCTTGCCCAAAACCATTAAAACTATTGTGAAACCTAGGTTCTTCTAATTGTGTACTATGCATACGTTTTTGAATAAGTCAACGCTCCTTTGTATACTATTTTTTACCTTAACTACAAGTCATGCCCAAAAAAGGTACATACAAAAGGCAGAAGTAGCCACTAAGGCGGGCAACTATCAACAGGCGCTCTACTGGATGCAACAGGGGATAGCCCAAGGATATGTGCTTAACGAGAGAGAGTCCTTGACTATGGGAGAACTCTATTATTCTTTGGGCCAGTACACTCCGGCAGTTAAGGCCTATGAAGGGTTTTTTAGTCGCGATAAAAAAGACACGCCGAGTACTTTGTGGCATTATGCACATGCCTTAAAAGTTACCGGTGCCAGTCAGGCGGCAGATCAGGTATTGCTTCAGGGTAGGGCATGGTATCCAAACGATAGCAGGTTTATGCGAGATTCTGTTATTGCATCTCAAGAGCGCAGTTATTTTGATCATGTGCATCAGTTGAAAGATACGCTTCAAGGTTTAATTCAACTGATCCAGGAACCTAACGGGGATTTGTACGGCACAGATGTTTCGGGTGCTTATGACCAATTGTGGACCAAGCCAAAAAGCGGTTCCCCAAGCCTTGTGTTTGAAGAAGCTAAGTATAATCAGGGGGGCGTAACATTTAGTTCTGATGGCACTACGGCATATGTGGCCATGAATGTACACCAAAAGAACAAGCTAAAATTGATCAACAATAGTTACTCACCATTGCAAATATTTAAATACTCACGTCAAGGTGGATCTTGGTCGCCAGGTGAGCGCTTAAGTATCAGCAGTGATCTGTACAGTACCTCAAGTCCAGCTCTGGGCTCAGATGGTGCACTGTATTTTGTCAGTGATCAGCCAGGCGGTGTGGGACAGACAGATATTTATAAGGCTGCTTTGTCAGCTGATGGCCGTTTTGGCAAGGCAGAATTACTGGATAAAAAAATAAATACAGAGGGAAGAGAGTCACATGTATTTGTGGATCAAAACAATGTGCTTTATTTCTCTTCGGACGGACATCCTGGATTGGGAGGGTTGGATGTTTTTGCCATAGACTTAAATGACCCATCTGCTGAAGTGTATCACCTCGGGACCCCTATCAACACGCCCTTTGATGACTTTGGCTATACCTCTAGCGGTTTGTCTGGATATGTGTCATCGAATCGCTCCTTAACATTGGCTAGCTATATGTTTGAGATGGATAAGCCATTGGTGTTGCAGAGCAACTTTACGCTGGAGATTGGAATAACCAACCACGCAGTAGCTTTGGGGGAACCTGTGATTGCGCGACTTATGGATCAACAGGGGGCTATTGTATGGACACAAGAAGTTACGCATAAGGAAATAAGTGTTGGTCAGCTAAAAAGTGCTGAATTACCAATGGGCACCTATGTCCTGAACCTACAAGGCGTACATATTCAAGAAATGAATGTCTCTATAGAAGCCTCAAAACAGGAGCCAAATCTTTCGGTGTCTGTTGAATTAAATGGAAAATATAACAGTCAAGAGGACATACTAAGTCAGTGGGGGTATCCGATGTTGACTTTTGATTTTGATCAGCACAAAACCGATGTTGACTCAGTTGTGTTTGAGATTTTAGCACGTCGTTTATCTGATGCAAAATCGATAGTTATCGAAGGACACAGCGACCAAAAAGGGAAGGAAAAATATAACCAGAAGCTATCAGAAAAGCGAGCCGAGTTTATCCGGGATCAACTACTAAAGTTTGGGTTGGTGGCATCAAAACTTAAAATCGTAGGAAAAGGAGAGCGAGAATTGATGGTTAATTGCAGGTTTGAACAATGTACAAAACAAGAGGAGCAAAAAAACAGAAGAGTGATGATTAAAGCACAATTTTAATATGGCCAAGCTAACTAAACAGGAAAGAAATGCAGCGCAATTAAAACTACCTTTTGGTATAAAGTCTGTATTTTATCAAGGTAGAACTTATACCTACTAAGAAATCTTGGACCTGAAGTTAAGACTCGAACTGGACACACGATCAGATTAAGAAGTTATACAAGATCTCTTTTACCGCAGGAATGGTTAAGGTTTATAGGTCTCAACTTGAATCATTAATTGATCGAGATGATGTTTCACATAGATCAGAAATCAAGAGGACCGAATTGGAGATAGAGAACTATACAACTCGTCAATTAAATCTTCAGAACTCCTTTCTTGACGGAGACATTACTTACTCTGATTATAACGAGATGAAGAGTAGAATTAAGTCTGAGTTAAGTCAGAAACATATAAAGTTGGATCGGTTGAAGTCCACAAAGAGTCCTTTCAAAGAATATCTAAGTAAACACTTCCAATGATAGAAAACCTAAGTCAGTATTGGGATAAGGCGGATGGAAAAACCAAAAAGAAGATTCTTGGCTGCATCTTCAAGGAAAAATTCGAAAATTTTAAATTCGAGAGTTGCAACCAGATTTTTACTCCAGAGATTGAGTCTATAATGTTGGCCAGTAAGGTTTTACGAAAGAACAAGGGAGCCGAAACAACAACCTCAGACACTTGGCAGTTTTACCTAGCAGGAGATGGAGAGGTGAACTTTGCACCGTTTCCAGCACTACCTGTTAGTCCAGCACCAGGATCACAAGTGACGCCTAACGATGGAGCGATCACTCTAGAGTGGAGTGGATCAGACGCTGATGGAGATCCCTTAAGCTATATCATCGAAATGGACACGACTGATGGACTACAAGGAACGATAGTAGTAGAATCCACCACCGATACCCAAGCAACTATCAATGTAGAATCAGACACCATCTATTACTGGAGAATCATCACCAGTGATGGAGTCAATAGTTCAACGAGTATTGTGTATTCTTTTAGAACATTAAACTAAATTCACTAGTAACTTTAGTTTAATGTCTACTTCCCGTAAAGTTTGAACGAAGTTTTGGCTGCAGCTTTTGTCAATAGGGGGAGCAG
>JAHEKV010000036.1 GCA_024638165.1 Flavobacteriaceae bacterium
CAATTCCCGAAATAGAAGCGATTCTAGCGATGGTTCTTCTTCTAGCAGAATTCGCATAGCGCTCCATCGGAAATCTCAAATATTTAATCACTAAGAAGGTTGCAATGGCAATAAAAATGGTATTGATCAAAAAGAGATACAGAGCTCCTAACGCATAGCTAGCATTACCAATAGCTAGTCCAAAACCAACCGTACAAAGTGGAGGCATAAGTGCCGTAGCAATAGCCACCCCGAAAATGACACTAGCCATGGTTCCTTTTCTTGCTCTAGCCACCACCAATGCAGTACCTCCAAAAAAGGCAATGAGTACATCTCTGATGTCTGGCTTAACGCGAGCTAGCAACTCAGAAGATTCATCGCGAAGAGGAAAAATCCAAAAGAATAAAAATGCAGTGACCACAGACAAACCAACCATCACCATAAAATTCTTTAACGAGCGATTAAGTAGATCAATGTCGTTCGTTGCTAGTGAAAACCCCAAACCCAAAATAGGACCCATCAGTGGAGAAATTAACATGGCTCCAATAACTACCGCAGTAGAGTTTGCATTTAATCCAATAGAGGCAATAAAGATGGAGCAGATTAAGATCCATGAGGTATGCCCTTTGAACGGTATATCTGCAATAATTGAATCTTTAGTGGCTTGCATGTCCGTATTAGTACGGATGTTAAGAAGCTCACTTAAAAAGCTTCTTAGAATTTCAAACAGTCCCTTAGCAGACTGTTTAAGTTCAGGAGTGTTGTTCATGTTTTTCGGTCGCTAGCACTCTAGCATTAGGTTGAAATAAATAGCGTTTTCCGGTCTTAACCTCCACGCATTCAATACGTTTGCGTCGAATAGATCCGCGTTCAAATATACGTGAGTTCCCGAAATAAAAATGATTTCCTTCAGCTAAGTCAGCAACAAATAAAAGGGTATCATCAGCGCTGTCATATTGCGCTAACGCACGATCAAGAGATGCATCTGAACTACTTGAAGCTTTCGGACTTTTAAAATGCCTTGCGAGTACAGGCAGTAACTCAGAAGGGAAAATCTCAGGATTTAAAAAAGGTAACATCAAATGCTTAAAAACACTTTTCCATTCGATCCCATGTGGTTTTATTCTTCTTCCGAATTCGGTAAAAGCAACCAAATGAGCTACTTCATGAATAAGCGTTATTAGAAAACGATATTGATTCTCGGTAGCATTTACAGTAATCTGATGACTACCACTAGGAAGTAAACGATAATCGCCGTGTCGTGTTTTTCTTTGATTAACAATCTTGAGATGTACCCCATGGGTCTGAATAAGTTCGAAACAAGGCATCAAGGCCTTTTCAGGTACATAGGGGGCAAGAATATCAATCATTAACCACAGCTTTAAGGGGTACTATTACTGACTTGTAGCACCTTACCATTGTACAATTCATGACCGGTGAGTGCAAACTTCGCAACGTATTTACCCATCTGTTTTGCGGATACGTTGGCTTTTAAGTCAGGAAACGCCTTCGCAAGCATTTCTGTATTTACAGCTCCTAACGCAAGGGTATTGAAAGCCACTCCTGCATCCTTGTACTCCTCAGCTAATAATTCAAATAGGGTAATTAATGCACCCTTACTCGAACTGTAAGCCGAAAGACCAGGAAATTTTGCACTGCCTTGAATACCTCCCATAGAACTGATGCCTAACACATGAGATCCTCGAACGAATTTATCCTCTATAGCTTGCGTAAGTCTTGCTACCCCGAAAACATTTACCCGATAAATAGATTCAAAATCTTCAACACTTGTCTCGCTAAACGATTTGTTCAAAAAAGCCCCAGCGTTATGAATCAAGGCATCAACCCGACTCCAATCTTTGATTAATTCGTGTAATGAATCAAAATTAGAATCAGCCAGGTCTATGCATACCGATCGAAATAAAGGTAAATCAGTTCCCTGTAATGGGCTTTCAGTTCGAGAAATAGCCACTACTTCATGTCCTTCTTCTAATAAAAACCGAACCGCTTCTAAACCAATACCTCTACTAGCACCGGTAACAATAATTTTAGCCATAGTTTATAAATGAATTAAAAAGATACAAAAAAGCATTCCTGAAGAGGAATGCTTTCTATATAGTTCTATGAAATTTAGACTATGCCAGTAAGGTAACTGGATGCTCTAAATACATTTTCAATGTTTGTAAGAATTGTGCTCCTGTAGCTCCATCGATGGTTCGATGATCACAAGCTAAGGTTAACTTCATCATACTTCTAGGCACGATTGCCCCATCACGTACAACAGCCTTTTCAACAATTGCTCCCACCGAAAGTATTGCTGAATTTGGTTGATTGATGATCGAAGTAAATTCCTCAATACCAAACATTCCTAAGTTAGAAACTGTAAAAGTGCTTCCTTCCATCTCTGCAGGGGTCAGCTTCTTGTTACGAGCTCTTCCAGCCATATCTTTCACAGTAGCACCCAGCTGAGTGAATGATAATTGATCGGCGTGCTTGATAACAGGAACAACTAGTCCGTCTTCAACAGCAACGGCAACTCCGAGGTGTACATGATGATTAATGATGGTAGCTTCATCACTCCAAGTGGTATTCACTTGCTTGTGCTTAAGCAATGCCATAGCAGAAGCCTTTAAAACCATATCGTTGAATGAAACCTTAGTATCAGGAAGTTGGTTTATTTGTTGACGAGCCGCTTTAGCCTCGTCCATTTCAACCTCAACAGTCAAGTAGTAATGAGGTGCGGTAAATTTAGACTCTGAAAGACGCTTGGCAATCACCTTACGCATTTGAGAATTCTTAACTGACTCTTTGTTTTCAACTCCCGAAGCAGTAACTACAGGTGCGGCTACTGGTTGAACTTTAG
>JAHEKV010000016.1 GCA_024638165.1 Flavobacteriaceae bacterium
ATGTAATCGTTTTCGTGAAAGTCGTTTCCGACATAAATATCAATAAATCCATCTCCGTTGAGATCTGCCGTAGCTAGTGCTAAGCCATAACCTAGTGCGCTACTATAGATGCCTGCTTCTTCGGTTACCTCTTCAAAAGTAAGCACTCCAGTATCTGATAGTTTATTCTCATAAAGACGATCCCCTGAAAGGTCATCCCGCTCCTGGCGACGATCGATCTTTCCATAATTGCGAGGCGTGTGAATGGTATGATTTAGAAGATATACATCTAAATCACCATCGTTGTCGTAATCGAAAAAGCTCGCTTGCGTACCGAAACCTTTAAAATCTAATCCGACCTCAGCTGAAACCTCTTTAAAACTCGAATCGCCGTCATTTAAATAGAGACGGTTTTTTCCTGAAAGGGTTTTATAATCGCCAACAGCAGAAACATAAATATCTTCATATCCATCGAGGTTTACATCGGCAAAAGTTACCCCCGTTGACCAAGTGCTATCCTGAATAATACCAGCAGACTCGGTAATATCTTCAAACTTAAAATCTCCCTTATTTAAATAAAGGCGATCACTAACCTCATTACCAGCGAAGAATAGATCTTCGAGCCCGTCATTATTGATGTCTGCGATACCTACTCCTCCTCCATTATAATAATAGAGGTACTCAATAATATTCATGTCAGGATCAGACGACAGGTCGTTACTAAAATCAACTCCTGTACTGCTCGCTGGCACCTGTTCAAAAAGCCTATCAGCTGTTGAATTCTCAGATTCACTCGGCTGGCAAGCGACTAGTAATAGGGCAATCCCTAGATATAAATTAATTCTTTGCATAATTGAATAAAGCTAGGGCGTCTGAATTTCGACCTACAACAATCTTATTGTCAAGGGTTAGAATTGAACGAATCTCACCACCCAATTTAAATCCACGGCCTCCCTGTGGAATACTGAAGTGACCCTTACCATCATTCTCTAGATACACCCCTTGAAGCGCGTCATAACGACCGATTTCAGGTTTTGTCTTGTATAAATTACCTCCGGCAAGTGCGTCGATATCTCCGTCACCGTCAAAATCTCCTACCGCAAGGGCGTAAATCGGGGCAAATTGTGCTTTTAATGGAAGTGGCTCATACGCATAAGTACCGTCTGGTTGACTTAGAAAAACAGCACTCGACAAGTTGGTCACTTCTTGAACCACACTTGTTTCTAGTTGCTCTTTGGTAAACATCTGCTCTACAGAGGCATCCTTAAATGAAGCATAATCGGGGAATTTCTTCTTGAGCGGCTTCATCTGATCGATGAGATTATGTCTTAGATCATAGGGATAGTACTTACCATCTTCACGCATGAAACTTAAAACCGGATCAATTTGCTCGTTCTGGTCAAAGTCATTTAAATACAAGCGAATTGGAGCCTTTTCACTAGCCTCAAATCGTGAATTTAAACCGTGGTTACCTACTAGAAAATCTACCACTCCATCACCATTAAAATCGGCAGTTTCGAGGGTTTGCCACCAGCCTTTGTAAGCGGCTAATTCTAGGTTCGCGTCAACGAATTGATCCCCCTGATTCTTAAATACTCGAATGCCCATGTATTCTCCGACCACAACCAAGTCTAAATCTCCGTCTGATTCGAGATCAACCATCGCTGCAGAAGTAATTAGACCAGCCTCGTTTAAAGAGGCTGACCAAGAGGTAGTTTCATCGGTAAACTGCCCAGAACCATCATTAATTAAAATATGCCCTGATGCAGGTAAGCCGTAAGCATCGGCAAGCGCACGCTCACCAACGAATAAATCTAAATCTCCATCGTTGTCAATATCTCCTGATACTACCGCACCCGTATTGAAAAAATTAGTCGCCGTGGGTAAAGTCGCTTCGCTTTTCGTCAGTTTGCCATTACCATCATTGAGATAAAGGACATCTGCCAAATAAGGAATGAATTTAGAGAATTCTACTCCCCCGTTACCCGCATAGAGATCTAAATCCCCATCACCATCGGCATCAAAAAGATGAGGCGTAATAAGCTCAGAAGGTTTCTCTCCTTCTAAACTAAAATCAGTAACTGCCTTTAATTGCCATTCTTCCAGTTGATAGAGACTTGAGGTAAAATCCTTAGCTCCTGGTATTAGAATTTCGGTTACCCCATCTTGATTAAGATCTCCAGCAACTATTCTTGGGCCTGGAGTACTCAACATATGTGGCCAAAGTCGATTTCTGTTAAAATCGATAAATAAATTTTCTTGATGAACTGGAGCGTCAGTAATACTCATTCGATCGAATAAGTTCTCCCTAGTTGTATCGGCACTCGTTTCATTAACTCCTTCTTCTGGTTCTGGTTGAGCTAATTCTAAGCGAGAATTTATCTGAACATCGTTTAATTGAGTGGTAGTCCCATTGGGCCATTCTACACGAACTTCTGCAGGAATAGAAAGCGCTAAGCCTTGGTGCAACACTAAATCCATACTCGATTGAAAGCCACGAATGGGTTGGTGATGTAAGTAATAGGTTTGGTCGCCCTGACTCACCCAAACGCGCGCTCCAATGGCTTGAGTATTTTGGCCCGATCCCTTCAACTTGAATTGGAGGTAATGGTTATTAGGATTTCGTTCGCTATGGTTTTCATAGATAAAAAGCGGCATATTGACATTATTCACCACAAGGTCTAAATCGCCATCGTTATCTAGGTCACCATAGGCAGATCCATTTGAAAAACTTGGAGTGCAAAGGCCTGTTTGTTCATCATTGAAGAACTGTAGATTACCTTGATTGATATAGGCGTGATTTTTTACAGGTCTTGACGGAATGATATCTACCAGCTTCGCATAGTCTACCTCGTCTCCTGAAATCATACTGCTTAAAACCTCTTCACTTGAAACGTATTGAAGATAATCTTGATCGGTGAGATCACGATAAATCCCGTTAGCGATAAAAAGATCTCGAAGCCCATCGTTATTCATGTCAAAAAACAGAGCTCCCCAACTCCAGTCTGAGGCCTCAACCCCCGCTAAACGTCCGATCTCGCTGAATGTTCCGTCAGCATTGTTAAGCTGCAAGGTGTTACGAGTGAATTGGTGAAAATAGTCGTTATCGACATTGTATTTGTACTTGTCCCAGTTCTCGAAGGTAGTCACTGATTTTAAGCGTTCGTACTCTGAGGGGAGCATTTCAGTTACGAAAATATCTGCTGCACCGTCGTTATCAATATCTGCCATATCTGCACCCATTGAGGCACCACTGATTGAGCTGATCGATTCGGTCAGTTTTTCACTAAATGTACCGTCTTGATTGTTGATGTAGAGATAATCGCGTTCGAAGAAGTCGTTAGACACGTAGATGTCTTCCCATCCGTCATTGTTCACATCTCCGACAGTTACACCGAGCCCAAACCCAATCACCGAGCCGTAAATCCCTGCCTTTTCACTCACATCAACAAAAACTCCATCTCGATTCTCTAAAAGCTTATCACCCCCTAATTCATCCCGTTTCGGACGCTCATTTCTTCTCAAATCAAAACTCCCAATTGCCTGATAAGAGTTATTCAAGAGGTAAACATCTAGATCGCCATCTTTGTCATAGTCAAAGAAACTTGCGTGAGTAGAATAACCCGGATCTGCGAGCCCATAATCTTCGGCTAACTCCTCAAACTTTCCATCTCCTTTATTGATGAAAAGTTCATTCTGCTTATTATCTCCAGTAACATCTCCCGAATTACACACATAAATATCTAATAGGCCATCGGCATTGACATCAGCCATAGTCACCCCGGTTGACCAAGCTTTAGAACCACCAACACCGGCCGAATCTGTAATGTCTTCAAAAATAAATCCTCCCTTATTTAGGTATAGCTTATTAGGATTCTGATTCGATGTTAGATAGATATCAGACCACCCGTCATTATTGATATCTCCAATCGAAACTCCTCCGCCATTGTAGAAATTACGGTAGGTATAGACATTAAATTCATTACTAAAACTGAGCGTGTTCTCAAAATTAATCTGAGTCTCCTCGGATGTTTTTAATTCAAAGAGGTAATCGCTTTCTGCCTCAGAGCAAGAAGCTACAAAAACAGCAAGTGATAGAAGGTATAGTAGGTTCTTCATGTTTATCGAACTAGGTCGGGATATTTTTTTCTAAGGTCAGTAATCACTGCCTTAACCTCCTTATCGTCTAGGACGTAGGCTAGAATCTGGCGGTTACCATCCACCTTTACGTAGGTCTCTCGCGGTAATCCCTCTCGATCTATTCTTACAAATTCATTGCCAGGGTACCACAATTCAAGGGTGTCGAGGGCTTTCGGCAAAAGCTGATCAGCAAATAATTGCTTATTCCACGGAGCCCAACCTAAATGATAGAAACGCATATCAAGGCCGGTCATTATGTTTTCATCATCAAAAACGCCATAGAACAAGTGATTGATGCGCTCCCCTACATTAACCCCTTCTAACTCATACGCAACAAAATCATTGTTAGGTCCATGAGAAATTACTCCCTCCAAATTTAACTCCCAACACTTGGTGAAAAAGGTCTTTTTAGTATCACCTAATACTAAGCCAAACTTTAGGCTATCTGAATACACTCCACTAGCCATTTCGGTTTTAACTAATCGATCATAATTACTTTCACGGGTACATGCCCCCAAAAAAAGTAACAACGACCCCATCACAACGACAAAACTAATTCTGGACATAAATACTTTGTATTGATTGATTATTAATTGCAGCTAACAAAATTAAAGAATCTCGAGCGCTATCCGCCTTAATTACACGAAGTTGACGAATTTGCCCTGAAATGTTAAGTGGGCGAATTTCCTGAATCAACTCATTCTCATAGTTCAGGTCTAATCGCCAACCTGAGGAGGCATCATAGGCACCATATTGTGGCTTGAAGCCATACTGATTACCCCCTAAATAAAGCGTAGCTCTAGTATTACTTAGCACGCCATTTTCAATGGCGTAAACACTAGAATATTGAGCCTCATCTTTTAAAGGAATCGACTCATAACCCTCCTTAGAACTCAAGAAGATCATACTATCGGTAGTATCTAATTCTAGAACTAGAGAGCTGCTTAATAGCTCTTCAGAGAACAAATCACGCATACTCGCATTGGCATAGTCGGCATAGTACAGCAGCTTCTTTTTAAGGCCGGGAAGTTGTTTGATCAGTTCATCTTTGTCATGTACCGGATAGTAATCCCCTTCTACCTCGTAAGCATAGAGCTGTTCAATACGTCCGTTTCGATCAAAATCATTCACATACACCCGCATCTTAGGTTTATAAAATCCATTGCGACCAGCGTTACCCGCCACTATGTCGGTAAGGTCATCACCATTCAAATCAAGCGTAGTAATCGATCGCCACATCCCCGAAGCAAAAGGATGATCCTCAGACTGTATCCATCCTGAAGCCAAATTATAAAACACCGTTATTGGCATCCACTCGCCACCGACGATCAAATCAGGACGCTGGTCCCCATTCATGTCGGTAAAAGTAGCGGTGGTGACCATCCCGAGCTGATTGAAAATTTCCGTTTCACTTGGCCTAAATTGGCCACTTCCATCGTTGATTAAAAGCGATGAGTTAGTGGGTAAGCCATAAGTTCGGGTATCAAAACGATTGGCTACCCACAGATCTAAATCACCATCAAGATCAACATCTGCTACAGCAACTGCACCCGAACTAAACAGGGGTAAGCTCGCCTCTTTCGAATACTCGAATACTCCAGAACCTGTATTTAGGTACAATCGATCCTTTAAATCTGTACTAATTTGAGAGAAGGCGCGACCCCCAGAAGCGACGTACAAATCCTGATCTCCATCACCATCGGCATCGAAGAATAATGCCTGGATATCCTCTGAGTTTTTATGTGCTTCGAAAGGTTTAGTGGATTTAGAATATCCAGAAGATGAACTAAGGTATAACTCAGCAGACTGCCCTTTAGCTCCTCCCAAGAAGATATCATCAAGACCATCCCCATTTAAATCGGCAGTTGCCATCGCAGGGCCCTCATTAGAAAAGTATTGGGGAAGCATACGTTCCGCATCAAAGTCAATGTAGCGGTTTTCTTGGTGCTGGTAATTAATTCCTTTTTGAGATAAGTCTTCGGTTAGAAGGGCGCCAAGGTCAGCCTTATCTGATGAAACAGGCTTCACTTCTGATGAATTGTAATCGATCGTAAAAATTTGATCTACAGCCTGGACCTTGTGCACAGAACGCATGCGATTGGGCCAGATAACCTCGAGGGAGTCGATATCAGCGCGATTACCTAAACCGAAGTGCAATCGATTCGGAACCGAACTTTCGAACCCTCTTGACGGATACTGTTCGGCCATCATAGCACTCCCATCAGAAAGATAGACTTGTACCTTGGCTCCTATCGCAAAACGGTTCTTATCAGTTCCTTTGAGCTCAACCGCAAGAAAATGATGCCCTAACCGCTCAGAACGATTTTCATACACAAAGGCATCCGCATCAATATTATTTACAATGAGATCAAGATCTCCGTCATTATCTAAATCCCCATAGGCTGAACCATTACTAAAGCTAGCCTCATCAAGACCCCATAATTGGCGTACATTATCAAACGTAAAATCGCCCTTATTGCGATAAACTGCATTTGGAACGGCAGAAGAGGGCATTAAATCAATGAGGGCGGTAACCGCCTCTTCCCCCTGACGCATCTGCTGCCGTAGTGACTCCTCGTTAGCATTATAAGTTAGATAATCCCGATCTAGGAGATCCTTAAAAATTCCATTGCTGACATAGATGTCACGATACCCGTCATTATCCATATCAAATAAAAGTGAAGCCCAACTCCACTCAGTAGCAGAAACACCCAATTGTCTACCCACCTCATAGAATCGGTTCTCTAAATTGCGCTGTAGAACATTACGAGAATACTGCTTGTGGTACCCCATCTCACCTGCCAGTTGAAACTTATCCCAAGACTCAAAGACTTGCTTCGACTTTTGACGGGCTAGCGTTTCAGGCAACATTTCTGTAACCATAATATCAGGACGCAAATCATTATCTAAATCGGCAGCATCGGCTCCCATAGACCCCATCGATAAAGCGTCAAAATAGTTATTCGAAGATTCAATGAATCCATCACCTCCTTGATTGATATAGAGGTAATCCTTTTCGAAATAGTCATTAGAAATAAATAGATCTGGCCAATGGTCCCCATTAAAATCTGAAAGTGTAATTCCTAAACCGAAACCTATGGCCGAGGAATATACTCCCTTCTCAGCAGAAACGGGCACAAAAAAGCCATCTCGATTCTCTAATAACTGATTACCTTCTTCAGAGGCAATCTCTCTTTGACCTTCAATCAGATCGTAAGCACCCACCGATCTGATCGAATTATTCAACAAGTACACATCTAAATCATCATCGCCATCAAAATCGAAAAAAGCTGCTTGAACCGAAAGACCCGTAATATCTAGACCATAGACGGCGGCAGACTCAGTAAAAGTCAAATCACCGTTATTGATAAACAGCTCATTATATCTACGTTCTCCAACGGGCTTACCCGATTTTGCAACGTATAAATCTAATAAGCCATCATTATTGATATCAACAAAGGTTGAACCTGCACTCCAGTTAGACTCACAGGCAACACCAGCGCTTACTGTAATATCTTCAAACTGAAAGTCACCTTTATTCAAATAAAGTCGATTAGGAACCAGATTACCGGTGAAATAAATATCAACTAAACCATCGTTATTGACATCACCCAATGCAACACCCCCTCCATTAAAGAAGTTACGATACGTGTAGGGGTTAAAATCTTCGGTAAAATAAAGCGTATTCTGAAAGTCTATTCCAGTATCAGAACGCTTTAAGAATAAAGGCTCAAAACCCGTACAACCAGCAAATAATAAGGCTATAAGGACAAGCACTCTCATAGGTGAAAAAATCTTCTGGAACAACGAGCAATTTAGCCAAGAATAACGGCTTATAAAAGGAATAGTACGCGAAAAAAATGGGTTAAAATAAAAAGGGCGGCCCGATGGGCCGCCCTTGTCTTATGAAAATCGATGGTTTAGTAACCAGGATTCTGAGTAAGGTTAGAATTAGCTGTAAGCTGCTCTGTTGGAATAGGCATAAGCTCTCTGTATTCAGCAGAGGCACCTTTTTCCCACCAAGTTCCACCCCACTGACCGAAACGAATAAGGTCAGTACGACGCGAAGCTTCTTGGAACATCTCACGACCACGTTCAGCT
Source organism: Flavobacteriaceae bacterium (assembly GCA_024638165.1). GTDB lineage: Bacteria > Bacteroidota > Bacteroidia > Flavobacteriales > Flavobacteriaceae > UBA3478. Next base: position 8,221 of record JAHEKV010000016.1, read on the forward strand.
AAGAATTGATCAGCAGTAATGCTGCTCATAGCTGAAACACCAGCTCTTGCACGGATAGCGTTTACTTCAGGTAAAGCAAGTGACCAGTCACCAGCATCACGAGAAACAGCTTCAGCGTGGATTAGGTGAAGATCACCTAAACGAACGATTGGGTAATCATTGTTCATGTCTGGACGACCAAACTGCTGGAAGCTGAATTTACCTAAACGGTAACCACCTGTACGAGCAGCGTTTGGCTCAAGCTCATTGATAGAAATAGAATAGCTAATTTCAGGTGATGCAGTATCAGATGCAAGATCCACAAGAGCATTTCCACCATAATCAAGCTGATCCCCAGCGATGAAGTTCGCTTTTTTACGAGCATCCCCATCTTCATATGAATTTACAAACTCTTCAAGAGCTACATAACCATTCCATGGCTGATCTTGGAAGTTCCAAGTATACTGAGAAGCGTAGTGAAGTGTCATTTGGTTAAAGTTCATACCACCTGCAGTAGCCTCATCGTACTTAACCGACCAGACAATCTCTGGGTTGTTTTCGTTTGTAGGTGAGAAGATTGCTGCATAACCAGTAAGGTTGTCAGGATCAGAAGCTACTGCCGGACGTTTAGCAAGGTTAGGTACAGAAACCGAAGCATCAGATAAACGGTAAGGACCGTTATCGATTACGTAACCAGCAGCAGAAGCAGCATCAGCATAACGAGCAGTACCCGTGTATACTTCAGCGTTTAGGTAAAGCTTAGCTAAAATACCTAAAGCTGCGTGTCTGTTGATTCTGTACTTGTTATCACCGGTACCCAGGCTAGAGCTTTCTAATGCAGTCAGGTCAAAGCTAGAACCCATACCTAGAGCTGAAAGAAGTTCTCCTTCAATCCAGTTGAATACAGCAGTTCTAGAAGACTGAGCATTTGAACCTGAACCATCAGCGATAACGATGTTACCGTACATGTCCATTAATCTCCAGTGCAAGTAAGCACGAACAACTTTTGCTTGTGCCATTTGGTCAGCATTTAGTCCTGAATTTGCAATTGCATTGTTAACAGCTGCAATAGAACCGTACTGCTGTGCCCATGTTCCTGTGATAGGACCATTAGCTGGAGTCCAAGTGTGACGGTGCATATCTAACCAGATACCACCATCATACCAGTCACCACCTTTTTGAGTTACCGCCATCTCATCGGTTGAAACCGACTGAACTGAGAAGTAACCACCGTGGTTAGCAGTACCTCCGTTACGAACTGCATCAAATACTGCAGTAAGAACGTCACTACCACCACCGGCAGCACCGGTAGAGATTCCCTCTAAAGAGAAATCTTGTGTAAGATCCCCTACGAGGTCCTCTTCAAGATCGGTACAAGAGTAGGTTAAACCCACAAGTCCGAAACCTAATAGAAGTTTGTGTAAGTTTTTCATATCAATTTTATTATTAGAAGTTAATGTTTACACCTAAAGTGAACGAACGTGCTGAATAGTAGCTATTTCTACGATCGATACCAGGAGCAAGTGGGTTACCATCTAGAAGATCGAATAACGCTGGCTCAGGATCAGATCCAGTATAGTTCGTAATCACGAACGCATTCTGTACGTTAAGTGATAAGTTCACGTTATCAGTAATAGGACGTGAAACTGTTAAGTTATCTAACTTGAAGAAGTCAGCTTTCTCAACATATAAAGAAGAGAAGTTCGCATTCTTAATTGCGTCGTTAGCAAGCTCTGTGTTAATGTAGTTGTACGATTTCTGAGAACCTACGCGTGGCTCATAGAATGCACGGAAAGTGTTCACTAAGCTGTGACCAAATGCACCTCTGAAGAATGCATTAACAGTGTACTTACCAAGAGTAATTTGGTTAGACCAACCTAATTCTAGATCAGGAATACCACTACCTAATACATCAAAGTCAACGTTTTCGTCAAGTGCGTTGTTTTGACCAACTACTAATTGACCATCACCGTTTACATCAACGAAGTTCTGAGAACCGTCAGTAACCGTACCGTCCCATACTGGACCCCAGATTTGACCGATCTCCTCACCTACTTTAACACGAGTTACGAAAGTATCATTCTGACCTGGCGCACCTAGGTTACCGAATTTATCAGCATCCTGAACATACTCATCAAGAACAACTGTGTTACGTGAAAGAACAATACCTGTAGTATAGTTATCAGTCACGTCATAGTTAAGAGCTAATTCAATACCATCAGATGATAATTGACCAGCATTCTCGAAACGACGATCGAAACCATATACTGCAGCATCTACAATACGGTTGATGATGAAGTCTTTCGAAGTTTGTTGGTAAATATCAAGTGTAGCAGAGAAACGATCCATAGTTAAATCGATACCAAAGTTAAGCTCCGCTTTCTCTTCCCACTTAAGGTTAGGGTTAGCAGCACGTAGAAGACCAGTAGATCCACCAGCAGCACCATCACCACCCCAAGACCATCCACGGATTTCTTGAGAAAGACCGTAAGAACCAGGAAGGTTACCAGTTACCCCGTAAGAAGCACGAGCCTTAAGTTGCTGAACACCTTCTAAACCTAGGAAAGAGTTTAAGTCAGCACCTAAACCAACAGCTGGGAAAGTACCCCAACGGTTATCAGCACCAAGCTTAGTTGAACCTTCGCGACGAACAGACGCATTCAAGTAGATGTTGTCAGCGATTGTCATGTTTAAACGAGCAAAGTATGCTTCGATTTCAGTATCAGGATTTCTTGCTGAGTTAGCAGAAATCTGACCTGCGTTTAGTAAGTCTTGAGAATACTCAATTGCATCGATGTAATCGATTTGATCACCAGGGAAATCACCTAGAGAGAAGTATACTTCATTGTAGTTCTCCTTCTGGTAAGAATAACCTCCAGTAACTGCAATGTTCATGTTATCATAAGACTTTCTCCAAGTAGCGTAAGCCTCGTTTAACTGAAAATCGAAGTTGTTCTCGTAGAACTGAGCAGAACCCTTACGAACAGGAGAATCAGCACCACCATTCCAAAGAGAAGTAGTTCTGTAATATAAACGGTTTGCATAGTCAGTAGTCTGAACTGCAGAACGGAAGTAAGCAGTTAGGTTGTCATTAACGCTATACGCTAAATCAACACCGTAGTTAAGCTCACGACGCTCACCGTTATTAATGTTCTGCTTGATAATTGATACTGGGTTGTAAGAATCGAATAGACCAAGAGTTTCAAAATATCCACCAAACTGAGCACCATTGAATGCATAAGGAGCGTTAGCTGCTAATACAGGAGCAGTTGGGTTATATAATGTAGCATAACGAAGTGCCTCGTTGAAACCATTTTGCTGATCTCTCTGAGTGAACGAAGTGTTGAAGTTAATTTTCAACTTATCGTTAAGCGCACGAGTTGAGAAGTTTAAACGAGTGTTGAACTGCTCAAAACCATTATTTAAAAGAATACCTTCTGCATCACGAATGTTAGCAGAGATACGGTAAGAAGTAGAACCATTTCCACCTGCAGCAGAAAGGTTGTGAATCTGAGTGAATGCATCACGAGTTACCTCATCAATCCAGTCAGTCTTAGACCCTAGATCACGACCACCAGCAGCAACAAATTCTTCTGGGCTCATGTAATCAATCTGGTTAAGAATACCAGAAGTAGAGAATTGACCATTGTAGCTGATTTGAGTTGCACCAGCCTTACCTGACTTTGTAGTAACAAGGATTACCCCTGAAGATCCACGAGAACCGTAGATCGCAGCAGCAGAAGCATCTTTAAGAACGTTGATGCTTTCAATATCGCTAGGGTCAACGTTGTTAAGTGAAGCTCCGATTACCCCATCGATAACAACAAGTGGAGAAGCGTTCGCGCCGATAGTCGAAAGACCACGAAGACGAATTACCGCACCTGCGTTAGGGTTACCACCTCTGTTGTAGATCTGAAGACCTGCAACCTTACCTTGAAGTAGTTGAGAAGCATCGTTGATAGCTCCTTTGTTGAACGATTCCTCGTCCACAGAAACTACTGCAGAAGTAATTTCTTTTTGTTGCTGAGAACCGTAACCAGTGATTACAACCTCCTCAAGCACGTTACCCAACTCAAGTACTACATTAATAGTACTCTGGTTGCCAACAGTGATTTCTTGTGCAGTGTAACCTACATAAGAAAACACAAGTACATCTCCTGCACTAGCTGAAATCGAATAGTTACCATCGAAGTCTGCTGTAGTACCCGTAGCTGTACCTTTAACTACGACTGTTGCACCTGGTAGTGGTCCCTGATTATCAGAAACAGTACCTGAAACAGTCTGCGCCTCTGTCATACCGAAACACAATAGTGCCGCGAAAAACAGAAAACCTTTAAGCATCATTTTCATAAGAGTAAAGTTTAAGTTTAGTTTATTTTTGAAGGCGTTAAAATAATGCAAAAATTAACACATACAAAATATCGGATGCAAATTAAGCCTACATTTGCAGTTTTTCACAGCATTTTTATTGAATCAGTAATTATTTCACACTTTTTTTGAAATCGAACTTTTTGATTTGCCATCTGATTTAGGTTAAAATAGCGCAAAAAAATAGGGTATAGTTCAACAAAAAAGCCGCAAAGAGCGGCTTTTACATGCTGAAATTAACCTCAGAACCTATAATTTGTCTGCTACCACCTTATAAGTAGGATCTTCAATAATGTTCACCTCTATTAAACTTTCTGCATTTCTTATCAATCTCAAGCAGTCTTTACTGAGGTGTTTTAAATGAATTTTCTTCCCAGACTTAGCGTAACGTTCAGTAACCTTATTTAAGGCTTCAATAGCCGACATATCAACTACACGACTTTCTGCAAAGTCAATAACAACTTCTTCAGGATCATTAGCTACATCGAACTTTTCATTAAAAGCCGCCACCGAACCGAAGAAAAGTGGACCGTAGATTTCATAATGCTTAACACCCAATTCATCAATTCGCTTACGGGCACGAATTCGTACCGCGTTATCCCATGCAAAACCAAGAGCGGCAATAATAACACCAACGATAACCGCAAGGGCAAGATTGTGCAGGAATACCGTAACTAAGGTCACTAATACCATTACAAAAACGTCTGACTTCGGCATTCTGTTAAAAGTTCTAAGACTCGCCCATTCGAAGGTTCCTATTGACACCATGATCATTAACCCAGTAAGTGCAGCCATAGGTACACGCTCGATAAGGGATGAACCAAACATGACAAAACTCAGGAGTCCGATAGCAGCGACGATTCCCGAAAGACGTGCTCGGGCTCCGTTAGAAACGTTAATGAGTGATTGTCCGATCATGGCGCATCCGCCCATCCCAGAAAACATTCCTGAAAGGGTATTAGCAACCCCTTGAGCTAAAGCCTCTTTATTGGCAGAACCTCTAGTTTCTGTAATCTCATCTACGATATTAAGAGTAAGTAAGCTCTCTATAAGCCCAACACCTGCAATAATTAGCGAATACGGAGCAATTAATTTCAAGGACTCAAGTGTCCAATCGATCGCAGGAACATGAAAGGGTAAAAAGCCCCCTTTTATAGATGCGATATCCCCAACGGTACGCGTGTCTAAATTAAAGAAGGTTACCAACCCGAAAACGATGAGTATAGCTGCAAGTGAGGAAGGAACAACCTTGGTTAGCTTTGGCAAAAAATGAATAATAAGCATCGTGAGGGCCACTAAACCAAGAAGTAGATATAAAGCAGTCCCTTCTAGCCAATTTCCTGAAGCATCTTTGAACTGAGCTAATTGCGACATGAAAATGATAATTGCCAGACCATTAACAAATCC
>JAHEKV010000047.1 GCA_024638165.1 Flavobacteriaceae bacterium
AAATCCTTTACCAATTGAAGCCCAATTTGCACCTGTCAAAGGTATCGTGGTAGCTGATTTTAATCATGATAATTTTGAGGATATCTTGCTAACAGGGAATTCTTACCAAACAAATGTGTCTACCGGGAGATATGATGCATCGAAAGGTTTAGTACTAAAAGGCGATGGTAGAGGAAATTTTAAGCCTTTGACCCTAGAACAAAGTGGATTTATAAATGATTTGGATGCGACAGGCCTTTCGTTATTGAGAGATAAAGACAACGATTTAAAAATTCTAGTAGCAAATAATAATAATTTGCTCAAGGTTTTTAGTTTAAACGAGCCTCAAGAGCAGAGTTTAAAGATACTTCCTACAGATATAAGTGGTGAAATCATCTATGAGGATAATTCAAAAATCCACAAAGAGTTCTATTTTGGATCAGGATATCTTTCTCAAAGTTCGAGATCAATTGAAATCTCAAATGGTATTAAACAAATCTATATAACAAATAATAAGGGAGTTAAGCGGCTTGCTTTTGGAGCTAGCAATTAAAAACTTTTTTCAATACCTAAAGTTTTTAGTTTCCGCATCCGCCTTGTGGTGCGGCAAGAATCTCGGTGTATTGTGCCGCATCAATGTATTCAGGGGTATAGGTTAGATCAAGTGCCGTCAGTTTTTTGGTAAATGACCTCATATGGTTTTCAGATCCGCACTTCAGATTTGCATACAGGTTTTGAAGTTCTGAATTCTGATTGTGTGTTGCCTTAAGGTCTAGATCGTAAATATCGAGATCTTCAATCGTTGCACCCACCGCATAAGCTTCGGCTTCTGAGGTTTCTACTCTAGCGATTAGTGCTGCGTATAGTTGGCTTAATTCAGGGTCGGTAAAATCTCCTAAGGTAGCAGTGGCTGTATCCTCAATTTCGTAACGGCTCATGAGTTCTAAAACGCTATCGGTATGTCGCTGCTCGCTCGAAGCGATGTTGTTGAAAATGTTGACTCCGTATAAATTGTACGCATGCGTGTACACGTCTCTAGCTAATTTTTCTTCTTCTCTTAAGAATTGTAAGTCTTCAATTTCTTGTGTGGTTAGTGGGGTTACTTCTGCAAGAGTATCAATCGTTTCTTTGGTGTCATCAGTACATGCAAATAATAACGTGCTGGCTAGTGATAGTGTTAAGGCTAAATGTCTCATAGTTTTGGGTATTAAGTGATTTTCTACAGTAAAAGTAGAAGAGAGGTATAGGTAGTTCTGTGCCCTTAGTTGCAGTTGGTGTTAAGCTTTTGCCAAAATCTTGAGTCACTTAAAACCAGCAGATTAGGTAGCATTTGCTATATTTAGTTACACCTAACCTAAAGCACATGGCACAGCAGCGACTTCTGTCACTCGATATTCTTCGAGGGCTCACAATCTTTTTGATGATTATTGTAAATACTCCAGGTAGTTGGTCACATGTTTATGCACCACTACTTCATGCGGAGTGGGACGGATTAACTCCAACCGATTTTGTCTTTCCTAGTTTTCTATTTATTGTAGGAGCTTCGATTGTCTTCGCCTTGGGAAAAAAGGTAGGTCAAAAAGGGGTAGTCACTAAGATCTTGTGGAGAGCACTCAAAATCTATTTGGTGGGTCTATTATTGTGGCTCTGGCCTAAATTCGACTTCTCGAATATTCGATATGTTGGGGTGTTGCCCCGAATCGCCATCGTTTACTTGATCTGTGCATCGATCTTTGTATTTACCAAAAGGTCAAATCAGTGGCGTTTAGCCCTTTGGATATTGGGGATTTATACCCTTGTAATGGTGTTCTTGCCGGTGCCCGGAGTGGGTGTTCCTGATCTTTCAGTGCCGATGAAGAATTGGGCCCATTATTTAGACGGTAAAATACTCCCTGGATATTTATGGCAAAAAACTTGGGACCCTGAAGGTCTTTTAAGTACTGCGGGTGCAGTTGGGTCGACCCTGTTGGGTATGACTGCTGCTTCGATCTATCAGTCTTATGAAGAAGTCTCTGAGAAATTATTTGCGATGATGCGAAGAGGCTTTGTGCTTCTTGCCATAGGTTATTTGCTGAGCTACCTGTTTCCAATTAACAAGGCGCTTTGGTCAAGCTCGTTTACACTAGTAACCGCTGGGGTATGCATGCAAGCATGGGCCCTATGTATTTACTTTTTTGATGTGAAAAAAAGTCGTTTTCTTACTCGTCTTATGGAGTCGTTTGGGAAAAACCCGATGGTTGCCTACGCGCTGTCTAGTATCCTAGTTAGTGTTTTTTACAGTGATCGATTTATACCGATAGCTCTAAATGATGAAACGGTTAATTTTCTAATAGGAATCGGGTTGGCTTCTAAACTATCCTCACTGATTTACGCGCTGATCTATGTGGGCATCATTAGTATTCCTACACTGATTCTCTTTAAGCGAAAGATCTTTATTCGTTTGTAGCGCTAAGCCCTATCTTCGCGTCTATGAATGTAATCAATGATCTCATTTCAGCATTACTGCCTTACACAGAGGGAGCAATGCTGGCACTACTTCTAGGGGGAGGCCTTTTTTTAGCCCTTTATTCGAGGTTCACACCCTATCGCAATTTCAAACACGCTATTGATATTACGCGAGGCAAATACGATAAAGAAGGGGCGACTGGAGAGGTATCTCACTGGCAAGCATTATCTGCGGCGATTGCCTCAACGGTTGGTCTTGGGAATATTTCGGGAGTAGCGATTGCGGTGTATC
>JAHEKV010000021.1 GCA_024638165.1 Flavobacteriaceae bacterium
TCACGAACCTCTGAACCTGGACTCTTTGGAGCAACCATGATTACCGTAAGGTCTTTTCTTACTTGTGTACCTTCTTCAACGATGTTGAATCCGTGAGAATACGTAAGGGTAGCTCCTTGTTTCATGTGTGGCATAACCGCCTCGACAACTGCCGTGTGCTGTTTGTCTGGAGTAAGGTTAATCACTACATCCGCAGACGGAATAAGTTCTTCATAAGTACCTACTTTAAAGTTATTCGAGGTTGCATTCACATAAGAAGCACGCTTTTGATCGATCGCCGATTGACGAAGAGCATAAGAAATGTCTAGTCCTGAATCGCGCATGTTTAATCCCTGGTTTAGACCCTGAGCACCGCATCCTACGATCACAATTTTCTTGCCTTCTAAAGCAGATACGCCATCAGCGAACTCATCCGAAGACATGAAACGACATTTTCCTAGTTGAAGTAATTGCTCTCTAAGCGAAAGCGTGTTGAAGTAATTAGCCATAATTATTGGTTATTTTCTGTAAAGGAATTTAAAATTTCTGAAATGCCCATTGGGGCTTTAGTTACCGAAAGACGGCCTGATCGAACAAATTGTAATAATCCGAAAGGAGCCAGTTGTTCTCTTAATTGTTCAGTCTCGTGTCTAAATCCGGTTTTTTCAATAACGAAAAACTCAGGAGAAACGGTTACGATATTCGCATGACTCTGCTTTATAAAGTTTTGAATCTGACGTTCCTCAAAAAGGAATTTGGTTGTCACTTTATAAAGTGCAGTTTCTTGAAAAATCGTCTCTTCATCGGTATGATAAAAAGCTTTGATTACATCCACTTGCTTCTCTATCTGCTGTACAAGTTTTTTGACTTTGATCTCAGAAACATTCACTACGATCACAAATCGAAATACATCTGTAATCTCAGAAGGCGAAGTAGTTAAACTTTCAATATTGATGTGTCTTTTTAAGAAAATCGCTGAAATACGGTTGAGTAAGCCAACGTTATCTTCTGAATAAATCGAAATAGTATAAGTGGTTGTCATTACTGTAAACGAATTTCATTAAGTGAAGCTCCTGTCGGAATCATTGGGAAAACATTGTCCTCCTTTTCGACCCCAACTTCTAAGAAGTATGGGCCTTCTGCGTTAATCATTTCTTCAATAGCAGCAGCCAAATCTTTACGCTCGGTTACTTTTTGAGCCGGGATATGATATCCTTTAGCAATGGTAACAAAGTCAGGGTTGGTCATCTCTGTTGAAGCATAACGACGGTCAAAGAACAACTGTTGCCACTGTCTAACCATTCCTAAATATTCATTATTGAGTACTAGAATTTTAACCGCTACACCGGTTTGAAAGATCGTGCCTAACTCTTGAATCGTCATTTGGTACCCACCATCACCAATCACTGCAACTACCTGCCTATCTGGAGCTCCCATTTTGGCACCAATCGCAGCAGGTAAAGCAAATCCCATAGTCCCTAAACCACCTGAGGTAACGTTACTCTTCGATCTAACAAATTCTGCATATCGACAGGCGATCATTTGGTGCTGTCCCACGTCGGTTACAATAACAGCATCAGAACCCGCTGCCTTATTCACCGCAACGATCACCTCGCCCATGGTTAAACCTTCTTTGGTTGGCTTTGTATCTTTCTCAATAACTACCTCGTATTCTTTGGCGTATAATTCGTCAAAACGAGCTAACCAAGAATCCAATTTTTTTGGAGCTACAAGCTCATTAAGTGCGGTAAGACTTTGCTTGCAATCACCCAGTACCGGATAATCAGCATGAACGTTTTTGTCAATTTCAGCAGGATCAATCTCAAGGTGTACTACCTCAGCTTGAGCAGCATAAGCATCTAACCTACCGGTTACACGATCATCGAATCGCATTCCTATAGCGATCAGCACATCACATTCTTGAGTGAGCAAATTAGGCGCATAGTTTCCGTGCATCCCTACCATCCCCTTGTTGAGCGGATGTGAGGTCTCTAGTGCTGAAAGGCCAAGGATGGTCCAAACCGCAGGGATACCTGACTTCTCTACGAAGGCTTTGAATTCAGCCTCAGCGTTACCGAGAATTACCCCTTGCCCCCAAACAATCAGCGGTTGCTTCGCTTTATTGATTGCCTCAGCGGCTGCTTCTACTTGACTTTGATCTAAAGTCGGAACCGGCTTGTAACTTCGAATACCCGTACACGGCTTATACTCAAAATCAAGCATACCGAATTGAGCATCTTTAGTAATATCGACTAAAACAGGCCCTGGTCGTCCAGATCTCGCGATGTAAAAAGCACGAGCTAGAATTTCAGGAATTTCTTTTGCATCAGTAACCTGATAATTCCATTTGGTGACCGGGGTTGAAATCCCAATAATATCTGTTTCTTGAAAGGCATCAGATCCTAACAAATGTGAACCTACCTGACCAGTGATACAAACCATTGGGGTTGAATCAATTTGCGCATCGGCAATACCGGTGATTAAGTTGGTTGCTCCAGGCCCTGAGGTAGCAATTGCTACTCCAACCTTTCCTGAAGTTCGGGCGTAACCCTGAGCGGCATGAGTAGCACCTTGCTCGTGACGGGTAAGCACATGGTGCAGATCGTCTTGAAATTTGTACAACTCATCATACACGGGCATGATCGCACCTCCTGGGTATCCGTAGATAAGATCTACACCCTCTGCGAGAAGGCAGCGAATAACCGCCTCAGCTCCACTTATATGCATAGCTTTTTCTTTCATTTATAAATCGGTCACACAACCTTTAGAGGCTGTTGAGACATTTTTAATGTATTTGTATAGAACCCCACTTTGGAACTTGTAAGGAGGCTGTTTCCACTTACTAGCACGCTCAGCAAGAACCTCATCGCTCAGGTGAACATTTAAGGTGTTGTCTTCGGCGTTAATTTCAATAATATCTCCATTCTCGATCAGTGCGATAGGGCCTCCTTCTTGAGCTTCAGGAACAATGTGTCCTACTACGAATCCGTGGGTACCTCCAGAGAAGCGTCCGTCAGTAATCAGCGCCACCGACTTTCCGAGTCCAGCTCCCATAATTGCAGCGGTAGGCTTGAGCATTTCAGGCATTCCTGGTCCACCTTTAGGGCCTTCATAGCGAATCACCACTACCTCACCAGGTTGCACCTCTCCGTTTCGGATACCGTCATTTGCTGCATACTCTCCTTCAAAAACACGTGCAGGCCCCTTGAACTGAAGACCTTCTTTACCAGTAATTTTTGCAACACTCCCTTCGGGAGCAAGGTTACCCTTTAATATTCTAATGTGTCCCGATTCTTTGATCGGCTGATTGACCGGATAGATAACATCCTGGCCTGCCTCTAACGAAGGAACATCTTTTAGGTTTTCGGCTAAAGTCTTTCCGGTTACCGTCATACAATCGCCGTGTAACATACCATTCTCTAGCATGAACTTCAATACTGCAGGAACACCGCCTACTCGGTGCAAGTCTTCCATTAAATACTTCCCACTAGGTTTAAGATCGGCCAAGAATGGCGTTTTATCCATCAGTAACTGAAAATCGTCAATGGTAAAATCAATTTCAGCCGCTCTAGTAATCGCTAAAAAGTGAAGTACTGCATTGGTAGAACCTCCTAATACAGCAATCAGTCGAACTGCATTTTCAATGGATTTACGAGTAACGATATCCTTAGGCTTTAAATCAAGCTCAATTAATTTTCTAACGGCAGCACCTATACGCTCGCATTCTTCTTTTTTGTCAACACTAACCGCAGGATTCGAAGAGTTGTAAGGAAGTGTCATTCCTAGCGCCTCAATAGCAGAAGCCATCGTATTAGCGGTGTACATACCACCACAAGCTCCAGCACCCGGACAAGCATTTTCAACCACTGAATTGAATTCAGCTTCATCAATCTTACCAGCAACTTTCTCTCCCCAAGCTTCAAAGGCTGATACTACATCTAATTTTTTGCTTTCATGACATCCAGAGGCAATAGTACCTCCGTAAACCATAATACTCGGACGGTTCAATCGAAGCATCGCCATAAGTGCACCCGGCATATTTTTGTCACAACCTACCACAGGAATAACTGCATCGTAAGACATGGCCTGTACAACCGTTTCAATAGAATCGGCAATTACGTCTCTCGAAGGCAATGAGAAGCGCATACCTGGAGTTCCCATAGAGATCCCGTCACTCACGCCAATCGTGTTGAAGATTAGACCCACAAGATCCGCACTTTGAACGCCCTCTTTAATAACCACCGATAGGTCATTCAGGTGCATGTTACAAGGATTACCTTCATAACCGGTACTTGCAATACCGACGAAAGGCTTTTTGAAATCTTCTTTGGTTAACCCAATGGCATGCAACATTGCTTGCGCTGCGGGCTGGGTTGGATCCTGGCTGACCGCCTGGCTATATTTATTTAAAGGGGTACTCATCTATTTTATTATTTCTAACAGGTAAAAATACCGCTCGAAAGAAGGCTTCCATTCGCTGTCTAAAACATAATGTTATTTTCAAATGCTATTTTAAATTTCAAACAATTGATTTTCAATATTTTAATTGAAAATATTATACAATATCCAAAATTTTCTATAGCCTCCATTTTTTCATCATTGACCGCCTTGAACATCTTGTGTATCTTCGTTTTGTACTAAACTTGGGTTCATGAAAATTAAGTTCGCTATCGCTTTTACTTTATTACTAGGTGTCAATTTACTCTCAGCCCAAACTACGAGAGTGTTTGGCGTAGCTCACCAAGATGATTGGCAACTGTTCATGAATCCTAATGTCGCTAACAGTATTCAGAGCCCTGAAGACAAGACCGTGATCATTCATCTTACTGCAGGAGACGCTGGCTATGGAATGGGGAACGATGCCTTTTACAAAGCAAGAGAAGAAGGAGCTTTAAGAGCCGTTCGGTTCCTGTCGAACACCGCAGAGGATCGATCAAAAATTGGCGATGAGATGAGTCGATCGGTCACCTTGATTAGAAACCATCCGATTCTTACTTACACCTACCACAACACCGTAGTTTATTTTCTTCGACTTCCTGACGGGAACGGGGACGGTTCTGGATTTGAATTACACCAACAAAAAAGCCTCGAGAAGTTCTACAATCGACAAGTAGTCGATTTTAAAGCCATTGACCAAAGCACTACTTACACCAATAAGGAAGATCTATTGGGAACCCTAAAAGAATTGATTACTACGGCTCACACAGGAACTCAATTAGAAATACACCTCAGTGAACTCAGCGAGGACTTAAATGTTGACGATCACTCTGACCATTTGACCGCTGCACGTTTCATAAGTGAAGCAGCGACTAATCAGTTCAAAGGAGAATTCTATTACTACATTGATTACCAGTCGGCCAATCTAGAAAGTAACCTTGAACGATCAGAAATTTTGATTAACTCTGGGGCCTGGGGAGCCACCGCGTCAGGTCTTAGCGATTATAGACATGCCAGCCTGTGGGATGATTACCATACCACCTATCTAGATCGCCAATATTATAGAGTTCTCCCTATAAGCCCTGGGCGCTAAGAAGACTGAGCATCGTCGTTATCCCTTCTCTGAAATTGCCTAAACGGATATTCTCATTAGGGCTATGCTGATTGTTATCGGTATTTACTGTGGGGATAATCACCGCATCAATCCCTAAAGCCTCTACGAACGGAGAGATCGGTATAGAGCCTCCCATGAGACGAAGTTGTACTACATTTTCGAACCCGGCACGGTCCATTTGGGTGCGTAACCAACCTCCGATCGGCGAGTTCATATCGGTTCTGAAAGCTGCATAAGAGACTTTAGAACTTAACTGCACGATGCGATTAAACTGTTGACGCTCCTGATCACTAGGTTCATGATCTAACACGGTAAAACCTTGATTTTCGATATGGGCCTGAATTAATTTCATCAAACGATAAGGATCTGACTCAGGGACCAAGCGCACATCAATCTCTGCAGTTGCTGTCGCAGGAACAATGGTTCTTGCCGAAGCCCCTACATAAGCTGACTGCAATCCTCTAATGTTCAACGAGGGATATTGCAAACTCTCTTGATAGGTATCCGCAACTTTATCAGCCTTTGAAAAACCTAGACGGCTTCTAAGGGCAGTCTCATCATCAGGAATCTTTGCCAATTGTTCTTTATCGTAATCACTAAGCACAATGTTATCGTAATAACCTTCTATTAGCACCCTGCCCTCAGAATCTTTCATAGAGGCCAATAGCTGAGATAAAGCAAGCGCTGGGTTCGGAGCATAATTGCCATAATGCCCACTGTGTTGTGGTAGCTTTGGGCCAAAGGTTTTTAAAGTAATACTAGCGATTCCACGGGCTCCATAGGTTAGGGTCGGACGATTAGAAACATGTCTAGGCCCATCGAAAATTAGCATCGCATCAGCCATCAATTTTTCTTTATAGCGAGTAACGGCATCAGGTAGAGATGGAGAGCCTTGCTCCTCCTCCAAATCAATCACCACTTTGATACGGTTTGAGGTTAGCTTATTCTGAGCGGCTAACGCATCAATAGCAGTTAAAAACATCGCAATAGGACCCTTCGCATCAGAGGTAGCTCTACCATATAGTCTCCAGTTCGGATCATACGAAGAAGACAGCAAATCAATATCTAATATTTCCCAATCTGATGATTCAGAACGCTGCTTTAAAACGATTTCGTAGGGGTCATTCTGAAACCACCTAGAAGAGTCTACCGCTTGACCATCAGCATGAAAATACAATAGCAGGGTAGTGCCCGAAAAACGCTTTTTGGGTTCATAAGTAGCCAACAAAAGAGGCACACCATCAGTCTCTAAGCGCTCTAACTCAAAGCCTCGACTACTAAAAGCCTCTGTCATTAACTGCTCTGTTGCTTCTAAATCTGATGCAATTGCGGCATCATTAGGAATGGCAACTATTTCTCGCAGCAAATCAAGACCCTTGTGCCAATGCTGTTCAGTTAGACGATTTAACTGCTTGGTGCCTAACTGCTGTGAACCAACGAAAAATGGCGCCAAAATGGCGCCAATAAAAATGATTTTCCTCATTACATCGAGCAACTCATATCAGCCCCACAACATTGTGGCGACTTGATTTTTCCTTCACAAGATGGACAAAATGAGATCTGAACCTCAGCCCCATTATCTAAAGTCAACATTCCATTTTCTAATGGGACATCGCATTTAGCACAAGAGGCGTTCACAGACATACCACAAGAATCACATGAATAAGTAGCCATAGCAATATATTTTTTAGTTTTAGACAAGTTGAATATAATCGATATCTATGAAACTCATTCATACTGCCCTAGTTTTAAGCCTTCTTTTTACCGTTTCGTCACCGATTCATGCGCAAAAGCTGAATCGCAATGAACGCCGAATCATTGAGCGTGTTAGCGCAAATAATGAGGAAGCCATCCATTTTCTAGAAAAGGTGGTTAATATTAATAGCGGAAGCCTTAACCTCGAGGGAGTTAAAAAAGTAGGAGCTGTTTTTACTGAAGGGTTTGAAGCCATTGGCTTTACCACTGAATGGGAGCACATGCCCGAAGAAATGAATCGAGCGGGTCATCTTCTCGCGAAAACTACGGGCACCAAGGGAAAAAAACTGCTACTGATCGGGCATCTCGATACCGTATTTGAAGAAAACAGTCCCTTTCAAACCTTCGAAAAAATCAATGACAGTATCGCACTAGCCCCAGGAGGTAACGATATGAAGGGTGGTGACGTAATGATTCTCTACGCACTTAAAGCACTTAAAGAGACTGGCGTTTTAGAAAATACCGATATTCAGGTAATATTTACCGGAGACGAGGAAAGCACTGGGAAACCCTTATCTGTCTCAAGACACTCGCTAATTGAAGCTGCAAAACATGCCGACATCGCCCTAGGCTATGAGACTTCTACAGGATTCGATTATGCTACAGTAGCTCGAAGAGGCGCCTCTGGATGGCATTTAACTACTACAGGCAAGCGCGCGCACTCTTCAGGGGTGTTCTCAGATCGAACCGGTGCCGGTGCGATTTTCGAAATGGGTCGTATTCTGAACGCCTTCTACGAAGACGTTAGAGGTGAAGATCTCCTGACTTTCAACCCAGGAATTCTGTATGGCGGAACCTTCATGAATTACGATGCAACCACTGGTCAGGCAGAAGTATTCGGAAAAACAAATGTGGTAGCTCAACAGGCCGAAGTTCGCGGAGGCTTACGTTTTATTACCGAAGATCAGAAAGAACGCGCCAGAGCAAAAATGCGAGCCATTGTCGAAGCGGGTAATCTCCCTCAAACCTCGGCAAGTATTGAATTCAAAGATTCGTATCCGGCAATGCCTCCAACAAAAGGCAATCTAGAACTACTGGAGCTCTTGAGTGAAGTAAGCCAAGATTTAGGTCAAGGTGAGGTCAAGGCTTATGACCCAGGACGAAGAGGTGCAGCAGATATTTCTTTTGCAGCCTCTTATGTGGATGCAGCTCTAGGTGGATTAGGAAGTATGGGCAGCGGGGCACACACGCCGACCGAAACTGTTAACCTGAAAACCTTCGAAGCGCTTACCAAGCGCACGGCTATTTTAATTTATCGATTGATTCAATAGTATCTACTCTACCACAATAGTGCGCTGAAGAATAACGTTCATTAAAAGACCGTCGCACTCACCTTTGACGGTAATTCTGGCTCCTTTGCGCAGGTTAGCCACTACCGATTTATCGGCGATAAAGCACTGAACGTCTCCAAAGTATTGATCTCCTGCAATAGTGATGTAGGCGTTATCAAGCAGGTCATTTCCTATATCTCTAATCGTTCCACTAACTTGTAGAACCTTTCCTTTATAGGTCTCATCTGCAGCGATTTCATTAGCCTGATAGTCAGCATAAAGTTTTCTAGCGCTCACTTCAATATCTACAGGTGTTTCAGTAGTGATTTTTGCGGTTTCAATATCAGCAGTACTTGCCATCGCTACGATCGCAAAAAATCCAAAAAGCAATGCTTTAAATCTATTTTTCATGAGTCCAAATTTTTAGGGTTTGATAAATAATTGGAACTACAAGATAACCCAAAACGTCGGCGATATCGAAGGTTCCGTCTAGAAAATCAACGTATTGGCCTATTTCTTGAACAACCCCAAAAAGTGGAATGCTCCACTGAAATAGTCGCTTCGAAAGGGCAGAGGTATAGGTTCCGAGTTCAGTGAAAAAAAGAAACGCAGTTACCCAAAAAAGGTCTGGTAAAGTGTATAAGACGAACCTCCCCCATTCATTTCGGGTGAGCTCTTGAACCATTGAAGGCCAAGTTGGAGCACCAAAGAGGTGGTTTCGAAAAAACAGATAAAGACTCCCTGAGAGGGTTAAGAAAAATACCCCAAGGGCAGCACTGGTTTTATCTCGAACAGAGTAGCTCATTCAATCGACAACACCTGTATACCCTTGGCTGATGGGGTAATGGTGAGCACAAATAGATTTCCGTTAACCGTATCTTCAATCCATTCAAATCGCTCTTCTCCTAGTGCTCGATTCACCAGCATTGGAGTCGTATTTGAATGACCCACAATCAAAATACGCTCTCCTTTATGTACCATAGCGATTGAATCAATATTCAAGTTGTTCGGCTCATAAGTCTGAATTTCTAGACCATTGCGCATGGCTGTAGGAGCTGCTGTTTGAAGGGTTCTTTGATAGTTAGTGCTATAAACCGCATCCATTTCAGAAAGCCCCAACACCTCAGCCCATCTTTCGGCGCGCTGCCTTCCTTCTTCGGTGAGTTCAGGATCTCTATTATCTTTATCAGAACGATCTTTTTCAGCGTGTCTTATTAAATAAATGGTGGTAATTGAATGGTCTTCTTGGGTCTTTTCCACATTTTGACAAGAAACGATGGTAAAAACCAGACCAAGGAGTAAGAAGGTGTTTTTCATAATGAGCACTTATTTGCTGAAAATTAATGGCTAACTTTTCCAAAAATACCGAATATGAAATCGATTTTCACGTTTATTTTTTCGGCCTTAAGCCTTAGTTTAATGGCCCAAAGAAATTTTGATGGAGTTCAAATCGAACCCTTAAAGGTGTCTGACCATGTATATGTCCTTTTCGGAAGTGGGGGCAATATCGCCCTAGTCACCGGTGAAAATCAAAACTATATGATCGATGATCAGTTCGCACCTTTGAGCGACAAAATCGAATTTGCCATTCAAACCATTAACCCTAAACCTATCGCTTACGTCTTAAACACGCACTGGCACGGAGATCATACGGGAGGGAATGTCAATTTCGCGAGAAAAGGAGCTACCATCATTGCGCACGATCGCGTTTATGATCGATTAAAATCGGGACAACAATCAGCTAGAAGAAATACACCGCCTGCAGAATTAGAAGCGCTTCCGACCATCAGCTTTTCTGATCAAATGAAACTAAGGTATCGAGAGGATGCTGAGATCCATGCTTTTCACGTGAATGACGCACATACTGACGGAGATAGTTTCTATTACTTCATCACCGAAAATGTGATTCACCTCGGAGACAATTTCTTCAACAGTCGCTATCCGTATGTAGACATAAGTTCAGGTGGCGATATCGACGGCATGATTACCAACCTATATATGGCGGCAAATATGATTGATGATCAAACCGTAATCATCCCAGGTCATGGTCAAGTGGCTAATAAAAAACAGCTGGTCGATTACGCCAATCTACTCGATCTATTTAGAGAGCTTATTGTTGAGCTACGAAATGAAGGTAAGAGTGTTGAAGAAGTCATTGATTTAGAACCTCTTGCAGAATGGGATGGCACCTACGGAACTGGTTTTATAGGACCTGAGGCCTTCATACGATCTGTTTACGAAACGGCCGATTAAAGCAATGGAAAACCGAACAACCTGCCTAAACTGCGATGCGCCACTAACCGGTAAATTCTGTAGTAGCTGCGGTCAAGAAGATCGACCACAAAAACTAAGTGTCTGGCAATTGTTAGGTCAGTTTTTTAGTGGTCTTTTAAATTACGATGGTAGACTCATTTTATCGATTCGCCTTCTTTTCAGCAAGCCGGCCGCTTTAACACTAGCTTACATGGAGGGCAAGCGGAGCAGCTTTGTGAACCCTGTTCAGCTCTATCTTTTTACCTCTGCAATCTTATTTTTATTTAGCAGCACCTTTTCTACACTAGATCTTATCGATATCGCCAGTGATGATGAAAAAGGAAATGTCGTATCCGTTGGATCACTTCCTGAAACTTCTGCATCTGAAACAGTAGACTTGGCGAAGGGCTTTTCTGAAGGGATCGAAGCTGGAAAGCGAATGACAGAAAGCGATTCGATTGTCAATTTAGAAAGTGATTTCGAGTCTTATGAAGAATATCTGAGCAATCAACTGACCTTAAAGCCCGAGGATCGAAGCAGTTCTTTCGAGCTGAGATTTGTAGAGAAATTTTATCAGATCAAGGACAAGTATGAAGGGCAGAAAGGATTCATTCAGGCCTTTGGTGAGGAGATTTTAAACCGCTTACCTCAAGTACTTTTCATCACACTTCCCCTTCTAGCGCTGATTCTAAAATTGGTTTTCATTAAAAGAAAACACTACTGGTATATTGATCACTTGATTTTTGTATTGCACATTGCGACCAGTTTTTTCATTCTGCTCTTTATTCAAAAAGGCCTTGAACTGTTAGCCTCAAGCACCGATTGGTCAGCGTTTAGCTTAATTTCAGGCCTTCTGGGGTTTAGTTGGTTCATCTATTATCTCATTAGTTTCAAGCGATTCTTTGAGAAAGGTTGGCCGAAGACCTTGTTGTTTTTCTTCTTGACGGGCTTCTTACAGTCCATCGTATTTATGGTGGTATTTGCGCTGTTATTAGTATTTGCCTTCTTCAATCTATAATTCGTAAACACTATCTTGTAGAACCTTATTAATCGCCCTTTCAATGAAATTGATCAAATTCATATTCAGTGCAGCGCTCACTCTTTTTTTAGTTTTTGCTGCAAATCGTGGCTGGGGAACACTACCTGCCCTAGGTAATTTCATGAGTCCACAAACAGGTTTTTGGCAAAACGACCAAAGCGAATCTCCTGAGGCAATACTGCAATTAAATGGCCTTCGATCAGAAGTGACCGTTCATTACGACTCAGAATTAATTCCGCACATTTTCGCGCAAAACGACGAAGATCTCTACTATACTCAAGGATACATTACTGCGATGCATCGCTTATGGCAGATGGAATTTCAAACCTATGCTGCAGCCGGACGTCTCTCTGAAATTATCGGAGAAAAAGCGATCGAATATGACCGAGGACAACGCAGAAAGGGAATGGTTTTCGGAGCGCAAAATGCCATCAACGAAATGCTAAAAGACCCTGTGCTTTCTAAAAGACTATACGCATACAGCAACGGGGTTAACGATTATATTGCTTCGCTGACTCCTGAGCAGTATCCGGTAGAATACAAGCTTCTGGGCTATTCTCCTGAAACTTGGCAACCTGAAAAGTCGGCCTTACTTCTCATGTACATGACCGATATGCTGGCCGGACGCGACGAGGATCTCGAAAACACCAACTTCTTAAGTCTATTCGGAAGAGAAACCTTTGATCTCTTATTTCCCGATTTCATCGCTGATCAAGACCCGGTGATCCCAAGAGAAAGAGACTGGAGTGATTTCGGTAAAGTAGAAAGACCCGAAAGTCCTGAAGGAGTTTCTAAGGCAATTGTTCAAACACATGAAGTATTAGAAAAACCAGATCCCGATAACGGGAGTAATAACTGGGCGGTAGATGCAGAGCACTCAGAAAGCGGGAATCCACTATTAGCCAATGACCCGCATTTAGGATTAAATCTTCCTTCAATATGGTATGTAATGCAGCTCTCTGCACCCGACCACAATGTAATGGGAGCAACACTACCTGGAGCCCTAGGTGTAATTATCGGATTTAACGACCGTATCGCATGGGGAGTCACCAATGCAACCCGAGATGTGAAAGACTGGTATCGAATTGAGTTCGAAGATGAAAGTAAAAAACGCTATCGATATGGAGACCAATGGCGCGACATTCGAGAAGTGGTTGAAACCATTAAGGTAAAAGGAGCTAGCCCAGTTCTAGACACCGTTAGATACACCCATTATGGGCCGATAACCTACGACGAAACCTTTAAAGGGAACGGAAGAGAAAACCTAGCAATGAAGTGGATCGGACACCTCCCTAACTCTAACCAAAACACTTTTCTAAGTCTTAATCGTGCTAAAAACTACGAGGAGTATGTGGCCGCCGTTTCTACCTACACCGCCCCCGCTCAGAACTTCATTTTCGCGTCAAAAGACAATGACATTGCCCTTTGGATTCAAGGTAAAATTGCCAATAAGTTCAATGAGCAAGGTAAATTCGTAATGGATGGTACCGACCCTCAAAACGAATGGCAATCCTTTATTCCGCAAAAGCATAATCCGCATGTGCGTAATCCAGAGAGGGGATTTGTGAGTTCAGCGAATCAGCATCCGACTGATGAGAACTATCCTTATTACGTTTATGACCCAACCTATGAAACGTATCGCAATCGAGTGATCAACGACTATTTCAGATCAAAAGAAAAGTTCTCTGTAAAAGACTTCAAAGACCTTCACAATAACAACTACAACCTAAAGGCAGCAGAGATTTTACC
>JAHEKV010000053.1 GCA_024638165.1 Flavobacteriaceae bacterium
GGACTATGGATTCTTTTTTCCCTAGCTCCTGTAAATGCGCAATCAACGACGGGTACCAGAGGGCTAGTCAAAGCCCCAACCGCTCGGATGTTTGAAGACGGCACCTTATCCCTAGGTGCAGTACTTATACCACCAGGTTATTACAAACGAACTTTTGGCACTAAAAAAGGAGATATAGTCCCCAATGCAGGCCTCAACACCTTTGTAACGGTGAATCTATTTCCGTTTATGGAGGTGATGTTTCGTTATTCGCATGAGCTGAATCTACCCGTAACACCCATTACCCAATACTTCCCTGATCGAATGTTTACCGCTCGTTTCAAACTACTGAATGAGACAAAGAAGTGGCCAGCGGTTGTTTTGGGAATGCAAGATGTAACAGCTGCATTTGATGCAAGTTGCTTAGGATGTTCCAATTTCTCAAGCACCTACCTAGTAGCATCGAAATCATTCAATTTTAAAGAATTTAGCCTAGATGCATCATTGGGATATGGAGGTGGACTCGGAGATGTAGTAGTCAAAGAGTTCGCTGGACTATTCGGTGGTGTCGAGATCACAACCCCTTACCTAAAAGACACCCAACTACTAATCGATTATGATGCTACCTATATCAACCTTGGAGTTCAAAAGCAATTCTTTAAAAAATTACACACGATGGTGAGTTATTATCCGAACTATCAAAAGGTCGGATGGGTACTCGCTTACCGTTATAAAATGTATTAATCATGAAAGCCGGACTATTTTTACTACTTAGCTTATTAAGTATTGGGCTTCATGCACAATGCGATTTAATCACTCCTTTAAAAGAAGAAGGATTTGAAAATTTAATCCAGATTCAAGAAAACGATGAACTTCAACTTCATTACGAAAACAGACGTTACCGATTCGAAGGATTGGCCCTGAAACGAGTTTTAAAGATCATTTTTGAAACGGACTGTCTAACTGAGAAGATTACCCTTGTTATCTATAATAAAGGAATCCCTGTTACTGAAATCAGTACCAATAAGAGTAGTATTAATGGCTTAATTGCTGGCGAAATCACCCCCAAGGAATTCAATAACCGATCATACTTTGATTTTACTACTCGTAAAAAACCAAAACAAAAGGCTGAACAAAGCTCTTATCTCAAATCAGATTTAGCCGTCGGTGCTCGTACCGATTACCTACTGGGTAATTTTGATAACCCCATTCGTTGGACACCAATGTTACTCCCTAGCCTGCAATCTACCCTAGCTCAAGGAACACAAATTAACGCAACCTTTGGGTTAGTTCTTTACGACGATCTCTACAACTGGGAAACCTCACGCTTTAGATACGCATTTGCTTCTCATAACGGTCGGTTACCAGGTGGTATTTTTACCAGAGTAAGTGCTGGATACTTTGAACAAACCCAGTACGGTATTGAAGGTCATGCCACCAAATTCTTTTTCGGTGATCAACTACGGTTTGATTTAAACCTTTCTCTGACTGAAAACAAATTCTTAGACACTCCTCCCGGGCGAAGAGCCATAGACAAAAATCACTTTAGTTATGGGCTAAAGGCGACTTATCGCTATCAGCCATGGACAACGGACCTCAGTATTCACTATGGTCGATATGTTTTCGATGATACGGGGTACACGGTCCTTCTTCAACGACAGTTTAATGAGGTATTTATCGGTTTTTTCATGAGAGAGACTGATCGTCAAATTGTCGGATCCTTCGGAAGGCTCTATGATAAAAACTACGGCTTCCAATTTACTGTACCTATTGGTACCAAAAAACACCTAAAACCAGGGTACATCAGAGCTAAAACCGATGAGCAGTACAACTTAGATTACAACTATACAGGTGGTGTAGATATTGGAAGACGTATTTACGCTCCAGGAACAGTGATCTATGAATTAGAAGAATACTACCCTTCTACCCTTCAAAGAGCGCTAGAAAGTCTATTTAAAGGCGTATAAGCACCTCTGACAGCGCTTCTTTCCAAGGTCTCATAGAGATTCCGTATCTGAAAAGTAGCTTATCGGTGGACATCACTGAATACTTTGGGCGTTTCGCAGGCGCATTAAAGGCTTCTGTCGTGGTATTATTCACTATAACTGAAAGCGATTTCTGAGCGAAAATCTCTCTAGCAAAGTCAGCCCAAGAGCATTGACCCGAATTTGAGATATGGAATAATTCTGGAGTTTTTGGGAGCCTTTTTTGGATAATTTCAAAAACGGCTCGAGCTAAATCTAAGGCCGAGGTGGGCGTACCTATCTGATCAGCAACCACTGATAATTCAGATCTTACACTTCCCAGTCTTAACATCGTCTTACAAAAGTTATGACCGTAGGGGGAATAAAGCCACGATGTGCGAATAACAAGTGCCGAAAGAGATGATTGTAAGATTACCTCTTCACCTGCAAGCTTAGAAGCACCATACACAGATTTAGGACCTGTAAAATCTTCCTCCTTATAAGGGGCAAGCCCTTCCCCACTGAAGACAAAATCAGTAGAGAAGTGAATGAGCTTTATTTGATGCCGTTCACAGAAGTCAACTAATTGTATCACTCCCATTCGATTCACTGCAAAAGCATCTTCAGGATAATCTTCAGCCTTGTCAACTGCTGTATAGGCCGAACAGTTGATGATGAGATCTGATGAAGCTAAAGGCTCATAGGTGTCGCTTCTGGTAATATCTACCT
>JAHEKV010000032.1 GCA_024638165.1 Flavobacteriaceae bacterium
TTTTCATTTTTTTGAACGGGAATTTTGCTATCGTATCCGTGGTGCGCGTTATCATAAATCGTAACCCCTATATCATTGGTTTTTTCTAACAATTTGACTAATTCTTCGCAGGGTGCAGCGGGTGTCCAATTATCAGCTGCTCCGATCAGGATATGCATGGGAGCTTTGCTAAACGAAAGGTTGGTTGGTGCCACAAAACAGGGCGGATACAAAGCCAAATGAGCCGCAAAAGAAAGTTCTTTATTGATAGCTTCTTTGAGAGGTAGCCATGCCGAAAATAAAGTTACTCCACCCCCTAAACTCCAACCGGTGATAGCAATTCGATTTGCATCTATTCTCGGATGCTTTGAAAGTGCCTCTAGTGCTCTATAGGCGTCGAGTACCATAGCCGCCATAGTGACTTCGCTTTGACTACCAACAGTTGAGGTTATCCCTCTGCTTTGAAAGCTTTTTAACTCGAAGGTTGCGATACCTTGTACGCGATATTGCTCAAGGTAGTCTAGGTGATGTTCTCGCCATCCGAGGCTTCCGGCCACACCTAAAACCACCGGTAATTTCTCGTCACTAGCTACTTCTGGAAGTCTCAAAACTCCAAACACTTCTTGGGTTTCTTGATCTTCTAAGTCAGTCATTACATCATTGAAAGTATAGGGATTAGCACTCTCAAATCGGATGATCTCTTCTTGTGCTTTTGAGCTCAAACTGATTAAACCCAATAGGGCTAGGAGGTAGTGTTTCATCTTTAAAGGATCAAGTATTTTGCCCAATATGGATAATATTTCCACTATTATCTAGAATGGAAAACTGCTTCATTCCCCAAGGTTTGAGTTCTAATTTTCCGTGTTCATGAATGATGGCTTCTTTACTGTATTTGAGGTATAGTTCCTCAATATTTCTTCCGTATCTGATATAGCAACCGGTGTTTTTCGGAAGGTTTTCATCGTCACACTGCCAAAGATGGATTTCAATTTGATCTTTACGGGTAATGAGGTATCCGTCCCAGTCATCGCCTACTTCAAAACCTAAAACATTTCGATAAAAGTCAATGGTCTCCTCTTTATCTAAATAGGGGAGTTGCGGTATCGATTGTTGCATGCCTTTAAAGCCAAAATATCCTTGGCTGTAAAGAATCGATAAGACCAGAATCGATATCAGGGTAAACCAAATTGCGTAAATCATAATACTTAAGATTAGTATCTAAAGTTATGAATTAAACCACCGCTATCGATTAGATAAGAACTTATCTTAGCACTCCCTTTTGGAGAGGTGTCTGAGTGGTTGAAAGAGCACGCCTGGAAAGTGTGTATACGGGAAACTGTATCGGGGGTTCGAATCCCCCTCTCTCCGCAAAACAAAAAAGCCCAACTAGCATAGAAACCAGCGGTTAGGGATCGAACGCCAAGCTCTGCTTGAGCGTTGATTCCTGAAGGGTGGTTTACGAGTGCAACGAGTTTGGGCTTTTTTGTTTTAAGCCACCCCCTTGGGGATCAGCGACCAACGGGAGCTAATCCTGGGGTGGTATTTTTTATTTTAAATCCTTTATCATTAACTTCGTTAGTAATGAATCAAAAGGCGTTTAAGTTTTTATCTGGCTTAGCAGTAATTCTTCTACTCTCCGTAAAATTGCTGGGGGTACATGCACTTATTCACGCAGCTGAAGACACTACTATTGACAAATGCGAGCTTTGTGATGTCGTAGTCAAAGACGTTCAGGAATCATTAGGTAGCGAACTTACCACTGATTATGAAATTACAACTCCGACTGAGGTTCAATTTCCAGAGGAGGTAACCCATTATAAGTCGGTAGTATATCGCTACGATTTTTCGCTTCAGGTCCTCTCTAGGCCTCCTCCAAGGGTTTAACAATTCTAGTTTTGTTCTGCATTTTTGATCTTGAAATGCAGATCCCCCTTGTTTCTAATTAATCTTTTCTGAATATCGATATGCTTAGATCGATACTTGTTATACTAATGGTAGTGCAATCTACCTTACTTTCTGCACAGACTATGCTATCTGTAGGTGGCCGTGTTGTTGATGCTGATTCTGGTCAGCCCTTAGAGGGTGTAAGCGTGGTAGTTGGCAAATCAGGTACGGTTACTGATAGCTATGGGAGTTTTAAACTTTCTTTTCCTTCTTCAGAATATGTTCTTGCGATTACTCATATTGGCTATCAAAAGCAAAGTGTTGAGCTTAATCGTGTTGATTTAAGTGATGAGCTAATTGTGAGGTTAAAACCTGAATTCACCTCTTTAGACGAGGTTGAGATTTTTGGTCAAACACCACAGCAACGTGCCCAAGAACTTTCAACCGTGACCGTCGGAGTTTCCAAAGACTTTTTGATCACCAATCGAGAAAATAGCTTGATGCAAACCCTTCGCAAGATACCGGGAGTTAGTACGATTACTATAGGTTCAGGACAATCAAAACCGGTAATTCGTGGTTTAGGGTTTAACCGAGTTTCTGTGGTTCAGAATGGGATTAAGCATGAAGCGCAACAATGGGGAAATGATCATGGTTTAGAGATTGATCAGTATGCAGTAGAGGATGTTCAAATTATTAAAGGACCGGCATCCTTACTCTATGGTTCAGATGCTATTGGGGGGGTGATCGATATTCGTCC
>JAHEKV010000003.1 GCA_024638165.1 Flavobacteriaceae bacterium
CGCTAATGTGCATAAAAAAAGGGTTCTGATAAACCCCTCTTTTTTATCCTTAAGTGACCGCGGGAGGATTCGAACCCCCAACCCTCAGAGCCGAAATCTGATATTCTATCCAGTTGAACTACGCGGCCAGTAATTTAGTTGTTTAGGTGATCTTTAACCTTTTGGGCGATAACTTTTCCTTCAGCTCTACCTGCTGCTCTAGAATTAACTTCTTCAACAACTCTTCCCATATCTTTCATTCCTTCTGCAGAAAGTTCGGTTATGACCGCTTTAATCAGTTCGTCAAGTTCTGCCTCTGATAAAGGTTCTGGTAAGAATTGCTCGATAACTTTAGCTTGTGCTAGCTCTGGGTCAGCAAGGTCTAGTCTACCTTGTTCGTTATAGAGAGCCGCGCTATCTTTTCTTTGTTTTACCAGTTTTTGTAGTAGCTTAATTTCATCAGTAGAACTCAATTCTTTTGAACCTGCTTCGCTTTGTTGAAGGAGTATTGCTGACTTTATTGCTCTTAGTGATTCTAAAGCAACAGCGTCTTTTGCTTTCATTGCTGCCTTGAGGGCATCCATTACCTGATTTTGTAAAGCCATATTGATATCTGAGTTGGGAGACAAAAATAATTAAAATTCGCTAAGCCCTTTTCTGGATAGCATCACAAATCTTTAGTCCGTGATCTCTTGAATTATCGATGAACCAAGCGTTTGTTTTTAATCCTCCGAGTACTACCCCAGCGAGGAATAGGCCTTCAACCTCAGTCTCTAAAGTTTCAGGGTTGTATTTCGGAGTTTGCATTGGGTCGTTTTCAAAGGTTACCCCAGCCTGTTTGAGGAAATCATAGTCTGGTCGATATCCAATCATCAGCAGTACGTAATCAATAGATAATTTTTTAGTTTCATTCTCCTTAGAAATAAGGAGGTGATTCTCGTTTATTTCTTTGAGATTGCTTTGGTAATGAGCGGTTATAGAGCCGTCAGCAATTCGATTAACAATTTCAGGTCTTACCCAATATTTCACTCGTTCTCCGATAGCATCTCCTCTAATAATCATCTCAACCTTTGCTCCGGCTCGGTAGCATTGTAAAGCGGCATCCACGGCTGAGTTGTTGGCACCTACGATAGCAACTCGTTGATTGGCGTAAAAATGAGCATCATCGAAATAATGATGTACATGTGCAAGCTTTTCTCCTGGGATATTTAGTTTATTGCTGTAGTCGAAAAAACCTGTAGCAATCACCAGATTTGAACAGGAGTATGAGCCCTTTGAAGTGGTGATAGAAAAGTTGCCGTTAGGGGTTTTATGTGTCGTATCAACGCGCTCGAATAATTTAATGTTTAGATTTCTCGACTGTGCAACTGCGCGATAGTATTGAAGTGCTTCAGATCGAAAGGGTTTTGGTTCTTTACAGATAAAAGGGATGTTGTTGAGTTCTAAATTGTCTGAAGACGAAAAAAACTGCATTCCTTTCGGATAATGATAAAGTGAATTTACTAGTGTCCCTTTTTCGATAATGGTGTATGACCACCCTCTTCTTTGCGCCTCTAGCGCACAAGCAATTCCTATCGGACCTGCACCTACGATGATTAAATCGTACTTTTTATCCATGAAGTCCTGTTATTGCCTCAACAATTGATGGAGTTCGAAAAACTGAACTTCCGGCAACTAAAATATCAGCGCCACAGCGGCTTAATTTCTCGGCATTATCCTTGGTAACTCCGCCGTCAATTTCAATTAGAGTATATGAGTTGGTCTCATCGATTAACTCTTTGAGAGCGATCACTTTATCGTAGGTGTTTTCGATAAATGACTGTCCTCCAAAACCTGGATTAACACTCATTACGCAAACAAGATCAATCTCTTTAATAGTATCCCTAAGTAATTCGATATTGGTATGAGGATTAATAGCGACGCCTGCCTTACAACCCAGTTCCTTGATCTGATGAATGCTCCTATGTAAATGGGTGGATGCTTCTAGATGAATAGTAAGGTATTCGGGCTTAAATGCTGCATAAGTACTTAAATATCTGTCTGGATCAACAATCATTAAATGAATGTCAAGGGGCTTGGTTGAAACCTTAGCAACTGTTTCAATCACAGGTACGCCAAAGGAGATGTTAGGAACGAACTGGCCGTCCATTACATCTAGATGTAATAAGGAAGCTGAACTCTTATTTACCTCTGAAATCGCCTCGTTGAGTTTTCCAAAATCAGCAGCTAGGAGTGAAGGTGCTATTGAATGTGCCATAGGGTAAAATTAGCGAAACGATTAGAATTAAAATAGAAACGCCGGCAAAGCCGGCGTTTCCATAATCATCAATCAAAAAACGAACAGCCACGAAAACTGTAAGTTGAAGCAAGATAGTAATTTATCCTAAATAAGTTTTAAGAATTTTACTTCTTGAGGTATGCTTTAATCTTCTGATCGCTTTCTCTTTAATTTGACGAACTCTTTCACGTGTTAGATCAAAGGTCTCACCAATTTCTTCTAGAGTCATAGAATGCGCACCAGCTAAACCGAAGTATAATCTAACTACGTCAGCTTCTCTAGGTGTAAGTGTTTCAAGAGCACGCTCAATTTCAGTTCTCAGTGACTCGTGAAGTAATTCTTTATCAGGGTTCGGTGATTCTCCTGAGCGAAGAACATCGTATAAGTTAGAGTCCTCACCGTCGATGAGAGGAGCATCCATCGAAACGTGTCTTCCTGAGTTTTTAAGAGACTGCTTTACATCCTCTACGGTCATATCTAGTTCAGCAGCGATCTCTTCAGCAGATGGCATACGTTCATGCGCTTGTTCTAGGTGAGCGAATGTTTTATTGATCTTATTGATCGATCCAATTTTATTAAGTGGTAGACGTACGATACGAGATTGCTCTGCTAGGGCTTGTAAAATAGATTGTCTAATCCACCAAACTGCATAGGAGATAAACTTAAATCCTCTAGTCTCATCAAATCGTTGAGCTGCTTTGATTAATCCTAGGTTACCTTCATTAATAAGATCGGGTAGTGTTAATCCTTGGTTTTGGTACTGCTTGGCTACCGATACCACGAATCTTAGGTTAGCCTTGGTTAGTTTTTCTAAAGCACGTTGATCACCTGCTTTAATTTTCTGAGCTAATTCTACCTCTTCTTCAGCGGTGATCAGATCTACTTTACCAATCTCTTGTAAGTACTTGTCTAAGGATGCGGTTTCTCTATTAGTAACCTGCTTTGTAATTTTTAACTGTCTCATGTGCGTATTGAAATGATGTCGCCTAGTTATACGCAGGAAGTTTCGAAAGGTTACAATTATTTATAAAAAAAAAGGGGAGTTAAAAACTCCCCTTTAAGAATAGCTGGTCTGAATTAGTCTTCAGAGCTTTCTTTTTGATCTCGGTCTGATCGGTGATTGCGATCTTTAGATCGATTGTCACGGCCATGACGTGAATCTCTAGAACCTCTGTTATCTCTGCGATCGTTTCTTGGAGCTCTTTCTACATAACCTTCAGGCTTTTCTAAAAGGGCTTTACGTGAAACTTTCTCTTTCTTGGTTCTTGGGTCAAATCCAAAGTATTTTACTTCAAATTCATCACCCATGTTGATAACGTCGCTGACATTTTCAGTACGTTCCCAAGCAAGTTCTGATACGTGAAGTAGTATTTCGTTTCCAGGAGCGTCTACATATTCGACTACTGCACCAAAGTCAAGCATTTTGATCACCTTAACCTTATAGGTAGATCCAACTTCAGGCTTGAACATTAATGATTCAATTGAAGCGATTACACTATCAATACCTTCTTGGCTAGTACCTAGAATTTCAACGACACCTTCTCCGGTTTCGTTCTCGTTGATAACGATGGTACAACCGGTACTTTTTTGAAGTTCTTGGATGTTTTTACCACCGCTTCCGATAAACGCTCCGATAAGATCGCCAGGGATATTGGTAGTAACAATTTTAGGAGCATGCGCCTTAACTTCTGTTTTCGGAGTGTCGATGGTTTCGATGAGCTTACCAAGAATATGTAGTCTTCCGTCTTTAGCTTGCATTAAAGCTTTGGTAAGAATTTCGTAAGAAAGACCTTTCACCTTAATATCCATTTGACATGCGGTGATACCATCTGCTGTACCTGTTACTTTGAAGTCCATATCACCAAGGTGGTCTTCGTCACCTAGGATATCTGAAAGTACTGCATACTTGCCACTCTCGCTATCAGTAATAAGTCCCATTGCGATACCTGAAACTGGCTTTTTGATTTGAACTCCAGCGTCCATAAGAGCGATCGTTCCCGAACATACCGTAGCCATTGAAGAAGAACCATTCGATTCTAATACTTCAGACACTACACGAACTGTATAAGGACAGTCCTCAGGAATCATATTCTTTAGTGCTCTCTGCGCTAGGTTTCCGTGTCCAACCTCTCTACGTGAAGTACCTCTAATTGGTCTAGCTTCTCCTGTAGAGAAAGGAGGGAAGTTGTAGTGTAGGTAGAATGTTTCTTCTCCTTCTAATGAAGGCATGTCGATGATATTTGCCTCGCGAGAAGTACCTAGGGTTACGGTAGATAAAACCTGAGTCTCACCACGGGTAAAGATACCTGAACCGTGAGTTGATGGTAAATAATCAATTTCACACCAGATAGGACGAATTTCGTCAGTCTTTCTACCGTCTAAACGAAGGCCTTCGTCTAAGGTTAGATTACGAACGGCCTCTTTTTCAACCTTGCTGTAATAGCTGCCGATTAGCTTACCTTTTTCTTCTAATTCTTCTTCAGAAAAACTCGCTTTTACTGCTTCTTTGATTTCAGCGAATGCGGCACTACGCTCCTTTTTAGAAGATCCAGCTTTCGCAACAGCATAAACTTTATCGTAAGCTAGTTCATGAATGCTTTGGTAAAGCGACTCATCTTTAACAGCTTCTTCAAATTCACGAATTTCTTTCTTACCTACTTGTTCTACTAAACGATGTTGAGCATCACATTGTACGCGAATAGCTTCGTGAGCGAATTTAATGGCTTCAACCATTTCTTCTTCGCTGATCTCTTTCATCTCACCCTCAACCATCATTACTGAATCGTAAGAGGCCCCGATGATCATATCGATATCAGATTCTTTTAATTGTGCAAGGGAAGGGTTAAGAACAAATTCTCCGTTTACACGCCCGATACGAACCTCTGAAATAGCGGTTTCGAATGGGATATCTGATAATTGTAGTGCGGTTGAAGCCGCAAGACCTACCAGTGCATCAGGGGTAATCGATTCGTCGTAAGACATCATCTGAATCATTACCTGAGTCTCTGAGTGGTAATCTTTTGGAAATAATGGGCGGAGTACACGGTCAACAATACGCATTGTTAATACTTCACCATCGCTTGGTCTAGCTTCTCTTTTGAAGAAACCACCAGGGTATCTACCTGCTGCTGCAAATTTCTCTCTGTAATCCACTGTAAGCGGAAGAAAGTCAACGTCAGCTGAATGATAGTTTGAGACTACTGTACATAGTAACATACAGTTTCCTGAGCGTACGACTACTGAGCCATGCGCTTGTTTGGCAAGTTTACCAGTTTCAATACTGATTGTTCTGCCATCACCGAGATCAATGATCTCTTGAAATGTTTTTGGAATCATAAAATTGTTAGGATAAATCCTAGTGTTTTGTGCCTGCGGCACGAGTTAAACAATTGGTCAATGGTTGTGTTGTTGTGAAGTGTGGTAGACCAATGAAAAACTGAGAAACGACGAGCGTTTCAAAAAAAAGGGCATTCGTTGGAATGCCCTTAATAGATTATTTACGGATCCCTAGATCTTTAATAAGCGAACGATACTTCTCGATATCATTAGCTTTTAAATAGTCTAGAAGACTACGACGCTTACCTACTAAGCGAATTAATGAACGCTCGGTATTAAAATCTTTGTGATTTTTCTTTAAGTGTTCAGTTAAGTGATTGATTCGGTAAGTGAAAAGAGCGATTTGCCCTTCTGTCGAACCCGTGTTAGTTTCAGAACCTCCGTATTGCTTGAAGATTTCTGCTTTTTTTTCTTGTGATAAATACATGCCAATATTCGTTAATGATTATTATGTACCTGATTGACGCTCAATCAGGCGGCAAATATAGGTTATTTTTTAAGATAGCTCTTCTGCTTTTTCAGAAACTTTTCTCAGTGGTAGGTTGAGAATCAGGTCAATATATAAATTGATCTTTTTCTTCAATTCTTTTCTGTGAGTGATGAAATCTAAAAAACCATGCTCCTTTACAAATTCTGCGGTCTGAAAACCTTCTGGTAAATCTTGCCCCGTGGTATCCTTAACGACTCTGGGGCCTGCAAAACCGATTAGAGCACCAGGCTCAGCAATATTGATATCTCCTAACATCGCATAAGATGCTGTTGTACCTCCAGTAGTAGGATCAGTGCATAGTGAGATGTAAGGTAGTTTGGCTGCATCAAGTTGAGCTAGCTTTACAGAGGTTTTAGCCATCTGCATTAATGATAAAGCGGCCTCCATCATTCTTGCTCCTCCTGACTTTGATATGATCACAAATGGCGCTTTTCTCTTAATTGCAACGTCCACCGCACGCGCAATTTTTTCTCCAACTACACTACCCATTGAGCCTCCGATGAAACTAAAATCCATAGAAGCGATAACAATCTCGCGTCCTGCAGATAATCCGTAGGCTGTTCTGATCGCATCGTTTAATTTGGTCTTTTTCTTAGCGTCAACCAGGCGATTCTTGTATTTCTTAGTGTCCTCAAAATTTAAAGGGTCCTTTGAAGAAAGTTCTTGGTTGAACTCGGTAAATGTGTTGTCATCAAAAAGTAATTCGAAATACTCCTTACTTCCAATGCGTACGTGATAATCATCTTCAGGACTTACAAACGCATTTTTAGCTAACTCGTCAGACTCAACTATTTTTCCGGTAGGAGACTTGTACCAAAGCCCTTTGGGGGTATCTTTTTTCTCCTCCGTAGCGGTTTGAATTCCCTTTTCTGTCCTTTTAAACCAAGCAGATGCCATCGTTTGTTGTTTTTGTTATAGAGTATTCACGTTGTTCAGATCCTCGAACGCTTTTTTCAGACGAGAAGAGAAAGTATCTTCTCCTTTTCGTAACCAAACCCTTGGATCGTAATGCTTTTTGTTTGGAGATTCTTCTCCTTCTGGATTACCGATTTGCGTTCTTAAGTAATCGATTTTTTCAGTCATATAATCACGAATACCCTCTGCGAAAGCGAATTGAAGGTCGGTGTCAATATTCATTTTAATCACACCGTATCCGATCGATTCTTTGATTTCTTCAACAGAAGAACCAGAACCACCATGGAAAACAAAATCAATTGGGTTGTGCTCGCTGATATTATATTTCTCTTGAATGTATGCCTGAGAATCTTTAAGAATGGTTGGAGTCAACTTTACGTTTCCTGGCTTGTAAACCCCATGCACATTTCCGAATGCAGCGGCGATGGTAAAACGAGGTGAAATTTTTGAAAGTTCCTCGTAAGCGAAAGCAACCTCTTCGGGCTGAGTATATAGTTTAGAAACATCTACATCACTGTTATCCACACCATCTTCTTCACCACCGGTTACTCCTAGCTCGATCTCTAAAGTCATGTCCATTGCAGACATTCTTTTTAGATATTCTTTACAAATTTCAATATTCTCTTCGATCGGCTCTTCAGATAAATCGATCATATGTGAGCTAAAAAGCGATTTACCTGTCTCTTTGTAAAATGCTTCACTGGCATCTAAAAGACCATCAATCCAAGGAAGTAGCTTTTTTGCACAGTGGTCGGTGTGTAAGATTACTCGTGCACCGTATGCCTCTGCTAGTTGATGAACGTGTTTTGCTCCAGCCACAGCTCCTGCAATTGCAGCCTTTTGGTTTTCGTTAGATAATCCCTTACCGGCATTAAACTGTGCTCCTCCATTCGAGAATTGAATAATTACTGGGGCGTTTAATGCTACAGCAGTCTCCATAACGGCGTTGATCGTGTTTGAGCCAACTACGTTAACCGCAGGTAGGGCGAAAGACTTTTCTTTAGCAAGTTTGAAAATAGCTTGAACTTGGTCTCCAGTGGCTACCCCTGCAGGGATTGATGATAAACTCATTCGTTTGGTTTTTTGATTATGTTAGTCGACAAATGTAAGAAATGCTTTTAAAAAGGATGATTGATTCCGACATTGAAAATGGGGCGATTGTTTGTTTGGTTATAAAACCAACGATTATCCCCCGAAAATGCGGGATTATAAATCTTCCAACCTAGATCTACCCGAAACAAGAAATAGTCGAAATCATAGCGCAGTCCGACCCCAGCACCTACAGCCACGTCTTTGAAAGAAGACCATCCCTTAAAAATTGCTTCTTCTACTTCGGTATCGTCAAGAACGTTCCAAATGTTTCCAATATCTGTGAATAGTGCTCCTTTAATACTTTGACTTAGATCAAAACGCAATTCGTTACTCCAGGTGATTTTGAAATTGGCATCGTTAAATTCATTGATTTGATTGGTTGTTCCTGGTCCTAAGGTATAAGCGTTCCAAGATCGGATATCGTTTGAGCCTCCTGCAAAATAACTTCTTACAAACGGAACGTTGTTTCCAGACCCAAAGGGTATTGCAACACCTGCAAAGAATCGAGTCGCAAATCGGGTATCGTCGCTCAATTCAAAATGTTTAATGGTATTGATTTCAGTTTTAACGTATTGAGCGAAGGGAACTTTAAATATCGATTCATTTGGAGATGAATCAATAAAATCAAGAAGTGCTCCTGCGAGCTCAAATTTCAAACCAAACTGGGAGTAATTCGGAGTATTTCTGTTTTCTGAGTTTTGAAACGAATAATTAAAACTTGAGGATACGATGAAGTTGTTTTCTGTAAGGCGGTTTCTGCGCTCCTCAATTCTTCTAACCTCTAAAGATTCCTCCTGAGAGAGCGGTAGTGTGCCTT
Organism: Flavobacteriaceae bacterium; assembly: GCA_024638165.1. Taxonomy (GTDB): domain Bacteria; phylum Bacteroidota; class Bacteroidia; order Flavobacteriales; family Flavobacteriaceae; genus UBA3478. The sequence goes on from JAHEKV010000003.1 coordinate 8,908, forward strand.
GTAAGGCCGCCTCAATAAATGCATTTGCACCCTCAGGAACATCGAGTTTAGCTTCTTCTATCACTTGATCTGTATTGAAGAAATAGGTGTATGCACTATTTCCTTTGAGGGGATCTGCTAGTAGATTAAGCTGATCAAAGGTATTTCGATAGATGGAGAAAAAATTGTCTGGATTTAAATGATTCACATAGGTGACACTAGGAAACTCGAAAGAATACCTTCTTCTATCGGTACGATAATTAAATCTGTAAATCGCATTAAATGTTTGCCGATCAAGTCCTAGGTTTTTTTGAAAATTTGTTCCTATTTGTAGTGTAGTTTGGGGGTGTTTTTGTTCAGAAACAAGATTCGCAGCAGGTAAAATCATCCATAATCGAGGAACGCTAAGATTAATGTCTACCCCTAATTCAGTGGTTAGATTATCGCTAGGAAGTAAGGAGTTTCCAATGCTACCACTAAGTGCAAGACTCAGGTTTTCATGGGAGCCAAAAACATTACGTGCGAGGATAGATGATCGGAGCGTAGTACCTAGTTGTTGAATGTTAGAGTGCGTTAAATCTAAATCTGCATTGAGCGCATAGCGCTTTCGATCTCTCAAATAGATAGAGGCGGTAAGTGTTTGATCCTTTTCTGCTACTAATTCGATATTGGGATAAAGAAAGTGATTGAGATCACCGATAAGGTCTACAGTCGTAGCTAAAAGTTTTTCGTTATAAATTACCCCAGGTTTATAGCTGATTCTTCTCGCTACCACTTTTGGGTCAAAGGACAGCTCGTCAAAACCAAAGAATTCAATTCCGCCTATAATGGCTAGCGTAAAGTCATCTTCAGTGGCACCTTGACTAAACACCTTTGTTCTACCAATTTGAAAAGGTCTGTAAACTGCACTGCTATCAATGATTCTTCTAACCCGTAATTTTTTCGACTCTGATTGGGCGGTGGTGTCTCCTCTGATCTCATAGGAAATGAAACTTTTTTGAAAATCGTATATACCTTGATTTCGTAAAAGAGAGGTGAGCTCTTGGCGATCTTCGTCGATATTGGTAAGGTTGAGTGTCATTCCCTCTTTTAAGGGTAAAACACTCTCGCTCTTGTTAATTATGGAATCAAATCTTGAGTCAGGACTCTGAATGTCAATTTCGTCGATTTCAAAAGGCTTATTAGTCTCGATAGTAATCGATTGTTTTGCTTTTGTGGCTTTATTATTTACATCGATTTCGCTGTTGACATTCACATTTAAATATCCTTTTCTCTTGTAAAAGTTTTTTAATCGATTGACACTGGCTTTTGCAATTTCATCGGTGTAGATAACCGGTGGTTCTCCGATGCGCCTTAACCAGTTATTAAAAAAATTCGAACTACGCCCTGAGGAATTATAGAGCATCAGTTTTACAGGTAATCCCAATATTCTTTGATTGGGTTTCTGTACGAGCTGGTTGATTACTAATGGGTTCTTCGATTGAACACCGTTTATATAAACGCGCTGCTTTTTTAACCAGAGGGTTTCTGGTTCTAGCTTTTTAGTACTGCTACAGGCAGATAAAAGAAAGACTAAGAGAATAACAATTACCTTTGTGGCTTGCGAACTTATTCTCGATACGTTCGATATCATAGTGTAAAAATAGTCGAAATAAACGATGCTGTCTCAGGCCAAAATACGTTTCATCAATCAACTTAGTCGTAAGAAAATACGACAGGATCAGGGATGTTTTATTGTTGAGGGAAACAAAGGAGTAAGAGAAGGGTTAGAGGAAGGTTTAACAGCGAAAGAATTGTATGTAACCGATCAATCTTCTCTTACATTTTCAGATGCTCAAGTAATCACCGAAAAGGAGATGAAGATGATTTCTCAGCTTACGACTCCTTCAGACACTTTAGCGGTCTTTCATTTCCCTGAAATCAAAGATTGGAAAACCTCTGATTGGGTATTGGCTCTTGATGAGATTCAAGACCCGGGAAATCTGGGAACGATTATTCGAACGGCCGATTGGTTTGGTTTCAAGCATATACTCTGTGGTCAGGGGACGGTCGATCCCTTTCATCCTAAGGTGGTTCAGGCTACAATGGGTTCGTATGCTCGGATACAATGTCATTTGATCGATCTTGAAGTCTGTTTGCAACAGCAAGAGCGTACTATTGTTGGAGCAGATCTTGAGGGTGTTCCTTTAGAAAATTACGAGGTGCCTACTAAGGGGGTCTTAGTAATTGGCAACGAAGGTAAAGGCCTGTCGAGCAACGTAGAGAAACTTCTAAATGCGAAAGTCACTATTGAAAGAGGAGAAGGGTCGAAAGCTGAAAGTTTGAATGCCGCGATTTCAACGGCGATTATCTTGCATACAATTTCCAACCGTCTTTCGTCTCAAAACTGATGGTGAAAAGTACCGCCTTTGACTGTAAATCTTTCAGTGTACTTATACCTGATTCTTTTTGATCAGATACGATCGGAGTAAGCATCCGAACTCCTAAAGCTAGTTTGCTTTTCTTTAAATAAAAATCAACACCCGCACCGAGTTCGATAGAGTGCATCAGTCTGTTATACGGAATCGTCCAAGATTCAAGTTCTTGAGATGTTTTGTAGCTCGCTAGATACCCTCCAAGAATAAAGGGATTGTAATTCGCATGTCGCTCTCCTTGGAATTTGATTAGCAGTGGTAGCTGTACTTCGGTGATTCCTCCTTCTGGATTTCCAATCGCTGCTCTATTCAAAAGAATTCCAGGTTCAATTCTAAGGTCGGTTCTTTCCAAAATCCGATGTTCTGCAACTAATCGAAATCCTCCAGCAATCCCATCAAAGATGTTTAATGCCGTCTCGTCGATCGGAGGGTTTTCTATAGTATAACTGGTACCGTAATTGGTAAGATTGAAAAGAATGCCAAAGTTCCATGGCTCCTCGTCTGCACCCCGTAGATTTAGACCCGAGGGATGTCTCTTTTGCGCTTGACCAAAGAGGCTAAAGAGAATTGCGAAAATCGTAATGATTTGCTTATTTCTCAGCATAATAGATACAGGCCGCACCAAAGGTTTGGGGATGAAAGCTTGCTTTTGAAAAACCTACACGGATAAGTACCTCGGTTAGTTTTTCGTTGTATGGGAATTTCTCTGCAGAATCAGAAAGGTATTTATACGCTCTCGGATCTCTTGAAAAAAGTTTTCCGAAAAGGGGTAGTATGATTCTGCCGTGAATCTTGTAAACTAATTTAAGGATCGGGTTGGTGGGCATCGAGGTCTCTAGTATGGCTAAGGTGCCTCCTGGTTTTAGAACTCGAAGAATTTCAGCTAAGCCGATCTCGAGATTCTCAAAATTCCTCACTCCAAAAGCAACGGTAGCTGCATCGAAACATTGATCGGCATAGCTTAGGTTTTCGCTATCTCCGATAACCATATCTATTTGATGTTTCAGCTGCTGGGATTGAACCTTTTGTTTACCTACTTCTAACATTCCTGGAGAGATGTCTAGGCCGGTTACCTTCGCCTTACTTGATGCTGCTATTGCGATGGCTAAGTCTCCAGTTCCTGTTGCGACATCAAGTACCGTTTCGGGATCTAGTGACACGATATGATGAACCAGTTTTTTACGCCATGACAAGTCAACACCGAAAGTAATCATTCGGTTCAGTTGGTCATATTCGCTAGAGATGGTATCAAACATGGTTGATACCTGTATCTTTTTCGAATCCTTACGCTCTTTGTAGGGAACGATTTTCTGATGTTTCTCTGAGCTCATAGGCTACAAAGATACGATTACCCTTTTTAAGACAGTGCTTCAGAAATACGACGAATTGCTTCTTTTAACGAATCTTCAGAAGCCGCATAAGAAATTCGAACACAGTTCGAATCACCGAAAGCTTCACCAGTAACGGTAGCAACACTAGCCTCTTCTAATAGGTAGAGCGAGAAGTCTGAAGCATTATTAATGGTTTTGCCTCGAAGCGTTTTGCCAAAGTATTCAGAAATGTCAGGAAAAACGTAAAACGCTCCCTCGGGTACGTTCAATTTAAACCCTGGAATAGCACCTAGAAGTTTTAAGACTAAATCTCTTCTTTGGTGAAACGCCTCAATCATGTAATCAATTTTTGATACAGGTGCTTCTAAGGCGGTGATAACTGCTCTTTGGGCGATAGCATTTGCACCACTAGTTACCTGACCTTGTAGTTTATTGCAAGCCTTTGCAATCCAAGCTGGGGCACCGATATAACCGATACGCCAACCGGTCATCGCAAATGCTTTTGAAACACCATTGACGGTAACTACTCGATCGTAGAGCGATGGAATCGATGCGATCGATGCATGGGATTCGTTACTGAAATTGATATGTTCGTAGATTTCGTCAGAAACGACGATGATATTTGGGTGATCATTTAGTACTTCTGCAAGGGCCTCTAGCTCTGATTGGTGATAGAAAGATCCACTAGGATTGCATGGAGAGCTGAACCAAAGCATACGTGTTTTATCTGTAATTGCTGCACGCAATTGCTCAGGTGTCATTTTAAAGTCAGCATCGATGGTAGTTTTAACTTCTACAGGTACTCCTTCAGCTAGCTTTACAATATCTCGATACGACACCCAGTAAGGAGCGGGTAAAATAACTTCATCACCAGGGTTGATAATTGCCATTGCTACGTTGTAAAGCGATTGTTTAGCCCCTGTAGAAACTACAATTTGATCTAGACCATAAGTCAGACCGTTATCTCTTTTAAATTTTAAAGCGATGGCTTGTTTTAGATCTGCATAACCGTCAACTGGAGAATAGCTATTATAGTTTTCGTCAATAGCTTGTTTTGCTGAATCTTTAATGAATTCAGGAATGGTGAAGTCTGGCTCACCAAGGCTCAAGCCGATGATATCTTTGCCTTCGTTTTTTAATTCTCTTGCTTTTGCAGCCATTGCTAGAGTGGCTGAAATTTCCATTTTTTGGACGCGTTCTGACGGATGTGAATTCATAATTTCTTTACTATGCAGTTTTCAGACTGCAATGTTAGTGATAATTTTGCTTTCTTAACGTCTACTATGAAAGCGCAAGATCTACTTCATTACTTCCCTCAACTAACTGATATTCAAAAAGAAAGATTTGAATTACTGGGTGAATTATATCAGGATTGGAATCAAAAAATCAATGTGGTATCACGAAAAGATATTGAAGAGTTATATCTGCGTCATGTATTGCATTCTTTGGCTATTGGGTTGTTTCAAGAATTTAAGCCTGAATCAAAAATTATTGATGTGGGAACGGGTGGTGGATTTCCAGGTATTCCCTTAGCAATACTTTTCCCAGAGGTTTCCTTCACCTTAGTTGATTCCATAGGTAAAAAAATTAAGGTGGTTGATGAGGTCGTTACAGGTCTTGGGTTAACCAATGTAATTCCAATTAACGATCGAGTAGAAAATGTGGCGGGAACTTTTGATTTTATTGTAAGTCGTGCGGTAGCTGCAATGCCTACTTTTGTTCACTGGGTTGAAGGAAAAATTAGTTTAGAAAACAAGCATGAGCGGGCTAACGGTATTCTCTATCTCAAAGGAGGAGATTTAACTGAAGAATTGGCTCCCTTTAAAAATAAAATAACGGTATACGATTTATACGATCGCATACCGTTAGATTTCTTTGAAACGAAACGTCTCGTTTATTTGCCCTTATCCTAAAAACGGATATTTATAATCAGTAGGGGTTAGGAAGGTCTCCTTAATTAATCTTGGCGAGACCCAACGTGTAAGGTTCAGCACTGATCCCGCTTTATCATTGGTTCCAGATGCTCTTGCTCCTCCAAAGGGCTGTTGACCAACAACGGCTCCAGTTGGCTTGTCGTTTAGATAGAAATTACCTGCGGCGTTTTGAAGCGCTGTAATCGCCTCATTCATCGCATAACGATCTTCTGAGAATACGGCTCCCGTTAAAGCATATTCTGAGGTTTCGTCAACTAGTTTTAAGGTGTTTGACCAATCCTTGTCTTGATACACATAAACGGTAACTATGGGTCCAAATAGTTCGGTCTCCATAGTGGTATATTTTGGGTCTGTGGTGACAATAACGGTTGGTTCAATGAAGTATCCTTTCGATTTGTCATATCCTCCACCGGCGAAAACTTCAGCATTCGAATCGCTCTTAGCTCGATCGATAACAGCAGCAAGTTTATCGAAGGATGCTTCGTGAATCACGGCAGTTACGAATCGACTCATATCTTCAGGACTTCCTGGCTCGCCAATCGTTTCAATATCTGCTTTAACGTACCCTAAGATTTCTTCCGCTTTTGACTGCGGTAAATAAACTCTCGAAGCAGCACTACATTTTTGACCTTGAAATTCAAAAGCTCCTCGAATAATTGCTGTAGCGACTTGCTTCGCTTGAGCCGAAGGATGGGCAATAATAAAATCCTTTCCTCCAGTCTCTCCGACGATCCTTGGATACGTTTTATAGGTTTCTATATTTGACCCAATCTGCTTCCAAAGTGATTTGAAAACAAACGTTGAGCCTGTAAAGTGAAGCCCTGCAAAATCAGGAGACGATAAAACTTTGTCAGTTACCATTACAGGGTCTCCAGTGATCATATTAATTACACCGCTTGGCAGTCCAGCTTCTTTGAAAATTTCAACGATAACTCTCGCTGAAAATACTTGCGCATCACTGGGTTTCCAAACAACAGTATTACCCATCATGGCTGGAGCAGCTGGTAAATTTCCGGCGATTGCTGTAAAGTTAAAAGGGCTAATCGCGTATACGAAGCCTTCTAACGGTCTAAATTCAAGGCGATTCCAAATACCATCACCTGATTCAGGTTGTTCATTGTATATCTCTGTCATGAAGTATACGTTGAAGCGTAGGAAATCAGCAAATTCACAAGCAGCATCAATTTCAGCTTGGTGTACTGTTTTTGACTGAGCTAACATGGTAGCTGCATTGATTCTCGCTCTGTAGGGACCCGCGATAAGATCGGCAGCCTTTAAGAAAATAGATGCGCGTTGCTCCCAAGGTAGCGCTGACCATTTAGCTTTTGCAGATAATGCTTCATTGATTGCCAGTTCTACATGCTGAGGTTCAGCGTAATAATAAGAACCGATTTGGTGCTGGTGATCATGTGGCGGATACAATCCTCTCTGATCACTGGTGCGAATTTCTTCCTTACCGATGTACATTGGAATATCGGCATGGCCATTATATTGTTCTTGGTAAGAAGCCAAAACTTCTTCTCTTTCTTTTGTTCCTTTTGCGTAGCTAAGCACGGGCTCATTAACGGGTAGTGGAACTTGGAAAATAGCATTACTCATAAGGGCAATTTTTAAGTTAATGATCTGCGTTGTTAACAAAGGTACTTTAATTATAAGTTTTTCTTCTTTGAGGTTTGCCTTAAGTATGCTTTTAGCTGTATTTTTGCAACCAAATATTAACGGCCTTAAAGACATGTCTCAAGACATCAAAATCAAGAAAGGACTCTCAATCAATCTCTTAGGAGGTGCTGAGCATACCTTTCACAAGGAAGTAGCTTCGCCTACTTATGTTATTTATCCGACAGATTTTCATGGTTTAACCCCTAAATTGGTGATCAAAGAAGGCGCTCATGTGAAAGCAGGAGAAACCCTATTCTTTGATAAAAACAGACCAGAGGTAACTGTAGCTTCTCCCGTAAGTGGTGAGATTACAGAAATCGCTAGAGGAGAACGAAGAAGAGTGTTGAGTATTAAGATTGCTGCCGACAAGGATCAGAAAGCTATTGAAAACAAAATGATTTCTTTTTCAGAAGCTTCTGCTGCTGAATTGAAGGCTTATTTGTTAGCTTCAGGTGTATGGCCTTTCGTGAAACAGCGTCCTTATGATGTGATCGCAAATCCAGCGGGAATACCCAAAGCGATTTTTATTTCAGGATTAAACACAGGGCCCCTAAACCCTGACCTGGATTTTGTTCTACGAGGACAAGAGGAAAAGCTTCAGGCTGCACTCACTGCGCTTAAAAAATTAACGCCAGGTTCTATTCATGTAGGAGTAGAGTCGAAAGAAAACTCTGTTTTTGGAACCTTAGACCATATCGATCTACATACCGTTAGTGGGCCTCACCCGGCAGGATTGGTAGGAACTCAAATTGCTGCCATCGATCCCATAAGTAAAGGTGAATTGGTTTGGACCATTGCCGCTCAAGATCTAGTGGTTATTGGTGAGCTTCTTTTAACGGGCAAATACAATGCCTCAAGGACGCTTGCGGTAACGGGTTCTTCAGTAGGAGCACCTCAATATATAAAAACAAAAATCGGAGCCGAGCTCACAGGTATCTTTGAAGCTTTAGGAGTTAAAGAGGGTGATCAGCGATTTATCAATGGAGATGTGCTTACCGGTAAGAAAACTTCTAAAGAAGGCTCTTTAGGTTTCTACAATACGCAATTGACGGTGATCCCTGAAGGGAATGACTACGAATTTTTCGGATGGAACAAACCTGTCTTTAATAAGATTTCTCCGACTAGAGCACTTACATTCTCATGGTTAAATAAAAAGAAGAAATACGATTTAGATACCAACACCAACGGAGAGCACCGTGCCTTTGTAATCACAGGTAGTTATGAAGAGGTTTTTCCCTTAGATATATTCCCTATGCAATTGCTAAAAGCTTGTATGGTAAAGGATCTAGATGATATGGAGAACTTAGGTCTTTACGAGGTAGCTCCTGAAGATTTTTCTCTTACTGAATTTATATGTATCTCAAAACAGCCCCATCAGGATATTATCCGAAAAGGGCTTGATTTAATGCAACAAGAACTCGGTTAACTTTTGTTATGAAACAGAAACTTCACGAAATCAAAGAAAGTTTTAAGGGCAATAAGTGGGCTCCTGCATTCAATGCGATCCACACGTTCTTATACACGCCTAATGAGGTAACTCATTCAGGAACTCACGTTAAGGCAGTTGACGATCTTAAACGTACCATGAATACAGTAATCCAGGCGCTTATCCCTGTATTGCTTTTTGGAATATTTAACGCGGGCTATCAGCACTATAGTGCTATCGAAGGTTTTCCAGAAAATTTCTCAGTACTTGAACACTTTATTACTTGGAGAAACTTTGTAGTAGGGCTTACTACTGTACTGCCATTACTTATTGTTTCTTACGGGGTCGGTCTTGCTATCGAATTCGTTTTCGCTGTTATTAAAGGGCACGAAGTTGAGGAGGGGTATCTGGTAACAGGTATTCTTGTTCCGCTTATTGTACCTGTTGATACTCCACTTTGGATGCTTGCTATTGCTGTAGCTTTCGGTGTAGTCATCGGTAAAGAAGTTTTCGGAGGAACTGGTATGAATATCCTAAACCCGGCATTAACGATTCGTGCGTTCTTGTTCTTCGCATACCCAACTTGGATGAGTGGGGATAAAGTTTGGGTTCACGGTGCGGTTGATGGCTTAACTAAAGCAAACTCTGCGGATGCAATCTCTGGTGAGACCATTTTAGGTTTTCTAGCACAGAATAGAGCCGAGGATTATGCCTATTCTATATCAGATATGTTCTTCGGATTCATTCCCGGTTCGGTTGGTGAAACATCAGCGCTTCTTATTCTATTAGGAGGTCTTTACCTCATCTTTACTAAGATCGCGAGTTGGAGAATTATGCTAAGTGCCGTATTAGGTGCACTTACCATGGGTCTTGTTTTCAACGCAGTAGTTGATTTCGGATGGATCGGTACCTACAGCAAATTCTACAGCCTGATGGCCTTTGACTTTTGGAAGCATCTGATTGTTGGTGGTCTAGCATTTGGTATCGTTTACATGGCAACTGATCCTGTAACCGGCTCTCAAACGAATAAAGGAAAGTGGTTCTACGGGTTCTTTATCGGATTCATCTCTGTGATGATTCGCGTATTCAACCCAGGTTATCCAGAAGGAGTTTTCTTAGCGATTCTTCTGATGAATGTATTCGCTCCAACGATTGACCACTATGTAGTTCAAGCAAATGTTAAACGTCGTAAAAAGCGTGCGGAAAAAGCGGTTGTGTATACCGAAGAGTCGGCATCTTTAGAGACTCAATCTGCATAATTTAAATTAGCTATGGCAATTAATACAGATAAGAATTCATATACCATCGTTTTCTCAGTAGTGATGGTAGCTATTGTAGGTTCAATCCTGGCTCTTGCTGCGACTGGACTTAAGGATAAGATTGGAGAGAATCAACGCTTTGAAAAACAGCAAAATATTCTCTACGCGATGGGTGTCGATGCAAATACAGATGCTGGTAGCGTGTCCTTTGTCCCTACGACAGAGGTAGCTGAGAAGTTTCAGGAAATCATCAAAGAGCAATATGTGATTGTTGATGGTAAGGCAGAACAGTTTGAGGATGCCTACGCTAAGATTGATCTCAAAAAAGAACTTGATTTAATTAAATCAGGAAAAGAAGGTAAGCTTCCTTTCTTCATCGGAGAAAATGACGGTAAGCGATACTACATCATTCCTATGTACGGTAAAGGATTATGGGATGCGATTTGGGGGTATTTAGCACTTGACGAAAACCTTGTGGTTTCAGGTGTTTACTTCGACCACAAAGGAGAAACTCCCGGTCTTGGAGCCAACATTAAAATGCGTTTTTTCATGGATGATTTTGCTGGCGAATCGATTTACCGTGATGGTGGATACAAAGGGGTAGCTGTAGTTAAAGGAAATAACGATCCCCTAAACCAAGACAAAACCGACGGTCAAGTGGACGCATTAGCCGGTGCTACGATTACAGGTAATGGAGTTACCGCTATGATCAACGAAAGCGTTAAGCTTTATCAACCTTATTTAGAAACTTTACGAATCCAATAGATATGGGACTACTTTCAAAAAAGGATGCTCAACTCATTTTAGATCCGCTAGCTGATAACAACCCAATTACTATTCAGGTACTTGGTATTTGTTCGGCACTTGCGATTACTGCAGAGTTAAAGGCCTCATTGGTTATGGCCTTTTCGGTACTTTTCGTACTCGGAGTTGGTAACGTGGTGATTTCTTTATTAAGAAATGTGATTCCATCTAAAATTCGAATCATCGTACAATTAGTGGTTGTTGCAACCCTTGTAATTATCGTTGATCAAGTTTTAAAGGCGTTTGCTTACGAGTTAAGTAAGACCCTCTCGGTATTCGTAGGTTTAATTATTACCAACTGTATTATTATGGGTCGTTTTGAAGCCTTTGCGCTTGGTAATGGTCCTTGGAAATCTTTCTTAGACGGTATAGGTAATTCACTTGGATACGGTGTGATCCTAATCATTATCGGATTCTTTCGTGAATTATTAGGTTCAGGAACTCTTTTAGGCTATGCTGTGTTAGGCGATCCTATCGCCAAGACAGGACTTTATGCCTATGGATATGAAAATAACGGATTTATGATTATTCCACCTGCTGCACTCATTGTGGTAGGGATTATCATTTGGGTTCAGCGCTCGCGCAACCCACAATTAATTGAAGAAGCTTAACAACTACGGTCATGTTAGAACACTTAGAATTATTTTTCAAGTCAATATTTATTGACAACATGGTATTCGCCGTTTTCTTAGGGATGTGTTCCTATTTAGCGGTTTCTAAAAAAGTATCTACAGCAGTAGGTTTGGGTGCAGCAGTAATCTTCGTACTTGCAGTTACTGTTCCCATGAACTGGCTTCTTGATCAGTATGTTCTTCAACCAGGTGCATTAGCCTGGCTGGGTGCGGAATTTGTTGATTACGACTTGAGCTTCCTTTCTTTCATTCTTTTTATTGCAACCATTGCAACCATGGTTCAGCTGGTAGAGATTGTCGTTGAGAAGTTTGCACCTGCACTTTACAATTCATTAGGTATTTTCTTACCTCTTATCGCTGTAAACTGTGCGATTTTAGGAGGGTCTTTATTTATGCAAGCGAGAGAAATACCTAGCCTTGCTCTTGCTTTCAACTATGGTGTTAGCTCAGGTATCGGATGGTTCTTAGCTATCCTAGCTATTGCTGCGATCAGAGAGAAAATTAGATATTCTGCAGTGCCTGCACCATTAAGAGGTCTAGGTATCACTTTCATTATTACCGGACTTATGGGTATTGGTTTTCAAAGTTTTGGTGGAATGTTAACGGGTGACAATGAACCACCAGTAGTTGAAGAAACGGTTGTTGAAGCAACTGAGGTGGAGGTACTAACTACCTCTGATGAATTAAATGAAACAAAGGGTTTAGAAGCTGAAGAAACTTCAGATGCTGAAGAAACCATCGCGTCGATTAACTAAACGAAATAAAGGAAGAAACTATGTTTTTAGCAGCTATAGGAGGAACCGTTATCGTAACCGTAATTGCGTTTCTAGTTTTAACGCTATTATTGGTTGGTTTATTGCTTTTCACTAAACAAAAGCTTTCACCATCGGGTCCTGTTACCATTACGATTAACGGAGAGCGTAAAGTTGAAGTACCTTCAGGTTCTTCATTGCTTTCAACTTTAGGAAATCAAAAGGTTTTCTTGCCATCGGCTTGTGGAGGTGGTGGAACTTGTATCCAGTGTGAGTGCCACGTACTATCGGGTGGTGGAGAGGCACTTCCTACTGAAACTCCACACTTCTCTAAAAAAGAATTACAGCATGGGGCTCGTCTTGCTTGCCAGGTTAAGGTAAAGCAGGATATGGAAATCGAAATTCCTGAAGAGGTTTTTGGAATTAAGAAATGGGAAGGAAAAGTGGTTCGTAATTACAACGTTGCCTCTTTCATCAAAGAATTTGTAGTTGAAATCCCTGAAGACATGAACTACAAGGCAGGTGGATATATTCAAATTGAAATTCCTGCCTGCGAGGTGAAGTATAGCGATATTGATATTACTGCCCACCCTGAAGAGCACGATGATCCTGAGAAGTTTAGAGCTGAGTGGGATAAATTTAATCTTTGGCCACTTGTAATGAAAAATCCAGAGAATGTAGAGCGTGCTTATTCAATGGCTTCTTTTCCAGCAGAAGGAAGAGAGATTATGCTTAACGTTCGTATTGCTACTCCGCCTTGGGATCGCAACAAGAACGGATGGGCCGATGTTAACCCTGGAGTAGCTTCATCCTATATTTTTGGATTAAAAGCGGGTGACCCTGTAACTATTTCAGGACCTTTTGGCGAATTCTTCATCAACGAGTCTGAAGCAGAGATGTTATACGTTGGTGGTGGAGCGGGTATGGCTCCGATGCGTTCACACCTTTATCATTTATTTAAAACACTTCGTACGAATCGTAAAGTTACTTATTGGTATGGAGGTCGTTCGAAGCGTGAACTTTTCTACATCGATCACTTTAAGCAGTTAGAAAAGGAGTTCCCTAACTTCAAATTCTATATGGCCCTTTCTGAACCACTAGAAGAAGATAACTGGAAAGTTAAAAAGGATATTAATGATGAGTCTGGTGATGGTTTTGTCGGTTTTATTCACAATTGTGTAATCGATCAATATCTGAATCAACATGAAACGCCTGAAGATATTGAGCTTTATTTCTGTGGGCCACCACTTATGAATCAAGCTGTAACGAAGATGGGACAAGATTTCGGTATTCCTGATGAGAATATTCGATTTGACGATTTCGGCGGATAATCATAACAAACCGACACCTAAACGTGTCGGTTTTTTTAACCGATAAAATGAGCGCGCTAAGTACCAACGAAATACATCAGATTGCCATGAATTTGGTCGGCTCCCAGTTAAAGGCTGCAGGTTATGAATTCTTAGGTGTAAATTCTAAGCCAGGCGTTGACCCTCAGTTTGTTTGTACTTTTAATAGAGAGCTCCATTTTATTGTTGTAAGAGGATTTCTTTATCCTGCTGATCCTCTGTCTCCTGATCGTGTATTACTAGAAAAAGTTGCGGATCATGCAGCAAAATTTGACGCCAAAGCCTATTGGGCGGGAGTTGGTGTATATCATCCTAAAGATCGAAAATTACCGATTTCGAAATCAACGGGATATGAACTAGATTTTAAAGGACTATATCTAGCCGAAGAAGTATTATGAATCGTCTATTATTAGTTTTAGTATTTGTTATAGCGTCTTGCACAAATGCTCCTACGCGCCAGCAGTACACGGGAGAAGCATTAGGTACCACTTACTCTATCATTGCCTACGCTAATGATGATTTAGAGTTAGACCAGTCGCTTTCTGAACTATTTGACCGACTTAACCAATCCATGTCTACGTATCACCCACAGTCGGATATAAGTAGAATTAATCGAGGAGAGCGGGTTCAAGTAGATTCCTTATTTCGCTTTATGTTTGAGAAGTCTGCTCAAATTAACCGCTTGACTTCAGGTTATTTTGACCCTACCGTTGGTATACTCGTAGATGCCTGGGGATTTGGAGCCGAATCTTTGAACGCCTTCAACGCAGTACAAGTAGATAGTTTGCTTGAGTTTGTTGGCTTTTCTAAACTAAGCCTAACGGATACAAATGAATTAGTTAAAGCTTATCCTGGTATTCGGATCGATTTCAATGCAATAGCTAAAGGGTATGCCTTAGACTTGATTGCTGATTTACTCGCTGCCAAGAATAGTTCAAATTTTCTCATTGAGTTAGGTGGTGAGATTGTTACCCGAGGAATTAATTTGGATCGTGCTAAGCCTTGGCGTGTAGGAATTGATGATCCTAAAGCTACCGTCGGAGAACGATCGATTACAAGAACGATTACACTCACCGATGAAGCTATGGCCACATCAGGGAATTATCGAAAATTTCGAATTGATTCTTTAACTGGAGAGCGTTACGTTCATACTATTAATCCTTTAACCGGTCTTGCTGTTCCTTCTTCAGTCTTATCAGCTAGTGTAATTGCTTCAGATTGTGCTACTGCTGATGCCTTTGCTACTGCACTTATGACCATGCCATTAGAAGATTCGAAACGATTGATCGCGAAAGAAGATTTATCTGTTTTCTTAATCTACGCTGTTGAGGACCGTTTAGAGACTTATCAAACTGGTAGATTTACAGAGTCTTCTGAATAACCGGGATGATTTCGTTGACATCTAAGCCGTAGCGATTGATCTCTTCTTTAGAGAAGAATTCATCTACGTTTACTTTTTGAGTGGTAAAGCCTACACTTTCTAATCGTATAAAGTAATCCTCTCTACCATACCACCTCACGTGATCATACTGTCCGAAATGCTTTACTCGTTCTTTTGCGGTGGTAATGCTAAAATCTTCGTAAGTCTTAAGGCGATTAGGTTGCATGGGTACTTGAACGATTCCGTATCCGCCCGGTTTCATTACTCGAAATAACTCTTTCATGGCTAGGCTGTCGTTTTCAATATGTTCAAGCACATGATTGCAAAGGATACAATCAAAAGTGTTTTCCATGAACGGAAGTTTTGTGATATCACCGTGAATCTCGGCAAGTGGAGAATTTAAGTCGAAAGTGGTGTAATTAATATTTTCTTTTTTGTTGAAAACAGAATAAAAGCACTGTTCGGGGGCAATATGTAGTAAGTCAATTTTCGCCGAGTTATGGAGTAATTCAGTCTCTTTTATAAGATATAACCAAAGTGATCGATGTCTTTCGAGGGATAGGGTAGAAGGGGAGAGCACTCCTTTTCTAAGTTGTTTGTATCCATAAGGGAGAAAGCTTCTAAAGCTTCTCTGATCGATGGGATCGGTAACTTGATCTCCTTTGTAAAACCAAATAAGTAGTGGTCTTATGAAATAGCTTAAGCGTATGAGCCATGGACGCGGTACACTATTTAAAATAAGTTTGGTGACACTCATTTAAAGGGAACTTCCTCTTCGGTTTTAATGCCTAGGGCATCGTAGATGTATTGAAAGGTTGAAAGTAATTTTGGTTTGCCGGCTACAATTGCAATATTGTGTTCAAAGTGAGCGCTTGGTTTGCCATCGGCTGTCTTGATCGTCCAACCGTCTCTTCCTTGTATGACGCGATGCGTGCCCATGTTTATCATGGGTTCGATCGCAACCACAAGGCCTTCTTTGAATACCTTTCCTCTACCGCGTTTACCATAGTTTGGCATTTCAGGGCCTTCATGTAAACTGTTCCCTAAACCATGTCCTACAAGCTCGCGAACGATTCCATAGCCCTGGGCTTCATTATACTTTTGAATTGCAAAACCTACATCTCCAACGCGATTGCCCGCTTTGAATTCTTCAATTCCAATGTATAGTGATTCTTTTGCTGTTTTTAATAGCGCTTTCGTCTCTTCTGCCACTTCACCTACTTCGAAAGTATAAGCGTGATCACCGTAAAAGCCATTCATAAATACGCCGCAGTCAATAGAGATAATATCTCCATCTTTGAGCGGGGTTTGGTCTGGTATACCGTGTACCACTTGCTCATTTGGGCTCCAGTTTAAGGTATTTGGAAAGTCGTACATCCCTAGGAATCCAGGGGCACCACCATGATCTCGAATGAACTCCTCTGCTAACTTATCTAATTCGAGGGGCTTTGCTCCTGGCTTCACCTCCTTAGCGAGCATTCCCAATGTTTTAGAAACAAGTTGGGCACTCTCGCGCATTAACTCGATTTCTTCTGGTGTCTTAAGTATAATTGCACCCATTTAAACTAGCGGTTTTTGGGTCATTGATGCAGGTTGATCAATTCCCATTAATTTAAGGATAGTCGGTGCGATATCTCCAAGCACTCCGTCTTTTACTTCTTTTAGCTCCTTGTCAACTAAAATAAGTGGAACAGGATTAGTCGTATGCGCAGTATTTGGTGAACCATCTTCATTAATCATGGTATCACAATTACCGTGATCCGCAATAACTAGTATAGTATAATCTTGATTAAGTGCTTCAGTAATTAAGGTTTCAGCACAACTATCGACGGTTTCACAGGCTTTAATCGCTGCATTCATATCACCGGTATGTCCTACCATATCTGGATTGGCAAAGTTGAGACAGATAAAATCAAATGTACCCTTTGCTAAATGGGGCTTCAATGCATCTCTAATCTCAAAGGCGCTCATTTCGGGTTGAAGATCGTAGGTTGCTACCTTGGGTGACGGACAAAGAATACGTTCTTCTCCTTCGAATGGGGCTTCTTTACCACCGTTAAAGAAGAAGGTAACGTGCGGATATTTTTCTGTCTCTGCAATTCGTAGTTGGGTCTTTTGAGCTTTTGAAACTACTTCGCCTAACGTCTCATTTAAATTGTCTTTGTCAAATACGATACTGACATTTTTAAAGTTGTCGTCATATCGGGTCATGGTTACAAAATGCAACTTAAGGGGTTGCATTTCTTGCTCAGGAAATGCATTTTGTGATAAGGCTTGCGAGAGTTCCCTACCACGATCTGTTCTGAAATTAAAGAATAGGACAACGTCTTTTTCTTGAATGCTTCCGATCGTATTTCCTTGTTCATCTACCTTGATTATTGGCATGATAAACTCGTCTGTAACGCCATTTTCATAAGAAGCTTCCATTTCGCTAACGATATCCTTGGTTTGGTTACCTTGTGCTTTGACGATGGCGTCATAGGCAATCTTCACACGCTCCCAACGTTGGTCGCGATCCATGGCGTAATAGCGTCCTGTAACTGAAGCTAAAACGGCCTTTTTATTTGCGATATAGTCTTCTAAGTTTTTAATATAACCCGCACCACTTTTTGGATCCACATCTCTTCCGTCTGAAAAGGCGTGAATAAAGGTGTTCGAATGCTCGTTGCTCGCCTCAAAGAAGTCGATGAGTGCTCTCAAATGACTCGTGTGCGCATGAACGCCACCATCACTACATAGACCTAAAAGGTGGACATTCACACCTTCTTTGTTCGCGTAGTCTAGTGCGCTTTGAAGTACCTCGTTCTGGGCAAAGCTTCCTTCGGCAACCGCCTTGTTAATCTTCGCAAAGTCTTGATAAACAATTCTTCCTGCACCGAGGTTCATGTGTCCCACTTCGCTATTACCCATTTGCCCGTCAGGTAAACCAACATGCATACCATAGGTTTTCAGAGTGGCATGAGGATAATTTTGATATAGGCTATCTATAAACGGAGTGTTGGCTTGTTCAATGGCAGAGATTTTTGGATCAGGAGACATCCCCCATCCATCTAAGATCATTAGAAGTGCCTTTTTATTCATGGTATTCGTTTTTGGTTGAGGTTACAAAGTTACGATTTCTAAGGTAGAAGAAGCGGGTTGATATCTAGAAGCTGCTCCCTCAGATAGGAAGCTTTCAGGCTTGAGTTCATTACTTCTACACCCTTTACTTGTTGTCTCAATGCGATTTCGTAAACATCCTTTTTGATATAACGTTTTAGAATAGAAATAGATTCGGGTGCATAAGATAAATGCCAAGGTTCGTATTTAAATCCTTTACGCTCTGGGTGATTGGTGTAGACCAAATAGAATCCGTAGTTGGCTGCGTTATCAGTCAACCAGTGATGTAGATTTTCGAAGGCTCCTCCACTGTTAAAATGCTCTTCAAGCAAAACATCGCCTTCCATTTTTATTTTGCCCTGTATTACGTCAATATCGGTTCCCCAATGATGTCTTGAGGTTCCTGGAATGGTTGAGTATTCAATAATTTTATTAACCGATTCTATTGGCGATAGACCCTCAGTTTGAAATCTCTTAAATTTACTTTCGAAGATGGCCTTTTGTCTTGAATAAGATCTAAAACTGGAGACAGGACTGATCACAATTCCATCCTCCCATGCGGCCACTCGCATTTTATTAAAAGCTTTGAATGTTTTTCTAGTTAAGACAAGTGGGTCTTCCCCTTTCAAAGAAGCCCGATTCATTCCCATCAATCGGTTAACGCTCCAGAAAAAAGGATTTTCTGAGTCTATTAATGAGTCTTTTGCCCAGCTAGGTAAGCATCCGGCCGCTAGGGCAGTAGTAGCGCTTTGTTTTAAAAATACTCTTCGATTAATCATAAGATCTCTTTCAACATTTTGTAGTGCGGACCAACACCTTCAATTATGAATTCATTTCCTAGTGCTTGGTATCCGTATTTTTGATAAAAACCAACCGCAGAGGTTCGTGCATTAAACCACAAAACTTTTTGACCTAGTTCGATTAGTTTAGATTCGGCTGCGAGAAGTAATTTTCGTCCGATTCCACTTCCCTGGTAATCTTCTAAAACTGCCATTCCTCTGAGTTGATAATAGCTGTCTTTAATCATGGATTGCGGGTTAACCGTTAGGGTACAACATCCAATAATGTGGTCACTATCGAAAGCAGCAAAATGAATGCTTTCAGGATCATTGTCTCCGCTAAAGTGACAGTCTTCTAGGGTCATCCCTTTGCGTAAGATGTCTAAACGAACCTTTAAAATTTCCGAGGCTTCGGTGGTTTTTATGGATAGCATTTCGACTGATTTTATAGTAAATTTAAACTTTAGAAAAGTTAGCATGCGGATAAAACTCTTTTTTGGCCTCTTTTTTACTTTCGGGTTACTTTTTGCTCAGCAATCGAAATCCCCCGATTTACATCTATTACGTGGCCAGGTTCTTTATAGAAATAGTTTCGTGCAAGATGAAGCTGTAGTGAATTCTACCCGTAACTTCAGCACGATAACCGATCAAAACGGTGCTTTTGAGATTTATGTAGCCGTAGGAGATGAGCTGGTCTTTAAGGCCGTTAACTATCAATTAGAAGTTGTTAAAATCACTACAGATATCATTCAGAATAATCGCTTAGTAGTTGAAGTTACTGAGCGAGTCAATGAGCTTGATGAGGTGGTTGTAGGGCCAGAAAATCAACAGAAATTTATTGAACTGAAAAATGAGGAGTTTAAAGGGTACGATTATGGAATTGATCGATCTACTCCCGTTCAAAATACGGTATTGTCACCATCGGCTACGGGGATGCGAGACGGACTCAACTTTGTAGCCATGTATAAATTACTTAAAAGCTTGCTTTTTAGTACTGATCCTGAAAAGCCTTCAGTTCCCCTTTCAAAAGCGCTACGTACGGTCTATGAAGATGACTTTTTTCTCAATGACCTGGGACTCGAACTGGCTGAAATTGAACTTTTTCTTCAGTTTTGCGATGAAACCATCCCAGCTCGTGATCTTCTTCGTAAAGAAAACGAATTCGAACTTATTGAATTCTTAGTAAATAGTTCTGCTGTCTTTAAAGAACAAAATCGTTGAGAGCACTCCTTTTACTGTTCTGTTTTCTGAGCACTGCTCTATTTGCTCAAGCCCAAAATCGGCTTGTACAGATTAATGGAAAGATCAAAGCAGATTCAGATGACATAGAATCGGTTACCGTGCAAAATCTTCGTTCGGGAGCAGCTACAATTA
This sequence comes from Flavobacteriaceae bacterium, assembly GCA_024638165.1. Lineage (GTDB taxonomy): Bacteria > Bacteroidota > Bacteroidia > Flavobacteriales > Flavobacteriaceae > UBA3478. The sequence goes on from JAHEKV010000003.1 coordinate 29,080, forward strand.
CTGATTCTAATGGGCGCTTTCAAATACAGGTACAATTGGGAGATACCTTGGTTCTGTCAGCGGTTCAGTTTAAAACGAAACAGTTCGTTTACGATCAATCTTTTCGCGGCGTAACTTCTATTGAAATTCCTATGGATTCCTTTGTTAATAAATTGAAAGGAGTAACTCTACAGCCTTTTGGTTTAAGCGGGAGAATTAGTACAGATTTAGACTCACTTGCCATTGAAGGTCCGCCAACAGCAACTTCTTTGGGATTACCTAATGCTAACATCTACATTCCTACGAAAAATGAACGAATGCTGTACGAGGCTACCTCGGGAGGCGGATTGATTCCCCTTAATCCCTTGCTCAATGCACTAACCGGAAGAACCAAAGAGCTCAAAAATCAAGTTCGATTGGAGCGAAAGAACCAAACGTTGGAGCTCGTTATCAAACGCTATGAACAATTGCTTTTTGAAGATCAGCTAGGAATCAAAAAAGACGACGTTCGTCGATTCTTATACTTTTGTGAGGCAGATTCTCTTTTTGTTTCAACACTCGAAAAGGAGGATGAGATCTTATTTTATGAATTTTTAAAGTCCAAAGCACTGCAGTTTAACTCATTATGATGAAAACCTGGCTACTTTTTTTTCTCACGCTTTTTCCTGTAACGAGTCTGCAACCGCTCGATCATAAATTCTATTTAAGTGTAACTCAAATGGAGTTTGATGCTGATAAGAATCGTATTACCGCAATAAGTAGGGTATTTGTTGACGATCTTGAAGAGACCTTACGACAACGTTACGATGTTCAATTAGCTTTAGGTACTGATCGAGAAGATGAAAAGGCGTCTTTTTACATTCGTCGTTATGTGGAGCAAAAGCTTACTGTTGAAATAAACAACGTGCTGCTCAAATTTAGTTTTGCGGGTTTTACCTATCAAAACGATCAAATTGTTTTGCTTTCAGAATTCAGTATTATTGATAGCGATGAATACGAAATCAAGGTGACTAACACGCTTATAACCGATGCTTATTCAGAACAACAGAACCTAGTTCATTTTCGGATGAATCAAAAAAAGCAAAGCGAAGTGTTGACCAAGGAACGGCCTTTCTTTGTTGTAGCACTCTAGAATTCTTTGTTTAAGCTCAAGAAAAGGGCTAACTTAACCCCTCTAAAAATTAACTCATTCTAATGAAAAAACTAATTCATTTGTTTGCTGCGCTTGCCATGGTGTTTTCAATCCCCCTGGCAGCCCAAGAAGAGGCTTCACAGGGTGAGCCTGGTCACTACAATAATAACCGTTTTAAGCAGTTGTATGAAGAGTTTTCAACTCCAAATACCTATCGTTCGGCGAGCGGAGCTCCCGGTCCAGATTACTATCAGCAACGAGCTGATTACAAAATGGATATTACGTTAGACGATAAGAATGCTAGAATCTATGGTGAAGAAACCATCACCTACACGAATAATTCGCCAGACAACTTAGAGTTCTTGTGGGTGCAATTAGACCAAAACGTAAGAGCGAAGGATTCAAAGTCTCCACTTAGAAATGGGAGCGGAGTAAACCTTGCTTATACGGCTGGTAATTTTGCCCAATCATTTATGGGTGAACCCTTTGATGGCGGATTTAACATCGAATGGGTAAAGGATAGTAGAGGTAACTTACCATACACCATCAACCAAACGATGATGCGTATTGACTTAGCGACTCCACTTCTAAGTGGTCAGAGCTATAGTTTTAGTATCAAATGGTGGTACAATATTCCTGATCATACGGTGAATAGAGCAAGATCGGGTTACGAGTATTTTGCTGAAGATGGCAACCGCGCCTACGTAATTGCTCAATTCTTCCCAAGAATGGCTGTTTACAGCGACGTTGAAGGTTGGCAAAACCATCAGTTCTGGGGTAGTGGTGAATTCGCACTTCCTTTCGGAGATTACGAGGTAAATATTACCGTGCCTGAAGACCATGTGTTAGACGCTACCGGTGAATTACAAAATAGAAAACAAGTATTCTCTAGGGAGATGATGAAACGATACGAGCAGGCTAAAAAGTCATACGATGAGCCTGTAATGATTGTTACCCAAGCGGAAGCAGAGGAATCTGAAAAAGGGTTTGCTGAGAAAACGAAGACTTGGAAATTTATCGCTAGAAATGTACGAGACTATGGATTTGCGACTTCTCGCAAGTTTATTTGGGATATGATGGCGGTGAAAATTGGTAACAAAGACGTTATGGCGGTTTCCCTTTATCCAAAAGAAGGAAATCCACTTTGGGAGGAATGGTCAACTCGTGCTGTTGCTTCTACATTGAAATCCTATTCGAAATACACTTTTGATTATCCCTATCACAAGGCAATCTCTGTTCATGCAAAGAATCAAGGAATGGAGTACCCGATGATTTGCTGGAACTACGGACGTCCGAATAAAGACGGAACGTACTCAGATCGAACCAAATTCGGAATGATGAGTGTAATTATTCACGAGGTTGGTCACAACTTTTTCCCGATGATTGTAAACTCTGATGAGCGTCAGTGGGGATGGATGGACGAAGGTCTAGATACCTTTATGCAATACCTTGCTGAACAGGAGTTTGGAGAGGCTTACCCTGCTGCTATTGAAGGGTTAGATAAGTATCCTTCACGCAGAGGTGCGCCTTCAGCAATTGTTCCTTACATGGCTGGTGATCAAAGTTATATCGCACCTATCATGTCAAATCCTGAAAATGTTTATCAGTTAGGGCCTAATGCCTACGCTAAGCCGGCAACTGCACTAAATATTTTACGCGAAACAGTAATGGGAAGAGAATTATTCGATCACGCATTTAAAACGTATGCGCAGCGATGGATGTTTAAGCACCCGACACCAGAAGATTTCTTCAGAACGATGGAGGACGCTTCTGCAGTGGATCTAGACTGGTTCTGGAGATCTTGGTTCTACACAACAGATTATGTAGACATCGGAGTGGGAGAAGTGAAGAGCTACTATGTATCGAATGAGCCAACCCCAGAGATGAAAGAGTACATGGCTGCAAATGGTTTAACTGAGGCAGATCTTCCTCCGCTAGTGTATCTAGCTGATTTAAATGCTGAAGATGTTGATCCGAACTTAGCAGCAGCTGCACCGTCTGAAACCTCTACAACTCTTAAGGAGTTTATGATGGATAACATGACTGAGGCAGAGCGTGCTGAGGTTAAAGAGCCCAAGTACTTCTATGAGATTTCTTTTGAGAAACCGGGAGGTATTCCAATGCCACTGATCGTTGAGTACACCTACGAAGACGGAAGCTCTGAGATGGTGACCTATCCACCTGAAATTTGGAGAAAGAACGATGCTGAGGTAAAGCGCGTGATCTCATCAGATAAAAAGCTTACAGGGATTGTCATTGATCCTAAAGCAGAAACAGCTGATATTGATACTGCAAATAATTCTTGGCCTAAAAAAGAAGAAGGATCTGAATTTGACGCATTAAAAGCGCAAATCAAAGGATAATTTCTTTTACTCAAAATTTTAAACCCACAGTGAAACCGCTGCGGGTTTTTTTATATTTGTATTCATGCATTCTCTCTTTATTAGCGGCGCAGAAATATTCTTCATACTCTTTATGGTGGTGATCATTTTTGGTACAGATCGCTTGCCAGAAATTGTACGGGGTCTAGCTAAAGGAATACGCCAACTAAAAGATGCAGCTGACGATGTTAAGCGTGAAATTCAGAAGTCTGCGGATAAAAGTGGTATCGACACTTCCATAGCCGATGATCTTAAAAAGAGTGCAGATCAAGTAAAAAAGTCGGTAGAAGAAGTGACCGGTACTATTAAACGTCAGTAAGTTATAGGTATCGGGCTACACTTAATCCGTCTCTTACGGGTAAAATGAGGTGTTCGAAACGGTCGTCTTCAGTTAGTCGTTGATTATACTTTAACAATGCCTCGGTAGCTTTATCACCTTTTTGAAGCGGTTCTACTACTTTACCACTCCACAAAATGTTATCAGATACTACAAGACACCCTTTGCTTAGTTTAGGAATTACGGCATCTAGGTATTCGTTGTAATCGGCTTTTTTAGCGTCAATAAAGACTAAATCAAACCGATTTTTCAGAGTAGGTATGATTTCTAAGGCATCCCCGACGATAGGTTCGATACTTTTATAGTAAGGGCTTAATTTCCAATACTTCTGTTGTAGCCAAGCCAATTCCTCATTCACTTCAATAGTAGTGATGGTTCCTTCATCGCCTAACCCCTCTGCTAGACATAGTGCTGAATATCCTGTGTAAGTACCGAGTTCAAGAATACGATTGGGTCGAACTAATCTGCTTAAAAAAGAAAGTAGCCTGCCTTGGTAATGACCCGAAATCATTCTTGGTTGAATTACTTTCTGATGCGTTTCATGGCTTAGGTTTTTAAGATAGGTTGGTTCTACCTCTATATGCTGGTTTAAATAAGATTCTAAGGCCTCTGAAAAGAAGTGCATCGCTCTATTTTTAAGTAAATTTAGGGCAAAAATAAGGCTATGTTTCAAAGTTCTCTTCAATTCGCTAAAGACCTTGACGCTAATGATTCACTCGCGAGCTATCGCGATCAATTTCATTTTCCGAAAACAGCTGAAGGAGAGAAGAAATTATACTTTACCGGGAACTCCTTAGGGTTGCAGCCTTTGAATGCTAAAAACCGTATTGGTCGAATACTAGACGAGTGGGCAGAATATGCGGTAGATGGCCACTTTTATTCTGAACATCCTTGGTGGGACTATCACGAAAGAATGGTACCTAAATTGGCCAAGGTCGTTGGTGCAAAGCCTAGTGAAGTTACAATCATGAATACCTTGACGGCCAATCTTCATTTACTCATGGTTTCTTTTTACCGCCCAACTTCTTCGCGTTACGTCATCTTGTGTGAAGAAAAAGCATTCCCTTCTGATCAATATTTGATGAAATCTCAATTGAAGTTTCACGGATTTGATTTTGAAAGTGCACTCATTGAAGTTTCGGGTAACGGATCGGCTCCAACTACCGAAGATTTCGTAAAGGCTATTGAAGAAAATAAGGATAGAGTTGCGCTTATACTTTTGGGTGGAGTAAATTATTACACCGCTGGGGTTCTCGATATTGAGACGATCACTAGAGTTGCTCGTTCACATGGTATTACGATCGGATGGGATCTAGCCCACGCAGCAGGTAATATTTCATTAAAATTACATGATTGGGGAGTAGATTTTGCGGCGTGGTGTAGTTATAAGTACATGAATGCTGGCCCTGGTAGCTTATCGGGTGTTTTTATCCATCAACGCCATCACGACCAGGCTTCAATTCCTAGATTCGAAGGTTGGTGGGGTGTAGATAAGTCAGAGCGCTTTCAAATGAATGAATCCTTTAAGCCGGCGGTAGGAGCAGAGGCTTGGCAGTTGTCTAACCTGCCCATTCTAGCTTTAGCTCCATACGATGCTTCTTTAGATCTCTTTGAAGAAGTAGGAATGGAGCGACTAACCGCAAAAAGCAAACAGCTTACTGACTATTTAGAATTTAAGATTAGAGAGATTGCAGATGAAACGGGATATCCTCTCGAGATCATTACCCCTCAAAATAGAGGTGCTCAGCTTTCTATCTATATGCCTAATAAGGGACGGGCCATTTTCGATCATCTCTGCGAAAATGGAGTGGTACCCGATTGGAGAAATCCGAATGTAATTCGCGTTGCTCCGGTACCCTTTTATAATTCCTTTGAAGATATATATCTGTTTGCTGAGCGTTTCAAGGATGCGATCTATTCTACCGATAGTTCGGTAAAATAAAGAGCCCCACTTGAATTCGGTCGTTCATGGCGCTGCGCGATCAGTAAACCGCCGAGGTTGAGGTATTCTTTGCAAATCGATATAATGTTTGGATCCTCTCCATTGGAGCGTCTGAACACCCACTCTTTTACCGTATAATTGTTATCTACATAAAAATCATAGGCATCTCCTGGGGTGTATCCGCCCTCGTTCCCATAGACAATAGTTAATTTATTTAAGGTTTTTCTTTCACCCGGAGATTCGACATTTTCTGTGTAAGTGGCTGTAAAGTTATCTTGATCCCATACCAGCTGAAATGGTGCTAGGAGCCAATACTTATCATTGATAAAACCTTTGTTAACCTCATTGGAAAGAGAATCAAGCTTTTTCCAATGATATCTATAATCGCCCTTAGCACGCACAGCAGTTACTGAATCAACCTTAGGGTTCCAGATCCATTTGCGAGAAAAAGGTGCTCCATTGGCGCGAGCTACATTCCAATTAAAAACGATCTTTTCAATTTTTTCAAACTCAGAGAGCCCGTGTGCTTCTGCAATACGGTCTGCTACCTTGTAAGCTTCTGACTTCTGGGTGGTTGAAGGGGTTTCTGAACAGCTATTCAGAAAACCTATGGCTGCTAAAGAGAGGAATAACTTTTTCATATTTCTTTTAGGTTAAAGGTAGGAAATGCTAGGCTAAAATAGCATTAGATGCTACCTTTGTAGGTGTCTAAAATTTATGGCTATGGCTGCAACATCTAAGGTTCGTGACTTAATAGAACATTCGCTTTTAACCGATCGCAAGGTCTTTTTATGGGGAATGGTAGACGATCACAGCGCAAAACACGTAATTGATCGATTGCTTTATCTGGATAGTCAAAGTCATGACGAAATTCAGTTGATCATTAATAGCCCTGGGGGTTATGTGACCTCTGGTTTTGCTATTTATGACACCTTGAAAGCGATCAAAAGCCCTGTCTCAACTGTTTGTTCAGGTTTAGCTGCTTCAATGGGTTCAATTCTATTGTCTGCTGGTGAAAAGGGTCGTCGCTTTATACAGCCTCATGCACGAGTGATGATTCATCAGCCAAGTGGAGGTGCTCAGGGTCAAGCCTCTTCTATAGAGATACAAGCTCGAGAGATAATAAAAACCAAAGAGATTGGTGCTAGAATTCTTGCTGAGAATTGCGATCAACCCATCGAAAAGGTGATGAAAGATTTTGACCGTGATTATTGGATGGATGCTGAAGAATCTACCCAATATGGTATCGTAGACGGTGTCATTGATACCATCTAAAAGGCATCTGGATTTCGAATAATCGCTTCTGCTCTCCTAATCTGTGCTTCTAACTCGTCTGGGTTCTTCTTGTCAAGTAAGCGATACATCATACCCATTCTAGGATTGTCTTTTAGGGTCTCTCGTTTCTTACTAAGGAAGTTCCAGTACAAGGAATTAAACGGACAAGATTGTTCTCCAGTTTTATCTTGTACCCGGTAACTACAGCTTTTACAGTAATTACTCATCTTGTTGATGTAGGCTCCACTGCTGATATAAGGTTTGGTCGCAATGATTCCTCCGTCAGCGAATTGCGACATTCCACGAGTATTAGTGATCTCCACCCAGTGTATCGCATCGATATAAACCCCCAAATACCAATCATCTAATTGATCAGGATCTATTTCAGTGAGCAGTGCGTAGTTACCTGTAACCATTAGGCGCTGTATGTGATGGGCATAGCTATGTTCTAGCGTTTGTTTAATAGACTCAGAAAGACACTTCATCTTGGTTTTTGAGGTCCAATAAAAGTCTGGGAGGTCTTGCTTGTGATTGAAGTAATTGAGCGTTTGATAATTGGGCATTTCTTTCCAGTAAATACCTCGCATATATTCTCGCCACCCTAAAATTTGACGAACGAAGCCCTCAATTTGTGAAAGCGAAATAGTATCGTCTTTATAATAAGTAGCGATAGCAGTATCAATAACTTCTCTCGGATGTATCAGTTTGGAATTCAGTGCAAAGGATAGCCTTGAGTGAAAGAGATACGGTTTTCCGACGGCCATGGCATCTTGATAGGTGCCGAACCTTGATAATAAATGATCGCAGAAGTACTGTAGTATTTGCAATCCCTCTTTTCGACTGGTTGGCCAAGGGAACTCCTCACTATGGATTACACCTAGCGTTTTAATCTTACTTTCAAGTATATCGTGATAAACCTCGGTGACGTCAGTTTTAAAATCTAACTCTTTTGGAATTTGGAGATTCGTATCAATACCTTTTCGATTTTCACTGTCGTAGTTCCATTTACCTCCTTCAGGCTTACCGTTAGGAAGCATTAATATATGATGCTTTTTACGCATCATTCGATAAAACGACTCCATCAGGAGCTGTTTCTTGCCTTCGAAGTGTTTTGATAATTCTTCTCGAGAAGTTAGAAAGTGTTCGGTGTCAAAGGCTTCGCTTTGAATTCCCCTAGATTCAAGCAGGCTACAAATTTCTTTGAGCTCTTTATCTAAACGGTAGTTGTCGGGTAATTGGTATTCAAACTTTTCGATGGGGTGGGTTTGGCAGTATTCTAATATTCGAGTCTTAAGGCTACGATCTCCAGATTGATTGATCTTTTGATAGTCTATCTGCGCACCAACCTTTTTTAATGCACCTGCGAAATTTCGCATGCTCTGAAAGAAAGCTGTCACCTTCTGTATATGGTGGGTGATATTATTGCTTTCTTGATACATCTCGGCCATACAATAGAGCGTATGAGTATCGACCTCTTTATACCAGCTGTGTCGGGCGTTTAATTGGTCGCCTAAGATCAATCGGAGCCTTTTTATTGTAGCCATAATCGTCTATAGTCGTTATTAGGATCGTACATCTCTGCTTGTCTTTGGGTATTAAATTTGCGGTCTCTAGGATCATTACCCACTCCGCTTACATAACACCAATTACCCCAATTGGCCGAGGCATCGTAATCGATAAGTTGAGCTTCGAAGTACTTTGCTCCCCAAATCCAGTTTTGCTTCAAGTTCTTTGCCCAATAACTAGCTACATTTTGTCTTGCTCGGTTACTGATCCATCCCGTAGATTTTAATTCCATCATGGCCGCATTGACGAAATCATCTTTGGTCTTCCCATCGATCCACTTTTCAAAAAGGGTGTTGTTCTCTCCCCACTCATAGGAGCGATTAAGAATTCCTTCAATCTTAAAGATGCGATCCTTGTGTTTGAAACTAATCAGCTTAAAATATTCTCTCCATAGCAGTTCGAAGAAGAGCCAATAGGTATCCTGATTCGCAACTACCGACGATTCAAATTCTTTTATCTCTGTATAAATAGATCGGGGAGAAAGACATCCGAAAGCTAAAAATGCTGAAAGCTTCGAACTAAAGTCTAAGCCAATCAATCCGTTTCTTGTCTGTTTGTATTTAGCGAGGGCCTCAGTTTGCCAGAAATAATGATCTAACCGCTCCCAAGCGGAGTCTTCTCCACCTTTAAAGGGATGTGCAGATCGATTATCAATGGTGTTATTTGAATAACCTAGTTTAGTTAAGGAAGGAATTTTGCTTGATTCCATCGATAAGCAATTGGATAAAGGATTTTCTGGCGCATCAAATGAGGTCTCAGGAGTATGGTATCGTTCTACCTTTTTTCTAAACACCGTAAAGACTTCTGGTAACTCCATGACATCGAACGGTAATTTCTGTAAAGGGTATAGTAGGTCTGAGTGGTCTTTGATCCATGTTACCTCGTTCTTTGCCTTTTTGATGGCCTTATCGATGAATCGCCGCTCGTTAGAGGTAGCAAAATCAATACTGTATAAGGATTCGATCGAATAGCGATCTATAAGTGTGGCAAGATGATCAGACCCTACCTGATCGATAATTAAAGGAATATTTAAGCGTTCTAGGTCAGCCTTGAGATTATGGAGTGATTCAAGTTCAAATTTTCTTGCAAAGTAGGATTTGTTAGGAAACGTCTTTGAGCCTATTTCAATCGATTGACGATCTAAAAAATAGTAAGCAAATAGACCTTTGTTTTTCATTGCCTTGATGAGCAATGGATTATCCTTAATCCTTAATAATTGATTGACGATCAGTATACTATTCATTGAACTATTTCTTTTGTGATGCACATTTTTTACTACAGTATTTTACCTGTTCCCAATTCTTATCCCATTTTTTACGCCAGGTAAAGGGGCGGCCACAGACCACGCAAATTTTTTGAGGAAGGTTTACTTTCTTGTGTGCCAATTATTCAAGAATAGATTTGGGGGTTCTATCGGGTTGGGCGTAACTGTATCGATCGATAAGTGATACTTTATAATAGGCATCTAGCCCACCAATCGAAGCAGACATTGCTTTCTCGTGATTTAACCAATGCGCCCCGTCAATACTATCAGAATTTACCCAGAAACGTTCAATGGTTGCTGTGAGTAGTATGCAATCATTTTCAAGTAGATGCTCTCTGCTATAAGCACAGAGTAGCTGAATATTACTTTCCTTTACAAAAGGCACAATGCATCCTTCTCGATGAAGGGATTCAATATTGCAATATTCAAACTCAGATTGCTGGTCCTCAAATTTTGCTGAGGTATGATGCGCATTGGCAGACATCGTTTCAGTAATCTGATTGATGCTGAAATATTTAATCTCTTTGATGTTATTGTAGGTATGACGCTCCACGGTTAGTGGACGAAATATCATACCTAAAAGAGGAGGGTTGCTTCCTAAATGGATTACCGAATTAAATACGGCGAGATTGTCTGTAGAACCGTCTGAGGTGCCAATAAGATTGGCAGATCTCAATCCACAAAGATTATTAATTAGATGGGCCCGTTCTCGATTAGGAATCGATTCTATTTGCGTCGAATCAAACTCAATCATTTTGTTTAACATTACTTCTATTGATGTTAAACAAAAATAACTAAAAAAGGCGGTCATTAGACCGCCTTAGTTATATTCTAATCTGCTTCGAGCAGAAGTACTGGATGTTAGCTTAATTTATCGAAAAGAGATTGCATTTTCTCAGTCTCTTCTTCAGCTAAAACAGGATCTACTAGAATTCTTCCACTGTGTTCGTCAGTGGTGATACGCTTACGTGAAGCGATTTCAACTTGAACCTGAGGTGGAAGTGTGAAGAAAGAACCTCCAGAAGCGCCTCTGTGAATAGGAACTACTGCCAGACCATTTTTCACTGAACTTCTGATACGCTTGTACGCAGTAAATAGTCGCTCTTCGATGTCTGTACCGTATTTTTCTGAAAGTTTGATTAGCTCTTTTTCTTCTTTCTCAGTCTCAGCAAGGATGTTTTGAAGTTCACCTTTCTTGTGCTCTAGGTGCTCTTCTCTTCCGTTCAGCTTTTCGGTAGTTTGCTCGATACTCTCATTCTTGTGCTCAATTTTTACTTTGAATTCACGAATGTGTTTTTCAGCAAGTTGAATTTCTAATTCTTGAAATTCAATTTCTTTCGTTAATGAATTGAACTCTCTGCTGTTTCGAACGTTTTTCTGTTGTTCGGCGTATTTCTTCATAAGAGCCTTAGCTTCTTCAATCGAATTTTTCTTCGTTGCGATTTCAGAATTTAAGGTGCTAATGTCTTCTTGAAGTTTTGCAAGTCGAGTGCTTAAACCAGCAACTTCATCTTCAAGGTCTTCAACTTCCATCGGAAGTTCTCCTCTTAGATTTTTAATTTCATCAATTCTTGAGTCGATAAGTTGCAAATCGTAAAGAGCTCTTAGCTTGTCTTCTACGCTCATTTCTTTATTCTTCGCCATACGGATAGTACCCTACAGGGTTAGTATTTATTTCAGATAAATTGACGGCAAAATTACTAAATTTTTCTTGAAGGTATTTAGCAATTGCGTTTTTTGTAAATCGCTCAGATTCAAAGTGTCCGACATCGGCGAGCAGGAGCTCTCCTTGGGGTTTGAAAAAATCGTGATATTTCAAATCTCCTGTAACGTATGCATCTGCCTTTTGTCGAAGTGCTTCTTCGATGGCAAATGCGCCACTTCCCCCTAAAACAGCCACTTTACGAATCATGTTGCCCTTGAATTTACTATGTCTAATCACCGGTGTTCTAAAGGTTTCTTTGACTTTTTTCAAAAATGACTCAGAGTCTATGGCTTCTCTTAAAATTCCGATTCGTCCCATTCCGCATTTATCGTCATCAGGCAAGAGAAAGGAAACTTCGCTTAGTCCTAACTGAGTTGCCATTAAATCGCTAACACCTCCAATTACTTTATCTAATGCTGTGTGCATCGCATAAATACTAATATTATAGGTGATTGCTTTTTGAATGGCCCGTGATACATAGTCGGTTTGATCGATACGTTTTAACCCATTAAATAGGATTGGGTGGTAACAAACTACCATTTCACATTTCTTTTGATGAGCTTCTTCGATGATTTCTTCGAGTGCATCATGACAGACAAGGACTCCACTGATGTCTAAGGTTGTGGATTGATATAGCCAACCAACGTTATCGAAATCTTCGGCGCCTGTTAAAGGCGCCCACATTTCGAGTGCATTTGAAATATCGGTGCGTAGCATAGAAAAGAAATGAGCCACTAATTTATTATAAATTCGCATATGCATATTTTGAAACTCGCTCTATCCCCATTTTCATGGCTTTATTCGATAGTGGTCTATTTACGGAATAAGGCTTTTGATTTAGGGTGGTTCAGTTCTAAGAGGTTTTCGGTTTCAACCTTGGTTGTTGGTAATTTGAGTTTTGGAGGAACCGGTAAAACACCAATGATTCTTTGGTTGATAAAGGAGGTTTTCAACGCTAACAATGCAGTAGTTCTAAGTCGAGGCTATGGCAGAAAATCAGTGGGTTTTAAGTGGGTGAAAAGGGAATCTATCCCTGAAGAGGTAGGCGATGAGCCCTTGCAAATTTTCAATGCTTTTGACCAGCTCCCTGTAGCCGTTTGCGAGGATAGAAGCCATGGTATTGAGCGAATTGTAAACGAATATTCTCCTGAAGTCATTTTACTTGATGATGCTTTTCAACACCGCAAAGTCAGTGCTAAAGCAAACATTTTACTCACTACCTATTTGAACCCGTTTTATAACGATTGTTACTTTCCTAAGGGTAGGTTAAGAGATCATAAGACTCAAGCAAACCGAGCGGATATCATCGTGGTTACTAAATGTCCGGAGGACCTTACCAAAAAGGAAGCCGAAAGGATTAAAAATCGTGTGAGTAAGTGGTCTTCAGCCTCAGTCTTTTTTGCCTCTTTAAAGTATCCGGCATTAAATGATGAAAGCTTCACTTCGCTTAGATCCGCAAAGAATCTATTGATAACCGGAATAGCAGACGCAAGTCCTCTGGAGTCTTATTTGTTAGATCTCGGTATCTCTTTTGATCATTTGCGATTTAAGGATCATCATGCCTACCAAGCATCTGATTTTTCGAACCTGAATAGTTATGATCAAATACTTACGACTGCTAAGGATAAAGTGAAACTAGAGGCTGTAATTCCCAATCAATTCATTCAAGTAATCGAGGTGGAACATTCGATTTGCTTTGATCAAAAGGATGAGCTTATCCATTTAATTCTACGAAAGACGTTTAATGAGATCAATTAGTCGGCTACTATATCCCGATTCATTATCGTACCAGCCGATGACTTTTACCATTTTTCCGATGACAGAGGTCATTTCTGAGTCGAATACACAGGAGTATGTATTTCGAAGAATATCAACAGAAACGATGGGGTCGGTAGTATAGGATAAAATGCCTTTCCATCTAGATTCTTTACTTGCGTTTAAAAAGTGCTGATTGATTCTTTCTACATTCACCGATTCCTTCACATTAAAGGTGATATCGGTTAAAGAGCCATTTGATACAGGTACGCGTATACCGCAACCTCCCATGGCGTCAGATAGATTAGGAAATATTCTAGTTAGTGCCTTTGCTGCACCGGTAGTCGTTGGAATAATCGAAGCAGGAGCAGAACGCGCTCTTCTTAGATCTTTGTGATACTTATCGTGTAGCGACTGATCTGAGGTAAAGGAGTGAACAGTGGTTACATAAGCCTGATCAATACCGCATAAATCTTCAATGAGTTGAATCATTGGTGCTGCATTATTCGTGGTACAGGAAGCCCCTGAAAGTATTTTATTAGATAAGTCTACGGTTTGATCATTGACTCCTAATACCACCATTGGTATGGTATTCTCTTCAGGAACGGCCGCGAGGATTACCCTTTTTGCCCCTGCGTTTAGATGTTTTTCAAGGTGGATACGATCCTTAAACTGTCCGGTAGATTCTATGACTACATCAATGTTGTGAGCACCCCAATCGATGTCTTCGATATTTCTCTCATTAAAGAAAGCAATAGGCCTATTATTTACTACTAGCTTTTGATCTTCAACCTGAATGTTCTTTTCAAGAATCCCGAAAATACTGTCGTATTTTAATAAATGGGCTGCTGAATCTACACCGCCTAACTCGTTAATAGCGACTACTTCTAGGTATTCACAATCTAAGGAAAGTCTTAGGAATCGTCGACCAATTCGGCCTAAGCCATTAATGGCTACTCTGGTCATTAGTTAACGTGCTTATGCGCTTTGTACGAAGAACGAACTAGTGGGCCACTCTCTACATGTCTAAATCCTAATTCAAGACCGTACTCTTCGTATTTCTTGAATTGTTCTGGGCTAATGAAGTCTTTGACAGGCAGGTGCTTTTTCGAAGGTTGTAAATATTGACCAATGGTTACTACATCCACTTGATTAGCTCTCAGATCACGAAGAGTTTCGTAAACTTCTTCTTCGGTTTCGCCTAGGCCTAGCATGATTCCCGATTTAGTTCTTCTTGCTCCTGCGTTTTTGAGGTAATTCAATACTTCCATACTTTTTTCGTATTTCGCTTGAATTCGTACCTCACGGGTTAGACGCTTCACGGTTTCAATGTTGTGTGAAATCACCTCTGGGCCTGCCGCTATAATTCGATCGAGATGTTCGGTGATTCCTTGAAAATCAGGAATAAGTGTCTCTAAGGTGGTAGATGGACTCATTCTTCTTACTGCCCCGATAGTCTCGGCCCATAGAATAGATCCCATGTCTTTTAAATCATCTCGATCAACTGAGGTGAGCACCGCATGTTTAATTTTCATGATTTTAATAGAACGCGCAACCTTTTCAGGTTCAGCCCAATCTACTGATTCTGGACGCCCAGTTTTTACCCCACAAAATCCACAGCTTCTTGTACAGATATTACCTAAAATCATAAAGGTGGCAGTTCCCTCACCCCAACATTCACCCATATTTGGGCAACTTCCTGAGGTGCAAATGGTATGTAGGTTGTATGTGTCTACTAAGCCTCTAAGTTGCTTGTATTTCTCTCCAGTAGGAAGAGTTACTCGCAACCATTTCGGTTTTCCTTTCTTAGTAATTTTTTCAGGGGCAACTTCCATTATTTTCTTTTTGACAAAATTAGGAGTTATTCTTCAAATTATCTGCAAGAGACCTCCTTGCTCTTAGTAATAATACCTTAATGTTTCCTTCAGATTGATCGAGTCGATTGGCAATTTCAGCAATAGGCAGTTCATCGAAGTATCGGAGCTGAAGAACGGTCTTGTGCTTAGGTGTTAGTTTTTCAATTCCAGCTTTGAGCTGACGATCCTGAATTTCATCTGCTTCTCTTTCTTCAAGGGTAGTTGAGTCATCAATAACTTCAGAATTCTCTTCTATAAACGCATCGAAAATTTCACCCTTCTTTCTAGATCTGAGAAGGTCAATGTGTAAGTTTTTTGAGATGGTGATGAGCCAAGTATTGAATTGAAAATTGGAGTCGTAACGATCTAATTTGTCAAAAGCCTTTGCAAAGGTTTGAATACATAAATCTTCAGCATCAAAGGGATCTACGTTTCGGCTAAGATGAAAATGATAAATCTGATCCCAATACTCATTAAGGAGTTGATTGAAAGCAAGTTGATTCCCTTGTTTAGCTTCTAGAATCAGTTGTTGTATTTGATCCTTACCCAAATTAGATTAATTAAGGGCTTCTTTTTTACATTGCTCCGAAGGAGCTTTTCCGCAATAACTGCAGTTTTCACCCTCTTTATTAAGGAATGGGCTCTGACTCGCACAAGTTCCCGCGAACTCACCATCTTTTTTAGCCCATAGTTTAATCGCGATACCAGCAACTGCTAGGAGTAAAATGCCGGCGGTTAATAGAACTAATTTCATAGCGCAAATTTACGAACAAACTAGAGAATAGTTACTTCGGGTTCTAGTCTAATTCTAAATTGATCAAATACTTCTTTTTGAATCTGAATAGAGAGATTGGCGATCTCTGTACCAGAGGCATTTCCTTTGTTGACTAGAACCAATGCTTGTTGGTCGTGAACTCCTGCATCTCCTTTGAAATAGCCTTTGAATCCGGCTTTTTCGATAAGCCATCCGGCTGCCACCTTGACACCATCAGATGCAGGGTAAAGCGGCAAATCACTGAATTCACCCTTGAGTTGAAAGGCAAGGTCTTCTTTGATCACCGGATTTTTGAAAAAACTACCAGCATTTCCTAATTTATTGGGGTCGGGTAGTTTCGATTTTCTGATTTCAATGACTAATTCTGCAATCTTTTTGGGGGTGGGTTGAATTTCTGGATGCTCCTCAAAATAGTTTTTAAGTGGAGCGTAGGTGATGTTTAATTCTGCAGCTTTAGATGGGAGTACATAGGATACCGCCCAGATAATAAAACGACCTTTACCTTCGTTCTTGAAAAAGCTATTTCTATAACCAAACTGACATTGCTCCTTAGAAAATTGAACCCAAGTTAGATTTGAACAGTCTAATGCAAGGCAGGATTCAAAAAATTGATTTTGTTCTACCCCATATGCACCTATATTTTGAATAGGTGCGGCTCCTACACTACTCGGTATCAATGAAAGATTTTCTAAACCACACAGATCTAGTGAAAGTGTATACTGAACAAGATCATCCCAAGACTCACCAGCTGCCGCCGTTACTTTTACCAGGTCATTCTCCCAATTTTCGGTAGTAATCCCTTTGTTCGCTATCACGATGACGGGTTGTTCGAGATCCTTAGTAAATAGGATGTTACTACCCTTTCCTAGAATCAACGCGTTGGGGTACAGCTGCAGAGCTTCTACCAAAGCTTGTTTACTTTCAACAGTGATTAGGTGAGGAGTTTTTACAGATACTCCAAAAGTATTGTACGGTTTTAGGTCGATCACTTTATATTTACACGTTGGTTTTTTTATAGGAGTTTAAGGCAATTTCTAATAATCGAATAGCTCTTTTGAGTGATTCTATTTCTAATACATAGGCGATGCGCACTTGATTAATTCCTTGTCCTTTTGTGGCATAAAAACCGGCTGCAGGAGCGAGCATGACTGTTTCACCTTCAAATTCAAAATGTTCTAAAAGCCATTGTGAAAAATGTTCTGCATCTGACACCGGTAGCTCTGCAATTAAATAGAACGCCCCTTGAGGATCAGATACTCGAATCCCATCGATTACTGATAATCCTTCTTTCAGTACAAGCCTTCTATTGTTGTATTCCGTATTGACCTCTTTTAAATAGGATGGAGGAGTTTCTAAAGCCGCTTCACTTGCAATTTGGGCTAATGTCGGAGGAGAAAGTCGAGCTTGCGCAAATTTCATAATGCAAGACCGAACTTCTTTGTTTTTTGTCACCACGTAGCCAATTCGTGCTCCACACATACTGTAACGTTTAGAAACAGAATCTACTACAACAACGTGCTCTTGCATGCCTTCGAGAAGAAGCGCCGAATGAAATTGATTTTCACCGTAGACAAATTCTCTATAAACTTCGTCGACAATCAAAAATAAGTCATGTTTTTTGCACAGGTCAGCTAGAAATTCAAGCTCTTCTAGCGTATATACATAGCCCGTTGGATTTGACGGGTTACAAATTAGAATTGCCTTGGTTCGCTTACTGATTTTGGATTCAAATGCCTCACGATTAGGTAGGGCAAAGTTATTGTCGATGGATGCAGTGACTGACTTTACAACTAAATTATTTGCAGCAGCAAATCCGTTATAATTCGCATAAAAGGGTTCAGGGATAATAATTTCATCTTCGGTGTCTAATAGACTTGCCATAACAAAAGACAGTGCCTCAGAACCCCCGGTAGTGATAATTAAATCGTCTGCTGTAACATTTGCACCAAAACTATTATAGTAGGATGCAACTTTAGATCTGTGCTCATCACTCCCTTCAGTTCGACTGTATGCAAGGGTGTCTAAACTTAAATTCTTTATCGCATGAATAGCACTATCTGGTGTCTTTATATCGGGTTGTCCGATATTTAGATGAAGTACATGAATACCTCTATTCTTAGCTGATTGAGCGAAAGGAACGAGTTTGCGAATAGGGGATTGCGGCATCGCACTTCCCTTAGCAGATATCTTAGGCATACGGTTTTGGTAGTAAAGGTACCAAATTAGTCGATGATATTCCCGCTGATTTTAATGCTGTAAACACCAGGACTTTCACTTGTTATCAAGGTAAGTACCTTTCTGAACGGGCCTTTCAAAAGATCATTAGAAATACGAATTCCTATACTATCTCTTCGGTTAGGCTGAATGAGCTCAGGTTTATAAACTACGTCGTAGCCATAAGATACGTGGGTTTCTAGAAGCTTAACCGTATCCTTAGAGCGGTTATTGAAATGAAGGTAATGCACCCTAGGATTACTCTTAGAAACAGATCCGATGGTAATTAAGTCTGATTCAAAAGCTAGCCTAGCCTCTTGTGCGTGCATCTTTGTTGTAAAAATGAACGACGCTAAAAAGAGTACAAATATAACTTCTTGCTGTCGCATGATACAATTTTACAGTAATGTGTCTTAGAGGCAAATAACTTTTATAAATGATATGATCTTTCCTATTTTTGTCGGTATTTGAAGAATCACCTTATCCTTATCTTTTCCCTATGGAAATAGCTGCCCAATATAGCCCTGAGAACATCGAGCAAAAATGGTACGAACATTGGATCGCTAATCAGCTTTTTGAATCGAAAGTTGATGAGCGCGAGCCTTATACCATCGTTATACCTCCACCGAATGTCACAGGAGTACTTCATATGGGGCATATGCTGAATAACACTATTCAGGATGTTTTGATTCGTCGCGCTCGACTGCAAGGAAAAAATGCCTGTTGGGTGCCTGGTACAGATCACGCCTCTATTGCAACAGAAGCAAAAGTGGTTGCCCGACTAAAGGAGCAGGGTATTGAGAAATCTTCACTTTCTAGAGAGGAGTTTTTGAAGCACGCTTGGGATTGGACCGATGAGTATGGAGGGGTTATTCTTAAGCAGTTACGACGATTAGGTGCTTCATGTGACTGGTCTAGAACCAAATTCACCATGGATCCAGATCTTTATGATTCTGTGATTAAGGTCTTTGTAGATTTATATGATAAAGGGTTGATTTATAGAGGGTACCGAATGGTTAATTGGGACCCAAAAGCCCAAACTACCCTTTCTGATGAAGAAGTGATCTACAAAGAAATGCAGGGCTCACTGTACTACTTAAGTTATCGTTTTGTAGAGGGAGAAGGGGAAATAACCGTTGCTACTACTAGACCTGAAACGATATTTGGCGACGTTGCTATCTGTGTCAACCCTGAAGATGAACGATATCAATCGTTAATTGGTAAAAAGGTTCGAGTACCGATTTGTAATCGTGAAATTCCTATTATCGCAGATTCCTACGTTGATCCCGAGTTTGGGACAGGTTGCCTTAAAATTACTCCCGCGCACGATATCAATGATAAAACTATCGGAGATAAGTACGACCTAGCCATCTATGATGTATTTAATGCAGACGGAACGCTCAATGCTCATGCCATGCATTATGAGGGTAGAGATCGTTTTGAAGTTCGTGATTCAATAGCTGAAGAGTTAAATGAACTCGGATTGTTAATTAAGAAAGAGTCACATCTGAATAACGTTGGTACTTCTGAGCGTACAGGGGCTGTTATTGAACCAAGGTTATCAGATCAATGGTTCTTAAAGATGGAAGAGTTGGTCAAGCCTGCTATAACTTCTGTACTTGAAGATCATTCGATTCAACTTTATCCGAAAAAATTCGAAAACACCTATCGCCACTGGCTAGAGAATATCAGAGATTGGAATATTTCTCGACAGCTTTGGTGGGGTCAACAAATCCCTGCCTATTACTACGGTGATGGTCAAATGGTCGTTGCGACCTCTATAGAAGAAGCCGTTGAAAAAGCGAATCAGCTAGCAATACAGAAAGGAGAGGCAACGACTTATACTGCTGAAGATTTGACTCAAGATGCAGATGTTTTAGACACTTGGTTCTCTTCTTGGCTTTGGCCGATTAGTGTGTTTAACGGTATCCTTGATCCTGAAAATGAAGAGATCAACTATTATTATCCTACCCAAGATTTAGTAACCGGTCCAGATATCCTCTTTTTCTGGGTAGCTCGTATGATTATCGCGGGTTATGAGCACCGAGATGCGCCACCATTTACTAGCGTGTATTTAACAGGATTGGTTAGAGATAAACAAGGCCGAAAGATGAGTAAGTCTCTAGGGAATTCTCCAGACGCTCTAGGTCTGATTGATACCTATGGTGCAGATGCAGTTCGTGTCGGATTATTACTCAGCTCCGCTGCCGGTAACGACTTACTTTTCGACGAATCGCTATGCGATCAAGGTCGTAGTTTCGCTAATAAAATCTGGAATGCATTTCGATTAATCAAGAGCTTTGAGGTAGCTGATATTGAACAACCTTTATATGCCAAACAGGGGATTGAATGGTTTGAAGCGTCCTTTGCCGCAGCATTAGAACAGATTGAGGATCACTATCAGAAGTACCGTATTTCAGATGTTCTGATGAGTATTTATCGTTTGATATGGGATGACTTCTGTTCTTGGTTGTTAGAAATTATCAAGCCAGCATATGGTAGTCCCATTGATCAAACCACCCTAAACCAGGTAATTGATATTCTAGACAGGCTGTTAGTTACTTTGCATCCATTTATGCCGTTCCTTACCGAGGAACTGTGGCAATCTTTAACATTAAGAGACTCAAAGGACTCGATTTGTGTCGCAAGTATGCCTAAGGCAAAAGTGTATAATCAAGACACTTTAAGGGCCTTTGAAACGTCAAAGGAGGTGGTTAGTGCGATTCGATCCATAAGAAAAGAGAAGAGTATTACCTTTAAAGAGTCGTTAGAGCTCTTAGTGACCGATGTTATTGATTTTGAATTATATGCTGAGGTAGCTGCCAAGTTGGCCAATACGAGTTTACCTCAAAGGGTTGAAGCGGCTCCAGGGGCTTGTTCTAGTTTTAGAGTAAGTAAAACAGAGTTTTTTATTCCACTGAGCGAAGGGGTAGATCTTGAGGCAGAACGGGAAAAGATTCAAAAAGAAATTGATTACCTCAAAGGATTCTTGGCTTCAGTAGACAAGAAATTAAGCAATGAGCGATTTGTATCAAACGCCCCTGAAAAGGTTATTGAATTAGAGCGTAAAAAGGCCGCTGATGCTCAAGAAAAAATTGAAGGATTAGAGAAGAGCCTCGGATTACTCCAATAATTCAGCGATAATCGTTTCACCTCCCTTGACTTTTTGGTCGAGGGACACATTTATTTTGGCGTCATTGGGTACGATCACGTCTATTCGTGAACCGAACTTGATAAAGCCTGCGTCTTCACCGGCTTTAACGGCATCTCCGACCTTAGCGTAATTAATAATTCTTCGTGCAAGCGCTCCTGCAATTTGTCGGTAAAGTATGGGCTCACCACTCGGATGCTCAATTACCACTGTGGTTCTTTCATTGTGCGTGCTTGATTTTGGGTGCCAAGCTACTAGGTATTTTCCGTGATGGTATTGACTGTAGAGTACCTTTCCATCGAATGGATATCTCGTCACGTGAACATTGAGTGGCGACATGAAAATTGAAATCAGTGTTCTTGGTTCTCCGAAATATTCATGATCGGTAAAAGGTTCAATTTTGACGACCGTACCATCAGAAGGTGCGATTATACCCTTTTCAGATTTGGGTGTGATTCGCTTAGGGTTGCGAAAAAACTGCAAGATGATGATCCATAGTAATACACCAGCTATAATTGGTAAACTACCCAGAAATGTAGACTCGATACTCATACCAAGCCAGATGCATAAAACCAAAACTAGCGTAGCTAGTGCAATACTAGGGTAACCTTCTTTGTGAAACATAGATGTTTAATTAAAGGATTAAAAGTAGATAAATGACTGGAGATAGATAAATCAAACTATCGATACGGTCTAAAATCCCTCCATGTCCGGGAATGACTCTTCCACTGTCTTTGACATGAGTTAGTCGTTTCATTTTAGAAGCTACTAAGTCTCCAAAGTTTGCTAGAAGACTTGTAGTGAGGCTCAGAATAAACCAGTGAGGAAGTGGGAGGTATTGATTCAAAAAATATCCGACAACAATGGTTGCTATTGTGCCTCCGATATAACCCTCTAAGCTTTTGTTCGGTGAAATAGAACTGACCTTTGTTTTTCCAATTTTTGATCCGACCAAATAGGCCACAGAATCATTGGTCCATACCAATAAAAGAATACCTAAACACCACATGGTGTTGAGTTGGTAGATTAAGAAAAGATTGAATATTCCTAATACAGCATAGAGTGGAGAGAAGTATCGGTGAAAATAATTGTTTTTGCACTTTTTAAGAAGCATGATGCTCATAAGAAGCGTAGCAATCACTCCGGCATAAACAAAAATGGTTTTAGACTCACTGGTATAAGCAAGTAAAAGAATCACCGAGGACCCCACAAAGACCAATTGCCTCGGAAGCCGAAACATCCCTCTTATTTCTAGGGCTGCACCGATACCTAGTAAGGCGCACCACATAAAAAACACCTCTTCTCTAGGAACATATATAGCGCCTAAGAACAACAGAATATACGCTAATCCACTAATAGATCGAAGTACGAGGGTGTTCATTTAAAAGTCTTCTAAAAGCAGAAGATATAGGTTTTTGGTTTTGGTTCCATAATGCATGAAGTCATCTTTATTCTCTTGATTAACTTCATTATTTTTGAAGGAGGTGATCTTAGTAGGTAAAGGACCCCCTAAATGACGTTGTTTGATGGATCGAAGCGCCTCTGAAATGGACGCTACCATTTGAGAAGTACGAGCAAAAACAATTAGATTTTCGGGCAGTTCCTCGTTTTTTATACCTTTTAATTGCTTTGAACAAACGAGTACAGATCCTTGATTTGCGATTAGGTGTTCACATCTAGTAGTGAAAATCGTTGGTTTACTGTACCTGTCGGTGAAATGAGCAATCGAAGCGTACCGATCGATAAGTTCTGCGTCAAGACATAGAATATCGTTCTCTTGCCAACTATTTTCTTCGATGATCTTATCGAAAAAACGATCTACTTCTTCTTGATTTTCACAGTATAAAAACTTTCCACCACTGCCAGTAAATTCTCTGAGAAAAAGCTCATCGACTGGTAAAGATTCTGATTCACTCTCTTTGGGACCTGACGTATTCTCGTCAGATTCGATTTTCTTTCCAAAGATGCGATCAAAAAATCCCATTATGCGTCTAAGCCTTCTTCTTTATGTTCAGGTGTTACTTCTGTCTCTTCCTGAGATACTTCGGATTGCGTTTCTTTTTCGAACGGTCGTTTTCCGAAAATCTCCTCTAAGTCATCTTTAAAAATAACCTCTTTTTCTAACAATCGCTCGGCAAGCTTGGTGAGTTTATCCTTATTCTTTTTGAGAATAGTAATTGCGCGTTGATATTGACCTTCGATTAGATCAGAAATTTCTTTATCAATAGTTTGTGCAGTTACTTCACTATAAGGTTTTGTAAACCCATATTCACTTTGACCACTCGAATCGTAATAAGTAACGTTACCGATCTTATCGTTTAATCCATAGACCGTAACCATCGCACGCGCCTGTTTGGTTACTTTTTCTAAATCACTTAGTGCTCCTGTAGAAATAGTGTCGAAGATAATTTTCTCTGCAGCACGACCTCCCATAGTTGCACACATTTCGTCTAGCAACTGTTCAGGTCGAACAATCTGACGTTCTTCAGGTAAATACCAAGCTGCTCCTAATGATTGACCTCTGGGCACAATAGTAACTTTAACAAGGGGAGCGGCGTATTGTAGCATCCAGCTAACGGTCGCATGGCCTGCCTCATGAAATGCAATGGCTCGTTTTTCATCAGGAGTTATGATTTTACTGCGTTTCTCTAGTCCTCCTACAATTCGATCAACAGCATCTAAAAAGTCTTGCTTAGTAACTGATTTCTGCTCTTTACGTGCTGCAATTAATGCCGCCTCATTGCATACATTGGCGATATCAGCTCCTGAGAAACCTGGAGTTTGACGGGCTAGAAATTCTAGGTCTAGGGTTTCTGAAGTTTTGATTGGTTTTAGATGTACTTCGAAAATTTCCTTTCTTTCATTCAGATCGGGTAGGTCTACATAGATCTGTCGATCAAAGCGTCCTGCTCTCATTAGCGCCTTGTCTAAAACATCTGCACGGTTTGTTGCTGCAAGTACAATAACATTGGTATTGGTACCAAAACCATCCATTTCTGTTAATAGTTGGTTAAGGGTATTTTCACGCTCGTCATTAGAACCTGTCATGTTGTTTTTTCCTCTTGCTCGACCAATAGCATCAATCTCATCGATGAAAATGATCGCAGGGGACTTGTCCTTAGCTTGTTTGAATAGGTCGCGAACTCGTGAGGCTCCAACACCTACAAACATTTCTACAAAGTCAGATCCTGAAAGGGAAAAGAAGGGTACTTTTGCCTCACCAGCAACGGCTTTAGCGAGTAACGTTTTACCCGTACCTGGAGGGCCTACTAGTAGTGCTCCTTTTGGTATTTTACCGCCTAAAGAAGTATACTTCTCTGGGTTTTTTAAGAACTCGACAATTTCTTGAACTTCTTCTTTCGCACCCTCTAAACCAGCTACATCCTTGAATGAAGTTCTAGTATCTGTTTTCTCATCAAAAAGCTTCGCTTTTGATTTTCCAATACTGAAAATTTGACCACCACCTGATGCTCCTGATCCACCTGACATTCGTCGCATAAGGAATATCCAAACCCCGATAATAAGTACAAAAGGCAGAATTGAAATAAGGAGTTCTAACAGATAATTATTCTCCTTGTCATAGTCAATAACCGTTGCCAGGTTGTTCTCTGACTTAATCGTCTTTATGGTGTTTTCGAAATTTTGTAAATCACCAAAGTCTAGAACATACTGTGCAGTTGGAGCAGCAGAAGGGAGTAGGCTCGGTTCAGCAACTTTTTTGTGCACCTCTTTTTGGAGGGCGTTATCGTTTAGATAAACCTTTGCTTGACGGGTATTGGTGATGATTACGATCTTGTCTACATCACCCTCTCTAAGGTATTCTTCTAATTGAGAAGTGGTTGTTTTTTCTTGATTATCTAGGGCTAAACCACCAAATAGATTAAAGGCCACGAACACTAGAATCGCGGCATAAAAAATCCAGCCGTATTTAGAAGGCTTTTTTTTGGTATTGTTATTCATAGGATTATTACTCATAGCAAAAGGGAAAAATTAAGAAAAGGAACGTTCGATGGTGGTTAGTTTCGCATCCCCCCAAAGTCCTTCGATATCATAGCGCTCTCTGATGGGTCTTTGAAAAACATGAACGACCACATCGACATAATCGAGAAGTACCCATTCGCTGTTTTCGGTACCCTCCACTTTCCATGGTTTCGATTTAATCGATTTACTTACCTTCTTCTGAATAGAAGAGACGATTGCATTCACGTGCGTATTCGAAGTTCCGTTGCAAATCACAAAATAGTCACAAACTGTATTTTCGATTTCTCTTAAATCTAACAGGTTTATTTCAACGCCCTTAACATCTTCAATTCCGTCGATGATTAGCGCTATAAGTTCCTCAGTACTCGCTTGTGTTTTTTGCATTCAATCGGTTTAATTTTCGTGCACAAAGTTAATTTATTTTAACTTGTCATGCCTTAGTTTTTCAGCTCTCCTCAGAATATTAAAGATAACTCTAAATGAATATTATCAAAGTCGATGCCACGAATTCTACCAGCACTTTAATTGCATCGCTTTTTCGATCGGGAGCTATCGAAATTCCTTCGGCATTATATGCCATCGATCAAACGGGCGGACGTGGTAGACTCGAGCGTCCCTGGAGCTCTGAGCCCGGTAAAAACCTGACTATAAGCTATGTTTTGCCTGATTTTGGTTCATCACCTAAATCAGTATTTCGAGCAATGAGGCAGATTACCTGGTCTGTACTAGAGATTTTAGAAGCTGCAGGAATTCCTGATTTATCGGTCAAGTGGCCAAACGACATTATGGCAGGTGATCGTAAGATTGCGGGAATTTTAATCGAAAGAAGTTTACGGCAAGGGAAATCCTCTTTTGTTATTGTTGGGATTGGGTTGAACGTGAATCAAGTCAGTTTTAAGGATGAATATAAAGCTACTTCGATGTGTGAATTAACCCAAAAGGATTTTGAGATTGACCCATTAGCTTATGGGCTATCTGTTTCGATAGTCAATCATTTACTTCAAGGTCAAGAAATTACTATCGATCAGTTTCATAGTAAACTGTATGGAATAAACCAGATGCATCGATGGCAATTAGGAGATAAGGTTGTCGAAGCTACTTTGTTAGGGGTAACAGAAGATGGATCGGTCCTTTTGTGTTCGAGTGAGGGTAAACCTTTAAAATTTACCTCTGAAGCGATTCGTATGTTACGCGTTTAAGCGTTGAAGTGTTGAGAGGCTTTTTCAGCTAGAGATTCTATAAAGTGCGTAAGAGGCGCCTTAATCATCATAGAGATCATCGCGTTAAATTCTCCCTGGAAATTTAATTGTAACGTACATCCCGTCTCGATGGCCTTCAAATTTGCCTGCAATGAAAATGGAAACTGTGGGTTGGTTGAACCAAGTGTAACTCGTTCTGATTCAATACGCTCAGTGATTTCTAAGACAATCTCAGGCATTCCTTTTAGAGCGAATGCAAAACGGTTTTCATCGATTACCTTGAATACTTTGTTGTTTTCTGGCATAATCGATTCGAAGTTCGAAACGTTCGATAGAAAGCTAAATACTTCCTGAGCTGATTTGTTAATGGTGTGAACCGGTGAATTTAATTCCATAATACGATTAATTAGTTCCCCAGCCTTGTGGGTTTTCACTCCACTGGTCTAGAAGGTCTAGTTGTTCAATAGAAAATTTATTTGTGGTTTTTGCGTAAGCAACTAAATGCTTGTAGTCACTCAAGGTAAACACATCTAAATCACGCTCTTTAAATTGAGAAGTGGCGGATTCAAAATTATAGGTAAAGATGGCGGCCATTCCTTTGATGTTAACCTCTGCGCCTTCTAAGGCATCTATAGCTTTAAGACTACTCTTTCCTGTTGAGATCAGGTCTTCGATAACCACGACATTTTGTCCTTTGTCAATCTTACCCTCAATTTGATTTTTTCTTCCATGACCTTTAGCTTCAGGTCGAATATAAACGAAAGGAAGACCCATCGCCTCAGCGACAAGGATACCTATACCTATTGCTCCAGTAGCAACTCCGGCGATTACTTCAGGTTTACCGTAACGTTCTTCTATTTTTCGAACAAATTCTTGTCGAAGATAGTTTCTAACCGCTGGATAAGACAATGCGAGTCGATTGTCACAATAAATTGGAGATTGTATTCCCGAAGCCCACGTAAAAGGGGTTTCGGGATTCAATTGAATTGCCTTTATTTGTAGCAACAATTCAGCTGTTTTATAAGCAGTTTCTTTGTCCAAAATCATAGCGCGAATGTACGAAGTTTTCGTCAATAATAGCCTTCTAATTCTTGAGTCTGACCGCTCATTACCTCGTAAAAATCGAGTGCCAATCAGCACCAAGAAGGAGCTTAAAAAACTGCTTGAAGAGTTAGGGTCGAAGAAAAAATCAGTGACCTATTTCGTAGAAGTAGCTGACCCTAACCCCCTTAAGTTTTTGACTGGTGTAATTAAGGAAGTCGTTGCGGCAGGCGGACTTGTTAGAAATAGTAAAGGTCAAGTACTCTTTATTTATCGAAACGATAAATGGGATTTGCCGAAGGGTAAGCGAGAATCTTCTGAGAGTTTAGAAGAGGCTGCCATACGCGAAGTCATGGAAGAAACGGGGATAGATTCTCTAGATATTCAGTATAAACTCGGTAAGACGTACCATATTTTCAAAAGAAAGGGTGAGATGAGATTAAAAACGACCCACTGGTACGAAATGACTTCTGATGATTTAGGACCGTTCACGCCTCAGTTAGAGGAGGGGATCACCGACGTGTTGTGGCTTAATCAAGAACAACAGGAAGTTGCACTTCGAAATTCATACCGAAACATTAGACAGTTATTCGTTACAGATTAGGTCGTATGCTCCTTCTGGGACAAAGGCTTTTATATCCCCTTGATTTCGAAGTACATCACGCACTATTGAAGAACTGATAAAATCCTTATTTGAGGCTGTTAACAGAAATACTGTTTCAATTTCAGTCAGGGTTCTATTGGTATGAGCAATCGCTTTTTCAAACTCGAAGTCGGCAGGGTTTCGAAGGCCTCTTAAGATAAAATCCGCATTAATTTGTTTGCAGTAATCTACGGTTAACCCTTGGTAGGTAGTTACCGTGATTTTTGGTTCGTCTTTAAAGGTAGCTCGAATAAAGGCAAGTCGCTCTTCTAGACTAAATTGATAACGCTTATCGGCATTGATTCCTACGGCTACTACGATTTCATCAAATAGGTCTAGGCCTCGTCGAATGATATCCTCGTGACCGATCGTGATCGGGTCGAAAGAGCCTGGAAATACCGCTTTTTTCATAGAGTCAAAGATACAACTTTACAATGCGTCGTTAATCAAACGATCAAAAAGGCGAGCTTCTGAGATATCGGCACACCTTGCCTGTTGAGGCAGTATACTTTGCTCTGTAAGGCCCGGAGTAGTATTAACTTCAAGAAGATAGGGGATACCCTCCCTGATAATAAACTCGCTTCTCGTTGCACCTTTGAATCCGAGGTCTTGATAAATTTTTGAGGCATACTGAGTTAGTTGTTTCTCGAGAGATGGATCAATTGGAGCAGGAGTAATTTCTTCACTCTCTCCCAGATATTTTGCCTGGTAATCAAAGAATTCATGTTCCGTTTTTATAAGAGTCATTGGTAAGACTTGCGGACCATTTTCTCCCGGTATTACCCCTACAGTAATCTCGATACCTTCGAGGTGTTCTTCGATAATTAGCTCATCGTTCATCTCGAAAACATCTAAAATTGCCTGCTTTAGCTCTTCTTCTGTCTTGACCTTATATACTCCAAAGCTACTTCCTGAGCGATTCGCCTTAACAAAGCATGGAAACCCCATATGTTCTATTTCTTCGGAAGATAAGGTTTGACCTTTGTTCAGCGAGAGGTGTTTGGCTCTAGGAATACCTAAATCACTAGTCACACTCAGCAGATCTCTTTTGTTAAAACTAAGGGCAGAGATATAGCTGTTTGACCCCGTGTATTTAATCCCTAAAAGATCAAAATAGGCCTGTAAAATTCCATCTTCACCTGGAGTTCCATGAATGGCGTTAAAAATGAGATCGAATGAAATCTTTTCTCCATGAAGGGTAACACTGAAATCAGCTCGATCTATGGCGACTCTATTTGAGTCAACTTCGCAAAACCAACCTTCTTTACTTATATCGATAGCATACACCTTGAAACGGGTAGCGTCTACATGGCGAATGACTTGTGCGCCACTCTTTAAGGAGATTTCTCTCTCCTGACTATATCCGCCCATGATAACTCCTAGATTCATTCGCTTTTCCATCGATTATTACTTACAGGTTTCAAAGTAACGAAAATCAGCCCTTTTTCTATCTTTGCATTCGATTCTTCTTTATGAAAAAGTTTTTATCCTTTTGGGTTTCCATTTCCTTTTTAAAGCAACTGATTATTCTCGGGCTGGTTCTTGTAATCTTAATTCAAGGAGTAAGCTGGGGGCTAAAATCATACACTCAGTACGGCGATACTTATGTGGTTCCTGATTTGAGCGGTCTTAGCTTTGAGGAGGCCTCAGAGGCGTTAACCAATATTCAGCTCATTGGGGTAGCTAACGACACCCTTTCTTATAATCCCGAAATCATTCCTTATGGTGTGATCAGACAGTTGCCTATTGCAGGTAAAAATGTAAAGTCTGGAAGAAAAGTTTACCTCAGTCTTAACGATGCTGAATTTGCGAGAAGAGCACTTCCTGATGCGATTCAAATGACTAGACGTAATGCGCTTAGTCAATTGAGGTTGTTAGGTTTTACGGTTAGTGATTCGGTGGAATACATTGATGCTATTGGATTAGATATGGTTTATGGTATCAAAGTCGGCGACTCGTCGGTTGATGTAGGTAGTCAAATTTCTATTAAAGATACCCTGCTATTAGTCTTGGGTAACGGAAAGGATAGTATCCAATGAGCCTAGATTCCCTTGACACCGATTCGCTCCACGAGCATTATAGCTTTGAAGCTTCTAAAGGACAGGAGCCTTTACGCGTAGATAAGTTCCTCATGAACTTCATTGAAAACGCTACTAGGAATAAGATTCAAGCCGCGGCCAAAGAAGGAAATATCTGGGTAAATAAAAACCCTGTAAAGTCTAATTACAAGGTCAAAGCGGGGGACAAGGTTCAGGTGATGTTTGAACATCCGCCTTATGAGAATCTGTTAGTGCCTGAAGATATTCCATTGGATATTGTTTATGAGGATGAGGTGTTACTTGTTGTGAATAAACCAGCCGGAATGGTGGTACACCCCGGTCACGGGAATTATTCAGGAACCCTGGTTAACGCCCTTCTTTATCATTTCAAAGATTTACCGCTGAATAGCGACTCGAGGCCGGGGCTCGTTCATCGCATTGATAAAGATACCTCTGGATTATTGGTTGTAGCTAAAACCCCAGAGGCGATGACCCATTTGAGCAAACAGTTTTTTAATAAAACCTCCACTAGAGAATATATCGCCCTTGCTTGGGGGGTGTTTTCTGAAGCTTCAGGTACTATTGAAGGTCATATCGGACGAAGCTTGAAGAATCGTCTTCAAATGGATGTTTTTGAGGATGAAAGTTTCGGGAAACCGGCGATTACGCATTACCAAGTTTTAGAAGACCTGCGCTACATTAGTCTCATACAGTGTCAATTAGAAACGGGTCGAACACATCAAATTCGTGCCCATATGAAGCATATTGGACATCCACTTTTCAATGATGAACGGTATGGAGGAGATAAAATTTTAAAAGGGACCACTTTTACGAAATACAAACAGTTTGTCGACAATTGTTTTAAGTTACTTCCTCGTCAGGCGCTTCATGCTAAGACCTTAGGATTTGAACATCCGATCACTAAAAAAGCCTTAACTTTTAACTCTGATTTACCTGAAGATTTTACGGCTTGTTTGGAAAAATGGCGAGCCTATGTCGGTGTAATAGAATAAAATAATTAGCTATGAAAATTTTACTCTCACCAGCGAAATCTCTTGATTTTGAAACTCCGCTGGCAACCAACTACAGAACTGAACCTCTTTTTTCTAAAGAAACTAAGAAGGTTCAGATTGCCCTTAAGAAGAAAAGTGTGAGCGATTTAGAACAATTAATGAGTTTATCAAACGTACTTGCAACTTTGAATTTCGAACGTAATCAACACTTCAAAAGTAACCCTACTGAAGAAGAGACCAGACCTGCTCTTTTTGCCTTCGATGGCGATGTTTATAAAGGTTTAGAAGCGCAAACTTTAAATGAGAATCAACTCGAATCTGCAAAAGATCGTATTCGAATTTTATCTGGTCTGTATGGTATGCTCAGACCCTTTGATTCGATTCAACCTTACCGTTTAGAGATGGGTACCAAAATGGAGGTAGCAGGTGTAAAGTCGCTTTATGAACACTGGCGCAAGAATCTAACCTCCTATCTTGAAAATGAACTCTCAGAGAATGAAATAATTGTCAATCTGGCAAGTAAGGAATACAGCAAAGCTATCGATTTAAAAGCCTTTTCGGGTCGAGTGATTAGTCCTGAATTTAAAGATTACAAGGACGGAAAGTTGAAGATTATTTCCTTTTACGCAAAGCGTATGAGAGGGGTGATGGCTCGTTTTCTTCTAGAGACCCCAGATAACGAGCTTTCGGTGTTTGAGCAGTTTGAAAGTGATGGATATCGCTTCGATGCATCACAAACGACTGACCCTTTACAGCCTGTTTATACCCGCTGATTTAATCGTTTAATTGAAATCCTGCTTTACCCCATTTTATAAGTACAATGATGAGGTAGATAAAAGGTGAGCCATGAAGTAAGGCATCAAAATAGTCCATGGGCTGCATTCCCACGGCTCCGCCCAAGATCCATTTTACTTTACCAACAATATGCGGCTCACTACTGAATGGTAAAAGGCCTGGTATAACACAGAACAACAAGGCGTTTAAAAGTTGCTTTTTCATGATTTTGAACGAATACTTTGAATAAATGGGGGTATTCCTTCAATACCATCCTTTGAAAGAGCTTTGATAAATGCAGAACCAATAATGGCACCTTTAGAGTGTGAAGTGGCTTGGTGGTAACTCGAAGCGTTCGAAATACCGAAACCAACTACGGTTGGTACTTGAAGGTTCATTGCTTCAATTCTTTTGAAGTATTCCATGCTTTCTTCGGTAAAACCTTCTTGGGCACCTGTCGTACTAGAGGTACTCACCATGTAGATAAAGCTAGTGCTCGCTTGTTCAATTTGACGAATGCGCTTCTCAGAAGTCTGTGGTGTGATCAGAAAAATCATTGATAAGCCATAAGATTCGAACAAAGCTTGATACTCTCTTTCATACACCTCAAGAGGTAGATCGGGTAAAATCACTCCATCAATCCCTATCTCAGTCGCCTTCTGTAGAAATTTTTCAACTCCGAATTGTAAAACTGGATTGAAATATCCCATCAGAATGAGCGGAATCGATAGGTGGTTTCGTACCTCTTTTAATTGTTCAAAAAGTAGCTCTGTGGTCATTCCATTCATGAGAGCCTTTGTTGAACTTTCTTGTATGGTTGGCCCATCAGCTAATGGGTCGCTGAATGGCATTCCAATTTCAATGAGATCTACCCCGACGTTTTCAAGTTCTTTTAAAACTGGCAGTGTGTCCTTGAACTGCGGAAACCCAGCCGTTGCATAAATAGATAGAATCTTTCCTTCTGCGGATAGTCTTTCGGTCAATCGATTCATAGGTTGAAATAGTCAATATAGGTTTGTAGATCTTTATCGCCTCGCCCCGATAGATTAACAACGACGATTTCATCCTTTTTGAAATTGAGTTCATCAAAAATGGCAAAGGCGTGTGCTGTTTCTATCGCAGGAATAATACCTTCTAATTCTGAAAGCTTACGTCCTGCACTCATGGCATGTTCATCGGTAATTGAAATAAACTGTCCTCTTCCCGATTTGAAAAGGTGTGCATGCATTGGTCCAACCCCTGGATAGTCAAGGCCAGCAGAAATTGAATATGGTTCGGTGATTTGGCCATCATCTGTTTGCATCAGTAAGGTTTTACTGCCGTGAATGATACCCACTTTCCCTAGTGCTGAGGTTGCTGCGCTATGTCCTGAAGAAACCCCTTTTCCTGCTGCTTCGACTGCGATGATATTGACTCTTGGATCGTCTAGATAGTGATAGTAAATACCGGCAGCGTTGCTTCCGCCTCCCACACAAGCAACTACATGATCCGGATAGTCTCTACCGTGAAGCTCATTCAGTTGCCATTTGACCTCTTCTGAAATTACCGATTGAAAACGAGCCACCATATCGGGATAGGGGTGAGGACCCACTACTGAACCAATAATGTAATGGGTGTCAACGGGGTTGTTGATCCAATCGCGTATGGCTTCGTTAGTTGCATCTTTTAGCGTCTTACTTCCTGATGTTGCCGCTCTAACTGTCGCACCTAGCATTTTCATTCGTGCTACATTGGGGGCTTGGCGTGCAATGTCAATTTCTCCCATGTAAACCACACATTCAATACCCATAAGTGCACAAACTGTTGCCGTTGCTACACCGTGTTGTCCCGCTCCAGTCTCAGCGATAATTCGATTTTTCCCCAGAGCTTTGGCGAGAAGTATTTGACCAATGGTGTTATTGACTTTATGAGCACCTGTATGGCAAAGATCTTCTCTTTTCAAGTAGATTTGAGTGTTGTACCGATCACTTAATCGCTCTGCCTTGTAGAGCGGTGTAGGTCGTCCCACGTAATCTCTTAAGAGCTGGTCAAACTCTTTTTTAAAGGACTCCCTTGAGGTAATTTCCAGATACGAATTACGTAGTTCTTCGGTATTGGGATAGAGCATTTCTGGAATGTATGCTCCTCCAAATTCCCCGTAATAACCTTCTTTGTCTACATGATAACTTTTCATAGCCATGCTTCGTTTTTTAGAGAAGACACGAAGTTAGTTAGTTTTTCAACGTTCTTAACTCCAGGTAAATCTTCGAATTTACTATTAAGGTCAACCCCAACAAATTGGGGGTGATTGAGTTGTTTTTTAAAGTTTCTTATCGCATCGATATCACTAGGTCCAATACCCCCACTGAGAAGGAATGGGATAGTACCCTTATACTCGGATAATATATTCCAGTCAAACTGGATTCCGTTACCGCCAGGCAGTCTTCCTTTGGTGTCGAAAATGAATAGATCAACCATCTTTTCAAATCTATTTAAATGGACTAGGTCTTCTGTGGTAGCAACAGCTAAAGCTTTGATAATCAATATGTCGGGAAGTTTGACTTTTAACTGTTCAATGTATTTTTCATCCTCATTGGCGTGCAATTGAACCCCTTTAAGATTAAGTTTTTTAGCGATCTTACTAACGGTCTCAATCGACTCATCAACGAAAACTCCAACCCTTTTATTATTGGTCGGTTGCAATGCGATTTGTTCAGGATTAACATATCGTTTCGAGGGTTCCCAAAAGATATGTCCGATATAATCAATACCTAAATTATCGATGATTACGGTTTGACTCGTTATACCACAGACCTTGATTTTCATGAGCTTATTTCAAACAATTATTCCACTTGGCTAATAATTCTTCAGGAGCCTTGTGTTTCATGATTGATTCTCCGATCAAGAAACCTTTGAAGCCAGCTTTCCACAACTTTTTCAAACTTTTTTTGGTATGAATACCGCTCTCAGCTACAGCGATTTGATTCTTGTCAATTTCAGGTAGTAGTTCTAATCCTAAATCTAGATTCGTCTCAAACGTTTTTAAGTTACGATGATTGACACCGACTAAATCAACTAGACAATTTTTATTGGCTAAAAGCTCTTCTTTATCGTGTACTTCCAGCAACACTTCTAACCCTATATCGTGGGCATACGCTGTAAATTCTTGAATCTGATTGGGTGATAGAATCGCAGCAATTAGTAAAATAAAGTCTGCTCCGTATGCTTTTGCTTCGTCGATTTGATACGTGGAGATAATAAAATCTTTTCGAATGATAGGTAGGCTACAGCTTGCTCGTGCAAGTGCAAGATCTGTGAGGCTTCCTCCAAAAAACTGCGTATCAGTCAATATCGAAATGGCACTAGCTCCTCCGCGTACATAACGATTGATGGTATCAACCAAAGGTCGGCTAAGGTTAATACTTTTCTTTGAGGGTGATTTACGTTTGTGTTCTGCAATGATCCCACCTAACCGCAAAGCATTTTTTGCTGAATACATTTCTCGATGATAATACATAGAGTCTTTCAGCTGCTGACTACTTATGGCTTGTTCGCTTGAAATAACTTCGAGACGCTTGTGTGCTACTATTTTTTCTAAAATTGGGGTCATGCCTCTACTAATGTTTTTTTCAGCCTCTCAAAACAACCAAGGGCCTTTCGATTATGTAATGAATCCTCAGCCTTTTCAATAGCCCGTTCGATATTGATGTCTTCTGCAGTTGATATGGCGAGTGCGGCATTGGCTATAACCACCTTGTTTTGTGGTTCTGTCCCTTGACCATTCAACACCTTCATGAACAGATCTGCCGAAGAAGCTACATCTTTACCGCCTTCGATTAATTTTGGGTCTATAGCTCTCGTACCAAAATGTGCAGGAGTTAAAAGGTGCTCTCCAGTTTTGTTGATCTGTTTTAAGTTACCAGTTAGCGATGCTTCATCGTAGCCATCTAAGGCATAGATTACGCTATAGTTTTTGTCTGTTTTTTGGTAGAGATAGCCATATATTCGAGCTAATTCAAGGCTAAAAACTCCTACTAATTGTTTTTTTGGAAATGCAGGGTTGACCAGTGGTCCTAGCATGTTAAAAAAGGTTTTTACTCCTAATGCTCTACGTATGGGAGCTACTGCTTTCATAGCCGGATGAAAAAGCGGAGCATGAAGAACGGTGATATTTGCATCGTCTAGACACTTTTTAAGGACATCTTCTTCTTTACTGAATACAATACCTAAATGTTCCATTACGTTACTACTTCCGCAAACTGAACTAACACCATAATTACCGTGTTTGCTAACAGCTACGCCTGCACCTGCAGTCACAAAGGAGGCAAGTGTTGAAACGTTGAAGGTGTCTTTACCATCACCGCCAGTACCGCATAGGTCAATCGGATCGTAATTATTGAGATTGACCGGAAGACAAAGATCGAGCAGGGCTTCTTGAAACCCGCTTAATTCCTCTAAAGTAATGGGTCTCATCATATAGATCGTAAGGAAAGAAGCGACTTGATGAGGATCAAATTTTCCTTCAGCCATTTCAACAAGTACGTTTCTTGCCTCGTCTTTGGTCAAATGCTGGTGCTGAATGAGTCTATTTAAATACTGTTTCATGCTTTTAGCCAATTTTGTAAAAGTTCGATTCCGTGATCAGTTAATATTGATTCAGGATGGTATTGAATACCCCAAATCGGTTTTTCGATGTGCTCAAGACTCATCACATTCGACGCTTCATCCCAAGCATTTGCTTTAAGTAACGGAGCTGATTCGATATCTGCAATCCATGAATGATAGCGACCTACAGTAAGTTTAGGTTCGAAATTTTGGTATAATCTTGTGTTCGTATCAATATTGATTTTACTTGCAATCCCGTGATATACTTGAGATAAATTCCTGAGTGTGCCACCAAAAACTTCTGCAATAGCTTGATGGCCCAAACAGATCCCAAGCATTGGAATGCAATGCTCTAATTGATTATTGAATTGAATAACTTCTAATAATTTGCCAGCTTCACTAGGAATTCCTGGCCCTGGCGATAGTACAACCTTATCGAATTCGAGAATCTCGTTTACTTCGAATTGATCGTTTCTTTTGACCGTAACTTCTTCTCCGAGTTCTCTTAGATAGTGAACGATGTTATATACGAAGCTATCGTAATTGTCTATGACAAGTATTTTGCTCATTATCTCAGGTTTTCGGCAAGTTCAAGCGCCTTTTGAAGGGCCCCCAATTTATTATAGGTTTCTTGTAATTCACTTTCTTCGTCTGAACTTGCTACTATACCGGCGCCGGCTTGATAGTACAATTTGTTATTCTTACTCAGAAAGCTTCGAATTAAAATGGCATGATTGTAATTACCGTCAAAATCGAAGAATCCAATAGCACCTCCATAAAAGCCTCTTCGAGTTGATTCGTACTTGTCGATTAGTTTTAGTGCCATCGGCTTTGGAGCTCCGCTCAATGTGCCTGCAGGGAAGGTGTCTGCCATTAATTGTAGGGTTGAAGTACCTTCTGTTTTCTTTGCAGTAACCTTTGAGACGAGGTGAATGACATGAGAGAAAAATTGAACTTCGCGATAGGTTTTAACTTCAACGGCATGACCATTTCGGCTTAAATCATTTCGCGCAAGATCAACAAGCATGACGTGCTCTGCATTCTCTTTTGGGTCTGCAGCTAGTTTCTTGGCAAGTTCTGCATCTTTCTCATCATCTCCGGTACGTTTGTAGGTTCCTGCAATGGGATGAATTTCAGCTTGACCCTCTTGTACAATAAGTTGGGCTTCGGGTGAAGAACCAAAAAGTTTGAAGTTGATGTAGTCGAAATAAAACAAGTAGGGACTAGGGTTAACTGATCGAAGAGCGCGATAGACGTTGAATTCATCTCCCTGAAAAGCCTGTGAAGTTTGTCTTGATAGTACGAGCTGGAATACGTCGCCACGCTTACAGTGTTCTTTAGCTTTAACCACTAAATCTTTAAATGACTCATCACTAATATTGGCCTCTTTTTCTCCTAAATTCTTGTACGGATAGGTGCTCAATGACTCAACAGCTAGTAGTGCCTTAATTTCTTCGATATTAGGAGCGCTATCGTTATAAGAATGACAGATGAGATAGGCCTCATTTTTGAAATGATCGATCGCTACGATGTTTTGATAAAGCGCGTAGTAGATTTCAGGAATGTCTTGCCCTGGTTTGTCAGTTTGATAATCGGGTAGGTTTTCAAAGTAGCGAACACTGTCATAGCTGGTGTATCCGAACCATCCATTGGTGATAAACTTAAAAGGAAGACGTTCCCCTTTAAATTGTTTACTAAACCCATCGATTTCTTCAAGTAAGGTGTTTGATTTACTCAGTGTAATCACTTCCTCAGATTGATCGGGTAAGATTTTAGTTAATTTTTCGTTGTGCAATGATATCGACGCAATCGGCTTGCAGCAGATGTACGAAAAACTGTTGTCATTAGTGTGATAATCGCTACTCTCGAGAAGGATACTTCCCGGAAAATGATCCCGAAGCTTTAAATAAACACTTACCGGTGTAAGCGTATCTGCCATGATCTTTTCGAAGGTGCTCGTAAATTCGAATTTTTTCAACTTCATAATTATTTAAAAATAATAAAGGCCTGTCGCGATGACAGGCCTTTACATATATCTATAGCCGATAATCATCGCATTACTACGACGATCTCCACCAGTTCTTATTTGTTCTTATTTGAATCATTGCTCCAAATATACAATGCTTGATACTCAATTAAAAGCACATTTAGAATTTATATCGTTTCAAATAAAACGGAAGGGTCTAAACGCACCTTTTTAGCGTGTTGATTTTGATCTTCTTCAGCTCTTCTGCCTAAAGCCAATAATACCGACACATGATAGTCTGAGGCTTCTAATTGAAGAATTTTATTCACCTCTTGTATATCAATCCCTTCAAGGGCACAGGTGTCGATTTTCAATTCAGCTGCGGCTAACATTCCAAAGCCTAAAGCGAGATAGGCTTGCTTTTCAGACCAAGATTTTTTGGCTTCCTCAGACCATTGGCTGAAAACTCCTTTCATGAAGTTGCTGTATCCAGAAACCTCTTCTTCTGTAAGTCCCCTGGTTTCCATACTGAGAGTAATGTATCGATCAATAAGATCATTGTCAAAACGTTTTAGGCTTGCAATAGCCAACAGTTTAGAGGCATTTACAATTTGTTTTTGTCCGTATCCAGCCCCTTGCAGTTGAGTGCGAGTTTCAGGGTCTTCAATCTCTATAATTTTAAAGGGCTGTAAGCCGTAGGAAGTGGGTGCCAGTCGAATGGCCTCTTTAACTGCTTGGTAATCTCTTTCGTCAATCGACGCCTCCTGATTAAATCTTTTGGTGGCATATCGCCAATCCAGGTCATTCAGTAGTTCTTCTCTTTTCATTTTGCATATTTTTGACAAAGTTATTGAAATGCATTCTGTTCTAAATATGCGTCTATTCTTATTTCTTTTTCTAGCCCTTTTATTAGGTTCTTGTTCTCCCAAAGAAACGGCTGCTTCACCAGTTTCATTATCCGTAGATGAATTGATTTCTTTACTGTCAGAGGAAACAGAGCAATTGACCATTTATAATTTCTGGGCTACTTGGTGTACCCCTTGCCTAAAAGAAATGCCAGATTTTGAAAGATTTGCCAAGGATCACCCTGAGGTTAAATTAATCTTTGTAAGTCTCGACAGAAAATCGGTATGGGATAATAAGGTTCCTCAAGTTATTCAGGAGTTAGGTATTAAAAGTCAAGTATTTCTAGTCGAACCTGAAGCTGACTTAAACTGGCGATATAGGGTGAGTGAAAAGTGGAAGTTGATGTCGATTCCTGTTACCTTAATGGTTGAGGGAAATAAGCGCTTGTTTTTTGACGCACCTTTGAATTATCGCGATTTGGGAATTGCGCAACTTCAGTTACAAAAGACATCATCGAATACTTTTATCTTTGAAAAAAATTAAAATTACGCAACATGAATTTATCACAACAAGAGTGGATCGAAAAGCTTGAATCAACCGATAATGCGGTTATCCTAGATGTTAGAACTGCTGATGAAGTAGCTTCAGGTAAGGTTAAGGGGGCTATCAATCACGATATTTTCAATCCGCAAGGATTCATGGATGCAGTGGCTAGCTTTGATAAAAACACTTCTTATTTTGTTTATTGCCGCTCAGGAAATCGCTCAGGTCAAGCCTGTGCTATTCTAAGATCTCAAGGAATCGAAAACGCTTATAACTTGGTAGGCGGAATGATGGAATGGGAGGGTGGACTTGAATGATTAAACCTTTGACACAGTTTATCTACACCTTACAGTTGTGGGGATTTAAAGTTTGTCAACGGATCGGAGATTCTTGGGGGATTCGACCGAGAGTGATTCGATTAACCTTCATATATCTCACTTTTGTTACCCTAGGATTTGGCTTTGCCTTATATCTTTTTCTAGCCTTTTGGCTGAGAATAAAAGACCTTGTTTATACCAAGCGCAGTTCAGTTTTCGATCTCTAGTTAAAAGACTGCATAAAGATTGCAGTGCTTTTTTCTTTATTTGTTTTTTAAAGCTTTCGTTGCTAAATCGTAAATTTTTTAGCAACTTGAGCTCTTTGTAATTTTAAAAATCCGAAGAAATTTTATGGTTCGTTCTCTTCGACTGCTAGCTTTTATGTTTTTTGTGTTGAGTAGTAGTGCGTTAAGCGCTCAGGAAAAAGGTTTAGATCGTCGTATTGACGAAGCCTTCAAGCCTTTTTCTGACTTCGTTACCAACGTAGTCTTTTTTGAAGTATTAGGTACTCCTTTCGTACTCATTCTACTTGTAGGGAGTGCGCTATTTTTCACCCTTTATTTCGGTTTCCCCAATATTCGATACTTCGGTACTGCCATTAACGTAGTTAGAGGAAAATACGATGAATTAGAGGCTAACGGTCACGGAGCCGAAAAGTCTGAAGTAAATATTGTCGATGGTGATGTTGCGGGTACGATTAGAGATGAGAGTCAAGAAGGCGAGGTTAGTCACTTTCAAGCATTAGCCACTGCAGTTTCAGGGACGGTAGGTAATGGTAATATTGCTGGGGTAGCTTTAGCCATTGCTCTCGGAGGTCCTGGCGCTACCTTTTGGATGATTGTTTGCGGTCTTTTAGGGATGTCTACCAAGTTTGTGGAATGTACCCTGGGTGTTCAATATCGAGATGTGGATGAAAACGGAACGGTTTATGGTGGGCCTATGTATTTTTTAAAGAAAGGTTTATCGAATAAAGGTTTCGCAAAACTTGGTAAAGTAGTTGCAGCCTTATTTGCCGTATTCTGTATTGGTGGATCATTTGGAGGAGGTAATGCTGCTCAGTCAAACCAAGCTACTATTGTCATCAAAGAATTGTTTGGATTAGACAGCGCGATGGCAGGTACTATTATTGGTCTTGTGATCGCTGCCGTGGTTGGAGTAATCATTATAGGAGGTATCAAACGAATCGCTTCGGTAACTGAAAAGGTAGTGCCCTTAATGGCTGTAATGTATATTCTAGCCTGCCTTTATATCATTGGAACCAACTTTGCACTTGTAGATGATGCGATTTCTCAAATTATAACTGAGGCTTTTAAGCCTAAGGCGATTGGTGTTGGTGGAGTTATTGGTGTTCTTTTAATTGGATTTAGACGTGCGGCCTTCTCTAATGAAGCAGGTGCGGGTTCAGCTTCAATTGCTCACTCTGCAGTGAAGACCAACTATTCGGCGTCTGAAGGTTTGGTAGCCTTATTAGAGCCATTTATTGATACGGTTCTAATCTGTACGATGACAGCATTAGTTATCGTTATTTACAACATGGGTGGTGTTTTTGATTACGGAGGTGATGGTTCGGGTGTTGTTTTAATCGACGGTATGCCTTACGAAGGTGCAGGAATTACCTCTAAAGCATTCGCTAATTATATCCCTTACTCTAATGTTTTTCTTACCATCGCAGTAGTTTTATTTGCGGTTTCCACGATGATTTCGTGGTCTTACTATGGTCTCCAATCTTGGAAATTTCTATTCGGAAGAGGTCAGGTAATGGATTTAACTTATAAATTCTTATTCCTCGTATTTATCATTATTGGTGCTGCTGCAAGTATGGATTCGATTTGGGCCTTCTCAGATGCGATGATCTTTGCAATGGTGTTCCCTAATATGGTCGGGTTATACTTCTTGTTCCCTGAGGTAAAACAACAACTGAAACGCTATCTAAAGGCGATTAAGAGTTAAACTCATTGAACCCGAAAAGAACCCCTTTTCGTATCTCTAATGAAGAACGAAAAGGGGTTCTTTTTTTGCTGCTTGTTTTATGCGTAATAAAGTCTCTTCACTCCTTACTTACAGAAGGGTATCAACGCTTTGTTTTCAATCCAGATCGATTTGAAATCAGTTCTGAGGAAAAAAAGGTGATAGACACTACTCGAATAGAGGAGATTCAAATCGGTACGATTACGAATAAAATAACCAGCCCGAACGAACCAATCTACAAGCGAGACCTTAATAGGGCCTCAGCAACAGATCTAAAAAAGATTCGAGGTATTGGCCCGGTCTTATCTGAGCGGATCATAAAGTATGGTCATTCTTTAAATGGGTATTCTGATATCAATCAACTGTATCGAGTGTATGGCTTAGATTCTGTCGTTGTAGATCGAATTAAAGAGGCTTTTGAAATAAGGTCAGACACTATAATTCCTATGAATATCAG
This sequence comes from Flavobacteriaceae bacterium, assembly GCA_024638165.1. Taxonomy (GTDB): domain Bacteria; phylum Bacteroidota; class Bacteroidia; order Flavobacteriales; family Flavobacteriaceae; genus UBA3478. Next base: position 71,783 of record JAHEKV010000003.1, read on the forward strand.
ACTAGCCTCTCGGGAAGAACTCAGTACATTACCCTATCTTAGCCAATCAGAGATCGATTGGTTAATTAGTTTGAGAAATCGACCAGAAGGTTTGGGGAGTAAAGAATTTGTGACTAACCTTTTATTAAAAACGTTAAACAAAAATGAAAAGCTTCTCGTATATTTGACTTATTAATACAACGTCCATTATTATAGGTATTCGCTCATGATGAATTTTGATCGTACAGAAGAACAACAAATGGTTGCAGATGCTGCTCGTAATTTTGCAGAACAGTTCTTAACCAATAAAGTAAGAGAGTGGGATGAAACTCAGTACTTTCCGGTTGAGGTACTACGTGAGGCAGGAAATATGGGGTTTATGGGTATTTTGGTACCTGAAGCCTACGGTGGATCAGAGTTAGGATACCACGAGTATATCGCAATTATTGAAGAAATTTCTAAAGTTGATCCTTCTATTGGTTTATCGATTGCAGCACATAATTCGCTATGTACTAATCACATTCTTTCTTTCGGAAGCGAGGATCAGAAAAAGCGGTATTTACCCAAGTTAGCCTCAGGTGAGCATATTGGAGCTTGGGGATTGACCGAACACAATACTGGATCTGACGCAGGAGGTATGAACACAACAGCTGTCAAAGATGGCGATCATTGGGTACTCAATGGGTCAAAGAATTTTATAACTCACGGTAAAAGTGGTGATGTAGCTGTGGTCATTGCTCGTACTGGTGAAAAAGGAGATTATCACGGAATGACTGCTTTCATTTTAGAAAAAGGAATGCTAGGATTTACCAGTGGTAAGAAAGAGGATAAGTTAGGCATGCGAGCTAGTGAAACGGCAGAAATCATATTTGATAATTGTAGAATTAGTGATGATCAGCGCCTTGGTGAATTAGGAGAGGGTTTTATACAATCGATGAAGATTCTTGATGGGGGTCGAATCTCGATTGGAGCTTTGTCCTTAGGTATTGCTAAAGGAGCCTATGAAGCCGCTTTAAAGTATTCTAAGGAACGCGAGCAATTTGGCAAACCGATATCGAGCTTTCAAGGAATTTCATTCAAGCTGGCCGACATGGCTACTGAAATTGAAGCGGCAGAGTTGCTATTGCATAAAGCAGCCTATCTAAAGAATGAAGGACGAAAAATGACATTGCATTCAGCCATGAGTAAGATGTATGCTTCAGAACTTTGTGTTCGTGTTGCCAATGAAGCGATACAAATTCATGGTGGGTATGGATACACAAAAGATTACCCCGTAGAAAAATTCTATCGAGATGCAAAGCTTTGTACGATCGGAGAGGGAACGACTGAAATACAGAAAGTTGTAATTGCAAAAAATATACTTAAAGATTAGCGGCATTCGACTTTAATCGTATATTTGCAGCCGTAATTGAAAGGAGGTGCAAGTAGTATGCTAATTATTCCAGTAAAAGAAGGTGAAAACATCGATAGAGCGCTAAAGCGTTTTAAGCGTAAATTCGACAAAACAGGTACCATGCGTCAGCTAAGAAGCCGTCAGCAGTTCGTTAAGAAATCGGTACGTATGCGCGAGCAGTTACAAAAAGCTCAATACATTCAAGGATTACGCGACCAAGAAGCGCTATAGTCCAAAGAATTTTAGAATAATAAAGCCTGCATTAGCAGGCTTTTTTTATTTTCAAGGTTATGTACGAAATCGAAGACTTTGTGAATTTCCTAAAGTTTGAGAAGAAATATTCTCAACACACCTGTACTTCGTATTATTCTGATCTTTCTCAAGCCTTTGAATATTTTGAGCTGACGGTCGATCAGTTTTCAAGACTCACCGAGCTCGACTATTCTTTGCTGCGAAATTTTATCGTCTATCTGAGTAGTCAAGATCTCAATCCTCGAACCATCAATAGAAAGGTAAGTGCGCTTCGTCGATTTTATTCTTATTTCTTAAGTAAATCTGTGATTAGTATTCATCCGCTAGGTAATCATAAAGCCCTAAAGCAACCCAAAAAGGTTTCTGTTCCCTTTTCTGAGGATGAGATTCAAGAGTTATTCGATCATTTTAACCGTTCTAGTGACTCAGATGCTTTCGAAAAGTTAAGAGATCGATTAATTGTGGAATTACTTTACACGCTTGGAGTTCGTCGAAGTGAGCTTATTGGCATTAAAGATCGAGATTTGGACACTGATTCACGTACGGTTAAGATCTATGGTAAGGGAGGAAAAGAGCGATTGCTTCCACTGTTGCCTTCCACGGTGGATTTAGTAAAAGAGTATGTTAAGAAGAGAGGAGTAAAGTTTCAGAACTCCTCTTTTTCTTCATTTTTGGTTACGGATAAAGGACAAGAACTGTATCCTAAACTTGTATACCGTAAGATAAATGACTACCTTAAAGGTGTGTCGGTTAAGCAGAAGAAGAGTCCGCATATGATTCGACACACGTTTGCGACGCATTTGTTAAATCGCGGAGCTGACCTGAATACCGTTAAGGAGTTGTTAGGGCATAGTAGTTTAGCTGCTACCCAGGTTTATACCCATAGCAGTATTGAGGAGCTAAAAATGGTTTATCAGTCTTCGCATCCGCGCGGTAATCAATCTTCTTCTTAAGTAGAACGGGTTTACCCACAAAATTCAAAGTTATGGTTGTACAATTTCATGCAGTCAACTTTAAAGCTGATGCAAAGCTCAAAACCTTTATTGACAAAAGACTTGAGAAACTCGAACGATTCTATGGTCGTATTCTTGAAGCTGAGGTTTTTCTAAAGGTTGAAAACACGAAACAGAAGTCTAATAAGCTAACAGAGATTAAGTTAGTTGTTCCTAAAGGTAAGTTACTGGTAAGGAAGTTTGCAAAGACCTTTGAGCAGTCTGCAGATCAAGGAGTTCATGCTCTCGAACGTATGGTCAAAAAGAAAAAGCAAATCAGAGGTTTTTGATGATAGAAATTTGTTAGAATTTGTTTTGATAAAAAAAAATATTCTGTACATTTGCAGTCCGTTAGAAATAGCGGACTTTTTTTTGTTGGAAAAAGGCGTTTGACGCCGGTGTAGCTCAGCTGGCTAGAGCAGCTGATTTGTAATCAGCAGGTCGTGGGTTCGAGTCCCTCCACCGGCTCCAATATCAAAAAGGGGGAGTGATCCCAACAGTGCCGGGGAGATACTCAAGCGGCCAACGAGGACAGACTGTAAATCTGTTGGTTTTTACCTTCGCAGGTTCGAATCCTGCTCTCCCCACCAATTGAAATAATGAAATATACGTCTAATGTAGACGAAATGCGGGAGTAGCTCAGTTGGTAGAGCGTCAGCCTTCCAAGCTGAATGTCGCCGGTTCGAACCCGGTCTCCCGCTCAAAATATTACAAAGAGTTTCAATGCTCTTGCTTTAAAGGAAACATTAGGCCGGTGTAGCTCAGGGGTAGAGCGTTTCCTTGGTAAGGAAGAGGTCACGGGTTCAAATCCCGTCATTGGCTCAAATAAAGAATTAATTATGGCGCTGCGCTCCCCAAAGGAGGGTATGTGTTTTTTTAAGATTATACACTAATATAAACTAAGATTAAATTCATTAACAATGGCAAAGGAAACATTTGACCGGTCGAAACCCCACCTTAACATTGGTACTATTGGGCACGTAGACCACGGTAAGACTACTCTTACTGCAGCGATCACCACTGTACTTGCAAATGCAGGTTTATCAGAATTGCGTAGCTTCGACTCGATCGACAACGCTCCTGAGGAAAAAGAACGTGGTATTACAATTAACACTTCACACGTAGAGTACGCTACTGCGAACCGTCACTACGCTCACGTTGACTGTCCAGGTCACGCGGATTACGTAAAAAACATGGTAACTGGTGCTGCTCAGATGGACGGTGCGATCTTAGTAGTAGCTGCTACTGATGGTCCTATGCCACAAACTCGAGAGCACATCCTTCTTGGTCGTCAGGTAGGTATTCCTCGTATCGTTGTATTCATGAACAAAGTGGATATGGTTGATGACGAAGAACTACTTGAGCTTGTTGAGATGGAAGTTCGTGAGCTTTTATCATTCTATGAGTATGACGGTGACAATGGACCTGTAATTATGGGTTCTGCGCTAGGTGCTCTTAACGGCGAGCAAAAATGGGTAGATACAGTTATGGAGCTTATGGAAGCTGTAGATAACTGGATTGAGCTTCCTGCACGTGATGTAGATAAGCCATTCCTAATGCCTATCGAAGACGTATTTACAATTACTGGTCGTGGTACTGTAGCTACAGGACGTATCGAAACTGGTGTTGCTAACACTGGTGATGCAGTTGATATCATTGGTATGGGAGCTGAGAAACTAGCTTCTACCATTACTGGGGTTGAGATGTTCCGTAAGATCCTTGACCGTGGTGAAGCTGGTGATAACGTAGGTATCCTTCTTCGTGGTATTGAGAAATCTGATATCAAGCGTGGTATGGTAATCTGTAAGCCAGGTTCAGTACAACCACACGCTAAATTCAAAGCTGAGGTTTATATCCTTAAAAAAGAAGAAGGTGGACGTCACACTCCATTCCACAATAACTACCGTCCTCAGTTCTACGTTCGTACAACTGACGTAACAGGTAACATCAACCTTCCTGATGGTGTTGAGATGGTAATGCCAGGTGATAACCTTACTATTACTGTTGACCTTATTCAGCCAATCGCATTAAGTGTTGGTCTACGTTTCGCTATCCGTGAAGGTGGTAGAACTGTAGGTGCAGGACAGGTAACTGAAATTCTAGACTAAGTTCTAGTTTACAATAGTGTATGCGCTAAAGGGTGTCCTGATTAAGGATACCTTTTAGTGTACATACAAACGGGTGTAGCTCAGTTGGTAGAGCACTGGTCTCCAAAACCAGGTGTCGGGAGTTCGAGTCTCTCCTCCCGTGCAAGTATTACGGGGCTTAGCCTCAATTATAGACGAAGAAAAGATGATTAATTATATCAAAGAATCAGTAGAGGAATTAAAGAACCAGGTTTCTTGGCCTTCACGTCAAGAATCATCTAGCCTTATGGTTACTGTTGCAGTGTTCTCAATCCTTTTTGCCCTATTGACTTGGGGAGTAGACTCTGTATTTAGCCGCTTGATTCAGGTATACTTTAGTTTGATTAAATAATAACGAAGCACAACAATGTCAGAGGTACTCGAAAAGAAATGGTATGTGGTTCGTGCGGTAAGCGGACAGGAGAATAAAATCAGTGGTTATATTCAATCTGAGGTTGAGCGCCAAGGTTTGGGTGATTATCTGGAAGATGTTCTTGTTCCGACAGAGAAGGTTGTTCAGATTCGTAACGGTAAAAAGATTCAAAAAGAACGTACTTATTTCCCTGGATATATCATGATCAAGGCGAATTTAGGTGGTGAGATGGTTCACGTTATTCGTTCGATTACGAATGTCATTGGATTTTTAGGTGAAACCAAAGGTGGAGATCCTGTACCATTGCGTAAGTCTGAGGTGAACCGAATGCTAGGTAAAGTTGATGAGTTAGCACTAAATGCTGATGATGTTGCTATTCCATTTGTGCTTGGTGAAACAGTTAAGGTGGTTGATGGTCCTTTCAATGGTTTCAATGGAACTATTGAGAAAATCAACGAAGAAAAGCGCAAACTTGAGGTTATGGTTAAGATTTTTGGTCGAAGAACACCTCTTGAATTGAGTTATTTACAAGTAGAGAAAATATAAATGTTACATAATCGCTCAGTTGTATCGCTTCCAACAATGCAACGGCAAACGATTAATTATTAATTATGGCAAAAGAAATAGGTAAAGTAGTTAAGCTACAAGTTAGGGGAGGTGCTGCGAACCCATCGCCACCGGTTGGACCCGCCTTAGGTGCCGCAGGTGTAAACATCATGGAGTTCTGTAAGCAGTTTAATGCTAGAACTCAAGATAAAGCTGGTCAAGTTTTACCGGTTGTTATCAATGTTTATACTGATAAGTCTTTCGACTTTGTGGTAAAAACACCTCCGGCGGCCGTTCAGCTATTGGAAGCAGCAAAAGTTAAAAAAGGTTCAGGTGAGCCTAATCGTTCAAAAGTTGCTTCGGTTACTTGGGATCAAATCAAAGGAATTGCAGAAGACAAGATGGTAGATTTAAATGCCTTCACTGTTGAGTCTGCGATGATGATGATTGCTGGTACAGCAAGATCTATGGGTATCAAAGTTTCTGGAACTAAACCTTTTTAATAAACGACTGACGTAATGGGAAAATTGACAAAAAAACAAAAAGAAGCTAGAGCGCTTATCGATAGTTCTAAGCTTTACTCACTTACCGAAGCCGCAGCTTTAGTTAAAGAGATTACCAAATCAAATTTTGATGCATCTGTTGATTTAGCAGTACGACTTGGAGTAGATCCACGTAAAGCTAATCAAATGGTTCGCGGTGTTGTTAGCCTACCTCACGGTACAGGTAAAGATGTTCGCGTATTAGCATTAGTAACACCTGATAAAGAAGCAGAGGCTAAAGAAGCTGGAGCTGATTATGTTGGTTTAGATGAGTATCTAGACAAAATTAAATCAGGCTGGACAGACGTTGATGTTATTATCACTATGCCTGCTGTTATGGGTAAACTAGGACCTTTAGGCCGTGTTTTAGGTCCTCGTGGTCTTATGCCAAATCCTAAAACAGGTACGGTTACTATGGATGTTGCTAAAGCGGTAACTGAAGTTAAATCAGGTAAAATCGATTTTAAAGTAGATAAAGCGGGTAACGTTCATGCTGCTATTGCAAAGGTTTCATTCGAAGCTGATAAGATTGCAGATAACGCTAAAGAGCTTTTAGATACATTAAACCGAATGAAGCCTGCCGCTGCTAAAGGAGTCTACATGAAGAGTGTCCATATTTCTTCAACCATGAGTCCAAGTATTCCACTTGACCCAAAAGCCATTTAAGTACTTAAGAACTTACGACATGACTAGAGAAGAAAAAGCACTAGCTATAGAACAACTTAAAGAGAAGTTAGCATCAAGCACTACGATCTATCTTACTGATATTTCAGGTTTAGATGCAGCTACTACTGCTGATTTAAGAAGATCTTGCTTTAAGGCAAATATTTCACTTACAGTAGTTAAGAACACATTGCTTGCAAAAGCAATGGAGGTTTCAGATAAGGATTTCGGTGATTTAACCACGATTCTTAAAGGTGAAACCTCAATGATGATTGCTGAGGCTGGTAACGGTCCGGCTAAATTGATCAAGAATTTCAGAAAGAAATCAAAGAAGCCCGTTTTAAAAGGAGCTTACATTGAAGAATCGGTTTATATCGGTGACGACCTACTTGATACGCTTGTAAGCATCAAGTCTAAGGAAGAACTTATCGGTGATATCATCACGCTTCTTCAGAGCCCAGCGAAAAACGTTGTATCTGGTCTTAAATCAGGTGGCGGTAAGCTTGCGGGTATTATTCAAACCCTTTCTGAACGATAATTTGTACGCACTCAATACACAATATTTTAAACTTTATTAAACGATAGAAAAATGGCAGATTTAAAAGATTTCGCAGAACAACTGGTTAACCTAACTGTAAAAGAGGTTAACGAATTAGCTAACATCCTTAAGGAGGAGTACGGTATCGAGCCTGCAGCTGCAGCTGTAGCTGTTGCTGGTCCTGCTGCTGGTGGTGGAGATGCTGCTGGTGGAGAAGAAAAGTCAGAATTTGACGTAATTCTTAAGTCAGCAGGTGCTTCTAAACTTGCGGTTGTTAAGCTTGTAAAAGAATTAACAGGTCTTGGGCTGAAAGAAGCTAAAGAAGTAGTTGACGGAGCTCCAAAACCAGTTAAAGAAGGTATTTCTAAAGACGAAGCTGAAGGTATCAAAAAATCTCTTGAAGAGGCTGGTGCTGAGGTTGAGCTTAAGTAATACTTCCATAGCTTATTAGGCAAAGGTCTATCCAACGAAAGTTGGTTAGACCTTCGCCTGTTTTAAACAACCTAGGTTGTTAGGGCCTTTGAAATAAGGCCGACTTATAATACTTTTTTTGACTATAAATTGTCCGTTAGATGGTTACAAAACAAACTGAAAGAGTACATTTTGCATCAGCAAAGAGCATTCCTGAATATCCAGACTTTTTAGATATTCAAATTAAATCCTTTCAAGATTTCTTTCAATTAGAAACTAAGTCGGACGCTAGAGGTAATGAAGGTCTTTTTAACACCTTCATGGAGAATTTTCCAATTACAGATACAAGAAACCAGTTTGTTCTTGAGTTTTTGGATTATTTCGTTGATCCACCCCGTTACAACATTCAAGAGTGTATCGAGAGAGGACTTACCTACAGTGTGCCACTAAAAGCACGTTTAAAACTTTATTGTACTGACCCAGAGCACGAAGACTTTGAGACGATTGTTCAGGATGTTTATTTAGGAACGATCCCTTACATGACACCTTCTGGAACCTTTGTTATTAATGGTGCAGAGCGCGTGATTGTTTCTCAACTTCACCGTTCCCCGGGTGTATTCTTTGGTCAATCGGTTCACGCTAACGGAACCAAATTATATTCAGCCCGTGTTATTCCATTTAAAGGTTCATGGATTGAATTTGCTACGGATATCAATGGCGTTATGTACGCTTACATTGATCGTAAAAAGAAATTACCGGTTACTACACTCTTTAGAGCTATCGGTTACGAACGCGATAAGGACATTCTTGAAATTTTTGATCTCTCTGAAGAGGTTAAGGTATCTAAGACTGGCCTTAAGAAGGTTCTTGGACGTAAACTTGCTGCTCGTGTATTAAATACTTGGCACGAAGACTTCGTGGATGAGGATACAGGAGAGGTAGTATCGATTGAGCGTAACGAGATCGTTTTAGATCGTGATACGATTTTGGAGAAGGAGCACCTTGATATGATTATTGAGGCTGATGTGAAAACGATCCTTCTTCACAAGCAAAACAACGCTCAAGCCGAATATGCAATTATTCACAATACCCTACAAAAAGATCCAACAAACTCTGAAAAAGAAGCTGTTGAGCATGTTTATCGTCAATTGAGAAATGCCGAGCCGCCAGATGAGGAAACTGCTCGTGGTATTATCGATAAACTATTCTTCTCAGATCAACGTTATAATCTTGGAGAAGTAGGTCGTTATAGAATGAATAAAAAGTTAGGTCTTGATATCGAAATGGATAAGCAAGTCTTAACGAAAGAAGATATTATTACTATCATCAAGTATCTGATTGAATTGATTAATTCTAAGGCAGAGATTGATGATATCGATCACCTTTCAAACCGTCGTGTTAGAACCGTTGGAGAACAACTTTCACAACAGTTCGGCGTTGGTTTAGCTCGTATGGCTAGAACCATTAGAGAACGAATGAATGTTCGTGACAACGAAGTGTTTACCCCTATTGATTTGATCAATGCGAAGACGCTTTCATCGGTGATCAACTCGTTTTTCGGAACGAATCAGCTTTCTCAGTTCATGGATCAAACCAACCCACTTGCTGAGATTACGCACAAGCGTAGATTATCTGCCCTAGGGCCTGGCGGTCTTTCACGTGAGCGTGCTGGTTTCGAGGTTCGTGATGTCCATTATACTCATTACGGTAGATTATGTCCGATTGAAACTCCTGAAGGTCCAAACATTGGTCTTATTTCATCGATGTCTGTATTCTCTAAAGTGAATACTATGGGATTCCTTGAGACTCCTTACCGCAAAGTTGAAAACGGAAAAGTTGATTTATCAGGCTTCACCTATTTAAGTGCAGAGGAAGAAGAAGAGCGTTTAATCGCGCAGGCTAACATCCCGATGAATGCTGACGGAACGATTGAATCTGATAAAGTAATCGCACGTATGGAGGGTGATTTCCCTGTAGTTTCTCCGGAAGAAATTCACTACACGGATGTAGCACCCAACCAGATTGCTTCTATCTCAGCATCACTAATTCCTTTCCTTGAGCACGATGATGCAAACCGTGCACTGATGGGATCAAACATGATGCGTCAGGCGGTTCCATTATTACGTCCTGAATCTCCAATTGTTGGTACTGGTTTAGAGCGTCAAGTTGCTAAAGATTCAAGAGTACTTATTAATGCAGAGGGTGATGGTGTTGTTGAATACGTAGACGCAGAGCGTATCGTTATCAAGTACACTAAGACGGATGAAGAGCGTTTAGTTTCTTTTGATGAAGATGAGAAAGAGTACAACCTGATTAAGTTCAGAAAGACGAATCAGGGATCAAGTATCAACCTTAAACCCATCGTATCTCGTGGAGATCGTGTAGAGAAAGGTCAAGTACTTTGTGAAGGTTACGCAACTGAAAAAGGTGAACTTGCTTTAGGTAGAAACATGAAAGTTGCCTTCATGCCTTGGAAGGGTTATAACTTCGAGGATGCGATTGTAATCTCTGAGCGTGTAGTTCGTGAAGACATCTTTACTTCGATTCACGTAGATGAGTATGCCCTTGAAGTTAGAGATACTAAACTAGGAGCTGAAGAACTTACCAATGATATTCCTAACGTTTCTGAAGAGGCTACTAAAGACCTTGATGAAAACGGAATGATTCGTATTGGAGCAGAGGTTAAGCCTGGTGATATCCTAATAGGTAAGATTACTCCTAAAGGAGAATCTGATCCGACTCCAGAAGAAAAACTACTTCGCGCCATCTTTGGTGATAAGGCTGGAGATGTAAAAGATGCTTCATTAAAAGCTTCACCATCGCTTAGAGGTGTGGTAATTGATAAGAAGTTATTTGCGAGAAGCGTTAAGGATAAGCGTAAGCGTTCAGAAGAGAAGGACGCTATCCAAGCTTTAGAATTAGAATACGAAGTTAAATTCCAAGAGTTGAAAGACCGTTTGGTAGAGAAACTTTTCACTATCGTAAATGGTAAGACTTCTCAGGGGGTTCTTAACGATTTAGGTGAAGAGGTTTTACCAAAAGGTAAGAAGTACACGCTTAAAATGCTTCACGCTGTTGAAGATTTCGCTCACCTTGTAGGTGGAAGCTGGACGGTTGATGAGCCTGTAAACGCGCTTGTTGCAGATCTACTTCACAACTATAAGATCAAGCTTAACGATCTTCAAGGTAACCTTAGAAGAGATAAGTTTACTATCTCTGTCGGAGATGAGTTACCTGCAGGTATTATGAAACTTGCTAAAGTCTACATCGCTAAGAAACGTAAGCTGAAAGTAGGTGATAAGATGGCAGGTCGTCACGGAAACAAGGGTATCGTTGCACGTATTGTTCGCGACGAGGATATGCCATTCTTAGAAGATGGTACCCCTGTAGATATCGTACTTAACCCACTTGGAGTACCTTCTCGTATGAACATTGGTCAGATCTATGAGACCGTTCTTGGTTGGGCAGGTCAAAAATTAGGTCAGAAATATGCCACTCCAATCTTTGATGGTGCGAATATTGACCAGATCAATGTTTTAACCGATGAAGCCGGTATTCCTAGATACGGACATACTTATCTATTCGACGGTGGAACAGGAGAGCGTTTCGATCAACCAGCAACAGTTGGTGTGATCTACATGCTTAAACTAGGCCACATGGTTGATGATAAGATGCACGCACGTTCTATCGGACCATACTCTCTGATTACTCAGCAACCACTTGGTGGTAAAGCACAGTTCGGAGGTCAGCGTTTCGGTGAGATGGAGGTGTGGGCACTTGAAGCTTATGGAGCTTCTTCTACGCTAAGAGAAATCTTAACCGTTAAATCGGATGACGTAGTAGGTCGTGCGAAGACCTATGAAGCGATTGTGAAAGGGGAGACTATGCCAGAGCCTGGTTTACCTGAATCATTCAACGTTCTTATGCACGAATTAAAAGGATTAGGACTCGATATTCGTCTCGAAGAATAATTCTAAATATTAATTAAACAAAGCTTTACGTTATTATGGCTAGAGTTAACGATACAACTGAGCAAAGATTTAATAAGATTTCGATTGGTCTTGCTTCTCCAGAATCTATCCTTGGGGCATCTCGAGGAGAGGTGTTGAAGCCTGAAACCATCAACTACCGTACCCACAAGCCTGAAAGAGATGGTCTTTTTTGTGAGCGTATCTTCGGTCCTATAAAGGATTACGAGTGTGCTTGTGGTAAATATAAGCGTATCCGTTACCGCGGTATCGTTTGTGATCGATGTGGTGTTGAGGTTACGGAGAAGAAAGTTCGTCGCGACCGCGTTGGACACATTTCATTAGTAGTCCCTGTTGCTCATATTTGGTATTTCCGTTCGTTACCAAACAAGTTAGGTTACCTTCTTGGACTTCCGTCTAAGAAACTTGACATGATCATTTACTACGAACGTTATGTAGTTATTCAACCAGGTATAGCAAAAGGCCCTGAAGGAGAAGAACTTCAGATGCTAGACTTCTTAACTGAAGAAGAATACCTAAATATTATTGATGAACTTCCACAAGAGAACCAATATCTAGAAGATTCAGATCCAAACAAATTCATCGCTAAGATGGGTGCCGAATGTTTGATCGAATTACTTCAACGTATTGATTTAGAGGCCCTGTCTTATGAATTACGTCACAAGGCAAACACTGAGACCTCTAAACAACGTAAAACGGAGGCGTTAAAGCGTCTACAAGTTGTTGAGTCTTTCCGTGAGTCACAGGCTAATCGCGAGAATAAGCCGGAGTGGATGATCATGAAAGTGGTTCCTGTAATTCCACCAGAATTACGTCCGCTTGTACCATTAGATGGAGGTCGTTTTGCTACCTCAGATTTAAATGATTTATACCGACGAGTAATTATTCGTAACAACCGTCTTAAGAGACTTATGGAGATTAAAGCTCCTGAAGTAATCTTAAGAAACGAAAAGCGTATGCTTCAAGAGGCTGTTGATTCATTATTCGATAACACACGTAAAGCTTCTGCTGTAAAGACAGAATCGAATCGTCCGCTGAAATCACTATCTGATTCATTAAAAGGTAAGCAAGGTCGTTTTCGTCAAAACTTATTAGGTAAGCGTGTAGATTATTCAGCTCGTTCGGTAATTGTTGTTGGCCCAGACTTAAAATTATTTGAGTGTGGTTTACCAAAAGATATGGCTGCCGAGCTATACAAGCCTTTTATTATTCGTAAACTGATTGAGCGCGGTATTGTAAAAACCGTTAAATCAGCGAAGAAGATTATTGATAAGAAAGAACCTGTAGTTTGGGACATATTAGAGAACGTGATCAAAGGTCACCCAGTTCTTCTCAACCGTGCCCCCACACTTCACCGTTTAGGTATTCAGGCTTTCCAACCTAAATTAATTGAAGGTAAAGCAATTCGTCTTCACCCTCTCGCTTGTACAGCATTCAACGCTGACTTTGATGGGGATCAGATGGCGGTTCACTTACCATTAGGACCAGAAGCGATTCTAGAAGCTCAATTATTAATGTTGGCTTCTCAGAATATCTTAAACCCTGCAAATGGTTCACCAATTACCGTACCTTCTCAGGATATGGTACTTGGTCTGTACTATATGACTAAAGAAAGACGTTCTACCCCAGAAGTTCCTGTTCAAGGGGAAGGGTTAACCTTCTATTCTCCTGAAGAGGTAGTGATCGCCTTCAATGAGAAGAGAGTAAATCTTAATGCTGCAATTAAAATCCGCGTTAAGGATTTCAACGAGGCAGGTGAATTAGTGCCTCAGATCATTGAAACTACGGTAGGACGTGTATTATTTAACAACGTAGTTCCTGAAGAAGCTGGTTTTATCAATCAAGTATTGAATAAGAAAGCGCTTCGTGATATTATCGGACGTATCCTTGAATTAACTGATGTTCCTAAAACTGCTGAGTTCTTAGATCGTATCAAGCAGATGGGTTATGAGTTCGCCTTCAAAGGAGGTCTTTCTTTCAGCTTAGGTGATATTATTATCCCTGCTGAAAAAATCAAGATGATCGAAGAGGCAAATACTCAAGTGGATGGTATCATAGGTAACTATAACATGGGACTGATCACAAATAATGAGCGTTACAACCAGGTGATTGACGTTTGGACATCTACCAACGCAATGCTTACTGAACTTGCTATGAAGCGTATTCGAGAAGATCAGCAAGGATTTAACTCGGTATACATGATGCTTGATTCTGGTGCTCGTGGATCTAAAGAACAGATTCGTCAGTTAACCGGTATGCGTGGTCTTATGGCTAAGCCTAAGAAATCTACTGCTGGTGGGGGTGAGATCATTGAAAACCCGATTCTTTCAAACTTTAAAGAAGGTCTTTCAATTCTTGAGTACTTTATTTCAACGCACGGTGCTCGTAAAGGACTTGCGGATACTGCACTTAAAACTGCGGATGCTGGATACCTTACTCGTCGACTCGTTGACGTTGCTCAGGATGTAATCATTACTACCGAGGATTGTGGTACGCTTAGAGGTGTTGAGGTTGAGGCCTTAAAGAAAAACGAAGAAATCGTTGAAACTCTTGGAGAACGTGTTCTTGGACGTGTTGCTCTTAACGACATCGTTGATCCATTAACAGGAGATGTGATCGTTGAAGCAGGCGGATATATCGAGGCTGCAGAAGTACAGAAAATTAACGCTACTGCTATCGACCGCGTAGAGGTTAGATCTGCACTGACTTGTGAGGCTGAGAAAGGTATTTGTGAGAAATGTTACGGTAGAAACCTAGCAACCAACAAACCGGTTCAAAAAGGTGAGTCAGTGGGAGTTGTTGCTGCTCAATCGATTGGAGAGCCTGGTACACAGCTTACCCTTCGTACCTTCCACGTAGGGGGTATCGCAGGTAACGTCTCTGAAGAAAACCAGTTAATCGCTAAGTTCGACGGGGTTGCAGAGATTGAAGACTTACGTACTGTTCAGGGTGAAAACGCTGAAGGAGAAAAAGCTAACATCATTATTTCTAGAACCGCTGAATTCAAACTGGTTGAACCTAAAACAGGTGCTGTACTAAGTACACATAACCTTCCTTACGGTTCTCAAGTATTCGTAGAAAACGGAACTAAGATCAAGAAGGGTGATGTTCTATGCCAATGGGATCCTTACAACGGTGTTATTATTTCTGAATTTACAGGTACCGTTGCCTTCGAAAATATTGAGCAAGGAGTAACTTATCAAGTGGAAATCGATGAACAAACTGGTTTCCAAGAGAAAGTTATTTCTGAATCAAGAAATAAGAAATTAATCCCTACACTTCTTATCAATGATAAGAAAGGAAACGTACTGAGATCATATAACCTACCTGTTGGTTCTCACCTAATTGTAAATGAAGGTGATTCCATTAAGGAAGGTAAGATCCTAGTTAAGATTCCACGTAAATCGGCGAAGGCTGGAGATATTACGGGAGGTCTACCAAGAGTAACCGAGTTATTTGAGGCAAGAAATCCTTCTAATCCTGCCGTGGTTTCTGAAATCGATGGTGTAGTTTCATTTGGTAAAATTAAGCGTGGTAACCGTGAGATTATCGTAGAGTCTAAGCTTGGTGATGTTCGTAAATACTTAATTAAGTTATCGAATCAAATTCTTGTTCAAGAGAATGACTTCGTGAAAGCGGGTATGCCATTATCTGATGGTTCAATTACTCCGAATGATATTCTTTCGATCAAAGGGCCATCAGCAGTTCAGCAGTACTTAGTTAATGAAATCCAGGAGGTTTACCGACTTCAAGGGGTTAAGATTAACGATAAGCACTTTGAGGTAGTTGTTCGTCAGATGATGCGTAAAGTAGAAATCGTTGATGCTGGAGATACGCTATTCCTTGAAGGGCAATTAGTACACAAGGATGAATTCATCAAAGAAAACGATGCTATCTTCGGTATGAAGGTAGTTGAAGATGCTGGTGAATCTGAAAATCTAAAAGCAGGTCAACTTGTTACTGTACGTCAACTTAGAGATGAAAACTCACTACTTAAGCGTCAAGATAAGACATTAGTAAGTGCTCGTGAAGCGATTGCAGCTACGGCTACTCCAATTCTTCAGGGTATTACTAGAGCTTCACTACAGACCAAGTCATTTATCTCAGCGGCATCGTTCCAAGAAACGACTAAGGTTCTTAATGAAGCAGCGGTTAATGGTAAAGTAGACGGTCTAGAAGGTCTGAAGGAAAATGTGATCGTTGGTCATAAGATTCCTGCAGGTACTGGTCTTAGAGACTACGATCAGATTATCGTAGGTTCAAAAGATGAGTATGAGGCTAGCCAAGCTGCTCCGACTTTAGTAGACGAAGACGCGATTAATATCTAAGTTTATGTCAGAGAAGGATCAGAGCATAAATGTAGAAATCGATGAAAAAACCGCTGAGGGGATTTATTCCAACTTGGCGGTTATCAACCACTCTGCATCAGAGTTTGTTGTAGATTTTGTAAGTATTATGCCTGCTACTCCAAAAGCAAAAGTTAAGAGTCGTGTAATCCTTACTCCTGAACATGCTAAGAAGTTGGTGAAGGCGTTGCAAAACAACATTTCCAACTTTGAGGCTGCACACGGCGAGATCAAGGAATATCAACAACCCACGATCCCGATCAATTTCGGTAAGATGGGAGAAGCATAAAAAAAGGCGCCGTTTACGGCGCCTTTTTTATTTAAACTCTGAAGTGAGATGGAATCGAATACTTGGGTATTTCTGTTCGGCCATTTGCAGGGAAAAGGCTGAATCTGCTAGAAATACGAGTTGATCAGACTTATCTCTTGCAAGAAATTTCTGTTTGATTCGTTTGAATTCTTTAAACTCCTCACTATTTGGATTGTCTGTATCGATCCAACAAGCTTTATAAATGGGGAAGTTCTCATAGGTGCACTTTGCGCCATATTCGTGCTCTAAACGATATTGAATGACCTCGTACTGAAGTGCTCCTACGGTACCGATAATCTTTCTTCCATTAATATCCAGCGTAAACAACTGCGCTACCCCTTCATCCATTAATTGATCAATCCCTTTGAATAACTGTTTTGCCTTCATTGGGTCTGCGTTATTAATGTATCTGAAGTGTTCTGGTGAGAAGCTCGGGATACCACGATAATTCAAATTTTCTCCAGATGTAAGGGTGTCACCAATTTTAAAATTCCCGGTATCATGTAGACCTACAATATCTCCAGGATATGATATATCAACGATCTCTTTGCGCTCAGCAAAGAAGGTGTTTGGGCTTGAGAATTTCAGTTTTTTCTGGTGTCTAACGTGCAGATAAGGCTTATTACGCTCAAAGGTTCCTGAAACGATTTTAATAAATGCTAAACGGTCTCTATGTTTAGGATCCATATTGGCATGAATCTTAAAAACAAATCCACTAAACTCCTCTTCTTCGGGATTTACGACTCTTTCCTCGGCCGCTTTCAGCCGCGGAGTTGGAGCGATATCTATAAAACAGTCAAGGAGTTCTCTAACTCCGAAATTATTTAATGCCGAACCGAAAAAAACGGGTTGTTGGGTTCCGGCTAAATATTCATCACGATTAAAACTAGGATACACCCCCTCAACGAGTTCTAAATTTTCTCGTAGAGTATCTCCGGCATTTGAACCTACCAACTGATCGAGTTGCTCATTTTGAACATCGTCTATTGCGGTCGTTTTAGATACGTGTGTTTTATTGCTTCCATCAAATAGATTGACGTTTTTCTCATAGAGATTGTAGATTCCTTTGAAATCGTATCCCATACCGATTGGGAAACTTAGGGGAGTAACTACTAGTCCTAATTTTTGTTCAACCTCGTCTAAAAGATCAAATGCATCTTTACCCTCGCGATCAAGTTTGTTAATGAACACAATCATAGGGATATTTCTCATTCTACAAACTGAAACCAGTTTTTCAGTTTGTTCCTCGACTCCTTTTGCCACATCGATTACTACAATTACGCTATCTACTGCAGTCAGGGTTCGATAGGTGTCTTCTGCGAAGTCCTTGTGACCCGGTGTGTCGAGAATATTTATCTTTTTATCGCGGTATTCAAAAGCAAGAACTGAAGTGGCTACGGAGATCCCTCTTTGGCGCTCAATTTCCATAAAGTCACTGGTCGCGGTTTTCTTGATTTTATTATTCTTTACCGCTCCTGCCTCTTGAATCGCTCCTCCGAATAAAAGAAGCTTTTCAGTAAGTGTGGTTTTACCAGCATCTGGATGGGAGATGATTCCGAACGTTCTACGTTTATTAATTTCTTTCGCGATAGACATAATAAGCAATAAGACCGCAAAAATAGCCATATTTTCAGTTGGGTCATTTCGTGGCTACCGAATAAGAATTGAGTAATTTTATAAAATGAAAAAGGAATATGTAATATTGGTGGATACTGCCGATCGTGAATTAGGCACCATGGAAAAAATGGAGGCTCACGAGAAGGCGACCCTTCATCGCGCGTTCTCTGTTTTTATCTTTAATGATCGTGGAGAGCTTATGCTTCAGCAACGTGCTGCACATAAATATCACTCGCCGCTTCTTTGGACCAATACTTGTTGCAGTCATCAGCGACAGGGGGAGTCTAATATCGACGCAGGAAAGCGCAGGCTCAAAGAGGAAATGGGCTTTGAGGTCGATCTAGACGAGAAGTTTCATTTTGTATACAAAGCTGAATTTGATAATGGCCTTACTGAACATGAGCTTGATCATGTGATGGTGGGCTATTATAACGGTGAGCCTACCATTAACCCTGAAGAGGTAGCTTCGTGGAAATGGATTGATATGGAGGTGCTTCAACAGGATATTAAGGATCATCCTCAAGATTACACCGCCTGGTTCAAGATCATTTTTGATCGTTTCGTAGAATTTTTAACAAAGCAATCATGAGAGTTAAGGTAAGTAGACAGGCCCATTTTAATGCAGCCCACCGTTTGTATCGTGCAGACTGGTCATTTGAAAAGAATCAGGAGATTTTTGGTTTATGCAATAATCCAAACTATCATGGTCATAATTATGAATTGATTGTTAGTGTTACCGGTGAAATTGATCCCATAACAGGTTACGTTATGGACATGAAAGTGCTCAAGGATTTAATCAAATCTGAGGTTGAAAACGCATTTGATCATAAGAATTTAAATCTTGAGGTACCTGAATTCAAAGAAATGAATCCTACCGCAGAGAATATTGCTGTTGTAATCTACCATAAACTTAGACCTCACATTGAGGCGGATAAGGATATCGAAGTAGTTCTATATGAGACTCCTAGAAACTTTGTGACTTATTCGGGTAACTAGAATTTATAACCTTCTAATTATTCGTTTAACCTTTTTTTAAAAAAGATAAACCAAACGTTTTTTGTTTAACTTTTTTAATTACCTTAATTTGAAATTAGAATAATATAATGGCAAGTATTAAAGCTTTAAAGAAAGAGATCAACTACGTTTTAGGCGAACTCATTGAGGCAGTTTACGAGTGGGAGTCTGAAACAAAAAATCTCAACTCTGAAGCAGGAAATCAAATCATCGACAACTGTATAGGAGTTTACGATGAGCTTATCGACCTTGTAAATGATAAAGAGAATCCAATGAAAAAGGATCACTTTAAAAAGGTTAATGAGTATTTAGAAAAGAAGGCAAATGAAATTGCCGATCAAATCAACAGTTTAGGAGATTAAACTACTGAGACAGTTGACCGTTCAGCAGTTGACCGTAGGTTGATTTTTTAATGGCATCAGAAAAGCCATTAAAAATTGAGTCCTTCCACTTTGGATTGAGTTCTTCCCCTTCACTAGTAACCAAATAAGCCGAAACGTATTTATTTGGGTTAGTAAGCGCATAGTTAGCTATGAACTGATAGCGTTTGAGGTTATTGCTATTGCTTTGATTCACTATTGAGTCTACGAAGCGTTCATCACTTATACGATCGGTTTGAGCTAATTGCATTAGCTCAAAGTCTTTCTTGGTAAAGCGACTCAGCATTACTTGAAGGCTTTCGAATGCCTCGTGCTCTTCGCCTGCCTTAATTACAGCGTCATTTTCGAAGTTGGTTAATGAAGTAGCGATTTGGATCGCTCCAGGCTCGGCAAAAAAAGCAAGGCGATCATTGAACGTTGAGCCGTCTGCCTTATCTAAGTAAGCATAGATGAGTTCAGGATGATTTAGATTTAACCCCAGGTTAAGAGTCTCTTTTCCATTACTTTCTACAGAGTCTAAGTTAATGAGTCCTGCCTCTGTAATCTTTTGAAGATATACCGTGCCCTTTTTTAAACCATCAATAGTGATGGTTACTTCAGTATTATTTGAAGTTAAATTGCAACTAGCAAAGAGTGCTAATGCAGAAAGAGAAAGTAGAAAACGCTTCATAAATCCTTTTGATTATCCGAGGCAAATATCGATAAATGATCTGACTCTTTAAAGGTTATGTGCAACTTGAAGTAATAAAGCACAAAAATAAGCGCCTACCGTACCGACAATATAACCACAAATGGCTAGCAAGATACCCACTGAGCTAAGGGCTGGATGAAAACTTGCTGCAATCACAGGTGCAGAGGCTGCTCCTCCAACGTTAGCCTGACTGCCTACTGCGAGAAAAAAGTAGGGTGCTTTTATCCATTTTCCAACTAAGAAAAGAAGTAAGGAGTGAATGGAGATCCAGATAAGACCGATAAGAAGAAGTTCAGGTTGCTCACCGATGGCTCGAAGATCGATTTGCATGCCTATGGTCGCCACAAGCAAGTAAATAAACACACTACCTAAATTACTTGACCCTACACCCTCAAGCGACCTTAAATTAGTTCTAGAGGCTAGAATACCAATGATGGTTGCTGTCAGAACCATCCAGAGAAATGGTGAGGTGATAGAAGCCAAAATATGTTTGGGATCGTTAAGAACCGGAAACCAGTAGGGAAGGTGACTACTGATGTAATTACCGATAAAATGAGCTAAGCCTACGGCTCCGAAACCTACGCCTAATAGGAGCATTAAGTCTGTAGTGGTAACTACTCTTCGAACCCTTTTTTGGTAGCCTTCCATTTTCTCAATGAGATGATCGATAGATCGATTGTCTGCTTTTAAATAACGATCGATTTGCGTCTTTTTTCCTACGAAGAAAATAAGTATTGCCAACCAAAAGTTGGCGACAAGAACGTCCACTAAAACCATCGAGCCATATAGGTTCTTATTATAGCTAAACACCTCTAACATGGCTGCTTGATTGGCGCCTCCGCCAATCCAACTACCAGCGATGGTTGCAAGGCCTCTCCAAATCGCATCGTTTCCTTCGAGTTGTAACAGTTCTGGCCAGATTGATCCTGTAATAAGTAGTGCTAGGGGGCCACCAATAATAATACCTAAGGTCCCCGTAAAAAACATAATGAGTGCTTTAGGACCTAGTCGTAAAACTGCTTTGAGATCAACGCTCAAGGTCATTAGTACTAATGCAGCGGGTAGGAGGTATCTAGAGGCTACAAAATAGAGCTTTGATTCTGCGGGGTCGATCACTTTCAAGTAAACCAATATCGCAGGAAGCAAATAACAGAGGAGAACTGCAGGAACTACCCTGTAGAAGGCCTGGAATCTTTTGTGTCTTTGGGTGTAGAAAACTCCGGCTAAGATAGCGGCTAATAAACCGAATAGGATGGTATCGTTGGTAATCGAATCCATTAAATATTTAGCCAATAGGTGAGTTTAAGATTGATAGAACGACTTCTAGGTCCCCATTGGTTAACGAAATAGTTGTCGTTATACACTAGAAATAAATCGGATAGAGGTGCAAATCGCCATTGCAATCTTGAATTAATACCTAAATTATCCCTTTGGTTACTATACTGAATAAGAGTAGACCAGAAAAGTGATCTGTTAAAGGTATAATCAATTCGAGGGCTAATTAGAACAATGGTAGCGCTGCCATAGTCTTCAGGTAGGTCGATTCGATCAATATTGGAGTTAAGACCTACATTTAATTTGGGTTGAACTCTGAAATTTAATCGAGTTTGAAACGAGGATTTGGTACCATTAAAGAATTCGCCAATATCGGTTTGAAGGTTATAGGAGAACAGCTTTCTTCGATCTGATTGAAATTGAAAGCGAACACTGGTATAGTTGTAGTCACTATTCGCTGGTAAAGGGGTAGCATCGTCTTGCCGGGTGGGACTAAATTCGTCAGTTAGAAAAGTGTATCGGTTATTAACGGAAAGCTCGATTTGTCCTTGATTATTTAGCCTGCCTTCATATCCGAAGTTTCTTAAGTAATCAGTTTGAGTATAATCTAGGCTAGACAGATGAGTATAACTTTGAAAGGTGTCAAAGCTGTGACTATTGAAAATTCCATTTTTAGGCCAGATACGATAACCAATCTTTCCGCCCCATTTTAAGATACCTTTTCTTGGAATAAAACCTAGGTCTGAAACAAATTCTTCATCGATGTAAATGGCATCTAGAAATCCGCTCCAACTTCGGGTGTTGTATTGAATATTAGTACCAACCGACAAGTTTCCGTCAGTATCACCTGGGGATAGCGATTTGTGTGTATAAAACTTACCGACATAAGTATTGTCTGCTGAAGCCAGGTTGTAATCGACTCCAATGACCCGATTGTATTTTTCGTAATCTGTATTTTCTGATTCTGAAGACTCTCGATTAAGGATGAAGGCAGAAATATTTGATCTACTAAATACTTTTTGTTGCAGTGCGATCATTGAGTTATTGTTCGACGGAATACCGTTGTCTAAATCGCTCTCGGTTTGAATAGAAAGAACCCCAACTCTCAATTTGTCATTTAATTTACCGGTCAATCGCATCCCTGCTGTTATCCCATTTTCAATGGTATTACCATTATTATCTTTTGCGATTCCGATACGGCGAGAGAAGAACGGGTTGGCGTCTCTTCCTCCACCGAAGGCTCCGAATAAGTCATTATTATCTATAAAGAATTGACGGCGCTCTGGGAGGGACACTTCAAAACGTGTCAAATTCGTAATGAAATTGTCTACCTCTACTTGCGAGAAGTCTGGATTAAAGGTTAAGTCAAGATTCATCCCTTTTCCTACTGGGATCTTCACGTCTCCACCAATACTTGAAAAACTTGATTTTGGAGTTGCGTTTTCGAAATCCTTAGAGGAACCAGCGGTCAGAAAAGGTATCAAAGCCACTGAAGTTTTTGAATCTGAAAGCGGTCGCTCAAATTCAAGTTCTCCTGTAAAAGCGAGACTTCCTAAGATTTGGTTTTGGGGTATAGGTACCCAAACACTCGTTTCGTTGGTCTGCATATCGAATCGATGCACTCGGAATCCCCATTTAGTGGCGTTGTTTTCGAACTTCAATGAGTTAAAAGGAATCGCCATTTCTAAACTGTAATATCCATCACCGATAAAGGCTTCCCCTTGCCATTTGGCATCCCATGAAAATTGATAGTCATTTCTTGTAGACCCTCCGTTGGTGATCAATCCTTCGCGCTGAACTCCTAGTGGAGTCATACCAAAAATAAAAGCGTTGTTACCATCATTAAAGGTGTCAAACATGATGGCAATATTATCAATACCACTACCTCTATAATCTCTCCTGAGTGAATTCACTACGAATTGGTCTGAGGATGTTTGCATCGTTAAACCAATGTAGATGGCATCCTTGTCATAAAGGATACGGATTTCACTATCATTGGTTGCTGGAAGGGTGTCAGTAGGGAAGTATTGAGTAAATTCTCCCGATGGTTCTTGACTTAGCCATACCGATTCATCAAGTTTACCATCAACAAGAATTTCTTGGTTAATTAGTTTAGCTGATATACTTCTTTTCTGACTGTATCCACTATAAGAAACCACTAGCAAAGCTAGAATCAATAAAAACCTTCTTTTCATAACCCCTAAAAATAAAAGAATCTGATCTAGGATTATGTTAAATCTTCTTTTTTTGAAGATTATGCGGTTACTTTTGTTTCAAATCTGATCGATATGAAACTACTTATTGTCTTGTTAAGTCTGGTAACGTTTAACAATGCTCCTGAACCTTACAGCGAATACCTTTCTGAGGAAACAATTGTTTGGGGTCAGACCGGACACCGAGTTATTGGGCTCATCGCAGAAGGTCACTTGACCCGTAAAGCCAGTCGTAAAATTGAAAAATTGCTATCGGGAAAAAGTCTGGCTTTTGTTTCAACCTATGCCGATGAAATAAAATCTGACCGTGCTTATTCCAAATACAGCCCTTGGCATTATGTGAATTATGAATTGGATACTCGATATGATGTTTCAAATAGAGCCGATGCTGGTGATATTGTTTTTGGTATTGAGCAGTGCATTAAGGTGCTGTCAGATGCTAATTCGAGTGTTGAAGACCAACAGTTTCACTTAGCTCTATTAGTTCATTTAATCGGTGATATGCATATGCCACTTCATGCCGGACGTAAAGAAGATCGCGGAGGAAACGACATCAAGCTTTCTTGGTTTTCAAAACCTACCAATTTGCATCGTTTATGGGATTCTGATTTGATAGAGTCAGTGAATCTCTCTTATACTGAACTGGCCGATGAATTGAACAGTCAGCTTTCGAGCAGTCAACTCACGCGATTTAACTCGGGAACTTACTTAGACTGGATTGAAGACTCTCATGAGGCCGCTGCAAGTATTTATGCCTCGGCTAAAGAAGGAGATCGTTTAGCCTATAGATATAGCTATGAGTATAACGACCTGCTTTTTACGCAGCTGCAAAAGGGTGGAGTGCGACTAGCTCGATTACTGAATCAATTATTCGACTAGTGATTCTATCTTCTCTTAGAGATCTTATTTCCAGAGATGTGTCTTTGACGTGAACATTTGAAGCGTCCTTTGACGTTGTCTCTTAATTTCAAGTGTTTCGTCGCTCGGCCTTGAACACGAGCACGCCACATCCTGAAACTTGATGGCTTCATCTCTCTGCGCATGAGATTGATGGTCTCTTGCTCTGATATTCCAAATTGAAAAGTGATTGCATCGAATGGTGTGCGATCTTCCCAGGCCATTTCGATGATTCGGTCGATTTCTCTCTCAGTAAATTCTTTTTTCATAGCGTTTCAAAGATATATCTAAAAGTGAGATTGATTCGAGGTTGGTGAATACGTTTTGACTTTGCGATTTGATGTTTAAAGTCTTCTTGAGTTCGTCCACTCATTAATAGGAGGCTGCCATGGGTGAGTTCGATCCGTTTTTTTAATAGCGAATTCTTTTTGTGTTTTAAGTCGAAGTTACGTGTCACTCCGAGGCTGATTGACGCAATAATGGGCTCGCTACCTAACTCTTTTTCGTCGTCTGAATGCCAACCATTACTGTCATTTCCATCCCTGTATAGATTCGCCAAGCAGCTATTGAACTTCGCGGAAGTAATTTCTTCAATGCGATTCTTTAATGAAAGAAGACTTTCTGAAAATTCAACCGCAGGCAGTGTTAGCCCAGAGTAGGTGTAGTTAATCTTTTCGTTAGCAGCTAGAAAGCAAAGTCTCGGTTGGTCGTAAACTTTGCCGAATATTTTCACCTTGTCCTGTCTCCATAGATTAACTTTCATTAATTCTGTATTTAATTCATCTGCCTCAATAGTTGATAAAAAATTAGGCCAGAAGTGGAGTTTAGCACTGTCAATACTTAGGTCAATCATTAAGAATCAATAATGGTTTTCATTTGGTTTCTGTAACGAAGTGGTGATACCCCTGTGAACTTCTTAAAGGTTCTGCTGAAATGAGAGAAGTTTTGAAATCCACATTCAAAGGCAATGTCGGTGATTGGCAAGTTGTTTTCTGCTAATAATTTAGAGGCATGAACTAATCGATATTCGTTTACGAATTGAGTAAAGGTTTTACTCGTTGTTTTTTTGAAGTATCGACAGAATGAAGGTTCAGTCATGCCCGCTAGATCAGATATTTCGTCTAGCGAAATACTCTCCTGATAGTGATTTTTAATGTAGTTAAAAACTCGATTGATTCGATCGTTATCAGCTACTTCAGTAGAAATACTGAATCCTTCTGCATTTAAAATGGTGAACTCCTTAGAAGTACTTAAATCATGTAGAATATCTAGTAGCTTTAAAAGACGTTTAAAATCGGGAAGATGAAGCATGGCTTCCATTGCTTCGCCGACCTTCTCTTTGGTTATCCCATGAAATGCAAGCCCTTGCTTTGAAAGCTCGAATAAATCGTTAATAGCGATCATTTCTGGGATGTCGAAGAAGTTTGGCCCCAAAAAATCCTCTTTGAATTGAACTAAGGTTTCTTTTTTATTGCCTGTAAAACGATCTGTAAATCCGCAATGGGGTAGATTCTTGCCGATTAGTATTAAGTCTCCGTCATTAAAATAGGACATATGTGAACCTATTTGTCGCTTGCCAGCTCCTCCATTAATGTATACGAGTTCTATTTCTGGATGATAATGCCAGCTCTTGTAATGATTAATGTTTTGCTCATCGAAGCTTTGCAACGCAAAGGAGTTTCCGAACACGGGGGTAATCACTTCAAATGCAATAGGTTGTTTACTCATTATTTTTCCCTTTAGACTTTTCAAAAATACGACTGAATTGACTTGATATTCATTTTATAGCTCGAATTCTCACCTTTTAAGGTTAAAATTGTGCATAAACTGGATAATGTATGTGTATTTATCAGGCTCTTTGTGAATCTATATTTGCAGTATCAATCATCAATCAAGAATCATTAATCAAAAAACGAATAGAAATGAAAAAAGTTATTTTAACCCTAGCCCTTGTTTTTACTGCATTATCAGCAGTTGCTAACCCTGCATCAGTAGTTACTACTACTTCTTTCGGTATCGAATCTGAAGTTCTTTCACTAGACCCAGTTTTCAAAAGAAAAGGTGAGAAGTTGTTAGTAAGCTTCTTAAATGCTGAGCAAGTAATGGTAGAGATCAGAGTACTTGATAGCCAGAACAATGTAATTTACAAAGAGCGTGTGGCTGGAGATTTAATCGTAGAGAAAGCATTTGACTTTTCTAAAGCTTTCAACGATTCATACAAAATTGTGGTTGCCTACAATCAAAATGCTTTCGAGCAAATTGTAAAAGTGCAATAGTTTAGTTAATTGTTAAGGTTAAAAAAGGCCCTTCTTTCGAAGGGCCTTTTTTGTTTTCAGTCTTTACTGAAACTATTTAATCAAATCGACACTTCGCTTAATAAAAGCGCTGAGGTCTGCCCCTTTAAGAACTCCCTTCGATAGCTTAGCCAGGTCAAGTGCTTGACGAATTAGCTTTTCTCGCTTTTTATCGGTTTTAGTCTCGAGAATCTCACTGGATAAAGGATGGTTGGTATTAATGACCAGGTTATACATGTCTGGCATGTTTTGCCCCATAAAGCCACCGCCTCCGGTCTTTTGCATATCCTTCATTCTTCTCATAAATTCAGGTTCAGTGAGCATAAAAGGTAGTGCCTCACTACTTAGAGCTTCGGTTTGAATGCTATATCCTGTATCCTTTACCACTCCTTCAACTTTTTCTTTTAACGTAGTGATTTGCGTTTCATCTAATTTTGAGATTGATTCTTCTTTTTTCTTGATGAGATTCTCAACGGCGTCTGAGTCAACTCTGGCGAACGAGATGTTCTCCTTAGAGGTTTCTAATTTTTGAAGTAAATGAGGAACAATTGGGCTGTCTAAAAGTAAAACAGTGTAACCTTTCTCCTTTGCAGCTTCAATATAAGCATGTTGTTCTTCTAGATTTGATGCATAAAGAAGAATAAGCTTACCATCTTTATCGGTATGAGCATCTTTAATTTTTGCTTCTAACTCCTCATAGGTATAGTGCTCATTGTCAACTGTAGGATATAATGCGAACTTTTCTGCTTTTTCAAAGAATTTCTCTTCAGACAGCATCCCATATTCAATGACCACTTTGATGTCGTTCCACTTCTCCTCGAATGACTTACGGTCATCTTTGAAAAGAGAGGTGAGTTTATCGGCAACCTTACGAGTGATGTATGAGCTAATTTTCTTAACGGCACCATCTGCTTGAAGGTAAGATCTTGAAACGTTGAGTGGAATATCCGGAGAATCGATAACCCCTCTAAGCATGGTCAAAAATTCGGGTACAATGCCTTCTACATTATCGGTAACAAAAACTTGGTTTTGGTACAGTTGTATGCGATCCTTTTGAATATTCAGGTCATTCGATAGTTTTGGGAAATAAAGGATACCGGTTAAATTAAAAGGATAGTCAACATTCAAGTGAATATTGAATAAAGGCTCCTCAAACTGCATTGGATAGAGTTCGCGGTAGAAATTCTTGTAATCTTCATCATTCAGATCACCAGGCGATTTTGTCCATGCCGGGTTCGGATTATTTACAATGTCATCAACCTCCTTAGTGGGTGCTGGATCCTCTTCTTTCGCCCCCTCAGGTTTTGGGAGGGTCTCAGTTCGTGTACCCATTTTAATCGGAATAGGCATGAACTTATTATATTTCTCTAATAGACCTCTGATTTTTCCCTTCTCTAAATATTCCTTAGAATCTTCAGAAATGTGGAGAATAATCTCAGTTCCTCTATCGGTTTTGTCAGCAGGTTCAAGAACAAATTCTGGTGATCCATCACAGCTCCAATGAACGGCTGGCGCATCGGTATGACTCTTCGTAATGATTTCTACTTTATGGGCTACCATAAATGCGGAATAGAATCCAAGACCAAAGTGGCCGATAATACCACTATCCTTAGCGCTATCCTTGTATTTATCTAGAAATTCCTCTGCGCCAGAAAAGGCTACTTCGTTAATGTATTTTTTAACTTCCTCTTCACTCATACCAATTCCTTGGTCAATGATATGAAGGGTATTTTCTTTTTCATTGATTTTAATCTCGATCTGCGGGTTTCCGTATTCAACCGTAGATTCCCCTATGTTGCATAAATGTTGAAGTTTTAAGGTCGCATCTGTTGCATTAGAAACGAGCTCTCGTAAAAATATTTCTTGATCGCTATAAAGAAATTTCTTGATCAGTGGAAATATATTATCCACAGAAACATTGATTTTACCTTTTTCCATACGTTTTAGTCAAATGATTAATTGAATGATAAAATTCAAAAAGAGTACCAAGCCTTACTTCAGTGACAAACTGACAGATTTACTGATTTTGAAAATTATGTTTAATTATTTTTGGATTTTAATAAACAAAATGTATATTTGAAGTGTTGTGGAAATTTTGCTATGAAAAAGAAACACAACAGTTTGTTTATTTATTGGTTAGGTTGTTGAAAACGCGTTATCATTTCTACAGATAGCGCGTTTTCTTTTTCTCTGACTTTTATCTATTTCATTTTTTGTTCAGGGTTAATTAAATTTGTCTAAACACACTTGCTATGGCTGCCAAATCTAAAGAGATTTCAAAACAAGAAATCATTTCACATTATATGAATACCTGCTTGGAACATGAAGTGGTTCCTAAGTCAGTCTTCAAATTTTGTTCTCATTTGGGAATTGAAGATTCCCAATTCTACAAGCATTTTGGTTCTTTAGAGATCCTTGCCAAAGAGGTTTGGCTGGCTTTTCATGAAAATACCATGAAGGCTCTCGAAGGAGATCAGCAGTATAAGGGCTATGATCGACGATCGAAATTATTAGCTTATTACTTCTCGTTTTTTGAACTAATTACGCTCAATAGAAGTTATGTATTGTTTAGTTTAAAAAAGGAGCAAGGGATAAAGGGCCTACAATCGCTTTCTGAGCTTTCCAAACTTAGATCGGCTTTTTTAAAGTTTGCTGCCACACTTATCGAGGAAGGTAATGAGGAGAAAAAGTTTTCATTCACCAAGCGTAACACTCAAATTTTCTCAGAGGCCGCATGGGCTCAGTTTTTATTTATCTTAAAATTCAATTTAGAGGATGATTCACCGGGCTTTGAAAAAACCGATGTAGCTATTGAGAAATCGATCAATACGGTATTTGACGTTTTTGATCACACTCCTTTAGAAAATGTTATCGATTTGGGCAAATTCTTGGCTAAGGAGCTGTTTGCTAAATGAAGACCTTAGATTCAATCCCTACATCCAAACTCGAGCGGGCGAGTAAATTGGTCAAAACTGGAGTTAAGATTGGGGGCAATTACCTCAAATATTACGGAGAGTCGCTAGTAGGCTCAGAAGAGGCAAAAGATCGTTTAAATGAGAATAATGCTTCGGACATCTACGATGGTTTAAAAACGCTAAAGGGAAGTGCTCTAAAAGTAGCTCAGATGCTAAGCATGGAGCGCAACATATTACCTCGGGCGTATGTAGAGCGTTTTTCGCTTTCTCAGTTCTCAGTTCCGCCGCTTTCTGGTCCCCTAGTAAAGAAAACCTTTAGGAGATACATGAATGCCTTACCTGAGGATATTTTTGATTTTTTCGATTACAATGCAATCAATGCTGCTTCTATCGGACAGGTGCACAAGGCTAATAAAGACGGTAAGAATTTGGCCGTAAAGATTCAATATCCTGGTGTTGCTGAGAGTATTTCATCAGATCTAGCCTTGGTAAAGCCTATCGCGCTCAGAATGTTCAATATGGGAGCTCGAGAGTCAGAGAAGTATTTCAAGGAGATTGAAGAAAAGCTCAAAGAAGAAACCGACTATATACATGAGCTCGATATGAGTGTGTCCATTACTTCAAAGGCGAGTCATATTCCGAATTTGCGATTTCCACATTACTATCCAGAATATTCTTCTGAACGAATTTTAACCATGGATTGGATGAACGGAGTGCCCTTAGGAGCTTTCTTTAATGATGAGTTTGATGCTAATGTAGCCCAAGCTTTGGGACAATCGCTTTGGGATTTTTATATGTTCCAGATTCACGGTCTGAAGGCGGTGCATGCAGATCCACATCCGGGTAATTTTATGGTGAACCAAAAGGGCGAGCTTATTGTTATTGATTTTGGATGTATTAAAGAAATACCTGATCAGTTTTACACACCTTACTTTGAATTGGCAGATGCCTCTGCCATGGAAGACCAGGATCTTTTTCTTTCGAAATTATACGAACTTGAAATGTTGGTGCCCTCTGATGGAGCAGAGGAAATAACTTATTTTACCAAGCTCTTTAGAGAAATGCTACAGCTCTTCACGGCACCGTTCAATCGGGATCGATTTGATTTCGCTAATCCAGAATTCTGGGATGGAATTGGTAAAATGGCTGAATTTTTCTCTCAAGATCAAACCATCCGTAAGATGAATTCGAATAGAGGTTCGAAGCATTTTCTTTACATGAATCGCACCTTTTTCGGTCTTTATAATTTGCTTTACGATTTAAAGGCAGAGGTAGATACCAAGGCTTATCTCAAGTATTTGTCAAATTAAGCCTAACTTTAAAAGACTAAATTATTCTTATGAACAGCGCTTATATCAAAGGATTGGGATACTATGTGCCTGAACAGGTGGTAACCAATGACGATCTTTCAAAAATCATTGAAACCAGTGATGAGTGGATCACTGAAAGAACAGGTATTAAAGAAAGACGATTTGCCGTTAAAGGTAAAGACACCACCACGTCTATGGGCGTTGAGGCGGCTAAAGTAGCTATTGAGCGCGCTGGAATCGATAAAGATGAAATTGACTTTATCATTTTTGCAACCCTTAGTCCTGATTACTATTTCCCAGGCCCGGGTGTTCTTGTACAGCGCGATTTAGGTTTGAAAACAGTAGGAGCTCTAGATGTAAGAAATCAATGTTCTGGGTTTGTATATGCCATTTCTGTGGCTGATCAATATATCCGTTCAGGGATGTACAAAAATATACTAGTCATTGGGTCTGAATTACACAGTCAAGGACTAGATATGACTACTCGCGGCCGATCGGTATCTGTTATTTTTGGAGATGGGGCAGGAGCAGCGATTGTTTCAAAAAGCGAAGATGAAAATCGTAAAATACTTTCTACCCACTTGCATTCTGAAGGAGCTCATGCCGAGGAATTAGCCTTGATTGCCCCTGGAATGGGTAAGCGATGGGTGACAGATATTCTAAAAGACAATGATCCGAACGATGAGTCGTACTTGCCTCATATGAACGGACAATTCGTGTTTAAAAATGCGGTGGTACGTTTTTCAGAGGTCATTAAAGAAGGTTTAGCGTACAATGGTTTAACCAGCTCAGATATTGACATGCTTGTTCCGCACCAAGCAAATCTAAGAATAGCCCAATTTATTCAATCCAAATTCGGTTTGTCGGACGATCAGGTGTACAACAACATTATGCATTATGGTAATACCACGGCGGCATCTATCCCAATTGCCCTAACCGAGGCTTGGGAAAAAGGTAAAGTAAACGCTGGTGATCTTGTGGTTCTAGCAGCCTTTGGTAGTGGATTTACCTGGGGTAGTGTAATTATGAAGTTCTAGATCGAAATAAGTAAAGTAGACTGAAGGTTATCATCCCGTTGAGTGGTAATAACTCATATCCTAGTTTATAATTCCCTAAAAAGTCACTGGTCAAATTAGCGGTCAAGGTAATCAGAATTACCGATGCAATCGTTATCGGGAAAACTCGGTTGCCCTTGATGTGATGTGAGGTGAAAAGTCCGAACGCAAATAATCCCAGTAAGGGGCCGTAGGTGTATCCAGCCACAGTAAGAAGACTATCAATCACATTTTGGTCTACCCAGTAACTAAATGCGATGATTACCAAGATTAGAAGAATCGCTACCCCTAGATGTATCCACTTTCGTTTTTGAATAGTTGCTCTGGAGTTGTCATTCTCTAAATCTAGAAAGTCAAAGCATATGGATGTGGTTAGGGAGGTAAGCGCACTGTCAGCGCTGCTATACGCGGCAGCTATTAATCCTAAGAAGAAGGAGATAGAAACTAGAATTCCTAAGTTTCCTTTCAGTGCGATTTCTGGAAACAATAAATCGGTTCTGGTGACACCATTTTGAGTAGGTATACCAATTCCCATGACCTCTGCGTAGGAATAGAGTAGTGCTCCTAAAAATATAAATAGGGTGGTCACTACCACGAGTACTGTACTGAAAACAAGCATGTTTTTCTGAGCATCTTTCAAATTTCGACAGCTAAGATTTTTTTGCATCATATCTTGATCGAGCCCGGTCATGCTGATGGTGATAAACATTCCTCCGATTAGGGATTTGAGAAAGAAATCACTTCTTCCGAAGTCTTCAGTAACCCAAACTTGACTCATACTTTCAAAGGAAGCAGAAGTTAAATACTGAGAAACGCTGAAATTCAGCTCATCTAAAATGAGATAGATGCTTAGGCCGACACTTAGAAGCATTAAAAAGGTCTGTAAACTATCGGTAATTACAATGGTTCGAATCCCACCTCTGAACGTGTAGGCATAAATTAGAGCTACGGATAGAATGACGGTAGCCTCTAGAGGTACTCCAAGCGGTTCAAATAGATAGGTGTGCAATACGAGTGCTACCAAATAAAGCCTGAAAGAAGCTCCGATCACCCTTGAAACTAAAAAGTAGAAGGCTCCGACTTTTTGAGTACTTGGGTTGAATCGTTCACTTAAATAGCTGTAAATAGAGGGTAGGCGAAGTTTGTAATAGATAGGTAGTAGGATGTAGGCTACGACAAGGTATCCGAAAAAATAACCGATCACTACTTGAAGGTAGGTGAAGCTCGTTTGACCCACCCAACCCGGAACTGAAATAAAAGTCACTCCCGATAAAGAAGCGCCTACCATACCAAAAGCAACAAGATACCAAGGTGAATTCGAGTTGGCTTTAAAGAAGGCCTCGTTAGAGTCGCTTTTTCCGGTAACATAGGAGATCACAAATAGTAAACCGAAATAAGCAATCAGAAGAATAAAAATTTGAGTGGGATTCATGAGTCGCTTCTAGTATTTTTGAAAAATGGAATATGGCTCAAAGTTATTAGAAAATGCGGTGAATGAAATTTCATTGCTCCCTGGGATTGGAAAACGTTCTGCACTTCGTTTAGCATTACATCTATTAAACAGACCTCAAACACAGACTGAAGACCTTTCTAGAGCCTTGCTTTCCTTGCGAGAAAATTCTAAAAATTGTAAACATTGCCATACACTATCGGATACCGAAACATGTCAAATATGTGAGGATCCTAGAAGAGATTTAGGAATCTTGTGCGTGGTTGAAGACATCAGAGACGTACTTGCGATTGAGGGTACTTCTGAATTCAGAGGGAGATATCACGTTCTTGGAGGTAAGATTTCTCCGATGGATGGAATCGGACCTTCAGACCTTACCATTGATTCTTTGGTTTCACGAGTGAAGACAGAGGGGGTTACTGAGCTTATTTTTGCACTGAGTTCTACCATGGAAGGGGATACTACTAACTTTTACATTTACAAGCAATTAGCTGACCTTGATCTGAAGTTTTCTACCATCGCTAGAGGTATAGCAGTTGGAGACGAACTTCAATATGCCGACGAAATAACCCTTGGCCGAAGCATTTCTAATCGTATTCCACTCGATTACGATAAAGGATAATTGCTAACTTTGTAGCCATGGCGAAAATTGAGATTCGACTTCCTGAAATGGGTGAAAGCGTGGCTGAGGCTACGATAACTAATTGGATCAAATCGGTCGGTGACCGTGTAGAAGAAGACGAGGTTATTGTTGAGGTAGCTACTGATAAAGTTGACTCTGAAGTAGTTAGTGAATATTCTGGTATTTTAGTTCAACAGCGATTTGCTATTGATGAGGTGGCTGAAGTAGGAGCTGTGATTGCTATCATAGAGACTGAAGGAGGATCAGATTCATCTGTTGAAACCGAATCTACTCCAGTTCAAAATCAGCAAGAGACAGAATCTACAAAAGAATCAGAAGAGCCTGCGAGAGAAGAGCCAACCCCTGCAGTTATCGAAGCGGTTGAATCTCCGATAGCGAACCATTTTTCAAAACCCATAGCTACATCTGGCTTATTATCTCCCCTTGTTAGAAACATGGCGAAGGAAGAGGGGGTTTCTGACGAAGAGTTAAGTCAGATTCAAGGTACGGGACTCGATGGTAGAGTTACGAAATATGACATGATCGCTTATCTCGAAAAACGCGGTGGTTCACCATCTGTTTCGGCTGCTCCTTCTGAAGTAGCTGTACCCTTGAAAGAATCTAAACCAATGGCATCGAGCGCACCAGTAAAACCGGTATCAATGCCTCCTGCAGTTCCTAGCTCTGGTGATGAGATCATAGAATTGAACCGAATGGCCAAACTTACTGCAGATCATATGATTGGTAGTTTGCAGACCTCTGCTCATGTTCAAAGTTTTATCGAAGTGGATATGACTAAGGTTGTTGAATGGAGAGCAGCAGTCAAAGGTCAATTTGAGCGAACTCATGGTGAAAAGTTAACATTTACTCCAATCTTTTTTGAAGTAGTAGCTAAAGCTTTGAAAGCCTTCCCAATGCTGAATATTCAGTTTGATGGGGAAAAAATTATTAAGAAAGCTTCAGTAAATCTTGGAATGGCAACTGCTCTAGAAGACGGTAACTTGATTGTTCCGGTCATTAAAGACGCAGATACTTTGAATTTAGTTGGTTTAGCTAAGAAAGTGAATGATTTAGCAGCTAGAGCTCGAAAGAGCGACCTTAAGCCTGATGAAGTGATGCAAGGCACTTATACTATTACCAATATCGGTTCTTTTGGTAGTGTTATGGGAACGCCAATTATTCCTCAACCACAAGTAGCCATTTTAGCTATCGGTGCAATTAGAAAAGTTCCTGCTGTAGTTGATACGGATCAAGGTGAATTCATTGCGATACGTCATAAGATGTTTTTATCTCACTCCTATGATCACCGTGTAGTGAACGGAGCACTAGGAGGCCTATTCATCAAACATGTAGCTGATCTCCTCGAAAATTGGTCGATGGATCGAAAAGTATAATATTAAAAGCTTGCTTCATGGCCTTAGAACTCTCTAAACCGATCTGTTTCTTCGATCTCGAGACCACAGGTATTAACATTGTTAAAGACCGAATCGTAGAAATTTCGATACTGAAATTGTTTCCTAATGGTACTAGAAAACAGCAGAGTTGGTTGGTGAATCCTGAGATGCCAATTCCTGTTGAAGCTACCGCTGTTCATGGAATATCTGATAATAAAGTGGCTGATGAGCCTACTTTTAAACAGTTAGCTCACGAAATATATGATTGGTTTAAGGACGCGGATTTAGCTGGGTTCAATTCAGATCGTTTTGATATACCCATGCTAATTGAAGAGCTCTTGCGAGTCGGTGTAGATGTTGACCTTAAGAAAATGGTTTCTGTAGATGTACAGACTATTTTTCATAAAATGGAAAAACGTACCCTCACCGCAGCTTATAAATTTTACTGTGATAAGGATCTTGAGGGTGCGCACAGTGCTGAAGCAGACACCCTAGCCACCTATGAAGTTCTTGAAGCGCAATTAAACAGATATGATGATCTGCCTAAAGATGTGAAGTCATTATCTGAATTTACCTCGAGACAAGATCGAGTAGATTTTGCAGGTATGCTTACCAAGAATGAAAACGGAGTCCCTATTTTCAACTTTGGTAAACACAAAGGAGTTCCTGTATTAGAAGTTCTTGAAAAAGAACCGGGTTACTTCGGGTGGATTTTAGGAGCAGACTTTCCGCTTTATACCAAAAAGGTGCTCACTCAAATCAAATTAGGAACCTATTTTAAATCCTAGCTATGAAACTTATTTGTATTGGTAGAAATTATACGGCTCACATTGAAGAATTAGAAAATGAGAGACCAAAAGACCCTGTAGTATTCATAAAAGCAGATTCTGCTGTATTACCAAAGGAGCAGGACTTTTATTTACCACCGTTCAGTAACAATGTTCACCATGAGGTAGAACTTCTCGTAAAGATTACTAAAGTTGGGAAGCATATCGCTAAAGAGTTTGCGCACAAATATTACGATGAAGTAAGTCTAGGGATTGACTTTACTGCCCGCGATGTACAAGATGAATTGAAGTCTAAGGGGCTACCCTGGGAGAAGGCTAAGTCTTTTGATGGATCAGCAGTTATTGGCAAATGGGTGTCAAAATCAAATTATAATGATCTCAATCAGTTAAGTTTTAGTTTGAAGAAAAACAACGAGGTAGTTCAATCGGCTAGTTCAGAACTAATGCTTTGGAAGATCGACGAATTAATCTCCTATGTTTCTCAGTTTTTCACCCTTAAAAAAGGGGATATTATATTTTCTGGTACTCCTTCTGGTGTTGGCAAAGTAGAAGCAGGAGATGTATTAGAAGGCTTTATCGAAAATGAATCATTCTTTAAGGTAAGCGTGAAATAATGAAAACCCTGACGGCAGAAATAATCAGTATTGGAGACGAGCTTCTTATCGGACAAGTTGTTAATACCAATGCTTCTTTTCTCGCTAAATCACTTACCGAATTAGGCATAACTGTAAAGTATATTAGTACTTGTTGTGATACTGTTGAAGATATTACTTCGGCATTGCAACTAGCGCACAGTCGCGTAACTGTGGTATTGGTTACCGGAGGCTTAGGGCCTACTAGGGATGACGTAACGAAAGCTGCACTTTGTCAGTTTTATGCCACTGAATTAGTCCTCAATGAAGAGGTTTACAGTCACTTAGAGTACCTTTTCGCCAATTACATTAAGGCGCCAATGAATGCGCATAATCGCGATCAGGCCAAGCTGCCTAAATCTTGCACCGTTCTATTTAATGATCACGGTACGGCTCCAGGTATGCTCTTTGAGCATAAGGGGGTAATGAGTGCTTTCATGCCCGGGGTGCCTTTTGAGATGAAAAGTCTTTTTGAAAATAAGTTGAAGCAAAAGCTTCTTGAACTACCGGGGCGTACAGCGATTCTTCAAAAGACCTTAATCACTTATGGGGTAGGTGAGAGTCGGCTTGCGGAGCGAATAGAAGACTTAGAAGACTCCTTACCTCAGGGTTTTTCTCTGGCCTATTTACCCAATTTTGGAAGAGTTCGTCTTAGAATTACTGCGAAGGTTTCAGCTCATGAGCGTTTTGAGGCGGAGCAAAAGGTAAATGCTTTTGCCCAGCAGTTAAAAGATCGACTTTTTGATTGTTATCAGGGCGAAGAGACAGAAGGGGGACTAGAATCGAGGATTCTGCGACTTGCAAAACAAAAAGGGGTTGATGTGGTAACGGCAGAAAGTTTTACTTCAGGTAGAATTGCATCCACACTTAGTTCGGTTTCAGGTTCATCAGCTTATTTCTTAGGTGGATATATTACTTACGCCACTGACATGAAATCTTCGATGCTTGGCGTTTCAAAAGACTTAATCGAAGCTCATTCGGTGGTTAGTGCTGAGGTAGCGTGCGCCATGGCTGAAGGTGCGAGATTAAAATCAGGAGCGGATCTAGCAATTGCTAGTACCGGTAATGCAGGACCTACTAAGGGAGATTCTGATGCTGAGGTGGGTCAAATCTATTTAGCAATCTCAACTTCAGATAAAACTGAAGCATATCTTTTTTCTATGGGAACCCATAGAGAACGTGTGATTGGACGCAGCGTGAGTAAGGCTTTAGAGCTTATTTACAATGAATTGCTAAATTTATAATCTACTGCTTGTGCATTTCTATTTTAACTCCTACATTTGCACACTCTTAAATTAGGATTTAAAGAACAATAACGATGGCGAAAATTTGTGAAGTTACTGGAAAGAAAGTGATGTTCGGTAACAATGTATCGTTCTCGATTAATAAAACGAAGCGTCGTTTTGATGTCAACATCAGCAAGAAACGATTCTATGTTCCTGGTGAAGACCGTTGGGTGACGCTTAACGTTTCATCGAAAGGGGTTAAGATTATCGATAAAAAAGGAATCACTGAGGTTCTTAAAGAATCGAAGGCTAAAGGTTTCATTAAATAATTAAGTAGCCATGGCAAAGAAAGGTAATAGAGTTCAAGTAATTTTAGAATGTACAGAGCATAAGACATCAGGTATGCCTGGTACTTCTCGTTACATTACAACTAAGAACAAGAAGAATACTCCTGATCGTATAGAAATTAAAAAATTCAACCCGATTCTTAAAAAGATGACGGTTCATAAAGAGATTAAGTAATGGCAAAGAAAACAGTAGCATCATTACAGACTAGTTCAAAGCGTCTTACTAAAGCGATTAAAATGGTTCGCTCACCTAAAACCGGCGCTTATACTTTTGTAGAATCAGTTATGGCTCCTGAGCTTGTAAATGACTGGTTGAACGCTAAGTAATTGAACGTTAGCATTTGAATTAAAGCCGCTTCAAGCGGCTTTTTTTGTACTCATTCAGTTCGTAATTTTATCTCATGGGATTATTCGATAAATGGTTTAGCGGGAGCGGTAATAAAGAGGCGCTCGATAAGGGTTTAGAAAAGTCTAAACAAGGGTTTTTCTCGAAGGTAGCTACTGTGGTCGCTGGTAAAAAAACAATTGATGCTGAGGTTTTAGATAATCTCGAAGAGGTGTTAATTGCCTCTGATGTAGGAGTGGATACTACTCTAAAAATCATCGACCGATTAGAGGCCCGTGTTCAGAAAAATCCTTATTTAGGTACTGATCAGTTGAATGTTCTCTTAAAGGATGAAATTAAGTCCCTTTTCAAATCGAGTGAGATTAGCGAGTTTGGTTCTTCTTCTACTGAGAAGTTAACGGTTATTATGGTTGTAGGAGTTAATGGTGTAGGGAAAACAACCACAATAGGTAAGCTAGCAAAGAAGTGGTCTGATGATGGTAAAAAGGTAATGCTTGCAGCCGCTGATACCTTTAGAGCAGCTGCTGTTGACCAGCTTGAGGTTTGGTCAGAGCGTGCTAATGTGCCCCTGGTTAAGCTTGCTGCCAACGCAGATCCTGCAGCGGTTGCCTATGAGGCGGTTAGTAAGGCTGTCTCTTCTGATATCGATGTATTACTCGTAGATACCGCTGGTCGCTTGCATAATAAGATTAACCTGATGAATGAATTGTCTAAGATTAAACGCGTAATGTCTAAGGTGGTAGGAGATGCTCCTCACGAGGTCTTACTAGTACTTGATGGCTCTACAGGTCAGAATGCTTTTGAGCAGGCGAAACAATTCAGCGCTGCGACCGAAGTTACCTCACTTGCTGTTACTAAATTAGATGGGAGTGCAAAAGGGGGTGTAGTTTTAGGTATTTCAGATCAGTTTAATATACCGGTTCGATTTATTGGAGTCGGAGAAGGAATTGAAGATCTTCAACCCTTTGACGCTGAACGATTTGTCGATACTTTTTTTGAAGTTTAGTAATGAGAACAAAATCTATCCGCCCGAAGAAAATTAACGTGGTTACCCTTGGGTGTAGCAAAAACATTTATGATTCTGAGGTACTTAGCGGTCAGCTAAAGGCTAATGGTAAAGAGGTTGTGCATGAAGGACAGGGTGAGGTTGTGGTTATCAATACCTGTGGCTTTATTGCCAATGCTAAACAGGAAAGTATTGATACCATTCTTCATTTCGTTGATCAGAAAAACCAAGGAGCCGTTGAAAAGGTCTATGTAACCGGTTGTTTAAGTGAGCGTTATAAAGAAGATTTGGAGAAAGAGATCCCTGATGTTGATCAGTATTTTGGTACTCGAAATCTCCCAGAGCTATTAAAGACCTTGGGTGCTGATTACAAGCACGAATTAGTAGGGGAACGCCTTAATAGTACCCCTAAACACTTCGCATATTTAAAGATTTCTGAAGGTTGTGATCGTCCGTGTTCTTTCTGTGCGATCCCGCTAATGAGAGGTTCCCACCGATCAACACCGATTGAGGATTTAGTGACCGAGGCCGAAGCCTTAGCTGCAAAGGGAGTTAAAGAATTGATTCTTATCGCTCAAGATTTGACCTTTTACGGTCTTGATTTATACAAGGAGCGAGCCCTTGCACGACTATTGAAAGCACTAGTCAAGGTGGATGGTATTGAGTGGATTCGTTTGCACTACGCATTCCCAACAGGATTCCCTGAAGACGTTCTTGAGGTTATCGCTAATGAGCCGAAGGTTTGTAACTATATCGATATCCCTCTTCAACATATTGCTGACCCAGTACTTAAAAGTATGCGCCGAGGTACAACCAAAGCTAAAACCGACGAGCTGTTGCGAAAATTTAGAGCTTCTGTGCCGGGTATGGCGATTCGAACTACGCTTATTGTAGGATATCCGGGTGAGACTGAAGAAGATTTTGAGATACTGAAAAATTGGGTCAAAGAAACTCGATTTGAGCGTCTCGGATGCTTTACTTATTCCCATGAAGAAAATACGCACGCTTATCAGTTAGACGATGACGTTCCTGAAGAAATCAAAGAGCAGCGAGCTGCAGAAATCATGGAAATTCAAGGACAGATTTCTTGGGAGCTTAATCAAAGGTATGTCGGTGGAGTCTATAGATGTTTGGTCGATCGAGTAGAAGATGGCTTTTTTGTCGCTCGTACCGAATTTGATTCACCCGAAGTAGATAATGAGGTATTGGTAGATGCCAAGAAGCATTACTTGCGCGTTGGTGATTTTGTTGATCTTAAAATTGTAGAGGCAGCAGACTTTGACCTTTATGCTGAACCGGTAGACTCGTCGATATAAACTCCTCTGTGCGGTTTCAAATCTGTTTTTAATTTATCTAGACTTTCAGTCGATGTGTTCAGGTATACTGAACAGAAGGATTCATTAGTCACTTTAGTGCCAGAATCACCATGAATAATATCTTGATTATTCGGTTGTTTAAGGTATTGGAGTAAATGCTCTAGAAAGTGGGTCGCAGTAGGCTCTGAAGCAGGGCCTCTGAAGTCCCAAAGAAGCTGAATCTGTTTTGATTTCATAAGGTCAAAGATACCAACGATTATGCTTAATTTTGAACTTATGATTTGTACTAGGCTCAGGCTGACTATTGCTTCCTTTCTGCTACTCTTTTTAGGTAGTTGTGATCTCATTGTTTCAGAGGAGCCGAACGCTGAAGCTGTTGCGCGAGTAGGTCGGTATGTCCTTTACAAATCTGACTTGCCTGACTTTTCTTATCTGACTGACTCTTTATCTATCGTATCTGCCGAGTACGATTTTATTGAATCGTGGGCGGCTAAGAGGCTTTCTTTAGAAAATGCGTTGAATTATCTCTCTGAATCTGATCAATGGGAGCTTGATCGAATGGTTGAAAATTATCGCATTGAATTATATACTCAGGCTTATTACAATACAGTAGCATCTGTTGGCGAAGATACCTTAGCCGAAGAAGAGGCGCTCCGGGAGCTTTACGAGAAGGAAAAATCAAGCCTTTTACTAGATGAAGATTTAATTAAGCTGCGATTCATAGCGCTCAGTTCGTCGTACACGAAGCCCGATGAAATTGAAGAGCGTTTTAAGAGATATAATGAGGAGGATCGCTTATTTATTGATTCGCTAAGTAGCCATAACTACCTCACTGAGGTTTATCTGAATGACTCTCTTTGGGTGCGTAGTTCGTCGATTATTGAGCGTATTCGACCTCTTACCTATCAGAATGCGAAGAGCTATCTAAAGCCTTATCAGTTTTTTAGCCTTCAAGATAGTATCGGATATTACTATGGACAGGTATTAGATACGAGAAAAAAAGGCGATATTGCTCCTTTTACTTTTGCAGAATCAGAACTTCAGCAAATTTTAGATAACAGAAACCAATTTGACCGAATTGATAACATCCAAAAACAATTACTTAAAGATGCCCTACGTAAAGGAGATTTTGAAATATTCCGCTAAATTTTTTCTCTTAGCACTAATTGCCTTTTCATTCACGACCTATGCCCAATCTACTCGAAGAGTTAAAATTGACGGGGTTACCGCTGTGGTGGGTGATTATGTGATATTAGACTCTGATATCGAAAAGCTCAAAGTAGATATCGAAAATCAAGGAGCAGCTGCTGGTGAAATTAGCGATTGCCAATTATTAGGTAAACTCATGGAAGACCGCCTGTATGCTCACCAAGCTGTTCAAGATAGTTTATTGGTTTCAGATACTGAGGTAAATGCCACTAGTGACCGTCAGATTCAACAACTGGCAAGCCAAATTGGATCGGTTGAGAAGGTTTTGGAGTTTTATAATCAACCTGATTTACAATCTTTTAAGGACGAGCTTTACGATATCAATAAGCTTAGAATGCTTGCAGAGAAAATGAAAATGGAGATTGTTGGCGAGGTAGAGGTAACTCCTGAAGAGGTTCGACAATTTTTCTATGAGATTCCGATCACTAAGCGCCCGGTATTTGGTGCTGAGTTAGAGATTGCTCAAATTGTGAAACAACCCAAGCCTTCTGAAGAAGAGAAGCGTCGAGTAATTCAACGTTTAGAACAAATTCGTCAAGACGTTATTGAAAATGG
The DNA here is from genome assembly GCA_024638165.1 of Flavobacteriaceae bacterium. Taxonomy (GTDB): domain Bacteria; phylum Bacteroidota; class Bacteroidia; order Flavobacteriales; family Flavobacteriaceae; genus UBA3478. The sequence goes on from JAHEKV010000003.1 coordinate 114,795, forward strand.
TTCTAGTTTCAGTGTGAAGGCAATTTTGTATTCTCAAGATCCAGGTTCAAAGTCAAGCGGTGGCGCTTATAGCATGACACGGGAAACTCCTTTTGTTAAGGAGTTCAAGGATGTCGCTTTTTCGCTTCGCGAGGGGGAAATTTCTGAACCTTTTGAAACCGATTTTGGTTACCACATTATTTTAGTGGAAAAGATCCGTGGCCAGGAGGTAGATTTGAGACACATCCTAATCATCCCTGAAATTTCTAATGAGCAAATCACTGCGGCACAGAATCAGCTCGATAGTATTCGAAATGAAATTCTTGCTGATCGATTGAGTTTTGAAGATGCGGCTCTGCAATTTTCAGACGAGACGGAGACCAAATACGACGGTGGAATTCTTCGAAATCCTCAAGATTACAGTGCTCGATTTGAGCTGACTAATATGGATCCTACTTTGTATAATCAAGTCGCCCGATTAAGAGATAATGAAATCTCAAAACCTATTCGTGAAGACGATCCAAGGGGAGGAGCCCCGAAGTTTAAAATCATGAAGATTGCTAATCGTTATGATGAGCACATGGCAGACTTTGCGAGAGACTACACTAAGATCAAAGAATTAGCCCTTGCCGACAAAGAACGCAAGCTTATCGAAAAGTGGATTTCAGAAAAAATTGAACAAACTTATGTTCAAATTAACGACTCTCGAAAAGACTGCGATTTTACTAGTAATTGGCTGAAGAAATAAGTGAATATTCGTATTTTCACGCACGCTAAAAAATAGATAATTAAACACACTGCATATGGCATTTGATATTGAAATGATCAAGGAGGTTTACGGGCGCATGGGTGCTCGTGTTGAAGCTGCTCGTACTCTTGCGGGTAGACCATTAACACTTTCTGAAAAAATTCTTTACAGTCACCTTTGGGATGGCACTCCTTCTACCGTTTTTAAGCGTGGAGTAGACTATGTAGACTTTACTCCGGATCGAGTTGCCTGTCAAGATGCAACCGCACAAATGGCACTACTTCAATTCATGCATGCAGGTAAGCCTAAAGTTGCTGTACCAACTACGGTTCATTGTGACCACCTTATCCAAGCTAAGCAAGGAGCAAGTGAAGATTTAAAAAGAGCCAATGAAACTTCCAACGAAGTATTCGACTTCTTAGGGTCTATTTCAAACAAATACGGTATTGGATTCTGGAAACCAGGTGCAGGAATTATTCACCAAGTAGTACTTGAAAACTACGCCTTCCCAGGAGGTATGATGATCGGTACCGATTCACACACCGTGAATGCAGGTGGATTAGGAATGATCGCAGTTGGTGTTGGTGGTGCAGATGCTGTTGATGTCATGTCGGGAATGGCATGGGAACTTAAATTCCCTAAACTTATCGGTATCAAATTAACCGGTAAACTTTCAGGTTGGACAGCGCCTAAGGATGTTATTCTTAAGGTAGCTGATATCTTAACCGTTAAAGGAGGTACTGGAGCAATTATTGAATATTTTGGAGAGGGTGCAACAAGTATGTCTTGTACCGGGAAAGGAACGATTTGTAACATGGGAGCCGAAGTAGGTGCGACTACCTCTACTTTCGGATACGATGAGTCTATGGATCGCTACCTTAGAGCCACTAATCGCGCAGATGTTGCTGATGCTGCTTCTGAGGTTAAAGAGCACCTGACTGCTGACCCTGAAGTGTACGCGAATCCAGAGCAATATTTCGATCAAGTAATCGAAATTGATCTTTCAACGCTTGAGCCACACCTTAATGGGCCATTTACACCAGATTTAGCTACTCCAATTTCAAAGATGTCTGAAGTAGCTAAGGAAAATGATTGGCCACTTCAAGTGGAGGTAGGTCTAATCGGTTCTTGTACGAACTCTTCTTACGAAGACATTTCGAGAGCAGCATCTCTTGCAAAACAAGTTGCCGAAAAGAAACTAACCACTAAGGCGAATTTTAAAATCACTCCAGGTTCAGAGCAAGTGCGTTATACGATCGAACGCGATGGATTTATTGACACATTCAACGCTATCGGTGCTACCGTTTTTGCAAACGCATGCGGTCCATGTATTGGTATGTGGGATCGATATGGTGATAACGCTGCAGATGCGCCTAGAAATACAATTGTACACTCATTTAACAGAAACTTTGCTAAGCGTGCCGATGGTAATCCAAATACCTTAGCCTTTGTAGGTTCACCAGAGCTAGTTACGGCGATCGCAATTGCAGGACGTTTAGATTTCAACCCAATGACTGACACTCTGATCAACGATGAAGGGGTAGAAGTTAAATTAGATGAGCCAAGAGGATACGAACTACCTCTAGAAGGTTTTGCGGTTGAGGATGCCGGTTACGTATCACCCTTAGAGGATGGTAGCGGAGTTTCTGTTAAAGTTTCTTCAGAGTCACAAAGACTTCAGCTATTAGATCCTTTTATTCCGATTAACCGAGGCGGATTAAAGAATATTCCATTACTGATCAAAGCCTTCGGAAAATGTACGACCGATCATATTTCTATGGCAGGACCATGGTTACGTTACAGAGGCCATCTAGATAATATTGCAAATAACACACTTATCGGTGCAGTGAATGCGTTCAATCAGCAAACGAATCTTGTTAAAAATCAATTAACCGGAGCCTATGGAGCGGTTCCTGATACTCAGCGTGATTATAAGGCAAATGGTATCTATTCAATCGTTATTGGAGATCACAACTATGGTGAAGGTTCTTCAAGAGAGCACGCTGCCATGCAGCCTCGTCACCTTGGAGTAGCTGCAGTACTTGTAAAGTCTTTCGCTCGCATTCACGAGACCAACCTTAAGAAGCAGGGGATGCTAGCGCTTACCTTCGACAATGAGGCTGATTACGATTTAATTCAAGAAGACGACCGTTTTGATTTTGTTGATATTGACGAGTTTGCACCGGGTAAACAACTTACTTTGGTGATAAACCATAAAGACGGTAACTCAGATACCATCAAGGTAAATCACAGCTATAACGATTCTCAAATCGGATGGTTTGTAGAAGGCTCTGCCCTTAACGTGATCAAAAAGGAGAACGCTTAAATCATCTTATGTCTCAGCAGGTAACTACGATCACTTTTTTTCGATTTGATCGATGGTCAACCAAAATCTGGGCTTTTTTAATGATGCAATTCGCTCGTGGTCCCTTACGAAAGGTAAAGGGTCAGGAGCGTTTTTTTTTGATGGGTACAGGTAAGCAAGGGTTCTCACCTTGGCCTGATTGGTCTACCTACGCTTTGGTCCAAATTTGGGAAAACAAAGAGACTGCTTCTTACTTCTTCAGTAGTTCTATGCTCTACTCTTCGTATGTTCGAAAATGTGCTGAACTACTTCGAGTATCTATGCGCAGTATAGAGGCTAAGGGTGAGTGGGGAGGAGTAAATCCTTTTCGTGCTTCATCTGAACTTGATGAACAGCAAAAAATGATTGCAGTAATTACCCGTGCCACGATAAAAACACGTTATCAATTCAAGTTTTGGAGTGCTGTACCAGCAGTTAGTCAAAGAGTTTTTCAAAGTTTAGGCTTGCGCTTTACTAAGGGTATTGGTGAAGTTCCTTTTCGAAACATGGCTACGTTCTCTATTTGGAATTCACAAGAAGAGATGATGGCCTTTGCTTATCGAAAAAAGGAACATCAAACGGCAATTTCAATGACTAAAAAGCTAGACTGGTATAGTGAGGAACTATTTAGTCGCTTTCAACCCTACGAGGTTCTTGGCTCGTATAGAGGTTTTCAATTATCTGAATAGAGCAAGAGTTCCGAAAAATACAACTTGGGCAAGATAGATGTGTGTAGCCACCCGAAGTGAATCTTGATCACTTGCAAAATCTTTCTTTTCAATTCCTAATAAGAGAAGTTGAAAAAGAAACCCGAACGCCCACCAGCTGATATAGTTTTCTAATGGGGGGTGTATCGGTGTGAAGGTCCAGTAATCAAAATGGGGAGCAAGGAGCTCAAGTAAAAGATCTAATGCGACCATAAGCACCGCACCGAATGCAGCAATCAAAATAAAGTTGGTTTTGTCAGGTAGTAGTGCTTTAGCTATTCTTGCAGTGATAAAGGTAAGTACTGCCCAGAAAATACCTATGATTAGGGGGATGCCATCGATTTTCGGCCCGAGATTTTCTCCATAGCTGTAGTTGCCAAAGAATAATCCGTGATGTACCCCTAACCACTCTACCGTCATCCCGCCTAAGAAGAATAAACTGAAGAGCATCCATCTTCGTCTATCTTGAATGGGAAAATAAAGGGAAAAGAACCCAAATGAGGCGATGAGGTTGAGAACTGTTTTCTGCACAAACCACTCTTGAAATCCCAAACTAATACCAATGATACCTACCACGTGAGGAAGCCAAATAAAGGCGATCACTTGAGAGATGAGGTTATTTTGGGAAGTCTTCATTGATGAGTTCGCTTACTATTTTTCCTGATTGCACACAAAGGGGAATACCTCCACCAGGATGCACCGATCCACCACAAAAATAAAGGTTTGAAATTTGAGGTGCTCTATTCGGATGCCTTAAAAACGCAGCCATACGATCGTTACTTGCGGCGCCGTAAAGCGCTCCCAAGAACGAGTCTGTTTTGGCTTCAATACCTCTTGGATCCCAAACAAATTCGGTTTCAATGAGGTCTTTGATATTTTCTCCTAATAAAGAACTCAACTTGTTTAAAATGCGCTCCCGTGATAAATCAATCAGTTCTTCCCAATTTTGGCCGTAGTTTCCTGGGGCGTTGATCATAACGAACCAGTTTTCTCCGCCCTTAGGAGCATCAGAAGCGGTGTGTTTACTACTTATATTCACATAAATCGTTGGGTCTTCAGAAAGCGTCTTTTTCTCGAAAATACAGTTGAATTCTTCCTCATAACTATCTGAAAAGAAAATATTGTGTAGGTCTAATTCTTTAAAGGTTTTCTGGATTCCCCAATAGAAGATCAAAGCGCTGCTCGATCGTTCTTGAGCAAGTGTTTTTTCGGGAGCTTTGATGCCTGTAAGTAGTTTTCTATAAGTAGGTACCACATCCATATTGCTTACGACAATATCAAAAGGATAAAAACCTTTAGCCGTTGAAAGTCCAATTACTTTGCCTTTGTGTAAATCGATTCGGGTTACTTTTTCATCAAAGTGAAATTGAATGCCATGCCTTAGCGCAAGCTGATAAAGCGATTCGGTAATACTTCTCATTCCACCTTCAGGATAATAAGTTCCAAAATGCATCTCTAGATGGGGAATAAGTGACATAATCCCAGGAGTTTGGTAGGGAGAACTACCATTGTAAGTAGCATGCCGGCTAAAAAACTGTAGGCTTTTAGGGTTTTTGAAATAGGTCTTTAGGGTACTGTAAAGTGATTTTAACAAATCGAGTCGGTAAATCTTTGCGATCGCTTTAACCGTAATCCTATTGAGGTAGGTTTTTAAGCGGTGCAGTGAACGGCCAAGAAATAAGGGAGCAGTAAGTTCGTATTTCAGCGAATTATCTTCAAGAAACTGCTTTACTTTCGCCGGATTCTCTTGAAAACAAGTACTAAAAGAATTGATAAACTGTTCTTTATCGGCCGGGGTTTGAAATCGAGTACCATCGGTCCAGAAATAGTTGCAGAGGGTTTCTTTCTTAAGGTAATTGAAATGATCTCTTGGGTTTTCGTCAAATAATTCAAAGAGTTCATCGATGTACTGGGGCATGGTAAATAGGGATGGGCCAAGATCGAATCGGTACCCATCTTGACTAATTTCATCGAGCTTACCCCCTGGTCCTGAATGTGCCTCAAAAACAATTACTTCATAACCTAGACTTCTGAGTCGAAGTGCAGCAGAGAGTCCTGCAATTCCAGAACCGATGATTCCAATCACCTATTTGAAGTATTTTTTGGGAACGACCAGCATGCCAAAATTCTCACCTTTCTCTTTACCGAGGTGTTTGTGGTGAATTTTGTGAGCACGACGAACTCCTCGAGCATAAGCGTTATCAATATTTCTGAGCCATTTAAAACGTTGGTGAATAAAAATGTCATGAACAACGAAATAGGCGATACCGTAGGCCAAAATTCCTAAACCTATTGGGGTAGCTAACCAAAAGTATTCTTTGGCAAACATTAAGAAGAACATACTAAGACTCGCGAAAAACAAAAAGAAGGCGTCGTTTCTTTCAAACCAAGAATCGTGGTCTTTCTGATGATGATCTTTATGAAGTACCCATAATGCGCCATGCATGATGTATTTGTGAATGAACCATGCCATGAATTCCATGATCGCGAACGTTCCTAAAAATGTCAAAATTGCTAGAAGTGTATTCATAGAATTATACGCGTTGAAATTTTATTTCAAAATAGGATTGAGCTACTAGTCCAAGCTTTTCATAGTTTGGAACTCGTATACGGCTATTCTTAATTTCAAGTGGGGGTGTGTTTTTCAGACGATCAAGTAGTCGCTTGTAGTAGCGGTAAGCGGTATACACTCCCAATCTTACCGTTGCGGGTAATTGTTGTATTCCTTCAAAACCTAGATTAAAATCAGCCTCAATTTCATCAATAATGGCTTGCTTAGAAACTTCATCAAGAGCCTCGAGATTTGCATTGGGAAAATAGGTTCTCCCAAGACTTTCAAAATCTGCCTTGAGATCTCGTAAAAAGTTAACTTTTTGAAATGCTGAGCCTAAGGCCATCGCAGACTCTTTTAAAGAAGTGTATTTCTCTTTATCCCCATCTACAAAAACAGTAAGACACATGAGCCCCACTACATCTGCAGATCCATAGATGTATTCCTTGTATTCCTCAACACTTTTATAGGTACTCTTAGTGAGATCCATTCGCATACTTTTCATAAAAGCAGCTACTAGATCATAGTCAATGTTAAAAGTGTGATAGGTGTATTGAAAGGAGTTAAGAATCGGATTTAAACTAATCCTATGTTCTAAGGCCTCTGCTAAATCACGCTCGAAGTTTTTGAACAGTTGTTCTTTGTCGTAGTCATGAAAACTATCTACGATTTCATCTGCGAACCGAACGAAGCCATAGATATTGAAAATATGGGAGCGAACAGAGGGTGCTAGCAATGCTGTTGCGGTTGAGAAGCTCGTACTGTAGGCCTTGGTAACTAACTGGCTGCATTGCTCAGAAACATGGTCGAACAAGTTTTTCATACACTTTGTTTTAAAAGTAGTTCGGAGACAATTTTCCCAGATATTAGAGCAGGCGGTACTCCAGGACCAGGTACTGTTAATTGTCCAGTAAAGAAAAGATTAGACACTTTCTTAGAGGCTAATTTTGGTCTTAAAAATGCTGTTTGACGTAAGGTATTTGCTAAGCCATAGGCATTTCCTTTGTACGAGTTATACTCACTTACAAAGTCATTTACACAGAAACTTTCTGTGAATTCTATATGTTCTTGAAGCGAGGCTCCATAGAAGTCTTCAAGCCGTTTGATAATCTTGTCAAAGTACTTTTTTCTTAGCTCTTGGGTATCTTCAATTCCTGGAGCTATAGGTATTAGAAAGAATCCTGCCTCTTTACCCTTAGGTGCCATCGATGCGTCTGAAGCTGATGGGAAATTGGCATAGAACAGTGGTTCTTTTGGCCAATTGGGTTTATCGTAGATATCACTTGCATGTGCTTTGAAGTCTGTATCAAAGAATAGGTTGTGATGAGCAAATGTGTTATCTAACTTTTTATTGAACCCGACGTAGAAAAGAAGTGAAGAAGGGGCGAAGGTGCGTTTTGCCCAATATTCTTCTGAATATTGTCGATATTTTTTAGGAAGTAAGGTTTCAGAGTGATGATAGTCGGCACCACTCACTACAAAATCAGCCTCATGAAAACTTCCATCTTCAAGAACAATACCTTCTACTTTTCCATTTTGTGAAACCTTAATTTCAGATACCGCTGAGGAGGTGTGAATTTTAACCCCGTTTGACTCGGCGATAGCTACCATTGCCTTAACAATCTCGTACATTCCTCCTTTCGGGTGCCAGGTACCAAGGCCGTAATCGGCATAATTCATAAAGATATAGAAGGAGGGTGTGTTTTCTGGTTTAGCTCCTAAGAACAAAACGGGAAACTCTAATGCAGCTCGTAAAGCCTCGTCTTTAAAGTCTTTTTGAATGACGTCACTCACCGATCTTAAAAATTGACCCACTCGAACCGCGGTTTCTGGAGTAACTAATTCTAATGGGGATTTCCCCGGACGCATTACTACTTTACCAATCGCAATTTTATAGTTCTCTTTGGCCTTTGCTATAAACTTAGCCAATTTTTTACCACTCCCTTTTTCAATTTCTTCAAAGGTTTCACAGAGTTTATCTAAGTCGGCGTAAACTTTAAGTAGTTTGTCTTTGAAGTAGATTTGATAACCCGGATCTAAACGTTCTAATTCGTAGAAGTCACTGGTGGTCTTTCCAAAATTTTGAAAGAAGTTTTCGAAAATATCAGGCATCCAATACCAAGAGGGGCCCATATCGAAAGTATATCCATCCCTTTTAAGCTGACGGGCTCTTCCGCCAGGAGTGTCATTTTTTTCAAAGATTGATACCTCAAGACCTTCCTTAGCTAGATAACTAGCCGCCGATAAGGACGAAAACCCTGATCCAATTACGACTACTTTCTTCATTAGTTAGGTAATTGAGCGGTAAAATGAGCGATAGATTCAAAAATTTCTACGAAATCAAAGTTGGGTTTTGATTGAAGCTTCTGAGTTTGATAGCCGAGAATCATCAGCTTTGAGTTTTTTCCGCGAAGTTCATTTGAGAAGGCTTCAAAATACTTGTCTAGTTCATCGGGTCCTGGGCTTATGGTAAAATAAGATACAAAGTTTAGGTTGTCATAATAATTCAATAGCTCCTTCAAACTGTGAATGCTATTTGACTGACCTAGAAAAATCGTTTTATGACCTCTCGAAACTAATTCGTAATTCAAGAAAAGTAATCCTATTTCGTGTACTTCGCCTTCTGGTAAATAAAGCACATATACTGGCACCTCTTTGGTAGGAGGTAACTTTTGATACTTCTCGGTCTGTATATAGATTTTCTGTTTGATTAAGCTGCTAATAAAATGCTCATGAGCAGGAGAAATCGTTTTGGACTGCCACAACATGCCGAGCTCGGTCATTAGAGGAATAAAGACTTCATTAAAAAGCTCTTTAAAACTTCGATCTGCAACCAGACTATTGTAGGTGTTATAGAATTGGTGCGTGTCAAAATTCACCATGGCTAGCTTGAAGGCATTGATCGCATGGTTCTTTTCACTGTTTTTAGCGATAATCTCGTTGACAAGAAGAGGAATGTCTTCTCCTTTAATTTTAGAAATCTTGGAGATTTTATATCCGCTATTGTAAAGGAGTGTAATATTTAAAAGCCTCTGAAGGCTCTCGAGTGAATAGGTTCGAATATTTGTTTCAGTACGTTCAGGGCTCAGAAGATCGTATCTCTTTTCCCAAATTCTTATGGTATGTGCCTTGATTCCTGAAAGATTCTCAAGATCTCTAATGCTAAACGATTTTTTACTACTGTTCATCTTTCTATCTAAAATCTTAAACAAAAATAGGTAAAATCAGCCTTCGATTTATATATCGTTTAACAAAATGCTTGAATTCTTTCTTTTTGTTGAATTTTGAGAAATTATTGTGAAGATAGCATCTTATTTGTTGGTGATTCAAGTTTCACCTATAGTCTAAATCAAAAAAGCACCGCATAACAGCAGTGCTTTTTTGATTTTTGAAGTGCTCACGACTGGAGTCGAACCAGCACGTCCATAGGACACCACCCCCTCAAGATGGCGTGTCTACCAATTCCACCACGTGAGCATAAATTGAAACTTAAAATTACAGTTTCTGGTAAACAAAAAAAGTTAAGACAGGTTTGCCTTAACTTTTGTGACCTGACTGGGGCTCGAACCCAGGACCCTCTCCTTAAAAGGGAGATGCTCTACCAACTGAGCTATCAGGTCTAAATCGGCTGCAAATATAAGAGCTATATTTGAAAATTCAACAAGCAAATATGAAAATTATTCTTCTCGGATATATGGGGTCTGGAAAGTCGACCATAGGTAAGGTATTAGCTAATGAATTAAACCTATCCTTTGTTGATTTAGATCATGCTATTGAGAATGAGATGGGTATGACGATTAGGGAGTTCTTTGAGGTATCTGGCGAGTTGAAATTCAGACGTTTAGAAAATGAGGTATTGAATAAAGTTCTTGCTGAAAATGATCGAATGATTCTTTCGACGGGTGGGGGTACTCCTTGCTATGGAAATAATTTACAGCTTATGAAGTCGGCATCGAATGCGAAAGTTCTTTATCTAAAGGCTTCGATAAAAACCCTTACAGAAAGATTATGGTCAGAAAAGGACACACGTCCGCTGATACAATCGATTGGCGATGACGATTTGCCAGAGTTCATAGGTAAGCATCTATTTGAGCGCTCGAACTTCTATCTTCAGGCTCATCATGTGATTGAGATCGATCAAAAATCAGTTGAAATGATCGTTAGAGAAATAGCAGAATTACTTTAAATAAGCCCGGTCATTATTTTCTTCGAAAACCACTTCGATGTGTTCATAGGATGATGTGGATAGTGAAAGGCCTTTGAAATCAGCTTTAATCGGAAATTTTTTATGGTTTCGATTAACGAGAACAGCGGTCTTTAATTTTTTGACACCGGCGTGAAGAAAGGGAAGACATCCGTGCATTAAAGTAGCTCCAGAGTTTAGTACATCATCAACAAGTACAACAGCTTTATCTTTTAGGTTGGTAGCATCAATATCTAATTCAGGCGACTGGGTTCCTGGTTGATGTTTATCTAATGAAACAGTTACGACCTTAATGTCTAACTCATCAATTTTTTTTAATTCCATGGCAATTTTTTCTGCCAGTAGACTACCCGACCCTTGAATACCTGCGATAATAATTTCAGATTCATCAGAATAAGTTTCGAGAATTTGAAAAGCGATTCGACGTATAGTATGCGCAATCTTTTGATGATCTAGGATAAGTTCTTTCATTCTGATTCTGAGGTATAAGCTTCAAGAGAGCGACGATCTTTTTTAGTAGGACGTCCTTCTCCTTTTTGTCGATAATATTCTTGAGAAAGTTTTGCGAATTCTCTGTGCTCAAAGGCTTCTTTCGGGGTATGATCTTTTCGGTATTGATCGACCAACTTCGCTCCAACTCGGCTTTTAGGTAGGTCGAGGACTTCTATTTCGTAATTAATTTGATCGATTCTAACACGAACGCGGTCACCGGGATAAACCTCCTTTGCGGGTTTAGCCGGCTGATCGTTAATGTGAATTTTACCATTCTTACAAGCGTTACTTCCCATAGAGCGAGTCTTGAAATAGCGAGTAGCCCATAAATATTTATCAATTCGCACTTTGTTAAAAGGTGTTAAGTCTCTCTAACAAAAATAGGGGAAAATTGTATCTTGCCGCCTTAATTATTCAAGGTTCGATGCTTCGTAAACTACTCTTATTATCTGTTATTGCATTTTTAGTGTCCTGTAAGAAGGACAATCCTTTATCTGGAGTGGTCTCCGTGCCTCCGGCAAAGCTCGATTCTATAAGAGCAGTAAATGATGAGGCTTTGATTAATTTCTTGAAAGGACACACCTACAGAGAAGGTTCAATTTCAGAAGTAGCCGATGGAGACATTTCGCTATGGGATGACAGTCGTTTGGGTACGACTTCAATTAACATCCGGCCGTCAGAGTTTAATCTAGACGAGGCCGATTATACTACCGACGAAATTGAAAATGGAGTTCCTCATAATCTCTATTATTTTGTGGTGAACCCAGGAGTAGGTAATCAGCCGAGTGTTGCTGATTCAGTATACGTTCAGTACACGGGTCGTAACTTAGACCTTAGTATTTTCGACGAGGTGAAGCAAGGAGGCTCTTGGTTTGATTTAGCTACCATTCAAGCTCCTTTTCAAGGATTTAGGGGATTTGCTGAAGGAGTTCCCTTTTTTAAAGCTTCTGAAGGCGTAGAGGAGAATTTGGACGGCACTTTTACGGCGATGAATCCTGGCCACGGATTCATTTTCTTTCCGTCAGCCATGGCCTCATACAATACCATTACTGCCGATATACCTCAGTATGGACCGATATTCTTTGAGATTACCCTTATCGAAGCTTTAGCTACTGATCATGATGGGGATGGAATCTTATCTATTCTTGAAGATCGCAACGGTAACGGTTATCTCTATGATGACAATACCGACGCGGATTACGAAAACGAGAACAGACTCCCAGTAGCGAATGACTTCTTAGATGCTGATGACGATGGTGATGGTACGCCAACAAAGTGTGAGATTAGCCTTGGATTAGATCCTCACGATGCTTCAAGCTATTACGATGCCGACAATGATGGTGACGGAGATGACTGTGACGATTAGTCTATAACTCGATAAATAGACTTAAAATCAACTGACTAGGTCTTAAATCGATATTAACACCGTCAGAAACATTTTGCGCAACAAAACGTGTCTCTTTTTCGTTAAGCCCTCTTGCATAGCGTAAATCAAGCGCTAGCTTATTAAGTTTAAGTCCTATTCCAAAATTGGCTCCTAAAGTAATGTCCTTAAGCCCGCTTTGTGCGTCAATGCCATCGAACTCTCCGTTGAGAATGTATTGGAAGCTTGGACCTGCAAAAATGTAGGTAGGGCCAATAAAACCAGAGCCAAGATTAAAGGGAAGATCGATTTTAGATAGATTTAATTCTTGACCATTGTAATCAGCCGAAGTCTCTGTGTATACGAGTTCAGGACGTAGGAAGAAACCTAAAACCTGTACTTTTTTATAAAAACCAAAGTGATATCCTGTATTAGACTTAGGATTTTCTTTGATTCCACTAGCTTCGTTCAGCAAGTCTCCGTTCGAATTATAATTCAATCCACCTTTGATTCCCCAAGAATTTTTTTCTTGAGCGAAACTGAGTGTAATGCTGAATGCTAGCAGTGCAGTTAAAAGGATTTTCTTCATGATCATCGTTTATTTTCTTTGAAGTACTTTTTCGGCTGCTGCAACGATGGCAGTTGAATCAAGCCCGTATTTTTTCATTAGTTGGGCAGGAGTTCCACTTTCTCCAAACGTATCTTTTGTAGCAACGAACTCCTGGGGTGCTGGATGGTTTTCAGCAAGTACTCTTGAAATGCTCTCTCCGAGACCTCCAAGGTAATTATGCTCTTCACAACTTACCAAACAACCTGTTTTGGCTACCGATTTTAAAATGGCTTCTTCATCAAGAGGCTTAATCGTATGAATATTGATGACTTCAGCCGAGATTCCTTTCTTAGCAAGCTCATCTGTCGCAAGTAGTGCCTCCCAAACTAAGTGACCCGTAGCAACTAGGGTAACGTCGGTTCCTTCTTCTAGTAAAAGCGCCTTTCCGATTTCAAAGGTTCCACCTACTTCGGTGAAATTGGGAACGACAGGGCGTCCGAATCTTAAGTATACAGGGCCTTCGTATTCAGCAATTGCTAATGTAGCGGCTTTGGTTTGATTGTAATCACAAGGGTTAATTACTACCATGTGAGGTAGCATTTTCATCATTCCGATATCTTCTAGAATTTGGTGAGTAGCCCCATCTTCCCCCAGTGTGATACCTGCATGCGATGCACATATTTTCACATTTTTTCCTGAGTAAGCGATCGACTGTCTGATTTGATCGTATACCCTACCCGTAGAGAAGTTGGCAAAGGTTCCCGTAAATGGAATTTTGCCCCCTATAGTTAGACCAGCAGCAATACCCATCATGTTGGCTTCAGCAATCCCTACCTGAAAAAATCTTTCAGGATTCTCATCAATGAAGGGTTGGATTTTCAAAGAACCTACTAGGTCAGCGCAAAGAGCGACAACATTAGGGTTACTTCTTCCTAGTTCGGTCATGGCATCTCCGTAACCGCTTCTTGTATCTTTTGATCCTTGATTAATATAATTCATGGGAATTGTCTTTTAATAGTCGCCTAAAGTTTCAGGGTTTTGTTCGAGTGCTGATTGTAGTTGCTCATCATTAGGAGCCTTACCGTGCCATGCGTGTGTGTGCATCATAAAGTCTACACCATTACCCATAACGGTGTGAAGTAATACAGCAACTGGTTTTCCTTTACCAGTTAGTGATTTAGCTTCATTAAGACCTTCAACAATGGCTTCAAGATCATTTCCTTTTTCAATGCTAACTACGGTCCAATCGAAGGCTTCAAATTTAGCTTTCAGATTACCGAGAGATAACACTTGGTCGGTGCTGCCATCAATTTGTTGTCCATTGTAATCTACGGTAGCAATTAAGTTGTCGATATTCTTAGCTGAAGCATACATGATAGCTTCCCAGTTTTGACCTTCTTGAAGTTCTCCGTCTCCATGAAGACTGTAAATCAAATGGGGATCATTATTGAGCTTTTTGGCCTCAGCGGCACCAACCGCCACAGATAATCCTTGACCTAGCGAACCCGAGGCGACTCTAACCCCAGGAAGACCTTCGTGGGTTGTTGGGTGCCCTTGTAATCTCGAATCGATTTTACGAAAGGTAGCTAGCTCTGAAACAGGAAAATATCCGCTGCGAGCAAGCACACTGTAAAATAGGGGAGAGATGTGACCATTAGAGAGGAAAAATAGATCTTCTCCAATACCGTCCATATCAAATCCTTCTTTGCGTTCCATGATCTCTTGGTAGAGCGCAACTAAAAATTCTGTACATCCAAGTGATCCTCCAGGGTGACCTGAATTTACTTGGTGTACCATGCGAACGATATCTCTTCTTACTTGAGTCTTAAATTCGTTGAGGTGGGTTAGATTCATCAGTAGTACATTTGCGGTCAAAAGTAACCATTATCTTTACGTTTTAATAGCTTAGTTTGGATTTTACGATACAATCAAAATGCGGTAAGGCCCGTGCGGCAACATTTGTAACCGATCATGGTGAGGTGCAAACCCCCATTTTTATGCCTGTGGGTACTCTTGGTACCGTTAAAGGGGTACATCAACACGAACTCAAAGAAGATACCAATGCAGATATCATTCTAGGAAATACCTATCATCTATACCTGCGTCCAGGTACCGATATCATTGAAAAAGCCGGAGGCCTTCACAAGTTTATCGGATGGGATCGTGCCATGCTCACAGATAGCGGAGGATACCAGGTGTATTCGCTTGCTGCTAATCGTAAGATTAAGGAAGAAGGGGTTCATTTTAAGTCACATATTGACGGTTCAAAGCATTTCTTTACCCCTGAAAATGTCATGGAAATTCAGCGAACTATTGGGGCGGATATCATCATGGCTTTTGATGAGTGTACACCCTATCCTTGTGAATATAATTATGCCGCAAGATCAATGCACATGACCCATCGCTGGCTCGATCGTTGTATTGAGGCACTTGATAAATTACCTTATAAATATGGTTACTCTCAGGCCTTTTTTCCCATTGTTCAAGGCTCGGTTTACCCGAAGCTTCGAGAAAAGTCAGCCGAATATATTGCTTCTGTCGGTGCAGTAGGTAACGCGATTGGAGGCCTTTCGGTAGGTGAGCCAGCAGAGGATATGTACGCGATGACTGATGTGGTGTGTCAAATACTACCCGAAGACAAACCTCGTTATCTAATGGGGGTTGGAACTCCGATTAACTTATTAGAAAATATTGCCCTAGGTATCGATATGTTTGATTGTGTGATGCCTACCCGTAATGCAAGAAACGGGATGTTGTTTACTTCTGAGGGGACTATCAACATTAAGAACAAAAAATGGGAGGATGATTTTTCACCCATTGACTCTGAAGGGCTTTCTTATGTAGATACCACTTACAGTAAAGCCTATCTACGTCACTTGTTCGCATCGAATGAATTTTTAGGAAAGCAAATTGCTACCCTTCATAATCTTAGTTTTTACTTGTGGTTGGTGCGGGAAGCACGAGCACACATTATTGCAGGAGATTTCTACGACTGGAAAGAAGTGATGGTTGAGAAAATGGGTAAACGACTGTAAGATGCTGACTTTACTCGATCGCTACATATTAAAACAATACTTGCTTACCTTTTTCGGTATTCTTTTTCTCTTTATCCCTATTGGGATTCTAGCTTCGCTTGCTGAAAAGATTAATAAGATTATTGATAATCAGGTGCCTATGGAAGAGGTTGTCGATTATTATCTCAACTTCACTTTGGTACTGGGTAATATGTTGATGCCTATCTTATTATTCTTGGCGATTATCTTTTTTACCTCACGATTAACTGCTCGTACCGAGGTTGTAGCAATTCTAAGCTCAGGAGTCTCATATCGTCGTTTTCTTAGGCCTTATTTCATTGGAGCTACCTTTGTTGCGATACTTATTTTTGCGATGGGAAATTTCTTTGTTCCCAAGGCGAGTGCAGGTTATCATCGATTTGAGAGCCGTTATTTTCACAATAACAAAGAAGATCGAAACACTCGAAATATCTTTAATCAGGTTGATGATAATCAGTTCGTATATGTAAGTTATTTCGACCCTAAGCGACTGATCGGATACAATTTCACCCTCGAAGAATTTGATTCGATGGGTCAATTAAAATACAAGATGTCTTCGGCTAACATTCGATTTATGGCGGCAGACTCAACCTACCGACTAACTTCTTATAAGAAACGTATTTTTGAAGATCAGAAAGAAGTTATTTATCAAAAGAGTCGTTTAGACACGGTGTTTCAATTTACCATTGATGATTTAATGCCGGTATCTTACATCGCTGAAACTAAAAATCTCTTTGAACTCAATCAATTTATACGAGATCAGAAAAGAAGGGGTAGTCCAACGGTAAATACTTATGTCCTAGAGAAATATAAACGATGGGCGATACCTATTTCGGCCTATATTTTGACACTTATCGCAGTGGCTGTTTCTTCGGTAAAGAGAAGGGGAGGTTTAGGCCTTAACCTTGCTTTCGGTATAGCTATTGCCTTTGTATATGTATTCTTTGATAAGGTGTTCGCAACACTAGCCGAACAGGCTGGTTTTTCTCCGTTTTGGGCTGTTTCTCTTCCGGTTTTATTTTTCGGGTCACTTGCTACCTTATTGTTATCGAGAGCAAAGCGTTAATGTGTATATTTGTCCTTCGACTTAACTGAAAACTAACCATTTCTTTATGGAATATCTAGACTTTGAATTACCCTTAAAAGAACTCGAAGATCAGCTTCAGAAATGCCAAATGATTGGTGAAGAAAGTGAAGTAGACGTTAGCGAGACTTGCCAGAAAATTGAAGAAAAGCTAACCGATAAGAAAAAAGAAATCTACGGTAGTTTAACTCCATGGCAGCGTGTTCAATTATCAAGACACCCCAATAGGCCTTACACCATGGACTATATCAAAGCACTTTGTGGAGATACTTTCTTAGAGTTACATGGGGATCGTTCGGTTGGAGATGATAAAGCAATGATTGGTGGACTCGGTAAGATAGATGGTCAATCCTATATGATTATCGGTCAGCAAAAAGGCTATAACACAAAAACACGTCAGTATCGAAATTTTGGTATGGCGAATCCTGAAGGATACCGTAAAGCGCTTCGTCTGATGAAATCAGCAGAAAAGTTCGGTATTCCTGTAATTAGCTTTATTGATACTCCAGGTGCTTATCCTGGTATCGAAGCAGAAGAACGGGGTCAAGGAGAGGCCATTGCACGTAATATTTTAGAAATGTCTCGTTTAGAGGTGCCTGTGCAGGTATTTATAATTGGAGAAGGTGCATCTGGAGGAGCTCTCGGTATCGGCGTTGGAGACCGTGTAATGATGCTTGAGAATTCATGGTATTCAGTGATCTCACCAGAGTCTTGTTCTTCTATTCTATGGCGTAGCTGGGAGTATAAAGAGCGTGCTGCTGAAGCACTGAAACTAACGGCTAAAGACATGAAAAAGATGACGCTCATTGATGAAATTATCAAGGAGCCGCTAGGAGGAGCACACGCTAATCGTGCGCTGATGTTTGAAACCTTAAGAAAGAAAATTACCAAAACCCATAAAGAACTATCCGAACTTACTGTAAAGCAGCTAATCAAAGAGCGTATGCAGAAGTATTGTGATATGGGAGTATACCAAGAATAGAATGAATAGTCCTAACCCTAATCGTATGCAGAATGCATCGGGGAATAACCCGGTGATTTCAATGGAGCGAGGTAAATTGCCACCACAGGCGGTAGATCTTGAACGAGTCGTACTTGGGGCGATGTTAATCGACAAAAAAGGGGTAGATGAGGTGATCGATATTCTACATAAAGAGGCTTTCTATGTAGAAGCTCACCAACACATTTTTGAGGCTATTTACGATTTATTTCAAGAGACTAAACCCATTGATATTCTTACCGTTTCTAATTTGTTGAAGCAAAAAAATAAGTTAGAAAAGGTTGGCGGGGATTATTACTTAATTGATCTTTCTCGTGCGGTTGGTTCTTCGGCTCACATTGAGTTTCATGCGCGAATCATTTTGCAAAAATTTGTTCAGCGTAGCTTGATTAAAATCTCTACTGAGATCATTGAAGAGGCTTATGGGGATAATCAGGACGTGTTTGATTTATTAGATCAAGCTGAGGCCCGACTTTACGAGGTGACTCAAGGAAACTTGAAGCGTTCTGCCGAATCAGCTCAAGATTTAGTAATTCAGGCGAAGAAGAAAATTGAAGAGATTTCGAACAAAGAAGGTTTAAGCGGTATTGCTTCTGGATTTGAGCGATTAGATACTGTAACCTCTGGGTGGCAACCGAGTGATTTGATTATCATTGCGGCACGTCCGGGTATGGGTAAAACGGCTCTTACACTGTCTATGGCGCGAAACATTGCAGTGAATTCGGGTCAACCTGTGGCTTTCTTCTCTCTAGAGATGTCTTCAGTTCAGTTAATTACCCGATTAATCTCTTCAGAAACGGGGTTAAGCTCTGAGAAACTTAGAACAGGGAAGTTAGAGAAGCACGAGTGGGAACAATTAAACGTTAAGGTTAAAGCTTTAGAAAAGGCACCACTTTATATTGACGACACTCCTTCACTTTCTATTTTTGATTTGAGAGCTAAGGCAAGACGTTTGGCTTCCCAGCATGATATAAAACTAATTATCATCGACTATTTACAGCTGATGACCGCTGGTTCTAGTCAAAAGGGAGGTAACCGAGAGCAAGAAATTTCGACGATTTCTAGAAACCTAAAAGCACTTGCTAAAGAATTGAATGTGCCGGTTATTGCGCTTTCACAGCTATCTCGTGCTGTTGAAACAAGGGGGGGTTCGAAGCGACCGTTACTTTCTGACCTTCGTGAATCAGGAGCTATTGAGCAAGATGCAGATATCGTTTCTTTTATTTATCGACCAGAATACTATAAAATAGAAGAATGGGATGATGAAGAGCAGTCACCTACTGAAGGTCAAGCAGAACTGATCATCGCCAAGCACCGTAATGGGGGACTAGATAATATTCGTCTGAAGTTCATCGGGTCACTCGGTAAGTTTGATAATCTAGATCGTCACGATTCACCTTTTGAGTTTGCCTCAAAAATGAATGATGATATCAGTCAAATTCGCCCCTCGATATCAGATGCATTTTCTGATGATGATGACGATATGCCCTTTTAGTGCTTAAGTAGTTCTTGAAGTACCCTTTCAACTCCAAAATTATCGTGACTTTCAGTAATGAGTGCAGCCATTGTTTTAATCTCAGGGTGGGCATTCCCCATAGCTACGCTATTCGGTGTCATTCGTAGCATTTCAAGATCGTTGAGGTAATCACCAAATACTAAGATTTCATTGTGATCGATGCTGTAGTAATCTAATAGCTTCTGCAGTGCTACTCCTTTGTTGGCTTTTTTATGTGAAAGATCAACCCAGTAATCTCCTGATATCTTCACTTGAAGTTCCTTTTCATACTTTTTTACTGCCGGATAGATATGGTGTTCACCGCTGGTCGGATGATATAAAGCAACCTTTAATGGGGTATGAAGAATCTCTTCAGTATGGGTTATTTGTTGATGACTTGAGTAATATTCTTCTAGAATCTGAATAAAATCAGGGTTTTTACTTGGAGTATAGGCTTGATTTGCACAACATACTACAGGCTCAATTTCGGGATGAGAATCAAGTGTGTTTAGTATCTCTTTAACGGTATGAATCGATAGCTCCTGTGCATGGATGATCTCTTCATTTTCAACGATCAATGCACCGTTCTCGGCGATAAAACTCATTTTCTCACTGATCTCGGTCAGTTTTACAATCATTGATGGATATTGACGTCCGCTAGCGGCAACAAAGCGAATACCTCTTTGATGCATCTGCTCGTGTAGCTCTAAGAAAAGAGGACTAACCTCGTGCTTAGAATTGAGAAGGGTGCCGTCCATATCTGACACCACCATTTTTATATTGGATAGATTCATAAGTGATAAAAAAAATCCTGATACCAAAGGTATCAGGATTTTAATAGCGGGGTTGAATAAATATTACTTTACCTTATCGACTAACGCTTTGAAAGCTTCTGGCTGATTCATCGCTAAATCGGCAAGAACTTTACGGTTAAGTTCGATTTGGTTTTTCTTTAGCGCTCCCATGAATTGTGAATAGGACATGCCGTGCTGTCTTGCGCCAGCATTAATACGGGTAATCCAAAGGGCTCTAAAGTTTCTCTTTTTATTTCGACGGTCACGGTAAGCGTAAAGAAGGGCCTTCTCTACGGCATTTTTAGCAACGGTCCATACATTTTTTCTTCTTCCGAAGTATCCTTTCGCTTGCTTAAGGATTTTTTTTCTGCGTGCTCTTGAAGCAACTGAGTTTACTGATCTTGGCATACTAATTTGTTTTTGTAGTCGGCGTTCTTTTCGAATCTTTAATTGGGCCGAACTCCATGGTTAATAAATCCCTTACTTATTTCAGACGAAGTTGTTCTTTGATACTGTTAACGTCTGATTCATGCACTAGGGCACTGTGCGTGAGTTTAAGCTTACGCTTTTTTGATTTCTTAGTCAGAATGTGACTTTTGAAAGCGTGCTTTCTCTTGATTTTACCAGAACCGGTCAGCTTAAAACGCTTCTTGGCACTAGATTTAGTTTTCATTTTTGGCATGATCCTATAATTTAATTACCCGCTACTTATTTTTTTACCACTTTGGGCGCTATGAACATAGTCATACGCTTACCTTCTAATTGTGGCATTTGCTCCACTTTACCGAACTCTTCTAGCTCTTGAGCTAGTTTGAGTAGTAAAATCTCACCTTGGTCTTTGTAGACAATCGATCGTCCTTTGAAGAAAACGAAAGCTTTCAGTTTTGCTCCCTCTTTTAAGAATTTCTCAGCATGTCTTTTCTTGAACTCGAAATCGTGTTCATCGGTTTGTGGGCCGAATCTGATTTCTTTAATAACCACCTTAGTTGCATTCGCTTTGATTGCTTTTTCTCGTTTCTTTTGTTCGTAAAGAAACTTTTTGTAATCGATAACCTTACAAACCGGTGGGTCTGCTTTAGGAGAAATCTCAACAAGATCTAACTCTAGACCTTGTGCTACGTTTAATGCCTTAGAG
Organism: Flavobacteriaceae bacterium; assembly: GCA_024638165.1. Lineage (GTDB taxonomy): Bacteria > Bacteroidota > Bacteroidia > Flavobacteriales > Flavobacteriaceae > UBA3478. The sequence goes on from JAHEKV010000003.1 coordinate 136,294, forward strand.
ATGGGGTAGACCCCTATCTCAACATTATCTCCTACCAGGCGCACTTCTCTAGCAGTAATTTCCTGATTGATCTTGTGCGGATTCGAAATTTCTCTTCGACCCTGGGGTTTAGTGCGTTTTCTGCGTATTGCTATGGCGATTAAATTTTAGTTCAACTTCTATTTAAAAGATTTAAGCGTCTGCTTAATTTCTTCGTTAATAATTTCGGCAAAGCTTTCGATATCCATAGATCCTAGGCTTTCACCACCGTGCTTTCTAACGCTTATTTGGTTCGCATTTTCTTCCTGCTCACCAACAACAATCATTAAAGGCACTTTTTTCATCTCAGCCTCGCGTATTTTTTTACCTACGGTTTCATTTCGGGCATCGATAAGGCCGCGAATTTCGTGATTTTCTAATGATTTTAAAACTTTTTCTGCATATTTTTCGTGTTTCTCACTGATAGGCAGAACAATAGCTTGAACCGGTATTAACCACAACGGGAAATTACCACCGGTGTGTTCAAGTAGTAGTGCGATAAATCGCTCTAGACTACCAAACGGTGCACGGTGAATCATGACCGGGCGGTGATTTTCGTTATCGCTCCCTTTGTATTGTAGATCAAACCGCTCTGGAAGGTTGTAATCTACCTGAATAGTACCTAATTGCCACTTACGTCCTAAGGCATCTTTAATCATGAAATCAAGCTTCGGGCCGTAGAAGGCAGCTTCTCCTTCTTCGATGACATAGGTAAGTCCTTTATTTTTAGCAGCTGTAATAATAGCTTCTTCAGCCTTTTCCCAATTAGCCACTTCACCGATGTATTTTTCTGGTTTATGAGGGTCTCTTACAGACACTTGAGCGGTGAAGTCTTCAAATCCTAAAGATCCAAGAACATAGAGAGTTAAGTCAATTACGTTTTCAAATTCTTCGAGTAATTGATCTTGGGTACAGAAAATGTGTGCGTCATCTTGAGTAAATCCACGAACTCTTGTCAAACCGTGTAGTTCCCCACTTTGTTCATAACGGTAAACGGTTCCAAATTCTGCAAATCGCTTCGGTAGATCTTTATAACTCGAAGGACTATGCTTATAAATTTCACAGTGATGAGGGCAGTTCATTGGTTTGAGTAAGAACTCTTCATCTTCTTTAGGAGTGTGAATCGGCTGAAAGCTGTCTTCACCGTATTTGGCGTAGTGACCTGAAGTTACATAGAGTTCTTTTTGACCGATATGCGGGGTAACTACCATTTCGTAACCCGCTTCTTTCTGTGCCTTTTTTAAGAAGGTTTCTAGACGTTCGCGAAGTGCCGCACCCTTAGGGAGCCATAGCGGAAGTCCTTGCCCTACTTTCGGTGAAAAAGTGAATAACTCTAACTCTTTACCAAGTTTTCTGTGATCTCTTTTCTTAGCTTCCTCAATACGTTCGAGATACTGGGTCAGTTCTTTCTGTTTTGGAAATGAGATTCCGTAAACTCGAGTTAATTGAGGCTTATTTTCATCTCCTCTCCAATAGGCTCCTGCAATACTTAGTAATTTGAATGCCTTGATAAAACCGGTGTTTGGGAGGTGTCCTCCTCGACATAAATCGGTGAAATTACTGTGATCACAAAAGGTGATATCTCCGTCTGTTAAATTCTCAATCAGTTCTACTTTGAACAGATTGTCTTGGGTTTTATAAAAGTCTAGCGCATCAGCTTTTGAAACTGAACGCATTTTGAATTCATGTTTTTCTCTAGCAATTTCAAGAGCTCTTTTTTCAATCGCTGCAAAATCCTTTTCGCTGATAGCGTGCTCTTTAAAATCGATATCGTAGTAAAAACCTTGTTCGATCGCAGGGCCAATGGTTAAGTTAACCCCTGGGTATAATTGTTCGATGGCCTGAGCAAGTAGGTGAGCACTTGAGTGCCAAAAGGCTTTCTTACCTTCATCATCATTCCAAGTGTATAGGGTAAGCATACCATCGGTTTCTAGTGGAGTGCTGGTCTCAATGGTTTTCTGATTGTAACTTGCAGATATAACATTTCTAGCAAGTCCTTCGCTTATCGATTGAGCTACCTCAAAAGGAGTGGTTCCTTTGGATACCTCTTTTACCGCGCCATCGGGTAGGGTTACCTTAATCATGTTTCTTACTCTAATTAGGTGGCAAAGATAGTTATATGCCTTTGTCAGCCAAAGTCTACTTAATGCTTAATTTTGTCTAATCAAAAGTACAGCAATGAATCTATACCTAAAGCGCTTATTCCCTTATTTAGTGCTTGTTTTTATTGGGTTTCCCGGTGTTTTTTACCGAAGAGGATGGCTGTTTGAAAGACTAAACGATTGGCATTCCCCCTTTTTAGATGGTTGGTTTACTACCATTACTTGGTTAGGTGATGCGACTTTTGCAGTTTTTATTCTCTTGTGGCTGTATTGGTTTAAAAATTATAAATGGGTATACGCCTTTGTTTTAGGATTTGTTCTGCACGTTATTTTTGTTCACATTTTTAAACAATGGATTGCACATGGATTTGAAAGACCATTTCTGTATTATCAGCAAATTGGATTAGAAAGTTCCTTTCATTGGATCGAAGGGGTTGCTATTCGAAAATTGAATAGTTTTCCTTCGGGACATACCGCTACGGCATTTTTCTTTGCAACTTTTCTTAGTCAGTTGAATAGAAAGGGATTAGTATATCTCTGGTTATTTTTGGCCATCATGGTTGGTTTATCAAGGGTTTATATTGGTCAACACTGGTTTATGGATATCTATGTCGGAATGTTATTCGGTCTATGGTCTACGATACTTAGCCGGTATTTGGTCAATCGATATCCAAGACCCTGGTTTGAAAAGCGCAGAAAGCAATGAATCAAATGATATCCTTACTTAGAAAATATCCTTGGCTCACCTTTAGCTTTATTTCTTTTCTTGTTTTTGTACAGTTCAACTGGAGTTATCCTATTAATATTCTAGACGAAGCAAAAAACAGCGAGGCAGCTCGTGAAATGCTTGAGACCGGTCGATGGTTTTATCCGACCTTCAATGAAGTGATTCGAACTGATAAGCCGCCCTTGCACTATTTTTTTATGGCTTTGGGGTATCTCGTCTTTGGTGTAGGTCCTTTCGGAGCACGATTCTTTTCAGCCATCTTTGGTGCGCTAACCTTCTACCTTATTGTCAAGCAAACAGCGAAAGAACTTGGTAATAAAACGGCAATTTATTCGGGGCTAACCTTTATCAGTTCGTTGTTATTCGCCCATGAATTTCACATGGCAGTACCCGATCCTTACCTGATTTTCACGGTGACCTGGGCAATTATATCCTTTTACCGCTTTGAAAAGGAATCTTCCAAAGCTCAGTTGTGGACCGCCTATATTGCCATAGGCTTTGGTTTATTAGCGAAGGGACCTATTGCGGCAGTCATTGTACTCTTGTCAGCGGCCTTGTACTTTACGCTCACTCAACGGTGGTCTAAATTGTTCACTTACAAGCCATTTGTAGGAGTGTTTATTTCTTTGGCAATCGCTGCACCCTGGTATTATTTGGCACATATTGCGACAGAAGGTGTTTTTACTGAAGGGTTCTTCTTAGATCATAACCTTAACCGCTTCAACGATCAAAAAGAGGGACATGGTGGCCCCTTCATTATTACTCCACTGCTTGTTATTGCAGGTCTATTGCCTTTCGGAGTTTGGCTCATTTCTGCACTTGTTAAGGCTTTTCGATTACGACAACGTTCAAATTGGCTTACACTCTGCTTCTCGGTCGCTATAGCAGTACTTACTTTTTTTAGTTTATCGAGTACTAAACTTCCGAATTATCCGATGCCTGCTTTTGGCTTTATGACGGTAGTCTTGGGTTTTTATTTTTCTGAACTGGTCTCTAATCAAAATTTTAAAGCATTGAAAGGTGGGCTCTGGGTATTAACAATACTAGGTGCCTTACTCGCGGTAGGTGCTTATTTCGGACTAGCAACTCATAGAAGCTTGTTTGTGCACAAGAATTTGGCATTTTTCATCTTGATTCTACCGGTCAGTAGTCTTCTTATCGTTCTTACTTTAAAAGCAAGATCATTACATCAATCATTACTGCTAACCGCTTTGAGCTGGATGATTTTTGGATCGTTTCTATGGGGGTGTCTCTTCGGTCAAATAAGTCTTGAATCGCCTGTAGCCAAAGTGTCTCCATATATCAATCAACCTTCTATTCAAACGCTGGTTTATCAGCGAATGGACCCCGCTTTTCCCATCCAATTAAAGCAAACGTTTAAAACGGTTCATGAGCGTGAGGTGTTATTAATTGATTCCTCGGTTGATTATATACTGACCAACACCAAGAATAAGGAAGATATTCAGTGGTTAGATACTCACTTTGAGAAAGTGGTAGAGGCTCCTGCACTTTTTGAGGATCATACCACTAGACTCTATCAGCCTATCAAATAAGCGAGTAGCATTCCTAATAAAACCATGACGATTCTTGCCAGGTTGAAGCGATGACCTTTTTCGCTTTCAAAGAGAATGATCGCGCCCACATGAAGAAAAATCCCCGCAGATAATGCATTTAAGTAGGGGGTATAAGTAATCAACCATTCTAAATGGGTTACTAAGCTGCCTAGCGGTGTGATTAGACCAAATAAAATAAGTGCGCCAAATGCCTGAATCTTTGAAAGATTGGCTCTAAGGGCTAGGGTATACAAAATCATTGCAATAGGCACCTTGTGCAGGCTCACCGCAAGTAATAAGTGTTTTTCACCATCTAGTGGTATACCTTCGATGAAGGCATGTACAAATAGGGCAGAGAAGATTAGGGCAAAACCTGAGAACCCATCAGACTCATTGAGATGAGCGTGACCGTGCTCGGCACCCTTAGAAAAACTCTCTAAAATCATCTGCAGTAAAATACCGCCGAGAATAATTAGTGAGATTAATCGACGATCTAACCCTTGCTCAAACAAATTAGGCAATAGCTCGATCAGCGTAATGGAGAGAAGGAATGATCCACTAAATCCTAATAGGAGTTGTTTGAATTTTGATACCTTTTTTGCACCAAATTCAGTGATTAATGCGCCAAGGATGACAGCGACTAGTGGAATACCTATGGTTAGTGTCATGGGGCAAAAATAGACTAATTTAGCGCAGCATTTATTCAGTATAATGAACCAAGACACCTCTTTTTTAGCAAAGACCTTTTATGGCTTTGAGCCCCTTTTAGAAAAAGAATTAAGAAAGCTCGGAGCTAAAAACATCAAATCAATCAATCGCGCAGTCTCTTTCGAAGGAGATCTAGGGTTCTTGTACAAGGCGAATCTCTCGCTGAGAACCGCTCTCAGAATTTTAATGCCTATCGGACGTTTTCCCGTAAAAAATCAAACCGATTTATATCGCGCCATCGATCGTATGGATTGGTCGAAGTGGTTTTCGGCAGAGCAGAGCTTCATCATAGATGTGACGCTTTTTTCGGATCATTTCAATCATTCTTTATTTGTTGCCCAAAAGGCTAAGGATGCAATTGTTGATCAATTTTCGAAGAGGGAAGGCAAGCGACCTTCGGTAACCACCGAAAACCCTGACATACGTATTCAATTGCATTTACAAGGGGATCAGTTGACGATTTCTCTTGATAGTTCTGGAAACTCTTTACATCAAAGAGGTTATCGTATCGAAACAAATATCGCTCCGATTAACGAAGTATTAGCGGCAGGTATACTACTTCATAGCGGATGGGAGGGTAAAACCTATTTCTATGACCCCATGTGTGGAAGTGGGACTTTAGCGATTGAGGCAGCGATGATTGCCTGTAATATCCCGCCTAGTTTGAATCGAACGACTTTTTCTTTTATGAATTGGAAGAATTTCGATGCTGAACTATTTGAGTTAATTCGCAATTCGTGTCTGTCTAAAGTCAGAGAATTTAGAGGACATATTTATGCATCGGATAAAGCTCCAAGCGCTGTACGAAAGGCACAAGAAAACATAGAAAATGCGGGACTAGAAGAATACATTTCTGTCGTACGTTCTGATTTCTTTTTTGCAGATCGTCCTTCAGAGGTTCCTTTGCATATTGTTTTTAATCCGCCCTATGGGGAGCGACTATCCATTGATGCAGATGTCTTTTATGGGAAAATAGGGGACACCTTAAAAAAGGAATATAAGGGGTGCGAGGCTTGGTTCATCACTGCCAATATTGAGGCTTTAAAGAGTGTAGGTCTTCGTCCTTCTAGAAAGATTAAAATGTTTAATGGAAAGCTAGAATCTCGCCTTGTGAAATATGAGCTTTACGAGGGATCAAGAAAGGCTTCGAAATCTTAACGACTTTTCTTTACGGGCAAGTAGTAACTAAGGCCGTAATTGTAGCTAAACCCGAATCTAGCTCCGTCTGTAACTCGGTTAAATCCTGGGATCCAAAGATTATCGAAGTTCTCAGGTTCTTTTTGACTGACCAAAAATCCCATTCGAAAACTTCCCCCTAAGTAAAGTTGTTTGGTGAGATGGGTTTTAAATCCGAGAACGCCTTCAAGATAACTCGCTGAAAGACCATTATGGGAAGGCCCTTCAATACTGTAATTGGGAAATTCACCGTAACGCTCGACCCATGCAGTATCATAAAAGTTAGTTACTCCTTGAGTCGTATCAAATGAAGATACGACGTAGCGTGCGCCTGCAGTGATTTGATTTTTTTCCCCGGGCTTTCTTTGATAAATCTCCCAGTCTAAACCCAATTTGAGGTATTCGCCTGAAACCTTATAGCTATACAAAAGACTCTGATCGATAGATTCTTTCGTGTCGAAAGACTCTGATCCGATTTCAACGGCAATCTTCGTTTTATTTCTAAAAGTTAAATCACCAAAAATTTCGAAACCTGTGTACCCTTCTTGAAGCTCAGTTCGAACCAATTTCGATAGATCAACTCCTGCTCTAACCCCGTATTCCTTCTGAGCGTAAATCGAAACAGAAGCTAGGACCATCATCCAGATAACCGCTTTTTTGCTAATGTAAGATAGCCACATGCTCTTCGTTATTAGAATTGATTTCTGGTGTATTTACAATCACTCCACTGATCCAATTACTGGTTGAATCTATACTTAAATCAGTGTAGGTGCGAATATACCCACAGGCTCTTGATACATAAGTGGCCTTCGGGGTATAATTGAAGTTCAGCGTATCATTGGTATTTATGGTCAAACCATCTACTTCAGTTCTTTTTTGTAAGATTAAATCGTAACTACTTTGACTTGTAGGTAGCACGAGCGCAATTGATGCAACTGTAGTATTGTCATAATTTCGAACGATGTCTCCATTGAAATCAAGAAGACTAAAACCAGATACCGATTTAGCGGTACTACCATCTTCGACATCGTAGAAAACCAGATTAACGTAAACGGAGTCATTTTCAACACATACATCGTCTTTTTCACAACTTGAGTATACAAGAAGTGTGGCAAGCGCAAGAATGTAAGTCTTCAACTTCATTATTCGTTTTTAATCAATAACACTACGTTTTCAATGTGGTGTGTTTGTGGAAACAAATCTACTGCTCTTGAACGAACTACGCGATACTGCTCAGATAGGAGTTTTAAATCTCTTGCTTGGGTTGCTGAGTTACAACTAACGTAGACAATCTTTTTCGGAGCTAGTTTCAGAAGTTGAGCGACCACATCGCCATGCATCCCATCTCTTGGTGGGTCAGTGATGACGATATCTGCTTTGCCGTGTCTTTCAACGAATTCGTCGTTAAACACATTTTTCATGTCTCCGACCTCAAAAGTTACATTGCTGATATTATTGATTACTGCGTTTTCCTTCGCTTTTTCAATAGCTTCAGGTACGGCCTCAACTCCTACGACATATTTTGCTTTTTGAGCAATAAATTGAGCAATGGTACCGGTGCCTGTGTATAAGTCATAGACGAGTTCATCTCCACTGAGGTCAGCAAAATCTCTAGCTACTTCATACAAACGAAGTGCTTGTGCGCTATTGGTTTGATAAAACGACTTGGCATCGACTTTAAACCTCAAAGACTCCATAGTCTCTTCAATGTAATCTTTGCCTTTAAAAACAATAATGTCTTGATCATATAAGGTGTCATTTCCTTTTTGATTGATTACATATAGGAGAGAAGTAATCTCAGGAAATTGATCTGCAATGGCAGAAAGGTAGCTTTCTATCTGATTTTTAGAAGCTTCATAAAATTGAACCAGCACCATTAAATCACCTGCCAAGGTATTTCTAATCATAAGGGTGCGAAGCGCTCCCGTTCGGTTACGTGGGTTGAAAAATTCAAGCCCTTGACGAATTCCTTCTTCTTTGCAAAAGTTGCGTATACCATCAGAGGGTTCTCCTTGAAGGTAGCAATGATTGAGATCGATAATTTTATCCCACATCCCTGGCTTATGAAAGCCTAGACCTCTGCGATCAAAAATCTCCCCGCTCTCAATTTCTTCTTTTTCAATCCATCGACTATCTGAAAATGAGAATTCCATTTTGTTACGATAGTGATAGATGGCCTCAGAGGCTAATATTGGCTCAATGTGTTCAGGGGTGATTTCTCCAATTCGCTTAAGATTTTCTAGCACCTCATTTTGTTTGAAGATCAGTTGCTGATCATATTGAAGATGTTGCCACTTACAGCCGCCGCATCGTGTGAAATGCTCACACTTAGGTTCAATACGGTACTCAGATTTACTTTTAATCGAAATGGCTTCGGCTTCGAGATAGTTTTTTCGCTTCTTTACAACGCGTGCATCCACGATATCACCCGGTGCTACGTATGGGATAAACACAACACGTCCTTCTTCAGTTTTTCCTATCGCCTTTCCTTTTGCTCCTAAGGTGTGAATTTTTAAGTCTTCAAGAACTCTTTGCGGTTTTCTACTCATAGCTGCAAAGGTAATTGGTTATGCGGATTGTATTGTCGAACTTTGAAGGGCTTTAAAAAATAAGTATGATTGATTCGATTCGCAGTTCTGAAGAAGCTATCGCTTTAGAAAATAAATACGGTGCGCATAATTACCATCCACTTCCTGTGGTATTAGCTAAAGGAGAGGGGGTTTACTTGTGGGATATCGAGGGTAAGAAGTATTATGACTTTTTATCGGCTTATTCAGCGGTAAATCAGGGGCATTGTCATCCAGATATCATTGACGCACTGACTGAACAATCGAAACAATTAACGCTGACTTCGAGAGCTTTCTACAATGATCAATTGGGTCGGATGGAGAAATACCTAACAGAAACTTTTCACTTCGACAAGGTTCTCCCCATGAACACGGGTGCTGAGGCTGTCGAGACTGCATTAAAGATTGCAAGACGTTGGGCTTATAAGGTGAAGGGTTTACCTGAAGACCAGGCTCAAATTGTTGTTTGTGATCAAAACTTTCACGGTAGAACTACCACCATCATATCGTTTTCTTCGGATGAAACGGCTCGCCAAGGCTTCGGACCTTACACCAGTGGTTTTATAAAAATCCCTTATAACGATGCGAATGCCTTAGAAGAGGTTCTTAAGGCACACTCAAACATCGCAGGATTTCTAGTTGAACCCATTCAAGGGGAAGCGGGAGTTATGGTACCCGATGAAGGATACCTGGCTCAGGTTTCAGCCCTTTGTAAAGAATATGGAGTACTCCTTCTAGCCGATGAGGTTCAAACCGGTATTGCTAGAACGGGTAGACTTCTGGCAACCTGTGGTAATTGCCAATGTGCAGATAAGCACTGTAGTGGCACCCCTGAGGTTAAGCCTGACATTTTAATTCTTGGTAAGGCAATTTCAGGTGGAGTGTACCCGATTTCAGCGGTTTTAGCTAATGACGATGTGATGCAAGTAATTACTCCAGGTTCGCATGGTAGTACCTTCGGTGGTAATCCAGTAGCTGCTGCAGTTGGAATCGCTGCTCTAGAGGTGATTAAGAATGAACGATTAGCAGAAAATGCCTTCGAACTAGGAGCGTATTTCAGAAAAGAGCTGCGTTCGAAACTGGGCGACTGTAGTCTAGTGCGTTTAGTTCGCGGAAAGGGACTACTCAATGCGATTGTTATTAACGATACCGAAGAAAGCGAAACTGCTTGGAATCTTTGCTTAACCCTTCGAGATAATGGCCTATTAGCAAAGCCTACCCACGGCAACATCATTCGATTTGCTCCTCCGCTAGTAATGACCAAAGAGCAGATTGATGAGTGTATTGCAATAATTGTTCGATCGGTATTCGAGTTCGAAGCCTCTCTTAACCTTTAAAAGCGGTTACCTTTTCGATATAGACGTTCTGTAGTGGCCAATCGCCTTGGTCGACTGCTACGGCATTTATCTGGTCAACGACCTCCATACCTTCAATTACTTCTCCAAAGGCAGTATAGTTACCGTCTAAATGATAGGAGCCAGGCTTGGTAACTACAATGAAAAATTCAAAAGGAGAAGCCAGTTTATGAGGGTTGTCGATATCACTGCTAGGCATTGAAATCACGCCTCGATGATGCGAGTGATTTTTGTCGGTATCAGGAGGTAATAAATACCTGCCAATTGCCTTTCGTTTCTTAGGCAGCTCTGGAGTATCCGCATTTCCTCCTTGAATGATGAAATTTTCTACCACTCGATGAAACATGGTGTTGTTGAAGTATCCCTTTTTAGCAAGATATACCGCGTTGGCCCGGTGATAAGGAACATCAGCATATAACCGAACTGTGAAGCTACCGAAGCTCGTTTCAAAAGTGAGGTGGTCTTCTTCTAAAGCCTTTTCATATTCGAAGAAGAAAGGAATTGCATTTTCTTCAGTTAATCTGAATGGCTCCGTTTCTGCCTCTTTTTCTTCTTCAACGGTTTCCTTGGGTTCTGTTAAAACTGAAGTAGTGGTAGGATTAGTATTATTTTTTTTCTCTGATTCATTGCAGGAAAAAAACAATAAAAATACGCTAAGACAGAGGGCATACTTCATTTCATTCGTTTTTTCAAAGATAAAACATCTAAAAGCTTTTGTACTTTAGCCGCCGCTATGCCGTTATTCAAACGAAATCCATTTGGCCACATACTCTTTTTAAAGAGACTCCTCATCTTATTTGCTGGTTTTGCAACGCACGCCCGTTATAAGCGTTTTAACACCCTTCAGATTGAAGGTTCTGATGTCCTTAGAAAGTTGTCCGGTAAAAAAGTACTTTTTGTGAGTAACCACCAAACCTATTTTGCAGACGTGGTTGCTATGTTTCATGTATTCAATGCGAGTCTTCAAGGAAGAGAAGATTCGATAAAAAATGCATTATACCTATTAAGACCGAAATTGAATTTATACTATATCGCTGCTAAAGAGACTATGAATGATAGCTTACTTGCAAAAATTCTGGCTTATGCCGGTTCGATTAGTATTGAACGTACATGGAGAGCAGGGGGGAAAGAGGTAAATCGTCAAGTGAAATTCAGCGATATTTCTAATATTGGTAAAGCATTAGATGACGGATGGGTTATTACTTTTCCGCAAGGTACCACCCGACCTTGGAAACCCATTAGAAAGGGTACTGCTCACATCATTAAAACCTATCAACCCATTGTGGTTCCGATCGTTATTGATGGATTTAGAAGATCCTTCGATCGAAAAGGTATTTACATCAAAAAGAAAGGGATCTTACAATCGATGGTGATTAAAGATCCCTTAGAAATTGATTATGAAAACGAATCTGTTGATTCGATTATTGAGAAGTTAGAGTTCGCTATTGAACAACATTCTTCGTTTCTAAAGGTGATCCCCGAAGAAGAACTTCTGGCCTACAATGAGGATCACAAAAAGAGAAAGTTTCCTTTTAATTTCGGTAGTCAAGAGCAGGAGGACGATTCCCAAGAAGAGGACGATAATTAAAATCAGCTCCTCTACGTTCTTCAAATTCAGCTCTTGCCTTAGCGATAATCTTTGGATTTTTAAAAAGTTTAGCTCCACTAAGAGCTAGAGTTTTGGCTGCTACCGCCATACCTTTTAATCCAATACTAGTACCGCCAGCAGCAACTGCTTGCCATGAATGTGCTGAAGTGCCCGGAACCCAGGTGGCGGTTCCAAAACCTACTGTAGGAACCACAAAACTAACGTCTCCAACATCTGTTGAGCCATATGCTCTAGAAGCTTCTTGATATGGTGCAACCTCTTTTGCAATTCGCTCATCTAGCGGACGATTTAAACTCTCAGAGATCTGCTCTGCAAAGGCACGTTCTTCTGCGGTGTAAGTATATCCGCCCACAGTTGATAAGCTTTCATGTACTAAAGTTTGCAGTGTTTGATTGGGTAACAATTCGTGAACTCCATTTACGATTTCATAACTCATTGTAGTCTCTGTCCCTTTTGCAGCTCCTTCTGCGGCTAGAACGATGCGATCGAAGACATTACGCACCACCTCTCTAGAGGGGTGTCTTGAATAGTAGTAAACCTCTGCGAAGTCAGGAACCACATTGGGAGCCTTTCCTCCGTCAGTGATTACATAGTGGATTCGTGTTTCTTGAGGGACGTGCTCACGCATCATATTGACCATGTAATTCATAGCTTCCACAGCATCAAGTGCAGAACGACCTCTTTCTGGGGCTCCGGCTGCATGTGCTGAAACTCCATTAAATCTAAATTTTCCTGAAATATTAGCTAGTGCTGCAGCTTCATTGGCTTGGTTAGCGGCTCCAGGATGCCAGTGTAAAACTACATCGACATCATCGAAAAGCCCGGCACGGGACATGTAAACCTTAGCTCCACCTCCTTCTTCTGCGGGGGTTCCGTAGAATCGAATACGGCCTTCAGTTTTAGTTTTTATTAGCCAATCTTTAAGGGCAACCGCAGCAGCAAGCGATGCGGTTCCGAATAAGTGGTGACCACATCCGTGCCCGCCAATAGCATCAGCACTCTCTTTAAAGGGTACTGCTTTCTGAGAAAGACCAGGGAGCGCATCAAACTCACCTAGAATACCTATCACAGGGCCATCCGTTCCATATTCAGCGACGAAGGCGGTAGGGATTTCAGCCACATCAGAAGTAATAGCAAAGCCTTCGCTCTCTAATCGTGCCTTGAGTAGATTGCTTGATTGATATTCTTGGTACCCCATTTCAGCTAAGTCCCAAATTTCAAGAGCAATGGTTTCATAGTTACTCAAATTTGTTTCTATGGATTCAAAAACTTGAGAAGTCTTTTGTGCAAAGGCGAAACCACTCAATAGAAGGGTTGCGAGGGTCAATTTAAGTTTTGTCATGTGTTGAGGTTTAGTAGGGTTTAAGGTAGTGAGAAATTTCAGGTTTAGAAATCAGAACGAGGATGAAGTTTTTCTATGGTATCCCGAAGTTTCTCCACTGAACTATGTAGGTATATTTCAGTAGTTGTTATGCTTTCATGACCCAACATTAATTGAATGGCGCGCAAATCAGCTCCGTTTTCTAATAGATGAGTAGCAAAGCAATGCCTGAAGGTATGCGGGCTAATCTCTTTTTTAATTCTCGTCTTTTCTACAATTTGTTTGGTGAGGGTAAAAATCATTGCCCGTGTGAGCGATTTTCCCCTTCGATTTAAGAATAAAACGTCCTCGTATTGGAGTTGAGGTTGGTATTCTGATACCCGATTTTCAAGATATCCCTCCAATCGTTTTATGGAGTAAGGACCGATTGGTACTAATCGTGTTTTCTGGCCTTTTCCGATTACTCGGATGAATCCTTCACTTAAAAATAGGTCAGAGAGGCGTAATTGAAGAATTTCGGATACTCGAAGACCACAAGCATAGAGCATTTCGAAAATGGCGAGATTGCGACTACCCTGTGGGTGTGACAAGTCAATGGCACCCAAAAACTCCTGAACTTCAGCTTTGGTTAAGAAGACAGGAATTTTTCTCGAAAGCTTAGGAGCCTCAATTTGTTCAGCAGGATTTATTTCGAGATATTTTTCGGCCGTTAGATAACTAAAAAAGCCTTTCATAGAGGACACTAATCGAGCTAGGGATCTTGTGCTTAAATCTATAGAGAGTGATCCCATCGACGCTCTTAAATTCTCTAATTGAGTTGAAGTGGGCCGATCAACCCCGTTACTCATCAGGGCTTCTTTTAATCTATTTAAATCGTAGGTATAACTACTTATTGTGGCTTTACTAGAGCCCCTTTCTAATTTTAAATAGTTGATGTATTCTGCTATGGCCTGTTCCCAGTTCATGAAAACCTTCTATTTTAGCGTTATGAAGATAGCAGTTATAAATGGTCCGAACCTAAACTTGTTGGGTAAAAGAGAGCCTGAAATTTACGGCTCGACAACCTTCGTGGATTACTTTAAAGAGCTCCAGTCACGCTTTGAGGGTCACGAACTGATCTATTTTCAATCGAATATCGAAGGAGCGCTTATCGATAAGCTGCATGAATGTGGGTTTGATTACGACGGTATTGTACTTAATGCCGGGGCCTACACCCACACCTCAGTCGGTCTAGGCGATTCGGTGGCTGGCATTACTACTCCGGTAATCGAAGTGCATATTTCAAATACTTATGCAAGAGAGCCCTTCAGACACCAGTCTTTTATCGCTGCAAAAGCAGCCGGTATAATTATCGGATGCGGACTAGATAGTTATCGTCTCGCCATTGAGTCGATTCTGTCTAGAGGTGAATAACCTCATCGTAGGCTGCAGCAACTGCTTCCATTACCGCTTCACTCATCGTTGGGTGAGGGTGAACCGCTTTAAGGATTTCATGTCCTGTGGTCTCTAGCTTTCTTGCTACTACTGCCTCAGCGATCATATCGGTTACTCCAGCGCCAATCATATGACAGCCTAACCATTCTCCGTACTTAGCATCAAAAATGACTTTAACGAATCCGTCAGGGTTACCGCTGGCCTTTGCCTTACCACTGGCAGAGAAGGGGAATTTACCTACTTTAATGTCATACCCTTTTTCTTTGGCCTGTTTCTCTGTCATACCAACAGAGGCGATCTCTGGGCTGCAATAGGTACAACCAGGAATATTACCGTAGTCGATGGGTTCAACGTGCATACCTGCTATTTTTTCTACACAAAGAATTCCTTCGGCAGAAGCAACGTGTGCTAATGCTTGCCCGGGAGTTACATCACCTATGGCGTAGTAACCTGGTATGTTGGTTTGGTAGTATTCATTTACTAATATCTTGTCGCGGTCTGTGATGATACCTACCTCTTCAAGGCCAATATTTTCAATATTTGATTTGATACCAACAGCAGAAAGTACAATGTCCGCTTCAATAACTTGTTCTCCTTTTGCGGTTTTAACCGTAGCCTTTACACCTTCACCACTGGTGTCTACCGAAGTAACTTCAGCAGAAGTTAAGATGTTGATTCCCGATTTCTTAAAACTGCGCTCTAGCTGCTTTGAAATTTCTTCATCTTCAACAGGTACAATGTTGGGTTGGTACTCAACCACAGTTACCTCGGTGCCCATACTGTTGTAGAAGTAAGCAAATTCGATTCCAATGGCCCCACTACCTACTACAACGAGTTTTTTGGGTTGTGACTTTAAAGTCATCGCTTCGCGGTATCCGATCACTTTTACTCCATCCTGAGGTAGGCTAGGTAATTCACGGCTACGAGCTCCGGTTGCAATTACAATATTTGTAGCAGATATAGTTGAGACTTTATCAGCGCTGGTCACTTTTACCTGTTTGCCAGGAAGTAAACTTCCGTAACCATTAATTACCTCGATGTTGTTCTTTTTCATCAGAAATTGAACCCCTTTACTCATCGACTCGGCTACTCCACGAGATCTCCCAATTACTTTATCGAAATCGTATGAAACGTTTTCTGCAGACAGACCGTAATCGGATGCATGATTTAAGTATTCAAAAACTTGAGCTGATTTAAGTAGTGCTTTGGTAGGGATACATCCCCAATTTAAACAAACACCTCCGAGGTTTTCTTTCTCAACGATAGCTGTTTTAAGTCCTAACTGAGAGGCGCGTATTGCAGTAACGTAACCCCCAGGTCCACTTCCTAATACAATCAGATCAAAATTTTGCATGGTAAAAACCGTTTTTAATTGGCCCCAAAAGTAAGGAATAACTCTAAATTATCGACCTAAGATTTGGGTTTAAACTCGAGACAAATGGAGTTGATACAATATCGCTTGCCTGTAGTTTCTTTAGGGCCATCCTCGAAGATGTGTCCTAGATGACTGTCACAATTTGAACAGCGCGTCTCGACACGAATCATACCAAAGCTTGTATCTCTTAGATAACTAATGGCCCCGGCTTCTGCCGTATCGAAAGCTGGCCAACCACATCCACTATGAAATTTATGAGTTGATTTGAATAGGAGTGTTCCGCAAGCTTTGCAATGGTAATCGCCCTCTTCAAACGAATCGGTGTATAACCCTGTGAAAGGTGCTTCGGTACCCCCTTTTCGCATTACGTGAAAGGCTTTATCACCTAATTTTACCCTCCACTCGTTCTCATTTAGATTAGTTTTCATCAGGAACAAACTTTAATGCCACCCCATTGATACAGTGTCTAAGTCCTGTTGTTTTTCTAGGTCCGTCTTCGAAAACGTGTCCGAGATGACTACCGCAATTCGCACAACGTTCTTCGGTTCGCGCCACACCAATTTCGTAATCTACCGCATAGAAGATCGCCTTCTCTGATAGTGGCTGATCAAAAGACGGCCATCCACTTCCTGAGTCATATTTATTTTCAGAACGAAATAGAGGTGCATCGCAACCTGTGCATCTGTAAATCCCTTTTCGTTTTTCATCATTTAAAGGACTACTAAAGGCATATTCAGTACCAGATCTTCTAAGAACATAGTACTCCATGCCGTTTAATTGTTCTTTCCACTCTTTATCTGTTTTAACGATAGGAAAAACGGGTTGCTTTTCATTTTCTTGACCGAAAGTGAAGCAACAGGAGAAAAGAAATAAAATAGAGAAATAGTAATTTTTCATAGCTTGTTTTTATGCTAAGTTACTATCTATCGCCCTGAATTGCTAACCTTTAGTTCGAGCTGAAGTAGTCAAAATCAGGTTCTGATAATTCTTCAAGGTGCGGAAGTAACTCACTGTATTGGGCAGGAATTACGGCAATCTTGAAGACTTGGTTCTCACGATCTGCAGTAGTGGTTAAATTGAGATCATAATCAGCTTGCATGAAGATTCTGATATCCTTGTAGGTATGATCGAAATTATATTGCAATAAGCCCTCGTTAGTTAGCAAGGTTTGTGGAAGCGCTCTCCAAACATTTATAGGGCCGCTTGAATCACTAATCGTTTCATAAGACAAATAAACCATGATGAGATCAGCTTCATAAACGATCCAGTCTGATGGAAAATCAAGTAACGCCTCGTAGTTATTCGAGGCATCAAAGTCAACCGAAACTTCCATAACGTTACTAAAAACAGAGACCCCCTCTGGACCTTGTGGGCCGATGGGACCTTCTGGACCATTACAAGACCAAAGAAAAACAATAGATAGTAGACTGAGTAAAACTGCTTTTTTCATGAAGTTATCTTTTATAAACTGTAGTTTCAAAATTCGGGCCAAACCTTAATTTTTAAAAAAGTGTTGTACATTTTGAGACGCAAAAACAACCGAGATGAAGAGAAATGAGTTAGAGAAAGGATCGAAGAAAATGTTAAACGCTTGGGCTTTCTATGACTGGGCGAATTCAGTGTATAGTTTGGTTATTTCTTCAGCAGTTTTCCCCATTTTTTACGGCGCTTTATTTCGTCTTTATGATGTTGAATCGGTTCGTGTTTTTGGCCTTGATTTAGAAAGAGGAGTACTTATTTCTTACGTTAGTTCAGCTGCTTTTGTGGTGATTGCCTTAGCCACACCAATGGTGTCGGGAATTGCAGATTACTTAGGTAATAAGCGTTTTTTTCTCAAGTTCTTCTGTTATCTCGGAGCCTTGTCTTGTATCGGTTTGTATTGGTTCTCTTTAGATTATATCTACTTAAGCCTACTTTTTTACTTTGGAGGACTGGTTGGTAGTTGGATGAGTATTGCCATCTATAATTCTTATTTACCGGATGTCGCCCACAAAGAACAACAAGACCGCATCAGCGCTAAAGGGTTTTCGATGGGTTATGTGGGTAGTGTACTGTTACTAGTGGTCAATCTAGCGATGGTGATGAAGCCCGATTTGTTTGGAATCGAAGGTTCTCCTGACCAACCTGCAGAGATGATTGCTATGCGTTATTCTTTTATTACCGTTGGGGTATGGTGGATGCTTTTCAGTCAATACACCTTTTGGTACCTGCCTAAAGGGAATAAAAAGGAGGGGAGTCGAAAAGAGATTTTTCTTGGAGGATTTAATGAATTAAAGAAAGTTAGAGCGGAGATCAAACAACTCCGTTTTTTAAAGAAGTACCTAGTCGCTTTCTTTATCTATAGCATGGCTGTTCAAACGATTTTACTCATTGCAGCCTATTTCGGAGAGCAAGAAATCAATTGGGGAGGAGATACCGAACGAACCGTTGGTCTTATCGTTAGTATACTGCTCATTCAATTGGTAGCAATTATAGGCTCGGTAATTACGGGAAGATTGGCTGAACGCTATAACAACATTAGTTTACTTGTGGTAATTAACGCCATTTGGATGCTACTCTGCATCTATGCCTTTTTTGTTGAAACGCCCAATGAATTTTATATCGCTGCGGGTTTTGTAGGATTAGTGATGGGTAGTATTCAAACCTTGTCTCGATCGACCTATTCTCAAAACCTTCCCAATACAGAAGATACCACCTCGTATTTTAGCTTTTACGAGGTGGCTGAAAAAATTGGGATTGTTATTGGTACCTTCTTGTACGGTTATATTGCTCAGGTAACAGGAAGTATGCGCAGTGCAGCGCTATTTCTTGGTGTATTCTTTCTGATCGGAGCCATTTTACTCCGAAGACTTAGAAAGGCGATTCAGAACCCTTAGTTGGCGCGAACCTTTCCTGATCCAGCGATATCTTGAGAAATTTTAGTTGGATTTCCTTGATAACTCACATCTCCCGAACCGGCGATGCTCACATCTAGGCTTTTCGTTGCATGAACCTTTGCGTCACCAGAGCCAGCAATACGCACTTTCACATCCTCGGCTTCAATCTTATCAGCCAGAACACTTCCAGAGCCTGTAATCGACACCTTTAATTCCTCAGCAGTTCCCGTTGCATGAATATCTCCAGAACCAGAGATGGAACAATCTAAGGTTTCAGCATTTGCTTCAATATATAGTTCGCCTGATCCCGATATAGCTAGTTTAAGATCGTCGCTTTCGGGAATACTACCTTTTATAGAACCCGATCCGGATATACTAAGTTCATTGATGTCTTGAACAGGTATTTCTACATAGATTTTACCTTTAATAGAACTCCATGAACCCCAGAATCTAGTTTTTTCTAAACCGATATAAAGTGCATTGTTTTTGATTTTGTAAGTCACTTTTTCTAGTTCTTTTTCATCACCCTCAAAACTGATGCTTCCTTCTTGCCCCTCAGTTAATGTTATTTCAAAAGGGCCTGAAATGTGAATAGCATCATAAGCTCCCGTATCTTTGGTCATGCCATTCTGAGCTCGTATTTGAAAACTCAATAAAGCGATTATTGCAAAACTTAATTTTGAGAATGTCTTCATAGTGTATGTGGTTTATTTGATGACGATAAACGTTTTTAAATGTTACAACCAACACTTGGCATAGGAATTGAACCTTTATTTGCTGAACTTTTAAATCACCGCTCAATACCCGTTTTAGGTATTGAACGCTGACATATTGACTTAAATCTATTTAATGGATTCAAAATTATATATCGGTATTGACAATTTGTCCGCTTCTGGAATCGAAGATGATGCAGAATTAATTCCACTTCTCACTCCTGAAGACGAAGAGGAGATGAATAAAGAGGATGTGCCAGAACAGTTGCCTATTCTTCCTCTTAGAAATACCGTCTTATTTCCTGGGGTGGTAGTTCCAGTTACCGCAGGTAGAGATACCTCTATTGCACTCATTAAGGCTGCTAATCAAGGGTCAAAAACAATCGGAGTAGTTGGGCAGCGCGATGCAGCCGTTGAGAATCCGAGTATGGAAGATTTATATCCGATCGGTACCGTTGCTAAAATTCTTCGTGTATTGCAGATGCCTGATGGTAATACCACAATTATCATTCAGGGTAAAAAGCGTTTTCATCTTTCAGAAATGGTGCAAACTGAACCCTTTCTCGTGGCAAAAGTCAGAGAGCTCGTTGAGACTCGCCCAAATACGAATGATGCTGAGTTCACAGCAATCGTTGACGGAATCAAGGAACTCGCCTTAAAAATCATTAAGGTGAACCCTAATCTTCCTAGTGAAGCTTCATTTGCGATTCAGAATATTCAAAGTGGATCCTTCTTAATCAATTTTGTCTCTTCGAATCTGAATTTAACAGTAATTGAGAAGCAAGAATTACTCGAATTAGGAGATTTGAAAGAGCGTGCGTTACGTACTTTAAAGCTGATGAATTTGGAGCATCAACGCTTAGAACTCAAGAATGATATTCAATCAAAAGTTCGTTCTGATCTTGATCAGCAGCAACGCGAGTATTTCTTGCAACAGCAAATGCGTACGATTCAGGAGGAGCTTGGTGGTGTTTCTTACGAGCAAGAAATTGCTCAAATGCGAGAAACGGCAAAGACCAAGGTCTGGAGCACTGAAATTGCTAATCATTTTGAGAAAGAAGTCTCAAAGTTGCAACGAATGAACTCGCAAGTAGCAGAATACACGATTCAACGAAATTATCTAGAACTCCTTCTCGATCTGCCGTTTAATATTTTTTCAGAAGACGCCCTCGATCTAAAAGCTGCTCAAGAAATTTTAGATCGGGATCACTACGGTTTACAAGAAGTCAAGCGTCGTATTGTAGAACACTTGGCAGTCTTGAAATTACGTGGAGACATGAAATCTCCGATCCTCTGTTTATACGGTCCTCCTGGGGTAGGAAAAACTTCATTAGGAAAATCGATTGCTGAAGCTATGGGTAGAAAATACGTTAGAATGTCTCTTGGCGGTTTGCGTGATGAAGCCGAAATACGAGGGCACCGCAAAACGTATATTGGCGCTATGCCCGGCCGTATCATCAGTCAAATTAAAAAGGCAGAAACCTCAAACCCTGTTTTTGTTTTAGACGAGATTGATAAAGTGAGCTATAGTTCTCAAGGAGATCCTTCATCAGCTTTATTAGAGGTTTTAGACCCTGAGCAAAATGATAGTTTTTATGACAACTTTTTAGAAATCGGTTATGACCTCTCTAAAGTAATGTTTATCGCCACGGCTAATAACATCGGAGAAATTCAGCCTGCATTGCGTGATCGAATGGAACTTATTGAGGTTAGTGGTTACACCACCGAAGAGAAGATTCAAATCGCTAAGAAATATCTACTCCCTAAGCAGTTGAAGGAGCATGGTCTAGATAAAAAGCATTTGAAATTAAGCGATAAACTTGTTCGAGTTATTGTTGAAGAGTATACTCGAGAATCAGGAGTTAGAGGTTTAGAAAAGCAAATCGCGAAATTCGTTCGACATATTGCTAAATCAGTTGCGATGGAGACCGATTATGCCGTGAGTCCTTCTATTGAAGAACTTTATGAGATCATGGGCTCTAAACGATATATGAATGATTTGAGTGAGTCGAATGTTATTCCTGGAGTAGTTACCGGTCTCGCTTGGACTTCGGTCGGGGGAGCCATTCTTTTTATTGAAGCGAGTCTTTCAAAAGGTAAAGGGTCGCTTACTATTACCGGTAATCTCGGGAATGTAATGAAAGAGTCAGCGAGTATCGCTCTCGCATTTATTCGATCTCATCATGATGAACTTGGAATCCCTATGGAAAAAATTGAGGGAACCAATATTCATATCCATGTACCTGAGGGTGCCACCCCTAAAGACGGACCTTCAGCTGGGATAACGATGCTAACAGCACTTGTGTCTGCATTTACCTCTCGAAAGGTTCGGGCTAATCTTGCGATGAGTGGAGAAATAACATTGCGTGGTAAGGTACTGCCTGTCGGTGGTATCAAAGAAAAGCTGTTAGCTGCTAAACGCTCAGGTATTAAACAAATCATTCTGTCAGAGCAGAATAAAAAAGATGTTGAGGCTATTGAACCAGAATATCTTAAGGGTGTTAAATTTACCTATGTATCACGAATGAGTCAGGTAATTGATCAATCACTTCTCAAACAAAAGGGAAGCAATTCGCTTTAAGCGTATGTCAGAAAGAATTCAAATAGCTATTGATGGTCATTCTTCGACCGGTAAATCTACACTTGCCAAGGCCCTTGCAAAACACTTGGGTATTTTATACCTAGATTCAGGTGCCATGTATAGAGCAGTTGCCTTGTATCAAATAAGACATAACCTGAATGATCAGGAATTGATCAATCAGTTAGGCGAGATTGAGGTTAGTTTTAATGATCAAAACGAAATCTGCCTGAATGGAACCGTAGTTGAAAATGAAATACGCAAGATGGAGGTGTCGAATAAGGTGAGCGGGGTGGCTCAGTTACCCGAAGTTCGAAGAAAGCTTGTAGAGCTTCAGCAGAAAGTACCTCAATCGGTAGTTATGGATGGTAGAGATATTGGTACAGTAGTATTTCCTTCAGCCCAACTAAAGTTATTCATGACTGCTCGCCCAGAGATTAGGGCGCAAAGAAGGTATAGTGAACTGATCGCTAAAGGAGATAAGGTTAGTTTAGAAGAAGTGCTTGAGAACTTAAAATCAAGAGATTTTCAAGATGAAAACCGAACTACTGATCCGCTCCGTGCAGCAGTAGATGCGATCTATTTTGACAACTCAGAACTTAGTTTAGACCAGCAGCTTGATAAGGCCATTCAATTATATCAAGAACGGGTCTGAAACTCTCTGCTTTTTATTTGTTAATCAATATTTTATTGTTATTTTTGCGCTCCTTTTCAAGCTACCATAGAGGTGAAGGTGAAAAGGACTAGTTGTCAACTTTAACAGCTTTCAGGGCTTTAGCTAACCTTCACAGAAGTCGCTGAAATACAAATGAAACAGCATTATGGCTGAAGAAAAAATGGCAGAAGAGACTCAAAATGAGCAAACTGCTTCTACAGAATCAACAAGCACTAACCAAGATCCACAAGTTTTTTTAGATAGCTTCGATTGGGATAAATACCAAGAAGGTATTGAGCGTGTTGACGATGAAAAACTAAAAGAATTCGAAGATTTAGTAGCGAAAAACTTTGTAGATACTACTTACGAAGAGGTAGTTATCGGTAAAGTAATCAATATTACAGATCGTGAAGCAATCATCGATATCAACGCAAAGAGTGAAGGAGTAATTTCTCTTAACGAATTTCGTTACAACCCAGACCTTAAAGTAGGTGATGAGGTTGAAGTACTTATCGATGTTCGCGAGGACAAGTCAGGACAATTAGTTCTTTCTCACAGAAAGGCAAGAACGATCAAGGCTTGGGATCGTGTTAACGATGCACACGACAAAGAAGAAATCGTACAAGGTTTTGTTAAGTGTCGTACTAAAGGTGGTATGATTGTAGACGTATTTGGTATCGAAGCGTTCCTTCCTGGTTCTCAAATCGATGTTAAACCGATTCGTGACTACGATCAGTACGTTGGTAAAAACATGGAATTCAAAGTGGTTAAAATCAACCATGAATTCAAAAACGTTGTTGTTTCCCACAAAGCGCTTATCGAAGCAGACATTGAGGAGCAGAAAAAAGAAATCATCGCGCAGCTTGAAAAAGGTCAAGTACTTGAAGGAGTGGTTAAAAACATTACTTCTTATGGTGTATTTATCGATCTTGGAGGCGTTGATGGTCTTATCCATATTACCGACCTTTCTTGGAGCCGTATCAACCACCCATCAGAAATCGTTGAGCTTGACCAGAAATTAAATGTTGTAATCCTTGACTTCGATGATAATAAGTCACGTATTCAATTAGGTCTTAAGCAACTTGAGAAGCACCCATGGGAAGCACTTAGCGATGATATCCAAATTGGTTCTAAAATCAAAGGTAAAGTCGTAGTTATTGCTGATTACGGTGCGTTTGTTGAGGTTGCTGAAGGAGTTGAAGGTCTTGTACACGTTTCAGAAATGTCATGGTCAACTCACCTAAGATCTGCACAAGATTTCGTAAATGTTGGTGATGAGGTTGAAGCAGTAGTTCTTACTCTTGATCGCGAAGAGCGTAAAATGTCTCTTGGTGTAAAACAACTTACTCCAGATCCATGGACTGATATCACTTCTAAGTATCCTGTTGGTTCACGCCACAAAGGAATCGTTAGAAACTTTACCAACTTTGGTGTTTTCCTTGAACTAGAAGAAGGTATTGACGGTCTTATCTATATTTCAGATCTTTCTTGGACTAAGAAAATCAAGCATCCATCTGAATTTGTTGCAGTTGGTGATACTCTTGAAGTTGAGGTTCTTGAATTAGATGTTGATGGTCGTAAACTAAGCCTAGGTCACAAACAAACTATGGAAAATCCATGGGATAAGTATGAGGCTGAATTTGGTGAAGGTACCGTTCATACAGCTAAAATTACTGATCTAGTAGATAAGGGTGCTACGATTACCTTTAATGAAGATATCGTTGCCTTTATCCCTGCTCGTCACCTTGAAAAAGAAGACGGAAGCAAACTAGGAAAAGGTGATGAGGCTGAATTCAAGGTGATTGAATTTAACAAAGACTTCAAGCGTGTAGTTGCAAGCCACACTGCCATCTTCAGAGAGCAGGAAGCTAAAAACTTAACCGCTACTAAGAAGAAAATGGAAGCTCAAGCAGAGGAGTCTAAGACTACTCTAGGAGATGCTAACGCACAACTACAGGCTCTTAAAGATAAAATGGAGTCTAAAGGAGAGTAATTCATTTTTCTCTATAGAATAATAAAGCCCGGGGTATTACCCGGGCTTTTTTTGTTACTTTTGCGCTAAAGCTGACTTCATATATGTCTTCTAACTTGCTTCTCGATTCAAAATCTATTGGAGTAATTCTTCATCGACTAGCTAATCAGCTTTTAGAAACTCATCTTGATTTTAAAAACACCGTTCTTATCGGTCTACAGCCTCGAGGGGTTTATTTGGCTGAACGACTCGCCAAACTTCTAAAAGAGGATTATGCGGTAAGCGACCTGCGACTAGGTTATCTCGATATCACTTTCTTTAGAGATGATTTCAGGAGATCTGAAAAACCACTGAGTGCGAGTAAGACTAAGATTGACTTTCTCGTTGAAAATAAAAAAGTAGTTTTTATTGATGATGTACTTTACACAGGAAGAAGTATTCAATCGGCATTATCGGCCATCCAATCATTTGGTAGACCTTCATCGGTAGAACTTATGGTGCTTATTGATCGAAGATTTTCTCGTCATTTACCGATACAGCCCAACTATAGAGGACGACAGGTAGATGCGATTAACGAAGAACGCGTTCGCGTTCTTTGGAAAGAAAAGGACGGAGAAGATGCTGTATATATCGAAAACAAGAATTTGAAATGAGTGAACTAAGCGTAAAACACTTGTTGGGAATCAAATACCTCACCGAGGATGATATTCAACTTATTTTTGAAACCGCTGACCATTTCAAAGAAGTTCTTTTAAGGCCTATTAAAAAAGTACCTAGTCTTAGAGACGTTACTATAGCCAATATCTTTTTTGAAAATAGCACACGCACCAAACTTTCTTTTGAACTTGCTCAAAAGCGATTGTCTGCAGATGTAGTGAATTTTTCTGCTGGTCAATCTTCGGTGAAGAAAGGTGAAACCCTTGTGGATACCGTAAACAATATTCTAGCCATGAAGGTGGATATGGTGGTCATGCGCCATCCAAATCCTGGAGCTGGAGTATTTCTTTCGAAACATATTGATGCCAGTATCGTAAATGCCGGGGATGGTGCGCACGAACACCCAACCCAAGCTCTATTAGATGCATTTTCAATGCGCGAACGATTAGGAGATTTAGGCGGCAAGAAGGTACTTATTGTAGGGGATATTCTTCACTCGCGAGTAGCGCTCTCGAACATCTTCTTACTCCAGAAGCTAGGTGCAAAGGTTACGGTGTGTGGTCCTCAGACCCTCATACCCAAGTATATATCGTCTTTGGGTGTTGAAGTCGAGCATGATTTAGATCGTGCGCTGCTCAATTCTGATGTGGCAAATATGCTTCGAATTCAAAATGAGCGACTAGATCAATCGTATTTTCCATCGACTCGAGAATATGTGATGCAATATGGTTTAACCGATGAACGTCTATCCCGACTTGATCGTGTTCCTCTGATCATGCATCCAGGCCCTATTAACCGGGGAGTAGAGATTACTTCCTCGATTGCCGATTCAGAGCATGCGATTATTTTAGATCAGGTTTCCAATGGGGTTGCAATTCGTATGGCGGTCATGTATTTATTGGCCGGTAAGCAATAAAGGAATAAATCGGTATGGCTTATAAGTTATTAGAGAATTACAGTATGGATCAGCTTCGCAGGTTTGAATTCGATCAACTGCAGGAGCATTTAATCGTAGCTTTAAACGATTCTGAACTTGGTGATAGCGATTTTCAGTGGATTGAAAAGGTTGCTTCAGATCTGAGTAACCGGTCATTATCCTTTGTGGTTTTATCTGAAAAATTAACCTACGAGATATTACCTGAAACGATCAACCTTTGCCCCACCTTAGAAGAAGCCATTGATCTCATCGAATTTGAAGAAATACAAAGAGATTTAGGATTATGATGTTTAGTGTGCGTACTCTTGGTGCTTACGCCGCTACCCCTAGAAAACTAGCTAATCCTAGTGCTCAGTATATTAGTTTTAATCGAAATCATTTTCTTATTGATTGTGGTGAGGGAACGCAACGTTCCTTAAGAGCTTGTGGCGTTAATCTTCTCGGTATTCAGAAAGTTTTTATTTCGCATTTACACGGAGATCACTTTTACGGTCTCCCTGGTTTAATAGCAACCATGAATGCGCTGAAACGTACCGATGAACTAGAGATTTATGGTCCTAAAGGAATCAAGGAACTTCTGATCACCTTGTTGAAGGCCTCTGATTCTTGGACTCGATATCCACTTCGTTTTATTGAACTAGAATTGACCGATTCTGAAATTATTTTTGAATCTGATAAAGTTCGGATAGCCACTATCCCTTTGAAACACCGTATTTACACCAATGGTTTCTTGTTCGAGATCTTTGATAATGGAGCTTGGAACAAACTTTATGCCTATTGCAGTGATACCGCTTTTTTACCTCAGATCACTTCTATTATCGAAGATGTCCATGTTTTATACCATGAATCGACCTTTTTAGAGTCTGAGGATCATCTTTGCGAGAAAACAAGGCATTCGACGGCTTCTGAGGCTGGTAAAATTGCGCAACTAGCTCAGTCAAAATTCTTAATTTTAGGTCACTATTCAACCCGATATAAAAATCTTGATCTCTTTAGACAAGAAGCTTCGAATCATTTTAATAGTGGTGAAATACTTCTTTCTGACGATCACGAGTTATTTGAATTTCCATGGCCGAAAAAGATTTAGCGAACTACCGCAAAAACTACAGTAAATCATCACTCGATGAATCACATCTAGAAGCGTCACCTTTTGAGCTTTTTAAAATCTGGTTTGAAGAGGCTGATAATGACTCTAAAATAGAGGAGGCCAACGCGATGTCCCTTTCTACGGTAGGCAAGGATATGAAACCTCGTACCCGGGTGGTACTTCTCAAAGAATTCAATACTCAAGGTTTTGTGTTTTTTACTAACTACAAGAGCAAAAAAGGTCAGGCTCTCGCAGACAACCCATTCGCTTGTATTTCTTTCTTTTGGGCTTCTCAGGAGCGTCAGGTAATTATCGAAGGAAGGGTTGAAAAGGTTTCGGCTAAAGACTCTGACACTTACTTTAACTCTAGACCCTTAGGTAGTCGTCTTGGGGCTCTGGCTTCACCTCAAAGTCAGGTGATTTCGGATCGAGCTTTTTTAGAGAATGAATTAAAAAAGGTTCAGGAGCAATTTAAATCTGAATTGCCAAAACGTCCCGATCATTGGGGCGGATACCTCCTTATTCCCGATCATTTTGAATTCTGGCAAGGGAGAGAAAACCGACTTCACGATCGTATTCGTTATGATTATGATAACAAGTCTTGGTCTGCAGTACGATTAGCTCCGTAAAGCGTATATTACCCCTTTAATCCTCGAATTATGTCTTCTTCGAAGTATCAATATATTAATCGTGAAATTAGCTGGCTTCAGTTTAACGAGCGAGTCTTGCAGGAAAGTGCTGATCAACGAGTTCCTATTATTGATCGTATTCGTTTTCTAGGAATTTTTAGTAATAATCTAGATGAGTTTTTCAGGGTTAGATATGCCACGGTTAAGCGAGTGGTTGATAATGACCCGACGGGTAAGCAATTACTCGGTGGGACTAAAGCCACTGATTTATTAGCTCAGATTACTGCCTTGACGATTAAATCTCAGTCTCGTAGTATGAAAATTCTGAAAGATATTACGGAGGAATTAAAGGATCATGAGATTTACTTGATTAACGAATCAGAACTTCAAGAAGAACAGAAGTCATTTGTCGAAGACTACTTTTTGGCTAAGGTTAATCCTGAATTAATCACCATTGATCTTCACAGTATCGACGGTTTTCCTATGCTGAAAGAAACCGCTGCATACTTAGCGGTTCGCTTAGCGAAATACAACATCGCCGGAGGTTCTAAGAATAATAAGGAGGTATCGATTAGATACGCCCTAATTGAAATTCCAAATAGCTTAGATCGTTTCGTGGTACTACCTCAAAAAGAAGGTAAGAACTATGTAATGGTATTGGATGATATTATCAGACATTGTCTTGATCGAATTTTTTTCATGTTTGATTACGATGAAATCGAGGCACATATGATAAAGATTACTCGAGATGCTGAACTTGATATTGACGATGATCTTGAAAAAAGTTTTTTAGAAAAGATATCTACCTCAGTAAGTAATCGAAAAATTAGCGATCCTGTTCGTTTTGTCTATGATAAACGAATCAAATTGGATACCCTTACTTTTCTAAAGAAGAAAATTGATATAGAGAATACCGATAGTGTGATTCCTGGAGGTCGTTATCACAATCGACGTGATTACATGAGTTTTCCCAACTTTGGAAGATCTGAATTGCAGTATGAGCGAATTGAACCTTTGCCCATCGCCGGTTTTGAGATGGAAGAAAGTCTTTTCGATCAGATTCGAAAGAGAGACTATCTCATGTATACCCCATTTCAGAATTACGGATATATTGTTCGATTCTTGAAAGAAGCAGCGCTAGATCCGAAGGTGAAAGAAATCAAGATTACCATTTACCGACTAGCTAAAAACTCTCAGGTAGCGGCCGCTCTAATTAATGCAGCTAAAAATGGCAAAAAAGTAACTGTTCAGATTGAACTTCAGGCACGTTTTGATGAACAATCGAATATTGATTATGCGAATAAATTTAAGGAAGCTGGGATTAATCTAATCTTTGGTATACGTGGCCTTAAGGTACACTCTAAGATTTGTGTAATCACTCGAGAAACTAAACCGAGATCGTTAGAATATTTCGGATTTATTAGTACCGGTAATTTCAACGAATCAACGGCAAAAATCTATACTGATTACACTTTATTCACCTCGTATAAAGGAATACTTACTGAAGTCGAAAAGGTATTTGAATTTTTAACTACGACCTATAGAGTTAGAAAATACAAGCATCTAATTGTTTCTCCTCATTACACAGAAAGCACCTTTACACGTTTAATTCAACAAGAGATTCTAAATGCTAAAGCAGGGAAGCCTGCCTCAATAAGAATTAAGATGAATAGTTTTACTTCGTACAAGATGATTGATCGCCTTTATCAAGCGAGTCAAGCGGGGGTAAAAATAAAAATGGTTATCCGCGGAATTAATTGTTTAGTACCTGGAGTTATGGGGCAAAGTGAGAATATTGAAGCCATTAGTGTGGTCGATAAGTTTTTGGAGCATCCGCGTGTTTTTATTTTCGAAAATGGAGGTGATTCAAAAGTATACATCTCCTCTGCGGATTGGATGACCCGAAACATTCAGAATAGGGTAGAGGTGGGAGTACCGATTTACCAGGAAGACCTCAAGCAAGAAGTTATTGATGGTTTTGAGATGAGCTGGAATGACAATGTTAAGGGTAGACGTTTTACGGCTAAACAAGACAATGCTTATCGAAAGAACAAAAAGCTTGCTATTCGATCTCAGTTTGATATGTACGACTACTACCGAAAGAAGTTAGATCATTAACCGTGCATGGTTTCTTTCTTACCGAGATTGGCCATGATCTCAGCCTCGAAGGCTAATAAGTCTTGCCATTTTTGATCTACCTCCTCGCGGTCACCATATTTTCTTGCGAAACCGAGAAACATAGTATAGTGATTCGCTTCACTTATCATTAAGTTGCGGTAGAAATCGGCTAATTCTTTGTCGGCTATATTTTCAGAAAGTAGCCTAAATCTTTCACAACTTCTTGCTTCAATAAGGGCTGCATACAATAACTTGTGAACGAGGTGGGTTGTCTTGCTTCCTCCTTTTGGAAAGAATTTCATTAACTCGATAACATATTCATCTTTACGTTCTCTTCCGAGTTTCCATCCTCTCTCCACGATTTTTTCATGCACCATGTTGAAATGCCCCATCTCTTCTCGCACCAGTGCAGTCATTTCTTTGACTAGTTCTGAACGGTCTGGAAAACCTATAATAATTGAAATCGCAGTACTTGCAGCCTTTTGTTCGCAATAGGCATGATCGGTAAGAATCTCTTCAATGTTCTTTTCAACGATATTCACCCACCTTGGGTCAGTCGGTAATTTTAATCCAAGCATAATTATAGGTCTAAGGAGAATTTTTGTTTTAATTCTGCTACGGTAGGGTATTTAGAGATCAAGTGCTCTAGTTTTTCCTCTGGGGTATAAATGAAGTTTTCTGAGTTCTTTGTTTCTAACACCTCTACTTGTAACTGTATACGGTCATTCTTTGTACGTTTTCTTAAGAAGATAAGGAGTGCCTCCTTTTCTTGTTCGATTTCTCTGCGAATCGTATCGTTCGGAACCGTACTTCGTAGGGTCTCAGAATCAATTAAATCAATGGTAGCGATTTGAAGATTAGAGGCCAGTATTTTTTTACCTTTTTGTTCAAGACTGACAATATATTGGTCGTAGTAAACTTGAATGTCTTCTAATGTGAATGGCTCAAGAGACTCGGGGCCAGATACTTTATTGGCTTCTTCTTGCTTTTGCTTAATCTCTTTCTTTTTCTGTATTGCAGCCAGAGATAATCCGGAAACAGAATTACCTAAAGAAGGTTTTTCAATTCGGATAGCTACATCGGGAGTTGTATCTGGAATTGGGGAGATTTCTTCTTTGGTGCTCGATTGATCTAACTCTTCTTTAACCACTTTATTTTCAATAGCATCAACAGACGATTGATTTTTTGTCGGTGAAGTCGTAGAGGTGGTTTCATTCACCTCATTAACGGGAATTAGACTAGGCTTTTTTTTTTCAGCCGAATTTGAAAATCTAGCAATTTGAAGTAGACTGAGTTCGATCAGTAGTCTCTTGTTATTAGCTGCTCGATACGCTGCATCAGCTTTGGTAGTAATCTCGATGCCTTCAATTAAAAATTCGATAGAACAACTAGATGCCTGCTCTTTGTAGATTGGGACTAGTTCTTCTGAACTATCTAAAAGTGCGATAGTCTCTTCTTTCTGTGACACTAGTAAATTTCTAAAGTGAGCTCCTAAGCCTGAGATGATTAATTGTGCATCAAAACCGGCATTAATGAGTTCATTCAGCTGTAATAGTATTGATCGCGTGTCTTTTTCTAAAAGACTATGAGTGAGTTCGAAAAAACTATTGAAGTCTAGAAGGTTTAGATGCTTACTGACATCTTCTGCTGTTAATTTATTCCCTCCAAAACTAATGAGCCGATCAAATAGAGAAAGCGCATCACGAAGGCCTCCATCGGCTTTAACAGCAATCATATGAAGAGCGGTTTCTTCGACTTCAACCTTTTGATCCTCAGCGATCGTTCTTAAATGATTTGCCATGTCTTTCGTATCAATGCGTTTAAAGTCATAGCTCTGACATCTAGATAAGATGGTCGGTAGAATTTTGTGTTTCTCTGTGGTCGCTAGAATAAAAATAGCGTGTTTAGGAGGTTCTTCTAACGTTTTTAAAAAGGCATTGAAGGCGGCCGTACTGAGCATGTGAACCTCATCGACGATATACACTTTGTGCGTGCCAATTCTTGGTGGAATTCGAACTTGATCGATAAGAGCTCGAATATCGTCAACCGAGTTGTTCGATGCCGCGTCTAGTTCAAAAATGTTGAAGCTAAAATCATTCTCGGCGCTGTTTCCGAGACTTTGCTCGTTGATTTTATGCGCTAAAATTCGAGCACAGGTCGTTTTACCAACACCCCTTGGCCCAGAAAATAAAAGGGCATTAGCTAGACGATTATTGGTAATCGCATTTTCTAAAGTTTTAGTAATCGATTCTTGACCAACCACTTCAGAAAATTCTTTCGGACGATATTTTAACGCTGATACAACGAAAGATTCCATAGATACAAATATAAGTTTCGTTGAGCGATCATTTATGAACTTCAAAGGCTTCTAGTCCTTGAATTATTAACAATAGTGCTACTTTTACGATCTAAAGCAGGCCACCTTGTCGCTTTATCCTTTGAGATAAAGAGGAAAGTCCGGACACCATAGTGCAGCGTAGCGGGTAACACCCGTCCATCGTGAGGTGAGGACAAGTGCAACAGAAAGCAAGTACAGTTCGGCTGTAGTGAAACCAGGTAAACTCTACGCGGTGAAACGCCATGTAAACCAATGCTTGAGAGCGGCACGTTCGATATTGGAGGGTAGGCGGTTCGAGAATCTGAGTAATTGGATGCCTAGATAAATGACAGGGCTAGACAGAATCCGGCTTACGGCCTGCTTTTTTTTCAAACCAGCTAAAGGTGCTACTTCCGTATTTTTTCTTCATCTCAAAGCTCTGGTGGTTGTCAAAGGACAAGTTTGAAGCGTGCTCTAAAATCAAAATTCCTGATTCGTTGAGTAACGACGGTTGAGTAGTAAGTCGATCAATAAGTTCTACATACTTGTCTTCTCCAATATCATATGGGGGATCTCCGACTATTAGATCATAAGTAGGCTGTATGCTTCTTGCAATGAATTTAAACACATCAGAACAAATTGCTGTAATATTGAAACCTAACAATTCAGAGGTTTTACTAATAAATTGACAAGCCCCACGATGGGCATCTACCGCATCAACTCTTGTGGTACCTCTTGAACTGAATTCATAAGAGAGGTTACCGGTGCCACTAAACAAGTCTAAGACATTGATTTCAATAAAATTTACTCGATGTGATAGTGCGCTGAATAGTCCTTCCTTCGCTCGGTCTGTGGTCGGTCTTACTGGAAGGTTTTTTGGAGCAGATATTCTGCGACCCTTATGTGTGCCTGAAATAATTCTCAAAACCCTTTATATGAATGGAAAAATCTCAGTGATGTATTGCAAATCATCATTCCATTCAGCCACTTTTTTAACCGCTGCTCCTCCATAATTTGAATGACAATCATAGAAAATTAGATCAAAACCTTCTTTAGTCTCAGGAGTTTGTGAATGGATGAGTAATAGATAATAATTTACTTCTTCGGCATCTACGATAGGGAATTGGTGGTAACCATAAAGCTCTGAACCTTTATGGACTACGATTTCAAAATGCTTCTCGTGAAGAACACTTACCATGCGAACTTGAGACTTATCTGGTGTCGCCAGGGCACGCTTTATAAGTTCTGTGGCACTATGAGAAACGGTAAGGTTAATACCTTTCG
This sequence comes from Flavobacteriaceae bacterium, assembly GCA_024638165.1. Taxonomy (GTDB): domain Bacteria; phylum Bacteroidota; class Bacteroidia; order Flavobacteriales; family Flavobacteriaceae; genus UBA3478. The sequence continues at coordinate 170,062 of JAHEKV010000003.1, forward strand.
CTTGGAGCTCAGCTTCTAATTCGTTATTGCTTTCGAAAACATTGTAAATACCGACTGATCTAATTTCGTTATAAGCTGATTGATAAGGAGCCCTAAGTTGAAATTTGAGGTAGTTCGCGGCTTTATCTTTTTTGAAAAGTTCTTCAGCTACCAGCGTATTGGTGCTGGTATAAATTAGTTTTAAAGATTCGCTAACCTCTTGCTCATCAATGAACATTTTAAATCCTTCGTAGAGGGATTGTTCACTAAATAACCCTTTAAAGGATAGATTTTGTTTAGTGCTAAAAAAACGATATCCATCCGTTGTGATGTGGATGGATATCGTTTCATCTGTTGACTTTGGATAGGTCAAAGCCAAGAGGTATTAATTGTTTTTCTTCTTGTCGTAGATAGAAGGCCAGTTTCCAGAGGTGCTTACATCAGTTAATGACCCTACTATGATCGTGTTTCCATTAACTTCCTCGATACTGTTGTGCGCGTTTTCACGAGCTAAAAGATCTTTTGGCTGATCGTAAAGAACAACGTCTTTCTTAACAGATGCCTCAAATACAGGAGCGTCAAACCCTTGTTTGTTTACAACGTCTGCTTTCATTTCAAAACGCTCTCCGTTTTGCGCGAAAGGAACGCTAAATAAAGTTTTGTAGCTACTGTCTCCTTTGAATAGAGAATCCTTAACCGCAACAGTACCTAAGGTATCTACCACTACCGTGTCCACCTGCATATCGATACGATACACCCGATTGTATCTCATGAAAGAAGAATCTTTCTGCTGAGTAATTGTGTACACACCTGTGTCAATGAAACTGATTAGGCTTTCAAAATCTTTAGCAAACTCGCCGTTAACGGTTTTGTAAGCTACTTGAGCATCGCGAATATCTTTAAGTTTTTCGATAACCGATGAAAAACGTTCTTCACGGTTTTTATTAAAAGTGATAGGTGCCATTACCGAAAGGTAAATTTGGTAGGCTAACACTACAGAAATGACATAAAGAACTGCTTTTATTCCGGTTTTCATCGTTTAAATTTTTGGTTTCGAACGGAAACAAATCTACAATTTTTTTTCAATCACTAAAGATTTTGGTGACAGAATGAAAAGGGTGATATCTTGCACTTATGAACACCTCTGTGTCGGCTGATCGTTTTATTCAACTTTTTCGTTCCAAATTTCCTTTTACTGCCACGTATTCACAGGAAAAAGCATTTGAGCGTCTAGCTTCTTTTTTATCTGAAAATCAGTCGGATAGATTATTTATTCTTCGCGGATACGCAGGGACAGGTAAGACGACTCTTATCAATACTTTGAATAAGGTGTTACTTGAAACTGGGATGAAAACGGTGCAATTAGCACCAACGGGTAGAGCTGCTAAAGTGATTAGTCAATACACTTCGCGCCCTGCTTACACCATTCACAAAAAGATTTTTTTTCCAAAATCGGTTCGTGGAAAGGGAATTCAATTCACTTTAGCCCCGAATAAACACACTCAAACTCTTTTTATTGTAGATGAATCGTCGATGTTGTCAGATGACCTCGGAGAACGTGCTTCTTCTTCGAGTGATTCTTTGTTAGAGAGCTTATTGAAATATGTGTACAGCGGAAAGAATTGTTCTTTACTTCTGATCGGAGATACCGCTCAGTTGCCCCCTGTTCAATCTGAAGAGAGTATTGCGCTTATTGATGATTTTATGGGGATGCGCGCAATGAAGGAGGTGTTTTCTGCAACCCTTACCGACGTTGTTCGGCAAGAACGGGATAGTGGAGTTCTGCATAATGCCACTCATTTACGTTCCCAATTAGGACAAGCCTACTACGATGATTTAAAGTTAGAGGTAGATGACTTTGATGACGTCATTCGGCCACTCAGCGGAGGTGAAATGCTTGAAGCTCTCGAAGATGCTTATCGAGAGGTAGGAGTGAGTGGAACTACCATTATCGTTAGGTCAAATAAAAGGGCTAACCTGTATAATCAGAATATCCGATCGAGAGTTTTACTTCTAGAAGAGTCTCTTTCTCCTGGAGATCAGCTGATGGTGGTTAAAAACAATTATTTCTGGATCGATAATTCTAGTGCAGCCTCCTTTATTGCGAATGGAGATTTAATCGAAGTTTTACGTATTCACCAATTTTATGAACGTTACGATTTTCAATTTGCCAAAGTAGAAGTGCGGATGGTCGATTATCCTGAGATGGCCTCTTTTGATACCGTACTACTTTTAGATATCCTATCTAGTGACAGCCCTTCACTGACCTACGAAGATTCGAATACCCTTTATCAAAAGGTGTCTGAAGACTATGCGCATCTTAGCTCGCAATACAAGCGTTACATGGGGGTGAAAACCAATCCAGAGTTTAACGCCCTTCAGGTAAAATTTTCGTACGCGATGACCTGTCACAAAGCCCAAGGTGGTCAGTGGTCTCGAGTTTTTGTAGAACAACCTTATGCGCCTGATGGTTTTGATGAAGGACATTTTCGATGGTTGTACACGGCCTTCACAAGGGCCACTGAGAAACTATTTTTAATCGGTTTTGAAAATCGTTATTTTAATGAAGAATAATCCCCTATGAAAGTAGTCGCAATGATACCAGCTCGCCTGGCTTCTTCTAGGCTTCCCGAAAAAATGATTTTAGACCTTTGTGGTTTACCGGTCATTTTACGCACCTACGAGGCTGTTAAGGCAACAGGACTTTTTGACGAAGTGATTGTAGTAACCGATAGCAAGAAAATTGCTACACTTACTGAGGGACATGGTGCGCTAACGATCCTCAGTCAAAAAGATCATGAGACAGGAAGCGATCGAATCGCAGAGGCAGCTGAAAGTGTTCAAGCCGATGTCATTATCAACGTTCAAGGAGATGAGCCTTTTATTGATAGTAATTCGTTAAGGGCGCTTATTGATTGCTTTAGAGAAGACCAGGAGCAGCGTATTGATTTAGCCTCCTTGATGGTAGCCATAACCGATAAGACATCTATTGACAATCCCAATGTGGTCAAAGTGGTTACTGATCTCTCTGGTAAGGCGCTATATTTTTCTCGTTCAGCGATCCCATTTCATCGAGACCCTAGCCCTGAGGCGTGTTGTTATAAACACAAAGGGGTATACGCCTTTAGAAGATCAGCACTCTTAGCATTTCCCAAGTTAATCATGGGGCCGCTGGAGCGAGCTGAGAAAATAGAAGCGATTCGTTACTTAGAGCACGGTAAACGATTACAGATGATCGAAACTTCTGTGGATGCCCCAGGTATCGATACTAGAGCTGATTTAGAAGACGCAATTGCCAATTTCAAGAAGTTGAATTCATGAATTTTGATCAAATAAAAACCATAGCATTTGACGCAGACGATACGCTTTGGGTCAATGAAACCTATTTTCGAGACACAGAGGAGCGTTTTGCTTCTTTATTAGAGCGTTTTGAAACCAAGAATAAGATAGATCAGGAGCTCTTTAAAAAGGAGATGCAGAATCTGCCGGTTTACGGATATGGTATCAAAGGTTTTATGTTGTCTATGATTGAATTGGCCATAGAACTTTCTAATGGATCGGTCTCGCCTGAAGTATTGCAAGAAATTCTGGTAATGGGAAAGGAAATGATTGCGCATCCGGTCGAATTGCTACCTCATATCAAAGAAGTACTTGAGAAATTATCGAGAAGGTATCGACTCATTGTACTTACCAAAGGAGATTTACTCGATCAAGAGCGAAAATTAGAAGCATCAGGACTCAGTCAGTACTTTCATCATGTGGAGGTCATGAGTGATAAAACACCGGAAAAATACCAACATTTACTCGATCATTTACAGATCAAAACCTCTGAATTTCTGATGGTCGGAAATAGCTTAAAGTCTGATGTACTTCCACTTATTGAAATTGGGGCACAGGCCATACACATACCGTTTCATACCACATGGGCTCACGAGGAGGTGTCAAAAGAAAGAGCCGAGGAGGCTGACTTTTTGACGCTTTCAGATGCGAAGGAACTACTCGAGGTTCTTCCTATTCTTTCATAGTGTGGTACACGTTCTGAACGTCATCGTCTTCCTCAATTTTTTCGAGTAGTTTTTCGATGTCAGCAACTTGCTCTTCTGTAAGTTCTTTAGTGACCTGTGGAATTCGTTCAAAACCTGAAGAACGAATTTCGATTTCGCGGTTTTCGAGTTCCTTCTGTAATGCACCAAAAGCTTCAAAAGGAGCGTAGATCATTAGTGAGTCTTCATCCTGAAAAACCTCTTCTACACCGTGATCAATCAGATCGAGCTCTAACTCTTCAGGATCAATTCCTTCTGCTGAAATTTGAAAATTACAGGTGTGATCGAACATGAATTCGACCGATCCTGAGGTGCCTAGGCTACCGTTACATTTATTGAAGTAGCTACGAACATTTGCAACGGTACGCGTTGAATTATCAGTTGCTGTTTCGATGAGTATTGCAATACCGTGAGGGCCGTATCCTTCGTATAAGATTTCTTTAAAATCACCTAAATTCTTATCTGTAGCTCGTTTGATGGCTCTTTCTACATTATCCTTAGGCATGTTTGCTGCCTTAGCATTCTGTATTACCGCACGTAATTTTGCATTACTGTCTGGATCTGGACCACCTTCTTTTACAGCAATTACAATATCCTTTCCAATACGTGTAAAGGCTTTGGACATTGCTGCCCAACGCTTCATTTTTCTAGCCTTTCTAAATTCAAACGCTCTTCCCATTTTGGTGGTTTTGTTACGAAAACAAAAGTAGTAAAATTGCCTGTCCTTTAAATAGGGTGATGATGTCTTATTACCTCATTAACGTCGAATTGAAGGTATTTAGGCAGAGGTCTGTCTTTGGCAATTACCGCTGAGTAACGAATGTCATTGGTCGTATATACTCGCTTTAAGGTTGGATGAAAGTTACCAAGCCGATCAATTAAGCTACGAATAAAGTCTTCGTGTAAACAAAGATCCCTGCTGCCGAGATGTAGTATCCCTTTCTTGTTTCGATTGACGATGTAATGAATTTGCTGCGCTAATTTGTCTGCAAAGGTTACATTCAACGATAAGTTGGGGAATACCTCGATCGCCTTACCTTGTAAGATCTGAGATTTTAATTCTTGTAGGCGAGGAGACTGATTTCCATAGATCATTGGAACGCGCAGAATGGTCCATTTGCGTTCCGGTAATTTCATTAGACTGTTTTCAATCTGTATCTGATATTTTCCTTGCGGACTGGCCGAAAGGGTCTTATCATTTTCATAATTCGGAAATTGAGTATAGGCATCGAAAACATTCGCAGAGCTCAAAAATATAATTTGAGCTTTATGTTTGGTTAGCCATTCAATAATGTGATTATGAGTTAATACTAGATGTGCGTATGGCCCTCTTAATAGCGAGATAATTTGTGTGGGCTTAATCTCCTCTAATAGGGGCACAATGTCGTCTTCACTCGCATCGAAGGAAAAGAATCGATGATTGTTCTCAAATTCTTGATGATGACAAAAAGTGGCGTAGGTATCGATGAAAGGACTTAATTCTTTGTAGAGTTTTTGGCCAATGAAGCCACTACCTCCTAGAATTAATATCCGATGTTTATTCATCAAGCCTTGTAAAAGGGCAGTTTAACTACTTCAGCCTCTAAAGACTTGTTACGTACTTGAATGAATACTTTGGAACCAGGAACTGCCTTATCAATAGTTACATAACCAAGGCCAATACCATATCCTAAAGAAGGAGAACTAGTGCCTGAAGTTACTCGTCCGATCTTGGTGCCTTCTTCATTGCAGATTTCATAGTCGTGTCTTGGAATACCTTTGTCAATCATCTTAAAACCGACCAATCGATTCGCTACTCCTTGTTCTTTATCTTTCTCGATCTTCGCTTTATTGATGAAGTCATGATTGAATTTAGTTACCCAACCTAGACCTGCTTCGATCGGATGTGTAGTTTCATCAATATCATTGCCATAGAGACAGTATCCCATTTCTAAACGCAAGGTATCTCTAGCGGCAAGCCCTATTGGTTTAATTCCCGCTTCTAGGATCAGATCCCAGAGTACATCAATCATATCATTTTTACAATAGATCTCAAAGCCTCCCGACCCGGTGTACCCAGTCGCTGAGATAATTAGATCATTGATTCCTGAAAGAGACCCCTCAATAAAGTGATAAAAAGGGACACTGCTAAGGTTAAATGAGGTAAAGGATTGTAGTATTTCAGCTGCCTTTGGTCCTTGAACGGCAAGAAGTGAATAGTTACCAGACTCATTTCTTATTGATGCACCAATAGATTCATTTTCTTTACTAATATGTGTCCAGTCTTTTTCAATGTTAGAGGCATTCACGACTAGCATGAATTTCTCTTCATCTATTTTATACACGATTAAATCGTCAACAATTCCATCATTGTAATTTGGAAAGTAGTTGTACTGTGCGGCGCCAATTTTGAGCTTTGCCGTATCGTTACTACACACTCGATTTAGTAATTCTTGAGCCTTTGGGCCTTCGATAAAAAATTCGCCCATATGCGATACATCAAATACACCAGCATTTTCTCTTACTGCTTTGTGCTCTAATTGAATACCTTCATAAGAAACCGGCATTTGGAAACCGGCGAATTCAACCATTTTGGCACCTAAGGCCACATGCTTATCGTAAAGTGCAGTTCTCTTCATCACTAAATTTTGTCTAAAATTAGCGATTAATTACTGCTTAATAAGTCTTTGAGATCAGTATATGATTCTATTTTTTTCGAAACTTTTTCAAGAGAACGCAATCGCTTTACACTCTCGGGTGCCGCCACATCTATATCGATAGCCTTTTTTACTGCTCCATCAAACTTCACCGGATGAGCGGTTTCAAGAAAAATACCGACTTCTGAGGAGGGATCAATAGAGCCAGCTTCTAGGCCTAAGTAGCCAATAGCCCCATGAGGGTCGGCGATATATCCGTACTCCTTGAAAAGATGCTTCATTGCTTCTAAGGTTTGGGAATCGTCAAAACGATAAGCCTTAATAACGCGCTCTAATTCTTGTTTTTTAAATAATTCTTCGATTCGAATAAAGTTAGAGGGATCGCTAACATCCATCGCGTTAGATAGGGTAGGAGTCGTAGGTTTAGGTTCGTAGATCTTGCTATTTAAATAGCGAACTACGGTATCATTTACATTAGTCGCAGCGATAAAACGCTCTAGAGGTAACCCAATTTCTTTAGCCATCATCCCTGCACAAATATTTCCGAAATTTCCTGAAGGAACTGAAAATACTGGCATTCTCGAGTCTTCAAGCTTTCTTAAGTTTTGATAAGCGGCGAAATAATAAAGCATTTGAGGTAACCATCGCGCCACGTTAATGCTATTTGCAGAGGTAAGCCTTCTGTGACTGATTAGATCCTTGTCAACGAAAGCTGACTTTACATAAGACTGACAATCATCAAAGCTTCCTTTCACTTCAAGGGCTGTGATATTCTGACCTAACGTAGTCATTTGCAGTTCTTGTACCTCACTTACTTTTCCTTCGGGAAACAGAATGACTACATCGACACCTTCGACGCCAAGAAATCCGTTGGCAACCGCACCACCAGTATCTCCTGAGGTTGCCACAAGAACAGTAGTTTTGGAATTCCAATTTTTTCGCCCTGCGAATTTGCCCAGACATTGCGCCATAAATCGAGCACCGACATCCTTGAACGCGAGAGTCGGGCCGTGAAATAATTCTAGAGTATAGTGGGACCCAATTTCTACTAAGGGGAATTCAAAGTCTAAGGTGTTTTCTAGAATTAATTTTAGTTCTTCTTTACTGAGATCAGGCGAGGTAAAGGGGGTCATTGCCTCTATCGCTAATTCAATGAGTGGAACATTAGCGATGTCATTTAAAAGATCGTCTGAAAGTTGAGGAATTCGTTCTGGAAAATAGAGTGATCGGTCGGGTGCGATTCCTTGAATAACAGCGTCACTAAAGGAAGTGACGATGGAACGTGAACCTAGATTATAGTAGTTCATGAACTCCTTTTTTATCTACACTACCAGAATACAAATGGTAAGCATGTTCTTTTTTCGTCAAAAGCTGATCAAAGGATTCTCTTACTGCCATGGCGTTTTGATTACTCTCACACAAGGCAAATAACGAAGGTCCTGATCCAGAAATCCCAAAAATTAATGCCCCATTAGCCACTGCTAATTCTCTCAATTCATCAAAGTGAGGTATTTGTGACTTTCGATGAGTCTCTACCACGAAGTCTTTCGCGCAATAGGCGAGCAAATCTTTATCGTTTTTGAATAAGGCAGCCGTAAAGCCTCCTAGATTACTCCATTGTTTGATCGCTGTTTCTAGAGGTATATCTTGAGGTATTACCGTTCTTGAAGCAGAGGTCTTTATCTCGATCTGTTGATGTGCGACTACGTAATGTAGATCTAAATCGGTTTCTAGACTTACTGCCAAATGATCTTCTTGAGTGACCACTAGGCAAAATCCTCCTAAGAGTGCCGGAGCGATATTATCCGCATGTCTTGTTTTACTAGCGATTGCCTCACCGTCGATGCAAAAGGGTAATAATTCTTTTTTGGTAAATGGTCTACCGAGCAGCTCGTTTGCAGCGAAGGCAGCTCCGACAGCGCTTGCTGCACTACTCCCGACTCCACTACCTGGCTTAATTCTTTTATCGATGTTGATTCGAATCCCGATGTTCGATTCTTTTGCAGCCCGGTAAACAGAGTTAGCTGCCACATAGGCGACATTTTCTTCGGGCTTATCGGGGATAGGGAACCCTTTGAGTTCTCCGAGATGAATACCAGGGCTATCAACGCGTTCGGCAATAATTTCGTCACCGGCGTCAGAAAGGCAGAATCCGAGTGCATCAAATCCAACATTAATGTTAGCTACAGAAGCTGGACACCATATGCGAACAGAATTTTTCATCGTTGATTGCTTGCTCTAATAATGTCTCCAAATAAACCAGAGGCGGTTACATCTGCTCCCGCGCCTGCTCCTTTAATAACGAGAGGTTGAGATCGGTAACGATCTGTGTAAAGAATCAAAATATTATCACTGCCCGATAGGTTGTAGTAATCTGAATCAGGCGAGACTGGCTTTAGACCGACCGTGGTAATGAGTTGGTCATTTTCGTCTTTATATAGCTCGGCTACAAACTTCAGTTTATTACCTTGGCTATTAGCATTCTCAAACAGCGATTGAAAATGAGTTTCATTTTCTTTTAGTGCCTCTAAAAACCCATCGATACTCGTAGCATTCGCAGCCTTTTCAGGAAGAAAAGGAGCTGTTTTGATATCCTCAATTTCTAAAGGATAGCCACTTTCTCGAGCCAAGATTAACAACTTTCTCTTTACATCGAGACCGCTCAAATCGATTCTTGGGTCTGGTTCGGTGTACCCACCCGTCATTGCCTGTCGAACAATTGATTCGAAAGGTTCAGTTCCGTTATACGTATCGAAGATGAAATTTAAACTCCCTGAAAGTACCGCAGTTATAGCGTTTACTGAATCCCCAGAATCAATGAGATTTTTAAGGGTGTCTATGATCGGTAATCCTGCACCTACGTTGGTTTCATAGAAGAAAGGAACTTGTCCTCTAATACTTTCTTTTTGTAAGGTTTTGTAATTATCTAAGTCTGAAGAGCAGGCGATTTTATTACAGGTAACGACTCCTATACCTTGAGATAATAGTTGATAGTAGGTTGTGGCAACGAGGTCACTCGCTGTATTGTCAATAAAAATGCTGTTGCGTAGATTGAGCTCTGCTATGGTATTTATGAATGACTCTATGCTTGCTGGCCTCCCTGACTCTAGCGGTTGCTTCCAATCTTCTAGGTTATGCCCGCCAGATATGAAGCTCATCGTTCTAGAGTTGCTAATTCCCACAACGCGAAGGTCAATCGATAGTTTTTCGAGTAAATGGTCTTTTTGATTGTTAAGAATATTCAATAGGCGAGAGCCAACGGTTCCAACACCAACAACAAATAGATTTACTTGCTTTCGTTGTCGTTCAAAGAAGCGCTCATGAATGGTATTCAGCGCTTTCTTGACATTCTTTTGTTCAATGACAAAAGAGATGTTTCGCTCTGAAGAACCTTGTGCGATCGCTACAATATTGATGTTATTGGCTCCTAGGCTACTGAAAAGCTTGCCGCTTACTCCAGTATGACTCTTCATTTGCTCTCCTACAAGGGCAACGATACTTAAGTCTGAGACTACGGTAACTGGCTGTATTCTGCGGGTCTCGATCTCTAGCGCAAATTCTCGATCGATTACTGCTTTTGCCCGATGTGCATCTTCGGTAGCTACCGCTACGCATAAGGAATATTCTGAAGAGGCCTGGGTAATTAGAATGATATTAATTCTTTCATTGCCTATGGCTTCGAAAAAGCGTTTAGCGAATCCGAAACGACCAATCATACCGGCTCCCTCAACGGTAATTAAAGAAATCGACTCTAAATGGGTGATACCACTTACGGTAGTTGTGTTCTTGTCAGATGAAAGATTCTGAATTAGCGTTCCTGGAGCATCGGGTTCAAAGGTATTCTTGATGTAAATCGGAATCTTTTTTTCAAAAGCTGGTTGTACTGATGGAGCGTACAATACCTTAGCCCCAAAATGTGATAACTCTAAGGCTTCGCGATAAGAAAGCTTTTCTACGGGTCGTGCTTGTTTTACGACTCTCGGGTCAGCGGTGTATATCCCACTTACGTCGGTATAGATAAATAGTTTACTTGCTTCTAGTCCTGCTGAATAAAGAGCGGCTGAAAAATCAGATCCTCCTCGTCCTAGAGTGGTGGGAACCCCGTTTTCAGTACTTGCAATATAACCTGGAAGAACCACAATCTCATCGTGTTCTAGCAGACTTTGCATCAAACGGTAAGATGGTTTTTGCATCACCTTTCTCTCACCGTTTTGGTCACTTACTGTAATAAATTGGTAAGAGTTTTTCCAAATCGCCTGGCTTCCTGAGCCATTGAGTTTTTCGGTTAAGAGCAAAGAAGAAAAAAGCTCGCCTGTTCCCAATATTTTATCGGTAATTCGCGGCCCTGCTTCTCTGGTTAAAAATACGCCTTCTAGCATCTTCGAAAGCTCCTCTTTGTATCTTGTAATTGCTTTTGTGGTAAACTCAGAGAGTTCAAGATTTTCAGAAATGGCATCTACCTTGGCAAAGACACTCTCAAGTGAATCCAAGTACTCTTTGTCTTGCCTTGAAGCCGATTCAAGGGCCGTAGTTAAAAGATTAGTGGTATTTCCGAATGCTGAAACAACAACCGTAACACGGTCCTTCGCGGCATGGGATTTTATAATAGTTACCACCTTGTTAAGGCGTTCTGAATCGGCTACAGAACTACCTCCAAATTTTAATACGATCATGATTGATGAATTCTAAGCGAGCAAAGTACTTCAAAACAAAAAAAGAGCACAGAAACCTGTACTCTTTTTAACATAATTCTATTTAGAATCTAGAATTATTACTTCTTCTGCAGCAGAACTATCGAAACGCTGCATTTTGTTTAATCTTTAATCGGCACTTTCGGTAGTAGTAGATCGCTGAACCACGAGACTCTCTTTTGAGTCTTCGAGGTCTAGAATGATTTGATCACCTTCGGTTAAACGATTATTTACAATTTCTTCAGCTAACAAGTCTTCGATATACTTCTGGATCGCTCTTTTAAGCGGACGCGCACCATATTGTTTATCAAATCCTTTGTCAGCAATAAATTCTTTCGCCTCTTTAGAAAGCTCAATTTTGTAGCCTAAATCTTCGATACGATGAACGACATTTTTAAGCTCAATATCGATGATTTTGTGAATATCCTCTTTTTCTAAGGCATTAAACACAACAACGTCGTCAATACGATTCAAAAACTCAGGCGCAAAAGCTTTTTTCAAGGCCTTTTCAATGACTCCGCGATTGTGATCTCCTTCTTGAGCTTTCTTGGCTGCAGTTCCAAATCCGACTCCTTGACCGAAATCTTTGATCTGTCGAGCACCAATGTTTGAAGTCATGATGATAATTGTATTTCTAAAATCGATTTTACGGCCTAGACTATCAGTTAGATACCCATCGTCTAAAACCTGTAAAAGCATATTAAAAATATCCGGATGTGCCTTTTCAATTTCGTCAAGAAGGATAACCGCATAAGGTTTTCTTCTCACCTTTTCAGTGAGTTGTCCTCCTTCTTCATATCCGACATATCCCGGAGGTGCACCGACTAATCGCGAAATAGCAAACTTCTCCATGTATTCGCTCATGTCAATTCGGATAAGTGCCTCTTCACTATCAAAAAGCTCACTTGCTAAAACCTTGGTTAATTGTGTTTTACCTACCCCTGTTTGACCTAAAAATATAAACGAACCAATAGGCTTGTTTGGGTCTTTTAAGCCGGCTCTATTTCTTTGAATAGCGCGTGCAACTTTGTTTACTGCATCGTCTTGACCGATTAATTTCTTTTTTAAAACACTGGGGAGTTCTGCTAGTTTATTACTTTCTGCCGTCGCGATTTTGGTCACGGGGATACCGCTCATCATCGATACAACATCAGCTACTTGCTCTGCGTCGACTATTTCTCGATGTTGCTTACTTTCTTCCTCCCATGTCGCTTGCGCGTCTTCTAGCTCTTTTTCTAGACGCTTCTCGTCATCTCGCAATTTAGCGGCCTCTTCATAACGTTGTTTTTTTACGACTTCGTTTTTTAGTACGCGCACATCTTCAAGCTTTTTTTCTAGTTCAAGAATTTGCTTGGGAACATTCATGTTAATGATGTGAACGCGAGATCCAGCCTCGTCTAGCGCATCGATTGCTTTGTCAGGGAGAAAACGATCACTAATATATCGGTTCGTTAAACTAACGCATGCAGCTAAGGCTTCATCTGTATAGCGAACATTATGGTGATCTTCGTAACGTTCTCTAATATTTTGAAGGATTTCAATGGTTTCATCGATAGAGGTTGGCTCCACAATGACTTTTTGAAAACGACGTTCTAAGGCTCCATCTTTTTCGATGTGTTGACGATATTCATCAAGGGTGGTAGCTCCAATACATTGAACCTCACCTCGCGCAAGGGCTGGCTTAAACATGTTTGCGGCATCAAGACTTCCTGTTGCACCCCCGGCGCCTACAATGGTGTGAATTTCATCGATGAATAGAATAATGTCTCTATTTTTTTCGAGTTCATTCATGACTGCTTTCATGCGCTCTTCAAATTGACCTCGATACTTAGTACCTGCCACTAGTGATGCTAAATCAAGTGTAATAACTCTTTTATTATAAAGAATACGGGATACTTTCTTTTGAACAATACGCAGTGCGAGCCCTTCAGCAATGGCGCTTTTCCCTACACCGGGTTCACCAATAAGTAGTGGATTGTTCTTCTTCCTACGACTTAAGATCTGAGAAACTCGTTCAATTTCTTTGAAACGGCCTACTACCGGGTCCAGCTTATTTTCTTCGGCAAGTTTGGTTAAATCTCTTCCAAAATTATCTAGAACCGGAGTCTTTGATTTTACCCCTTTCTTTGAAGTACTCGAGGCCTTATTAGATGTATTTTCATCTTCAGGAAGATCAGAAGATTCTGAAAATGAATCAGCCGATGGGCTATCTAGATAATCTTCATCTTGAGTAATCATCGACTTGAATTGCTCTTTAACCGTGTCGTAATCCACTTTCATTTTCTGTATTAAACGCGTAGTAGGATCGTTTTCGTTTCTAAGAATACAGAGTAAAAGATGCGCGGTATTAATAGTGGTGCTTTGGAATAATTTAGCCTCTAAAAAGGTAGTTTTAATGGCACGTTCAGCCTGACGAGTTAACCGCAAGTTTTTTTTGTCATTACTCGTCAACCCTTCAGTATTACTAGGGTTAAGTATTTCTACTTTTCTGCGAAGATGGTCTAAATCGATATCGAGCTGATCAAGAATACTGATCGCTTTTCCACTACCATCTTTTAGAATTCCTAAAAGCAAGTGTTCTGTTCCAATAAAGTCATGCCCTAATCGTAGTGCTTCATCTTTAGAGTGTGAGAGAACCTCTTTGACTCTCGGTGAAAAATTATCGTCCATACTTCCGCGATTAAATCTCTAAATTAATAAATCTATTTACCATTATTCAATTTTCGTGCCTTGAGTTATTCACCTGACAGCTTTTCAGGTTTGTTGATAAATAGTTGATTAAACCCTGTTAAATTCGTCGGTCTCGCTAGTCATTAATTGTAAATTGGCCTATTAACTTATAAGGAAATACTGTAGATCAATGAATGAAGGAGAAAAGCTCATTTCGATCAATATTGAAGACGAAATGAAATCAGCTTACATCGATTACTCGATGTCTGTTATTGTTTCAAGAGCATTACCGGATGTGAGAGATGGTTTAAAACCTGTTCACCGCCGCGTGTTATACGGAATGCATGAGCTCGGAGTTCGCTCTAATTCGGCATACAAAAAATCAGCAAGAATTGTAGGAGAGGTACTTGGTAAATATCACCCACACGGTGATACTTCGGTATATGACACTATGGTACGTATGGCTCAAGAATGGAGTTTGCGATATATGCTTGTTGATGGTCAGGGTAACTTCGGTTCTGTCGATGGTGATTCGCCGGCAGCGATGCGTTACACCGAGGCGAGAATGAGAAAGATCGCTGAAGAAATGCTTGCTGATATTGATAAAGATACCGTTGATCATCAGTTAAACTTTGATGATACGCTTAAAGAGCCTACTGTGCTTCCTGCGAGAGTTCCCAACCTTTTGGTTAATGGGGCGGCCGGTATCGCTGTAGGTATGGCTACGAATATGCCTCCTCACAACCTTACTGAGGTGGTTCAAGGAACGATTGCTTATGTGAGAAATCGAGACATTTCTATCGAAGGTCTAATGCAGTACATTAAAGCTCCAGACTTCCCAACCGGAGGTACTATTTATGGATATGACGGAGTGAAAGAAGCCTTTGAAACAGGAAGAGGTCGAGTAGTTATGCGCGGTAAGGCAGTTATCGAGGAGGTTCAAGGGAAAGAGTCTATCGTTGTTACTGAGATTCCTTATCAAGTGAATAAGGCGGATATGATCAAGAAGACCTGGGATCTTGTTAACGATAAGAAGATTGAAGGTATTTCTGCTATTAGAGATGAGTCAGATCGAAACGGGATGCGTGTTGTTTATGTTTTGAAACGTGATGCAATACCGAACATTGTACTTAATATGCTCTATAAATACACGGCGCTACAATCTTCGTTTAGTGTAAATAATATTGCTCTCGTGAAAGGACGTCCTCAGCTATTAAACCTGAAGGATATGATCCATCACTTCGTGGAGCATCGTCATGAGGTAGTTATTCGTCGTTCTCAATTTGAATTGAATAAAGCAGAGGAGCGAGCTCACATCGTTGAGGGGTTAATCATTGCTTCGGATAATATAGATGAGGTGATTGCTATCATCAGAGGTTCAGCAAATGTGGATGAGGCTCGAGGAAAACTGATGGAAACCTTTAAGCTTTCAGAGGCACAGGCCAAGGCGATTGTTGAAATGAGACTGCGACAATTAACAGGTCTTGAGCAAGATAAGCTTCGAGCTGAATATGAAGAATTAATGGCTACGATCGCTGATCTAAAAGATATTCTTGCTCGTGAAGAGCGCAGAATGGATATCATCGTTGAAGAGCTCGAAGAAATCGGATCGAAATTCGGTGATGAACGTCGCTCTCAAATCGATTACTCTGGTGGAAACTTTAGAATCGAAGATATGATTCCTGATGAGCAAGTTGTGATTACTATTTCTCACGCAGGATACATCAAGAGAACTCCACTAGCTGAATATAAAACTCAGAATAGAGGAGGAGTGGGTCAGAAAGCATCTGCCACTCGAAATGAAGATTTTCTTGAAAGCATATTTGTTGGAACGAACCACCAATACATGCTCTTCTTTACTCAATTAGGAAAATGTTATTGGTTAAGAGTTTTTGAAATTCCTGAAGGTTCAAGAGCTTCTAAGGGTCGAGCGATTCAGAACTTGATTCAAATTGAGAATGAAGACCGTATCAAGGCGGTAATTTGTACCCAAGATCTCAAAGACGAAGATTACGTAAATAACCACTATGTAATCATGGCAACCAAACAAGGGGTGGTTAAAAAGACGGTATTAGAACAATACTCAAGACCTAGACAGAGTGGTATCAACGCAATTACTATTCGTGAAGGAGACGTACTACTCGAGGCTAAACTAACCACAGGTTCAAGCCAAGTAATCCTTGGTCTTAAATCAGGTAAGGCCATCCGTTTTGAAGAGAGTAAGACACGACCGATGGGTAGAAATGCTTCAGGAGTGCGTGGGGTGACTTTAGCAGATGAAAAAGATGAAGTAATCGGTATGGTCGCGGTAAACAATCTCGAGGAGAATATTCTAGTAGTTTCTGAAAAGGGATATGGCAAGCGTTCTGAACTTGAAGACTATCGCATTACCAATCGTGGAGGAAAGGGTGTTAAAACGCTTACAATTACTGAAAAAACCGGAAACCTTGTTGCTATTAAATCGGTAACGGATGCAGATGATCTGATGATTATCAATCGCTCAGGGGTAGCTATCCGTATTTCAGTAGAGGATCTGCGTGTTATGGGTAGAGCTGCACAAGGGGTGAAGGTAATTAACCTTCGCGCCGATGATGAGATTGCTGCTGTTGCCAAAGTGGTGAAAGAAGAGGATGTGGTAGATGAAGACGAGATAAGAGACATCGATGTTGATGAATCGAATAATTCAACCGATGAATCTATTGGTAATACGAGTGAAGAAAACTAACTTGCGCTCCATTAATTCAAAAAAAACATGAGAAAATACTTTTTAGTTGCAGCTTCAATGCTTTCAGTATTAGCTGTTAACGCCCAGAAAGATGAGTTGAAGGCAGCTACTAAAGCATTAAAAAAAGGAGATGCTGCTTCTGCTATTCAAGCGTTAAATCCAATCGCTGAAATTGCTAAATCTGCTGATGACAAGACTAAAGCTAATTTTTATGCGCTTTATGGTCAAGCGAGCCTTCAATTAGCTCAAACAGGTGAGGGAGATTACGATCCTGCGATTGAAAGTTATGAGGCGATCGTTGCAATGAACGCTTTGAAATATATCGAAGAGGCAAATCAGGCTCTAAAAACGATTTCTAACGACTTAGTTAATGCTGCAGTAGAAGCTCAGCAAACTTCAGATTACGCGCTTGCTGCGGATAAACTAGACTTAGCTTATCGCTTAAGCCCTAAGGATACCATTTATCTTTATTATGCAGCGGGATCTGCGGTTAATGCAAAAGACTATGACAAAGCGTTAGAGATCTATGTTCGTCTTAAAGAGATGAATTACGACGGAAGTGAAAAGCGTTTTGCTGCTATCAATATAGCTTCTTCTGAGTTAGAATATTTTGACGAGGCTACACGTGACCTTTATGTAAAAGCAGGTACTCATAAAGATCCTAAGGATGAGGTGACTCCATCGAAGCGTTCTGAGGTGGTTAAGAACATCGCTCTGATCTACCAACAAGAAGGGCGCAATGAGGAGGCTCTAGCTGCTTACGAAGATGCCATTGCTCAAAACCCTGGAGATGTTGCACTTATTCTGAATAAGGCCAACCTTTATTACACGATGGGTCAGCCTGAGAAGTTTAAGTCTTTAATGGAGGAAGCTTCAGCGATGGATCCTACCAACCCTGATCTTCAATATAATATTGGAGTAATTGCTATGGAGCAAAACAATATGGAAGAAGCTCGTGCTGCTTTCTATCGTGCTCTAGAAATAGATCCAACCTATATCAATGCTACCTTAAACCTTTCAACGACTTATATCAACGAAGGAAATGCCCTAGTGGATCAAATGAACGAGCTAGCGATGTCAAATAAATCCTCTGATCTTGATAAGTACGATGCTCTTAAGAAGCAGAAAGAGGAGTTCTTCATGGAAGGGGCTAAAGTTCTCGAAGCTTCTTTGGAGAACCTTCCTGGGAATAAGGAGCTTCTTAATCAGTTGAAGAACATTTACGGAGCACTAGGAGACAACGAAAATTTCAAGCGCATACTTGGAATGCTACAACAGTAATTCTGATTGCCAACGTATTTTTAAAAGCCCTCGTTAAGAGGGCTTTTTTATTGATTGAGCGTTTTAATTACTCGTAGTTTATGAGTGTATTGATTGGTATGAGGATTGAATATCCCCGTATGATCGATTCGATCAATTCGTACACAACCATGTGCATGAATGATGTAGTTGTTTTTTAATAGAATACCCACGTGAATTAATTCACCTTCTTCATCATCGAAAAAAGCAAGATCTCCCGGAGTGCTCTCCTCTAAAAATGAAAGCGGAACTCCTTCTTTAGCTTGCTGCTCAAGATTTCTGGGCAACCACTTCTGTTCGGTTTTATACACAATTTGGGTGAACCCATCAGCATCTATTCCAAATGGAGATCTACCCCCCTTCATATAGGGTGCGTAGGTATACCTTAAGGCTGTTTCGACTAAATCAGATGGAGTGGGTTCTTCTGATTCTTTATTTTCATGTCCTAGAATAGACATAATATCCATTCTAGATCCAATTAGAATAGGTAGCAACTGCTGATTTTCTAAAAGCGCATAATTCGTCAAATGCCTATTGTATACTGCTTTTGAGAAATCATCGAGCTCATTGGCTAAATCTGAATCGATAGTAGCGTAGAGACTGTTTAAAATGTATCCAGTAGATCCGTCGTATTCAAACCTGACTTTAGACCAGAATTTTTTAACCTCAATCAGGGTAAAATGGTCTCCGTATAAAAGCTGATTAACGATTTCGCTTGACTCGCTAGGGGTTTTATAAACATTAATAACACTTAGTCCGCAAATGCCGTGAGTCTGTTTCAATGGATCGAGAAATCGTTAGGATTACGAAAATACTAAAAAACAATATTTTCTATTTTTGAAGAATATTTGACCGTCACTATGTCTGCATCTCATCAGCAAGTTCAAAAGCGAAGAACTTTTTTATTTACCGTGTTACTTCATGTTGCTGCGGTCGCCTTTTTACTTTGGATTTTTCCATCCCAAGTAACCTTTAACTATCAGTACGCTAAGGGAAGACCTTGGAATTATGAAAACCTATATGCCCCCTTTGACTTTGAAATAAAAAAAACTGATACCCAAATTCAGGAGGAGCGTGATGCCTTATTAAGAGAAAAGACTTTTTACTACCGTTATGATGATGAAATCGCTGCTACGGAACGATCCTTTTTGTCAGATCGTCTCGAATCGATTTTCCAAAAGATCTCTGTGGGTAATAGTAGGTTTAATTTATGGCTAAACTCCTTAGAGCTTGCCTTTGATGCAATCTATAAGAATGGGGTGATCAATGGTTCTTTTCCGTCAGATCGAATCAAGGTGGTTAAGAATAATCAGGCCGAAACCATTGCAGCAGATAAATTTATAGGCACTGATAACTTGAAAGAACGTGTGAATCGTCTTGAATTCAAAGGAGTGGAGTCGTCAGTCATAGAACCGTTAAAAGCTATTTTAGTTCAGAGCATACGTCCGAATTTAATTCTTGAAGAAACACTCACCGAAAACGCATTTCAGACTCAACTTAGCCAATTATCTCTTACCAGGGGAATCGTCTTTGAAGGTAAACTAATTATCGCCAAGGGTGAGGTTATTGATGATGCCACCTTTCAGATCATCGAATCGCTACGTACCCAATACCAGTCAGAACAGTGGCAAGAATCAAACACCTATTACCTTCTTGGAGCATATGGGATTTTGATCGCGTTATTATTACTACTGCTCTTACTTTATCTGAAGAAGTATCGCCTCGATATGTATCAAAATACCAATCAGTTAACATTTATTTTCTTCAATATCTTACTGATGGTATCGCTAGTATTAGTGCTAACCAAAATAGACGAACGATTCGTTTATTTAGCCCCACTTTCAATATTGCCCTTAGTGTTAAAGAACTTCTTTGATGCGAGATTAGCATTGTTTGTACATTTAATGACTTTGTTAATCTTAGGGATGGTGCTTCCTAATGCCTATGAATTCTTGTTTTTACAACTCTCGGCAGGTATTGTAGTGATGCTAGGTTCTAATGAATTGCATAAGCGAACTAATTTATTCGCTGCCGCATTCTTCGTTACACTGGTGTACATTATTTCCTATGTGGCGTTTCATGGATTGAGGGGAGGAGCCATTTTATCAATCGACCTTTGGGTGTTGATCTTATTTGTATTGAATGGGATGCTCACGCTATTCTCCCAGCCTTTAATTTATCTCTATGAAAAGTTGTTTAGCTTAGTTTCGGATGTTTCCCTTCTTGAACTTTCAGACACGAACTCAAAACTATTAAAAGAGTTGTCTGATAAAGCACCGGGAACCTTTAATCATTCATTGCAAGTAGCTAATCTGTGTGAAGCCGCAGCGAATGCCGTAGGGGCCAATAGTCTTTTACTTAGGGTAGGAGCACTTTATCATGATATTGGTAAACTCTCAGCTCCAGAATTCTTCACCGAAAATCAAATACAAGGAGCAAACCCCCACGAAGATCTAACTCCTTCAGAGAGTGCGCATATCATCAGAAGACACGTAATTCACGGGATCGAAATCGCGCGTAAAAACAACCTGCCTGATCGTGTGATTGATTTTATTCGAACTCACCATGGTAATAGCCTTGTTTATTACTTCTATAAAAAGCAGCTCGAAGAGGAAGGGGAGGCGAATGAAAAGGATTTTAGGTATCTAGGACCGATTCCTTTTTCAAAGGAAACAGCTATTCTCATGATGTGTGATGCCGTAGAGGCTGCGAGCAAAAGTTTGAAGCAACCCGATTACCCAACTCTAGACCAATTTGTCGAGCGGATTATCTCTGGACAGCTAGAAGGCGGACAGTACTCAGCCGCAACCATCACCCTAAAAGAAATTGAAATTATTAAGGCAGTTCTCAAGAAAAAATTGACCAATATCTACCATGTTCGAGTAGAATATCCAGAATAGTAAAATTTCTCTCTTTTTTTCTTGTTAGAATCGACCTTAAACAATATTTTTGCGCCCACCTTTATACCAAAGGTTAAATCAGATTGGAGAGGTGCCGGAGTGGTAACGGAGCAGATTGCTAATCTGTCAGCGCGT
>JAHEKV010000040.1 GCA_024638165.1 Flavobacteriaceae bacterium
TATCCGGTAGTTTCAGACTATGCTGAAGAGCAAATCATTAAACCTCTTGCCGAGGTGATGAGAAACTCAAATTATTCACTAGCCGAAACCCTTAAGGTGCTTTTGTCAAGTGAGTACTTTTTCGCCGAAGAATTTTATAATGCGATGATCTCTTCTCCTCCTGACTTTACTTTTAAAGTGATGAAAGGGCTCTCTATTCTAGAAGGGGACTTGGTGAGATGGAACGAAAACACCTATGTTTCTTATTTTGAAGAAGATCTCGGTCAGTTTGATCAGAAATTTATAACTCCAGATACACGTTCGTACTTTTTTTTCAGACACATGGGTTGGCGTACCAATCAGTTGGGTATGGAAATTCACAACCCACCTAATGTGTCGGGATGGCCCGCATTTTATCAGGATCCTATTTACGACTTATATTGGATTAATTCAGTGACTATTAAGTCTAGAAAAGAGTTTACTGAGAGTATGACCCGATGGGGAATGTGGTTAGAGGATGGAATTCATTTGAGGTTCAATCTTGAGAGTTTTATAAACTCTTTTAATAACCCATATGAACTCGATTCTATTATTTCTCAATTGGCCGATCGATTTCTAGGTGCCGAAATTCCTGAAGAGGCGTTGCTTAGAATAAGAAAGTCAGTTTTAGGAGAAGAACTCAATGAAAATTATTGGACCCAGGCGGTAGAAGATTTCTTATCAAGAAAAGACAGAAACTCTTATAGCACCTTGTATTGGAGAATAGAACAATTCATGTTTCAACTTTTTGAGCTCTACGAAGCACACCTGTATTAATGAATAGAAGAGAATTCATACACGATTTATCGCATCTAGCTGCTCTTGGTGGGGTTTTACCTACTCTAGGTTTTGGTATGTTTGATTCTTCGTATGAATTACTCTCAGAAACGGTCACCCCGGGTAATATTCTAATACTAATTCGACTAGATGGAGGGAATGATGGATTAAATACGGTGATTCCTTTAGATCAATTTTCTGCGCTTAACAATGTTCGCCCCGATGTGATCATGCCTGAGAATAAATTGATTGATCTGGGTAAGAATGATCTCGCCTTGCATCCCAGTCTTGCTGATTTCAAGGTTTTTTCTGATGAAAAGCGAATGAAGGTTATTCAGAATGTAGGTTATGAACAACCTGACTTTTCACACTTTCGATCAATGGATATTTGGCAATCTGCATCTGATTATGATGAGTTTGTTACCTCGGGATGGGTAGGTAGATATTTAGAAGATCGACACCCTAATTTCCCGAATAATTATCCAAACGAGACGTATCCGCACCCTTTAGCTATCGAATTGGGCCATCAAACTTCTTTGATGTTAACAGGCCAGTACACCTTTCCTAGCTTCACAGCGAACAACCCCTCGCATTTCAGTGAAATCATCAATGAGTTTGATCATAATTATCCGAACACGCGTACAGGAGATAAGCTGAAGTATATTCAGATGATTGCTAAGCAGTCAAACCTTTACAGTCAGGTGGTTAAAGATGCCTATGAATCGGCAGGTAATACCGTAGCTTTTCCAAATACTCATCTCGGATGGCAATTTGAGATCATCAGTCGACTAATTAAGGGGGGATTAAACACTAGAGTCTATGTCGCCCAAATCGGTGGTTTTGACACGCATGATTCTCAAGTAGATTTAAGTGATCCCACTAAAGGAGAACATGCGGTTATTTTGAAAGAGCTGAACGATTCGGTTACTGCGCTTATTAAAAGCTTAGACGACTCTGGAGATTCAGATCGCGTTCTTACCATGACATTTTCTGAATTTGGGCGAACCATTGTCTCTAACGGATCTTATGGTACCGATCATGGCACTGCAGCACCGATGTTTATCTTCGGAAATCAGTTAGACCCCAGTGTTCTAGGTAAGAACCCAGATATTCCTGAAAACGCAGAGTGGCATGATAACCTAGAAGTTGAATTTGATTTTAGGCAGATTTATGCTTCAATTCTAAGTCAATGGCTGGGTGGAGAATCGCAAACTGAACTGAATGTACTTTTCAAGGAATTTCAAAAAGTTCCTATAACCGGAGAATATGTCGACCTCGATGAAGATGGAGTTCGTGATCCTATCGATGAATGCTTAGGCACACCGGCAGGAGCAATGGTCGATGTGCGAGGTTGTGAAGTATTTAGTTTACCGCACGATACTTTTGAAGTGAAGGTGATATCAGCGACTTGCCCAGGTTCTGCGAATGGAGTCATCGAAATTAGCTGTTCGAATTCTTCGTATTCCTATTCCTATTCGTTGAATGGATCTGCTTCAGTGGCTTTGAGTACTGAAAATAATTTCTATGACCGAATTGAAAATCTGAGTAAGGGAACTTACCAGATCGCAATTGCAGTTAATGGTCAGAATTACGAGCGTATTTATTCAGTGACTGTTGGTGAACCCGACCCATTAGTCGCTTCAACGAGATTACAGTTAGATACTCGAACGGTTGACTTGAGTCTTTCTGGTGCCTCTGCATATA
>JAHEKV010000045.1 GCA_024638165.1 Flavobacteriaceae bacterium
GATCAAGGTCTGCATCTCGAAGGATAATGCCCGGGTTCTTGGCCTCTAAACCATAAACGGTTCTCAATCGATTCGCTTTCGGATGCAATTCTTGTAAGGCGTTCGCTGAGGTACTGTGCCCTATCAGAGAAAGCACGTCAACTTTACCCGATTTCATGATGGGAGATGCAATAGCGCGACCTCTACCGAAAACGATATTTACCACTCCTTTCGGAAAGCTCTCCTGAAAGGCCTCAAGAAGTGGAGTAATTAGTAATACTCCATGTTTTGCTGGTTTGAATACAGCAGTATTCCCCATGATAATGGCAGGAATCAGTAAGCTAAAGGTTTCATTCAGCGGATAATTATACGGTCCCAAGCAAAGCACCACACCGATAGGGCCACGACGAATATGGGCATATACCCCTTGATGTTTTTCGAACTGACCAGAGTCTCGATCAAGGTCTTTGTAGGCCTCAATCGTATCGTAGATATAGTCTACTGTACGGTCGAATTCTTTATAGGCGTCGTTGTGGTTTTTAATAATCTCCCACTTTAGTAGCTCAACCACCTCTTCACGCTTTTCTTTCATTTTTTCCACAAAGCGAGTCATGCATTCAATGCGATCTTTCACCTTCATAGTAGGCCAAACCCCTTTACCCTGATCGTAGGCGTTATAGGCAGAATCGAGTGCTTCTAGGGCCTCTCTCTCTCCTAAATTGGGAACAGAGCCTACGCGAGTTTTCTCGTAAGAGGCTCCAGAGGTTTCACAAAGGGTAGAGTAGACGTCTTGGATTTCTCCAGTCCATGGTTTGATTTCACCATCAACTAGATAGCTACGATGTTCAAGGGGGTTGATTTGAGGTATCATTCTGTGGGTATTGATTTGATAAATTTTGGAGCTTTACGCACCTTAGTTGCCTGTTCAAAAGCATAGGCAATGCTGATCAGCTTAGGTTCTTCGAATTTGCCAGCGAAGAAGCTGACTCCAACGGGCAATTCACCTACAAAACCTGCAGGTACGGTTATGTTCGGATATCCCGACTGGGCCGCAGGACTCGAGCTTCCCATACCAAAATGGTCGCCGTTGATAACGTCGATAGTCCAGGCTGGCCCTCCGGTAACTCCCATAATGGCATCTAGTTCGTTATTAGCTAGGGCATTGTCAACCGCCGCTCTTGCATTGGTAGTTACCTTTTCTAAAGCCTCTAAGTATTCAGGTTCGGTTAGATCTCCTTTTTCAGCTGCTTGAAGAAGGTGTTCTTGCTGAAAGAAGGGCATTTCGGTTGATGCATTTTCTTCGTTGAAGGCAATGAGATCTTCAATGCTTTGGATGGGGCTGTCAGGTCTCGAAGCGAAATAGGCATTGAGGCCCGCTTTGTACTCGTACAACATGAGTTCGTATCCCGAGCGGCCGATTGCTCGCCTCTCAGGAAGTTCGATATCCATCACAACGGTAGCTCCTGCTTCTTCAAGTGCTTTAACGACAGATTCTAGAATGGTATCTACTCTTTCGTGATTGCCAAAGGTGCCTTTCATAATCCCGATACGCTTGCCTTGAAGCGCGTTCGCATCTAGAAACTGGGTATAGTCGGTGCCTACAAAAGATTCGCTGGCTATCGTTTTTTCATCAGAGGTATTTACCCCTGTCATCGCCGATAATAAGGCTGCTGCATCTGCCACTGTTCTAGCCATAGGCCCAGCGGTGTCTTGGGTTTCAGAGATCGGAATAATCCCGTCACGACTGACTAAACCGACGGTGGGTTTGATGCCAACTACTCCATTGGTAGAAGAGGGGCATACGACCGAGCCATTAGTCTCAGTGCCAACCGCTAGGGTTGCGAAATTGGCAGAAACAGCAGCTCCAGAGCCTGAACTTGAACCGCATGGGCTGCGATCTAGAACGTAGGGGTTTCTGGTTTGCCCGCCGCGACCTGACCATCCACTTGATGAACGGCTAGATCTAAAGTTGGCCCATTCTGATAAGTTGGTTTTTGCTAAAATAATGGCTCCTGCTGCTCTTAGTTGTTTTACAACGAAGGCATCGTCGGGTGCTGGCCCGTGAGTTAAGGCCAGAGATCCTGCGGTTGTGAGCATTTGGTCACCGGTATCGATATTGTCTTTAATCACTACCGGAATACCGTGCAAAGGGCCTCTGACTGACCCATTGGCTCTTTCGGCATCTAATTCAGCTGCGATTTGGAGCGCATCTGGGTTAATTTCAATGATACTGTGAACCCCGCCTTCTGATTGGTCGAGAAGCGCGATTCGTTCTAAATAGGCAGCAGTTAGTTCAACCGAGTTGAGTGTGCCCGATTGCATCTGAGCTTGTAATTCGGTGACTGTGGCTTCTTCAAAAGCAAAATCTTCGGTAGCTACGGTCTGGTTACAGCTAATAGCCAGCAAAAAAACAAAAGCAAAATAAAGATTCTTCATAGGTCTCGTTTAAGGCCTAAGAA
>JAHEKV010000046.1 GCA_024638165.1 Flavobacteriaceae bacterium
GATCAAGGTCTGCATCTCGAAGGATAATGCCCGGGTTCTTGGCCTCTAAACCATAAACGGTTCTCAATCGATTCGCTTTCGGATGCAATTCTTGTAAGGCGTTCGCTGAGGTACTGTGCCCAATCAGAGAAAGCACGTCAACTTTACCCGATTTCATAATAGGTGCGGCAATAGAACGACCTCTACCGAAAACGATATTTACCACTCCTTTCGGAAAGCTCTCCTGAAAGGCCTCAAGTAGCGGAGTAATCAGTAGCACCCCATGTTTTGCTGGTTTGAATACTGCCGTATTCCCCATGATAATGGCAGGAATCAGCAAGCTAAAGGTTTCATTGAGCGGATAGTTATACGGTCCCAAGCAAAGCACCACACCGATAGGCCCACGACGAATATGCGCATACACGCCTTGGTGTTTTTCGAACTGGCCGGCGTCGCGATCAAGGTCTTTATACGCTTCCATGGTGTCGTAGATATAGTCTACCGTACGGTCGAACTCTTTATAGGCGTCGTTGTGATTTTTGATGATCTCCCACTTCAATAGCTCAACCACTTCTTCTCGCTTTTCTTTCATTTTTTCTACAAAGCGAGTCATGCATTCGATGCGATCTTTCACCTTCATGGTAGGCCAGACCCCTTTACCCTGATCGTAGGCGTTATAGGCAGAATCAAGTGCCTCTAGGGCCTCTCTCTCTCCTAAATTGGGAACAGAGCCTACGCGAGTTTTCTCGTAAGAGGCTCCAGAGGTTTCACAAAGGGTAGAGTAGACGTCTTGGATTTCTCCAGTCCATGGTTTGATTTCACCATCAACTAGATAGCTACGATGTTCAAGGGGGTTGATTTGAGGTATCATTCTGTGGGTATTGATTTGATAAATTTTGGAGCTTTACGCACCTTAGTTGCCTGTTCAAAAGCATAGGCAATGCTGATCAGCTTAGGTTCTTCGAATTTGCCAGCGAAGAAGCTGACTCCAACGGGCAATTCACCTACAAAACCTGCAGGTACGGTTATGTTCGGATATCCCGACTGGGCCGCAGGACTCGAGCTTCCCATACCAAAATGGTCGCCGTTGATAACGTCGATAGTCCAGGCTGGCCCTCCGGTAACTCCCATAATGGCATCTAGTTCGTTATTAGCTAGGGCATTGTCAACCGCCGCTCTTGCATTGGTAGTTACCTTTTCTAAAGCCTCTAAGTATTCAGGTTCGGTTAGATCTCCTTTTTCAGCTGCTTGAAGAAGGTGTTCTTGCTGAAAGAAGGGCATTTCGGTTGATGCATTTTCTTCGTTGAAGGCAATGAGATCTTCAATGCTTTGGATGGGGCTGTCAGGTCTCGAAGCGAAATAGGCATTGAGGCCCGCTTTGTACTCGTACAACATGAGTTCGTATCCCGCGCGGCCGATTGCTCGCCTCTCAGGAAGTTCGATATCCATCACAACGGTAGCTCCTGCTTCTTCAAGTGCTTTAACGACAGATTCTAGAACGGTATCTACTCTTTCGTGATTGTCAAAGGTGCCTTTCATAATCCCGATACGCTTGCCTTGAAGCGCGTTCGCATCTAGAAACTGGGTATAGTCGGTGCCTACAAAAGATTCGCTGGCTATCGTTTTTTCATCGGAGGTATCTACCCCTGTCATTGCTGATAATAAGGCTGCTGCATCTGCCACTGTTCTTGCCATAGGCCCGGCAGTGTCTTGGGTTTCAGAGATCGGAATAATCCCGTCGCGACTCACTAAACCAACGGTGGGTTTGATACCAACTACTCCGTTAGTAGAGGAGGGGCATACTACTGAACCATTGGTTTCGGTACCTACCGCTAGGGTTGCGAAATTGGCAGAAACGGCCGCTCCAGAGCCTGAACTTGAACCGCATGGGCTGCGATCTAGAACGTAGGGGTTTCTGGTTTGCCCGCCGCGACCTGACCATCCGCTTGATGATCGGCTAGATCTAAAGTTGGCCCATTCTGATAAGTTGGTTTTTGCTAAAATAATGGCTCCCGCTGCTCTTAGTTGTTTTACAACGAAGGCATCGTCGGGTGCTGGCCCGTGAGTTAAGGCCAGAGATCCTGCGGTTGTGAGCATTTGGTCACCGGTATCGATATTGTCTTTAATTACCACTGGAATACCGTGCAAAGGGCCTCTGATTGACCCGCTAGCTCTTTCGGCATCTAATTCAGCTGCGATTTGGAGCGCATCTGGGTTAATTTCAATGATACTATGAACCCCGCCTTCTGATTGGTCGAGAAGTGCGATTCGATCTAAATAGGCAGTGGTTAGTTCAACAGCGGTGAGTGTGCCCGATTGCATCTGAGCTTGTAATTCTGTGACTGTGGCTTCTTCAAAAGCAAAATCTTCGGTAGCTACGGTCTGGTTACAGCTAATAGCCAGCAAAAAAACAAAAGCAAAATAAAGATTCTTCATAGGTCTCGTTTAAGGCCTAAGAA
>JAHEKV010000050.1 GCA_024638165.1 Flavobacteriaceae bacterium
TAGGGCTAGACACATGATTCAGTTGAAAATTTAACTTTGTTTTATTAGATAGCTGATGACTCGATCTAAAATTGAAGAGATTGTTTTCAACACTCGAGTGCTCTCTAAAACCCTTGATCTTTTGTGAAGTGAAATGAAGGAGATAGGAATTGGTAACGTCTCCAAAACCTTTGGTGACGGATACTTGTCTTTGACCAAAACCCCCCGTCAACACACTCACTGAATTCAATCCCTCACCTCCCGGCGAAAGCGTATTTATGGCAATTACCCCTCCTGAAGCATTTCCATATCTGAGCGCACTTGGTCCTCGAATGACAGAAATTTCTCGAATGAGGCTTAATGGAAGATTGTCTAACTGCCCTTGCCCGTCAGGAGTAGTTTCAGGGATGCCGTCGACCAATAGTTTAATTCCTCGAATCCCAAAGCCGGCTCTTGCCCCAAAACCCCGAATCGAGATACGTAAGTCTTGTGCATAGTTGCTACTATTGAGCGTGAATACCCCAGGTATAGCTGCTAAATACTCTTGCAGCGATCGTGAAGGCCCAGCCCAATTGGGTGAAATAGTCTCTACGGATAAAGAAAGGGGAGCATCAAGTACGTTCACCTTCGCTCGAAGGGCACTTACTTCAACCTCTTCTAGGTTTACCGTAAGTAAGGAGTCTTTCTCGCCTTGTGCGAGCGTCACTCCTTTCCCTGCAAAAAGCAAGCAGATAAGCAAAAACAGCCGGTTTAATTTCATAGCACTCAAAGTTCGAGATTTCTGTCGACTTAAGCTTTAGTGTGCTTAATTCAGATCAAAAGAAAGTAAAACGGGTAGGTGGTCTGAAGTCCAGCGGCCATTCGCTCGTTTGGTGTCTAGGTGCTTGTAACTTTTGACCTCAACGTTTTTGGTGAATATATAATCGATTCGGCGATCAAGTGGGGCGTCTAACTGAAAGCCACTAAAGGTGCCGACAGGCCCTTGAAGCTTGACTTTATCCGCAGGATCCTCTAAGGAATTCTTCAATACTAAAATAGGTTCTTCGTGGGCTTCGGCGTTAAAGTCTCCGCTTAGAACAACGACATCGCCAAAACTCACCAAATCCGCTATTTTCGAAACAATCAATTTGGCTGACTCGGCTCGGGCTGTTTCGCCTATATGATCAAAATGGGTATTGAAATGCCAGAAACGTTTCTTTGAAGAAACAAGTTCGAACTTTGCGTAGGTGCAGATGCGGGGGAGGGCAGCGTCCCATCCGACCGAAACTTTTTCGGGGGTTTCTGAGAGCCAAAAGGTATCTTCTTGAAGCACCCTTAGTTCGCTTCTTTTATAAATGATAGCACTGAATTCGCCCTTGGTAACACCATCGTCTCTGCCGACCCCGACATAACTATAACCATGTAGACCGACTTCAAGATCTTTCATCTGGGTAAGGGTGGCCTCTTGAACGCCGAAGCTCATGGGGTCTAGTTCTTTTATCTGCTGAATGAGTTCGGTTTTTCGAAGGTCCCATAAATCGAGTCCATCACCAGGAGAGTTGTACCTGATATTATAGGATAAAACAGCGATCTCCTGCCCAAAGACAGGAGATAGCAAAAATAAACTGAGTATAATGAGTACTCTTTTTATGGCTTTAAGATGTTTTTGATGTACTCATAAGAACGCTTTACTTCTTGCACCGCGTCAGAGCCTTCTGGGATTTTGTACTCTAATTCAACGGTGATAGGGAAGGTGTATCCGTTATCACGAATGAGAGTAACGACCTCTGCGATCGGGGTGTCCCCGGTTCCCCACATGAGGTTTCCGCCACCATTTGATTTCTTTTGACGATCCTTCAGGTGCATACTAGCGATGGATGCGTGCTTGTCTTTGATGATTTGAAGTGGGTTTTCGTTTTCGGCGGCGATGTAGTGTCCGAAATCTAAGTTCATGCTGTTACCGCTTGATTGTGCAAGGGCATTATCCCAAAGGGTTGGGGTTTGCTGCATGTGTCCGTGATAGGCCATAAGAATTCCTTCTTCTTCGGCAATTTTGCCTAAACGGGCAGTATGCTCATCGTCTTCAGGGTGTTCCACCGTCACATGGTCTGCGCCTAATGCTTTTGCCGCACGCATGCCGTATCTGATGTCGTCATCGGTGTTGTCTTTTCCGAAAACCGACGGTTTGAACGCGTAAATCGAAATTCCGTTCGCTGCATACAGATCGCGCAGTTCTTCAAATTTTGAATAGTCTACCTCAGAGCGCCACTTTGCTAGATCTGCATTGAATTGCACCATCTCAGCGCGGAGTACAACGGCTAGCTCAGCTTCTTCTTCAGTTAATTCTTGTTGGCGCCATTGTTTGATCCTAATTGCGCGTTTGGCAGGGTCATCCATTGGGCTAGCGGGAGCAC
>JAHEKV010000017.1 GCA_024638165.1 Flavobacteriaceae bacterium
GATTATCATAGAGTATGAGAACATCAAAGAGATTTTATCGTGCATTAGTTAGTGTAGGGTTTTTTGTATTATCCTTTCAAGTTAAAGGTCAAACATCCTTCGAATTCATGCCCACAGGTCAGGTTAACCTTATGGTTGATGAAGAGCAATCGTTTTATTTAAATATTGGAGGGCCGACACTCTATTTATTTGATTCCCCCAACAGTAAATCTGGAATTGTGTTTACACCTTCTTTAAAATTTAAAAATGAAGAAAGTTTAAAGGTTGCCCCTGCCAATGGAGCCGGAGTTTTTTGGCAAAGCAAAAATTCTGGATTGAAGCTAACCTTTTTGGGATATTACGATTCGGCTAATGAACCTTGGAATCTCGCTTTTGGAATTGGAAAAATTTTAAAAGTCTCTAAGAAACAATAGTTTTTGATCGCTTCAGAAAACTGATTATCAATTAATTGAAATAATCGAGTACCTTAACTAGATGAAAGTACATGATTATTTTGCAGTGATTTTCTCCTCGAGAAATCGTGAGACGGTAGAGCGTATTACACTTTTTCTTTCTTTAATAGGTTTTGTTATTCATGCCACACTAATTGGAGTCAATTCATTTTTTGACTTTGAATTACTCGATAGAGAACTACTCAAAAATCCTATTAGCGCAATCTATACCCCTTTCTCATTTATTCTCATTTATGAGATCTTCTTGCTGGTGTATTATTTGCCACGATCGTTTACCACATCACTGATTAAACAGTTTGAGATTATATGCCTCATTCTGATTCGAAAGGTCTTTAACGATGTTACCTTAATCGATTTCCCGAATGCTAGTTTTGATGATTCATCACTGATCAATCTTTTGGTCGACTTAGGTTGCGTATTGTTACTCATGTTAGTTATCGTTTGGTTTCATAAAACTAATCGTAGAATTATTGAACTAAGTAGTAAAAATGTAACCGAGGAGAAAGAAACCTTTCCTTATTTTAAAAAGGCTATTGCTGTTATTCTATTGATCGTTATTCTTATAGTTAGTATAATTCACCTCATTGATTTTGTGTATTTAGAAATCAATGGTGAGCATCTGATTAAGGGTATGAATAATAATCTCAATACCATATTTTATCAAGATTTCTTTACACTTTTGATTTTATCAGACGTTCTGATTCTTTTGCTTTCTTACGGCCTCACTTCAAACCATTTTAAACTCTTAAGAAATACGGGTTTTGTGATTTCTACAATACTTCTTCGTTTATCTTTCGGAGCCCAAGGCGTTATGAATGCCTTATTAATTATTCTTGGTGGTCTTTTTGGCTACGCGATTATTAGGCTTTATTACAGTTATTTAAACACCTCAACTAACTAGTTTTTTCAATGAAACGTATCCTATTACTCTTATCTATTCTATTCTTTCAGGCTTCACTAGCTCAGGATTATTTTCTAAAGCGATTTGAACCTTACCAAACGGGTATTTCAACCCCAGAATCTTTTCTTGGTTATGGTATTGGAGAACAGCACACTAGACACGATCTAATTGTTGCCTACTTAGAGAAGCTAGCGGAGCAAAGTTCTCGTGCGACCCTGATCGATTATGGAAAGACTCATGAGGGTCGTAGACTCGTTATGCTTGTGGTCTCTAGTGAAGAAAATTTGGATCGATTAGAAGAGATAAGAACCGAACATTTAAAGTCGGTAAATCCACTATCGAAAGAGCGTACGGATGAGGAACTCCCGCTGATTATTAACCTTGCCTACAATGTGCACGGAAATGAGCCTTCTAGCTCAGAAGCAGCGTTGCTATCAGCTTACACACTTACCGCTTCAACCAATGCGGAGGTTACTAATTTTCTGAAGCATGCGGTGATTTTTATAGACCCAACAATTAACCCTGATGGAAGAGATCGACATACTTATTGGGCAAACATGTATAAAGGCTCCCCGCTAGTGGCAGACCCTCAAGACGCAGAGCACAACGAGTACTGGCCGGGGGGGAGAACCAATCACTACTGGTTTGACCTCAATAGAGATTGGGTGTTAGCTGTAAACCCAGAGAGCCAAGGCAAATTAAATTGGTATCATCAGTGGTATCCGAATGTGGTCACTGACTTTCATGAAATGGGTTCTCAGAGCACTTACTTTTTCGAGCCGATGAAGCCTAACGGCTCACTTGACCCGATCATGCCTCGTGAGAATTACGAAGACTTGAACGAGTTGTATGGAAGTTATTTTTCGAAGGCCTTAGACTCAATCGGTTCTTTCTATTTCACAAGAGAAGCTTTCGATGGCACTTATCCAGGGTATGGCTCTTCTTATCCTGATTTACAAGGGGGATTAGGTCTCCTGTTTGAACAAGCAAGTTCGCGAGGGCTTAAACAGACGACGGCATTTGGTGAAATTACTTTTCCGTTCACGATCCGCAATCAATATGTGTCGAGTATGACCACCCTAAAGGCTGCTGTCGATAATCGTCAGATGATGCGAGCTTATCAGAAGATGTTTTTTGATTCTGCTATTTCTAGAGCAGCCAAAGACCCGGTTAAGGGGTATCGTTTTTCTGAGCCAGACAGAAATAAGGCAAAGGCGTTTTTAGAGCTTATGGAACACCATAAAGTAGCGGTTTATAAGGAAGGTAATGACTATGTAGTGCCTACCAAACAACCCCAATATCGAATGGTTCAAACCACTTTTGAGACCTACGAAAAGTATAGAGATAGTGTTTATTACGATGCTTCAGCATGGTCGCTAGCTAACTTCTATCAGCTGAATTACCGAGGGGTTTCAAAATCACCTTCTTCAGCGAAACCAATAAGCTCGTCAGATTTACTGATTGAGACTGAGGTGGATGACAGCGCCTACGCTTACATCGTTGATGCATTAGATTATAATGTCCCCGCGTTTACTTACGCCCTTCAAAAGCATGGCGTTGTACCTATGGCAGCTTTTAAGCCTTTTGAGGTAAATACCGAAGGGGGTAAAGTGAACTTTAATTACGGATCCCTAGTCATTCCAGTGTCACTTCAAAAACTATCTAAAGAGGCTCTAGCTAAGATTGTAGCACGTGAAGCTTCTCGATTTAATCTAAAAGTACATTCGGCAACCACCGGATGGAGTACTTCAGGTATTGACCTTGGTAGCCGTTCTATGCGACCTCTGAAACAGCCTAAAGCTGCAATGGTCATTGGCACCGGAACTCGATCTTATGAAGCGGGGGAAATTTGGCATTTATTAGATACTCGAATTGACATGCCAATTACTAAACTCCCTGTTCGCAATCTATCGAGAGTTTCACTTGATCCGTATAATGTACTTGTTTTAGTATCGGGTAATTACCCAGAATCATTTCAACAACGATTAAAAGATTGGGTTTCTAAAGGAAACACACTCATCACTATTGGAACAGGCTCATCTTGGGCGATCAATTCTAAATTGGTTCATGAGACCACTCTTGAAAAAGTAAAAGATGCGACCACCCAGTTACCTTATGTTGAGGCCAGCGAACACCGCGGTAGAGAATCGCTCGGAGGAGTATTTATTAAGGCTAAAATCGACCGAACGCATCCGGTTGCCTTCGGATATTCTTCAGATCAACTCGTTTTTTACAAAAACAATACGGTATGGTTATCACCTAGTGAGAACGCCTATTCAACGGTAGCGAAATACACAGAAAACGCTCATGTCGATGGATATATTTCTAAAAAGAATCGTAATGAATATCTCTCAAAAGCCGCCTCAATTTTAGTAAGTTCAGTAGGTTCAGGGAGAGTAGTGATGTTTGCTGATAACCCGAACTTTAGAGGAACCTCTTATGGGATGAATCGTTTCTTCTTGAATGCACTATTTCTTGGTCAGCATATTCGTACACCATAATTACTGCCTTGCGATAAGAAAGTCTTTAGCTTCTTCGATATCGTTGAGAGGTTGAAGACAAGTATTGTCAATACAGATGTAGATCAGAGTTTCATCAGCTACAAAGCGATTTTTAAATAGGGGTGATTCTTGACTCTCCTTGTTGCTATGTAGTGTTAAGGTATTCGCAAATTGCTTGGTCAATAGATCTTCGGCAAAAGTTTTAGCCTCCTCACCCATTACCACCACCTCATAAAAGGGATGCTGACTATGAAGAAGAATATTGGCCCAACTTGGGAAGAAACCCATGCTTTCACTCACCCAAGGCTGAATTCCCATGATCATTGCTTCATAACGTTTCTTGTACGATTCTACCCCTGTGATATGCGAGAGGTAATAAAGAGTTGATGAAAGTGATGCATTGGGATTAGGTAAGACCCCATCGCTTGAATTAATAATCTTAGGAACACCGCTTGATAGGTTTTTGGAGCTGTTGGCAAATAGTGGAGATTCGCTCATCTCAAAACGATCGATGGCCTCATCAGTAAGTTCGATAGTAGCATTGAGGTAGTTCGTTTCCCCAGTGACTTGGTAGGCCGTTAGTGCAGTCTTTGCTAAGAAAGCATAATCTTCTAAAACGGCATCACTAGAAGAATCTCCGGCCACATGCTTCAGAGATTTTGAATCACTGAGAACTGCATCTAACGAAGCTTTTGCCTGATTTAAAATCGCTGTTTCACCCGAAGCTAAATAATAGTAGAATAGCCCCTCTATCGTTAGTGCATTCCACGAAACGATAACCTTATGGTCAATCTCAGGGGCAACTTTAGATATTCGTATTTCATTCAAGGCCTCTATGACAGAGCTACTTAACCGCTGGGCGGGTAAATGAAAGGATTCTGAATCAAACTCAAATCTTGTAATCTTGTTGAGTACTTCTTCTCCTAATTCTTCTTTAGAAAACAAATAGTAATAGCCTTCTTTTCCTTCACTTTCGGCATTTTGTGAGGCAGAAAAGAGCTCTGAATCCAATTTCAAGGTTTCGAATAGATACTTTGAAATCAGTGATGCTGTTTCTAAAAAGAGCGGTTCATTATACTTTAGGTAAGCCCTCGAATAGAGCTTGAGTAATTGTCCATTGTCATAGAGCATCTTTTCAAAATGGGGGATTTGCCATTTGTCATCGGTGCTGTACCTAAAGGCTCCTCCATTGAGGGGGTCGATGAGACCTGATTGTGCAATCTTTTTTAGCGTAGAGACAATGAAGTCTTCGATTTCTGCTGAGGGGTTGAGCTCGTTATAATCTAAAAGAAACTCCAGTTGAGGCGGATTTACAAATTTCTCTTCTGTGCGAATTCCTCCGTAATCAAAGTCCCATTCTGACATCCAGGCTTTAAGACTTGACACTAGCTCTTCTTTATTTAAAAGTTCAGAATGATCGCTTACTTCGATGGGTTGTGTTTGATTAATTACTCCTTCTTTGACCATTCTAGCGTAATCGAACAATCGATCTTTATTTTTTTCTAATTGATTGATGGTTTTGTTCAGGACTTCAACCCACTCTTCTTTACTGTGATAGGTTCCTGCGTAAAAGGCCTCACCTTCAGGGGTGGCAATGATATTTAGTGGCCATCCGGCAGGGCTTCCTGTGATCAGTTGGGCGGTAGTGAGGTAGTAGAAATCGATATCTGGCTTTTCTTCGCGATCTACTTTGATCGAGATGAAGTTTTGATTCATAAGGTCAGCAACCTCGCTGTCAGAAAAAGATTCACGCTCCATGACGTGACACCAGTGGCAAGATGAATATCCGATGCTGATGATAATTGGTTTCTGCTGTTCTTTGGCGATCGATAAAACCTGTTCGTTCCAAGCTTGCCAATGAACCGGATTTTCTGCATGTTGCAATAGGTACTCGCTTCGCTCTAAATCGAGATTGTTTCTGTGAATAGTCGATTCGTACTCGGCGCAAGAATTGAAGAGTAGAAAGAGTACCGCGACGAAACTAAGATGCCAGCTATAATTTTTTAACATTTCAATATTTTGTAAGTTGCAATCATGGCGAAACATCTCCTCTTTTTAAGCGCAATCATACTGCTAACTTCCTGTTCAGAGCGAAAAGATACCATTTTTGAAAAATTGGAATCTACAGATACTGGCTTGGTCTTTGAAAATCGATTAACGCACAATGTTTCTAATCGACAAAACCTGTTCGACTACGACTACTTTTATAATGGAGCAGGCGTTGGGGTAGAAGACCTAAATAATGACGGATTATTAGACGTGGTTTTCGCTGGTAATCAAGTCGAAAACAAACTGTTTTTTAACCAAGGAGACTTTGTGTTTCGTGACGCTTCTGAATCTTCAGGAATACAAATCGGAAACCAATGGTCTAATGGGGTAACCTTCAGCGATATTAATGCTGATGGTTTCATGGACATTTATATTACTCAAGGAGGGCCCAATGATCGTAAAGATCGTGCCAATCTCTTATACATTAATAATGGAGATGAGACCTTTAGCGAAGAGGCCGCGACTTATGGTTTAGATGATAGAGGAGAGAGCACCCAGGCTGTTTTCTTTGACTATGATCGTGATGGGGATCTCGATTGCTTTGTATTAAATGAAAATGAACTTTACGGTTATGACCCATTAAGTCTGTATGCATATCTAGAAGCACATCCCG
The DNA here is from genome assembly GCA_024638165.1 of Flavobacteriaceae bacterium. Lineage (GTDB taxonomy): Bacteria > Bacteroidota > Bacteroidia > Flavobacteriales > Flavobacteriaceae > UBA3478. The sequence continues at coordinate 6,517 of JAHEKV010000017.1, forward strand.
AAGATCGCGAGTTCAACACCTCTAAACTTTATGAGAATAAGGAAGGGGTATTTGTAGATGTCACTCTTGAAGCCGGTCTCTTGTCACCAGTCTTTGGACTTGGTCTCGTAGCTTCAGATATTAACAAGGATGGGTGGATTGATTTGTATGTGGCCAGTGACTACTACATTCCTGATGCGCTGTATATCAATCAAAAAGATGGCACCTTTAAAGATGAAATACAGTCGTTTACTCAGCATATTTCGTTCTATGGAATGGGTGTAGATATCGCTGATTTTAATAACGATAGTCATCAAGAAATATTCGTGTTAGATATGGCTGCGGCAGATCATAAGCGATCAAAAACCCTGATGGCTTCGATGAACACCGATCGATTTGACTTTCTGATCAATGATCTAGACTATCATTATCAATACATGTACAATACCTTCCAGCTCAATCACGGCAACGGAAGTTTTTCGAATATTTCTCACGCAACCAAGACAGCAAGTACCGATTGGAGTTGGTCGGTACTCATGGAAGATTTTGATCTAGATTCTGACAAAGACCTTTTTATAACTAATGGATATCGTAGGTATGCGCTTGACAATGATCTTCAAAATCGAGTCAATGAGGCACGCATGCGTTATCGTGGAAATATACCTGTTTCAGTAAAAGAAGAGCTATACGAGTCTATGCCATCTGAGAAATTGCCTAATCTGTTGTTTGAAAACCAGGGCAATTTTAAATTAAAAGATCGTGCTGAAAAATGGGGGCTTAGTACACCTACCTTTTCTAACGGGATGGCCGTGGGAGATTTAGACAATGACGGAGATCTCGATATGATCATTAATAATATCGACACAGAGGCCTTTGTTTACCGAAATACCAGTGTTGAAAATAAGAGAGGTAATTACTTAGTTGTCGATACTCGTTCAGATCTCGGCGAGGATTATCCAAAGGTAGAGTTATGGGCGGGTGATCAGTACTACTTTGAAGAAATTAAAAGGGTGAGGGGATATCGTTCATCCCAAGAAAACAAAGCTTATTTCGGGCTAGGCGATACTAGCGTTATTGACCGACTAAGAGTGGTTTGGCCCGATGGATCAGAGATTGTAAAAACAGATGTAAAGACCAATCAGCATTTAACAATAGATAAATCAGAGAATACTCCCCAAACTATTCCTGATTTGAGTGAGCTTGAATCTACCTTGATTGCTGAGGTGACTGTATTAGACATAACTCATGAGGAAAACCCGCTTAACGAGTTTGAAAAAGAAATCCTTCTGCCCTATGCACAATCTACACAGGGGCCATTTCTAACTCGATTTGATGCTAACGGAGATGGGCTTGAAGATGTCTGGGTATCTGGATCTAGTGGATCAGCGGCTCAACTTCTTCTTCAGCAAGAAGGCACATTAGTGGCTAGCGTACAACTAAGTTTCGAGGATGACCGTGTGTTTGAAGACGCAGATGCGGTGGCTTTTGATTTTGAAGGAGATGGAGATCAAGATCTATTTGTAACTAGTGGAGGAAACGACTTCGGATCGTACTCTTCTTATTATCAAGACCGGTTGTATTTAAATGATGGCGCTGGTAAGTTCTCTCGCCATAATTCAGAGGTTCTTGAAGAAAATCGCGAGAATGGGAAACAGGTAGTTGCCATTGATATTGACTTAGACGGTGATCAAGATATCATTGTTGGTAATCGAATTATACCCAAAAACTATCCGAGACATGCACCTTCAATTCTTTACGAGAATCAAGGAGGAAAATTGGTGAACGTTACAGAAGATAGAACCACGAGCTTCGACACGTTTGGTATGGTAAATGATATTGCGGTGGTTGATTTGAATGGAGATGGTTATAAGGATGTCATGATGCTCGGTGAATGGACTGGCATCGGGATCTGGATGAATAATCAAGGGGTGCTCGAATATCAAACCGAACATCCGTTAAAAGATCTTACAGGCTGGTGGCATAGCTTAACACCAGTAGACCTAGATCAGGACGGATTAATGGATTTTGTTGCAGGCAACGTGGGTAAATCGATTAAATTCAAAACCTCCAAAGAGAAACCGTTCAAGATTTATGCGAATGATTTTGATGAGAACGGCTCACCTGATATCGTGTTGAGTAAAGTCTATAATGACACTTATGTACCAGTTAGAGGTAAGGAATGCTCTACCCAACAGATGCCTTTTATTAATAACAAATTCAAGACTTATGAAGCCTTTGCTTCGGCAAGTCTAGATGACATCTACGGAGAAAAGTTAACAGAAGCCTATGAGCGCGAAGTCATTACTTTTGAAAGTGTTCTCCTTAGAAATAAAGGTGAATTGAACTTCGAAGTCGAAACACTTCCTTTTGAAGCTCAATTATTTCCCATTTTAAGTGCCGAGGTAATCGCCGCCGAAGACGAGACAAGACAGTTGCTTCTTTTCGGAAACATCTATAACACAGAAGTAGAAACGCCTCGATTAGACGGAGTGGGTGCCCTGCCCGTCACACTTTTTGAAAACGGTCAACTAGACCAAAATATTTCTAGCGACCAGTTTATTAAAATTCAGGGTAACATAAAATCGTCGGTTTTCTTACCTTCAATGAATGCGGTAATTGTCGGTTTGAATGATGATTACCTACATCAACTTAAATTGAACTACTAATGAAAAGAACTCAATCAATCCTCGGCTTACTCGGCCTTATGATCGCCGCGAGCTGTACTACCCAAACAGAGACTTTAGAGGAAAAAGCTAGACGAATTCATGAATCAGTGATCACTATTGATACTCATGACGATATTAATGTGGCGAATTTTACCGATAGTATCAATTACACTCAGCGTCTGAATACGCAAGTGAATCTCCCTAAAATGGACGAAGGTCAGCTTGATGTAGCCTGGCTTATCGTCTACACGGGTCAAGGTGAGTTAACTGCAGAAGGATATGCTAGTGCAGAGGCGAATGCAATGTCTAAATTCGATGCTATTCATCGTTTGGTTGAGGAGTATGCTCCCGATCAAATTGGTCTCGCGACTTCTTCTGATGAGGTTCGATCGCTTATCGCTGAAGGTAAAAAGGTGGCGATGATTGGTGTTGAGAATGCCTATCCGATCGGTGAAGACCTCGGTAATTTCGAACTATACAGAGATAAAGGCGCGCGTTATGTTTCGCTGTCTCATAATGGTCACAGTCAATTCTCTGATTCGAATACAGGAGAGGCGGATGGATTTCTGCACGAGGGTTTAAGTGAGCTAGGAAAAGAGGCGATCGTTGAAATGAATCGTCTAGGAATGATGATTGATGTTTCACATCCTTCAAAGGAGGCGATGCGTCAAATGATTGCCTTATCAAAAGCACCAATTATTGCTTCGCATTCGTCAGCTCGTGCTCTTTGCGATCATTCAAGAAATCTTGATGATGAGCAGTTGTTCTGGATGAAAGAGAACGGGGGCGTTGTTCAAACCGTAGCATTCTCTTCTTATCTAAATACCGAAAAGCACAACGCTCGAAACGAATACATGCAAGCGATTAGAACACGCCTCGCAGCAGAGAAAGGTTTAGAGTGGTATAATCGTTCTGAACTTAGAAATCTAGATGCCGATAAAAGAACTGCTTTTATGAGTTATTATCGTGAAATCGTAGCTGAGGCAGATGAGTTAGTTGCTAATGATCCAGAGGCTCCAACGGGAGTAACTGTTGCTGATTTTGTAGATCATATTGACTATATGGTAAACCTCATAGGAATTGACCATGTAGGTATTTCTTCAGATTTCGATGGCGGAGGTGGAGTAGGCGGATGGCAAGACGCTTCAGAGACTTTTAATGTAACCTTAGAACTTGTAAAGAGAGGTTACAGTGAAGAGGATATCCAAAAGCTTTGGGGAGAAAATCTCCTTAGAGTTCTAGACGAGGTACAGGCAGTAAGCGCACAATGGCAACCCTAATTTTGGTAGTTCGCTGATTTTGTGTATCTTACATATTCTCTATTATTGAGACAAGCACGGACAAGATGCATATTGGAGGTCATTACCTCCCTTAAGTGAAGTATCTCGTCTGTGCTTTTTTAATTAAGTTATTACTATGGGACAAACAAGAAGAGGTTGGTTAAGATCATCCCTAGGAATTGGGGGGTTATTAGTTGCTCCATCTACGTTACTTTCAGCAAAGGAAATTGCTGACTACAATCCACGACCTTTAGAAAATGTCGTTCGGCTGAGCTCAAACGAGAACCCTTATGGTCCTTCGAAAAAGGTTCAAGAATCAATCATTAAGGCCTTTGATCACGCATGTCGATACCCTTACGAGTACAGTGACGCACTAGCAGATAAGCTTGCGAAAATACACGGAGTAGCACCTGAAAGCATAATTGTTACCGGTGGCTCTACTGAAGGCCTTAAAATTACAGGACTCACCTTTGCCCACAGTGGCGGAGAGATTATTGCTGGTCAGCCCACTTTTTTAGCAATGATGGATTATGCCAAGGGATGGGATGCGACTATCAATTGGGTTCCTGTAGGAGAAGATAAAGGATACGACTTAAATGAAATTGAAAAGCGTATCAGTTCAAAGACCAAGCTGGTGTTTTTATGCAACCCAAACAATCCAACTGGTACTTTGCTGCCGGCGGAAGCCTTAACCGATTTTTGTAATTCAGTAAGTGAGCGAACCATCGTTTTTTCAGATGAGGCTTACTACGATTTTATAGAAGAAGATCATTATCCTTCTATGGATGCACTGGTAAGACAGGGAAAGAATGTGATCGTCTCGAAAACATTTTCTAAGGTTTATGGTCTTGCGGGAACGAGGATAGGATACCTTATCGCTCCGCCTCATTTAGCACAACAAATACGCAAGAATGTGGTAGCAATGAGTAATGTACTTGCCATTGCCGCTGCAGAAGCTTCTTTAGAAGACCGTGATTTTTATCAGTTTTCACTTGAACAAAATCGTAAACAAAAACAGCGTATTTACGATTTATTGGACCATCTTCAGTTAGATTATGTGCGCTCAAGCACCAACTTTATCTTCTTTCATTCGAAAAGAGACATTAGGGAATTAGGCCCTGAAATGCTTGCTAAAGGTGTGCGAATCGGTAGACCTTTTCCTCCATTTTATGATTGGTGTCGTATAAGCACTGGAACTGCAGAAGAGGTCGATCTATTCATTAAAGGCATGCTCGAGGTATATAATGGATAGTTAAACTTTTGAGAGTTGTATAACAGCTTCTGAAAAGCGATCTAACTCGTCGAAAGTGGTGAATACATTAGGGGTAATTCT
>JAHEKV010000020.1 GCA_024638165.1 Flavobacteriaceae bacterium
GATTCCAAACCGACTATATAAAAAGAACCGCAAGAAGTTCATGGCTCAGATGAAGCCTGAAAGTCTTGCGGTTTTTAATTCTAACGATGTGTATCCGATAGGGGCTGACAGTACCCTGCCTTTCGAGCAGCATCGAGATATTTTTTACCTATCTGGTGTAGATCAAGAAGAGAGCATTTTACTTCTTTTTCCCAACGCTCTGAACCCAGCACATCGAGAAATTTTGTTTGTGCGTGAAACTAATGAACATATAGCGGTATGGGAAGGAGCTAAGCTAACTAAAGAACAGGCTACGGAGGTTTCGGGTATTGCTACCGTTTATTGGACTCATCAGTTTGAACAGGTGCTTTTCGATCTGATGAGCGAGGCATCTACGATCTATTTAAACACCAATGAGCACTATCGCCAAGCGGTGGAGACACAGACGAGGGAAGATCGATTCATTGAACAGGTTAAATCGAAATATCCGGCACACCAAACAGCAAAGAGTTTTCCGATCTTAAATGAGATACGTGGAGTTAAAGAACAGGAAGAGATTCAGTTAATTCACCAAGCGTGCGCCATCACAGAAAAGGGGTTTCGTCGAATATTGAAGTTTGTAGAACCCGAGGTGTGGGAGTATGAAATTGAGGCTGAATACCTTCATGAATTTGTTCGCAATCGATCTAAAGGTTTTGCCTATACTCCAATTATCGCTTCAGGGGATTCTGCTAACGTGTTGCATTACATTGAGAATAATAAGCAGTGTAAGGCGGGTGATTTACTGCTAATGGATGTTGCTGCTGAATATGCTAATTATTCAAGTGATATGACGCGTACGATTCCGGTTAGTGGTCGTTTTACCGATCGTCAAAAGGCTGTTTACAATGCGGTTTTACGTGTTAAGAATGAGGCAACCGCTCTTTTGGTTCCTGGTGTACTATGGGCAGAATATCACAAAGAGGTAGGCAAAATGATGAGTTCAGAGCTTGTTGACTTAAAGTTATTAGACCAGAAAGAGGTTGCTGACAATCCGCTCGCTTACAAGAAATACTTCATGCATGGTACCAGTCACCATTTAGGGTTAAACACTCATGACTATGGAGAATTAAAAACCCCCATGAAGCCCGGAATGGTTTTTACCGTTGAGCCAGGAATTTATATTCCCGAAGAAGGTTTTGGCATTCGACTAGAAGATGATGTAGTGGTTCAGCCGAGTGGGTCTCCTTTAAACCTGATGCAATCTATTCCTATTGAGGCTGATCATATTGAGACCTTAATGAACGAACGCTAATTGAGATAATAGCACTCAATAGCGAAGGAATCAACCAGCCCAACTGAAATATACCGAAAGGTATAATTTCTAAAAAACTCCTTAAATATACCGATTCGATGTAACCCAGAACCGCGTCTGGAATAGAAAACAAAAAGGTAGTCGCTGCGACTATTTGCAATACATATCCTCCGGTTAAACGTTTAGGTAATAGGTGCAGTAAAATGAGAACAATGGTGAGGGGGTAGATGAGCAGTAATACAGGATAGGCTACACGGATAATTTCATCTACTCCTAATGAGGCCAATAGTACCCCAGCGATGCAGGCAATAGCGATGGTTATCACATATGCTTTCCTTGAAGGAGCAATTTGTTCGTTCACAAAGTCTGCAGCACCAGTAACGATTCCTACAGCAGTAGTAAAGCAGGCAAGTGCCACGGTAACCCCTAAAATTTGCGTACCTATACCTTCAAACAAAAAGCTGCTTAGGTAGATTAATAACTCAGAGCGATTATATTGGTTAGCGCCTGTAGATGCTAAACTAGCTCCTGAGAATATAAGGCCTAAATAGATCGTCATAAGTGCGAAGGCCGCCCAAAACCCACCACGTTTTAATACGCTAGATTGTTGCTTTAGACTTAGATAGGCAAACTGGTTTTTCACCGACAGTACCAGAACAGCACCTACCACAACCGCAGCAATGGCATCAAAGGTTTGGTACCCCTCAATAATTCCTGAGCTAAGGAGTGCGCCAAAAGACTTAGCATTTGGGTTTGGTGTAACACTACGACCGAATGATTGTACAATTAGAAGCACCATTAAGGCTACTAGTATTGGGGTGATATAGTTGCCGATAACCGATAATACCCGTCCTCTATACAGTGCGAATAAGGGTATGCCTCCAAAAAAAATAAGCGCGCTTAGTAGTGGGGAAAGGTCCGTAAATGGAGCAACCCCCAATTCATAAGTTACAGCCGCAGTTCGAGGTACGACTATGAGTAAACAGATTATAAATATTACACTAGTGTAGAGGAGCGCGAATTTCTTTAAAATGGGCTGTGCTAACTCAAAAAGTCCACCTTGTATTTTAGAGTGAGCTATGATGCCGAGATAAGGGATGAGTATCGCGGTAATACAGAATCCAGCGGCAACGATTGGCCACTGATCAAAAGCGTTGAATCCTAAAAAAGGAGGTAGTATAAGGTTGCCTGCACCGAAAAAAAGCGAAAAAAACGCTAGTGCTACTAGGCGGGTTTCTTTACTCATCTTAGAAGGCTGTCCAGCCTTGAGCTTTAAGTTCGATTGCTTCACCCGATCGAGTCACGAGGTATTCCCCATCTGCGGCCGCACTCATATGGCCGATGACGGTAAGATTCGGGTTTCCTTTGATTTTATCGTAATCGCTTTGCGAGATGGTAAAGAGTAGCTCGTAGTCTTCTCCGCCACTAAGAGCTACCATTGTTGAGTCTAAAGAGAACTCTTCGCAGGTGCTAATCATTGCAGGATCAAGTGGAATCTTATCTTCGAAAAGACGACATCCGACTTTAGATTGTTTGCAAAGATGTTTGATTTCTGAAGCAAGCCCATCGCTGATATCGATCATGGAAGTTGGCTGAACCTCAAGAGCGGTCAATAATTCAGGAATATCTTTTCGAGCCTCTGGCTTGAGTTGTCTTTCAATGAGATAGGTATACTGATCTAAATCGGGTTGGTGTTGTGGGTTTGCTTCAAACACCTGGCGTTCTCTTTCAAGAATCTGAAACCCTAGAAATGCTGCTCCTAAATCACCAGAAACGACTAGTAAATCTCCCTCTTTGGCGCCATCTCGGTATACCAAAGTCTTCTTTTCAGCCACTCCAACCGCAGTGACACTGATAGTCATCCCTTTGATAGAAGCTACAGTATCGCCCCCAACTAAGTCTACGTTGTAGGTTTTACAGGCAAGCGCAACCCCAGCGTAAAATTCTTCAAGGGCTTCTACAGAAAATCGATTAGACACAGAAATCGACACCGTGATGTGTGTGGGTGTCGCGTTCATTGCGCAGATGTCAGACAGGTTGACGATTACCGACTTGTAGCCCAAGTGTTTCATGGGCATATAACCCAAATGAAAGTGAATTCCTTCGACGAGCATATCGGTACTGATTACCGTTTGGTTTTTACCAAAGTTGATTACTGCTGCATCGTCACCAATTCCTTTTTCGGTGCTTTTTAGCTGTGTGGGTATCGCTTTGGTTAGATGGTCGATAAGGCCGAATTCGCCTAAGTTTTCGATCGAATTAAGGGAAGGATTTTTTTCTTCTAACATTTGATCTGAGGTTAGGTGGTCAAAGGTACTGCTATTACTATAGATTCTGTCTATGCTGCTCAATAGAATATCAGTGCATTACTTATGATAAAAATGCGCTAAGCCGTATCTTTGCAATCAAATATCCCAACTTATGATAAAAGTAGCAGAATCTGCACGTGAAAAGGTCCGCTCGCTAATGCGCGAGGAGGGTTTTGATGCGGACTCCGATTTTGTGAGAGTAGGGGTCAAAAGTGGTGGCTGTAGTGGCCTCACGTATGAACTCACGTTTGACAAAGCAATCGGTGAAACCGATAAAGTGTTTGAAGACAACCAGGTAAGAGTGGCTGTTGACAAACGAAGTTTTTTATATCTCGTAGGAACCACCTTAGAGTATTCGGGGGGCTTAAACGGGAAAGGGTTTGTGTTTAACAATCCAAATGCGCAACGTACTTGTGGATGCGGAGAAAGTTTTTCACTCTAACCAAAAAATAGCAGCTATGGCATATACTGAAGAAGAATTAAAGAAGGAGTTAGAAACCAAAGAGTACGAATACGGGTTTTACACCGACATCGAATCTGACACCCTTCCGAAAGGATTAAACGAAGATATCGTTCGAGCAATATCTAAAAAGAAAGAAGAGCCTGAGTGGATGACCGCTTGGAGACTTGAGGCATTCGCTCAATGGAAAAAGATGGAGGAGCCAGAGTGGGCTAATGTTCATTATGAGAAACCGAAGTTTCAAGACATCTCGTATTACTCGGCTCCAAATAAGAAGCCAAAATACAACAGCCTCGACGAGGTGGACCCAGAACTTTTAGACACGTTTAAAAAACTGGGGATCTCGATTGACGAGCAGAAAAAATTGACAGGAGTGGCTGTTGATATCGTTATGGACTCTGTTTCGGTGGCAACCACTTTTAAAAAGACGCTTGCAGAAAAAGGAATCATCTTCTGTTCTATTTCAGAGGCCATTCAGGAACACCCAGAGCTCGTTAAAAAGTATATCGGAAGCGTTGTTCCCGCAAAAGACAATTTCTATGCGGCGCTTAATTCGGCGGTTTTCTCTGATGGTAGTTTCTGTTACATCCCCAAGGGCGTTAAATGTCCAATGGAGCTTTCTACGTATTTCAGAATCAATCAAGCGGGAACGGGTCAGTTTGAAAGAACGCTTGTAATTGCTGATCAAGGTAGTTATGTGAGTTACCTCGAGGGTTGCACCGCTCCATCAAGAGATGAAAATCAGCTTCATGCTGCAGTGGTTGAGTTAATTGCACTTGATAATTCAGAAATTAAGTACTCTACGGTTCAAAACTGGTTCCCTGGAGACAAAGAAGGTAAAGGTGGGGTATTCAACTTTGTGACTAAGCGCGGTCTATGTGAGCGTAATGCGAAAATCTCATGGACACAAGTTGAGACTGGTTCTGCGGTTACTTGGAAGTATCCGTCTTGTATTTTAAAAGGAGATCATTCTGTCGGAGAATTTTATTCGATAGCTGTAACTAATAACTTTCAACAGGCAGATACCGGTACCAAAATGGTTCACCTAGGCAAGAACACCAAGAGCACGATCATTTCTAAAGGTATTTCTGCTGGTAAATCGCAAAACAGTTATCGAGGTCTAGTTCAAATTGGTTCTCGAGCAGAGAATGCTAGAAACTTCTCGCAGTGTGACTCGCTACTTATGGGTAATGAGTGTGGCGCACATACCTTTCCTTACATTGAGGCAAAAAATAAATCGGCTCAAATTGAGCATGAGGCTACCACGAGTAAAATTGGAGAAGATCAGATTTTCTATTGCAACCAACGAGGAATTGACACCGAAAAGGCAATTGCTTTAATCGTCAATGGGTTTAGCAAGGAAGTACTGAACAAGCTGCCGATGGAGTTCGCAGTAGAAGCACAAAAATTATTAGAAATCAGCCTAGAAGGCTCAGTAGGATAACTAAGAAAACTATGTTAAAGATTGAAAATCTTCACGCAAGAGTAGAAGAAAAGGAAATATTAAAAGGAATCAACCTTGAGGTTAAACCAGGCGAAGTACATGCTATTATGGGGCCTAATGGTTCTGGTAAAAGTACACTAGCCTCTGTAATTGCCGGGAGAGAAGATTTTGAGGTAACCGAAGGTAATATTAGCCTAAATGGAGAGGACCTTGAAGACCTAGATCCTGAAGAGCGTGCTCATGCAGGGGTGTTTCTTTCGTTTCAATATCCGGTAGAAATCCCAGGCGTAACGGTTACGAATTTTATCAAAGCTGCAATTAATGAATCTCGTAAGGCTAAAGGTCTTGAAGACATGCCTGCCAATGAAATGCTTTCAAAGATTCGCGAGAAGTCGAGCCTGTTAGAGATTGATCGCAAATTCTTATCGCGCTCTTTAAACGAAGGTTTTTCTGGTGGAGAAAAGAAGCGTAACGAAATCTTTCAGATGGCAATGCTTGAGCCTAAACTAGCGATTCTTGATGAAACCGATTCTGGACTTGATATCGACGCGCTTCGAATTGTTGCTAATGGGGTAAACAAGCTTCGCAGTAAGGACAACGCCATTGTGGTAATCACTCACTACCAGCGATTACTTGACCATATCGTTCCTGACCATGTACACGTACTCTACAATGGAAAGATTGTAAAGTCAGGAACTAAAGAGTTGGCTTTCGAATTAGAGGAAAAAGGATACGATTGGATCAAAGCTGAGAACGAATAGATTATGGATCTTAACGAAAAATTACTCTCTTCATTCATTGCCTTCGAAGACAAGGTAAATGTGAACGATGAGGTTCACGAGATTCGAACGGCTGCTTTAAAGCGTTTTGAACAGCAAGGGTTTCCGACTAAGAAACTCGAAGCATGGAAATACACTTCGATACAGTCTTTGCTAAAAAAAGATTTTAGCATTTTTCCAGGATCGAAATGCGCATTAGAATATCCACAAGTTCGACAGTATTTTCTTCACGAAACAGAGACGTTTAAAATCGTTTTTGTTGATGGGCAGTACAGTTCGTTTTTGTCTGAAACGACTCATGACGGAGTTGATGTATGTCTGTTTAGCGCCGCTATTGAAAAGCCAAAGTATAAGCATATTGTTGATGAGTATTTCAACAAGGTTGCGGATCAAAAGGACGCCTTAACGAATCTAAATACAGCCTTTGCTAACGAGGGGGCTTATATTTTTATTCCGAAGAGTAAAGCGCCAGTTAAGCCGATTGAAATCGTACACTTTGCTACAGGGGCTACTCCACAGATCCTTTTACAACCCCGAAACTTGATCGTTGTAGAGGAGAATGCTGAGGTACAGATTATTGAGCGTCATCAGTCATTAGGAGGTGTTGAGGCATTTACCAATTCGGTCACTGAAATTTTTGCACACAAGAATGCGCGAGTAGATTACTACAAGTTTCAGAATGACACTATGAATGCTTCGATTGTGGACAATACGTTTATTGAGCAACACGATACCAGTGAAGTAAGTGTTCATACCTTCTCTCTAGGTGGGGCTTTGGTTAGAAACAACCTTAACTTCTATCAGAGAGGTTCCCACATCAATTCGATCATGAAAGGGGTTACCCTAGGTAGTGAGCGTCAACATATTGATCACTATACCTTAGTTCACCACACTGAACCTGATTGTGAGAGTCACCAAGACTACAAAGGAATTTACGATGACAGATCGGTCGGAGTTTTCAACGGAAAAATCATCGTGGATAAAATCGCCCAAAAGACCAATGCGTTTCAACAGAACAATAACCTTTTGATCAGCGATACTGCGACAGTAAATACAAAACCACAATTAGAGATCTTTGCTGATGACGTTCGTTGCTCCCACGGTTGTACGATCGGACAGTTAGATGAAGACGCGCTTTTTTACCTTCAATCAAGAGGAATTCCAAAGAAAGAGGCTGCGGCACTTCTAATGTATGCCTTTGCGAACAATGTACTTGAAAGTGTTAAGAATGCTGCGCTTTCAAAGAGAGTAAAAGACATGATCGCTGAAAAACTCGGAGTTAAAATCGGTTTCGACTTATAGCCTATGATTAGCCTTTTAGACATTCAGAGTATACGTAAAGACTTTCCCGTTTTAAATCGAGAGGTGAACGGAAAGCCTTTAGTTTATTTTGATAATGCGGCTACTTCACAAACTCCCAAACAAGTCATTCAGTCGATCGTAGATTACTACGAAAATTATAATTCCAATATTCACCGCGGAGTGCACACCCTTTCTCAAGAGGCTACCGATGCCTACGAAAAGGCGCGTCATACCCTTCAGACTCATTTGAATGCTGAACGCCCTGAAGAGGTAATTCTTACTTCAGGCACCACACATTCCATTAATATAGTGGCTAATGGTTTTGCTTCATTGTTAAAAGAAGGAGATGAACTATTAGTTTCGGCTATGGAGCATCACTCGAACATTGTGCCTTGGCAAATGGCTTGTGAAAAGTCTGGTGCTCAATTAAAGGTGATCCCAATGAACGAAAAAGGAGAGCTCGAGATGGATAAATTTGACCATTTGTTGTCTGAGCGCACTCGACTCGTTTTTTGTAATCACGTATCGAACGCGCTAGGGACGATTAACCCCATCGAAGAAATCATCACCAAAGCCCACGCCGTTGGAGCAGCGGTTCTTATCGATGGCGCTCAAGCCGCTCCACACTTTAAAGTGGACGTTCAAGAGCTAGATGTTGACTTTTATACTCTTTCGGCTCATAAAGTCTGTGGCCCTACCGGGATTGGATTACTTTATGGTAAGCGCTCATGGCTTGAAAAGCTACCTCCTTATCAAGGGGGAGGTGAGATGATTGCTGAAGTTTCTTTTGAAAAAACGACTTACGCAGACCTACCCCATAAGTTTGAAGCAGGTACTCCAAATATCGCGGGAGGTATCGCCTTTGGAGCAGCCATCGATTATATGAATCAAATTGGTTTTGAAGCGATTGCCGCCTACGAAGGAGAGCTTTTAACTTATGCGACTGATCAGCTGAAACAGATCGAAGGCATTGAATTTATCGGAGAAGCAAAGAACAAAGCTTCCGTAATTTCTTTCAACTTGAAAGGAATTCATCCGTACGATGTCGGTAGTATTTTGGACAAATTAGGAATTGCGGTTCGTACGGGACACCACTGCGCCCAGCCAGTGATGCAACATTTTAATGTTCCTGGAACCGTTCGAGCGAGTTTTGCTTTCTATAACACCAAAGAAGAAATTGATATCTTCGTAGAAGGGGTGAGAACCGCCCAAAGAATGCTTAGTTAATACTATGAGCCACAAGACAATAGCTGAAATTCAAGAAGAAATCATTGACGAGTTTAGCCTGTTCGACGACTGGATGCAGCGCTACGAATACATGATCGAATTAGGTAAGAGCTTACCACTTATAGACCCCCAATACAAACTCGATGATTATCTTATCAAAGGATGTCAGAGTAAGGTTTGGGTTTTTGCAGAGATGAATGAGGATGAATTGAAGTTCACTGCAGACAGTGACGCCATCATCACTAAAGGCATCATCGCCTTACTTATCAGAGTGTTTAGTGGACAAAAACCCCAAGACATTATTGATGCCGAGTTGAGTTTTATCGACCAAATTGGCTTAAAAGAACACTTATCACCTACCCGCGCTAACGGCTTAACTAGTATGATTCGACAGATAAAACTATACGCCGTTGCTTATCAAACACAGAAGAATCATGAGTGAAACAACTATCGACACTAGTGCTTTAGGAGAGAAGATCGTAAAAGTTTTAAAAACGATTTATGACCCAGAGATTCCTGTAGATATTTATGAATTAGGTCTTATTTATGACGTGATGGTAAACGAAGACTTTGATGTCAAGATCTTAATGACTCTTACTTCGCCAAACTGCCCAGTAGCTGAAACACTTCCTGTTGAGGTAGAGGAAAAAGTCAAGTCTATTGACGAGATTAAGGATGCCGAGGTAGAAATTACGTTTGATCCGCCCTGGAGCCAGGAGTTGATGAGCGAAGAAGCCAAACTAGAGCTCGGAATGCTTTAAATGATGGAAGAGCCTATCGTAAATCGGGTTGCGCAGAGCTCGCTCAAAGTATTCGACTTAGAAGACCTTTACGTGTCAGGCGCAAGATCAAGCATTGACCTTTCACAATGGCTATACGAAGGCCTAATCCTTAGAGAGAAAGAGTTTAGAACTGCTCTAAACGAAGTAGACTGGTCTATATATAAAGACCATCATATTGCTCTTCATTGCAGCTCTGAATGCATACTTCCTCAGTGGGCTTTCACGCTAGTTGCAACGCACCTCGCAACAGAGGCCAGAACCGTAGCCGTTGGCTCATTAGAGCATCTAGAAACGGTACTTTACGAGAAGCAATTGGCTCAAGTCGACTATAGTGAATATGCAGGGATTCCGGTTATTTTAAAGGGGTGTTCCAATAAGCCTGTTCCACAACAAGCCTACCTAACAGCGGCGGTTCAGCTAAAGAAAATAGCTAAGAAATTGATGTATGGAGAGGCTTGTTCTGCGGTCCCCCTTTAAGCGTTACTCTTCGAAATTCGAATAATCGTCTAATTTCTCAGGATACAAAAAGTTGTTGTAAGGGAAACGAGTTACATGAATGTCTCGTACCTGTTTGTAAACTTGCTTCTTGAAGTCTTCAAGATTCTCTTTATTGATCGCTGAAATAAATAAGGCCTTTTCGCCTATTTTGCTATACCAGGTTTTGCGCCACTCTTCAAGGCTGTAATGAACTGTAGTTCTTTCAGTAACTAAATCATCTTCGTCAAAAGGCTCGGCGCTATACTGATCAATTTTATTGAAGACCATCACTGTAGGCTTATCTTCACAGTCAATTTCTCCAAGAATTTTATTTACCGATTCAATATGTTCAGTGAAATTCGGATGAGAAATATCCACCACATGTAACAATAGGTCGGCTTCCCGAACCTCGTCTAAGGTACTTTTAAAGCTTTCGACTAGTTGTGTAGGAAGTTTTCGAATAAAGCCTACCGTGTCACTTAATAGAAATGGAAGGTTTCCTAAGACCACCTTACGTACGGTAGTGTCTAGCGTAGCAAAAAGCTTATTCTCAGCAAACACCTCGCTTTTGGCAACAACATTCATGAGTGTTGATTTCCCCACATTGGTATAACCCACGAGTGCGACACGCACCAAAGCGCCTCTGTTGCTGCGCTGAGTTTCCATTTGTCGGTCAATTTTCTCGAGCTTTTTCTTCAATAAGGCAATACGGTCTCGAACAATACGTCGGTCAGTTTCAATTTCAGTTTCACCAGGACCGCGCATCCCAATCCCCCCTCTTTGGCGCTCTAGGTGTGTCCAAAGGCCGGTAAGTCTCGGAAGCAAATACTCGTACTGAGCCAGTTCTACTTGAGTTCGAGCATAACTAGTTTGAGCACGTTGAGCGAAAATGTCTAGAATAAGCCCGGTACGGTCTAAGATCTTGCATTTGAAAATCTTCTCGATATTGTTCTGTTGGGCTGGCGTTAGTTCGTCATCAAAAATTACGGTGGCTACCTCATTCTCCTCAACGTAAGCTCGCACCTCTTCCATTTTACCGGTACCAATAAGCGTTTTAGGATTGGGAATTGTTATTTTCTGAATAAATCGTTTGATTACCTCCCCTCCTGCGGTGTAGGTTAAAAACTCTAATTCATCGAGGTATTCTTCAATCTTGTCGGCCGGCTGCTCTCGGGTGATGACCCCTACAAGTACAGCTTTTTCGTAAACCGTTTCTTTAAAGTCTAGCATTGGGGCAAAGCTATTAAGTATTCTTGTATAAATATCTCTACCTGTGGCCTTTTAATTCTTGAATTCAAACATTA
>JAHEKV010000022.1 GCA_024638165.1 Flavobacteriaceae bacterium
ACCCTTCTTAGATGAAGGCCTTGTGAATATTATTGGCGGATGTTGCGGTACTACTCCGGATCACATCAAGGTAATCGCTGATTTAGCGGCCCAATCAAAACCGAGAAAGTCATGAGCGAGAGATACACCAAACTTTCAGGTCTAGAACCCCTAATTATCACTCCAGAGACCAACTTTGTAAACGTTGGTGAACGAACGAACGTGACTGGATCTCGAAAGTTCCTAAGACTGATTCAAGAAGATAATTACGAGGCTGCAATCGAAGTAGCTCGTGAGCAAGTTGAAGGAGGTGCACAAATCATCGATGTGAATATGGATGAGGGAATGCTTGATGGGGTTGCGGCTATGACTCGTTTTCTGAATCTCATGGCTGCAGAACCAGATATTGCTCGAATCCCAGTAATGATTGACTCTTCGAAATGGGAGATTCTTGAGGCTGGATTAAAAGTGGTTCAAGGTAAAGCCGTAGTCAACTCAATCAGCCTAAAAGAAGGCGAAGAAAATTTCATTGCTCAGGCAAAAAAAATAAAACGCTACGGTGCAGCCGTAATCGTAATGGCCTTTGATGAAAAAGGTCAGGCAGACACTTACGAGCGACGCATCGAAATCTGCGAACGCTCTTATCGAGTACTCGTAGACAAGGTAAACTTCAACCCAGAAGACATCATCTTCGACCCAAACATCTTCCCTGTAGCAACAGGAATGGAAGAACACAAAAACAATGCGGTAGATTTCTTTAAAGCCACTGCATGGATTCGCGAAAACCTATCCTACGCCCACGTGAGCGGTGGAGTTTCGAACGTTTCGTTCTCTTTTAGAGGGAACAATACCGTTCGTGAGGCAATGCACTCGGCATTCCTCTATCATGCCATCAAACACGGTATGACCATGGGTATTGTTAACCCAACGCTTCTAGAAGTGTATGACGATATCGATAAAGAACTTCTCGAATATGTAGAAGACGTTTTACTTAACCGAAGAGACGACGCTACCGAGCGCCTACTCGATTTTGCCGAAAACGTCAAAGGATCTACGAAAGAAGCGAATACCGATCGACTGAAATGGAGAGAATTACCGCTTCAAGAACGTATCTCACACAGCCTTATCAAAGGAATCGATGAGTTTGTGGATCAGGACATGGAAGAAGCAAGACTTTCGGTGAACCGACCTCTTGAAGTTATCGAAGGTCACTTAATGACCGGAATGAACATCGTTGGTGATTTATTCGGTGAAGGTAAAATGTTCTTGCCTCAGGTAGTAAAGTCGGCCCGTGTGATGAAGAAAGCAGTAGCCTATCTTCTTCCCTTTATCGAGGCTGAATCTTCAGGCAAACAACAAAAGGCAGGAAAGATTCTTCTCGCCACGGTTAAAGGAGACGTTCACGATATTGGTAAGAATATCGTTGGGGTCGTTCTAGGGTGTAATAATTATGAAATCGTCGATTTAGGAGTGATGGTACCTCCTGAAAAAATCATTGAAACCGCTCTTAAAGAAAACGTCGATATGGTAGGACTTTCGGGTCTAATTACCCCTTCACTGGATGAAATGGTATATGTAGCGAAAGAGCTAAAACGCGTAAACGCTAACATTCCGCTATTAATTGGCGGAGCAACCACATCTAGAGCGCATACGGCTATCAAAATTGACCCCGAATACGACGGAGGGGTTGTTCACGTCATGGACGCTTCTCGAGCCGTGACCGTTGCCGGCCAATTACTCGGAAAAGACACAGGCAAAGATTACAAAAAGCAAATTCGCTCTGAATACGAAACCTTCAGAATTGAATACCCGCTTCGTAAGAAGAATAAAGAATATCGCACCCTTGAGGCTGCCAGAGAAGCTGCATTGAAGATCGATTTCGACGCTGAGCCACCTATTCCCGCCGAGCATACAGGAGTGTGGACGATCGAGAAACAAGACTTACATGAACTCATTCCTTACATCGACTGGAGTCCTTTTATATGGACCTGGGATTTACACGGCAAGTATCCAGATATTCTAGAAGACCCCGAATTAAAAGATCACGCCAAACAACTTCTTGACGACGCCCATGCGATGCTCGCAGATCTTATCGAAAACGACAAACTAGTCGCTAAGGCGGTTTACGGAATTTACCCAGCAGCTAGCAAGGGAGATGACATCGTGATTTACGAGGATGAGTCAAGAGTAGAAGAAAGTGCTCGTCTGCTTACTTTAAGACAACAAGGAGCGAGAGGCGGAAAAGAAAGCTTAGCCCTCGCCGACTATATCGCCCCTGCAGAATCTGAACATAAAGATTATGTGGGGACTTTCTGTGTTACCGCCGGATTCGGCTCAGATGAACTAGCCGCCGAATTCGAAAAGAATCACGACGACTACAACAGCATCATGGTCAAAGCCCTAGCTGATAGACTTGCCGAAGCTTTTGCCGAATACCTACACGAAAAAGTTCGTAAAGAAACTTGGGGGTACGCCAAAGATGAAAGACTCAGCGGCGATGAACTCATCAAAGAAGCCTACACTGGGATTAGGCCTGCACCGGGGTATCCAGCGTGCCCAGATCACCTTGAAAAACCAACACTTTGGAAGCTGATGCAAGTAGAGGAGCGTATCGGTGTAACACTAACCGAGAGTCTCGCCATGTGGCCAGCGGCATCGGTATCGGGTTATTATTTTGCACATCCGAAGGCTAAGTATTTTGGATTGGGTAAAATAAAAAGAGATCAACTCGAAGATTACGCCAAAAGAAGATCAATCAGCATACAAGAAGCAGAAAAATGGTTAATGCCTAATTTAGAGGACTAGCAATGAAGGTTACCGAACACATCAATAAAGCGAATGGAAAAACGCTTTTCTCATTTGAACTATTGCCTCCAAATAAAGGAGAAACTATAGAATCGATTTACAATGCGATCGATCCGCTAATGGAGTTTAATCCTCCGTTTATCGAGGTAACCTATCACCGCGAAGACTATACCTACGTAGAACGCCCTGATGGCCTACTTGAAAAAAAAGTAACGCGAAAACGTCCAGGTACTCTAGGAATCTCTGCCGCCATTCAGCACAAATACGGAGTTGACGCAATTCCTCACGTCTTATGCGGCGGATTCACCAAAGAGGAAACTGAAGACCTCCTTATTGACCTTAACTTTATCGGGATTGACAATATCGTAGCTCTTAGAGGGGATGCGATGAGCTCTGAGACCTATTTCAAGCCTGAAAAGGGTGGACACGCCTACGCTTCTGAACTCGTCGAACAGATCAATTCAATGAATCAAGGAATCTACCTTGATTCAGGTCTAGAAAGCCCAGGCGCAACCGATTTTTGTATCGGAGTAGCCGGATACCCTGAAAAACACATGGAGGCCCCATCACTAGATCATGATCTTAAAATGCTAAAAGCCAAGGTCGACAAAGGAGCCCACTACATCATCACTCAGATGTTTTTTGACAACCAGAAATACTTTGAGTTCGTCGACAAGTGCAAATCGGCAGGGATCAACGTACCCATTATTCCAGGTCTAAAACCCATTTCGACCAAAAGACAACTCAATTTATTACCTCACCGTTTTCACGTTGATCTACCGGGCGATCTGGTTAGCGCCGTTGAGACTTGTGACGATAACAAAGCCGTTTATGAGGTAGGTGTCGAATGGTGTATTCAGCAATCCAAAGAACTGATGCAAGCTGGCGTGCCAATTCTTCACTACTACACTATGAGCCGCCCGAAGAATATCAAAGAAATCGCGAAAGCGCTTTTCTAATCAAATAAGCACCGCGAATCGCGAGGCTCATTTACTAACTAACTAAACCAGACTACTAAAGTCTAAACTGTACCCCTGCATATGCACCGAAAGGGTGTCCCGGTCTAAACCCTGCCGGTACTCTAGAGGCAGCATAGACCTCATCGAAAAGATTAATCACATTGGCGGTTAAACTGATCTGAGATGTGAGGTGATATTTTACTGAAAAGTCAACGACGATATTATCTTCAAGAGCCAAAGGATCCAGGGTTCCTCCATTGGTCCCTCTTGTATTGAGGGCTCCGTTGTATCGACCACTAAAATTCAATTCGTAGTTCTTATGAGAAAAGCCTAAGGAAAGGTTCAGCTGATGTTGTGGAATATAGGGTACTCGATCTCCTTCAGATACGGCGCCCCAAATATCTTGAGTACTCCCAAAGTCGTTTTGAAAAATGGCATTAGTTAAGGTGTAGGCGAATGAGATTGGAGTTTGAATCTTCGAGTGCTCATCTGATAGGTTGTAATTAAGTAGCAGTTCTAATCCACTTACATTTACCTCACCAGCATTGAACTGATCAAGAGAACCCGTACCTCCGCTGGCGGCTAAGTCAGATCCTAGTAGGTTGGAGTAGTCATTGAAAAATCCGATAAGTTCTCCGCTCAATTTACCACTAGCAAAACGAGATCCGATCTCGTAGTTAATACTTTTCTCTGCTTTCTCGCCAGGAGCATTCCCGGGAGGAGAGAATCCTTTATGCACCCCACCGAAAACCGATAGGTTTTGGGCGAAACTATAGTTGAATCCGATACCTGGGATAAATACATCGATTTGATTTTCTCTTACGCTAGCATCTGCAAGTCGATTGGCATCGGTCTTTCCCCAATCTTCTCTTTGAAGGTCAATACTCTCATATCGAATACCCGGAGTTAAGGTAAGACCTCCCATTTTGTATTTGTAAAGTGCGTATGCGGCGAATGCATTGGCACTAGAAATACGATTTCCTTCTGCACCACGAACTCCCTCAGAGGTTAAGGCTAAGTCACCCCCTTGAATGCTGTATCCATCTTCCCACTGAAAGCGATCCTCGGCGTCATAGTGAACTCGAGCACCCACTTCGATATCGTGAAAAGCTCCATGATCACCATACCAATGGTAATCGATTTTAGTTTGAATTCCACGTGAATAATAGATACGATTGTTAGCCTTTAGAAGTAAGGCGTCGGCATCAGAATCAGTGCTACCATTGATAATATTCATATGATCACTGAACGCGATCGGATCGTTAAGAATAGAAGACAAACTCTTCTTTTCTCCATCGAATATCATATCATTTAGCTTATACCAGTTTCGAGTTACTTTATTCGAATAAGCGTTGGTCACTACCTTGAGGTTATTAGAAAAGTCTAACACATGAGTAAGCATAATTTGACGCTGATCCGCATTCATTTGGTCGAACTGAGAAGCGGCATAACGGGAATAGGGATTCGCTGCAAAATCAGCCTCTGAAAGCCCTAAATAGGTTTCATTCGACTGCTCATCATAGAAATGATATTTCAATTCTAACGATTGAGGCGTTTTAGAGTCGGCTTTGGAGTTAATTCTTAGTTTACCCATCAGATCATAGATGTCGAAACCGGTGTTGTCGTTTGAACCAAGTCGTTTGAATCCGTCAGAATTCATGTTGAGGTATTCTAATACGTATCCGATACGTTCAGAAGATTGACCGACAGAAGTATAAACTTGGCCGGTATTAAAACTTCCTAGACTAGTCTTTAGCTGTGCTGAAAAATCATCAGGAATACTCGTAGATACCAAATTGATGGCTCCCCCAGTGGTAAAGGGCCCGTACTGAACCTGACTACTTCCTTTTAGAATCTCAACCGCTTGCATCCGTGCTACTGATGGAAAGTAGTAGGCAGCAGGAGAACTATAAGGTGCAGGAGCAATGAGCACTCCGTCTTCCATTAAGGTAATCTTTGAGCTTCGTTGAGGTGAGGTACCTCTTAACGATATATTCGGACGAAGGCCAAAACCATCCTCCTCATAGAAATTTACCCCTGGCACCGTTCTTAGAGCACGATTAATATCCATGTACCCCATCTTCCCTAATTCTTCGGTACCTAAATAATAAGAAGCCCCTGTACGATTTTGAGCGACATATTTATTACCTAAAATGGTATTAGCTCGAATGATTACCTCATCAAGCTGTTGAATAGAATCTAGGGAAGAAAAATTTGAGACAGGCTGCGCAGCCATCGACCCAACGATTGAAAATACCGACAACACAAGGAGAAGAAAACGATTCATTTATTTAGAATAATTAAAAATAGCGTGAATTCAGATTGCAAAATTAAAAACCAAAAACACATTCTACAAGCTTATTTAGAATAATTTTAAATAATAATCGACTCCTTTATTTTTCCTAATTTTCAGCCATGAAGAAACAGTTTGAGACAGAGGCGATTCGCGGACAAATGGAACGCTCTCAATACCTAGAGCACTCTGCTCCTATTTATATGACTTCGAGCTTCGTATTTGAAGATTCTGAAGATATGAGAGCCTCATTTGCCGAGGAGAAGCATCGCAATATTTATAGCCGATACTCGAATCCAAATACCTCTGAGCTTATTCAGAAGGTAGCTACCATGGAGGGGGTTGATGATGGAGTAGCATTCGCTTCGGGTATGAGTGCGATTTATACCACCTTCGCCGCACTGTTATCTTCTGGCGATCACATCCTATCATGCCGAGCGGTTTTCGGGTCTACCCATACTCTTTATACTCAGTTCTTTCCGAAATGGAATATTGAGCATAGTTACTTTGATCCAGGAGATTTTGGGACCCTAGAAGCCGAGTTAAAGCCCAATACCAAAATTCTATATGTAGAATCCCCAACCAACCCAGGGGTTACCGTACTCGACCTTGAAAGACTCGGTGATTTTGCTAAAAAGAATAACTTGCTTTTTATCGTAGACAACTGTTTTGCAACTCCTTACATTCAACAGCCGGCTAAATTAGGGGCGCATCTAGTGATTCATTCAAGCACCAAGCTAATGGATGGCCAAGGGCGTGTTCTCGGAGGTATTACCGTCGGATCTCATGAGCTCATCGATCGCATCTATCGATTTGCACGAATTACAGGTACTGCACTTTCTCCATTTAACGCCTGGGTACTTTCGAAGAGTCTAGAAACCCTGGCCGTACGCGTGGAGGCACATTGCAAAAATGCACTTACACTGGCTGAAAAACTAGAGCAGCATCCGAATATTAATTGGGTGCGCTATCCGTTTCTAAAATCGCATCCCCAATACCAAATCGCCAAGAAGCAAATGAAACTAGGCGGGTCAATCATCGCCTTCGAAGTAAAAGGGGGGGTCGCTGCAGGAAAACGTTTCATAGACAACATCAAGCTATGCTCTATCTCTGCAAACTTAGGAGATACTCGTAGCATTATTACCCACCCTGCATCGAGTACTCATGCCAAGCTTAGCAGTGAAGAACGATTAGCCGTTGAGATTACGGATGGCATGATTCGTCTATCGGTAGGTCTAGAACACACCGATGACGTTTGGAATGACCTCGTTCAGGCCTTAGAAGCCTAAGGATTTACCTCAGCTGTCTTTACCTTGAAAGTATTCAAGTTTTGAGCTACATAGCCTCCTACTGCTGCACCCTGAACCACCCCTTGATCGATCGCTCTGCGGTAATGGATACCACCGTAAAGTCGAGAAACAGCCGCTTCTTCTGAGGCGTGCATAAACGACTTGTAAGAACGGGTTGGCAGTCCATAAGCCTCTTCGGTAGTATCATCAAAGGCAAAGTTGTCGCCATAAATCTTGGTAAGGACCGTCGCTGCCGAACGAGAGATTACTGAGTGTCCCGAAGTATATTCAGGGAATGGCGGAGTCTGTAACTTAGGCAACCACTCTTCATCGAGGTATTGATTAATTAAAGTCTCTGGTCGTACAATAAGGGTATTCCATTTCGTATCCCAGCAGGAGATAAATCCATCAAAGAGTGCCACGGTAACATTCAGGTAGGTATTGATGGTCTCATCAAATGAGTTCTCAGCAATTTGAGTAGCTAGCTTGGTAATACCCATCCAGTGTCCACCCGGAGTGATTTTCTTGGTAGCAAACATAGCATGTCCCTTGTGATGAGAAACATAAGGGTTACAATCCCAGAATGCGGCGATCTGCGCCTCTTCATTTTCGTTATTATCCTCAGTTACCTTTCGACCTAATTCATATACCTCTAAAAGCTCGGCATAGAAAGGGCTGTCGGGATTCATATCTACCGGTAGCGGAGGTGCCGGATCAAACATTGCTGCATCAGGAATCACCATCGGTCTAATTCGGTTCCAGTGCGGCTCAATTCCTTCCATGTAATCGGGAGGAGTAGGTTTCCAAAACTGATCACCTTCTTGAATCGTATACTTAGGAAAAGTTCTTGTTTGCTTATAAAAATCAGTATCGGCCCAAGCAAGAATATGTGCAGCCACCGCCTCTCCATAGGCAATGGAAGCATCAAATTCGCGACTCGGCATTCCTAAATCATCTAATTCTTCATACAGCGATTCTCTATACTCATCAATGCGATTTTCTGAGAAAATCAACTGCTTTCCTACGACCAAAAACGCATGAATAGCCGCTAGTTGCGGGTTCACTCCCTCAGTTAACTCAGGGATATCGGTTAACTCTTTTAACTGGCCGGCTAACGATTCGTATTTCTCTGGGTAGGCCTTCTGCATGACTGAATAAGCCGCAACGGTCGGATACACATAAACCCTCGAAGCAACCACCGGCGAAAAGATGTCGTAAACGATAACATCCGTCAGTTTCTGCATGGTATCGTTAAACAAATCAGCATCAGATAATCGATCTACATAACGAGTATCCTTTTCACAACTAATTAAGGATAAGCTAACTACCAACAAAGTAGTCCATGCTCCTAACCACTTATAAATTCTATTCATACGACAAAAATACGCAGTTTGTTTAATTATTCTCTTTTATGATAAGGGCTGGCCCATTGTTTTGAACAACAATCAGCTCTTTTTCAGAAATGCGATCGATGAAACGTCCTTCGGTACCTTTAGGCAGGGCTAGTGATCGATGAGATTGAAATTGGGCTCCATCAAAGTCACTCAATACTCCACCAGAATTCGAAAGGCTTGGTCCTAATTCAGTGACATAGCCACTGTAGTTCCCTGTGTAATATACCTTACCTTCTTCAACATAGAAATCTTCAATCGTTGAAAGTTGAGCTTCAGTGGGCAGGGCAATTCCTTCAAACGTTCCGGTCTCGCCTTGGATAAAAACCATTGAGCGCATCTCAACCACCGCCTTAGTTTCGAAAATTTCGGTTCTTTCGGTGAGTGCAACGATGTCCTGAGCATTCGCAAAGTCACTATACTTTAAAAACTTCTTCTTGAGATAAGGTAAACTACTCACCAGCTTATCTTTTGAGGCAAAAGGTACTGGCTCATCAAAGAAGCTGTAAAATACAATTGGATCAAGTGATCCATTTCCATCAAAGTCATCTAGATAGGCTACGACTGGTTTTTCAAGGGTGGGCTTAAACTTATGGTTAGCCCCTGCGTTACCCGCGAGTATATCTAGTTTTCCATCACCATTGATGTCGGCAACTTCGACCGTATTCCAAAAACCAGAAGTCTCACTAAGACCAAAAGCCGTGGTTTGATTCGTAAAACTACCTGCTCCATCGTTGATTAAAACCGTCACCGGCATAAAATCGCCAACGACAACGATATCTAAATGGCCATCTCCATTGATATCAGCGAATTGGCTATCTGTGACCATTCCCAGGGGAGCCTGGGCAACTGCCTCGAAATACGAATTACTCTCGGGGGCACTAGCGACGATAGCGCTTGTTGGCGAAAGGCCATATCCGCCAGGTAGCGATCGATTACCAATAAACAGATCATCAAAGCCATCTCCATTAAAGTCTGCTGCAGAGATGCTTCCTCCGTTTGACTGTGGGAGATTCGCTGGGAATCGAACAAAATCTCCTTGGCCGTCGTTGATATAGAGACGATCCATCAAAGTAACCTCCCCATCATAAGTTTCGTTACCTCCACTCATGATATAGAGATCCAAATCGCCGTCGACATCAAAATCAAAGGCTACTGCATCGACATCTTCGAAATTATAGTCTTGTTCAAAGACAGCAACTTTGGTCTTTTGGTAAGTATTTGAAGTCGTTCCTAAGTAGAGCTCAGAGGTTTGCATTTTAGAACCTCCAAAGAATAAGTCATCGATCCCATCCCCATTAAAGTCTGCTCGGGTATAGGCAGGCCCCTCTATCGATAATTTTTCAAGCATTAATGGTTCACGTTCATAATCGAGATAAGCGTTTTCTTTATGAACATAATCAAATGAGGTTGTCACAAAGCTAGTGTCTTCTAAAGGGCTCTCAAATGATTGATCTAAGGGCTCTCCTGATGCAAGTACATGATGCGTGTCTGCTGTAAGACTGGTATAAACCTCAGCCTGACCATCAGGGTAATACACTTCTAAACGGTCAATAACCGCGTCGCTCTTTAGACCCAGATGAATACGAGTCGAAGAAGCCGAAGCATACCCCCTAGTTCGAAGCACTTCTTTATATATTTTAGTACCCTCATGCTCGATAATCACTTTGGCATTTAAAGCATTTCGAGGCAGTGTGAACTGAACAAAGTGGGTATCACTAATCGTATTTCGTAAAATGTGCGCAGGCTCTTGAATAGTATTGACCACTAAATCTAAATCACCATCATTATCTAGATCGGCTACTGCAGCACCATTACTGTACGAAGGATTAAACTGCGAAGAAGGATCTAGTCGTTCAAAATTTAAATCTCCACGGTTCAAAAACAGCTCATTTTCAATTTTTAACATCGGCATCTGCTCGATGAGTTGCTGCTCTAATTCAGCTTCGCTTGACGCAAAATCATCAAAGGCGGCATTGCTCTGAAAGTTGATAAAATCAAGATCATTCGGGCGCTTATAAATCCCATTCGAAATAAAAATGTCCGTATTCGAATCATTATCAAAATCTTCGAGAAGCACCGTCCAACTCCAATCCGTAGCGAAGGTACCTGTCGCCAGTGCAACTTCTTTGTAAGCACCTTCAGTCGCTAGCTGAAAATGGTTGCGTGCCAACTGCTCGTGATAACCAAAGTCGCGTTTGATTTGAGCTACTTTATCACTGTCTTCCCCTCCCGATTTCATAAAGACATCAGCACGGTTGGGCATCATATCGAGGGTAAATAGATCGGGAAGCAAGTCGCTATTCATATCAGCAACATCTACTCCCATCGTAAATCGTGTACTTGAATGAAGTAACGACTGTGATTGCTCTGTAAAGGTCTTATCCCCGTTATTTAAGTAAATGTAATCGTTTTCGTGAAAGTCGTTTCCGACATAAATATCAATAAATCCATCTCCGTTGAGATCTGCCGTAGCTAGTGCTAAGCCATAACCTAGTGCGCTACTATAGATGCCTGCTTCTT
>JAHEKV010000041.1 GCA_024638165.1 Flavobacteriaceae bacterium
GGGCACAGTACCTCAGCGAACGCCTTACAAGAATTGCATCCGAAAGCGAATCGATTGAGAACCGTTTATGGTTTAGAGGCCAAGAACCCGGGCATTATCCTTCGAGATGCAGACCTTGATCTCACCGTTTCAGAGTGTATATCAGGAACCTTGAGTTACAATGGTCAGCGTTGTACCGCTCTAAAAATTCTATACGTTCAAGAAACCATTAAGGAGGCCTTCCTAGAAAAATTTACAGCCGCCGTTGACGCCCTGCCTTTTGGAGACCCATGGGATGAAAAAGCCTTTTTGACTCCGCTACCCGAACCGGGTAAAGTAGCTTACATTCAAGAACTTATTGACGACGCGATCGAAAAAGGCGCTCGTATTATGAATAAAAAAGGAGGTCAGGTAAGTGATAATTTTATTTGGCCAGCCGTATTGTATCCGGTAACCAAGGAGATGAAAGTCTACCAAGAAGAGCAGTTTGGCCCTGTGGTTCCAGTGATCTCTTTTGATTCAATTGAACACCCATTAAATGATATGGCCGATTCTGATTACGGTCAACAGGTGAGTATTTTCGGTAGACATCACACCAAACTAGCACGTCTTATTGACATCCTTGCCAACCTTGTGTGTCGAGTAAACCTCAACTCGGCTTGCCAGCGAGGGCCAGATATTTATCCGTTCACCGGTCGTAAAGATTCAGGTCAAGCGACCCTTAGCGTTAAGGATGCGCTTAGAGCCTTCTCGATTCGAACTTTCTTAGCTTTCAAAGAAAATGATATCAATAAACAAACCGTTCGTGATATCTTAGACAGCAATGAAAGCAATTTCTTAAACACTGATTTCATCCTATAACCATGAAAAAATTCCTTTTACTTGCGCTGTTCAGCTGTGCACTTTCGTTCGCACAAGAGAGCCAATTGGCCGAGGGCCCTTTCAAACAATTAATCATTAGAGGGGTGACCCTGATTAATGGAAATGGCGCGCCTCCGATAGGCCCCGTTGACGTGGTGGTCGAAAATGATAAGATTACTGAGGTGAGTGTGGTAGGGTATCCGAACGTGGCGATTAATCCGAAACGACGTCCTCAGTTAAAACCTGGAGGGCGTGAGCTCGATGCTACCGGCATGTATCTTCTACCAGGGTTTGTCGATATGCACGGACACATCGGCGGTACTGCTCAAGGAGCCGACTGGGACTACGTGTTTAGCCTTTGGCTCGCCCATGGCGTGACTACCGTTAGAGAACCTAGTGGGCGCGGTCTTGAATATACGCTTGACCTGAAACGTCGTGCAGAGAAAAATGAAATCATCGCTCCTCGAATCTTTGCCTACACTGGTTTTGGGCAAGGTGGAGATGAGATCACTACCCCTGACGAGGCTCGTGAATGGGTTCGTCAAAATGCTAAAAATGGAGCAGATGGAATTAAGTTCTTTGGAGCCGACCCAGCAATCATGGATGCAGCGCTAAGAGAAAATAAACGTTTAGGCCTTGGCTCTGCATGCCACCATGCTCAGATGAGTGTAGCACGATGGAATGTACTTCACTCGGCACGCGCTGGTCTCACTTCGATGGAGCACTGGTACGGATTACCAGAGGCACTTTTTGAAGATCGTACGGTGCAGAATTATCCGTTAGATTACAACTATCAAAATGAGCAGCACCGTTTTGAAGAGGCAGGTAAGTTATGGGAACAAGCCGCTGCGCCTTACTCAGATCACTGGAACGCAGTGATGGGTGAGCTTCTCGATCTCGATTTTACTCTAGACCCCACCTTTAATATTTACGAGGCTAATCGTGACCTTCAGCGCGCGAGAAGAGCCGAATGGCACGAAGAATACACCTTGCCTTCGCTATGGAGATTTTATCAACCTTCGATGATTTCACACGGGTCGTACTGGCATGACTGGGGAACCGAGCAAGAGATTACTTGGAAACGCAACTTCAAATTATGGATGACCTTCGTCAATGAATACAAGAATCGAGGCGGACGTGTAACCACCGGTTCAGATTCAGGATTCATTTTTCAATTGTATGGTTTCGCCTATATCAGAGAGTTAGAATTACTGCGTGAGGCAGGATTCCATCCGCTCGAAGTGATTCGTTCAGCCACCCTCAACGGTGCAGAAGCCTTAGGTATTGCCGATCAAATCGGCAGCGTGGAAGTTGGAAAACAAGCCGACTTTGTGATCGTCGAGGAGAATCCGCT
>JAHEKV010000042.1 GCA_024638165.1 Flavobacteriaceae bacterium
CCTTGGTCTAAGCTTACGATACGAGGGTCTTCAATACCCCCCGGCCATTCGAAGGCGAATTGCGTATCACCTTCTGGAAAGAGAATAGGCTCAGCAGACTTTTCAAAATGAATTCCGTCAGAGCTGGTTGCTAGAGCTAGCCTCGAAGTCATTAAAGAGTCTTGTGCTCGATAAATGAGATGAACCAAGCCGTTTTTAACCACCGCAGAAGGGTTTAAAACGTTCTTCTCTTCAAAGTATCTTGTTTCTGAGCTAACAGGATCTAGAAAACTATAATCACTAGAGGGTCTAAGAATGGGGTTTGCATCGGTAACCTTTTCAAAAGGTCCAAGCTCCCAAGTAGTTGCTGTTTGACAACCAGCAAATAATAAAATTAAAAATAGATACCTCATAAGCATTCTATCAATCCTTGAACTCCATCGCGAACCGGGTCAAAGGCAGGCACGCCACTCTCGGCCGTAATTCGTTCCTTAACTAATTGGGCATCTGCTTCAGAAAACATGGAGGTATTTACCGCAATGGCTACCACCTTTGCATCCGGGTAGGTTCCGCACACCGATGCTAGCGATTCGTTGAGGGCGATAAATTCACGCAGATTCGGTATCTTAATTTGAGTATTTGATCGAAGAGTGGTTTTATCTCCTCGCATACAAAGAATCAAATGGGTCGGACAACTCCCTCGCATCAGCGGCAAAGTCGCCGTGCTACTTGGGTTAAGAAGCGATCCCTGACCCTCAATAATGATATAATCTTTATCAGCCTGTTCTAAAACTGCGGTTTCCACAGCACCTGTAGCGTAGTCTACTTTAAAGGCATCGAGCGGAATTCCTCCCCCTGTCACCGTAATCCCAATCTGCCCGGTAGCCACAAAGCCAGCTGAGCGATTCTGCTTTAAAAGTCCTCGATACAACTCTAAACCAGCGGTCATCTTACCCACCGCATTATCGGTACCTACACAAAGAATTCGCTTACCCTGGTGCTCTAAAGCACGAGCCGAACCAATGGCGGGAATAAATTGCGGAACCCGCACATCCCAGACCCAATTTTGTTTCATCCGACCTTCGTATCTAGGCGCCAGTAAATCGTGTAATCCATTGATGAGTGAAACTCCTGAATCAATCGCTTTGTCTAGCGTTTCATACCAGAAATCAGGAATTTTTCCACCTACAGGAGCAATACCTAAAAGAAGTACCTCAGCACCAAGGGCAATCGATTCCTCTACGCTATTCACCACCGGGATCGATCTTGAGGTATCCATAAAGTTACTCATCTCACGTCCTGCTTGAGCACTATCAATTACGGCGACGATGTCGTTGGTTAAATACCTCACCGCACCAAAGCCCATCTTTCCGAAATCACTTTCGAGATGGCCCTCCATATAGATTGCTACTTTGTCTTTCGGTTGTAACATTATTCTTCGGGTTTTAATCGTGCTCCGTGTCCAAATTCATCGGTAGGCATGGTAATACCATCGACCAAAGGTGCGCCAACCGCTACGTCTGGAGCTAAATTGTAATGAGAATCTAAATCGACATGATCGATGATTCCCGTAAGTGAAGCGGCAGCGGCAATCGATACCGAAGATTCAGACATACAACCAATCATGGTTTTTAATCCGTAAGAACGAGCCACTTGAATGATTTCAAGGGCCCCAGTGATTCCTCCGCATTTCATGAGCTTCATATTCACCCCATCCACACAGTGAGCGTATTTGTGAATTTGACTAGCTGAGCGACACGACTCATCAACAAAGATGGGTATCGGACGATTCTTAAACAGCTCAGGCAACTGATCTTCAGCCCCCTCAACCAGTGGCTGTTCAATGTATTCAACTCCGCGTTTTGAAAGCCAGTCGAGCATGTGTTTGGCATCACTCAGTGACCATCCGCCATTGGCGTCAACCCGCAATTTCAAATCATACACACTCGCAGACTCAACGACCTGTTCGAACATGGCCTTATCCGCATCAATACCTTCGGAAGACCCCAATTTAATCTTCAGCCCCTTTAGACTGGGCATGTCATTCATTAGTATCGGGATGCGCTCTTTCACCACTTCAGGCGGATTAATCCCAATAGTCATCGAAGTAGCCGCGGTCGGAAGCGAAAGCCCCAACATTCGATACAATGGCATCTGACCCTTCTTGGCCAGTAAATCCCATCGTGCCATATCATAAGCCACATAAGCACAT
>JAHEKV010000024.1 GCA_024638165.1 Flavobacteriaceae bacterium
GCTGTGGTTGCTACTATAGGTGAAAACGCTACCTATGCCATTACAGACCAAAACGGTTTTTTTGAATTAAGGGTTCCGAGGGGCGAGTATCTACTCGATATCACCGCAGCAGGATTTCAATCACTTGAACAACCCGTTACCGTTTTCAGCGATGGCAGTTTCAGCCTTCAGCTCTTCGAAGCCTTTCAGAATCTCGAAGGAGTAGTGCTTTTAGGAAGTCGAATCAATCCTGTAAACTCGAGTGAAACGGGTGTAGAAAATATCGATGTTGAAGAGTCAAAAACAATTCCTCTTGTGCTCGGCGAACGAGACGTTCTAAAAGTTGCAGCTACCCTACCAGGGATCAGTTCTGCAGGCGAAGGAGCAACAGGTTTAAATGTTCGAGGAGGAAAGCCCGATCAAAACCTCAATCTTTTAGATGGAGGGGTAATCTACAATCCTACCCACTTTTTTGGGATCTTTCAGGCGCTAAATCCTGTAGCTATTGGCCAGGTAAACATCTACAAAGGGAGTGTTCCTGCGCCCTACGGAGGGCGATTATCTTCAGTATTTGATCTTCGTACTAAAGATGCCGATTTAGAACAAACCTCGGGTGAGTTGTCACTAGGGCCAGTCACCTTCAATGGCGTTATTAAAACGCCTCTGAGCAAAGGAAAATCATCAATGATTACAGGAGTGCGTGGTGCCTATTCAGATTGGCTTCTCAAACGATTAAAAGACGAAAATCTACAAAACACGAAGGCCAACTTCTACGATGTAATTAATAAAATTCATGTCGAAAATGAAAAGGGGTCAAAGTTAGATGTCACCACCTATTACTCTAAGGACCAGTTCAATGCTACACGCGACTCCCTATTCTCCTATTCTAATCTCATGCTTAGCGTGAATTATCGAAAGAACTTGGGGAACAAGGTGTTTAAGACGACTGCATCGGTTTCTGACTATCGCCATCAAATCGATTATTCTGGAAACGCTCAAAACGGATTTATTCAGAACTACGGTATTAATCATATTAATCTTCTTACCTCCTTATCGAAAATCAGTGAAAGACACCAAATCGAATACGGTAATACCACTAGTGTTTATAACATACAGCCAGGCAGTCTTGACCCACGAACCGTTGAAGATCAAATCGAACCCTTGCAATTAGAGAATGAACAGGCAATTGAAGGAGCTCTATTCGCTTCAGATGTATGGAAGGTGAATGATCAACTAGAAGTCAATGGCGCGATTCGACTCCCCTACTATTTATCCCTTGGCCCAAAAGACATCAACACCTATGAAACGGGACTTCCACTTTTAGGTTCTAGTGTCACGGGAAGCGAGCGCGTTGAAAGTGGTCAGGTTGAATCAAGCTATTTCGGGGCTGAACTCAGGTTAAGTGCAAGGTACCTAGTAAGTGACTATGCTTCGATTAAACTTGGCCTAAATAACGCCTACCAATACCTCCATACCTTGAGTAACAACACAGCGGCTTCTCCTTTTGACTCGTGGAGGTTATCTAATCGCTACGTGCGCCCTCAAGAGGCCCAGCAAGTCAGCTTTGGATATGCCTACCGAGAAGAAAGTGATGCTTATGACCTGACCTTCGATTTATATTACAAGAAATATGAGAATCTGACTGACCTCAAGACGGGGGCCAACACACAACTTGTTCCGAATATAGAGACTCAACTCATTCAAGGCGATGGTAAAGCTTATGGAGCTGAGTTCATGATTCGAAAAAACAGAGGAGATCTAAACGGCTGGGTTTCTTATACCTACTCGAGATCACTGATAAGACTGAATAGCGATTACCCGTCAGAGCGCGTAAATCAAGGCTCCTTCTTCGCTTCAAATTTTGACAAGCCACATGATTTAAATATCGTAGCTAATTATAAGTTGACTAGAAGATTTAGCCTTTCAGGAAACTTTACCTACCAAACCGGTAGACCGATCACAATCCCTACAGGTAAGTACGATTTAAACGGGGTTACCTATGTAACCTATAGTCGTAGAAACGAGTTTAGAATTCCCGACTACATGAGATTTGATATTGGATTCAATGTAGAAGGCAATCACAAGCTAAACAAACTCGCTCATAGTTTCTGGAGTATTTCAGTCTATAATATTCTCGGACGAAATAATCCATACTCGATGTTTTTTGTAAATGAAGACAATCGAATTAAAGCCTATCAGGTTTCCATTTTTGCAAGGGCTATCCCGTCTATTTCTTATAACTTAAAGTTCTGAAAATGAAGAGCTGTATAAAATTAATACTCGTTAGCCTCCTCGTGGTCTTGAACTCGGCCTGTGTCGAGGAGGTCTCTATTGACTTTGGAGATGATCAGAGCAATCTGGTGGTTCATGCGATCGTTACTGATGAGTTAAAGTACCAACAAATTACGCTGAGCAGAACTTATCCGTTCGATACTAAAGAAGCCCCAGCAGAAAAAGGGGCTATGGTTGTTTTAAGCGCTAACGAACAAAATTATCCTTTCGAAGAGATTGAAGAGGGTCAATATCAATCAGTTACCCCATTCGCAGCCGAAGGCGGTGTTTCTTATAAACTTTCAATTACTACAGCAAACGGTCGCGCCTACAGCTCTGAGACTAAATCATTAGTAGGAAATGTTTCTATCGATGATTTTTCAGTAATCCCAGGGGTGAATTCGGATAATGAAGAAGGGCTGTCTTTTAAATTGAGTTCGAGTAACTCAAACTCTGAAGGGAACTATTATCGCATTGATTACGAAGAAACATATAAAATCATAGCCCCGTACTGGAGTGCCTATGATGCGGTCATTTTCGCCGAAGGATTTCACACGATCGACGTTCGCGCCATTTTACGCGAAACCGAAGAAAAAGAATGCTACGGTAATTTCAAATCTACTCGTATCAAACTGGTCAACACCTATAATTTTCAGTCAGACGAAATCATAGATTTACCCGTAAGATTCTTAAAGAAATACGACCCGAAAGGAATGTATCGGTATAGCATCGAGGTAAAACAGTACGCAGTAGACCCTCAAACTTACGCCTACTATCAATCTTTAAAAGAAATTTCAGACGCCTCTACCACGGTTTTCACGCAATCTCAGCCGGGTCAAATCAATAGCAATATCTACTCTGAAACCAATCCTGAAGAAGTGGTATTAGGATACTTCGAAGTATCAGGAGTAGATGCTAAAAGAGTGTTTGTGGATTACAGAGACTATTACCCTGATGGGAATCGTCCGAATTATTTCTATGCTTGTCAAACCAGTGTGCCTTCAATAAGCGGTACTATGGGTAATCGCCCACTACTTGAGGCGATCAAGTCAGACGAACTTGTCTATTTCGCCTCAACAGAACCGGGCTCAGAAGGACCTTTCGTCATGGTTTTACCTTTCTGTGGAGATTGCACTCGAATAGGATCAAATATCAAACCTGAATTCTGGATTGATGAAGACTAGGTTGTTCGTTCTTATCGGGTTATTCTTCTTTAGCACTATTACCTATAGTCAACAGCAAGTTATTAATGCCGCTCAAAAAGAGAAAGCGCTACAAACTCCAAGAGAGTTGTTGTGGCTTACCCTTAACAAAACCACTTTTTTCCCTTCTGAATACCTCTACTTTAACGGGTACCTCCTAGACGCTGAAAACCTCGAAGCATCAACCGTTAGTCAGAGTATTTACCTAAAATTAGTATCTGCAGATGAGAGCTATTCAGAGATCAAACGAGTATCTCTAAGTGATGGGGTCGGTAGTGGCGACTGGTTTATATCTTCTGATCTTGCCACAGGCAGTTACACGTTACAAGCGTATTCACAGTGGATGCTTAATTGGCCTGAAAGTATTTTTGAACAAGAAATTCATGTGA
Organism: Flavobacteriaceae bacterium; assembly: GCA_024638165.1. Taxonomy (GTDB): domain Bacteria; phylum Bacteroidota; class Bacteroidia; order Flavobacteriales; family Flavobacteriaceae; genus UBA3478. Next base: position 3,842 of record JAHEKV010000024.1, read on the forward strand.
TCAATCCGTATACCAGCGCTAAGGTTAGGACAGAGGAAGGGAGCATTTCGATATCCTCAGCAAAGGGCACTTCACACCATCGATTTGAAATAGATCTTAAAGCCTCTTACACTACTAGAGATTCTATCACATTGAATATTCGTAAGACCAAAGAAGGAAGCCTCGTTAGCCGGCCTATTAGCATTTCAGTTCGTAAAGTCGGTGAGCTCGTCGAACCCTTAGTGAATCTTGAATTGGCCAAAACCATCGCCTCAAAACTTGGGGATACGATTTATAAACCAGAACACCGAGGCAGTTCGATACGACTTCAATTGAATCAAGATTATATTAATCCTGAGACGGCTATCATCACGCAACAGGGTACCAATCAAACATTCAGTAAGATGGTAACGGAGGGCTCAACGTATTATGCCACCTTAGAGAATCTGACCACAGATTACCCGATTGTTTTACAAGAGGCCTCGAAGGTATCTCTCGAAAATTTAGTAACCTTCGAATCATTACCTAGTCTCGACAAAAAGCCTTTTCAATCAAGCTTCAAACCGCTGAGTGAAGATCAAAAACCAAGACTATTACAGCGTAGTATCTACAACCAAATCGAAAATAACTACTTCGAATTTAGACCTGACTCTGTCATCGTAAAGCCTGCAAAAGACTTTCTGAGTCATCTCCCTTCAAAAGAGTATAACTTAAACGAGTACAATCGATTTAGAAGCCTGAAAGAAACGATTCGGGAGATCATTCCTGAGGTTAGCGTGAATAACTACAGAGGTACAGAAACCGTTGCGATCAAACAGATTCAAATTTTACCGGGCTATCTACCAGCACTATTGATGATTGATGGAATTCAATTTACCACCTCAGAGGATTTGTTTAAGGTAGATGCTACCCTCGTAGATTTCATACGTATTTATACCGACCCTATCGTTTATGGGGGTAAGACCTATGCGGGAGCGCTACTTATGGATGGTAATTCTACTCAGGCAAATTATTTCAAAACGGGCACCCTAGTTCCTGAATCATTGCTTAGCGCATCACCCAAGAAATACTACAATCAGACCCACCTTACAGATTCTAATTTGCCTGATTTCAGAACACAATTGTATTGGAATCCCAGAATAGATATAGCCTCCAAAAAAACGATCCGATTAACGACTTCTGAAGTTAAAGGTGAATATATCGTTCAGATACAAGGGTTGGATGACCATGGGCAACCCTTTTATGAAGTAAAATCTTTCTCGGTTAATTAGTCCAGTTTAGCCAAATGGGCTTTTCTGCAGCCGAACCTGCGCCCTGGTTTTCACTTTGAATAATAAAATCAGTGTTTAACGAGGTTGGGGTGATCAAATTCACTACTGACCCAGTAAAGTAAATAGGATTCACCTGTAATGAATCGATTCGATGGAACGCATCTTCTTCTAGACTTAAGAAAGAACCGATCTGACTAACATACCAATTCTTCAGGTTTAAATCTGCCCCTCCCGATTTGAGTTGAATCAGAGAACCCGCAGAAGGACCTATAAAGGTCAGGTCTTCAAAAAACCCTTTGTTATTGGGCTCGTCAGAGGCTAAATATTCTTCAAATCGAAAAGGTGAAGAAGCAATGTTAGAGAGAAAGGTTTTTTTAAAATCACCTCTCCATCCGTTGGACACATGAATTCCTTCTCCAAGATCATTTAAGTACAGTCGATGCAAATTTGCAGTTCCCCCTACAATGCGAACTCCTGCTCCAAGGGCTTGAGAAATTTCAACTTGATCAACGATCGATTGACTTCCTACTCCATAGAGACCTAAAGCTGCCATGGGTGATTGATTAATAACCTCCCCTGCATGGTGAATCTTCACATAGGTGAGTCTAATAGAATAATCCAAATCATCGCCGCCCCCATATAGGTAATTGCCCACTTCGGTGAGACGAACTCCAGACTCGTTGGTGATTGCTTGACCCATTACTTGAATGCCTCCCCAATCTCCAGCAGATGGGTTATCACTAATTGACTCGAAAATAACAGGCTGCTCGGCTGATCCGTAAATATTGAGTTGTCCGCCCTGTCCGATAGCGATGTAGGCACCCACATTAGGAACCACTTTAATAGTTACCCCAGGCTGAATCTCAAGCTGTGATTCATCGCGAATAAGTAACGGTTCAGTTAAAGTATAAACTCCTCCCGTTCTAAGTACGGTCCGCCAAATAATCTCTCCCCCCAACGGGTTTTCATAGACCGGACAAAATCTCCCGCAACTACCTCCACAGTCTACTCCAACTTCGTCTCCATTTTGAATACCGTCATTACAGGTTACTGACAAACCATCAACGATCTCAGTCTCATTACAAGAATACAACACGCCCATCAGCGCCAGTAAAAGAGAAAATAAGTGCGATCGAGATTGTATCATTAAGGTCGTTTAGGTCTTCTAAAATACTTGTTTTAGTTTATCTTCAAGCTGATGTCTCAACATTCCTCCGCATATAATTCATCAGAATCGAACCATTACAGGGCGTACAGGCCTCCTTTACACAAGCTCATTCTGTCGAGGATTTTAAAGGATAGGCACTTTGAAATAGCGTTAGATATCGGGTGTGGAGTGGGTACTTCAAGTCTAACCTTAGTACCCTATGCCAAAAGGGTAATTGGCTATGACCCCAGTCAAGCCATGATTGAAAAAACTACCCCTCACCCGACTATTACCTATACTAGCCTTATCGGTGAGCTTCCTAATTCTTGCGATCTACTTTGTTTTTTTGGCTCACTCGAATACATTGATGCGAGAGAACTAGAAAAATACACTCAAAAACTAGTTAAAGGGGGTCAGTTAATTTGCTGTGATTTTGAAGTAGACTACCAGCCAATTTTAGAAAAAATAGGACTCGAGCCAATGAGAGCTGATTATAAACATTCTAAAAATTTAACGGACTACCCCAACCACAAGGGTTTTAAAGAGCACCTTAGGCAGGTAGAACCGACCTCATTTAATTGTAGCATAGAACAGCTGAAATCACTACTCTATGCCGAGTTTGAAAATATGGGTGAATCGACAAAAGTGATAGACAGCGCTCCTTTTGAACGCGAAAACTATGAACTAAAAGCATTCCTTTACTATACTACGTATACCAAACTCTAATGCAATGAGAAGCCTTTTAATTCTAGTCTTCGGCCTGTCGACACTGCTTACTAACGCCCAAGGTGATATACGGCAACGCATCGACAGTATTGTTGAAAACGGCATTAGAAAGGGTGCTTTCCCTGGAGCCCAGGTTTTCCTGAAAAAGGGAGACAAGGTATTAGTAGACAAAGCCTATGGGTATCACACCTATGACAGTATCACAGAAGTTAGCCTAAATGATTTATACGATCTCGCATCAATCACTAAGGTGGTGGGCGCTACCCTAGCGCTTATGAAACTCTATGACGACGGATTAATAGAACTTGATAAGCCCTTCAGCGACTATTTTCCAGATTGGAAAAATCATCCAAAGAAGAGTCAGTTAACCGTTCGAGAGCTACTCGCACATCAGGGCGGCATCGTTCCCTATATCGTTTACCTCAACAAGGTTAAAAAAAGAGATGGCAAGCTTAAGAAGCGGTGGATAAACAATAGTGAATCTGATCAGTACCCTACAAAGGCCTATGAGGGGATTTATATTCACAAGCGTTTTAAATCTTATGTTTACCGCAAGGCGAGAAGATCAAAACATTCAGACAAAACGTACCGTTATTCGGGGCTAACCTTTCTTATGATTCCTGAAGTCGTCGAGCGTTTAAGTGGTGCAGCATTCGAAACTTTTTTAAAAGAAAACTTCTATCAGAACCTTGGCGCTAAGGAGCTTCTTTTTAATCCAGCAAATCAATTACCCATAGAGCGAATCATACCTACAGAACAGGATAGTCTTTTTAGAAAGACCTTGACCAGAGGCTGGGTGCACGATGAAAATGCAGCGCTACTAGGTGGTGTCTCAGGTAATGCAGGATTATTCTCGAATACCCACTCTCTACTCCCTATTTTAGAGTTGTTCTTGAAAAAAGGAAAATATCAAGGAAGAGAATTTCTTAAGTCCTCTACTATTAACACTTTCACCCGTATTCAATTCAAAGAAAATAACAACCGAAGAGGCTTAGGATTTGATAAACCCAGAATTGAAAATGACACCCTCTCCTATGAAGACTCTTATCCTTCTCCTTTAGCTGATTTGTCTGGTTATGGTCACTCTGGGTTCACCGGTACCTTCTTTTGGGTTGACCCTGCCACTGAACTTATTTATATCTTTTTATCCAATCGGGTCTATCCTTCAAGAGATCAACAAGCGATCTACGATTTAAACATCAGAAAGGCGATTCTGTATGAGGGTTTGAAAACAGAGTAAGCAAACTTTAACAGTTTCACTTTAATTATTCTTCTAAATTGGGAAGGTTAAACAACCTTCCATATGTACTCGCTAAAAATTAAAGGACTAGCCCTTCTTACGGCAATCATTTCAATACACGCCATGAGCGCACAGTTTCAGGTTAAACTCGCAGATCTCGATCACGGTAGTGTTCGGGTAGCACCTGCATTACCTGCTGACGGAGTTGTAGCTCCTGACACCGAGCTTACGATAACTGCTATTCCTGAACTGGGTCATGAAATTGACGCTATTTACTACACGGTTCAAGGTGGGATGTGGGGGACTACTAGTTATGAGTTCTTCTCGGCAAAAGAAACCATTAAGGTCACCAAGGACATGACTATCGGAGCAACTTTTGTTAACCGCGAACTCGTCGATGATCTTACTATTTATAGAGACGTAGTATATGCTAAGCCTGGTAAGAAAGTACTTAAGTATGATGTGTTCGCTCCTAAAGGGGGTGAGAATTTACCGATGGTAGTGATTATTCACGGGGGCGGATGGTCTTCAAACAACGAAGATATTATGCGCGCCTTAGCTTGGGAATTAGCTAAGGAAAACACTTATATAGTTGCAAGTATTGACTACCGTTGGATCAACTCTTTAGACGGAGACGAGACTCCCAATTCTATGCACCACCTAGTAGAAGATGTTTTTGGTGCGATTGCCCATCTTCAGGAGAATGCTGCAAAATACGGAGCTAACCCAAATAATATTGCAGTTACTGGGGATAGCGCCGGAGGCCATCTATCCGCTGCAGCAGCAACTCTTTCTGACCAGATAGGAACGGGAGATTATCCGACCGATTTCAAACTTGTTCCTACCTACCTACCTGAAAATAAAACCGCAGAACAGGTGGGAGAAGAAATTAGAAACGCCATCAAAGCAGCGGCACCCAGCTATGGTGTTTTTGATGTAAACCCACTCAATCAATTTATCTCTCAAACAGATATTGCTTATCGAAATGGACTATCGCCCATCAAAAATGTACCCTCAAGCGAATTACGTGAAATACCGCACTTCTTGACTAGAGGTACCAAGGACGGATTAATTTCTCACGAAATGGTACAGGCCTATGTAGATACCTTAGAAGCCAAGGGGCAAAAAGCGGTATATCTTCAAGTAGAAGAGGCAGGACACGCCTTCTTCGACTGGAAACCAGATGCAACAACTAGATCCACCTTCGACAAATACGGTGTCCCCTATGCTGCTAAAATGAGAGCCTTCTTCGACGAGGTATTTTATTAAAAAGTCTATTGCACGTACCTTTATAAAAAAAGGTGCTATTGAAAAAGAGTATTTGGATTGCTCTCATCTTGCTGTGCTCCTGTTCGAAGGATACTCCAACCCTTCAGGAAGGTGCTGAATCGGTATACTATTCAATCAGCTTAAGTGTCGAAGGGAGTGGTCAGATTAGTCTAAGTCCAACATCAGCAGATAATCGCTATCCCGAAAATTCTAGCCTTGAGGTCTTGGCGACAGCAGAAGAGGGATGGTTGTTTACTCATTGGAGTGGATCCATCGAAAGCCAAGAAAACCCACTGAGTATTCAATTAACGATGAATCTGAACTTAGAGGCTCATTTCGAGATTGAGACTCCTGATAACTCAGGAACAGAAGGAGAAGAATCAGAGAATCCGACGGATACTGCTGAAATCCTACAACTCGATAATGGGATGACACTCGTTGCAATCAATGCAGAAGCGGGAGATCGGCTTGTCTATAACGATACTGAATATCTCATTGTAGACAACGAATTGCTAAGAGAAATCGTCATCGATCAACGAGAAGATTTATCTAGGCTAATTACAACCCTCGTAACGGATATGAGTTATCTCTTTGAAAACAAAACCACCCTAACTCCTAATATCTCATCTTGGGATACTCGGAATGTTACCACCATGAAGGCCATGTTTAAGGGAGCAACATTGTATAATGGAGATATCAGTTATTGGAACGTTTCAAAGGTTACCGATTTTTCAGAATTATTCGCCTCAACCGGAGGCTTTAATCAAGATATCGGAGGGTGGAACACCTCAAGTGCGACTGTGATGGATGAGATGTTTTACCAAGCTGCTGTATTTAACAGAGATATTAGCAGTTGGTGCGTACCCCTAATTACCAACGAGCCCAGAAATTTCGCTACTGAATCGCCCCTTTCACCGGGTCAATTACCGGTCTGGGGACAATGTCCTGAATAATTACTTACGCTTCCAGACCTGGGTTCTGCCCAAAAGAGAAAAACCTAAATAACCTCTAACATTAAGGGTATTGTCATCTTCTAGGGTAATGGTACAGTCGTAATTTTTACCGTTAGCAGGATCCATGATTTTACCTTTGATCCAAGAGTCATCATCAGGTTTTAATCCTTTGACGATAACCAAACCTTCTATGGGCTTGTTGTGCTCATCACCTTTACAATTCACACAAGTTTTACCCTGATCTTCAGGCAATAAGAGACGTTCAATTTTTCCGTAAAGTTTTCCATCTTCAACGTATAGAAGAATTTCTGATTTCTCTCTTCCTGTTTCATCATCAATAGTGACCCAACGGCCCTCAATGTCTGGAGTCTGAAAGAAGAGTACAA
>JAHEKV010000051.1 GCA_024638165.1 Flavobacteriaceae bacterium
GCTAAGAAAGCAACAGCTAAGAAGGCAGCTCCTAAGAAAGAAGAAGCGAAAGTGGTAGAAGCACCTGCTAAAGAAGCAAGCGTTGATTATTCATCAATGACTGTAGCTCAACTTAAAGAGGTAGCTAAAGACAAAGGGATCTCAGGAATTTCTTCAATGAAGAAAGCTGAGTTAATCGAAGCGATTTCAAAAGCATAATTAAATAAAAAGATAATACCATGGCACACAAGAAAGGGGTCGGTAGTTCTAAAAACGGTAGAGAATCAGAATCGAAACGCTTAGGCGTTAAAATTTTCGGTGGTCAAGCTGCGATTGCAGGTAACATCATCGTCCGTCAAAGAGGTACTAAACACAACCCAGGAGAAAATGTGTATGCTTCAAAAGATCATACCCTTCACGCGAAAGTTGATGGTATCGTTCGTTTTGAAAAGAAAGTAGGAGGAAAATCATATGTATCTGTTGATCCGTTCCCAGAGGCGTAATTGATTTCTAGACTTAAAATTAAAAAAGGCACCGCATTGCGGTGCCTTTTTTATTTGATGATTTCTCGAATAATCTGCAGATGATGAGCGGTGTGTATTCGAAGGAAAAGAGGAACTCTTTCCGATTTTATTGGCCCTAGAAAGGGGTGGGATAAGTATCCATCCTTATTTTGTTTTATCTGTGAAAGGAGCGACACCGCCTGGTCATAAAGCCTTTTAATCTCCTTCTCGTTATCATCAATAGGTACCACAAATTCTGGGGCCTCAATCTTATTTCGAGGTATTTTTCGTAAAAGAAAAAAGACTTCTTGTTGAAGCCATTTTCGATTTTTCGATGGGCGATTGGTATTACTTAGAAGATTTTCACAGCTCTTTATAATGACGAGGTAGGAGTGCGCAATATGCCATCCAACAGTCGCTTTGGAAACTTCTATCGAGCTTTCTTCAGCCCAATTAGACTCCTGATAAAGCTCGTCTACTAGTGTTATGAGTTTCTGAAAAGAGGACACTAGTATCTATAATACTCAGGCTTGAAGGGTCCTTTAACGGTTACTCCAATGTAGGCTGCCTGATCTTGTTTTAATTCGGTAAGCTCTGCACCTAGTTTTGCAAGGTGAAGGGCTGCTACTTTCTCATCTAAGTGCTTCGGGAGCATGTATACCTTGTTTTCGTAATTCTCAGAGTTGTTCCATAACTCTAACTGAGCAAGAGTCTGGTTAGTGAATGAATTACTCATTACAAAGCTTGGGTGTCCGGTAGCACATCCTAGGTTAACTAGACGACCTTCGGCTAAGATGATGATGTCTTTACCGTCTATGGTGTATTTGTCTACTTGAGGCTTAATCTCAACCTTGGTGTTTCCGTGGTTGGCGTTTAACCAGGCCATGTCAATTTCGTTATCGAAGTGTCCGATGTTACATACAATGGTCTTGTCTTTCATTGCCTCGAAGTGTTCTCCACGAACGATGTCTTTGTTACCAGTAGTGGTGATTACAATATCCGCATTACCTAATGCAGTCTCTAGACGTTTTACTTCGTATCCGTCCATACACGCTTGAAGTGCACAGATTGGGTCAATCTCAGTCACCGTTACAATTGAACCTGCACCTCTAAACGAAGCGGCTGTTCCTTTTCCTACGTCTCCGTATCCACAAACAGTAACACGCTTACCGGCAAGCATTACATCGGTAGCTCGGCGAACCGCGTCAACGGCACTTTCTTTACATCCGTATTTATTATCAAATTTCGACTTAGTTACCGAGTCATTGACATTAATCGCAGGCATCGGAAGTGTTCCTTTAGCCATACGCTCATAGAGTCGGTGAACCCCAGTAGTAGTTTCTTCAGAGAGACCTCTGATTTCTGCTACTAGTTCTGGATACTCATCAAGTACCATATTCGTAAGGTCTCCACCATCGTCAAGAATCATGTTGAGTGGCTGACGATCTTCTCCGAAGAAAAGGGTTTGCTCAATACACCAGTTGAATTCCTCTTCGTTCATCCCCTTCCAAGCATAAACGGGAATTCCCGCTGCTGCAATAGCCGCTGCTGCGTGATCCTGAGTAGAGAAGATATTACAAGAGCTCCAAGTAACCTCTGCTCCCAAGGCCACTAGGGTCTCGATAAGCACGGCAGTTTGAATGGTCA
>JAHEKV010000001.1 GCA_024638165.1 Flavobacteriaceae bacterium
GCTGAAGAAGTAGCTGAGGCTCCTGTTGCTGAAGAAGCTGCTACTGAAGAAGCTCCAGCAGAAGAGTCTTCTGAAGAAGAGAAACCAGCTGAATAATTGACGGTATGCGACTTGAGTCCTGCTACCAACTAGGACATATCGCATCAAAATTTAGCTTCAAGGGTGAGGTGCTTCTAAAACTAGACACCGATTATCCCGGTGAATATCTTGAAATGGAATCAGTTTTTGTTCAATTAGAACATGAATTGGTTCCATTTTTTATTGAGCGTTCCCGTTGGCACAATGGATCGCTCAGAGTGAAGTTTGAAGGAGTTGATTCTGAACTTCAAGCTACTGCACTTATTGGAAAATCGATTTATCGCCCGTTAGACGAGCTTCCTGAATTAGAAGAGGGACAGTATTATTATCACGAACTCATCGGGTTTGAAGTTATTGATACTTCTTTTGGTCATATCGGTGAATTAGTTGGGGTGAATGACAGTTCCACTCAAGCCATTTTTATTATTGATCATAATGGGAAAGAGGTCTTATTGCCAGCGGTAGACGAAATCATCAATACGATAGATAAAGGCCAAAAACGTATCTTGGTATCAGCGCCAAATGGCCTGATTGAACTTTATTTAGAGCCCTGAGGGTGTTTCGATTTAAACAATTTTCGATAGACGATAGTAATGTTGCGATGAAAATCGGGACCGATGGTGTTTTGATCGGTGCCTGGTCTTCTGCACCTGATCCTAAAAAAATCTTAGACGTTGGTTGTGGTACTGGGCTTATTGCGCTTCAATTAGCCCAGCGTTTCTCTTCGAGTCAAATCAAGGCTGTAGATATTGATAAGCGAGCCTGTAACGCTGCTCAAATGAATTTTCGTAATTCTCCCTGGTCTGAGCGGCTAGAGGTAGTTAAGGGTGATTTTTCGAATCCGTCTTCGATCGTTGACGCTGACTTTGATTTAATTGTTTCGAACCCGCCTTATTTTCAAGGAGCTGAGACCTTAGAAGACGCTAGAACTCTTGCTAGAAATTCGAATCATTTACCCTTGCAATTACTCATTCAGTCTTCGCACCGTTTATTGAAGGCCGAGGGGTTATTTTCTTTAATTCTCCCTTCAGATCGATTCTCTGAGGCACAAAAGGTTGCGTTTGAGGCAGGTTTTAAGATTCGAAAGTATTGTCTAGTTAAGGGTCGCTCAGATTTACCAGTGAAGCGGGTGATGTTAGAACTTCAAAAAACCACCTCTGCGATTGTAGCTGAGCGTGAAGAATTAGTGATCGAGATTGAAAGACATCTTTATACTGAAGAGTATCGTCATCTTACAGCACCGTTTTATTTGAATTTTTAGAAAGAGGTGTTAGTTACGTATTCGCAGCGCTCCTTTCTTTTTACTTCAATACTTCTGAACCCGAATTCGGTACAGACTAATCCTTCGATGAAGTAGATTCCTTTGGATAGTACGGGATATTTTTGAGCTACTTCAGGAAACGAAGTGGTGTCAAAAACGACACCATTGATATCTAAGTAGGTGGCGAATTGCATGATCTTTCCGCTTTTTGTTCTCGTGTTTTTCACCGTAACTAGATACCCTAGTATTCGCACTGTCTTTCGATCATAGTACTCTAGCTGGTTAGCGGTAACACCGTGAATCGGAGTTTTTAAAAGTTCAAAAGTCATTGAAAGGGGAAATCCTAAAAGCTCCCAAAGTTCATAAGTTCTCTCAACTGCTGATTCTTTGAGGTGTGTCAGGCTAACTCCCTTTTGTTCTGATGCGAAAAGTTTGGGTTGAAAGTTTCTTTGTCTACTATTTTTTATACCTAACGCTTGCCATAATAGCGAGTGCTTATTTTCATTGGTGAAGCTGAAGGCTCCGGCTCGTATTAGAAGTTCTATCTGTGAACTACCTATGGGTACTCGATCAATAAAGTCGAATAGACTTTTGAACTCCCCCTGAGTTCTGGCCTCTACTATTTTTATAATGCTTCGTTCCTCTAATTCTTTAAGGGCTATAAAGCCTAGGTATAACTCGTTTTTGATGATCGTGTGTTGAATATGACTCTTGTTGATACAAGGGGTGTGTACTCTTGCGCCTAGTCTAACCGCTTCTTTGAGATAGAATTCTATTGCGTAGAATCCTCCTCCATTATTGATTACAGCCGTGAGATATTCTAGCGGATAGTAAGCCCTAAGAAATAGGCTTTGATAGCTCTCAACAGCATAAGAAGCAGAGTGCCCCTTGGCAAAGGCGTAGCCAGCGAAACTTTCGATTTGTCTCCATACTTCACGCACTTCCTCTTCGCGATACCCTTTTTGATTGCCATTTTCGAAGAATTGCGCCTTGATACGATTAAATTCAGCCTTTGATCTTGATTTACCGCTCATTCCTCTGCGTAGTACATCGGCCTCAGCAAGGCTCAACCCTCCGTAGTAGTGTGCGACTTTGATGACATCTTCCTGATACACCATAACTCCATAGGTTTCGGGCATAATATTTAGAAGTACGGGGTTGGCTCTTTGGTGTACTTTTTCAGGGTTTTGATGCCTAAGGATGTATTCATTCATCATTCCGCTTTGAGAAACCCCTGGTCTAATGATTGAGCTGGCAGCAACAAGGCTCAGGTAGTTGTTTACTTTAAGTTTTTGCAAAAGCATTCGCATAGCGGGAGATTCAATGTAGAAGCAACCCATGCAATCTCCAAGGGCTAACAGTTTATTGATAGTAGTGTCATTTTTAAAGGTCTCGATTTGATGAATGTCTACCTGTTTATTTTGATTCTGTTCGATGAGTTTTAGGGCATCAGCAATTTTTGATAGACCTCGTTGAGACAGGATGTCGAATTTGTGAAGCCTAGCGTCTTCAGCGATGTGCATATCAAGGTGTATGGTTCGAAACCCTTTGGGCGGAAAAAAGGTAGTAGCATAACAGTGTATAGGCTTTTCGGTAATAAGCATTCCTCCGGCATGTATACTGAAGTGATTGGGTAAGCCTTCAATAAATTGAGAATAGTGCAATACTAGTCTCTGAAGCTCATCACTCTCCTTGTTGCGACCTAGGGGTTTTGTATGAGCAACTAGTGCATCAATTTCTTCCTTAGAGAGTCCAAATACTTTCCCGATTTCTCTGATTACTGCTCTTTTTTGAAAGGTTACATACGCGCCCAGCAAACACACATTCGGATACCTCTCAAATAAATATTGAATCATTTGGTTTCGCTCTCGCCAAGAAAAATCAATATCAAAATCGGGAGGGCTACTTCGGTACTTGTTAATGAAACGCTCAAAGTAGAGATTGAGCTCGATAGGATCGACATCAGTAATGCGTAGGAGATAAGCCACGAGGCTGTTGGCTCCACTACCTCTTCCTACATAGAAAAACCCTCTTTTTCTAGCTTCTCTAGTGAGATCCCAGTTAATTAAGAAGTAGGTGGTAAACGATTTCTCACAGATCAATTGCAATTCTTTAGCTAGCCGTGCCTGTAGCTCTTTAGGTTTTTCGTTAGGATACCGGTACGCTATGCCTTCTTGACATAAACGCCTGAGTAGCGATTCATCTTCTTTCTGGTTTTTTCCAAATAATTGTTGGTTTTCTGAAGGGAGTCTGGGATCAAAGGAATACCCAAATGAGCATTGCTTACTGAGTTTTGTAGTTTGCTCTAATAAAAAGTCAAGGTCGTTAACCGCTTTTTTTAATTCGTTTATATCGAGCATCTGATGATCGATATCCCCTTGTTCTTCGACGGCTAGTTTACTGAGTAATGTATTATTATCAATGGCTCTTAGAAGACGATGGGTATTAAAGTCTCTTTTAGATCGAAAGCTAACAGGGCTAAGAAATACAAGGCGTTCTTTATTCTCAATAAGTTTACTAAATCGCAAGCGGTTGAGATCTTTGATCGATACCCCTATGTAATGATTGGGAAGTGTGATTTGTAGATTTTCAATTTGCACTTGAGTAAAGGGGTAGATAAAGCTTACCTCGTCGAGATCTGGAGCGTATTTTGGATATCCTTTTTTTGAGGCTTGAATCTCTGATACGAATTGATTGAGATTATAGAAGCCTTGTGCACTTCTCGCGATTCCTACATAACCCTTCGAGTTTCTGTCGCGGCAGTCAATACCTACTATAGATGATATGTTTTTTTTCTGGCAGTATTTAACAAAGGATAATACAGCAGCACTGTTGTTGATATCGGTGAGTGCGGCGAAAGAATAACCTTTAGCAATAGCCAGGTCGACGAGCTCTTCTTCTGAGATCGTTCCGTATCGTAGGCTGTAATAACTGTGACATTGTAGATACATTATTGCTTGCGGTGAGCGAGTACGATAGGGGCGTTTCCGTTAAATGGGTTTTCAATTCGTCCGATAGTTTTAGCACCTAGACTTGAGGCTCTGATAATACTTCGATCACCAAAACGCAGTCTCATTCTGTCTATGGCTTGATAGAGCTTAATCGCTGATTCGTTATCGTCAAATAGGTTGATCTGATAGTTCCCTCCTGCTAAGTGACTGAATTTGACTCCTATTAGTCGAACTCTTAGTCGTCGATTGTACAAAGCGTTGAATAGCTCTAATACTCTAGGAATTAACAAGTGATCTGCGCTAGTGTAGGGTATTTTTAACTGCCTGCTCTGAGTGTCGAAGTCGGCATACCTTATTTTAACGCTTACGCAAGAAGTTAACTTTTGCCCTCTTCTGAGCTGATAGGCGAGGTTCTCGGTCATTGCGATAAGTAATTCTCTCAAGAGAGTCATATCTATAGTGTCGTAGTCAAAGGTTCTTTCAGTAGAAATAGATTTTCTTTCATTGTAAGTGATTACAGGGCTGTGATCTATTCCTTGAGCTCTTCGCCAAATGATTCCTCCTGTTTTGCCTAGCGTTTGCAAAAGAAGCTCTTCGGGAAGCTTTTGAAGGTCGCTGACGATTCTAATGCCTAATCGCTGTAGCGTTAGACCTATTTTGTCACCTACCATTGGGATTTTTCGAATAGGGAGTGGGGCCAAAAATTGCTTCTCGTATCCTTGATCGATTTTAATTTGATTGTTGGGTTTTGCCTCGCCGGTGGCTACCTTAGAAACGACTTTGTTTATGGATAGCCCAAGCGATATCGGTAACCCACTTTCTCTAATGATCTTGGTTCTTAGTTCTGAGGCGAACTTATAAGTACCGAAAAACTGATCCATTCCACTTAGGTCTGCGTAGAATTCATCGATACTGGCTTTCTCGAAAGCAGGTACCTCTGATTTGATAATTTCAGTGATGAGGTCTGAATATTTGGTGTAGGTGCCTGAATTACCTCTTAGCACGATAGCTTCTGGACAGAGTCTGCGAGCTAATTTCATAGGCATTCCTGAGTGTACGCCAAAAGCCCGTGTTTCATAGCTACAAGCAGCTACTACTCCGCGGTCACTGATGCCACCGACTAGAAGAGGTCTCTTCTTAAGCTCGCTGTTGATGAGTCGCTCTACAGAGACGAAAAAACTGTCTAGATCTAGATGTAAGATACTTCGATTCACTATTCAAAATTATGGAATTATTCCAATTATTAGGAAATATTCCTTTAATGAAGTTTTCAACAGTTGGATAAAAAAATTGCCCCTATATTTGTAGTGTTGTGTTGTGCAGGTAAAACTGCATCAAGTGTGGTATCCACAGTGATACTGACCTTTGAAAGGCTTTCCTTAGGGGAGGCTTTTTTTGTTTCTAGCCCATTAGTACTTTTAGTACTTTAAAAAATATCGCTCATGGAATTAAGTGAATTAATACGAACTCGAAGAAGTGTATACCCAGGATCTTATAACGACCGTCCTATCGCTGACGAGCTTGTTGAAGAGATGCTTGAAGCGGCTCGATGGGCACCAACCCATAAAAAAACACAGCCTTGGCGATTTGTAGTTATTCGATCAGAGGCTCGCAACCGACTCGCTGATGCTATTGGTGAAGCCTATACTAAGACTGCTCAGAAGTTCAGTCAAATCACCCATGACAAGATGCGATCAAATGCGACAAAGTCTCAAGTAGCTATAGCCATTTGCATGAAGAGGGATCCGAAAGAATCGCTTCCTGAGTGGGAAGAAGTTGCTGCAGTAGCGATGGCTGTTCAGAACCTATGGCTTACTAGTCATGAAAAAGGAATTGGGGGTTACTGGAGTTCTCCAGGGGTTGTTAAGCATTTAGGAGATTTTCTTGAATTAGAAAAGGGAGAGCGTTGTTACGGACTGTTCTATATGGGCTATTACGATGAAAAGCCTGAAGACTCGGTGCGTTTATCGCTCGCTGAGGTCGTTCGCTACTTCGATCGCTAAATCGTTATCTTAGTAGTATGTCCGCCTCTAAAATTATCTTGGGAGTAGATCCCGGAACCACCATTATGGGTTTTGGCCTTATTGAGGTGAATGGTTCTCAAATGAAATTCTTGCAGATGAACGAGTTACGCCTTCAAAAGGTGAGTGATCCTTATTTGAAACTGCGTATGATCTATGAAAGAACCATCGAACTTATCGATACTTATCATCCAGACGAGATGGCTTTAGAGGCGCCGTTCTTTGGTAAAAACGTACAGTCCATGCTCAAATTGGGTAGGGCTCAAGGCGTTGCGATGGCTGCTGGTCTTTCCCGTCAAATACCGGTAAGCGAATATTTACCAAAGAAAATTAAGATGGCTATCACTGGAAACGGTAATGCTTCGAAAGAGCAAGTGGCGAAGATGCTTCAGGGGATGTTTGCTTTAAAAGAACTCCCCAAAAATTTAGATGCCACCGATGGCTTAGCAGCTGCGGTTTGTCATTTTTATAACGCCGGTAAGCCTGAGTCGACTAAGGCTTATCATTCTTGGTCAAGTTTTGTTAGTCAGAATAAAGACCGAACCAGTTAATGGCCAGTTTCTACCTCCATGTCCCTTTTTGTCGACGCGCTTGTCATTATTGTGATTTTCACTTTTCGACAAAACTCGATTATATCGATCGAATGGTAATTGCGATGACCGAAGAAATGCGTCTCAGAAAAACAGATTGGCAAGAAGCTACTTTTAATACCCTTTACTTAGGAGGCGGAACCCCCTCGGTACTGAGTAAGCAGCAACTGTTAGTATTGAAAAACGCGGCTTTAGCCCATTATTCTTTTACCTCTGATTTTGAATTTACCTTGGAGGTAAACCCAGAAGATGTGAACGAGGATCAAATAATGTCTTGGAAAGAGGCTGGTGTAAATAGACTGAGCATTGGTCTTCAGTCTTTTGAAGATCGAGACTTGAAATTGATGAATCGAGCGCACAGCTCAGAAGATTCTTTGCGGTCTCTTCAGTTAGCTGTCAATCATTTCGATAGAGTTTCTGTAGATGTTATTTATGGTATCCCAGGACAATCGGATGAATTGCTTCAAAATGGTATAAACAAGGTTGTAGCTATCGGAGCAACTCACGTTTCTGCCTATGCATTAACTGTGGAGCCCAAGACCGCCCTTGCGAGTTATATTGAAAAGGAATTGATTCCAGATATTGATGAGGAGCAGGCAGAAAGACAATTTCTTGTCGTTCTCGATACCTTAACCAGTAAAGGGTTTGAGCATTATGAAATTTCAAATTTTGCACTGCCAGGACACTATTCTGTGAATAATAGTTCTTACTGGAAGGGTATTTCTTATGTAGGTATAGGTCCCTCTGCGCATGGTTTTGATGGTAAGAGTAGATATTGGAATATCGCCCAGAACCATAAGTATATGAATGCTATTGAAGGGGGAATATTGAATTTTGAGAGCGAAGAATTAACGATTAAAGATCGCTACAACGAATTCGTGATGACCTCGCTTCGAACCCAATGGGGGGTTAGTTACCAGGATCTCGAATCTGAATTTGGCACCCCTTATTTGAATTATTTCAAGATGATGATCACTCCATTTTTACTCGATGCACTATTGTTTGAGGAGGAGGGAGTAATTAGAGCTACTCGAAAAGGTAAGTTTTTAATTGACGGTATAGCTAGTGAATTATTTATGGTTGAATTAAAGACGAATCGCACATGATAAGATTGACCATTGAAAAAGTGGAGTATGTATTTGATGAGACGCTTGGTATTGATTTGTCAAGAGCGGTAGGTAGTGGAGTAAACGCCTGGTACATCGGGAGTCCTCAGATGGGCCCTTTAGAAGTTGGAGGAGCTGTTTATAGTGTGTCTTCAGGTGCTGCAGTGAATTTTGACCAGATTAATTTCGCTCCACATGCCCATGGTACGCATACTGAAACATTTGGGCATATTGATGATAATCAGCTGCTGATTGAGGAATTGAGACTTCCTTTGTTTATACCGTGTAAACTTATTCGTCCGAGTTTAGAAACCATAGACGGAGACCAGGTATTAACTGAGGAGGCATTAAATCGCTGCGATTATCAAGGAGTGAAGGCTTTAGTTGTTCGGTTAAATTCGAGTAAAGAATACCCGGTCAATTACGATCATACGAATTGGCCCTATCTCAGTGAATCGGCTACAAAGCGGCTCGTTGAAGCAGGGGTAGAGCATTTAGTGCTTGATGTGCCCTCGATCGACAAGGAAAAGGATCAGGGAGCTCTTTTGTCGCATCGTGCTTTTTGGAAAGGATCAGAATCCACAAGAAGCTCGGCGACAATCACTGAATTTGCACAGATTCCGGCCGATTTATCTGCCGGTAGTTATTTACTTCAACTACAAGTGGCGCCCATTCTTAGTGATGCTGCGCCAAGTCGTCCGATTCTATTTAAGCCTCTTTAGACAGTTCTGTATAGTACTTGAAGAAATAGGGGATCGTCTCAATTCCCTTGTAGTAATTGAATAGGCCATAATGCTCATTCGGAGAATGGATGGCATCGCTATCTAACCCGAATCCCATCAGTACTGACTTTACACCTAAAACAGATTCAAATAAGGCTACGATCGGGATACTTCCTCCTCCTCGCTGTGGAACCGGCTTTTTTTGAAACGTTGTCTCTAAGGCTTTTTCTGCTGCTAAATATCCGATACTATCAATAGGAGTAACGTAAGGTGTGCCCCCGTGATGTGGAGTTACTTTAACCTTAACTCCTACTGGAGCAATAGCCTCGAAATGCTCAGTGAATAGTCGAGTGATTTTATGATGGTCTTGGTCGGGTACTAGGCGCATGGATATTTTGGCATAGGCTTTAGACGGAAGAACCGTTTTCGCACCTTCACCAATGTATCCACCCCAGATTCCATTTACATCAAGAGTAGGTCGAATCGAGGCTCTTTCTGTAGTAGAGTACCCCTTTTCTCCATTGACCCCGTCAATTTCAAGATGTTGATTGTACTCTTCTTGATCAAAGGGTACTTCTGCCATCGCTGAGCGCTCTTCTGCACTGAGTTCAATCACCTTGTCGTAGAACCCAGGAATGGTAATTTTCCCTTGGTCGTCGTGAAGCGATGCGATCATCTTGCTTAATGTGTTGATCGGATTCACTACTGCTCCACCATAAACTCCCGAGTGCAGATCGCGGTTAGGTCCTGTTACCTCTACTTCAACATAGCTTAATCCTCGAAGTCCTGTTTGAATGGAGGGGATGTCTCTACTAATCATCCCTGTATCTGAAATGAGAATGATGTCGCTGCTGAGTCGTTCCTTGTAAGTTTCTAAAAACTCGCCTAAGCTATCGCTACCCACTTCTTCTTCACCTTCAATCATGAACTTGACGTTACAAGGAAGTTCGTTCTCAGCAACCATAGCTTCAAACGCCTTCACGTGCATGTAAAACTGACCTTTATCGTCACAGGCGCCACGAGCGTAAATGGCTCCTTCAGGATGTAATGCTGACTTTTTGATCACCGGTTCGAAGGGTCCAGACTCCCAAAGTTCGATAGGGTCGGGTGGTTGCACATCGTAGTGGCCGTAGACCAGAATGGTCGGAAGGTTCTTGTCAATTATTTTCTCACCGTAAACTACAGGATACCCTTTAGTAGCTATCACTTCACTGCTATCACAGCCGGCTTCTTTGAGTTTTTCGGCGGTAAAAGTTGCTGCTTGTAAAACCGCTTCTTTATAGGCAGGATCTGCACTTACCGAAGGTATTTTTAGTAATTCAATCAGCTCGTTTGTGAAGCGCTCCTTGTGGTTTTCAATGTAGTTATTCAGATTCATTTTCGAGGTTCTTTAAAGTGGTACTAATTTACGAATAAGAATTTGCAAGAATTTTTAGGATTTTAAAAAATTAGGGTATATTTGCCGTCCTTATTGGTGACGCCAATTGCGGATGTGATGGAATTGGTAGACATGCTAGACTTAGGATCTAGTGCCGCGAGGCGTGGGGGTTCGACTCCCTTCATCCGCACCAAAAAAAGCCGAGAAATTTCTCGGCTTTTTTTATGCTTATTGGTTACAAGAATTTGCTGATCTCCTGGTAAACTTTATCACTGGCCCCTAAGTTTTGCTCAATGAACTTTCTGTTTGCTTCTCCTTGAGATTGCAGTGCTCGAGCTTGTTTTGCTAGTGTTTGGATATAAATGTCGAGATCGCTTGATTGATTAATCGCTATTACTCCACCTGCTTTAATCATTTGTACCACCTCAGGGAACTGATGGTAGTTGGGCCCGATCAAAACGGGTATACCGTAAACGGCAGCTTCGGGAACATTGTGAAGTCCTGTTTTAAATCCACCTCCAATAAAGGCCAGGTCAGCATACCTATAGACCGTACTTAATAAACCTACCGTGTCGAGAATTAGAACTCTGCGGTCAGATCGAAATTCTGATAGGGTATATCTGTTGACGGGCTCAGAAAACGTTGCGATGGTTTTTTGAGTGGTTATAGCATCTACTTTATGGGGAGCGACAATAAAGCATACTTTAGAGTCGTCGAATTCTCGAAGCGACTGGGACAGTAGCTCATGTTCTTCTTTCCATGAGCTGCCAAAAACAACACATCTTCGCCCGGCAATGAAGGATTCTATCCCATCTAGAGATTTGTTTTCTAGGGCAATCTGTGCGACTCTATCAAAGCGAGTATCCCCGCAATAGTTGACCGGTAACTTCGGATAAAAGGAATGTGTCACCGAAATAGATGACTCGTCTTGACATAGAATTTGGTTGAAACTCTCAAGCAATTGCTTACCTAAGCGGTACTTAAATAGCCATTGTTCTTTATAAAATCTCGCTGCTACCAAATAGGTGGGGCATCCGAATTTTTTTAACTCATTCAGATAGTTCGGCCAAAGTTCATATTTCACGAAGATGGTAATATCAGGCTTTAACCACTGAACCACTTTGTTAGCCTTTGATTTCGTGTCCCAAGGCAGGTAGAATACGAATTCAACTGGTGCTTTTTTTGCCGCATATTCGTAGCCGGAGGGAGAGAAAAAGCTGAGGGCGATTTGCGCTTCAGTTTGTCGTTTCTTGATAGTATTAATAATAGGTAGAGCTTGCTCGTATTCCCCAAGGGATGCTACATGAATCCAAACGAGCTTTCCTTTTTTAGTGAAATTGGGCAACTGCTTTAAGCTATTTCTTTGCCCTTGGAGTTGTTTGCGAAGTTTTGAATTAACTAAAGCAAACAGTGGAGATAAACTGCTAAAAAGGGATACAAGAATCTGATAAATCCACATGAAATTCTCTCAATTTTCGCTAAGGTACAACCTTTCGCTTAGGCCTGAATTAGTACCTTTATCACAAATACTTTTGTAACCGTATGAAAAAAATTCAGATGGTTGATCTTCAGGCTCAACTAGAACCGATAAAATCTGATGTGCTCAATCGATTTGAAACCATTCTTGAAGAAGCTAGTTTCATCAACGGAGGGGCCGTTGCTCAATTTCAGAAAGAACTTGAAACTTACCTTGGGGTGAAACATGTGATTCCCTGTGCGAACGGAACAGATGCCTTGCAAATCGCAATGATGGGGCTAGGGTTAAAACCAGGGGATGAGGTGATTACTGCTGATTTTACATTTGCAGCGACTGTTGAGGTGATTGCTCTACTTGGGCTAACTCCGGTTCTAGTGGATGTTTATGAAGATGATTTTACCATTAATGTAGAAGCCGTTAGAGCTGCGATTACATCGAAAACCAAAGCAATAGTTCCCGTTCATCTTTTTGGCCAGTGTGCGAATATGGATGAGCTTATGGAGCTATCAAAAGAGCACGATTTATTGGTTATTGAGGATAACGCCCAGGCAATAGGTGCAAAATACCATTCTAGGACAGGAGCACGACCGATGGCTGGTACCATAGGCCATGTCGGAGCCACTTCTTTCTTTCCTTCGAAGAATCTGGGAGCTTATGGTGATGGCGGAGCTTTATTTACGAACGATGATGATCTGGCTCACACCTTGCGAGGTATCGTAAACCACGGGATGTATCAAAGGTATCATCACGATGTTGTTGGTGTGAATTCTAGATTAGATAGCTTGCAGGCAGCGGTATTAAGTGCAAAACTTCCACACTTAGATGATTACAATCATCGAAGAAAAAATGCTGCTCGGGCTTATAACAAAGCGCTGTCGAAAACTCCATTTGTGAGTTTGCCGGTTACGGTAACCGATTGTGGAGGTATTTGCGAGTCATGTACTTGTCACGTATTTCACCAATACACTTTAAAGATTTCTGGAGGTCATCGGGATGCTTTAGCTGCGCATTTAGCCGAGAAACAAATACCCCATGGAGTTTACTATCCGATTCCTCTGCACAAGCAGAAAGCATATAGCGATCAGCGTTACCGGGAAGAAGATTTTTCAGTGACTAATCAAATCTCTGATGAGGTATTGTCGCTTCCGATGCATACCGAACTTACCGATGAGCAGATCGACTATATTACAACCACTATTCACCAATTTTTAAGCAACAGAGGATGAAAATTTTAGTTACCGGAGGTTTAGGTTATATTGGTTCACATACTGTGGTGGCCTTATCTGAGGCCGGATATGAGGTGGTTATTGTAGATAATCTTTCGAATACCAGAATTGAGGTTTTAGACGGTATTGAATCAATCATCGGTCGTCGTCCTACCTTTTACGAATTAGATTTAAGAAACGAATTGCATGTAGTCGAACTTTTCGACAAAGAACCGTCTATTGAGGGAGTGATCCATTTTGCTGCTTCAAAAGCGGTGGGGGAAAGCGTTGAAAATCCTTTGTTGTACTACGAAAATAATCTCTCGGCTTTCATCTACTTATTGAAGCAATTAGCCGTAAAGCCGAAGTCGCATTTGATTTTTAGCTCGTCATGTACCGTTTATGGGCAGGCTGATGTGATGCCTATTACCGAAAAGGCGCCTATTAAAGTTGCTGAATCTCCATACGGAAATACGAAACAGATTGGAGAAGAGATTCTCAAAGACACGGTCAAAGTGAGTTCGGGGTTGGGAGCTATCGCACTTCGCTACTTCAACCCAATTGGGGCGCACGCCTCAGCTAAAATTGGTGAATTGCCACTAGGTGTTCCTCAGAATCTGGTTCCTTTTATTACTCAAACGGCTGCGGGTCTGCGAAAAGAGCTTGCGGTATTTGGTGATGATTATCCTACATCCGATGGAACTTGTATTCGAGATTACATTCACGTGGTAGATCTAGCAGAGGCCCACGTGGCCGCACTAACCCGGTTAGTTAAGGGAGAATCTACAAGTGATTACGAGGTTTTTAATCTCGGAACCGGCAAGGGTAGTTCAGTTTTAGAAGTGATTAAAAGTTTTGAAAAGGTGTCTGGATCCCAATTACCTTACCGAATTGCGGGGAGAAGAGAGGGTGATGTAATTCAAGCTTTTGCAGATACCGAAAAGGCAAATAGTGTGCTTGGCTGGAAGTCTAAATACAGCTTAGATGATGCGCTAGTTTCTGCCTGGGCCTGGGAGCGAAAACTCAGAAATTTAGACTAACTTCATTCACTAACCTTAACCTTAATACTTCATGAAGAACTGGATTTACCTCGCGCTTATTGCTTTTTCTATTCAAGCGGTAAGTGCTCAAAAATATTACTTACAATGCGGCAATGTGTTTGATCCGACCTCAGAAAAATGGCAAAAGGAAAAAACGGTTGTTGTTGAAGGTAAGCGTATTACAGAAGTCTTGAATGGATTCGTAGATGCGACAGGTGACGATCAGAGTATTGATTTAAAAGAGTCGTGGGTGATGCCAGGGTTTATTGATATGCATGTGCATATTGAGTCAGAATCTAACCCTCGTGCATATCTCAATCGCTTCACTTTAAATGAAGCTGATATTGCATTTAGAGCTGCCGTTTACGCGAATAAGACGTTGCTTGCTGGGTTTACTACCGTACGTGATTTAGGGGGTTCGGGAGTGAATATTGCCTTAAAGAATGCTGTTGAAGCCGGGCTTGTAGATGGTCCTCGTATTTTCACTACAGGAAAAACGATTGGCTCGACTGGTAGTCATGCTGATCCTACTTCTGGCGTACGTAAGGATCTAATGGGTGACCCAGGACCTGCAGAAGGTATCGTAAATAGCCCCGAAGATGCTCGTAAAGCGGTAAGACAGCGATACAAAGATGGCGCTAACACTATTAAAATCACTGCAACTGGTGGGGTGTTGAGTACAACAAAAAACGGCAAGAATGCCCACTTCACTATCGAAGAAATCAAAGAGATTGTGAGGACGGCCGAGGATTATGATTTTCTCACGGCAGCCCATGCCCATGGAGATGAAGGCATGCGCAGAGCAGTAGTTGCTGGTATTCATACTATAGAGCATGGAACCCTTATGAGTGAGGCTACCATGGACCTTATGATTAAGCATGGCACTTATTTAGTGCCTACAATCACTGCAGGAAAACAGGTTTCAATCAATGCCGAGATTGAAGGTTACTATCCTCCCATGGTGGCTGCTAAGGCCAAAGAAATAGGTGGAAAACAATCGCAAGCTACTTTTGCCAAGGCCTATAAGAAAGGGGTTAAAATTGCTTTTGGAACGGATGCGGGTGTTTTTAATCACGGGGAAAATGCCAGAGAGTTTTTCTACATGCATGAAGCTGGAATGCCTGTTAAGGAAGCATTGAAGGCAGCTACCCTAGTCAACGCAAGACTTTTAGGGATGGGAGACGAGTTAGGTCAGATTAAAGAAGGTTTTTTAGCGGATATCGTTGCTACCAAGGAGCATCCAGAAAAGAATGTGTTAGCGTTACAAAACGTTCATTTCGTAATGAGAGAAGGAAAACACGTTAAATAATTTCGAAAAGCCTTAAAATCTTCGTGTTAACCCACTAAACATTGTACTTTTGTAGGTCGAAATAGTTGACTGATTTCATGGATAAATTTTCCTTTCTTAATGCGGCCCACACCACTTTGTTTGAGTCGCTTTATGAGCAATATCGAACTTCTCCAGACAGTGTGGAGCCTAGCTGGAAGGCATTCTTTCAAGGATTTGACTTCGGCGCAGAAAGCGTACTTGAAGATTGGGATCTCGAAGAACTTGCAGAGGGCCAGATAAGTAACGCTAAAAATGGAACTACTGCTGTCGTACCTGAATCGGTACAGAAAGAGTTTCAGGTAGTCAAGCTGATCAATGGTCATCGATCACGTGGACATTTATTTACCAAGACCAACCCAGTTCGTGAGCGAAGAAAGTATACTCCTACTCTAGAGTTAGCTAATTTCGGATTGTCTGAATCAGACTTAGACACCACCTTTAATGCCGGGGAAATTCTCGGAATTGGAGCCTCCTCACTGCGTTCAATCATCGATCATCTAGAACGTATTTATTGCGATTCTATCGGGGTGGAGTACATGTACATCAGAACTCCTGAGCGTATTGAATGGATTCAAAACTATCTGAATCAAAATGACAACCGATCTCAATTTAGTCCTGAGAAGCAGCGTTATATTCTCGAAAAACTGAATCAAGCAGTTAGTTTCGAGAGTTTCTTACATACCAAATACGTCGGTCAAAAACGTTTCTCGCTAGAAGGAAATGAGTCCTTAATTCCTGCTTTAGATGCTATTATCGAGCATGCCGCAGATCAAGGGGTGAAGCAATTTGTTATGGGTATGGCCCACCGTGGTCGCCTTAACGTGCTGACCAATATTTTCGGGAAGTCACCAAAGGATATCTTTTCTGAATTTGATGGTAAAGACTATGAGGAAGCCATCTTTGATGGGGATGTAAAATATCACTTGGGATGGACTTCTAAACGCGAAACCAACAATGGTCACATTGTAAATATGAATATCGCTCCAAACCCTTCACACCTTGAGACCGTAAATGGTATCGTTGAAGGAATCACTAGAGCGAAACAAGATAATGATCACCCGCTTAATCCTTCTGAGGTTTTACCCATTCTAATACACGGAGACGCTGCTGTAGCCGGACAAGGTGTCGTTTATGAGGTCGTTCAGATGGCCCGATTAGATGGGTACCAGACTGGAGGTACCATTCATATGGTGGTCAATAACCAAATCGGTTTTACTACCAACTATTTAGATGCACGTTCATCTACCTATTGTACCGACGTGGCTAAAGTTACTTTGTCACCAGTACTTCATGTAAACGCAGATGATGTAGAGGCTGTGGTACATGCCTCCATCTTTGCGGTAGAATATCGAATGAGATACGCTCGTGATATTTTCATTGATTTATTGGGATATCGAAAGTATGGTCACAATGAGGGAGATGAGCCTAAGTTTACTCAGCCGTTGCTTTATAAGGCGATCGCTAAGCATAAAAACCCACGAGATATTTATGCGGAGCACCTGTTAGCTAGCGGAGTAATCGACTCCGACTATGTACGAGGACTAGAGACTTCGTACAAGACGATGCTCGAAGAAGATTTGATCGATTCTCGTAAGATTGAGAAGACGGTAATTACGCCGTTTATGCAAGATGAATGGTCTGGTTTTTCAAAGCTCGCTACCTCTACAGAAATGATGGAGGCGATGGATACGAGTTATCCGATCGAGAAGCTAACCGCATTGGCTGAAAAAATCACAAGTATCCCTTCAGATAAGAAGGCATTAAGAAAGATAGAGCGATTAATAGATGCTCGTAAAAAGATGTACTTCGAAGACAATAGCCTAGATTGGGCTATGGGGGAGCTTTTAGCGTATGCTTCACTGATTGAAGAGGGAAATAACATTCGACTTACTGGACAGGATGTGGAGCGAGGAACTTTCTCCCACCGCCATGCGGTAATCAAGACAGAATCGAACGAAGAAGAGGTTGTATTACTCAATCAGTTGGGAGAGCACCAAAACGGAAAACTTCACATTTATAACTCGCTACTTTCTGAGTATGCGGTTATGGCGTATGATTACGGTTATGCCATGTCTAGTCCGAAGACCTTGACGCTTTGGGAGGCTCAATTTGGAGACTTCTCTAACGGGGCGCAAATTGTTATTGATCAATACTTGTCTTCGGCTGAAGATAAATGGAAGATGCAAAATGGATTAGTGCTACTTCTTCCTCATGGTTATGAGGGTCAAGGAGCCGAGCACTCCTCTGCTCGTATGGAGCGTTATCTGCAACTTTGTGCTAAGGATAATATGTATGTGGTTGATGTAACCACTCCTGCTAACCTTTTCCATGTTCTTCGAAGACAGCAGAAGGCCTCATTCAGAAAACCTTTAGTCGTATTTACTCCTAAGAGCCTGCTTCGTCATCCGAAAGTAGTTTCAACGAAAGAAGAATTGGCTCAAGGTACGTTCATGCCTGTCATCACCGATCAGGATGTGAAGCCTAATAAAGCAAAAACATTGGTTCTTTGTACCGGTAAATTCTATTACGACTTATTGGCGTACCGAGAGGAGACGGGAAGAGATGATGTGGCATTGGTTCGTTTAGAGCAATTGTTCCCGCTTCCTACCAAAGAGCTCGATGCGCTTTTAGAACAATATCAATCGGTTGATGATGTGGTCTGGGCTCAAGAGGAACCCAGAAATATGGGTGCCTACGGACATCTATTGTTACATTATCCAGAAGCTCGCAACTTTAGAGTAGCGTCTCGAAGATTTTATGGAGCACCTGCAGCCGGTAGTGCAGTTCGTGCATCTCGACGCCACAAACAGGTAATCGAGTACGTATTTGATAAAACAAAAGATAATTTCAACTTATAACGATAAGTACATATCATGATTCTAGAAATGAAAGTTCCCTCACCGGGAGAATCAATTACCGAAGTAGAAATCGCAACTTGGTTGGTTAGCGACGGTGATTACGTTGAAAAGGACCAGGCTATCGCTGAGGTAGATTCAGATAAAGCCACTTTAGAACTCCCAGCAGAAGCGAGTGGCATCATTACTTTGAAAGCAGAAGAAGGTGACGCGGTTGCTGTTGGTCAAGTAGTGTGTTTGATCGACACATCGGCAGAGGCTCCTGAAGGAGGTTCTTCTAGTACTGCCAAAAGTGAGTCACCGGCACCTGCAGTTAAGGCTGAAACGCCTGCGGTTGCTCATTCAGAGAAGGCAACTTACGCAACAGGAACTCCTTCACCAGCGGCTGCAAAACTCATGAATGAAAAAGGGTTAACCGCTGATTCCATTTCGGGAACGGGAAGAGATGGAAGAATCACCAAAGAAGATGTATTAAATGCGACTCCTGCAATGGGAAGTTTTGCTCCGGGAGCAAACCGTTCAGAGACGAGAACCAAGCTCTCTATGCTTCGTCGTAAAGTGGCAGAACGATTAGTGTCGGCTAAGAATGAAACGGCCATGCTTACTACCTTCAATGAAGTAGATATGAGCGCGGTCTTTGCCTTGAGAAAAGAGTATAAGGATGCGTTTAAGGATAAGCATGGGGTAGGACTAGGATTCATGTCTTTCTTTACTCTAGCTGTAATTAGAGCGCTGAAGCTTTTCCCAGCGGTGAATTCTATGATCGACGGAAAAGAAATGATCTCTTATGACTTCTGTGATATCAGTATTGCAGTCTCGGGACCTAAAGGTTTAATGGTTCCTGTAATTCGCAACGCGGAAGAATTGAGTTTTAGAGGTGTAGAAGAAGAGGTTAAGCGTTTGGCGCTTAGAGCTCGTGACGGCCTGATCACTGTTGATGAAATGACCGGAGGTACTTTTACCATTTCAAATGGTGGAGTATTTGGTTCAATGCTCAGTACACCAATTATCAACCCTCCACAAAGTGCGATTTTGGGTATGCATAATATCGTAGAACGCCCTGTCGTTAAAGATGGTGCGGTTGCCATAGCTCCCATAATGTATTTAGCGCTTTCTTACGATCACCGAATTATCGATGGTAAAGAATCAGTTGGATTCCTCGTTGCTATAAAAGAAGCTATTGAAGATCCTATTACTCATTTAATGGGTGAGGACGTGAAAAAAGCCCTTGAATTATAAATGAATCTTACCGATACGCACATTCATCTTTATGCCGATGATTTTGCGCATGATTTGCCTACTCTTGTAGCTGAGGCCGAAAAGCGGGGAGTCACCCGCTTTTTTTTGCCGGCTATTGATTCCGAATTCTCAGCAGCGATGGATCAGGTTGCTGAGGCTTATCCGGATCGGGTGCATTTAATGGCTGGATTACATCCGACACACGTCAAAGAAAATGTAGAAACTGAACTACAACATGTTAAGGAACGTCTAGATACTATTGACGCTGTTGCAGTGGGTGAAATTGGCATTGATCTCTATTGGGACGATAGCTTCAAAGAGGCCCAAATTGATGCTTTTGAGAAGCAGATGGTCTGGGCGAGTGAGCGCAACTTGCCAATTGTTATTCATTGCCGTGATGCTTTTGATGAAGTATTCGAGTCTGTTGAGCGAATTAAGAAGCAAGGTCACACTGTTACTGGTATTTTACATTGCTTCACGGGTAATCTCGAACAGGCTAAGCATGCAATATCCCTCGGTCTTCACCTGGGGATTGGTGGTGTCGCTACCTTTAAAAATGGTAAAATTGACACCTTTTTATCACAAATAAGTCTAGAACATATAGTGCTGGAGACCGATGGGCCTTATCTCGCTCCTGTTCCGCACAGAGGAAAGCGAAATGAACCTGCCTATCTCAGACTTATCGCTGATCGAGTAGCGGCTATTTATCAGATTTCAACCGAAGAATTAGCAAAAATCACCTCCTCGAATTCAGTTCGTATCTTTAAAAGGTAATGAGACCAAAGATTTTATTAGTCTACACGGGCGGCACCATAGGAATGCGAAAGCACCCAGAGACGGGTAGTCTTGCACCGTTAAATTTCGATCGTTTATTAGACCGGGTAGGAGAGCTACGTCAATTAGATTGTGATATTCAACATGTTAGTGTTGCCGCACCTAAAGACAGTTCAGAAATAGAAGCGGTAGATTGGATCGAAATTCGAGATTTGATTCTCAACAATGAAACTGATTACGATGGATTTGTAGTTCTTCATGGATCGGATACCATGAGTTACTCAGCCTCAGCCTTAAGTTTTTTGCTCTTAGGTTTAAATAAACCGGTCATTTTTACGGGGTCTCAATTGCCTATAGGGGATCTTAGAACCGACGCGAAGGAGAATTTAATTACTTCTGTACAAATAGCCAGTCTCAGGACGGCTAATAATGAACCTGTACTAAAGGAAGTGGGATTGTATTTCGAATACAAATTATATCGAGCGAATCGAAGTATCAAGTTAAGTGCTGAGCATTTCGAGGCTTTTAGTTCTCCAAATATGCAGCCCTTAATTACTGCTGGGGTACATCTTGATTATGACACTCGAAATTTCATCAAAACAAAAGCTATTCCGGGTATTCGCGCACTAGCTCACATTCCTGCGTCTGTATACCTATTAAAGTTGCATCCGAATATGTCCGAATGGGCTTTTCGCTTAGTTGAGCAAGCAGAGGGTATTAAAACCGTTGTACTTGAAACCTTTGGTGCAGGCAATGCTATGAAGTCTAAGGAGCTCGTTCGAATGCTTCAATTTTGTCAAGAGAAGGGGATTACTGTAATTAATTGTACCCAATGCGCTAAAGGCTCTGTCTCTATGGGTATGTATGAGGCAAGCAGCGATTTTAAAAAGTTTGGGGTTCTTGACGGAGGAGATATGACCACCGAAGCCACGCTTGCTAAGGCGATGGTTTTAGGTGCTCTAAATTTGGAGGTAGTAGATTTTAGAAAAACACTCATTTCTCCATTATGTGGTGAAATTTCTAGAAATTAACGCATCCAATTTTTTTACGTCTGTTATTTTTTGTTTCTTGGTCACCGCTTCTAAAAAGAGCAATACATTATTTTTTATCTTTAACTCGTTAACTAACAAATTTTAAGTCAAAAAAAATGAAAAAAATATCGTTGACCTTAGCTACTGCTGGAATGTTCATCTTAGGTTCAGCTTCAGCTTCTGCAGCTGTCCTACAAGAAGAGGCTGCTGCTTCTAAAGGATTTACTCAAGTACTTAAAGAGCAGTTTATTCAAGGAGGTCCTGCCTTCATGGGTATCGTACTTCTTTGTCTTATTTTAGGACTTGCTGTTGCCATCGAGCGTATCATTTACCTAAATATGGCTACCACTAACACTTCTGCACTAAAGGAGAGTGTTGAGGCGGCTTTAGCTTCAGGTGGAGTTGAAGAGGCAAAAAATGTTTGCCGTGAGACTGCTGGTCCTGTTGCTTCAATTTACTACCAAGGTTTAGAGCGTTCAGGCGAAGGTCTTGAGGCTGCTGAGAAAGCAGTTGTTTCTTACGGAGGTGTTCAAATGGGACAACTAGAGAAAAATGTTTCTTGGTTATCACTTTTCATCGCTATCGCACCGATGCTTGGATTCATGGGTACGGTAATCGGTATGATTCAGGCCTTCCAAAAGATTGCTGCTGTAGGTAACCTATCGGCTTCACTTATTGCAGGTGATATCCAGGTAGCACTTTTAACTACCGTATTCGGTCTTATTACTGCGATTATCCTTCAGATTTTCTACAACTACATTATTGCAAAAATTGATGCGATTGTAAATGATATGGAAGATTCTTCTATCTCATTAATCGACATGCTTGCCGCTTCTAAGAAGTAATTTGTAGAACGTATAAAATCTTAAGTCATGCAAAAAATCATTAAAATAGTTCTAATCGTCCTAGGGGTACTTTCAGCGATTCTATGGTACAGCCTACCAGCTTCGGATATGCCGCCAAGCCAGGCGATTGAGAGCCTTCCAATGGATCTTATGTTTAAGATCGTATTCCTATTACTGTTAATTGCTACTGCTGCTTCTGTATTCTTTGGATTGAAGAAGACGTTTACTTCAGAAGGTGGTCTTAAGCGAGTTCTAAAAACTCTTGCTTTCGCAGGAGTGCTTACACTTGTCGGTTACCTAACGGCAGGTGGAGAAGAAGCTGTTGTTGAGGCAGTTCAAACAGAAAGAGGATTAACTACAACCGTGGGTACGGTAAAAACTATTGGTACACTGCTAAACATCTTCTTCGGAATGGTGCTTATCGCGATTGTACTTATGGTAATTCCTAGCCTAAAGCGTTTAACCGGAAGATAAAAATTCAGAGATATGCCAAGAAGAAAAGGAGCACCAGAGGTGAATGCCGGCTCTATGGCGGATATCGCATTCTTGCTACTCATCTTTTTCCTAGTAACTACTACTATTGAAACAGATGCTGGACTCGACCGAATGCTTCCGCCGATTGAACCGCCCGATACCGATGTTGTAATTAAGCAAAAGAATATCTTCACCGTAAGTATCAATAAGTCTGGTCAACTTTTAGTTGAAGAAGAACTTATGAATCTCGAAGGTCTTAGAGATGCTGCTATTGCATTCTTAGATAATGGTGGAGCACCTGCAGGTTCACCAGAGTACTGTAATTATTGTCAAGGAAAGCGTGATGCATCTTCATCAGATAATCCGCAAAAAGCGATTATCTCTTTGAAGAACGATCGTGAAACAGCCTACAAGACTTACATTACTGTTCAAAATGAATTAGTTGGTGCTTATAATGACCTTAGAAACCGTGAGTCTCGACGTTTATACAACAGAGACTTTACAGAGATGGAGAGTGAATATCTAAATCCTGAAACCCCTACTAGTGTTCGTGACGAACTTAAAGAGAAGGTTCAGCGTATTCAAGAGCTATTCCCTCAAAAACTATCTGAGGCTGAAACGAGTAAAATTTAATTTTAAGAATTAGAGATCATGTCAAAATTTGCCAAGAAAAAAGACGGGGATTTGCCAGCGGTATCGACAGCTTCGCTTCCTGATATCGTATTCATGCTACTCTTTTTCTTTATGACGGTAACTACAATGAAGGATAGCTCACTATTTGTAGAGAATGTTCTTCCTAATGCCGATCAGATTAAGAAACTCGAGAAAAAGGACCGTGTGATTTATATCTATGCTGGTAAGCCAACCCAAGAGTATGTAAAGACTTTTGGAGAGGAGCCTAAGATTCAGTTGAACGATAAGTTCGCGAATGTTAGTGAGGTAGGTTCTTATGTTTTAGCAGAAAGAGCTACTAAACCACAAGAACTTCAGAATGTACTTACAACAGCTCTAAAAGTTGATAAGAATGCCTCTATGGGTATTGTTATGGATATTAAGCAAGAGCTTAGAAAAGTAAATGCACTGAAAGTAAACTATACTACTTATGAGGGTAATGCCTTCAACAATATTCAGTAGAAAGTTTTCTGATAGTATTTAAAAAGGCCTCCATTGGGGGCCTTTTTTATTATAAGCTTTTTCTCAATCGGGCAACGGGTAGGTCGAGTTGCTCACGATATTTCGCAACAGTTCGTCGAGCTACCTTATATCCTTTTTCTTTCAGTAGCTTGCCTAATTTCTCATCGGTGAGGGGCTTACTTTTGTCTTCTGATTCGATCAGTTCTCTTAGAATCGATTTAATTTCTCTGGTGGATACGCTCTCACCCTCTTCATTCGTCATTGCCTCAGAGAAGTAACTTTTAACTAGTTGAGTCCCGTACGGAGTGTCTATGTACTTGCTGTTCGCTACCCGTGATATGGTTGAAATATCGAGATCTGTCAGCTCTGCAATATCTCTTAAAATCATCGGCTTTAAATCTCTTTCATCTCCACTTAAAAAGTAAGCCGTTTGGTAATTAACAATTGCCTGAAGGGTTACAATAAGGGTTTGTTGTCGTTGTCTTATCGCATCAATGAACCATTTCGCTGCATCTAATTTTTGTTTTACAAACTGTACGGCCTCCTTTTGCGCTGTATTACTGCCTCCTTGTTTATAGGTCTCAAAAAGTTCTTTATAAGAACGGGAGAGGTGAAGCTCTGGTGCATTTCTTGCGTTGAGTTGTAAGTCGATTTGATCGTCTTCAATCCCTAAAATAAAGTCGGGTACAATTTGGCGGTTCATTCGAAGTCCTGTTGAAAAACCGCCTCCGGGTTTAGGATTAAGTCTTTCAATTTTTGAAATCGCTGTTTTTAAAGCGTCTTCTTCGATTTTGTGCTTTTGTAGGATTTTGTCAAAATGCTTTTTAGAAAACAGGTCGAAACTTTCGACGATGATTTCGATAGCCAAATCACGCGAGGTACTTTTTGTTTGACGTTTTAATTGTAGGCTAAGGCATTCTGATATATCTCTTGCTCCGATTCCTGCTGGGTCTAGTTGTTGGACCGTAACAAGGGCCTCTTTAAGTTGGTCTTCATTTATGAATAGACCCACGCTAAATGCGAGGTCGTCGATAATATCTTCTAAAGGTCTTCGGAGGTAACCACTTTCATCGAGACTTCCGATCAGATATTCTGCGATTAGATATTGCTCAGGCTCCAGATTATAGGTGGATAGCTGCTCGATCAAATAGCCATAGAAGGTTTGCCCTGCAGCATAGGGTGTTTGATTTTCATCTTCAACTGGAGAACTTGATAGACTCGTTTTATAATCTGGGGTATCGTCATCACTAAGATACTCTTCAATGTTGATTTCCTCAGATTGATTTTCTTCGGTCGATTCAAATTCGTCATTTGTTTCGATTTCGAAGGGGTCTTCAGATTCTTCCTTGCCTGTTTCTAAGGCAGGGTTTTCTTCAATCTCTTGCTTAATACGTTCCTCAAATGCTTGAGTGGGCAGCTGAATTAACTTCATCAGCTGAATCTGCTGTGGTGACAGCTTTTGACTTAGCTTTAATTGAAGGTGCTGCTTTAACATGTGCTAAAATTCTGCGTTCTGGGGTGTGCGTGGGTAAGGTATTACATCGCGGATATTTCCCATACCCGTTGCAAATAATACGAGTCTTTCGAATCCGAGACCAAAACCGCTGTGAACCGCTGATCCAAAGCGTCTTAGATCAAGATACCAATAGAGCTCTTCTTCATCGATACCCAAAACTTCCATTTTCTTTTTCAGAACATCTAGGCGTTCTTCACGTTGTGATCCACCAACGATCTCTCCAATGCCCGGGAAAAGTACATCCATTGCTCTTACTGTCTTCTCATCGTCATTTAAACGCATGTAGAAGGCTTTGATGTTGGCTGGGTAATTATAAAGGATTACAGGTGCATTAAAATGCTTTTCAACAAGGTATCTTTCGTGTTCACTCTGCAAATCGATACCCCATTCATCAACAGGGTATTGAAAACGCTTCTTTTTATTGGCTTTAGAGTTTCTTAGAACGTCAATGGCTTCAGTGTAACTTACTCTCTTGAATTCATTATCAACTACAAAACGAAGTTTTTCGATAAGAGGCATTGGGCTTCTCTCGTTCTGAGGTTTGGTTTTTTCTTCGTCTAATAATCTGTTTTCAAGAAATTCGAGGTCTTCTTTACAGTGTTCGAGTACATAAGAAATGGTGTACTTAATAAAGTCTTCTGCGAGTTCCATATTGTCTTCGAGATCGTAAAAGGCCATTTCTGGTTCGATCATCCAGAACTCCGCGAGGTGTCTTGAAGTATTTGAATTCTCTGCCCTAAAGGTTGGACCGAAGGTGTATATTTTACCCAGCCCCATGGCATAGGTTTCTCCTTCAAGTTGTCCAGACACCGTTAGATTCGTTTCTTTTCCGAAAAAGTCTTCCTTGTGGTCGATATTTCCTTCTTCGTTTAAAGGTGGATTCTTTGGGTCCAGGGTGGAAACCCTGAACATTTCCCCAGCCCCTTCAGCATCTGATCCGGTAATAATTGGGGTGTGCATGTAGAAGAATCCTTGCTCGTTAAAATATTGATGAACGGCAAATGCTAGTTTCGAACGAACGCGCATAATTGCGGAAAAGGTGTTCGTTCTGATACGTAGGTGAGCTTTCTCACGAAGAAATTCTAAACTATGTTTCTTCGGCTGAATAGGGTATTGATTAGGATCAGAGGATCCTAGAAGTTCGATTGTCGCTACTTGCACCTCAACGTTTTGACCCTTTCCTTGACTTTCCTCTAACTTACCGGTTATTTTTAAGCATGCCCCAGTATTAATTTCTCTTAGAAGTTTTTCCTCGGTATTTTCAAAATCAATAACACACTGAAGGTTTCGTAAAGTCGAACCATCGTTAATGGCTATAAAGCGATTGCTTCTAAAGGTTCTTACCCATCCCATTACAATCACCTCATTTCCTATTTGAGGGTCTTCAAGTAGTGATTTGATCGTTGCTGTCTTCATTTGCTGATTTCTATATAGTAAAGATACTTGTTCTAAGGGGGACCTCTAAGCTTCTGTCTCTACATCTTTCGGTAGAATGTCGATTTTAGGTTGCTTAAGTACTCGGTTATTCGCGATATTTCTTTCTAACGAAAGTAAAAGACATGGTAATAAAACAAGATTAGCAAGCATAGCGAATAAGAGGGTAGCAGATATTAATCCTCCTAAGGCCTTTGTTCCTCCGTAATTACTGATCATGAATACCGAGAATCCGAAAAATAATACAATCGAGGTATAGAACATGCTTACCCCAGTTTCTTTAAGTGCGGCGTAAACTGATTTCTTGATTTGCCAATTATTTTGAACCAACTCTTGTCGATATTTTGCCAAGAAGTGTATCGTGTCATCGACCGAAATTCCGAATGCAATACTGAAAATAAGAATGGTAGAGGGTTTTATGGGAACCCCAATGAATCCCATTATACCGGCGGTAATAATTAGCGGCAATAGATTGGGAACTAGAGAAATGATAATCATTTGGAAAGACCTAAAGAGATAGGCCATAAGCAGTGAGATTAATACTACCGCGAGAAATAAGGAAAGTACCAAATTGTTTACCAGGTATCGCGTGCCCTTCAAGTAGAGTAGCGCCTTTCCTGTAAGCGCCACATCATACCGTTCTTTTGGGAAGATTTTTTCTATGGATTTATTCAAATCTTCTTCAATTTCTTCCATGCGACTCGTCTTTACGTCTTTCATCATGAGTGAAAGTCGTATGCGTCTTTTTTCACTATCCACCATTGAGCTCGTCAGATCTGCCTCGCCGCTTAAAGCGGTATTTGCAGCATCTAGGATGAAATTACGCTCTTGTCTTGTGGGTAATTGGTAATATTTTCGAAGTCCCTTGTAATAAGCCTGTTTCGCATATTTGAAGAGGTTGCTGATCGATAGGGGAGTCGATAGTTCAGGGTTTTCTCCAATTTCTTCAGACAGCTTTTCAACTCTAGATAGAGTAGCCCCTGATAGGGCACCATTTTCTCTTCCGGTATCTACCAGTATCTCTACTGGTAAGATTCCATTAAAGTCTTTTTCATAGAAGAGAATGTCTTCGTAAAAATCTGTGTTTTTAGGAAGGTCTTCGATTCGGCTACCTGTTATTTCAATCTGATAAATACCAATGATACTCAAGACGAGTAAAACCACTGAGGTGATGTAAACGGTAATTCGATGCTCTCGAACAATATTTTCCATGGTTTTTACAAAAAGGTCGATCCACGGAGTATTTAAGTGCTGCAAGTGTTTGTTTTTAGGCAGCGACATGTAGCTATAAATGATAGGAATAATTAATAGGGACAGTATGAATATTCCAATGATATTTATCGAAGCTACAATTCCGAATTCTCGCAGCAGGCTGCTGCTTAATATGATAAAGGTGGCGAATCCTGAGGCTGTAGTTAGATTGGTCATTAGGGTTGCGTTCCCTACTTTAGAGATCACACGGATGAGTGATCGTGCCTGATTCCCATGCTTTTTTACTTCCTGCTGATATTTATTTATGAGAAAAATACAGTTGGGGATTCCGATTACAATGATTAGAGGAGGTATCAGTGCCGTTAAGATGGTTATTTCGAAGCCTAATAAACCGATAATACCAAACGACCAACTTACTCCAATTAGAACAACCACCATGGATATGAAGGTCGCTCTGTAACTTCGGAAGAAAAAGAAAAAAATAAGAGCGGTGACCAGTAGCGCTCCGATGACAAACAGAATCATTTCCTTCTTTAGAGTTTCTGCATTTCTAGTTTTGATATAAGGCATACCAGAAATTTTCGCATCGGCTCCAGAAGCTCTCTCAAAGTTCTCTACAAGACTTTTGAACTCATTGAGAATGAACTCACTTCGAACCTTGGTATTGACCACATCGGGGTCCATGAACGCGATGGTACGAATGGCTCTACTATTCGGATCGTAAATAAGGTTTTCGTAGAAAGGGAGACGTTCAAATAAATGGTAGAGTTTAGATTTGGCATTCTCGTCACTGAGCGCTTCTCTTGGATTAAATGCCTGCGCTTCGAGCTGATTACCCAAACGAACGATTTCTTCAATATTGTCTAAGGAAACGACAGAAACAATTTCAGGGGCAGCCTCTAGTTGTTTACTAAGTCTATTCCATGCGTTAAAGGAATTGGCTGTAAATAGATCTCTGCCTTCTACCGCAATTAATATAGCATTGTCTTCTGCACCGAACACGTCGGTGAATTGAGTGTATTTGATAATCTCTGGGTGGTCGGTGGGTAGTACCGAAGTTTCCTCATTAGAGAATTTGACATGTCTCCATTGAGAAACAAAAAATGCCGTGAGTAGTACTAAACCAGCAATCCACCAAACGCGATTTCTCAAAATGATTCGCGCCACAAAAGGCCAAAAGCCTTCAAAAAATGTTGCTAGTTTCCCCATGTTGGGTTATACCTTCATGATCTCTGCCTCTTTCACGCTAAGAGCGCTTTCGACCTTCGCAATAAACTTGTCAGTCAGTTCTTGAACATCAGACTCGGCGTTTTTTAGTAGATCTTCAGAGATTTCAATCTTCTTTAATTCTTTATTGGCTTCTTGACGTGCAGAGCGGATACCGATTTTTGCATCTTCTGACTCTGCTTTCGCCTGTTTAGCGAGGTCTCTCCGACGCTCCTCAGTTAGTGGAGGAACATTTATGATGATAATGTCTCCATTGTTCATCGGGTTGAACCCTAAATTCGAATTGATAATCGATTTTTCAATCTCACCGAGTAGGTTTTTCTCCCAAGGTTGAACAACTAGAGTTCTTGCGTCTGGGGTATTGACATTCGCTACCTGTGATAGAGGAGTTTGAGCTCCATAATAGTCAACAGTGACTGAAGAAAGCATTACAGGGTTGGCTTTACCAGCTCTAATTTTGACAAATGCTTTTTCAAGGTGAGTGATAGAGGCAGTCATTTGTTCTTCTGCCATATCTAAAATCATCTGTATCTCTTCGTTCATAGTCTTATAAATTAACAACGGTACCCACGTCTTCACCGGTGACTACCTTCATTAGATTTCCTTCCTTATTCATGTCAAAAACAACGATTGGGAGCTCATTTTCTTGACTCAGTGTGAAAGCGGTGGTATCCATCACTTTCAGACCTTTTCTCAAAACATCCTCAAATGTTATTTCGTTATATCGTGTTGCATTCTGGTCTTTCTCCGGATCAGCACTGTAGATACCGTCAACTCGGGTTCCTTTCAGAATTACATCTGCTTTAATTTCAATAGCTCTCAATACCGCAGCTGAATCGGTTGTAAAGTAAGGGTTTCCTGTGCCACCACCGAAAATCACCACTCTTCCTTTTTCAAGGTGACGCATGGCTCTTCTGCGAATGAACGGTTCTGCAACCTCATCGATTTTGATGGCTGTTTGAACACGTGTTTCAATCCCTTCGTTTTCTAGACTACTCTGTAAAGCGAGTGCATTGATCACTGTCGCTAGCATTCCCATGTGATCCCCTTGTACACGGTCAACTCCTTTGCTCGAACCTGATAGGCCTCTGAAGATATTACCCCCACCGATGACGATGGCAACCTCAACCCCTTTGTCTACGACGGCTTTGATTTCTTCTGCGTATTCTTTTAAACGGTCAGGGTCAATACCGTATTGCTGGTTCCCCATCAGAGCTTCTCCGCTCAATTTTAGTAGGATTCTTTGGTAGCGCATGAGTACAAGATTCTAGCGGCTAAAATAAACAAAAAAGCCATCCTTATTTAGGATGGCTTTTGCTTTATCGGTGAATTAGGATTATCCTAATGCTACGCGTTTAAAACCAGTAACCGTTAATGAAGAGTCAACTGATTTTACATAAGCAGCTACACTCTGCTTGTTATCCTTGATAAAATCTTGGTTTACTAGGGTGTTATCCTTGAAGAATCTACCTAATTTACCTTTAGCGATTTTCTCTAGCATCTCCTCTGGTTTACCTTCTTGACGAAGTTGATCTTTAGCGATTTCGATTTCTTTATCGATCGTTTCTTGATCTACGCCAGCTTCATCAAGGGCTACAGGATTCATAGCCGCTGCTTGCATTGCTACATTTTTAGCAGCCTCTTCAGCACCTTCTGCATTTGCAGATAGACCAACAATTGTAGCGATTTTGTTACCAGCGTGGATGTAAGAACCGATGAAAGGAGCTTCTAAAGTTTCGTAGCTTCCAATTTCTAGTTTCTCACCAATTACACCAGTTTGCTCGATTAGCTTGTCGGCAACGGTTAGTGCTCCCATAGAAGAAGCAAGAAGTTCTTCTTTTGAGTTCGTGTTTAAGGCAATCGCTGCGATTTCATTTGCTAAATCTACAAACGAATCATTTTTAGCAACGAAGTCTGTTTCGCAGTTAAGAGTGATGGCAACAGCCTTGTTCTTAGCGTCGTTAACTAATGCGATAGCGGCACCTTCAGTTGATTCGCGATCAGCGCGGTTAGCAGCAACTTTTTGTCCTTTTTTACGAAGGATTTCAATCGCTTTATCAAAATCACCTTCAGCTTCAACTAGGGCTTTTTTACAGTCCATCATTCCAGCTCCGGTAGTTTTACGCAGTTGATTTACGTCTGCAGCAGAAATTTTGCTCATTTCAATTTTATTAAAGATGGGAGGTGAATATCAATCGAATTACCTGGCCCAAGGTTAAGATAATGTTGTACTTAAATTATTTTTTGTCTTCAGTTGCCTCTGTATCTTTTCCAGCTTCTTCAAGAACAGCTGCATTCGTGATTTCAGCTTCTAAATCACCTTCGCTTTTGTCTTGCTTTTCAGCTTTACGAGCGTTTAAACCTTCAGCAATCGCCTCAGTAGTTGAAGCCATAATTACCTCGATAGATTTTCCAGCATCATCATTCGCAGGGATTACGAAATCGATCGGTCTAGGGTCGCAGTTGGTATCTACCATCGCGAAGATTGGAATGTTCAGTTTAAGAGCTTCTTTAACCGCGATGTGTTCACGCATTACGTCAACTACGAATAGAGCTCCTGGTAGACGTGTCATGTCAGCAATAGAACCTAAGTTCTTCTCTAGCTTAGCACGTAAACGATCTACTTGAAGTCTTTCTTTCTTAGAAAGCGTATTGAATGTACCGTCTTTTTTCATTCGATCGATAGCACTCATTTTCTTAACTGCTTTACGGATAGTAACGAAGTTAGTTAGCATACCGCCTGGCCAACGCTCAGTGATATATGGCATACCTACTGCACCTGCTTTTTCGGCAACGATGCCTTTGGCTTGTTTTTTTGTAGCTACGAAAAGAATTTTACGACCTGAAGCAGCAATTTTCTTTAGGGCTTCGTTAGCCTCTTCTAGCTTGGCAGCAGTTTTGTAAAGGTTGATTACGTGAATCCCATTGCGCTCCATGTAGATGTAAGGAGCCATGTTTGGATTCCATTTGCGGGTAAGGTGTCCAAAGTGTACACCAGCATCTAAAAGATGTTTAACGTCAGTTTTTGACATGATTACATTTAGTTTACGTTCTGATTTAGCAATAATTCAGTGGTTGAAAATTTTCGCGCCTGAACCATTTAGATGCTAAACTAAACAGGGTTATACAAAAAAATAAAAAGGAACAAATGTTCCTTTTTGGTATTAACGTTTCGAGAATTGGAATTTCTTTCTCGCTTTCTTTTGTCCGAATTTCTTTCTTTCTACCATTCTTGGGTCTCTAGTTAGAAGCCCTTCTGGTTTAAGAGAAGCTCTGAACTCTGTATCAATTTCACATAGCGCTCTAGAAATTGCTAAACGAACTGCCTCAGCTTGACCGGTGATTCCACCTCCGAATACGTTTACTTTAACGTCGTATTTACCAACAGTTTCGGTAAGTTCAAATGGCTGATTCACTTTATACTGAAGTGGAGCAGTTGAAAAATAGTTTTCTAGGTCGCGCTTGTTAACCGTTACTTTACCAGAACCTTCGCTAAGATAAACTCTAGCAACAGCGGTTTTTCTTCTTCCAATCTTGTGTACTACTGACATGTACTACTATTTAAGGTCGTTAAGATTAATTGGTGTTGGCTTCTGAGCTTCTTGACCGTGCTCGCTGCCAGCATATACTCTAAGGTTTCTGAATAATTCAGCACCTAATTTGTTCTTTGGAAGCATTCCTTTTACAGCGTTTTCAATGATACGCTCTGGATGCTTAACAAATAGTTCTTTGGTAGTTACTGAACGCTGACCTCCTGGGTAACCAGTATGTCTTAAGTACTCCTTATCCGTTGCTTTATTACCTTTTAACACTACTTTTTCAGCATTGATAATCACAACGTTATCACCACAATCTACGTGAGGGGTGAAATCGGTTTTGTACTTACCACGAATGATTTTAGCTACTTTAGAAGCTAGACGACCTAAAACTTCGCCTTCTGCATCTACTAAAACCCACTGTTTATTGACGGTCGACGCGTTTGCCGAAATCGTCTTGTAACTTAATGTATCCACTACTTTAAACTATTTAATATCTGATCGTTAGATATAACGGGCTGCAAATGTACAATTATTCAATAGATTTCCAAATACTTGAAACTAAGATTTTTTAGTACGCTTAATGCGCCTCTAACCAGTTGGTTCCCCATCCGATATCTACTTTTAATTGAACGGGTAGTTTGAAGGCGTTTTCCATTCGCTCTGTTATCAGTTGTTTCAATGCCTCAACCTCGGTTTTATGTGCGTCGAAAACCAATTCATCATGCACCTGCAATAACATTTTACTCTTCATTTTTTTCTCCTGTAATTCGGCATGAATGTCAATCATTGCTTTTTTTATGATATCTGCCGCTGAACCTTGAATAGGGGCATTGATGGCATTTCGTTCGGCTGCTGATCGTACAATGGCATTGGAAGATTGAATTCCAGCTAAATATCTTTTTCTACCCATAACAGTGCTTACATAACCTTCTTCTCTTGCATGCGCAACTTGATCGGCAATGAACGAGGTGAGTTTTGGGTAAGTTTTGTAGTATAATTCAATGAGTTCCTTTGATTCGCTTCTAGAAAGATTCGTTTGATTGCTCAACCCGAATGCAGATACTCCATATAAAATTCCGAAGTTGACAGTCTTGGCTTGACTTCGTTGTTCTCTAGTAACTGCATCGATAGCAACGTTAAAGACTCTTGAGGCTGTATCGGCATGAATATCTTGATTGGATTCAAATGCCGCCATCATCGTGTCTTCTTCGCTGAGGGCCGCTATGATTCGGAGTTCAATTTGGGAATAATCAGCTGCCAGTAAAATATGATCCTCATCTTTAGCGATAAACGCCTGTCTGATTCTTCGCCCTTGTGCGGTACGTATGGGGATGTTTTGCAGGTTAGGATTCACACTACTCAGCCTACCCGTAGCGGCTACCGTTTGCATGAATTTTGTGTGAACTCTTAGAGTGTTCGGGTTAACCTGTTGGGGGAGCGCATCGACATAGGTGCTTTTTAGTTTTGTTAAGCTTCGATAGGCTAAAATATCTTTGGCGATTTGATGCTCTTTTGCTAATTCGGTGAGTATATCTTCTCCGGTAGCGTACTGTCCGGTTTTGGTCTTTTTAGGTTTTTTTGAGAGTTGAAGATTTTCGAATAATACGATTCCGAGTTGTTTGGGGGATCCAATATTAAAGGTCTCTCCGGCTTGCTCGTAGATCTGATTCTCGAGCTTCTCAATTTGACTTGAAAATTCAGAATTCAGTTCAGATAAATAGGGGGTGTCTAGACGAATTCCATTGAGTTCCATCTTCGCTAACACTCGAAGCAGTGGAATTTCGATTTCTTCAAAAAGTACTTTTAAGTTATCCTTCTGAAGCTCCAACTTAAAATGATGGTAGAGTTGTAATCCGATATCTGCGTCTTCGCACAAGACTTTGATTTTAGTTTCTTCAGGCCATTCGCTAAAGGTTCCTTTCGGTTGTAACTCTAATCTTTTTCCTAAATACGTTTCGCTCAGAACTCTTCGATCATGCCTCATGTCGGGGTTTATCAGGTAATGGGCTAGCAAAGTGTCGAAAAGAGCCCCATTTAAATCGATGCCTTCGCGAATGAGACTTTTCAGTACTGTTTTTAATTCCTGACCAATGAATTTTTTGTCGGATGCGAAAATCGATCGAAGCTTTTCTAATTTAAGTTCTCGCTCCTCTGACAGATCGAGATAGTACCCTTTCTGTGACTCCCACGAGAATCCGATCGCTATGATTTGAGGTTCGAACCCGTCGATATCATCGTAAGAAAAGCTCAAGCTGATCTCTTTTTTGGTCTCTAAAACTTGAATGAATCGACTAAAAGTTCCGGGGCTATTGATTACTTGATAAAAGGATGCCTCAGTCGGTACCTTCGACTCATCTGAAGCTTG
Source organism: Flavobacteriaceae bacterium (assembly GCA_024638165.1). GTDB lineage: Bacteria > Bacteroidota > Bacteroidia > Flavobacteriales > Flavobacteriaceae > UBA3478. The sequence goes on from JAHEKV010000001.1 coordinate 34,805, forward strand.
ATTGGTGTCGAAAAGAGAAAATTGACCTGAACCTGGAACAGCCGTTTTTTCTTCTTTGACGGGTGCTGAGGTATTTTCTTCATTTGAGCCGCTCTTTGAGAAAGTTTTGATAAACTGGTCTTTCATTCGACGAAACTCGAGTACCTCAAAGAGTTCGGTGACCTTTTCAATATCTGGTTCAGATAGTTCAAAGCTTGTTGGGTCAAACTGTACCTTACAATCGATCTTGATCGTCGCTAACTCTTTTGATAGCAACCCAAGTTCTGCATTCTCCTCAATCCGTTCTTTAAGTTTTCCTTTTAATTCGTGGGTATTCTTAAGTAGATTTTCTAAACTACCATACTGGTCGATCAGTTTCTTTGCAGTTTTATCTCCCACTCCAGGAAAACCAGGGATATTGTCACTGGCGTCACCCATCATGCCGAGATAGTCGATCACTTGCTTGGGTTCTTTCACGCCGAATCGTTCTTGAATCTCTGGTATGCCCCAGATTTCAATATCACCTCCTCCTCGCGCAGGGCGATACATGAAAATATTTTCACTTACCAGTTGTCCAAAGTCTTTGTCTGGAGTAACCATGTAAACCTTAAAATCTTCTTTCTCGGCCTGTTTTGAAAGGGTGCCTATTAAATCATCTGCCTCGTAGCCCTCCTTTACAATGACTGGAATGTGCATCGCCTTTAGAAGGGCCTCGATATGTGGAACGGCAAATTTGATGGCTTCAGGGGTACTTTCTCTATTTGCCTTGTAGTCTTTGAATAATTCAGTTCTTTCTACACTGCCGCCTTTGTCAAAACAAACCGCCAAGTATTCTGGGTTTTCTTTTCGAATCAGGTCAAGAAGGGAATTCATGAAGCCCATAACGGCTGAGGTATCTTCACCCTTTGAATTGATTCGAGGGTTTTTAATCAGGGCGTAGTAACCTCTAAATATTAGTGCGTAAGCATCGACGAGAAATAAACGTTTGTTGGGTGTATTCGACATGTTTTACTGAAATAAAAACGAGAAAGCAAGATAACCGATTTTAATGGTAACCGGCCTCTTTTAGCAGTATTTTTGCCAAACACAATATCGTACATGGGCTATTTTGCATTTGTTTTTACGACCCTTTATCTAGGGCTTTCGATCTATCTTTTTTATCACTTGAGGAGGATGAAAATCTCAAAGGGCTTGTTCTGGTCCTTGGTTGTATTTTTTATGAGTAGTTTTTTGTTAGGAGCTGCTGCTAGTTGGATAGAAATACCACTTTCAAAGGTGACAGAATCATGGTTTAGGGCTTTCGTATTTGCTTGTTTTGTAGCTCTTTTAATGAGTACCCCGATTTTCTTTTTACGAGATCTAGTTAGTGCGGTTAAAAAAGGATATATCCGACTCACTTCTAAGGAAGAGACTTCGACGAAAGCCTTTCGGTCGCGCCGAGATTTCTTGTCTTCTGCAGCCGTTACAGTAGGAGCAGTACCGTTTACCTCCTTACTTGCGGGTATTGGTGGCAAATACAACTATAAAATTCACAATTACGAATTGACCTTCTCCAACCTTCCCAAAGCTTTTGACGGCTTTAAGGTGGTACAGCTATCTGATTTGCACCTAGGAAGCTTTGATGATTTAGATGCGGTTGCTGAAGGTTTAGATTTGGTCAATGTGCAGCGACCTGACTTGTTGTTGTTTACTGGTGATATGGTTAATAATAAATCCTACGAAGCCGACCCTTTCATTTCAATGCTCGGTAAGCTTAAGGCTCCGTATGGTAAATTCAGTGTTTTGGGGAATCATGATTACGCTACTTACAATGATGATTTCGATTCTGAACAGGCGCGTGCAGATGTTGAGCGTTTGATCGGTCTTCAGGAGCAGATGGGTTTTAGAAACTTGAGAAATGAATCGATTAAAATCACTTCTGGGGATGATTATTTTCAACTTGTTGGGGTAGAGAACTGGGGAACTGGGCGTTTTTTAAAGGCCGGTGATTTGAATAGAGCTTCGAAGGGATTGAATCCAGATGTGTTTACGCTACTTATGTCTCATGATCCATCCCATTGGGAAGCTGAGGTAATTGGTCACAACCATCGTTTCGATTTAACGCTCAGCGGACATACTCATGGATTTCAATATGGTATCGAAGTAGCAGGTTTACAGTGGAGTCCTTCTAAATTTCGTTATCCACAGTGGGCGGGTATGTATGAAAAGAATGAACGTCTAATAAATGTCAATAGAGGTTTTGGATTTTTAGGTTATCCAGGGAGGTTTGGAATATGGCCTGAGATTACCGTAATTACCTTAAAATCTGCGTAGAAGAATATTAGAATTTGCAATTTTACTAACTTGCAACTCCAATTAAACCTGATATGTCAAAATTTGGCGAGCTTATAGACCTTAGTGTCCCGGTGTTATTTAACTTCTATGCAGAGTGGAACGACGATTCTGTTGCCATGACTCCCGTGCTCAACGATGTTGCAGCCGCATCGGGTGACCGCGCAAAGGTGATTAAAATTGATGTCGACAAGAATCAAGAATTAGCTCAAGCGCTTCGCATTAAAAGTTTACCTACCCTAGTTATTTACAAACAAGGTGAAATGGTGTGGCGACAGAGCGGAGAGTTAGATGCTAACACGCTTCTTGGTATTCTAAACGAATACGTTTAATTCACTAAATATTCTCCAGAGCTTTCAAGTACTTCTATTAGCTGCTCTAATTGAGTATTAAATTCGTCGGTATACGGATCGATGAATTCGTTATCTCCCATATCGCTTGATATATCGATCACTCTTCTGCAAGCTTCTAAGTCTCTGTATATTTCCTCGATTCTGAGGTAACTTTCGTCAGCATCTAGACTCGCATAATACCTTAGGCGATCTAAGTAGATGGCCAGTAGTTCTTTACTCAGTTTCTGTGCCTTTTCGTCTTTTTGAATACTGTAGTATCCTTGAATAAAAGGTTCGACGAATGTATAGAATTTAAAGGTCTTAAGAGGCATTTTAGTTACACCTAGGTCTAATACTTCTTCTGCCATTTCAAGGCGATCCTCAACAATGAGTTGCTCGGCTAATCGTGCAAGATTACTTCTAAAGGTGATTCCTTGCGCTCGGGTTTGAGTGTCAATATAAATCGATTCATCCTCGCTGTTTCCCCAATCCCAGCTCATAACGATGTCATACATGAGTTGGCTGTCTATTCGTCCAATATCGAACCCTCCGTTGTCAGGTGTAAGTATAGGTACGAGTTTGAACACTAAGCCATCGAGCTGAAGATAATCTTTCATGTATAGGTATTCGGCAGAATCTAAACTTCCGCCAGAGAAATAGATGGGTCTTGACCAATCATTGGTGTTTAAGATATCTAGCATTAGTAACCGGTTCTTTGCAAGAGCCGACTGTGGAAGATCGATATCGATATAGTCGACGATAAGCTCTGAGTCCTGAGGCTTAACGATGCCGCTTTTGATAACCGCTTCCTTATTAACGGGTACTCTGATTTTATGGGTCGGATAATAAACAATATCTAACTGCTCAGGTTCGAATTGGCTAAGATCTGCTCCTTGCTTTTCTAGGAGGTAGCTGATTTTTGTTTCTTTTCGACCACTGCTTACCCAATCCATGAAATCAGCAAGTAACCAGCGCTCCTCTTGAATTTCAGGGACAGGTTGATAATACAGTAAATCTCTTGTTCCGTAGCGATACTTTTGGTGCGTTAGTTTGGATGGAATAGGACTGCTTTCATACGCCTGACGCTTCATTTGGTCGATGTACCAGTCAGTCGCTAAAAGGCTTGAGTTTACGATACGAACATCGGTACGATAACCTTCAATTTCTTGCAGATACCATAGAGGGAAGGTGTCATTGTCTCCGATAGTAAAAAGCAGCGCATCTTTATTCTCTACACAAGAGTCTAAGTAGGCTTTTGCAGTAGCTCGTGCAGTATAGCGATTAGATCGATCGTGATCATCCCAATTTTCAAATGCCATTAGTAGGGGGATGAGAAGGAGAAGACTTCCTAATGCTAACTGTTTTTGCGGTTGTTGTATAATATCTTTAAGCCTCTCGAAGACGGCATAAGCTCCAAGGCCAATCCATACAGAGAAAATGAAGAATGATCCAACGAGCGAATAATCTCTTTCTCGAGGTTGAAATAGGGTTGGATTCGTGTAGAATTGAATGGCTAAACCGGTAAACACAAAGAAAACCAGTAGTGACCAAAAAGATTTCCAGTCCCGTTTAGCGTGAAAATAGGCTCCGATTAATCCTAGAATTAAGGGTAGAAAGTAATAAGTATTTCGAGCTTTATTTTCTTTTAAATCTTTAGGCAGATCGTTTTGATTACCTAGGCGAATACTATCAATAAATGGAATTCCACTCAACCATTCACCTTGTGCATTGAAACGCCCCTGTTCGTCAGAGGCTCTTCCAGTGAAATTCCACATAAAATACCTCCAATACATATAACCAAACTGAAAATCGAATAGGTAAGTAAGGTTTTGTGCAATCGTCGGAGGTTTAATCTCTATATAGTCAGAGAAGTTCTTCAAGAAGTCGAGGTATTGCGCTGTTTCAATTTCTCCTTGAGCACTTCTCGTTTTAAATTCATTAACTGCTTTTCTCAGTTCGGTATTACCTAGGTATTCGGGTCTTATAGAAAAGTCTAATCGACCGTAAAATTTCATGTAGTTTTCGGCCGAAGATGGGCTCCACATTCTAGGGAGAAGGCCAATGTGATTTGGATTGGGTCCTTGAATAGCCCCTTTGTAATTGTTTACAATTTCATAGCGACCCAATTTGTGATTCTTTTCGTATTTCGGTTTTCCGTCTTGATCTGGGCCAGCTTCAGCGAAATAATCGGAGTAGTATGAACCATAAAAAGGACTTTCTGGGGCTGGATATTGCTCGCGGTTATAATAAGCCAGAAGCGCTCGAGCATCTTCAGGATTATTCTCATTAACCACCGTACCCGCATTAGCTCGTATAGGTAGCATTAGCCAAGTAGAAAGACCTAGAAAGAAAAAGAATACACTATGTGTGAGTAAAGACCAGATTGGATTACTCGCTTTATTCGAGCGCTTAATGGCGTATAGGAATGCGGCAGTTAAAACAATACCGAGGAAAATACTTCCTGAGTTAAAGGGTAATCCTATACTGTTTACCATGAAGATTTCTACCGCACCAAATAGTCTCAATATATAAGTAAGGGAAAATTTAAATACCAAAAATAGAAGGGCTACCACGCTGACATGAGCGACGATAAAGTTTTTAACCGTAATCTGATGATACTTCTTGAAATAGTAGAGTAGACCAATCGATGGAATCGCTAGGAATCCCATGAATTGAATTCCAAAGACCAATCCGACAACGAAACTTATAAACAACACCCATCGATCCGCTTTATCGTCTTTGAGTTCATCGGTCCATCGAATTCCTAAATAAAGTAGGAGTGCCATCATGAGACTTGCCATGGCATAAACTTCAGTTTCAACGGCGTTAAACCAAAAGCTGTCGGAGAAACAAAGGGCGAGTGCTCCGATTGTGCTCGCTGTTACCAGTTTTAATTCTTCAGCGGATGTTTCAGAATTTCCGATAATTCTTCGAATTAATCGATGAATGATTTGATAGGTAAGTAAAATGGTGAGTGCACTAGAAAACACGGAGACAGAGTTCACCATAAGTGCTATCTTCTCTGGATCACCAAAGGTGAAAAGCGCGGCAAATGCTCCAATAATTTGAAAAAGGGGGGCTCCAGGGGGGTGACCTACCTGTAATTTTGCAGAAGTAGCGATGTATTCTCCAGCATCCCAAAAGCTAACAGTGGGTTCAACGGTAAGCCCATAAGTTAAAAGAGCAACTGTAAATACTAGCCATGCACCAATATTTTGATAACTCATTTTCTTTATTATTTCCCTCATTGTAAAAATCTTTTTGGAGCGAAGACGAAATTACCATTTTTAATTTTTGCTAATTCTAAGAATATTCTAAATTTGCACCCTCGATTGAGTCTTGGCCTATGGTGTAATTGGTAACACAGCTGATTTTGGTTCAGTCGTTCAAGGTTCGAGTCCTTGTAGGCCAACCAACTTTCTTCAAGCTTAGCTTGAACGTTTAGTACAAAGACATGAAGAGGGGACATTAGTCCCCTCTTTTATTAGGTAGTATGGAATTTAAAGAACAAGTATTAACGCTTCTAAATCAGGCTTTTGAGAAAAGGCCAGATCTTTTTTTGATCGATTTTTCGATGGATGCAAAGAGTCACATTGAAATTATAATCGATGGGGATAAAGGGGTAAGTATTAATGACTGTGTAGAGATTTCTAGAGCTATCGAGCATCAATTAGATCGTGAAGTTCATGACTTTTCGTTGAGCGTTCAGTCTTCTGGGGCTACCGCGCCACTTAAGTTGGCACGTCAATATCCGCAGCATAAAGGTAGAACGTTGAAAGTGAAATCTGAAGGTGCTGAAGTTAAAGGAAAACTTATCGAGGTAACCGATAAAGCAATTACCTTAGAATGGAGCGAAAGAGTTCCTAAAGAGGTAGGTAAAGGAAAACAAACAGTGGTTCGAAAAGAAACCATTGCTTATAATATTATTGATCAAGCACAAATTGTGTTAACGTTTTAATCGCTAATTATGGAGAATTTAGCACTTATTGAGTCGTTTTCTGAATTCAAGGACGACAAGTTTATCGACAGAGTAACCCTCATGGCTATTCTTGAAGAAGTGTTCAGAAATGCTTTAAAAAGAAAGTTTGGTTCGGATGATAACTTCGACATCATTATTAACCCAGACAAAGGTGACTTAGAGATTTGGAGAAACCGAATCGTAGTTGAGGACGATATGGTTGAGGATGAAAACGAGCAGATTTCATTGTCTGAAGCTCGTAAAATCGAACCTGACTTTGAGGTAGGTGAGGATGTTTCAGAAGAGGTGAAGCTTATCGATCTTGGAAGACGTTCAATCTTAGCACTACGACAAAACTTAGTTGCAAAGATTCAAGAGCACGATAATACCACGATCTATAAACAATTCAAGGATCTTGAAGGTGAGATTTACACTGCTGAGGTACACCATATTCGCCATAAAGCGGTAATCTTACTAGATGATGAAGGAAATGAGATCATTCTTCCGAAGGATCGTCAAATTCCTTCTGACTTCTTTAGAAAAGGCGATAATGTTCGCGGAATTATCGAGAGCGTTGAGCTTAAAGGGGTAAAACCTGCGATTATTTTATCTAGAACTTCTCCTAAGTTCCTAGAGCAGCTCTTTAATCAGGAGATTCCTGAGGTTTTCGATGGCTTGATTACCATTAAAAAAGTGGTTCGTATCCCTGGAGAAAAGGCAAAAGTAGCTGTAGATTCGTATGACGATCGTATTGATCCAGTAGGAGCATGTGTAGGAATGAAGGGTTCTCGTATTCACGGTATTGTAAGAGAGCTAGGAAATGAGAACATCGATGTAATTAATTGGACGAATAACAAACAGCTCCTTGTAACACGTTCATTAAGCCCAGCTCGTGTAAGTTCGGTTAAGCTGAATGATGAAGATATGACTGCTCAGGTTTATTTAAAGCCTGAAGAAGTTTCTAAAGCAATCGGACGAAGTGGACATAATATTCGACTAGCGGGTCAACTGACCGGTTATGAAATCGATGTATTTAGAGAAGGTGTTGAGGAAGATGTCGAGTTGACTGAGTTCTCTGACGAAATCGATGCATGGATTATTCAAGAATTCAAGAAGATTGGTCTAGATACAGCTAGAAGTGTTTTAGAACTAGACATTGAGGATCTTATAAAACGCACTGACCTTGAAGAGGAGACTGTTCAAGAAGTTGTTAAAATACTAAAAGCAGAGTTTGAGGACTAACCTCTTATATTTGTAAACCTGACCCCTAAAAAGGTAATAGCATAATTTATGTCTGAAGAAAAGACCATTAGAATTAATAAAGTACTCCGAGAACTTAATATTTCTCTCGATCGTGCTGTGGAGCATTTGAAAGAGAAGGGACATGAGATCGAAGCTCGTCCTACTACCAAAATTAGTACTGTGGAGTACCAAGTTTTGCTTGATGAGTTTCAGACCGATATGTCTAAAAAAGTTGCTTCTATTGAGGTAGGAGAAGAGAAAAGAAAAGAAAAAGAAGCGCTGCTTCAGCAAATTGAAAAAGAGCAGGAGGAGAAGAAGGCAATTAAAGAGAAGGAGCCGACTGTCATTAAAGGAAAAGCCACGCTTTCTGGTCCTAAAACGGTAGGTAAGATTGATTTAAACCCTAAGGAAGAGGTAGTCGCTGAACCTGAGAAGGCACAAGAAAAGGAACAAGAGCCTGTTGTAGAAGAGGTTAAAGAGCCTGCAAAAGAAGAGCAGCCGGTCGAGGTGAAGCAAGCTGCAACAGCCGAAGCACCAAAAAAAGAAGAGGTTAAAGAAGAAAATACTGCTGCAGAACCAGAGAGTGATCAAATTAAAACCCAATACAAGACCTTGTCGGGTCCTAAAATCGTTGGTGCTAAGATTGATCTGACTCAATTTGAAAAGAAAAAGAAGCCTGCAGTGTCAAATGCTGAGAATGATCGTAAGCGTAAGCGTAAGAGAATTGTTAGCGATAAGAATGCACCCAAAGGCGGAAATAAAAGAGGTGGAAGAAACCAACCTCAAGTTCAACGTGCCGAACCCACTGAAGAAGAGGTTCAAAGACAGGTTCGCGAAACTTTAGAAAAGCTTCAAGGGAAGTCTTCTAAAGGCAAAGGGGCGCGTTACAGAAAAGAAAAGAGAGATCTTCACGAGCAACAAAGAGAGCGCGAGCAAGAACAGCAAGAGCTTGAGAGCAAGGTTCTTAAAGTGACAGAGTTTGTTACTGTTAATGAAGTTGCTACTATGATGGACGTGTCTTCAACCCAGGTGATTTCTGCATGTATGTCGTTAGGAATCATGGTTACCATGAATCAGAGATTAGATGCTGAAACCTTAACGATTGTTGCTGATGAGTTTGGCTATGAGGTTGATTTCATGCAAGCGGAGCTTGAGGAGACAGTAATTGAGGAAATCACAGATGCCGAAGACGATCTTCAAGCGAGAGCGCCGATTGTTACGGTTATGGGTCACGTAGATCACGGTAAAACCTCGTTACTTGATCATATTAGAAAAGAGAATGTAATCGCTGGTGAGAGTGGGGGTATTACTCAACACATCGGTGCTTACGGTGTAACTCTTGAAAGCGGTCAGAAAATATCGTTTTTAGATACTCCTGGTCACGAAGCCTTTACGGCGATGCGTGCTAGAGGTGCACAGGTTACTGATATCGCAATCATTGTTGTTGCGGCGGATGATGACATCATGCCTCAGACGAAAGAAGCGATTGCCCACGCGCAAGCCGCTGGAGTACCGATGGTATTTGCGATTAACAAAATAGACCGTCCAACAGCTAATCCAGATAAAATTAAAGAAGGTCTTGCTGCCATGAATCTCTTGGTAGAGGACTGGGGTGGTAAAATTCAATCTCATGACATTTCTGCTAAAACAGGTCAGGGAGTGAATGAGCTTCTCGAAAAGGTTCTCCTAGAGGCTGAACTTTTAGAACTGAAGGCTAATCCTGATCGCGAGGCTACGGGTACCGTGGTTGAGGCTTTCCTAGATAAGGGTAGAGGTTATGTGTCTACCGTACTTGTCCAAAATGGAACCCTCCGAATTGGAGATTATGTTCTTGCAGGAACCTCAAGTGGTAAAATACGTGCCATGCAGGATGAGCGTGGAAAAGATATCAAGGAAGCAGGTCCTGCTACACCGATATCTATCTTAGGACTCGATGGAGCTCCTCAAGCTGGTGATCGTTTTAATGTATTGAAGGATGAGCGTGAAGCAAAGCAAATTGCTCAGAAACGATCTCAATTACAGAGAGAGCAAAGTGTTCGAGCTCAACGTCAGCTTACCTTAGATGAGATTGGTAGACGTATTGCAGTAGGAGATTTCCAAGAACTTAATATCATCCTTAAAGGTGACGTAGATGGTTCGGTAGAGGCTTTAACCGATTCGTTCCAGAAACTTTCAACCGAGGAAATTCAAGTCAATATCATCCACAAAGGTGTTGGTGCCATTACTGAGTCTGATGTGTTACTTGCCAGTGCTTCATCAGCGGTAGTGATCGGATTTAACGTTCGCCCCATGGCAAATGCTCGTACAGTTGCAGAGAAGGAAGAAGTTGATATCCGCACCTACTCAATTATCTACGATGCTATCGATGATATCAAGAAAGCCATGGAGGGCATGTTGAGTCCTGAAATGAAAGAAGAAGTCACCGGTACTGCAGAAATCCGTGAAACCTTTAAGATTTCTAAGATTGGAACCATCGCAGGTTGTATGGTTCTTTCAGGAAAAATATTTAGAAACTCTAAGATTCGTGTTATACGCGATGGTGTTGTAGCCTTCGATGGTGAGCTTGCTTCGCTTAAACGATTCAAAGACGACGTTAAAGAGGTTTCAAAGGGATATGATTGTGGTCTTCAAGTGAAAAATTACAATGATATCAGAGTCGACGACCAGATCGAAGCTTACCAGGAGGTAGCTGTACAGAAGAAACTTTAATTGTTTTTTCCGGGTTCTAATATCATGATCCCTCTAAAATAAGGACGAAGCCTCTTTGAGGCTTTTTCTGTTTCTAGACGTGTTCTAAAGTGTTCTAAGCGAAGACGATAGGTAGGCGAATTGAAAGAGAGTTTTAGTGGATGTTTTTGGTGAAAGGTCGTATCCTCAGCAAACAGAGTGTTATAGCGTTCTTTTAATTTCTCCATCTCGGCAAGGGATCCAAATCCTAGTTGAATCTGGTAGTCGCCCTTTTCAACCTTCAATAGTCTATAAATATCACTCAATTGTGAGATACTGACCTCGCTGGGCGCGATAGAGTCTAAACCGAATTCTTTCGATTGGGAGTAACCGATCGATATAGATAAAAGGCTAATAATAAGACCGTTATAAAGGTTGTTTTTCATTATTTAGTTGCTGTTTGCTTTATTGCCTTCGCAAGGTAATCAATTCCTGTAGGACAAAACCTTTATTTAGAACGATTACAAATTACAAGAACCTCAAACTTAACTTTTTTAATACTCCCTTCAGTATTATTTTTGTGGCAATTTGAGACGATTATGCCGTTGATAAAAACGGTAATTTTTGCATAACTAAGTTATATGAAAGGATTTCCTAACCTCCTAAAACATGCACTGCTCTCATTAGTGCTTGTTGTTAGTGCTACTTCTCTCTCTTTTGGGCAAGATGGTGGTGACCCAGCAAAGGGTAAGCAATTGTTCAATCAAAATTGTGCTGCTTGTCACGCGCTCAACCGCAAAATGACAGGTCCTGCTTTAGCAAACGTTGAATCTCGACTTGCTGAAGATGAAGGTCTTGATCGTGAATGGTTGTATGCGTGGATTAAAAACAGTTCTGGGGTTATTAATTCTGGAGACGATTACGCTAATCGTATCTACAACGAATACAATAAAGCGGCAATGACTGCTTTTCCTACCTTATCGAATGAGGATATTGATAATATCTTAGCTTACACGGCTGCTCCACCTCCGGCACCCGTTGTTCCTGCTGCTACTGCTGCCGCAGCATCCTCCTCATCAGAAGGAAACGGTGCAAACAGCGATTTAGTTCTTGCGGTTCTATCGTTTGTCTTGCTGGTTCTCGTAGCCATGCTTGTTTTAGTTAATCGAACACTTCGTCAAATTGCTGTTGCTAATGGTATTGATGTTGAAAAGGAGAAAGTGCAACGTTTACCGCTATGGAAGGCTTTTGCGCAAAATCAATTTTTGGTATTCGTTTCGGTTGTAATTCTTCTTCTAAGCAGCGCTTATTTTGCCTATGCGTACATGATGCAGGTAGGTATTGATCAAGGATACGCTCCAGTTCAACCCATCCATTATTCACATAAGATTCACGCTGGTGATAATAAAATTGAATGTACGTACTGCCACAGTTCTGCAAGAGTTTCTAAACATTCGGGAATTCCTTCTTTGAATGTATGTATGAATTGTCACAAGTCGATCTATGAGTACACGGGTAATCCTGAAGGTCCTTCAGCTGAAGATTTAGCAAATGGTTACACGAATGAATTCTACACAGGAGAGATTAAGAAGCTTTATAAGGCAGTAGGTTGGGATGAAGAAAACCAACGTTACACAGGAGAAAGTTATCCTGTAGAGTGGGTTCGTATACACAATCTTCCAGACTTTGTTTACTTCAATCACTCTCAGCACTACAGTGTTGCAGGTGTTGAATGTCAAACTTGTCACGGTCCTGTTGAGGAGATGGAAGTAATGTATCAATATGCACCGCTTACTATGGGATGGTGTATTAATTGTCACCGTGAAACTAACGTACAACTTACTTCGAATCCTTATTACGAAAAGATTCACGAAGAATTGTCTAAAAAATATGGGGTCGATGAGCTAACCGCAGCTCAAATGGGTGGCCTTGAATGTGGTAAGTGCCACTATTAATCTGGAATTCTACAATTTATGGCATCACATAAACAATACTGGAAAAGTGAAGCGGAGCTTAAAAACGACCCTGTGGTTGAACAATTAGCTCAAAACGAATTCACCGAAACGTTACCTGTAAATGATTTCTTTGAACAAGAATCATCATTGAAGGATTCTCAATCATCACGTAGAGACTTTCTTAAGTTTTTAGGTTTTAGTACTGCAGCTGCAACACTTGCCGCTTGCGAAGGACCTGTTAAGAAATCGATTCCTTACGTTATTCAGCCAGACGAAATCGTGCCTGGTGTTGCGAATTATTACGCAACAACAATAGCGGATGGTTATGACTTCGCAAGTGTCTTAGTAAAGACCCGTGAAGGTCGTCCTATTAAGATTGAGAATAATGATCGTGCTACTCTTTTCGGAGGGGCTAATGCTCGCGTTCAAGCATCTGTATTAAATCTTTACGATAAGAATCGATTACAGGGTCCTGAGGCTTCTGGATCTGCAATTTCTTGGAGTGATTTAGACGCAGCTGTTATTGCAAGATTAGAAAGCGCGAAGAGTTCTGGAAAAAAAGTGGTAATTCTTTCAGGTACTAAGGCCAGTCCCTCATACCTAAAGGCCGTTGAAGCTTTAAAAGCGAAGTATTCTAATGTTGAGTACCATACGTATGATACTGTTTCATCGGCTTCTGCTTTAGATGCCTTTGAACAAGCCTATGGCGAAAGAGCCTTGGCTGATTATAACCTTTCTTCTGCGGATATCATCGTCTCGTTTGACGCTGACTTCCTGGGTGATTGGCAAGGGGGTGGTTATTCTAAAGGATATGCAAAAAATCGTGTGCCACATCACGGACACATGTCGCATCATGTTCAATTAGAGTCTAATATGACTTTAAGTGGTGCTAATGCTGATAAACGTATACCACTAACGACGGTAGAGCAAAAGAGAGCACTTGCGGCATTATATAATGCGCTTAAAGGTGTTTCTGCATCAGAATCAAGTACAGCGATCTCTGGCCATGTTAACACAATGGCTCAAAAACTTAAAGCTGCCGGTTCTAAAGCGGTTGTTCTTTGTGGTATTAATGATAAGGATGCACAACTGATCACGCTAGCTATTAATGAATTGCTGAAAAGTGATGCATTTGATGTTACTCAGCCTAAATACACTCGTTCAGCTTCAGCTTCTGTTCTTGAAGATATTATAGCTGCCGCCAACAAAAATGAAGTTGCAGCTATCTTAATCGATGGGGTTAACCCACTATATAGTTCGCCTAATGCAGAAGCTTTTTCTGCTGCCTTAGGGCAAATAGGTTTTTCTGTAACCTCTTCTTTCTCATCAACTGAAACTGCAGCTGCTTCTACTTTTGTTGCTGCTACTTCTCATTACCTTGAATCGTGGGGTGACGTTGAGATTAAGAAAGGTCACTATGGAATTACTCAGCCGGTGATTCGAAATCTTTTTGACACTCGTCAATTTGAGCAATCATTACTAGTTTGGGCAGGAGTTTCTGAAACCTATCACGATTTCATTCAAAAGAATTGGAGAAGTACTGTTCTAAAAGGTAGTTCATGGAGTCAAGCGGTTCAAGATGGTGTTTTCTATAGCGCTTCTAATAGCTCGCGTAACTTCGGAATCAGCGAAGGTGACTTACAACTGTCTTCGAATAAACTTTCTTCTTCATCTTCAAATGGGGTTGAATTAGTGCTTTATACAAAAACCGGAATGGGTGACGGTCAAATGGCCAACAACCCTTGGTTACAAGAATTCCCAGATCCAATTTCAAGAGCATCTTGGGATAACTACCTGACGATCTCTAAGGCTGATGCATTAGCCTACGGTTTTGAAAATGTAAATGTTGCCAATGGTGGTCTTGACGGAAGCTATGCTACGCTAAAGGTTGGTGATGTAACTTTAAATAGAGTTCCTGTTCTTATTCAGCCTGGTCAGGCGAAGGGTACGGTCGGTTTAGCGCTAGGTTACGGACGTAAATCAGGTATTCAGGAAGAAATGCAAACCGGAGTGAATGCTTATTCACTGTACCTTGGTCAATCTAAAGTACAATCGGTTACTATAGAAAAGGAACGTGGAATGCACGAATTTGCATGCGTTCAGTTGCATAAAACCTTAATGGGGCGTGGTGATATTATCAAAGAGACTACCCTAGAGGATTTTGTTAATAAGCCTTCAGAAGAATGGAACCCTACTCCAATGGTATCTTTAGATCACCAAGAAGTTCCAGCAACTTCTGTAGATCTTTGGGAATCATTTGATCGCACCGTAGGTCATCATTTTAATCTATCGATTGATCTAAATGCATGTACAGGATGTGGTGCTTGTGTTATTGCATGCCACGCCGAAAATAATGTACCAGTTGTTGGTAAACATGAAATAAGAGTATCAAGAGATATGCACTGGTTGCGTATTGATCGATATTATTCTTCGGAGGAAACTTTTGCTCAGGATACTGAGAAGAAAGAGAACTTAGATGGATTGTTTGGTGATAACGGTAGTCTAAGTGGATTTGGATCTATGGAAGATCCTTCAGAAAATCCTCAAGTAGCCTTCCAGCCAGTAATGTGTCAGCACTGTAATCATGCTCCTTGTGAGACCGTATGTCCTGTTGCTGCTACTTCACACTCGCGTCAAGGTCAAAACCATATGGCATACAACCGTTGTATTGGTACAAGATATTGTGCAAACAACTGTCCTTATAAGGTTCGTCGCTTTAACTGGTTCTTATACAACCAAAATGATGAATTTGATTTCCACATGAACAATGATCTTGGTCGTATGGTTCTTAACCCAGATGTGAATGTTCGTTCTAGAGGGGTGATGGAAAAATGCTCAATGTGTATCCAACGTACCCAGAAGACTATTCTGGATGCTAAAGCTGAAGGACGATCAATTAAGGATGGTGAATTCCAGACGGCTTGTTCTGCTGCTTGTGATACAGGTGCTTTAGTGTTTGGTGATATTAACGACAAAGAAAGTCGTGTTGCTAAACTTAAAGAGAATGAGCGCATGTATCATCTATTAGAGCATGTAGGTACTCAGCCTAATGTGTTCTACCATGTCAAAGTAAGAAATACCGAAAAGGCCTAATCATTAATAATACAATCTATTATGGCATCGCATTATGAAGCTCCGATACGTAAACCACTTGTAACTGGCTCGAAAAGTTACAGTGATGTATCGAATGATATTGCTCGACCTGTTGAGGGAAAGGCAAATAAACAATGGTGGATCGTTTTCTCCATTGCACTTGTAGCCTTTTTATGGGGTTTAGGATCGATTATTTACACCGTAGCTACTGGTATTGGTGTTTGGGGTCTTAACAAGACAGTAAACTGGGCTTGGGATATTACCAACTTCGTTTGGTGGGTAGGTATTGGTCACGCGGGAACCCTTATTTCTGCCGTACTTCTTCTTTTTAGACAGAAGTGGCGTATGGCTATTAACCGTTCGGCTGAGGCGATGACTATTTTCTCGGTAGTTCAAGCAGGTTTATTCCCAATTATTCACATGGGTAGACCTTGGTTAGCTTTCTGGGTGCTCCCAATTCCTAACCAATACGGATCACTATGGGTGAACTTTAATTCACCTCTATTGTGGGACGTATTTGCGATTTCAACTTATTTATCGGTTTCTCTTGTATTCTGGTGGACAGGGTTACTTCCTGACTTCGCAATGATTAGAGACCGCGCCGTTCGTCCATTCCAAAAGAAAATCTATAGTCTTTTAAGCTTCGGATGGACAGGTAGAGCTAAAGATTGGCAGCGTTTTGAAGAGGTTTCTTTAGTACTTGCAGGTCTTGCAACTCCACTGGTACTATCGGTACACACCATTGTATCATTTGACTTTGCTACTTCGGTAATTCCGGGATGGCATACCACGATTTTCCCACCTTACTTCGTAGCAGGTGCGATTTTCTCTGGATTTGCGATGGTAAATACGCTACTGATCATCATGCGAAAAGTAGTAGGCTTTGAAGACTATATTACACTTCAGCATATTGAACTTATGAACATTGTAATCATGATTACGGGTTCGATTGTGGGTTGTGCTTACATCACCGAGCTTTTCATTGCTTGGTACTCGGGAGTGGAGTATGAGCAATACGCCTTCTTAAATCGCGCTACAGGACCTTACGCTTGGGCTTATTGGTCAATGATGACTTGTAATGTGTTCTCTCCACAGTTCATGTGGTTTAAAAAATTAAGAACCAGTATTATGTTCTCGTTCTTTATTTCAATTGTGGTAAATATCGGTATGTGGTTCGAGCGTTTCGTGATTATCGTTACCTCTCTTCACCGTGATTATCTTCCGTCATCATGGACGATGTTCTCACCAACTTTTGTTGATATTGGAATATTCATTGGAACGATTGGTTTCTTCTTTGTATTATTCCTTCTTTACTCAAGAACCTTCCCGGTAATTGCGCAGGCAGAGGTTAAGTCTATCTTGAAGTCATCTGCAGATAACTACAAGGCACTTAGAGCTGAAGGGAAGCCTTTATATGAAATGCCTCCTAGAGGTAAAGTAACCACTTACGAAGTGGAAGAATCTAACACTAACTCAACCACCGATCACTAATATGGCATCAAAAGTTTTTAGAGCGCTTTATACGGACGACGACATTCTGATGAATGCTGTCAAGCAGGTTCGTGGCCAAAAGTATCATATCGAAGAGGTATACACTCCTTTTCCAGTACACGGGCTAGATAAAGCCTTAGGTCTTGAAGATAGTCGTATTTCTATGGCTGCCTTCCTATACGGAGTACTAGGTTTAACTGTAGCGGTGACCATGATGAATTACATTATGATCGAAGACTGGCCCCAGGATATCGGAGGTAAACCAAGTTTTACTTTTTTACAGAATTTACCAGCATTCATACCGGTGATGTTTGAAATGACCGTTTTCTTTGCTGCTCACCTTATGGTAATTACCTTTTACTTGAGAAGTCGTATGTGGCCTTTCAAGAAAGCTGAAAACCCGAATCCTAGAACGACTAGCGATATCTTCTTGATGGAGGTAGCTGTTAAATCAGAACAGGAAGAGGCATTAACCGAACTTTTACTTGATACCGGAGCCATTGAGGTTCAGGTTCCTAAAGCTTAATACATGAAGTCAGTTTTATCTAAAATTACGCTCGTAGCGCTAGCTTTTACTGCAGTGTCTTGCTTCGATAAGAGCAAGCCTAATTTTCAATATTTCCCGAACATGTATGAGTCAGTGGGTTATGAAACTTACAGTGAAGCATCCATTCTTCCTGAGAATACTGCAGCGCTTTTACCTGCTGAAGGAACGGTTCCTAGAGGTTGGTTGCCCTACGAATTTGACAATACCCTTGAAGGTAAGGAACTTGCTAGAGCAGACAAAAGCCCACTTCTTTCTGAAAACAGAGAAAGTGATCTTGCTAAGGGCAAAGAACTTTACAATGTGTACTGTGCTATTTGCCACGGAACCAAAGGTGATGGTCAAGGTACTCTTGTAAAACGCGAGAAAATTTTAGGGGTACCTACTTATGCAGATGCCGCTCGTAATATTACTATCGGAAGCACCTATCACACCATTTATTACGGTCTTAATTCAATGGGTTCTTATGCAGCTCAATTAAGCAGTGAAGAAGAGATATGGCAGATTTCTGCTTATGTAATGGAATTAAAAAAGGACCTAACTAAATAAGTAAATTAGTATGTATCAGTTTTCACAACGATTTAAGATAACTACCCTTATACTTATGGGGTTAGGGCTTTTAGGCCTAGGTTATGGTTTTATGAGTGCCCCTTCAACTATTGAAGAGGCTAAAGCTATGATGGCATCTCATGAAGGCGGCCATGGTGAAGAACATGGAAGTGCTGACCATCCGACATTAGCTGAAGCTCATCATGGAAGTGCAGAAGGACATCATGGGTCTAACGCAGAAGCTTCGCATTCTGAAGATCATAGTGATTCAATGAACCACGATACTCATGTAGCTGCAGCTGAAGACCACGGTTCGTCACATGACCAGCATGTTTTAGACCAAATGAAAAACAGACCTTGGTCTGCTTTTTATGTAAGTGCATTATTCTCGTTCCTTATTGCTCTAGGAGTTTTGGCTTTTTACGCGATTAACCGCGCGGCACAAGCGGGCTGGTCTCCACTATTATTTAGAGTTATGGAGGGGATCACTTCGTATCTTATCCCTGGAGGTATCATTCTATTTGCATTCTTTGTTTTATCTGGTTTGCATATGAATCACCTGTTCGTTTGGATGGATGCTGATGTGGTGGCTCACGATCAACTCATTCAAAACAAGAGCGGGTATTTAAATACTCCTTTTTTCCTTGTTCGTGCAGCTATTTATATCGGAGGATGGATTGCTTACAGACAATACTCTAGAAAACTTTCACTAGCAGAGGAGACTGCTTCAGACCATAAGCCGTTTGTTACAAACTTCAGGTTAGCGGCTGGTTTCTTAGCTTTCTTCTTGGTGTCTGAGTCAATGATGTCTTGGGATTGGATTATGAGTGTTGATCCGCACTGGTTTAGTACACTATTCGGATGGTATGTATTCGCTAGTTTCTTTGTTTCAGGGATCACTGTAATTGCCTTATTTACCCTTTACTTGAAGTCTAAAGGACTACTTGAGTCAGTGAACAATTCACACATTCATGATCTTGCAAAGTTCATGTTCGGTATTAGTATCTTCTGGACTTACTTATGGTTTAGCCAGTTCATGCTGATTTGGTATGCCGATATCCCTGAGGAGGTAACTTATTATGTGATGCGATTTGAGGCCTACAAGGTTCCTTTCTTAGGTATGTTGGTTCTTAACTTTATTTTCCCACTATTAGTGATTATGAGAAGTGATTATAAACGTATTCCTTGGTTTGTTCAGACTGTGGGTATTTTTATTCTTACGGGTCACTACTTTGATTTTTATAATATGATTATGCCAGGTACTGTTGGAGCCCATTGGTCTTTCGGTATTCCTGAATTAGGTGGAGTTTTATTCTTTACTGGATTGTTTCTTTACGCAGTGGCTACCGCCCTTACTAAAGTAGCTGTTGAGCCTAAAGGAAATGCACTTTTAGAAGAGAGTAAACATTTTCACTATTAATAACGACGTTAGATAATAAACATGACAACACCATTAATTCTAGCAGTTCTAGTTCTTGTTGCTATTGCAGTTTGGCAGTTAGCCAAGATTTTTGAATTATCGCAATTATCAACAGGTAAAAAATCAGATGCAACCATTGCAAACGATGACGACAACAAGTACAATGGTTACTTGCTTTTCGCTTTCCTAGTTTTCATCTACGGAATTACCATTTTCAGTTTCTCTAAGTATGGAAAAATGGTTCTGCCGATGCCTGCTTCAGAACACGGGGTCGATTATGATCGTTTGATGTGGATTTCCTTTGCGATTATCTTCATAGTTCAGACCATCACTCAGTTTTTACTTCATTATTTCGGATATAAATACCGTGGTGAGAAAGGTAAAAAGGCCCTCTTTTATGCCGACAATGATAAGCTAGAGCTAATCTGGACTATTATTCCGGTTATTACCCTTGCTGCACTTATTCTTTATGGTCTTTATTCATGGACTAATATTATGGACATCAACGAGGAGGGGGACCCTTTAGTTGTGGAGCTTTACGCTCAACAATTTAACTGGACCGCTCGTTACGGGGGTGAGGATAATGTTCTTGGAGATGCCAGTGCACGACTTATTGATATTGATAAGGCGAACATCTTAGGTATTGATGAATCTGATCCAAACGCAGTAGACGATATCATTGTTAAAGAATTGCACTTACCTGTAGGGCGTAAGGTTAATTTCTATATGCGTTCTCAGGATGTGCTTCACTCAGCTTATATGCCACATTTTAGAGCACAGATGAACTGTGTTCCGGGTATGGTTACCCAGTTTTCGTTCACTCCTACAGTGACTACTGAAGAGATGCGTTTGCAACCTGAAATCATTGATAAGGTGAAGAGAACGAATAAAATTCGTGCTGAACGTGCAGCAGCTGGTGAGGAGAACAGCGATCCTTGGGAATTTGATTATGTTCTTCTATGTAATAAGATTTGTGGTAAGTCGCATTACAACATGCAGATGAAAATTATTGTAGAGTCAGAAAAAGATTTTCAGAAGTGGCTAGACTCTCAAAAAACCTTTGGTGAAACTGTTATCGCAGTTCCCTAAATTTGTAACGAAAAAGAAAATTTAAAAGTTTAAATAAGGTAGTATTATGGCTCACGAGGCAGAACACCATCACAAAGAAACCTTTATCACCAAGTATATTTTTAGCCAGGATCACAAGATGATCGCTAAGCAATACTTGATCACTGGATTAATTATGGGTTTCATTGGAATCGCAATGTCCCTTTTATTCCGTATGCAATTAGCATGGCCAGGAGAAGCTTCTCCTGTTTTTAAAGCGCTTCTAGGTAAGTGGGCGCCTGACGGAGTGATGGACGCTGATATTTATCTAGCGTTAGTAACGATTCACGGTACCATCATGGTATTCTTCGTACTTACCGCTGGTTTAAGTGGTACGTTCTCGAACCTACTTATTCCACTGCAGATCGGTGCCCGAGATATGGCATCTGGGTTCCTTAATATGGTTTCTTACTGGTTATTCTTTATTTCTTGTGCAATCATGTTAGGATCCTTGTTTGCTGAGGCTGGTCCAGCGGCTGCAGGGTGGACAGTTTACCCACCACTTTCAGCGCTGCCTCAAGCTCAGCCTGGTTCAGGTCTAGGAATGACGCTCTGGTTAGTTTCAATGGCTATTTTCATTGCTTCTTCTCTTTTAGGTTCACTGAATTACATTGTAACGGTTCTTAACCTAAGAACTAAAGGGATGACCATGACTCGTCTTCCACTTACGATTTGGGCATTCTTTGTAACTGCTATTATTGGGGTTGTTTCTTTCCCAGTACTACTTTCCGCTGCACTATTACTACTCATGGACCGTAGTTTTGGAACCTCTTTCTTCCTTTCGGATATTTTTATTCAAGGAGAGGTGCTGCACTACCAAGGTGGTTCACCAGTACTTTATGAGCACCTTTTCTGGTTCTTAGGTCACCCGGAAGTTTATATTGTATTATTACCTGCCTTAGGTATTACTTCAGAGGTAATGTCTACGAACGCTCGTAAACCGATCTTCGGATACCGTGCGATGATCGCATCTATTTTAGGTATTGCTTTCCTTTCTACGATTGTATGGGGTCACCACATGTTCATTTCAGGAATGAACCCTTTCCTTGGTTCAGTATTTACCTTTACTACGCTTCTTATTGCTATTCCATCAGCAGTTAAGGCATTCAACTATATTACCACTCTTTGGAAGGGTAATCTTCAGTTGAATCCCGGTATGCTATTTTCAATTGGTTTAGTATCTACTTTCATTACGGGTGGTCTTACCGGAATTATCTTAGGGGATAGTACACTTGATATTAATGTTCACGATACTTATTTTGTAGTTGCTCACTTCCACTTAGTGATGGGTATTTCCGCTCTTTATGGTCTATTTGCAGGGGTATACCACTGGTTCCCTAAAATGTTCCAGGGACGAATGATGAACAAGAATTTAGGTTATATCCATTTTTGGGTAACAGCGGTTGCTTCTTACGGAGTATTCTTTCCGATGCACTTCGTAGGTATGGCAGGGGTTCCCAGAAGATATTATCAAAATACAGCATTCCCAATGTTTGATGAGTTAACAGATGTTCAAATCTTAATGACTGTCTTTGCACTTATCGCGGCAGCAGCTCAATTGGTATTTGTATATAACTTCATCTACAGTATCTTCTATGGTAAGAAAGGCTCACAAAACCCATGGAAATCAAATACTTTAGAGTGGACGACTCCATTAGAGCATATCCACGGGAACTGGCCAGGTGCTATTCCTGAAGTTCACCGTTGGTCTTATGACTACAGTAAAACCTACGAGGATGGTTCGTATATCATCGAAGGACAGGATTTCGTTCCTCAGCATATTCCAATGCAACCTAACGAAGAAGAATTGAATCACTAAGATCAACTCGTTTTTATATAAAGGAAGCCCTGCAGATGCAGGGCTTTTTTTATGAGGATTGCCTACCTTTAAATAAAGCTTTGAATATGAATGAGAACTTAGATGCTACCGGAGCGCATTTCGGTAAAGAAGAGTTTGATGTTGAGCGCGCTCTGAGGCCTAAGGGCTTTGATGATTTTGCGGGTCAGGATGCCGTTCTGGAGAATCTGAAAATCTTCGTAGAGGCTGCTAATCTTCGAGATGAGGCACTTGACCATACTTTACTTCATGGTCCTCCAGGGCTAGGAAAGACTACTCTTGCTCATATTTTAGCGAATGAGTTAGAGGTGAATATTAAAATCACCTCGGGTCCCGTTTTAGATAAGCCCGGTGATTTGGCAGGCCTTCTTACCAATTTAGAGGAGCGAGATGTGCTTTTTATCGATGAGATTCATCGCTTGAGTCCGGTAGTAGAGGAGTATCTATATTCTGCTATGGAAGATTATAAGATCGACATCATGATTGAAACAGGGCCAAATGCTCGCTCTGTTCAGATTCATTTAAAGCCATTTACCTTAATTGGAGCTACCACTCGTTCAGGTCTGTTAACCGCCCCTATGCGCGCTCGATTTGGTATTCAGTCTCGTCTCTCGTATTACAGCACAGAGTTATTATCTACGATTGCCTTACGCAGTGCTGAAATTTTACGTGTCCCTATGAATGAAAGTGCTGCTATTGAGATTGCGGGAAGAAGTAGGGGGACTCCAAGAATTTGTAATGCTTTATTGCGTCGTGTTCGGGATTTTGCACAGATTAAAGGAAATGGAACCATCGATTTAGAGATTGCTCGATTTGGGTTAAAGGCACTCAATGTAGATGCTCATGGTCTAGATGAGATGGATAATAAAATTCTATCCACACTTATTGATAAGTTTGGTGGAGGTCCTGTAGGTATTAATACTCTAGCTACTGCAGTATCAGAAAACCCTGAAACGCTAGAAGAAGTGTATGAGCCCTTCTTGATTCAGCAAGGATTTTTGGTTAGAACTCCGAGAGGGAGAGAGGCGACACCTTTAGCGTATTCACATTTAGGAAGGACCAAATCTTCAAGCCAGAAAGGACTTTTTGAATAAGGATGCAAAAGGATGAGAAACTACATAGACGTTCTGTTTTTCTAAAGGAGGCGGCTCAGCGTCACGGGTTTCTATCTTCTGGTATTGCAAAGGCTGGGTTTCTTGAAGAAGATGCTCCTCGATTAGAGTCTTGGTTAAATAAGGGTTATCACGGTCAGATGACCTACATGGAACGCAATTTTGATAAGCGATTGGATCCCACCAAGCTTGTTCCGGGAGCAAAATCGGTTATTTCACTATTATTTAATTATTATCCGTCTGAAACGGTCGCGTTTAAACAAGATCAGTTTAAGATTTCTAAGTATGCCTATGGTAAAGACTATCATGAGGTAATTAAGAAGAAATTGCAGGCCCTATTTTATGATTTACAGCAAGAACTCGGTGCGATTGAAGGACGTGTTTTTGTTGACTCTGCTCCAATATTAGAAAAGTCTTGGGCGCAAAAATCTGGTCTTGGATGGGTCGCTAAAAACGCTAATCTAATTAGTAAGCAAAAGGGCTCTTTTTTTTTCTTGGCTGAAATCATTCTCGATTTAGAGTTTGAGTATGACCATCCGGTAACCACAGATCACTGTGGAAGTTGTACGGCCTGTATAGATGCGTGCCCTACGCAGGCTATTGTCGCTCCTAATGTAGTTGATGGGTCTAGGTGTATTTCATACTTCACCATAGAGCTAAAAGAAGCTATTCCGGCCAGTTTTAAAGGCCTTTTCGATGATTGGGCATTTGGTTGTGATACTTGTCAAGATGTTTGCCCATGGAATCGTTTTTCGAAAAGTCATAGTGAGCCGTTATTTGATCCAAACTCCGAACTTTTAGCCTTAAGCGCCAACGACTGGATTGAAATGACTGAGGAAACCTTTTCAAGAGTGTTCAAAAAATCTGCGGTGAAGCGTACCAAGCACGCGGGATTAAAAAGAAACATCGACTTTTTGAAAAAGTAGCTATATTCATGGACTAAACGTACAACCATGAATCAATTAAGCACTCTCGATATTGGAGTTATTGTAGTCTACCTCATAGGTATCGTTATCTATGGAATTTCTAAATCGAAAAGAGAAAGTTCAGAGGACTATTTCTTAGGAGGAAGAACAATGACTTGGCCAATTGTCGGAATTGCTCTTTTCTCTGCAAACATCTCTAGCTCTACGTTAGTGGGTTTAGCCTCTGATGGTTTTCAGACCAATATTAATGTCTACAATTATGAGTGGTATGCTGTAATTGTCTTGATCATATTTTCGGTTTTCTTCTTGCCGTTTTACTTAAAATCAGGAGTGTATACCATGCCTGAATTTTTAGAGCGTCGTTTTGATAAGCGTTCTAGATATTATTTTTCATTAATTACCGTCATTGGTAACGTAATGGTGGATACCGCTGCTGCACTGTATGTGGGTTCGATTGTTTTGAAATTACTTTTTCCCGAGTACAGCTCGACAACGATTATTATTCTCTTAGCAATCGCAGCTGCAGCTTACACCATTCCTGGAGGTCTTAACTCTGTAATTCAAACCGAAGTAATTCAGGCGATCCTTTTAATTATAGGGTCTTGTTTAATCACCTACTTTGCTTTTGATCAATTAGGTGGAGGTTGGTCAGCCATGATGGATGGTCTTGACGGAATGCTATCTGCAGGTCAAATAGACTTTGGAGATCGAGCCGCAAATGGCGCCTATATACCTGAGACCGCTACAGATGTATTTAGCGTTGTTCGTCCTGCGAATGATGAGTTTATGCCCTGGTGGGGATTAATTTCGGGAGTTGCTCTTTTAGGATTTTATTTCTGGGCAAATAACCAGTTTATGGTTCAGCGAGTTCTTGGGGCTAAAGATTTACATCACGGTCGTATGGGAGCGCTCTTTGCAGGGTTTCTTAAACTACCTGTGATTTTCATTATGATTGTTCCTGGTGTTTTAGCTTTATTACTTTTTAATGATTTAGATATTAGTGGACTTAATTATCCGCTAGCTAGTGGAGAGATGTGTGCTTCACTGACTGATTGTCCGAACCTTACTTACCCAGTATTACTATTCCAGCTATTACCAACAGGAGTTCTAGGTTTAGTGGTAGCAGGATTATTGGCTGCAATGATGTCTTCAGTATCAGCTACTTTTAATTCGGCTTCAACGCTAATTACCATGGACTTTGTAAAGCAATTCAAGCCTGAGTTAGATGGTAAGCAACTAGTACGAGTAGGCCAGATCACAACATTAGTTTTAGTGGTGTTAGCCTCGATGTGGGTGCCTTTTATTGAAAAGGTAAGCGATTCCCTATGGGGTTATCTTCAACTAGTGATTGCATTTACCTCACCACCTGTGGTGGCGACGTTTATTTTAGGTCTTTTCTGGAAGAAATCAAACGCGAACGGCGCATTTTCAAGTTTAATGGTCGGAGGTGCCTTTGCTGTATTTATGATTCTTTCAGCATCGTTTGATTGGTCTCCATATATTAACGATCTACATTTTCTAGCGAAAGCCAATGTATTATTTGTGATCGCTGTAGTGGTTAACGTTGTAGTCAGTCTAACTTCTGGCAAAGTAGATGAGGAAAAAGTTGCTGAGTATACCTATAAGCGATCCTTCTATAACGAAGAGACGGAGCAACTGAAAGGGCTTCCTTGGTATAAAAACTACCGTACATTATCAGTTATCTTACTTATAATCACCGCGATTTTTGTCGGAATGTTCTGGTAGATAACAATTCTGTTTTGACGGCATTCCCAGGGAGGGAATCACGTATCTTTGATATACAATTAGACTGAAATGAGAAACTCAAGACAGCGAAGAGAATCGCTCGTATATCACGCAAAACCACAGCCGGGTAAGATTAAGATTGTTCCGACTAAGCCATACCAAACACAGAGAGATTTAGCCATTGCTTACTCTCCTGGGGTAGCTGAGCCTTGTTTAGAAATCGCAGAAACTCCAACAGACGCGTACAAGTATACCGCTAAGGGAAATATTGTTGCGGTTATTTCAAATGGTACTGCCGTACTTGGTTTAGGTGATATCGGTCCATTGGCTTCAAAGCCTGTGATGGAGGGTAAATGTGTACTCTTTAAAATTTTTGCAGATATCGATGGTATGGATATCGAGGTGGATACTACCGATGTCGATGAGTTTGTAGAGACAGTGAAGCGTATTGCTCCAACTTTTGGAGGAATCAATCTTGAAGATATTAAGGCGCCAGAGGCCTTTGAGATCGAACGTAGGTTGAAAGAGGAATTAGATATCCCAGTCATGCACGATGACCAGCATGGTACTGCGATTATTTCAGCTGCTGCACTAATCAATGCGCTTGAATTGGCTGAAAAGAATATCGAGGATGTTCGAATTGTCGTAAGTGGGGCAGGTGCAGCTGCAGTTTCTTGTACTAAACTATACAAAGCCTTCGGGGCTTCTGCAGAGAACATTATCATGCTCGATAGTAAAGGGGTGATTCGTAAGGGTCGCGAAAATTTAAGCCCTTCAAAAGAGGAATTTGCAACTGCGATTGATGTTCACACCCTTGAAGATGCGATGGTGAATGCAGACGTTTTTATCGGTCTGTCGATTGCCGATATTGTCACTCCAGAGATGCTTCAATCGATGGCAGCCAACCCTATTGTATTTGCTATGGCGAATCCAAATCCAGAGATTAATTATGATTTGGCCATTCGCACTCGTGAGGATATTATTATGGCTACCGGTCGTTCAGATCATCCTAATCAAGTAAATAATGTCTTAGGATTCCCTTTCATTTTCAGGGGAGCCTTAGATGTTCGCGCTACTAAGATTAATGAAGAAATGAAGATGGCGGCGGTTCGCGCTCTAGCTGATTTGGCAAAAGAACCGGTACCAGAGCAGGTTAATATTACTTATGATATTACTCGTTTGGCTTTCGGTAGAGAGTATATCATTCCAAAACCTTTTGACCCCAGACTTATTTCTAAAATCCCGGTGGAGGTGGCTAAGGCAGCAATCGCTTCGGGGGTTGCTCAAATTGAAATTATCGATTGGGAGAAATATGAGGAGGAACTTATGGCGCGCTCGGGTAATGACAATAAATTTATTCGATCACTTCATGATAAGGCTAAATTGAACCCTAAGCGTGTGGTTTTTGCCGAAGCAGATCAGATTGATGTGCTAAAAGCTGCTCAGTTTGTTTCTGATGAAGGTATGGCTTATCCTATTCTTCTTGGAGATAAAGAGGTAATTGAGAGCCTTAAAGAGGAATTAGAGTTTGATACTGAGGTTCCAATTATTGATCCATCTGATGATGATCAACAAGCTCGCCGGGACGAATTCGCCAAGCTCTTATGGAGTCGAGGGGAACGCGATGGGGTGCAGAGATACAGTGCAGGTGTTCGAATGATGCATAGAAACTATTTCGGTCCTATGATGGTTCTTTCGGGAGAAGCAGATGCAATGATATCGGGGTATTCTCGCTCATTCCCTAAAGTGTTGCTTCCAGTATTAGAAACGGTGGGTAGAGGCCCTGGAATCAAGAGAGCGGCCACGATGAATATCATGATGACTCCGCGAGGACCACTATTCTTAGCGGATACCGCAATAAATGTTAATCCTACAGCCGAAGAGTTAGCTGAGATCGCAGTGATGACGGCAAGAGAGGTTCGTTCTTTCGGATACGAACCTGTAATGGCAATGCTATCTTATTCGAACTATGGTTCTTCAAGTAAACCAGAAGCCAGAAAGGTAAAGAACGCGGTCAAAATCTTACATAGAGATCATCCAGATTTGATTGTTGATGGAGAGATTCAAGCAGATTTTGCACTAAATCCTGAGATGGGTTCCCAAACCTTCCCATTTTCAAAGCTGTCTAATCGAAAAGTCAATACCTTAATATTTCCTAACCTTGATTCTGCCAATATCACCTACAAGCTGATGAAAGAGCTGCACAGTGTAAAATCAATTGGCCCTGTCATGTTAGGTTTAGACAAACCAATTCATATACTACAGTTAGGGGCTAGTGTTGAGGAAATCATCAACATGACCTCTATTGCAGTAACCGACGTACAGCGCGCAACAAAAAAATAAACGATTATGATTAGCCACCTCAGAGGTCGAATGATAGAAAAAACTCCCACTCATGTGATTCTTGAGTGTAATGGGGTAGGTTATCATCTCGAGGTGTCCCTTCATACCTTTTCTGGGTTGAGTTCAGAAGAGGAGCAGCTTTTGTATACTCATCTCCAAATCAAGGAGGATAGCCATACGCTTTTCGGATTTCTATCTGAATTTGAACGTGCAGTATTTCGATTACTTATTTCGGTGAGTGGAGTGGGGGCGGCGACGGCTAGAACGATGCTTTCATCGTTAAGTCCTTCTGATGTAGTTGGTGCAATTGCATCTGAGCAAGTAGCCATTGTGCAGTCAGTTAAAGGAATCGGGGCAAAGACAGCTCAACGCATGATTTTAGAATTAAAAGATAAGGTCTTAGCACTAGAGGGCGCCGAAGATGTGGTCGCGAGTGCATCGGTGAAAGGACAAAATGGAGAAGAAGCAATAGCCGCTTTAGAAGTACTTGGCTTTACTCGAAAATCGGTTCAGAAAATTGTCGATAAGCTATTGACAGCAGACTCACAGATGAGCGTCGAAGATCTTATCAAGAATACGCTAAACGCAATTTAAGTTGAAGATTAGACTGGATGCAATACGGTCTCTTTGTGTTTTGCTTGCGTTTTTCGCCTTTACACTTACTCAGGCACAAAAATTACCAGCATTATCTCCCTTTGGTATCGATGAGGTCTATCAATACGATCCGGTAAATAACAGATATGAGTTACTTCCTTCTGTATCGGGAAAAGTTGTAGGGTATCCCAGGTATTTAAGTTTTACTCAGTACTACGAAGCACTTCGAGCGCAGATGATTAAGTCTAACTACCAGACAAAAACCGATGCCCTCTCGAAAGTGAATGATACGGTAGCTGACGCACGGGAAGATTTACTCCCCACTTATTACGTTAATTCGGCCTTTTTTGAATCTATATTCGGTGGTAATACCATCACCGTTGACGCTTCAGGAGGTTTTTCCCTTGATCTAGGTGCTCTTAGTCAGAAATCAGAAAATCCATCGGTATCGGTTCGTAATCAAAGAAGTACGGTTCTTGATATCGATCAGCAATTCGATTTAAATGTAGATGCTCAGGTCGGAGAGCGTTTAAGAGTTCAAGCAAATATGGACTCCCGTTCAAGCTTTGATTTTCAAAATCTTTTCAAAATTGAATATACCCCGAATGAGGATGACCTGATTCGCAATATCGAGTTTGGTAATGTAAGTATGCCACTCAAAAGTAGTCTAATGACTGGCGCTCAGAATTTATTTGGACTCAAAACAGACTTACAGTTTGGGCGTACCTCTGTGACTGCCGTTTATGCAGAACAGCGATCTCAACGAAATACGGTCAGTACCCAAAATGGATCTGTCATTAATGAGTTTGAGCTTACCGCTCTCGATTATGAGGAAAACACTCATTTTTTCTTAAGTCAACATTTTAGAGATGCCTATGACCTGGCGCTTAAGAACTATCCCTTTATTGCTTCAAATGTACAGATTACCCGTATAGAAGTTTGGGTAACCAATCGATCTCAACAGACCGAAAACGTTCGGCAAATTGTAGGTTTTCAAGATCTTGGAGAATACAATCCGGAAAAAGTTCGGTTTGAGGGGTCACAGAATTTTTTTAGAGCTACCGAGTCTTTACCTGACAATGAGGCTAACCTTCTTAATCCCGCATGGATAGGTGGTGAAGGTCTATCCACTTCAATAAGAACTGCGGCTGGTGCCGCTTCTGGATTAAGTTTGTTAGGCGAACCATTAGTAAACGGTTTAGACTATGCCTCTTTAGAAAACGCACGAAAATTAGAAGCCGGTTTAGATTATTCATATCACCGTCAGCTCGGATACTTATCGCTGAATCAACCATTGGCTACTGACGAGGTGCTTGCTGTTGCTTATGAGTACACTTACAACGGGTCTGTTTATACCGTCGGAGAGTTCTCTAATGACAATCAGAGAGATGCCTCTAGTGCGCTTATTGTAAAACTTCTAAAGAGTAATATTACTCGAGTTGAGGATCCTATTTGGGATTTGATGATGAAGAATATCTATTCGACCGGAGCTTTCGGAATTAGTGCAAATGATTTTGAGTTTCAATTACTATACACCGATCCTAGTCCTCGAAACTTTTTAACACCGGCCGACCCTTCGGTTCCTTGGCCAGAGGAGTTTTCGAACAGTACGTTATTGAAGATTTTCAATTTAGATCGACTCGATGCCTATCAGAATCGCTCAGAGCAAGGGGATGGTTTTTTTGATTTTGTAGACGGTATTACCGTTGATGCTTCGAATGGTAGAATCATTTTTACCCAGGTAGAGCCGTTTGGTGAATACTTGTTTGAGCAATTCTCTGGTGATGTTACCGAAGATTACGAAATTGAGGAATCCTATAATGGTAATCAAAGGCAATATGTTTATCGCTCTCTTTATGAATTGACGAAAACAGCCGCCTTGCAGCAGGCAGATGCGAATCGATTCTTACTAAGGGGTTCCTATGGTGGAAGCACTGCGTCTTCGGGTCAGAAGTTATCGCTTGGAGTGGCGTTTGCTTTGCCCGGGTCTGTCCAGGTTAGTATTGGAGGTAGAGTTCTTACAGAAGGAGTTGATTACATCGTTGACTACGCAGCTGGTCAGGTTGAGATTCTTGATCCTAGCTTACAGAATTCTGGTCTTCCGATCGATATTTCAGTTGAAGATGCTGGTCAAATTGGCCAGTTAACTCGACGATTCACAGGAGTCGCTATTCAGCATCGAGCCTCTAGTGAACTATCCTTTGGGGGTGCCTTTTTAAATCTTAGAGAGCGTCCACTTACTCAGAAGTCTGCTTATGGAATCGAGCCTATTAATAACTCGATGATTGGTGCGAATGTTTCGTTTCGTAAAGAAGTTCCTTGGCTTACACGACTCATTAATCAGTGGCCCACTATTGAGACTGAAGCGCTGTCTTCGATTGACTTTTCTGCAGAAATCGCTGCACTCATCCCATCTGCTCCAAACAATGCCCAATTCGGTGGCGAAGTAACTACTTATATCGATGATTTTGAAGAGGCGCAACAATTCTTAGATCTTAGAAACCCTTCTGATTGGGTGCTGTCGAGTAATCCTTTTGGTCAAACCGGTATTGAGGCTTCTAGGTCTAGGGCTCGACTGGCATGGTATACTATTGATCCTGTGCTTTATAGCAGGTTAAGACCCTCAGATATTACGGATGCGATGTTGCAAGAAGATGAAGCACGTCGAATTTTTATAAGAGAGGTTTATCCCGAAACCGATGTAGTCCAAGGACAATCTGCCGTTCAGTCTACCTTAGATATTGCGTACTATCCCGATGAGGCAGGACCGTATAATACGGCGTCTGATTTTGGTGCAGTTGGGAACAAATGGGCAGGGACTATGAGAGCGCTTACCGTTACTGACTTTGAGCAGGCAAATATTGAATACTTGCAGTTTTGGATGTTACATCCGCTCGAATCTTCAGAAGTTGGAGAGGGAGGTAAATTGGTGATTGATCTTGGGAATCTCTCTGAGGATATTCTTCCTGATGGAAGAAAGCAATACGAAAATGGACTTGGAGTTCAAGTGGATCCAACCATCTATGGATCTGTCCCCTCTAGAAGTGCCCTGATTTACACTTTTGATAGCGATGCAGGTGCTCGGGAAATACAAGATGTCGGATTAGATGGTCTGACAGATTCTCAGGAAGGTTTGATTTATACAGGACCTAGTGATGACCCGGCTCGGGATAATTACGTGAATTATTTAGAAGCTCAGGGTAGTATCCCGAATCGTTACAAGTACTTCAACAATCCTGAAGGTAATACACCGATTAATCCGACCGATGAGTTAAGAGGTTCTACGTTATTGCCCGATGTGGAGGATGTCGATCGAGACTTTGCCATGAATGTAGTCGAGAGTTATTATCAATATGAACTTCCCATCAATTCGGTGGTAAGTGAATCGATGCCCTACATTTCAACGGTTCGAGAAGTTACTCTGGATACAGGACGTAAAGCTCGTTGGGTGCAGTATAAGATCCCCCTTCGTGAATACACCCGTGCGGTAGGTGGGATTACCGATTTCAGGTCGATACCTTTTATTCGTATGTCCTTACAAGGATTTCAGAGATCAACCGTTTTACGATTTGCTGCACTTGACCTTATTCAAGGTAGTTGGAGAATCTATGATAAAGAATTAGACCCCGAAGCTAACTTAGCGGTCAGCCCTTCAACGACCTTTGAATTGGGTGCGGTAAATATTGAAGAAAACAGTAATAGAAGCCCTATCCCATATGTACTTCCACCCGGGGTTCGACGCGAAGCCTTGAATAATACGAATACGATTGTACGACAAAATGAACAGTCGTTAAGTATGCAGTTTACCGATTTACCATTAGGGGACGGAAGAGGAGCTTTTAGACGTGTGAAATTCGATATGCGCCGTTTTGAAAGGCTTAAACTTTTTGTTCATGCCGAGCGAATAGGGTCTTCAACGGTTCAGGATAATGATCTAGTGGCTTTTCTGAGAATAGGAACTGACTACAGTTCTAATTACTATCAAATTGAGTGGCCTTTAACCTTTACCAATAATGCAACCCAAGATGCAGGTCTTATTTGGCCAGATGAGAATGCCCTTGATTTGGATTTAGCACTATTGAGTAGTGTTAAGGCAGAGCAAATTGCCTCCGCAGAGCCCGAGTTTTCAAAAGTTCTTGAGAATGGAATGACCATTCGCGTAAAAGGGAATCCGTCGATCGGGAATATCACCTCTGCCATGCTTGGGGCTATCAATCGCTCATCAAGCCTGCCCGTTTCGGCAGAGCTTTGGTTTAATGAATTGCGTCTAGCAGGAATCAATCACAAAGGAGGCTGGGCGGCAACAGCCAATGCCTCTGTCCAGTTATCTGATGTAGTTTCTTTAGGTGCTGGTTTCTCTAAGACAACGGTAGGTTTTGGAGCTATCGATGGGGCGGTTAATACACGTTCATTAGATGACACCGAAAATTTTGATTTCTCGGTACGTACAGATCTAGGACAGTTTTTACCCAAAGCCAGTCGATTGAAACTACCATTGAATTATTCGATGGCTTCTACGCGAATTACTCCTGAGTATGATCCTGTCTATGAAGATATTCGTCTCGAGGACCGTCTGAGTGCCGCGTCTAATAACCAGGATAAACAAGCAATTAGAGAGCAGGCCGAGTCGTATACGGAAGTTTCTAGCCTAGCACTGAATGGTGTTCGAATAGAACGCAAAGAAGGTAGTAATATCGATTTCTTTGATCCTGAGAATGTCACGGTTAATTATGGCCATTCAACCAAATCGCATCGCGATTTTGAAATCTCAGAATCGCTTCAGTCGCAAGCAAGGGCTTCACTCGATTATACCTATACGCCTTCTATTTTCTCATTAACTATGGGGGCTTCTATTGATCGATCCCTAAGTGAACAGCGCTTCAGACAAATCTTTATACCTGGGGTTACTCTTCTTGATTTACCCCTTTTAAGTCAACAAAATTTTAGGTCGGGATGGAACGGTTCGATTAAAGCGAATCCATTTAAATTCTTTAGTACCTCATTTACTGCTACTCAAAATAATATCGTTAATCTCGATCTTAATCAAAACCTAGGGTTCAATTCGGTTTGGGAGTCTTTTTTCTCTTGGGGTAAGCCAAATACTTATGCGCAACAACTACAGCTAGGATTAGAAATTCCATTTAGTGCGTTCAAACCTCTTGATTTTATAACTACCCGCTTAGATTATGGAGGTACGCTAAATTGGCAACGCGGTTCTGATGCACTCGCTGAGGTTGCAGGTCGACCTTTACATACCGTTCAAACGGCAAGTACTTTTTCACTAAGTAGTGGCCTTGATTTAAAGTCAGGATTGAAGAAATTGGTGAAAATTCCGGATGCGATTGGTGCTCAAGTAGCTTTGAATTATTCAGAAACTTCTGGGGTGGTCTTACCAGGTTATTTACCGACGATCAATGACAGGAGTTTACTTCAATTAGATCCGAAATTGCTCCTTGGAGTGGCTTCTTCTGATTTTCGATTTGAAGCTGCACGACAAGGATATTTGACTGAATTTGAAGGATTCAACACTCCCTTTGTTATTGACGAAAACGAGAACCTTTCTGCAACTGCTAATCTTAGTATCGGTAGCGCTGTTTCTATTGGTCTTAGTTATGATCGAAGAAAGAGCGATCGTTTTCAAGAGCAGTTCAGAGTGACCCCTTCTGACTTTGGACCAACTTTTCAGTCCTTACTCGCCAACCAGACAGGTAGTTACAGTACTACAGCCTTTTTACTTTCAACCGCTTTCGATGGTTCAATGGGGGATACGGAGTCAGAAGCTTTTGAGCGATTCAAAACTTCTAGAATTGAAATGGCAAATCGATTAGCTAATGCATCGGGTATGGATGTATCGGCGGTTGACTCTGAGGGTTACCCGACGGCCTATGGAGCCTATCATCCTGAGGTGTTATTAGGTTCTTTTATTGCGGCCTATACCGGTAAGTCGATTAGCGAGGTTAGTTTAGGGCCTTTTGAGTCTTTCGGTATTCCCAATTGGGACGTTTCAATCAGTGGTTTGTTCCCCGAAGTGTTTAGTCGTTTCGCAATCAACCATGGTTATAGAGCTGCCTATAGTATCAATAATTTTCAAAATAACCTCAGTCGAAATGAGGGCTTATATAATCTTGAAAATGGAGATTTAAAACCAGAATTACTGATTGGAGCGGTGGTGATGAACGACCAGTTTAACCCACTTATTGGATTCGATTTTGAAACCGAGTCGTTCTGGCAAATTCGAACAGAATGGCGAAAAGATAGAGCGTTGAATTTAAGTTTTGCCAATAGTTTACTTACTGAGATTAAAGGTCAAGAATTTGTTCTTGGTTTAGGGAAGCGTATTACCGATTTACGTTGGAACCCTAAAATAGGAGGCAAAAGAAGACAGTACCGTGGCGATTTAGTGCTTAGAGGAGACGTGTCCTATCGATCGAATACGACCTTCATTAGAAATCTAGACGAGATTGTCGGGGATCAGATCACTTCTGGTCAACAAAGTTTCTCGGCTCAATTCTCAGCGGATTACGCTCTAAGTAATACATTAAATCTGGCTGCCTATTACGATCATAGCTTTTCAAAGTTTAGAGTTTCTACCTCCTTTCCACAAACTACTATGCGTGCAGGACTCAGCTTAAAATATCGATTTGGCGAGTAGTTTAAAAGACTCTTTTAATTACCTTTGAATCTTATTAATAATCAGAAATTGTTATGAATTTTCCAGAAAACTTAAAGTATACAAAAGACCACGAGTGGGTGCTTATCGAAGGGAATACAGCAACCGTTGGTATTACTGATTTTGCACAATCTGAACTTGGGGATATTGTTTATGTGGAGGTTGAAACGGTCGATGAGACTCTCGATAAAGAAGAAGTTTTCGGTACTGTTGAAGCGGTTAAGACGGTTTCTGACTTATTTCTTCCATTGTCTGGAACGATTGAATCTTTCAATGAAGAATTAGATCAAAACCCAGAATTAGTAAATAGCGATCCTTACGGTGCGGGTTGGATGATCAAAATGAGTATTGACAATCTAGACGAGATTGAAGAATTGTTAGATGTCGATGCTTACAAAGCCCTAGTGGGTGCCTAAAATTAGACACCGGCTATTTAATCCGTTCACTGCCGCCTTTTTGCTGTACGCGATCAGTATCACCGTACTTAGTTTGGCACGCATCGATTCGAGTGGGCAATCATTTCTTCGTTTTGAAGGCGCTGATAAATTAGTGCACTGTATTTTTTACTTTGGCTTTACTTTTCTGCTGGCTTTAGCTTGTAAAGGTTCTTTTACCCGAGTTTTGGTTAAGAAGGAACAAATAATAGTCGCACTAATAGCAATGACCTACAGTGGCATTATTGAATTATTGCAAGGTTTTTTCACCGTATATCGTTCGGCAGAGCTTGGTGATTTTGTTGCCAATTCGGTAGGAGTCATTTTTGGATTAGTTGCCTTGAAGGTTTTAGATCCATTTTTTAACAGAATGAAAAACCCGAAATAATTCGGTGCTTTTTCGAATTAATATTTAAATTAGCCATCATCAAAATTTAGAGTATGGAACCGAAGAAAAGCCCAAAAGCAGATATAGGTCGTAATAGTGGATTGTATTTCGCACTAGGTCTAGCCCTTACAATGTTCGTTGTGTGGAGAGCCTTAGAGTGGAAGAAATACGATGAGGTAACGAATTACGATATATCTCTAAATGTAGAAGATCAGCTTGATGAGGAGGTACCAATGACCGAACAAATCAAGACTCCACCACCTCCACCACCTCCAGCAGCTCCTGAAGTTATTGAAGTGGTAGAAGATGAGGAAGAGGTTGAAGAAACCATTATCGAATCGACTGAAACATCTCAAGAAGAAGAGGTGATTGAAATCGAAGAGGTTGAGGTTGACGAGGTAGAAGAAGATATTTCAATTCCATTTGCAGTTATTGAAGACGTGCCTGTATTCCCGGGTTGTGAAGGTGCTAGCGACAAAAAAGCTTGTTTTCAACAGCAAATGCAAAAGCACATCCGTAAGCACTTCAGATATCCTGAAATCGCTCAAGAAATGGGGGTTCAGGGTCGTGTGAATGTGATGTTTGTCATCCAGAGAGACGGTTCAATTGGAGGAATTCGTATGAGAGGTCCGGATAAAAATTTAGAGGCTGAAGCATTGCGTATTATCAATCTGCTTCCAAACATGACACCAGGTAGACAACGTGGACGTCCTGTAAAAGTGCCATTTAGTATTCCGATTACTTTCCGTTTACAGTAGTACTGAGAATAAATTATAGAAAACCGGGCTTATTGCCCGGTTTTTTTATTTGAAAGCTATTTGTGCATCTTATCTTTGCACTCTATGATTGAAGGGGCAACAACACATCCTACTTCCTTGTTTTGGACCGATCTTAAGGCTTTAACGAAAGTTCGTTTAGCGCTCAGTGTGGTGTTCTCTGCATTGGCGGGCTATCTGTTGGGTGCTGAATCATATAAAGCTCAAGAACTGGTATTTCTTCTAGTTGGAGGTTTTTCATTGGTTGCAGCTTCTAACGCCTATAACCAAGTCATAGAAAAGGATCTAGATTCAAAAATGAATCGTACCAAAGAGCGACCATTACCCACTGGACGTTTTTCGAAAGGCTTAGCCTTGATCATTGCCTTCGCGCTCACGATTCTAGGAGGGGGATTACTCTATTTTCTTAATCTTAAAACGGCTCTTTTTGGTTTACTCTCGGTAATTCTATACGCTTTAATCTACACTCCATTAAAAACTAAAACATCATTGTCTGTTTTTGTGGGTGCTTTTCCCGGAGCCATACCATTCATGTTAGGTTGGGTAGGTGCTACAGGGTCTTTCGGAATTGAAGCTGGAACCTTATTTATGATTCAATTCTTTTGGCAGTTTCCTCATTTCTGGGCACTGGCTTGGATGTTAGATGAGGATTATAAAAAAGGAGGATTTAAAATGCTCCCTACAGGTGAGAGAGACCAAAGCACCGCATTTCAAATTATTGTTTACACCTTTTGGACGATTTTGGCATCTATCACTCCAGTGTTTGGGTTTACTGGTAAGCTTGTAATTTCAATTCCTGCTGCATTAGCCGTAGGTGTTTCGGGCCTTTACATGATGATTCCAGCTCTTCAACTGTTCAATTCATTAGAGGTGTCTTTTGCTAAAAAATTAATGCTAAGGAGCGTAATATATATTTCATTAATTCAGGTGATTTACGTAATTGATCACCTTATACGATAAAACAAAAAGTTATGTTAGAACGCACAGAATTTGAGAAGCAACAACGCGCAAAAAAAATGATGCTTTGGTTTGGAATCATCTCTCTAATTATGGGATTTGCGGGATGGACAAGCGCCTACATCGTAAGTAGTAAGCGAAAAGATTGGGTGGCGAACATTGAATTGCCTCAGGCTTTTTGGTGGTCA
The DNA here is from genome assembly GCA_024638165.1 of Flavobacteriaceae bacterium. Taxonomy (GTDB): domain Bacteria; phylum Bacteroidota; class Bacteroidia; order Flavobacteriales; family Flavobacteriaceae; genus UBA3478. Next base: position 73,444 of record JAHEKV010000001.1, read on the forward strand.
ACGGCAGTCATTGTTTTGAGTAGTCTGACCTATATTCTTGCCCGACTTGCCCTCAAGGGAGGTAACTTGAAAATGTCTTCTAGATGGGCTCTAATTACCCTAGGATTGGGTGTTTCTTTTGTTTTTATTCAGTTCAATGGGTTTGGGCAAATGGTTACTGCCGGGTACTATTTTACGGGACCTACCAGTAGCATTAAGATGTCTTACATTTTTCTTATCGCTTTTGTCCACCTACTGCATCTTTTTGCTGGGCTAATCAGCCTAGGACTAGTTAATTACAAACTAATACGTTCAAAATATTCAGCGGAGAATAGATTGGGCTTTGAACTAGGAGAGACGTTTTGGCATTTCCTCGGAGTGCTTTGGGTTTATCTTGTTTTATTTATGTTTTTCGTCAAGTAAATCGATTCAATTATTTTTATAAGATACTCAAAGGTGTACCTTTGCGACAATTAATGCCAAACTAATGGATACTTCAATTTCAACAGCTAAAGACGAAAACGTTTGGGGTGGTGGTGAACAACAACCACTTAGAGCGAGTTATGGTAAATTGATGATGTGGTTTTTCATCGTCTCTGATGCCTTGACGTTCTCTGGTTTCCTTGCCGCTTACGGTTTTTCTAGATTTAAATTTATCGAAACCTGGCCTATTGCAGACGAGGTTTTTACCCACGTACCATTCTTTCATGGGAACTACCCAATGTATTATGTGGCCTTCATGACTTTCATTCTGATTATGTCTTCGGTTACTATGGTGCTTGCTGTTGATGCTGGTCATCACATGGATCGAAAGAAAGTAACCTTTTACATGCTTCTTACCATTATCGGCGGAGCTATATTCGTTGGTTCCCAAGCATGGGAATGGGCTACGTTTATTAAGGGAGATTTCGGAGCCTTAGAGACTAAGGGAGGCCGTATCTTACAGTTTGTAGATGTAGAAACAGGGGAGCGCGCTGCTCTCAGAGATTTTGCTGTTGAAAATCCAAATGAAACCGCAACATATCACGAATCATCAAAGGGTATTTGGTTTTTAGAAGGAGATCAGCCTACAACGTACAGTTTAGAAGAAGTTAAAGCAGGATTCCTTGCTGATGAATCAGTAACGATTAGAACTGAGCAAATCATCGAAGGGGAAAAGAATGTGCTTTCTCGCGAAGATGCAGTTGCTAAACTAGCTGATGCTACTATTGTTGTCGAAGGAGCTAATCTAATTCGCAATGAATATGGAAGTCGATTATTTGCAGACTTCTTTTTCTTTATCACTGGGTTCCACGGTTTTCACGTATTGTCAGGGGTTGCTATTAATGTTATTATTTTCTTCAACGTTCTTATTGGAACTTATGACCGAAGAGGTCACTATGAAATGGTGGAGAAAGTTGGGTTATATTGGCACTTTGTAGACCTTGTTTGGGTATTTGTATTCACATTCTTTTATCTGGTATAATTATGGCACACGAGCACAAACTATCAATTTTCAGAGGGTTAGTAACCTTCAAGAATAACCAGCAAAAGATTTGGGGAGTTCTTTTATTTCTCTCGATCGTAACTGCGATTGAGGTTGGATTGGGTATTACAAAGCCTGAATTTTTAATGAACACCTCATTCCCTGGAATGAAGCCTCTTAACTGGATTTTCATCATCCTTACCTTAGTTAAAGCCTACTATATTGCTTGGGACTTTATGCACCTTCGTGATGAAAAGGCTTCGTTACGAAGAGTAGTGGTATGGACGCCGGTTTTCCTTATTTCTTACTTGGTTACCTTACTTCTTTTTGAAGCAACTTATGTCTATGAAATTTTCAATACGACATTCATGACTTGGAACTTCTAATAGTTCGATAAATAATATACTTGAGGCGATTACCAATTAGGTGATCGCCTTTTTTTATTTTTGTACTTCAGTTCATCTGCTATGAAAAAACCACTGGTATTAGGTATCTTATTTATTCTACCCTTGGTGATCTATCTTTTCTTCGCCTCAGGAGTGAACCGTTTCGGACGTTTACCTGTGTTGACAGATAGCTTTGCATCAGAAACGGTTTTGTTGTCCTCTGAAAAGGAGGCAATAGATCTATTTCAGAATAAGATCACTGTACTTTCTTTTCTAGGGGAAGAAGTTGAACTAATGAAAGGTTATCTATTTAACTTCAATCAGAAAATTTACAAACGATTTTACGAGTTTAACGACTTTCAAACACTCCTAGTCGCTTATCCCAATCAGAAAGCTGCTGTCGATCAATTGTTGTTAGAATTAGGCCAAATTACAGACACTAGTCGCTATCAGGTTCTTTATCTGGATGAATCTGATTCGACACGACTGTTTGATGCCTTAAATAGCAATGGAGAATTAAGATCTGGGAGCTCTCCACTGGTCTATATTATTGATAAGAATGGTTCGCTAAGAGGAAGAGCCGATGATGAAGACGAAGGAATTCTATACGGATATGATATCAGATCAGTAGCTGTATTGAACAACAAGATGGAGGATGATGTAAAGGTCTTACTCGCAGAATACCGACTCGCTTTAAAAAAGAATTATGCCGACCGCAAGTAAATCGAATAAAAAAACCACCTATTTATGGGTGTCAATCATCGTATTCATTTTTGGGATAGTTACCATTCCTAGCTTAGTGTCTCGAATAAAAAATGGGAAGGTCACTGATAACAATCGATTGACGTTAACCCCTGAAGTATTGTATGGTTCCTCTGATCAATCTCTTGCTTATTTAATGGGGCCAGAGGGTGCCCGTCAAATTCCGGATTTTAGTTTTACAGATCAAAACGGGAATACCTTATCTCCTGATGATTTAAAAGGAAAAGTCGTTGTTCTTGACTTTTTTTTCACGACCTGTCCAACTATTTGCCCAATCATGTCTCAGAACATGGCAGAGTTAGCTGATGAGTTTAAGGATGAAGAGGTTGCTTTTGTATCGATTAGTATTAATCCTTTCTACGATACTCCTGAACGCTTATTGAGTTATCAGAACAAGTATTTGACGGATACTCATTCATGGTTCTTGTTAACAGGGGAGCGCGAAGAAATCTATGCACTTGCTGAAAAGGGGTTCTTCATGATTGCAAAAGAAGATGAGGCTGCTCCAGGCGGATTTGAGCACTCCGGATTATTTGCTCTAATTGATTCAGAGGGATACTTTAGATCTTCTAAAGATGATTTCGGGAACCCACTGATTTATTATCGAGGAACAATCACTCGTGATATGGGAGTTGACTCGGATGGTGAAACTGAACAAATCTCTCAGCTAGTGGCTGATATCCATAGTTTATTAAACGAAAAGAAGTAATATGAAAGAGTCTTTAGCAAAGAAGTTAATTACAATTGTCTCTATCGCTGTTCCTGTGGTTGTAGCGATCTTATTCGGAGTTCGATTACCTAATGTAGAACCCTTAAGTTTTTTACCACCCATTTATGCTTCAATTAACGGCCTAACTGCCGTTCTACTTATTGCAGCACTTTGGGCAATAAAAGCGAAAAAAATTACACTCCACCAAAATATCATGAAGACTTGCATTGCCCTCTCGCTTTCATTTCTTTTAATGTATGTGGCGTATCATATGACTTCAGATTCTACTCCGTTTGGTGGCGAAGGAATTGTTAGAACGTTTTACTTTATCCTACTAGTTTCTCATATCCTGTTATCAATAATTATCATCCCCCTTGTGTTGCACACTTACTTAAGAGCTTATCTGAAAGATTTTCAAAGTCATAAAAAGCTCGCTAGGATTACCTTTCCAATCTGGCTCTATGTTGCCGTTACCGGTGTGGTAGTCTACTTAATGATTTCGCCTTATTATGCCTACTAGAATAAAGTCGCTATTCTTTTTTGGATTTTTTCTGATCTTCTTTTCGGATGTCAGTGCTCAATGTGCCATGTGTCGAGCAGTACTTGAATCGGGCTCTGACACTTCTGCTGCCGAAGGAATCAATAATGGTATTGTCTATCTTATGGCCATCCCTTATATACTTGTTGGAGTAGTCTTTTATGCGGTTTACAAAAAATTAAGACCCATAAAACGCTCTTAAACATGGCCTTTTTTTAATGAACGCTGTGATTTATAAATCGCAGTGAATATAATTTCGTAAACACCTGTATACGAGATAGTTTGCTATTCGTTTTTAAAATCATTTACGATGAATAGTATTAAAAATCTACACCGATTAAAAAGATTACACCAGCTCATTCGATCTGAATGTACGGGTACTCCTTATGAACTTTCTAGACGTCTTCATGTCAGCGAGCGTTTGGTTTACCTTTTGGTTGAACAGCTAAGAGACTTTGACGCACTCATTGACTATGATCGTTCCCGACAGACTTATTACTACCGCGAATTGTTCGATTTAGAAGTGGACATTTCGGTTCGGGTTTACAATAAAGATCAAATGATTGAATTGTATCGTTGATCGATTATACTGAAAGGTTGTTGCATCGTCGGCTTCTAGTTTTGAAGCAAATTCAATGATTATGTACAACACTACGTTTAAAAAAAGCAAGCACATTAAGCCGTTAGAACCTCGATTTGAAATGGGGTGGTTCAAAAGCGGTGAAATTAGTACCAGTATTCAATCAGATGGAGATTTCACTGTCACCGGTAAGATTCGTTTCTAATATGTACCGCGCTTACCAAGCCCTCTTTCGAAGGGGGCTTATTTATATGTTATACCTAGCTAGTTTCTTTATGCTCCATGGTCAATATTCAAACTCTATTGAGTTAGAGGAGGTCGAATTATCGCCCGATAATCTTGTGTTAATGTTGAAATCAATACAAGAATTACCGCAATCTGAAAGTGCTTCAAAATTTAGTCAAGTAGTCTATCGCGAAATATTATCCGCTGGTAGTCATTCGGTTTTAACTACTGATAGAAATCTTATTTATCAATTAGATTTAGAACAGCCCCTAAACTATTCGGATGCCTTTGAATCGAACTGGTGGTTAACCGATGAGAAATGTTCTTTCTCTGGAAGATACGAGGGGCCTTTTCCTGATTTATCTTTTGCCGCACGTACTTTTCAATTGAGCTATTTCATCAAATTATTAGAGGATTACTTCGATCGTTTAATTGTTTCAAGAGAACCGGATAAACTGGGCCTGAATTATCATTTTAAAGCTGCTTCTAACATCTCGCCTATGAAAATTTCTGGCTCATTACTGTTTAATCATGAGAATCAACTATTAGAAATTCAGTTGTTCCTGCGATTTAAGCCTGTAAACTCAAGCCTATCGATTGAGAGTTTACATCTAGTGAATACGTATCCTTTTAATGAGAAGTTGAGCCGTCAACAAGCGATGACTACCTATATTGATCGAAGTAGTAAGAGAATTACTCAGTTCCAAGATTTCAGATTCACTGAGGTCTTGGCTGGAGCCGATCAATTTCAATTACCCATAGATACTAAAAAGCCTTTAAAACCCTCTTGTTATGAGCCCTGAATTGGTATATGTGCTCTCTCAAGATGGTTCGAGTCCTTTCTATAAATCTTATGCTAGTTTATTCAAGGCTTATCTGCCAACCAGTATCGAGATTCAAGTGGTTGAAGACCTCGATGTTATTGGTCATTTATTGTTTCAAATGATGATGTATATTGATCGTATCGAAGATGATCAAGCAAAAGGTATGGATACGGTTATTGCACTTCAAACAGAAGCTGCTAAGAGACTTTCGTATTATTTTCCCATTGACCATTCCTTTTGGATACAATATGATCGAATTGTTAAAGAGTTTTCTAAACGTAAAAGGCTTGATAGGTTATGTCATCAAAGAAGTAGTTGGGCCAATTATGAGTCTCTAGCATTATCTCGATCGATTTATGCTGAACTAGGCCTAATAGCGTTCTTAGAGTTAGGTCTAATTGAGAATCAGAAATGTGATACGCTACTTAAGAGTCATAAACAATTTGTTATTGCCTTTCAGCTATATGATGATTGTGCTGATTTCTATGAAGATCAGAGTAAAGAACAATTCAATTGGGCTATTCACATGGCGTCTAACAAGGGGATTCCCCTTGATCAATTTTATCAATCTACTCTTTTTACTGCACTAATTGATACCGTCGTTAATTATTTAGATCGTGCTACTGATTTGGTGAAGGGATTACCAATCAGTGGATATAGTATGCTTTTAAAGAAGATAAGAGACTCAGTTGATTCCCTTTATCAAGCATAAATGAACTCAAAATTATTTCATTGTCCTTCCCACTTTGAACTCATATCAGGTCAATCACATTTGCTTAATGATAAAGTTCAATTAGTCAGTTACGAGTTAAGTAAAGAGTTATTCGACTTGTTAACGTACTGTCGCCTTCCTAGAAGTAAAGCTGAACTGATCGAAGAGTTGTCGAAGAAACCGATCTCATCTGAGGAATGTCATGAATTAATCTTAGAGTTAGACGCCCTTATGGGCAAAGAACAAAAGATTCGTTCTAAGGTACTTCGTCGAATAAATTATGCTGGGTTAAAGGGAATCGATTTAAGGATTGACGAAGGTCAATTTTCCTGGATCAACACCTTCAAGTTATTTTCAGTCAAGATGATGGTAAGCCTTAGTCTACTTGCTATCCTGTCTCTATTGGTGATTGGGGTACTATTAGGAAAAAGCTCCTTTGACATTCCATTACCTTTTTGGGGACTATTTTTAGTGCTACTTAGTACTCCTATCCATGAATTAGGGCACGTTGTAGCTTATAAAAGCTTAGGAGGAAGCGCTTGTAGCATAGGAGCGGGTTTCTATTTTTTTATTCCGGTTTTATTCGTTGATGTTTCATTAAGTAATTCACTTTCTAGAGCTAATCGATTAAAGATTAGTCTGGCTGGTGTTTACTTCGAATTGATTTGGGTTTTGCTTTTACTAGGTTTTGGGTTGGCTTTACAAATTGATTGGATGTATACGGTCATCCTTTTGATTGGTATTCAAGCCTTATGGAATTTGAATCCATTTTTTCGATCAGATGGTTATTGGATTCTATCTGATGTAACAAATACTCGATGGCTTTCGAAAAGCAGTACTGAAGAATTAAAAATATTCATTAAAGCTAAAGAGCCTTTCAATGGGTTAGTCTTCTATGCAATAACAAGGAGTTTGTTTATTACTTATTGTATGATTCATCTGATTTATCAATTCTTTTTTGCCGAAAAACGCTTGATTGAGGTCTTGATTGATTTTGTTCGATCTCCTTCGATTGATCATTATTCAGTAACACTTATACTTCCTTTTCTGCTTTTAATATCCCTTTTTCGTTATGCTGCAAAGAGATTGCAATGAGCCCGGATATCTTACCTATCAATTCTAAAACAGAACAATGAAAAGAACTTTATCAATACCTGAAATGAAAAAGGTGAGGGGTGGTTTCTTGCCCTTTGTAGTAATCCTAGTTATCGATGCTACACTACTCGGTTTTATGAGTGGATATATTTATGAATCTTTTACGAATGATCACCGATGATTTTCTCTGCATTAACCAAAAAATCTCTGGAGGTAGGTCTTTTCGAGATTTTTGTTCAAAGCTTTAGACGAGGACAAGATTTTTATCATAGAGACTGCAATCATGAATAAAGAATGGCAATATGGGTTAGGTTTTGTAGCATTACTGGCCCTATTTATAATTATTGGGAGATGGGTGGCTACTCAGTAATATCCGTTAAACAACGATCTTTTTTTGATTGTGGAATAGCCTGCTTAAAAAGTCTATTTCTATACCATGGCCTATTCTTCAATCTTCCAAGACGCAAAAAACGTTTACGGGGATATAGTCTTTATGAGCTTTTTAAGTTAGCTGAGCAGCAGGGGATACAGGCGCTTGTTTATCGATCGTCATCATTTGATATGAATTATATTCCCTGTCTGGTTCAGCTAAGCTATATGGGGCTTGGTCACTATGTTGTTGTGTATGGCTACACTGCGAATAAACTACAAATTATGGATCCTTCGGCGGGTCGTATGTATTGGATGTGTGAAACGAAATTTCAGCGATTGTGGTCAGGGTTTTTCCTAGTTTTATCAGAGAAAAACCCCCTGTAAAGCCTGCTTTGTTGAAATTTTAACGTTGCAATGAGAATATATGCTGTAACAAAACAGTTTCTTTGTCGTCTTAAAGGTTATAAACGTAGCTAGGCGTATTGATGATAGAAATTAAAGACTTGCATAAGTCATATCAAATGGGCAGTAATTCACTGCATGTTTTAAAAGGAATCAACTTTTCTGTAGAACAAGGTGAATTGGTGGCAATTATGGGCTCTTCGGGTTCTGGTAAATCGACTTTGCTGAACATATTAGGAATGTTAGATGAAGCTAATTCAGGTTCTTATACCTTAGATTCAGTGCCTATTGTAGATCTCAATGAGACCAAGGCTGCGGAATATCGAAATAAGTTCCTAGGATTCATTTTTCAGTCTTTTAATTTGATTAATTACAAATCGGCTGTTGAAAATGTTGCGCTTCCATTGTATTATCAAGGTAAAGCTAGAAAGGAACGCAATGCAACAGCACTAGAATATCTCAATCGAGTGGGGTTAAAACCTTGGGCCGACCATTTGCCTAGTGAATTATCAGGAGGTCAAAAGCAGCGTGTTGCTATTGCTCGTGCAATGGCTGCAGACCCTAAAGTTCTTTTAGCGGATGAGCCTACCGGAGCTTTAGATAGTAAAACCTCTTATGAGGTGATGGATCTCATTCAGAAAATTAATGATGAGGGTAATACCATACTAGTGGTAACTCATGAGGAGGATATCGCCCATATGTGTAAGCGAATTGTCTATCTGAAAGATGGCGTAATTGTTGAAGATAAAAAAGTAGACCAAGTACGCGCCTCTCAATATGTTTAGTAGAGATACCTGGAAAGAGATTTTCGATACCATTCGAAAAAATAAGCTTAGGACCTTTTTGACGGGGTTTACTATGGCCTTAGGAATTTTTATTGTAGTTATTCTAGTGGGGTTCACTAATGGTTTGCAGAATACGTTTGAAAAATTCTTTGGTGATGATGCTACCAATACCCTGTTTGTATTTCCAGGTAGAACATCGATGCCCTACAAGGGGTACACTTCGAATCGAAGAATTCAATTCGATAATTCAGACTTAAAAGATGTCGAGGAAAATTTTGCACTGTTTCTTGACTACATTACTCCCCGCATTACTCGTTCTAGTTTAGTAAGATACAAGGGAGAATCGAATAACTATACTAATAGAGCAGTTGCTCCAGCCCATCAATTCAGCGAGAAAACGATTATCATGAAAGGTCGTTTCTTAAATGAAAATGATATAAATATCAGGGCGAAGTATGCCGTGATTGGGCGTTTAGTCGCCAAGGACTTATTCAAAGAAGAAGACCCGATTGGGAAATACATCACTTTGGGAGATAGTGCATTTAAAGTTATTGGTGTGTTCCAAGATGATGGAGGTGATAATGAAGAACGCTTCATCTATATTCCTTATACTACAAGACAGCTGATTGAAAAAGGGAATGATAAGATTGAACAGATCATCCTTGGATTTAACCCTAGTATAGGCTATGCAGGTGCTATGGCTCTCGAGAAAAATGTGACTAAACTTCTCAAAGAGAAGAAGTTCATTGCGAGAGAAGATCGCAGCGGAATATTCATTCGAAATATTGCAGATGAACTGAAACAAAATCAACAGTTCGCTCAAGTTTTAGGTTTTATTGCACTGTTTTTTGCTATAGGTACGATTATAGCAGGAATCATTGGTGTAAGTAATATCATGATTTTTGTAGTTAAGGAGCGTACCAAAGAAATTGGAATTCGAAAAGCTTTAGGAGCAACACCTAGAGTCGTGATTAGTACAATCTTATTGGAGGCTACCACCATAACTATTTTATCTGGTTTCTCTGGCATGCTTGCTGGGGTTATTATTCTACAGAATCTAGGGGGTAGGCTTGAAGACTATTTTATTACCAATCCTTATATCGATTTGGGTTTCGCCATTGGAGCCACTGTAATCTTAATTATTTTCGGAAGCATCGCTGGGTATATTCCCGCGAAGCGTGCTGCTCGAATCAAACCCATTGTAGCACTTAGAGACGAATAATATGCGATTTTTATTTAAAAGCGATACATGGCAAGAAATATTCAGCTCGATTAGTAAGAATCGAGTAAGAACACTCTTAACTGTTATTGGCGTGCTATGGGGAATCTTTGTCTACATCGCAATGTCGGGTGCTGCCAAAGGTTTAGATAATGGTTTTGAAAGACAATTCGAGACGGTTGCAATGAATTCGCTGTTTGCTTGGTCACAGTCTACGAGTAAACCTTATAAAGGTTTTCGCACAGGTCGAAGAATTCAGCTTCGATTAGGAGATATCGATGTTTTAAAGAAAAGAATTCCAGAAATTCAGTACATCGCTCCAAGAAATGCTACCGGTGTTTTTGGTGGCAGTCCTGCCTTGACGGTTAGAGGTCAGAAATCGGGTAGTTATAACGTGTACGGCGACTTCCCGGTTTACACCAAGATCGCAACAAAGAAAATCTACGATGGTGGCAGGTTCATCAATGAAATGGATATTGAAGAATCTCGAAGAGTTTGTGTTATTGGAGAAAGAACTAAAACCGAACTTTTTGAAGATGAAGAGGAGGCAATAGGATCTTTTATTCGAATCAATGACATCTATTTTAGGATAGTCGGTGTCCATAAGTTTGTTCCTGGTGGAGGTTTCGAATCAGATAGTGATATTTTTATTCCCTTTACCACTTTCAATAAACTTTACAATAAGGGGGATGACGTTGACTTTATGAGCATCGCAGCCTTTGATGATGCAGATATCGTGAAAGTCGAAGAGGACGTCAAGACCGTATTAAAGTCGATTCACAATGTTGACCCAACCGATGATCGCGCTTTTGGTTCATTTAATCTGGGTGAGATTTTTGGTCAAGTTCGCGGGTTTGCTAACGGACTAACCTTTTTATCTCTAATTATTGGAGCTGCAACTATTCTTGCCGGTGTTATCGGAATTGGTAATATCTTACTGATTTCGGTTAAAGAGCGAACGAAAGAACTTGGAGTCAGAAGAGCACTTGGAGCTACTCCAGCCGAGGTGAGAAATTTGATTTTATTGGAGTCCGTTTTCTTGACCCTCGTATCTGGTTTACTAGGTATCATTTTAGGCGCTGCAACCCTGAACTTAGTCAATAATCTGACCGAAGGCAGTGATTTTCCTTATACCAATCCGACAGTACCCATACCCTATGTAGTTGGAGCATTAGCTTTAATGGTCATTCTTGGTACACTTATTGGATTGATCCCCGCGCAAAGAGCGGTTAGTATCAAACCAATTGATGCTCTTAGAGAAGAATAATTTAATAAATACTATTACTATATAATTAAATACCTATCATGAAAAACGTAGTTAAATGGAGTGTAATCGCTGTACTTACCTTAGGAGGTCTTTGGGCAGCCGCATTCTTTGTAAAATCGAATAGCAAGGGTGCAATTACCTATGAGTCTTTCCAGCCTTTTTACAGTGATATAGAACAAAAGACCGTAGCGACAGGCACCGTAGTTCCTGAGGATGAAGTTGAAATCAAGCCTCAGATTCAAGGAATTATCGATGAGCTAGTTAAAAAGGAGGGAGATTTTGTTCAGGTGGGCGATTTAATTGCTGTCATTAAGGTAGTTCCTAATGAGCAATCACTTTTTGCTGCTCAAGGACGAGTAAAAAATGCTGAATTACGATTGAATAATACTAAGCTTGAGTTTGAAAGAAATGAGGCTCTTTTTGAGCGCGGTGTTATTTCAAATCAAGATTATAACAACCTGAAGTTAGCTTTCGATCAAGCAACTCAAGACTTAAAAAATGCAGAGGCCGATTATCAAATCATCAAGGAAGGTTCTGTCGGAGGTTCTTCTTCTGCTAACACCAATATCAGAGCTACTACTACGGGTACTATTCTTGAAATTCCAGTTGAAAAGGGGGATCAGGTTATTCAATCAAACTCTTTTAACGCGGGTACTACGATTGCCACTGTAGCTGACTTAACCAAAATGGTTTTCGAAGGTAAAGTTGATGAAGGCGAAGTAGGAAAACTTAAAGTTGGAATGCCTTTAAAGGTTAGTCTTGGAGCCATCGTTGATAAAGAATTCGATGCTAAACTTCGTTTTATTGCTCCTAAAGGACAAGAGGAGTCTGGTGCAGTTAAATTTAAGATTGAGGGGGATGTAGTGATTGAGGATGATTTTACTGTTAGAGCGGGATACAGTGCAAACGCATCTTTGATTTTAGAGAGAAAAGAGAATATTTTGGTTTTACCTGAAGCACTTTTACAATTTGACAAGTCTACTGATCTGCCTTATGTTGAGGTAGAAGTTGGGGAGCAAAAATTTGAAAGAAGAGATATAACTATCGGAATTTCTGATGGAATTAACGTAGAGATCCTCGATGGGCTAACTACAGAGGATAAGGTAAAACAGTGGAACAAGACTGAGCCAATAAAGATTGAGAACGAGGATGCTCCAGAACGCGGAGTGTAACAAGTGCTTCTTAATTTTAAACGACAACCTATGAGATCATATATATTACTTTTTTTAACGGTCTTCAGTATTGGAGCTTCTGCTCAGGAGAAGAAAATGTCTTTAGCTGAATGCGTAGAATATGCTTTAGAAAATAATATTACCGTTGCCCAGTTTGAGTTAGACTTAGAGTCGGCTGAACTTGGAAATTTAGATGCCTTGGGTCAATTTCTACCAAGATTGAATGGTTCGCTATCGGTGAATGAGAGTAAAGGTTTAATTCTTGACCCGCAAACTCAAACCAATGTAGCGGGTAATATCTTATCAGGAAGTATCAGCCTTTCGGCAGGATATACCATTTTTGATGGCCTTCGCAACATTAAAAGAGCGCAGAGAGCTCAAATCAATACGATTGCCAATCAATATCGCTTAGCTAATCTTCAAGATGACATTCGTTTAAGAGTAGCTAATGCCTATCTAAGTGTTATATCATCAAAGGAGTCACTACGTGTTGCTGAAGCTCAATATGCGGTTACTGAACAAGATTTAAAACGTACTAAAGAATTAGTAGGTTTAGGGGTGGTGCCACAGGGTGATCTTTTAGAAATTGAGGCTACTGCGGCAAATCAAGAGCAAGCCATTGTAAATGCGGAGGCACGCGTTATTCTTTCGAGAATTACACTAGCGCAATTACTACAAATTACCGATTATGAAAACTTTGATATCGCAGATGAATCCTTTGAGGTTCCTAGTTCAGATATTTTAGATAAGACTCCTCGTCAAATTTTCAATAAGGCTTTGAGTTTCAGAAATGATATTAAATTATCAGAGGCGAATGTTTCATTATCTGAACAAGACCTAGCAATTGCAAAAGGTGCTGCACTACCTACACTTAACGCCTTCTTAAACTATAATACTTTTGCTAGTGATCGTTTCACGATTCAAGCTAATCCGAATCAAGACCCTAACGACCCTACGGATGATTATAACTTGGTAAGACCTGATTTTGTCGCTCAGTTAGAGGCGAATGATGGAATCTCTTTTGGAATGTCAATGAATATTCCGATTTTCAACGGATTCTCAACAAATAACAGTATTAAGCGCGCTGAAATAGGAGTGAGACGAACAAAGCTCCAATTTGAACAGGCGAAACTAGATCTGGAAAATGCGGTCAACCAAGCCTATAATGACGTGAAGACTTTCGCTAAGGCTTATGAGGCAGCACAAAAGACGTTGGAAGCTAGAAAATTAGCCTATCAATATGCAAAAGAGCGTTTTGATGTTGGTCTTATGAACTCTTTCAACTTTAGTCAAGCTCAGGCCCGTTTAGATAACGCTGAGGCAAGTGTGATTCGTACTAAGTATGACTATATCTTTCGATTAAAGATTTTAGAATTCTACTTCGGCATTCCGATTACGGTACTTCAATAAGAGCAAGCCTACTATCTTTGCCTTATGGCTTGCATTATTGTATTTGATACGTCAACTAAAGCATGCTCGGTTTCTCTTTACAGAGACTCCGAGCTTTTAGCTTCATGGCATAGGGTGGCAGAAGGCTATACGCATGCTGAAGAACTTCATCTCAGAATTTCAGAGGTGATGCAAAAGGCTCAAGTGAAATTCAGTCAACTAGATGCCGTTGCGGTAGGTAAAGGGCCTGGTTCTTATACAGGTTTAAGAATTGGGGTTTCTTCTGCTAAAGGCTTAGCTTATGGTCTTGATATCCCTCTGATTTCAATAGAGAGTCTGGATTTAATTACTTGGGGTATAGAGACACCGGGCGAATCGGTTCTCATCCCTATGATTGATGCTAGACGTCTAGAAGCTTATGCTAAAGTTCTTGTTCGAAAACAAAATAAATTTATCGAGTTAGAATCAACGACCAATATCATCCTTGATAGTGAAGCTTTTACAGCGCTGTTAGAAAAATATACGGATCATTCGATTCATTTTGTGGGCGATGCAGCGGTTAAAACGAGAGATTTTTTGATCTCGCACGAGCGGTTCAATCAATTCACTTTTTCTCCAGAGGGTTATCCCGATACCCGATCGATTGGGTCTCTACTTGAAGATTTATTCAAACAAAAAAGGTTCGAAAATGTGATCACCTTCGAACCTTTCTATCTGAAAGATTTTATGCTTACTCCGAAGCGCGGGTAATTATTTCTGTGTGACCATCACGCGATGTGGGAATGGTATTTCGATTCCTTCGCGATCGAAAGCAGCTTTAATATGTTCAATCATTTTGAATTTGGTTGGCCAAAACGTCTCTGTAGTTGTCCAATAACGAATCGAAAGATTAACTGAACTATCTGCAAGCTCAGTAACAACAACCATTGCTTCTTTACCCTCTTCTGTCAGGATATTTTCATCAGCCTCACATAGCTCGATAATAAGATCTTTCGCTTTTTGGATACTGCTATCATAGCTGATCCCGATCACTAAATTTTCTCTTCGAACTCCTTCAGAACTGTAGTTGGTGATTTTATCATTAGATAGGTTTCCGTTAGGAATGATTACTTCTTGGTTACCAAAGGTTACGAGCTTAGTGTTAAAAACCGTGATCTGTTTAACGGTACCCTCACTACCTTGGGCTGAAATAAAATCTCCCACTTTAAATGGTTTGAATATTAGAATAAGAATTCCGCCAGCAAAATTGGAAAGTGATCCTTGAAGAGCTAATCCCAAAGCAAGACCGGCTGCACCGAGCATCGCTATGAGTGAGGAGGTTTCTACACCAACTTGGGTAATAACCATCACAAAAAGAAGGACTTTTAAACCGTTATTGATGAAGTCCTCTAAAAAGGTCTCAAGAGTGCGATCGTAATCTTTTCTTTCAAAGAATTTAGCTACACCGATGTTGATGAGTTTGATCACCCACCATCCGACAAAACCTAGGATTAGGGCAGAGACTAAATTTGGGAAAATCTCCCACAGTAAATTAATTAGCTCTTTTATGTGCTCTTCGTAATTTTTAATGGTTTGTTCAATCATAGTGACACATTTATCGGTTTGTAGTTCTTTGGATCTGTTATCGGTACTGAACAGTTTCCTTCTATACATGTAAAGATAGAGGTTTGTTCTTTTGAAAAACGATGGTTGAACAGATCGAGGTTCGAGTATTTTTCGCTAGCAGCAATGATCCGGTTAGAAGCCCATGTGGAATCTAACTGCTCTGACCATTCAAAAGCTTTTTTACCGCTTATTACAGTCACTTCAAATGGGTTTTCTAGTAACAGGGATAGTCGAAGCCAATTCGAATGGTTTTTAGGAAATTGACTGACACGATCTCTCATCTGTGAAAGCATCGCCTGCGCCCTGATCTTTAGATCCTCGCCAAATCCTAGTTGATAGAGTTTAAAGAAATTAATCGCCATCACCGAATTGGATGCGCTAATAACATTGTCCTCAGTTTCTATACTTCGCCGTATGAGTTCTCGGTTATTGACTGAAGTAAAGTAAAACAGTGCGCTTTCAGAACTGAAATTTTCAATCACATACGATTTTAATTTTACGGCTACCGCTAAGTAATCTTCATTGAAGCATAATTCATACCCTTCGATGAGTGCCGCGATGGCAAACGCGTAATCTTCAAGTACTCCATCAAGCGTAGCTCGTTTGTCTGTATGGTTTCTTAAAAGACTACCGTCCTCACCAATGCGGTTAAATACAAAATCGAAAGCGTTGATTGCAGTTTCTTTTATCGAGGTATGCTCTCTGAGTGCAAACCGGTAGGCTCTACTGAGCCCTATAGCCATCATAGCCGTATTACTCATCAGTATTTTGTGATCTCGAAGGGGGAGCGCTTTATTTTTTCTAACCTCTTTCAATCGCTGAATGGCTCGTGCTAGTTGCGTTGAAACTTCTAGTTCGTCTACTCCTAACTTAGAGGCAATGTCTGAATTGCTTAGTGTTCGGATAAGGACATAGTTCCCTTCTTCCCAATAACCAAAGTCATTTATGTTGTAAGCTAAAGAGAACAATTCGTAATCACTTCCAAGTTGTTGTTGTAGTTCATTCTTGGTGAAAACGTAATAAGCACCTTCTTCAAGGATTCCTTCTGCATTTAAGGAGTCAGCATCGTATGCGGTAAAACATCCGCCAGTATCTGGATCAATGAAATGGGATTGGATGAATGTGGCTGTTTTTGCTGCGATCTCTTTAAAGAAAGGCTCCTTAAAATATGGGTATGATTCAGCGTAAAGTCCCAATAATTGTGCGTTGTCGTAGGCCATTTTTTCAAAGTGTGGAATGTGCCATCGATCATCTACACTATATCTTGAGAATCCACCGTCGATAGGATCAAAAATACCTCCGTACCCCATTTTGAGAAGACTCGTTTTAATGAGTTCGTGTGCCTCTGTATTAGGCTTTAAACTCACGTAATGCAGGAGATACTCGAGCGTATTGGGCATCATAAATTTTGGAGCGCCTTTGAACCCGCCATATATCGGATCTAGTGCCTCTAGATAGGCTTTAATAGTGAAGGAATGATCAATAGTCTCCGGGCTACTAGACTCAGAAACAATTTCAGTCATTCCTTTTAATCCTCGAGATAGTGAAGCTGCATATTCTAGAACTCGTTCGACATCTTCGATGTAAATAGAAACGAGTTGATTCAGTGAGGCGAGAAATCGTTCTTTGGGAAGATAGGTGGCTCCCCAAAAGGGCCTCCCGTCGGGTAGACAGATAACGTTGAGTGGCCATCCTCCTGACCCAGTCATGAGTTGAAGTGCATCCATGTATATTTGATCGACGTCAGGCCTTTCTTCGCGATCCACTTTGATGGAGATAAAATGTTGTTTTAGAAAATCGGCTACTTCTTGGTCTTCAAAGCATTCTGATTCCATTACATGACACCAGTGGCAGGCAGAATAACCAATGCTTATGAACAACAGCTTTCGTTCTTTTCTGGCTCTGTCAAGAATTTCTTGGTTGAAGGGCTTCCAGTCTACTGGGTTGTACGCGTGTTGCAAGAGGTAAGGTGAACTCTCATGCTGTAAATCATTGGCTTTATTTGAATCACTAGCCATTTACTGCGATTACTTGTCCGACCTGATCGCCAAGCATGTTTTGTAGCATGGTTTCAATACCATTTTTTAAGGTAAAAGTAGAAGAAGGACATCCGCTACAAGCTCCCTGCAGAACAACGTGCACAGCTTTGGTATCTGCATCAAATTTCTCGAAGGCAATATTACCCCCATCGGCAGCTACAGCAGGTTTTACATACTCCTCAAGGATAGATACGATTTTATCTTCGATACTTCCTTCTTCGAAGTTTGCCGAAGGGGCAGGAGTAGGCGCTTCTTTCGTTGGGGTACTCTCGTTTGGTTTCGTGCTGGCAACCTTTTGAGTAATGACCGCTTCTTGGTCACTTGCCATGAAGTCTCTAATCAGTTCTCTTAGTTCTACGGTGATTTCATCCCAATTACCAACATCGTATTTGGTTACCGAAACATAATTCTCATCCATAAACACTTGTTTCACATAAGGCTTTTGAAAAAGGGCAGTAGCAAGCGGAGCATCTTTAGCTTCGTCGATATTTTTAAATTCATACAAGGCTGGTACAATAGGCTTATTTGCGACAAACTTCATTACTCCAGGGTTAGGAGTGGCTTCAGCATATACCGTAATGGCCTGAGGACCTCCTGTGGTGGTTTCGTGGACCACAGGTTCACCTTCGTTGAGGTAATCTACTAGTCGCTGAGCAACTTCATCCTTAACATCATCCCACTCCACTATATCATAGCGCTGAATGGCAATAAAATTACTCGCGATGTAAACCGTCTTTACAAAGGGTAATTGGAATAGCTCATAAGCCAAAGGTGCATCTTTTGTATCGTCAATAGAGGCGAATTCATAAGTGCCTTTTACTAAGAAGTGATTGGCTTGAAACTTGAGAATTGAAGGGTGTTTCGTTGCTATTGTGGTGATGTTGTATTCCATTTTCAAAACTTTTTACAAAAGTACGAAGTGCTGAATTGTTAACCTTGCCGTATTTTCGCTAAAATTTTTGATATGAAAGCAGCAGTTTTTCCGGGTCAAGGGGCTCAATTTGTAGGAATGGGTAAAGAGTTATACGAGCAATCGGCTCTGGCTAAATCTTATTTTGAAAAGGCAAATGATATTCTTGGTTTCCGAATTACTGATGTAATGTTTGAAGGTGATGCTGAAGCATTAAAGCGAACTGAGGTAACTCAACCTGCTATTTTTATTCATTCGGTGGTCGAAGCGTTGCTTGAAGGGGATTCTTTTAACCCTAGCATGGTTGCAGGGCACTCTTTAGGAGAGTTTTCGGCTCTTGTAGCTGCCGGTGTTTTAACCTTTGAGGACGGATTGAAATTGGTTGCTCAAAGAGCTCAGGCCATGCAAGAAGCTTGTGGTTTGCAAAAAGGGACTATGGCCGCTGTTTTGGGTCTTGAAGATGGGGTGGTTGAAGAAGTTTGTGACTCGATTGAAGGTGTGGTGGTTGCTGCCAATTACAATTGTCCTGGTCAATTGGTAATTTCGGGTGCTTATGAGGCCGTAGAGCTAGCATGCGAAAAGATGAAAGAAGCGGGAGCGAAGCGAGCGCTTATTTTACCAGTAGGGGGTGCTTTTCATTCACCACTAATGGCTCCGGCAAAAGAGGCATTAGCATCAGCCATTGAAGCTACTACTTTTTCAAGTCCGAAGTGTCCTATCTATCAAAATGTAAGCGCTACAGCAGTTACTGATAGCGAACTATTAAAAGCTCAGTTAATCGCTCAATTGACGGCTCCGGTAAAATGGACGCAGAGTGTTCAGCAAATGATTGAAGATGGTGCTACTTCATTTACAGAATACGGCCCAGGGAAGGTACTTCAAGGACTCATCAAGAAAATCGATCGTTCTGCTGAAGTTGCTAGTGCATCAGAATAAACTGATCAGATAGTACATCGAAAATCCTCCAAGAAAAATAATACCGCAATAACTAAGTACTCTCATCACTTTGGGAGGCTTAGCTTCGAAGTCATCTGCAAAAACTAGACAGTGGTTCATGTAGCCGAGTATGGGAGCAAAGACAAACGATGCAAAGGTGGCTATACTCACCAATTTTCCCATAGAGCTAGTAAACCCAATGATCACTGAAAGATTGGATAGCGATAATCCGATTACCGCTAGGTTAAAGTAGTTTTTCTTTGTCCAATTTAAACGTTGGCTCATATCCACTAAAACCCGAGCTAGCGCATCGTGCGCACTGAGACAGGTGCTGAACATCGCCGCCAATGCGGATATGGAAATTAGAACGCGGGCCCAGCTCCCTAATTGTGACGTAAATATCTCGGTAAGTTCTTTTGCAAATATTACTCCACTTGCGCTTAGTGCGGTTCCTGTTCCGTAGAGCGTCATAAAACCTAGAAAGAAGAAAAATACAGCGAGTAATGCCGTGATGAAATAACCCAAATTAAACTCTCGAAGGGTTTCTTTTAAACTCGGTACTTCAGTATGCTTCTTCAACTTTTCAAGATTCCAAAGACTCACCCAGCCCGAGGCTTCGACTGCTGTAGGCATCCATCCGATCAAACTAATAAGAAATAATAGTCCTGTTTGGTCAAAGATATCGGGAGCAATGAAATTTTCTGCTGTGGCTACTTTTCCTTTTCCTAATGCTAAGAATACAGTAGCTAATAGGGCGATAAAGAGAATGATTACCAGATACTTCAAAGACTTCTCGAGATAGGCATATTTTCCGATGATAATTAAAAGACTAATTGTAAGGAATAGAATCACAGACATCGATTGCATACTTAGCCCACTTCCTTGTCCGATGATATTTAATGTCATCCCAGCAGTTACCGAATAAAGGGCTGCCAAGATGGTAAAAGCACTCACTAGGTTTACCCCAGCATAGACCCATAAATAAAATTTAGAGGTCTTTGCATATCCTTCAGTTAGGGAATGCTCTTTAACCCTTGTGTAGCGTACTCCAAATTCGAAAAAAGGATATTTCAAAAAGTTGGCGAGTAAAATAGGAACAATCATTAACATTCCGTAAACGGCCCCAGCCTTTGTGGATAGCACTAGATGCGAGGTGCCAATTGCCATACTGGCAAAAAGTAGCCCGGGTCCAAGGCGGTTGAAAAATCGTTTAATATCCATATCGAAAAGTGGTTAAATCTATTGAAAAATAGGGTTACTTCGTAGAGAAGTTTCATCGCATAGATCAACAGATATGAAAAAACTCTGGTTAGTACTCTTTTTCGTGGCAGTTTTAGACTTGCTCTTTTTAGGGTATGTCTTAGGTCCTAAGGTAGAAAGACCTTCTTTCGACAAGATCTTACCAGAAATCGATATACCCCTTGAAGAACTTGATTCTTTTATCGCAGAGAAAGAAGCTAGTTTACCGGTAAAAGAAGGGAATGAATCTAGAATTGTTTGGGCTGATTCTTCAAAAACAAAGACGCCAATTAGTGTCGTTTACTTACATGGTTGGTCAGCATCTGCAGTAGAAGGCGACCCGGTTCATCGTCAAATTGCTCAGGATTTAGGAGCGAATCTATATTTACCAAGACTCGCCGAACACGGGCTTTCTAAACAAGAGGCGCTTCTAGACATCACTGCGGATGATTTGGTTGGTTCGGCGAAAGAGGCCCTCAGTATTGCTCAGCTGATTGGAGATCGTGTAGTTATTGTGGCTACCTCTAATGGGGGTGCTCTAGCGCTTTACTTAGCAGAATCAATTCCTCATTTAGCCGCTCTTATCCTTTATTCTCCAAACATTGAGATTTATGATCCGACGGCGAAGCTTTTAGATGATCCATGGGGCCTTGAGATTGCTAAAAAGGTGAAAGGGAGTAATTATCACATAGCGAACATGCCTGATAGCCGAAAGCCTTATTGGTATCACAAATATCGATTAGAAAGTTTGCCTCAATTGCAAGCTTTTATCTCACGAGCTATGACGCCCATGAACTTTAAGGCTGTAAATGAGCCTGTGTTTTTAGGGTACTACTATAAAAATGAAGAGGAGCAAGACAATGTCGTTTCTGTACCCGCAATGCTTCAAATGTATGAGCAATTGGGGACCCCGTCGAGTCAAAAGCGAAAGCAAGCTTTTCCAAAAGCAGGAGATCATATTTTGGCCAGTCCATTGGCTTCAAATGATGTTGAGGGAGTGTATAGAGCGACCTATGATTTTTTAAAAGATGTTGCTCATCTCGAGGTTAAAGCTCATCATTAAATCCTCGACTTACTTTATAATTGAAATAAGAAGCTTCATTTTATTTCAATTTTGTTAGCCATATCTAGGTTTTTTGTCAAAGTTGACTATATTTTAGTACCCTTGCATCAATCAAAAATCACGAAATGGCCAGAAGACCTCAAATTGAGCGCTTTAACGAAGTAGTTAAGTCTAAGTTTCAGATTTATAATAGTCTGTTTTTAACGCTTCCTTTTCCCAGTATAAAAAACACCGCTCTATTACTTCCACTTTTTGCAGAAACTTGTAAAGAAGGTTTTAAAGCTGGACTTAGTCCTAACCAAATTGTAACGAACTTTTTTGATACTTATTTGAAAGACCTAGGAGAAAAGGACCGCAACGATTTACTATTCTCCTTTATTAAATATATCGAAAGACAAGTGGTGCTTTTTGATGCTATTGAGGATGCTGGCTTCTCATACGTGAATAATATGCACGGTAGAGGTACTCTACGCTATATTAAAGAAGAGGCCCAAAATAATAACAAATACGAAGATCTTCTCGAGTATTTAGAGCGATTTGCCGTACGTGTGGTGCTCACCGCTCACCCTACACAGTTCTACCCGAATAGTGTGTTAGGTATTATTCGTTCACTTTCTAAAGCTGTTAAGCGCAATGATATCGACGATATTAAGCAATTACTCGATCAGTTAGGTCTCACACCATTTTATAATAAGGCAAAACCTTCACCTCTTGATGAAGCGAATGGACTCATTTGGTATTTGGAGAATGTTTTTTATCACTCCGCAGGATCGATTGTTAATTACCTCAGAAAGAACTTCTTTGACAACATGGTAATCGAGCATCGTTTATTTGATTTCGGATTCTGGCCAGGGGGAGATCGCGATGGTAACCCGTTTGTGACCTCAGAGATTACCATGAAGACGGCTCAAACGCTTAGACATCATATTCAGCGTAATTATTACAGAGAGATTCGCGATTTAAAAACTCGATTGACCTTCAAGGGCATTCTAGAACGAGTAGAGGAGCTCGAGACAAGGATGTATCATACCCTATTTTTCCCTGAGCTCCCATCGTTGTCTCTACAAGAATTAGAGGCTGAATTACAATCGATACATCTAGAAATTAAAGAAAAACACAGTGGTTTGTATGAGGATCTTGTTCTAGATCTCATTCAAAAAGTGAAGCTATTCGGATATCATTTCGCTAGCCTTGATCTGCGTCAAGATTCTAGAATTCATGAGGCGGTGTTTGCGGAGATTATCAATCATCCAATGGCAACCGCTCACATTGAAAATCTGCCTTCTAAACCCTATACTGAACTGAGTTTAGAAGAGAAATACCAAGTACTCATCGGTTTAAAAGGATCGGTGTCGTCAAGCTGGTTTGACCCAGATTCGATCACTGCTCAGACGATTGATTCGATCTATGTAATGAAGCAAATTCAGGCCGAAAACGGAGAGCTTGGAGCCAATCGATATATTATCAGTAATTGTCAATCGCTAGAGCATTTACTGCAACTTTATGCGCTTGTTCGTATGTGTGATTGGGAGCATCCGACCGTAGATTTCATTCCTCTTTTCGAAACGATCGACGATTTAAATGCGGCTCCTCAAATTATGAGTGAATTCTATTCAATTCCGGAGTATGCAGCCCATTTAGAAACTAGAAGAAATAAGCAGACGATCATGTTAGGTTTCTCTGACGGAACCAAAGATGGCGGATACCTTATGGCTAACTGGGGAATCTACAAGGCTAAGGAGGCACTGAGTAAGGTTTCTACCGAGAATGGCATATCGGTTGCCTTCTTTGATGGTAGAGGAGGCCCTCCTGCTCGTGGAGGGGGTCGTACCCATGAATTCTATGCATCGATGAGTGAGGATATTCAGGCTGATGATATTCAACTAACCGTTCAAGGACAAACGATTAGTTCTAATTTTGGAACTTTGGAGTCTTCCCAATACAATCTTGAACAATTACTTAGTTCAGGAATTAAAAATCAATTGACTAATAAAGGCCAGAACAACTTAAGTGATTCAGATCGCGCCACTATTGAAGAATTGGCTGAGTTAAGTTACCAAGCTTACCAAGCCTTCAAAGCACACGATAAGTTCTTGCCCTATCTACAAGAAATGACCACGCTACCTTATTATGCGAAAACGAATATTGGTAGTCGCCCCGCTAAGCGAGGAGGTAAAAAGGAGTTAGCTTTTGAGGATCTTCGCGCAATTCCTTTTGTAGGTAGCTGGAGCCAATTAAAACAAAATGTTCCTGGATTTTTTGGAGTAGGAACGGCACTTCAAGCTTTCAAGGATAGCGGTAGATTCGATCATGTTCAATCTCTATACAAGAGCAATGCTTACTTCAGAACACTGATTGCAAATTCTATGATGAGTCTTACGAAGTCATTCTTTGATCTCACTTCATATATGTCTGAAGACCCTGTTTATGGAGATTTCTGGAAACTGATTCATCAGGAGTATCTTAAGTCTAAGGAATTGCTTCTTGAGCTTACAGGTTTTGAACAGCTCATGCAGAATGAAAAGGCGGGTAAGGCTTCGATTGAAATCAGAGAAGGTATTGTTCAACCCCTACTTACGATACAGCAATATGCGCTAAGTAAAGTTAGTAAAACCACTAATAGCGCAGATAAGCAGCTTTTTGAAAAGATGGTTACTCGCTCGATGTTTGGTAATATTAACGCTAGTCGTAACTCGGCATAAAGGCCTTACACTCGCCCGGTATTTTGTGATATTTTCAATTTCTTTTTAGAAAGAGTTGTTTATTTCAGATGTCCATCTCATATTTGCAGCGTTCATTCACATGATGTAATTGTTATCAAGAAAGGTGAAGGGAATAGACCCTATGAAGCCTTAGCAACCCTCGATCTTCGAGAAGGTGCTAAATTCTACCCCAATTGGGAGAGATAACGATGCTAAGCCACTTTGGCTACCATCTTTTCTTTTTAGCAGTTGCCTCATTATTATTTAACCTAAAAAAATTACATCGTAATGAGTGCACAACACCAATTCGCCACTAGCGCTTTAACCGCAGGGCACAATCTCAATCAGCATGGTAAAACAGTAGCCGTGCCCATTTACCAAACCACGGCTTATCGATTTGATTCTTCAGATCATGCTGCCGCATTGTTCAACCTCAGTGAAGCAGGGAATATCTATACCCGCCTCACCAATCCTACCAATGCGATTTTAGAGGAACGTCTTGCGACTCTTGAAGGGGGAATTGGAGCCGTAGTAACTGCTTCGGGAACTTCTGCCGTTGCAACAACCCTTCAGGTTTTATTGAAGCAGGGAGACCACATCGTAGCGTCAAACAGTGTCTATGGGGGTACGTATAATTTACTAGCGGTAACCTTGCCGAGGTTAGGAATTACTACCACTTTTGTTGACCCATCAGAGATTCAAAACTTTGAAGACGCTGTAACAGAGAACACTCGTGCGGTTTTTCTTGAATCTATTGGAAATCCAAAGTTAGATATCCTTGACATTGAGGCCATCTCTTCGGTAGCCAAAAGACACCAAATTCCTCTAATAGTCGATAACACGGTTCCTACCCCTGCATTATTAAACCCAATCAAATATGGAGCGAATATTGTAATTCATTCTCTCACTAAGTATATAAATGGTAATGGTACTGCATTAGGCGGGGTGATCATTGACGCTGGAACTTTTGACTGGTCTAGTGGAAAATTTGATGAGTTTACCACTCCTTCACCCGGATACCACGGTCTAGTTTATCACGATGCTTTAGGAGCCGCAGCATTTATTGCTAAGGTTCGAATCGAAGGGCTAAGAGATTTCGGAGCAGCGCTCAGCCCGCTAAACGCATTTCAAATTATTCAAGGGTTAGAAACGCTAGATATAAGAATCAAAAAACACAGTGAGAATGCTTTAGCGCTTGCTGAGTGGTTGGCTGGACGACCCGAGGTGGAATGGGTAAATTATCCAGGTCACAAAAACTCTAGAGAGCAAATCTTAGCTGAGAAATACCTTCAAAAAGGAGCTAGTGGTATAGTTACTTTCGGATTGAAGGGAGGTTTCGAGGCAGCGAAAAAGGTAGCAGATGCAACGTTAATCTTTAAGATTGCAGCAAATTTCGGAGATTCGAAATCGATCATTGTGCATCCGGCTTCTACCACACACCAGCAGTTAACTGACAAGCAGCAAGAAACCACTGGGGTCACACCAGAACTTATTCGCTTATCCGTTGGTCTAGAAGACCTTCAAGATTTAAAAACAGATTTAGAACAAGCCTTCCTAGCTTAAGAAAGTATATTAGTGTATGTTACGCTCGATTGAGATTAGTGATTTCGAAACTGTGAATAAAAGGGTTCTTGATCCTTTTCCACTGAGCTACGAAGTTTTCGGTAGGCCCCTAGGGTCAGCACCGCTAATTTTGGTCGGCCACGCGCTTACTGCCAACTCTAGTCTGACCGGTGACAAGGGTTGGTGGGAGCCCATCGTGGGTTCAGCTAAGGCTATTGATACAGACCGAGCTACTGTATTGTGTTTTAATATACCCGGTAATGGATATGACGGATTTTTCTTTGACGGGGATATCCAATTAACCGCAACAGACATCGCACGTATCTTTATTACCGGTTTAGAAAGCTTATCTATTTCAGAAGTAGCCCTTTTTGTAGCTGGATCTGTCGGCGGCGGAATTGCCTGGAGTATGGTAGCGCAAAATCGCATCCACTTTAAGCGTTTTGTTCCTATCGCAACGGATTGGAAATCGACCGATTGGATCATTGCCCATTGTCATATTCAGGAGCGTCTCTTAGAAGAAGAAACCGAGTGGGGTCTCAAACTTGCTCGTCAACATGCCATGCTTACCTACCGTACGCCGCAATCTTTCGATTCGCGATTTCAACGCGAAAGAAAAAGCTCCAATTACGCGGTAGAGTCTTGGCTTGATTATCACGGAGATGCTCTTACCTCTCGCTTTCATGCTAGAGCCTATCGACATCTGAATCAAATTCTAAGACAGATTGACGCCGTACCTGAAGATCAAACCTTTGAATCTGTTTTTGCTCCAGTGAAAACCGAATTTTATGTGGTTAGCATTACTTCTGACTTACTTTTCATTCCTACAGAAGACGATAAAACGGTTAATTCACTTCGATCTCTGGGAAAACCTACCGATCACTTTAAAATTTATTCGCTTCATGGTCATGATGCTTTCCTTATCGAGCACGATCAAGTAGCCGCAGTGATTAAGGGTATTTGGAGTCAAGCTAAAGAGTTGAGAGAGGCTTAAAAAGGGATTTTGTACTCGGGATTCTTTTCTCGCATTGCTCGAAAAGGGCCCTTTCGCGTCATTTTGCGAGAAAAGCCTTTGAAAACAAAAAACCCCTTGATAATCAGAGGATTAAAAAGGGGCTTTGTACTCGAGGCGGGACTTGAACCCGCACGACCGTAATGGTCATTGGATTTTAAGTCCAACGTGTCTACCAATTCCACCACTCGAGCCTTCGTTAGACAAGTCTAACTGTTTCAAAAAAAAAGCTGCGATGTTCGCAGCATTTTGAGCGAAAAACGGGGTTCGAACCCGCGACCTCAACCTTGGCAAGGTTGCGCTCTACCAGCTGAGCTATTTTCGCATGATGTTAAGAACATATCCTAGAATATCTAGGGGATGCAAATTTAGAATATTTCTTCAAATTCAAAACATTCTCTTGTCAAAAAAAGAGGTCTTATAGCTTTCCTAATCGTTTTTTGATCGATTCTAGGGTTATTAGGGCTTCTACAGGGGTTAAGGAATTTACATCCATATCCATCAATTCTTCTTTGATTTCTAGTAGAACAGGATCATCTAATTGAATAAAACTCAATTGCATTTCTCCAGAATGGTTCGATAAGGATGCTTGCTTTTCTTGGCGATCTCCGCTTTTTTCTAAGTTCTTAAGAACTTTTTTAGCTTGTTGTAAAAGTGTTGCAGGCATTCCAGCCATTTTAGCTACATGAATTCCGAAGCTGTGCTCTGATCCGCCCGGTAATAACTTTCTTAAGAAAAGCACATGGTCTTTACTCTCCTTCACTGCCACGTGATAATTTTTGACTCTTGCGTAAGAGTCTGTCATTTGATTCAGTTCATGGTAGTGCGTAGCAAAAAGAGTTTTAGGTCGATCCTTGCTCTCGTGTAAGTAAGTGGCAATAGCCCATGCAATAGATATTCCGTCATAGGTGCTGGTGCCACGCCCGATTTCGTCCATTAGAACGAGGCTTCTTGAGCTTAAATTATTTATGATTGCGGCTGTTTCATTCATTTCGACCATGAAAGTAGATTCGCCCTTACTGAGGTTGTCACTAGCACCGACACGAGTGAAAAGTTTATCGGTGATTCCCATTTCTGCATTGCTTGCGGGAATAAATGACCCTGATTGGGCCAAAATCACACAAAGAGCAGTTTGGCGCAGGATTGCTGACTTACCGCTCATGTTAGGGCCAGTAATCATCATGATCTGTTGCTTTTGATCATCTAATAATAGATCATTCGCGATGTAGCTTTGATCATGGGGTAGACGCTGCTCAATGACAGGGTGTCTAGCTTCCTTTATCGAAAGGGTGAAGGAGTCATTTAACTTTGGTCGATGGTAGTTATAGGTCTTTGCGATATAGGCAAAGTTTGACAGACAGTCAATACTCGCAATTTCATTAGATAATTGCTGCATTGAACTAATTCTAGGTTGTAGGTCTTCAATTAGCTGTGAATAAAGCTCTTGTTCTAAGATTTGAATTCGTGCCTCTGCCGAAGAGATTTTACTTTCGTACTCTTTAAGTTCTTCGGTGATGTAACGTTCTGCATTGACAAGAGTTTGTTTACGAATCCACTCTTCAGGCACTTTATCTTTATGGGTGTTTCGCACCTCGATATAATACCCGAAAACGTTATTTGATGCAATTTTTAAAGAGGTAATTCCTGTTCTCTCGATTTCTCTTTCGAGTAATGCATTAAGGTGATCATGACCTTTTTCTGACAGTGATCGTAGCTCATCGAGTTCTTCGCTTACTCCGGTTCTAATCACACCTCCCTTTGAGACAAGCGCTGGAGGGTTTTCTTCTAAACGTGAATCGAGTAATTCGGTGATAGCGGTAACTGTATGATCATCAATAGGGGAATGATAAGAATTAAAATGTAAGAGTTTGGATAATTCTAAGACCTTGTGTAGAGATGAGGACAGGGCTTTAAGCTCTTTAGGATGTACACGTGCTGCTGCAATTCGTGCTACTACTCGTTCGATATCAATGCATTTAGATAACGTAGTACGAACCGATTCAAAAAGATTTTCTTGCTGCAGCTCTGAAACCTTTTCGTGTCGTTTTTCTATTTGCTCCCTATGAGTTAGGGGTAGACCAATCCATCGTTTTAAAAGTCGACCGCCCATTGCTGTCTGGGTATGATCGATGATATCAATCAGTGCCGTACCTCCCGATTGCAAAGGATAGAAGAGTTCTAAGTTTCTTATACTGAAATGGTCTAGCCAAAGTGTACCTTCTGGGCTGATTCGCCGAATAGTCTGGATGTGTCCTAGTTTGTCATTTCGAGTTTCTCCTAAATAGTGAAGAATAGCTCCGGCACTAATGATACTATCGACCTTATTTTCTAGTCCAAACCCAGTGAGGTTATGAGTTTTAAAGTGAGACAACAGTTTCTCATTAGCGAAGCTCTCACTAAAAATCCAAGACTCTAAGGTAAATAAGGGCTTGCCTTGAAGCGATTCCTGAAGTTGATTTCGCTGCGGTTTTGAAATAAGAATTTCAGAAGGATTAAATTGAGCTAATAATTTTAGAATATAAGATTCAGAACCTTCAGCTACCGAGAATTCCCCGGTAGATACATCGGCTAAAGCCAACGCGTAATTTTTTTCTCCTTTGTAGATAGCGGCTAAAAAATTATTTGTCTTCGAATCGAGTAGCTCGCTTTCATAAGTGACTCCTGGTGTGATGATTTCTGTAATCCCTCTTTTTACGATTCCTTTGGTTTGACTTGCGTCTTCTAATTGATCACAGATAGCCACTCGTTCTCCGGCCTTAACTAGCTTGTATAAATAGGTGTTTAAGGCGTGATGCGGAAATCCAGCGAGTGGAGTTTGATCACCTCCATTATTTCGAGCCGTGAGAACAATCCCCAGTATTTTGGCTGTTTTTTCAGCATCAGAACCAAAGGTTTCATAGAAGTCTCCAACTCTGAATAGAAGTAATGTCGTAGGATGCTTTGCTTTTATTGCATCGTACTGTTGCATCAGTGGGGTAGTGCTCTTTTTGTTTTTTGCCATAGCTTTGTCGAAAATATGAAAACTCCCTTTATTAAAACCGAAAATCAGGCATTAGGTCGACCCGATATCGATACTTTTAAGTCGATCGATAAACGTTTTGTGGTGGTGCTTGATGAGGTTAGAAGTGCCCATAACGTGGGATCTATCTTTAGAAGTTCTGACGCTTTTCTAGTTGAAGAACTAATGCTATGTGGAATTACGCCAACTCCTCCGAGTAAGGAAATACGCAAAACAGCCCTTGGAGCTGAGCAAAGTGTAGCTTGGAGTAAATGGCCTTCAACCCTAGAAGCTATCGACGATCTAAAGAAGCAAGGTTATCAGATATGGGCGATTGAACAGGCTTCCTCAGCCACAGACTTAGGAGACTTTACGCCCTTATCTGACCAAAAATACGCGCTTATCTTCGGGAATGAAGTTTTTGGAGTTGATCAAGAGGTGATTGATCAGTGTGATGGGGTTATTGAAATTGCACAAGGGGGAACGAAACATTCGCTTAATGTATCGGTTTCTGCAGGAGTAGTCTTGTGGCATTGCTTTACCCAAAATCAAAAAACCCCTTGAAATCATTCAAAGGGGTTTTTCTGGTTTGAGTTAGTTAGCAAAAAATGCCGAGCCTAATTAACTAAGTGTTTTAGTTAAATGCAACTATTTTCTTAAAAAAGTGTTAATCCTTTTTTAGTTCGAGTCGTTTTTTTGGTTTGTTTCTTCCAGTGAACCTCGAGTAGCGCATCCTCGATTCTTTCAATAACGGCTGTAAAGAAATTGGGATCTTCGTAACTTGGGAGTTGACTGAGGTCGATTACCAAAATATTCCATCGTTTTTGTCTTTTGATGAAGTCTTGATACCCTTTGGTTATGGATTTTAAATATTCTGGATCGATATTCTGCTCGTAACTACGCCCTCTTTTTTTAATATTTTCGAGGATTCGATCGAGGTTGTTTTCTAGAAGAACGTAAAGTCCTGGAGCTTTCAGTAGTCGCTCTCCCCACCGATAGTAGCGACTAAAAAGTTCGAAATCAATTTCGTTCAAATTGTTTTTGGCAAAAAGCAACGACTTTGATAAGTGATAGTCACTAACTAAACCTTCAGCGGCTTGATTCGTTTTTAAGGCGTCAAATCGATCGAGTAAAAAGTGTAATTCGACGGGTAGTGCATAGGCCTTAGGGTCTTTGTAAAAAGACTCCAAATAAGGGTTTTCGTCGAATCGCTCATATCTTGAACTTAGTTCATAGCGATCTGCAATCGCTTTACATAGTGTGCTTTTTCCTACTCCGATACAACCCTCTAGCACTACGTTTTTACTCGTATGCCAAAGCTCCTTTTTACTTCGTAATAGACTAGTCTTAGCTTTAGTGATGGGTTGAGTTCGGTCTTTCTCTAGCATTTTTTTTACCACCTTAATCGATTGACTGGCAATTTCTAGGTGCGGTGCAATTTCACAGAGAGGTTCGATGACGAAACGGCGATGATTCATCCTCGGGTGAGGCAGCTCAAGTGTGGGTGTATTAAGTTCGGTAGGACCTATCAGTAAATCA
This sequence comes from Flavobacteriaceae bacterium, assembly GCA_024638165.1. Taxonomy (GTDB): domain Bacteria; phylum Bacteroidota; class Bacteroidia; order Flavobacteriales; family Flavobacteriaceae; genus UBA3478. The sequence goes on from JAHEKV010000001.1 coordinate 104,931, forward strand.
ATATCTAAGGGTCGATTCGAGTATCCCTTTTCTAATCGTATTCTTCCAAAGGATTGCTCCAGTTCTAAACAGGCTTGTAACAATCGCTCTGGAGTACATTCACTTTCTAATTCCAAGCATGCATTTAGAAAGTTTTCACCTTCAAAACCGAGCGCAGGACTCTCGTAAACGGAGGATACAGATCGAATGATTCCTAGCTGATCAGATATGCTAAATAGGGCCTTTTGAAGGTAGAGTAGTCGATCTCCTTCATTACTCCCTATTCCAATATAGTAGGTGCTAGTTCTCATGGCCTTCGAAAGTACAAAAAGGCTTCAACTTTCAGTATCTTTAGGGCTTTAAACGTTAGTGCTATGAATTTTTTTAAACGTTTTATTGCTTCCTTCTTCGCAGTTATTGCCGCCTTCTGGTTTATGGGGATTGTTTTAGTCCTAATTATTGCAGGTTTAGGTAATGCCGATGTTGCTCCGTCTGTTGCTAATGCTTCTGTCTTAAAAATAGCCTTAAATAGACCTATTGTAGATTACAAGGGAGGCTCGGGAGATGACCCGTTTTCTGTGCTTTTCGAAGAAACGATCGCATTAGATGAGGTGGTTGCATCTGTTCAAGCTGCTGCTGAAGATGATCGTATTTCGGGTATTAGTTTTGAAACACCCTTTTTTCTTGGGGGATGGAGTCAAGCCGAAACCCTGCGAAACGCACTTCTGGAATTCAAAAATTCAGGCAAGTTCATCTACGCTTATGGAGATTCCTACTCTCAGAAATCGTTTTACTTGTCCTCTGTTGCGGATAGTTTATTTGTAACCCCAACAGGCTTTGTTGATTTGCGTGGTCTGTCATCAGAACTCACTTATTATAAATCATTCCAGGAAAAGTCAGGACTGCGTATGGAAGTGATTCGACATGGTAAATACAAGGCAGCGGTAGAACCTTACCTTAATGATGCCCCATCAAAGGAAAATATTGAGCAAATTCAGGAGTTAATCGATAGTTTGTGGGACGAGGTTGGAGCCCAAATGGCCGATCAAATAGAGGTCTCAAGAGCTGATTTCGAAGGTTGGGTAAATGATTTGGTAACTCGTGATTTAGAAAAGGCAAAGGAACTGGACTTGATCGGAGGTCTGATCTATGAAGATCAGTACGAGGATACTTTAAAACGTGCCGTTGGTGCTTCTAAAAATGACCTGAGTGCTTCTTCGAAATTGAATGAGATCTCATCTAGTTCTTACTTTAAGACCATTAAATCAACTCCAATCGATTCTTCGGATAGAATTGCGCTCGTCTATGCCCAAGGAAGTATTTTATATGGAGAGGGATCGCCTACGATCATGGGACAAGAAACCATGAATAAGGCCTTGCAAAGTGCTCGCGAGGATCGTAATATCAAGGCGGTGGTGCTTCGTATTAATTCTCCTGGAGGTAGTGCACTTACTTCTGATCTCATTTGGCGTGAAGTTGAAAAAACAGCCAAGGAAAAACCTGTAGTGGTTTCTATTTCTGACGTGGCCGCTTCAGGGGGATATTATATTGCGACCCCGGCAACCTATATCATTGCACAATCGACCTCTATCACAGGTTCTATTGGTGTGTTTGGGACTTTGCCAAACGCTTCAGAACTAGCTGAGCAGTGGGGTGTTTCCTCGTATACCTTAAGCACTCACGAGCGTTCGGCGACCTATTCGCCCTTACGACCTCTTAGTGATTCTTTTCGAGCAGAGCTAACTGAAGGAATTGAACAGACCTACCAGACTTTCTTAGAACGCGTAGCTTCGGGTCGATCAATGTCTATTGAATCTGTAGATGCAATCGCACAAGGACGCGTTTATCTCGCTCCGAAAGCACTAGAGCTCGGTCTCATTGATGAAATTGGAACGCTAGAGGATGCCATCAATAAGGCTGCTGAACTTGCAGCAATTGATGAATTCAGGTTAAGAGAATATCCTAGATATAAATCTGATCTTGAACGCTTGTTGGGAGATTTGCCTTCTGCAAGTCTTTCTATGATTTCATCGAAACTGCCTAGCATTGTTTCTAATTACCTCAATTTCTGGGAAACTGTGGGCGGTGAAAATCATGTTTATAATCGTATTCAGGCGCGCTTGCCTTTTGATTTAGAAATTGAGTAATGGATTACTCAAAACGACCTCAGGCATTTTATTTCTTTTTGATTCTAGCAGGATTGTTTATCACTTCCTTGGTGGTTTCAAATCTTATTTTTCAGAAGTTCTTTTATTGGTCTCCTTTTGGCGAGGTAAGCTTGTTTTCTGCTCCTTTATTCGAACTCTCAGTAGGTATTTTGCCTTATCCGATAACCTTTTTAATCACCGATTTGATCTCAGAAATCTATGGTAAAAAGATGGCGAATAAAGTGGTGGTTGTAGGAATTATTGCTTCGGTATTTTCGCTACTTATTGTGTATACGGCTTCTTCAGTGAGTGCAACCGACTGGTCACCCGTAAGTGATGAATTATTTTCAACCGTTTTTGGAAATACGATTGTTGCTGTCTTCTCTTCGATGATGGCTTATTTACTGGCTCAGTTTGTAGACATTCAGATCTATCACTTTTGGAAACGACTTACTAAAGGTCGACACCTTTGGCTGAGAAATAACTTTTCTACCTTCTCCTCTCAACTCATCGACACTACCTCGGTTGTTTTGTTACTCTGTTTCTTCGGTGAGATCGAGTGGGAACGATTTACCGGGCTAGTTCTCTCAGGGTTTCTCTTTAAGGCACTAATAGCCTTTCTAGACACACCCATTCTCTATTTGATGGTTTACGGATGTCGTAGATACTTTCGATTAGAAGTCAATGAAGAGATTGAATTATTCGAGACTAGTTAAGTCGCAGTTCTATTTGATAGCCCTCATGTGATCGAACATTGAAGACTCTTCCGTCTTCAAAAAGTAGGTATTGTCCTTTAATCCCTGTAAGTACTCCGTTTAGTTCTGGCTCTTTGGTGAGGTTAGTACTTTGGACCTCTTTACCTTTTGGATCAAAGGGAAAGTTGAGGTGAACTACTTCGCTTTCGACAATAAAATCACTTACTTCACTGGGGACGTAGGCTTTTAGAGAATTCCAGTGTTGTTTTAAATCTAAGGTAGATTCTGGCTTTGATAGCATGACTCTGAAATTTGTCTTGTCGCTGATGTGTTCCTTTAAAGCGACTTCGGCTACCCCTGCTAGATATCGATTAGGAACTTCTAAAATAGTTAGTGCCTGATGAGCTCCTTGGTCAATCCAACGGGTAGGCAATTGTTTTTTTCGAGTGATTCCGACCTTGATCGCCCCTGTGTTAGATAAATACACGATGTGAGGTTGCAATTGCATTTGCTTCTCAAACTCTAGGTCGCGGTCGGCGATCCCTAAATGCGCTTTACTCTCTTCAGGTTTCATAATCCAGGTGCCCGCCATTGGAGATTCGAAGAAGCATTTTTTACAAAATCCTTGTCTGAAAATTCCGTGATCGTCCCCACATCCTAAGCATTGGTATCCGACGTGCTTGATTTGAATAAATTTGCCGATAAGTTGGTTGACTTGTAGCAAATCGTTTTCGATAGGGAGAAAATAATTGATCGGACTGAAATCTTCAGTTTCCATCTTCTTTAGTACCGTCTGAAAAAGCATAGAAAGGGATGTGTATATTTGAACTTAGCAACCTCTAATGTACGAATAATGATGCTGCCTCTTTTTAATTCTGTTGCCTCTTGGCTGCTTAAGAAAAGATTTCATCAGATACAGCTATTTATTAAGTATCCGGGAGAGGTTCAATTTGAAGTATTACAGAAACTACTCGAAACCGCTTCAGGTACTGTAGTGGGAAAAAGCTATGACTTTAATAGTATTCGTACTTATGAAGAATTTGCATCTAGAGTACCTATTGTTAGTTACGAGGATATAGCAGATCAGATTCAGAGAACAAGAGAAGGAGAGCAAAATGTTTTTTGGCCTAGCCCAATTAAGTGGTTTGCGAAGAGTAGTGGGACCACGAATGCGAAAAGTAAATTTATTCCAGTAAGTCAAGAGGCTTTAGATGACTGTCACTACAAAAGCGGTAAAGATTTATTGTCGCTTTATCTGAACAATAATGAGAATTCTAAATTCTTTACAGGTAAAAGTTTAAGGCTAGGGGGGAGCAAAGAATTGTATAAGGATAAAGGCTCTTATTTCGGAGACTTATCGGCCATTCTTATTGATAACCTGCCGAAGTGGGCAGAGTATAGTAGTACACCAAGTAATCGAACATCCTTGTTGCCTGATTGGGAAACAAAGATCGCAGCAATTATTTCTGAGAGTACAAAGGAAAATGTTACCTCACTTGCTGGGGTGCCTTCATGGATGCTTGTTTTACTCAATGAAATCAATACTTACTCAGGTACTGAACACTTATTTGAAATCTGGGAGAATCTAGAGGTCTATTTTCATGGAGGGGTGAGTTTTACCCCTTATCGTGCTCAATATGAGCGATTGCTTCCGAAAAGTAATTTTAAGTACTACGAGATTTACAATGCCTCTGAAGGGTTCTTCGCCATCCAAGATCGAAATTATCAGAATGACCTATTACTCATGCTTGATTATGGAATTTTTTACGAATTCATTCCATTAGATACTCTTGGTAGTTTTGGTGAAAAGGCTTTGCCAATTTGGGAAGTGAAGTTAGGAGTGAATTATGCCATGGTCATTACCACAAACGCTGGATTATGGCGTTATATTATTGGTGACACCGTTCGATTTACTTCTGTCGATCCCTATCGAATTAAAATTACGGGTAGAACCAAGCACTTTATTAATGTGTTTGGCGAGGAGCTCATGGTTGAGAATGCAGAGCAAGGTCTAAGAACGGCTTGCGAACAAACCGGCGCGAGTATTAGTGATTACACGGTCGCACCTATCTTCATGTCAGAGAATAAAAAAGGGGCACATCAGTGGCTTATCGAATTTAATAGAGCGCCTTCTGACTATGCTCAGTTCATGCAGATATTAGACGAGGCATTGCAGCATCTGAATTCGGATTATGAAGCAAAACGATTAAAGGACATTACACTCAGAGCACCCGAACTAGTTGTTGCCAAGTCGAAACTGTTTTATCAGTGGTTAGATGGACAGAACAAAGTGGGTGGTCAACACAAGATACCCCGATTGTCGAATAGCAGAACCTATATAGAGGAATTATTGGTTCTCAATAAGTAAAAGGTAAATCGTTTGGGCTATGAAGCAGCTTTCAGGTTTCCTAAAGCGACTGCAGAGGCTCCTGAGAGTTTTTCCTGAACGTAGGCTTGGTCTACTTTAAGCTCCTGAACTGAATCTTCTGAAGGCAGTTCATACATCGCATCAGTAAGTACTGCTTCGCACAAACTTCTGAGACCTCTTGCTCCTAGATCGTGTTCTAAGGCTTTATCTACTAAAAGTTCTAAAGCGTCAGGAGTTACTTCTAGAGTGATGTCGTCGATCGCAAATAGCTTTTGATATTGCTTAATGATGGCATTCTTGGGCTCAGTGAGTATCGAGAGTAAACTGGTCTTGTCTAACGGATTCATATGAGATAGAACCGGGAGTCTACCAATGATTTCTGGAATTAATCCAAAGCTTTTGATGTCTTTGGGGCTTACGTATTGAAGCAGATTTTCTTTATCGATTTGGCCACTTTCCATGGAGCTGCTATAACCAACAGCTTGGCGGTTCAGGCGCTTAGAAATATGTCTTTCGATACCGTCGAATGCTCCTCCAGCAATGAATAAAATATTCGAAGTGTCTACTTCTATAAATTTCTGATCGGGATGTTTTCGACCTCCTTTAGGCGGGACGTTAACGGTAGTACCTTCAAGTAGTTTTAACAATCCTTGCTGTACTCCTTCTCCAGAAACATCTCTAGTAATTGATGGGTTATCACTTTTTCTAGCAATCTTATCAATCTCATCAATAAAAACGATGCCTCTCTGAGCACGTTCAAGATCATAGTCTGCAGCTTGTAGCAGTCTTGTAAGAATACTCTCGACGTCTTCTCCTACATATCCGGCTTCGGTTAGAACGGTGGCATCAACAATGGCTAAAGGAACTTCAAGCATTTTAGCTATGGTTTTCGCAACCAACGTTTTACCGGTACCTGTTTGCCCTACAATAAGGATATTGCTTTTTTGAATTTCAACCTCGTTGTCATCGTTATTTTGCAACAAACGTTTGTAGTGGTTGTATACTGCAACAGATAATACCTTTTTGGTTTTATCCTGCCCAATTACATAGGTGTCTAAAAAGGCCTTAATTTCTTTCGGCTTTTTTAACGCTAATGATTCAGATAATGCTGCGTTTTTATTTCCTTTTCGCTCCTCTGCGATGATGTGATAGGCCTGTTCAATACAAGCATCACAAATATGAGCGTCAATTCCTGCAATTAGAATTTCGGTTTCTTCTTTCTTTCTTCCGCAGAAAGAACACTGTAGAGATTTATCGCTCATGGTAAGAAGTTAAGAACGAACTAGGATTTCATCGATCATTCCGTACTCTTTTGCTGCTTCAGCTCTCATCCAATAATCACGGTCTGAATCCTCGTAAACCTTCTCAAAAGGTTGCTTGCTATGCTTCGCAATGATTTCGTATAGTTCGTCTTTTAACTTTAGGATTTCTCTTGCGGTGATTTCAATATCTGAAGCTTGACCTTGAGCACCTCCGAGTGGCTGATGAATCATCACTCTTGAGTGTTGTAATCCACTTCTCTTTCCTTCAGCGCCAGCACATAGTAGGACTGCAGCCATTGAAGCAGCAATTCCTGTACAAATCGTTGCGACATCAGGTCGTATAAATTGCATGGTGTCGTAAATACCTAAACCAGCGTATACACTACCTCCAGGTGAGTTGATATATATCTGTATGTCTTTACTAGCGTCTGTACTCTCTAAAAACAAAAGCTGTGCCTGAACAATATTTGCTACCTGATCATTGATTCCCGTTCCTAAAAAGATGATGCGATCCATCATTAGTCTAGAAAACACATCAAAGATGGCAATATTCATTTGGCGCTCTTCAATGATGTTAGGAGTTAGACCAACAGGAGTCATACTAGACACGATCTGATCGTAATATAACGAACTGATACCTTGATCTTTTATCGCAAATTTTTTGAATTCTTTACCGTAGTCCATAGCTGTTCACTGCTTTTACTTTAAAGATACTCTAATTAGGCGTATGCTTCTTTGATGAAGTCTTCAAAGCTGATTGCTTTTTCTTTTACTTTTCCTTCCTTTTTGAAAAGGTCTAATAATTTCTCATTCATCACCTGGGTAGATAGTCGACGAACCTCTTCTTGATTTTGCATGATAGAGGCCGCGATTTGATCTACTTCTTGGTCGCTAGGATTCATTCGTCCGAATTGAGCCATTTGACTGCGAATATAGCTGCTCGCATACGCTTTCAATTCATCAAATGAAACCTGAAGGTTGTGAGCTTTGATAAGCTCAGCCTCGATCAATTGGTAACGAATTCCTTTTTCAGAACGCTCGTATTCAGCTTTTGCTTCATCCTCTGTAAGTTCTTTCTCTCCTCCGAATTGAATCCAACGGGTTAAGAATTCAGCGGGTAGATCAAATTTGGTCTCGGCTATGATCGCTTCAGTAATGTCGTTCATAAACTTCTGGTCTGCTTGTTGTGCAAATTGCACTTCAGAGTCAGCCTTGATTTTTTCTTTCATTACTTCAACAGAGTCAACAGCACCTTCTCCGAAGAGTTTGTCAAACAACGCCTGATCCAGTGCAGCAGGCTCACGACGATTGATTTCACTGATTGAGAACTCAACTTCAATTGCCAGGCCTTCAGCCTCTTCATTAGAAATCCCTAGTACTCTTGCTAGCTCAAAATCTTTTTCAAAGAGAGCTTTCGTTTTAATTTTCACTACCTCACCTACTTTCGCGCCGATAAATTTCTTCGCCGAAGCTTTGCTCTTGATTGTTTTTAGAGCGATGGTAGCAGTATTTTCAATCTTCGGTTCTTCTGCAGTGATCAGGCCAGTAACTTCATCGCCTTCTTCGACAGCGTCTTTCGAGTGCAGCGAACCGTATTGTTCTTGTAGACGTACTACTTGCTCGTCAATGCTTTTATCCGAAGCGGTGATTTTATAATTGGTGATTGCTTTTTTAGTTTTTAAGGCTGGAGCTATCTCAGGAGCGAGTCCAATTTCAAAATCGAATTGAAGCGTTTCTGCATTCCAATCAAAATCTTCACGCTCTTTAGGAAGCGGATTTCCTAATAGGGCTAGTTTTTCGTCTTCGATATACTTACCGATTTCTGCTTGCAAGATTTTGTTGATTTCATCAACAAGTACTGCTTGGCCGTACTGCTTTTTAATCAGTCCTAGTGGTACCTGACCTTTTCTAAATCCTGGGATGTTAGCAGTTTTACGGTAATTGCCAAGTACGGTGTCAACCTTTTCTTGGTAATCAGAAGATTCTAGGCTAATAGTAATTAGCGCGTGTAGTGGAGCAAGCTCTTTTTTGCTGATCGTCATGATAGATCCTTATTTTTAAAACGAGCCGCAAAATTAGTCTATTTTACTAGCGCTTACAAGTTTAAAAATTTCGCAACGGCCTCACCAAAAACAATAGGTTGTTCTGCATGTAGCCAGTGTCCAGCATTAGGGATAGAAACGAGTTCGAAATTTGGGTATTGCCGTTGTAAGGTTATCACGTCTGCGTCTTCTATGTAGCTGGATTCAAGCCCTCGAATAAACAGGGTGGGGGTTTGTATTTTTGGTTCTTCAGGAAGTGCTTTTCCAATTCGTTCTGGATAAGTTCTAAACAAACTGAGGTTGCATTTTACCGAAAGAACACCTTCATTGCTTCGTTCTAGATTTTTTAATAGAAATTGTCTTAAACCGATTTCTGGAAATAAAGGCATTAGAAATTCTTCAGCTTCTTTTCGACTTTGAAATTGTTGCTCATCTACCTCGTTCAGTGCCTCTAGGATCTCGGTGTGATGTGGCGGATAGGCTTTAGAGGCAATATCTACTACAATAAGCCGATCAATTCGTTCTGGAAATTGTTGCGCGACGAATTGCGCTGTCTTTCCACCCATGGAGTGACCGAGAAGATCAAATTTCTCAATTCCGTGATTGTTGGCGTAATCGATAACATCCTGACTCATAATTTCATAACTAAACTCATCGCTATGAAAGCTCTTGCCGTGATTTCGGGCATCCAATAAATGCACTGATCGCCCATTTTCAGCCCACTTTTTGGCAAAGGTTTTCCAGTTGTCTCCACTGCCCAGAAATCCGTGTAAGATCAAAAGCGGTTTGCCTTCACCAATAATATTCGAGTGTAGCATAAAACTAAGGGTGTTGTAATCGGTGTAGATATTGGTTAACTACGTTGTCTAATCCAAAGTAAATGGCCTCGCAAATTAGTGCGTGCCCGATAGAAACCTCTAGGAGATTGGGAATCGATTTCGCAAAAAACGCAATGTTCTCTAGGGATAAATCATGTCCAGCATTCACTCCTAATCCTGATTCTTCGGCCCTTTTTGCAGTAGCAATGAAATCTTTAATGGCTTTGGTAGGGTTCGATGGATAAATAGATGCGTAGGGTTCTGTATACAATTCGATTCGATCTGTTCCAGTTTTTGCGGCTGCCTCAACTAGTTCAGGATTAGCATCTAGAAATATAGAGGTTCGAATACCTTCTTTCTTGAAGGTAGTGATTACTTCAGTAAGAAACTCTGAATGCTTTTTGCAGTCCCAGCCAGAGTCAGAGGTAATGGCATCAGGCGCATCGGGTACTAAAGTTACCTGTTCAGGTTTAACTTCAAGAACTAAATCAATAAAGGATTGAATCGGGTTACCTTCGATATTAAATTCAGTGTGCACCACCGGGCGTAATCGTCGAGCGTCTTCATACAGAATATGTCTTTCGTCTGGTCTCGGATGAATAGTGATTCCTTGACCACCAAAGTTCTGAATATCCGTAGAAGTTTTTATTAGATCCGGATTATTATGACCTCGAGCATTACGAATCGTAGCCCATTTATTGATGTTCACACTGAGTTTTGCAGGCATGAGTAATTCTGTTTAGGTGTACAAAAATAGACAATTAAGACCCCTTTGAATGTCTCAAATATGCGTAATTTGCAATATGAATTTCTCTCAGGTAGCGTTCCAGGAACTATTGAATCAAAGTATTCCTGTCTTTCATATCGACGATCGAGTCGAGGAAGTCAAAGAATTCTTTGAGGATGGTCGGTTCTCTCATGTAGCTATTTATGATGACCAGCGCTTTTTGGGTAATTTGTCTTCATACGCCTTATACCCTCTTGAGAATGATGAATCGCTGTATTCTTTAATCGATGAACTTCAGTCTTTTTGGGTCGGTGAGACTAGCCATTGGGTGAGTGTTTTTGATCAATTACTAAAGTCAGGTGCTGATTTAATTCCCGTCTTAGATCATTCAGGACTGCATAAAGGGTATTATTTACTTGAAGATATCGAAGGAATGTTTGGTCAAAGTACGTTCGTTCAAGAGGAGGGACAGGTGCTGATCATCAGTAGTAATCCCTCAAACTTTTCGGTAAGTACGATAGTGCAACTCATTGAAATGAATCAAGGTGGAGTAGGAGGCCTTCTCATGACGACTTCTAATGAACTAGTCAAGGAGGTTGCGGTAAAAGTTAATTCTGAAAATTTCACCCAAATCTTGAGCGAACTAAGACGTTACGATTATCACATCGATTACGCTCCGATAAGCGATTTGTATTTTGAGCAATTGAAAGAACGATCTGATTACCTAACTAATTATTTAGATCTATGAGTAATGAAGGGGTGAAAATTGCCTTGTATAGTTTAGAGCTGAGCGAGACTGATTTGATTTTTTTAGCTGATTTAGTTCAAGAATTGAAGCAAATCGGCTATGCCTTAAGTGTTGAGGCAGAATTTGCAAATTCACTTGCTCCCCATTTACCTAATACCACTTTCACTGTCTTCACATCAGCAGCTGAACTGAAAAAAATGAAAGCAGATTTGATGCTCAGTATTGGTGGAGATGGGACTATGCTTCGTGCAGCCACTTTCATTGGAGACTCTGAACTCCCCCTCATTGGCGTGAATTTAGGAAGACTAGGATTCTTAGCAACACTTCAGCGCGAAAATGTGGTTGAAGCTTTGGAGCGATTTTCAATGGGAAATTACCGAGTAGAAGAACGTAGTTTATTGCAAGCTCAACTTAAAGGAGAAAGCGGTGCTTTTGGAAAAATTGATTATGCGCTAAACGAAGTTGCGGTAAGCCGAAAGGACACAACAAGCATGATCACTATTGAAACCTGGCTTGATGGGGTCTATCTTACTACTTATTGGGCTGATGGTTTGTTAATTGCTACGCCAACAGGTTCTACGGGTTATTCGCTTAGTTGCGGTGGGCCGGTGGTTTCGCCACATTCGTCATCGTTAGTCGTCACTCCTGTAGCACCACATCATTTAAATGCAAGGCCCCTAATTATTGAGGATCGAACTGAAATTAGATTGAAGGTAGATTCTCGGGAACCACAACACTTGGTTTCTCTAGACTCTAGAATTAGTACGGTGGATAATGGACAAGAATTGTGTATTCGAAAAGCTCCATTCGTCTTAAAATTGGTCGTCTTTGAAGAGGATCATTTTTTTCAAACACTTAGAGAAAAGCTCCTTTGGGGAGAGGATAAAAGAAATTGATTATGAATTGGAGATTAAAGATTGTCTTAACCACTGTTTTTAGCATAGTTGTTACTAGCCTGCAGGCTCAGGATTTAAGAGCCCTTGAAATTGGAACTTCTCTGCATGGAGTGATTGCTGTGGGTGATACACCTATAGACAGTTATAGCCCGAAAATGGCTGCAGCTTTAGTAGCTAGGTATAATTTGCCCTATCGATTGGCGATTCGGGCAAGCTTCGCACCCACTTATAATTATACCGATCAGGCTTCTGAAGCTCCAGTTTGGGAGGTTTACAAATCAACACGTGCCGCTCTTGGACTAGAATATCATTTTAGTGATTTCAATGTTTACGACGGAAGGAGACAATTCACTACCTATGCGATGTTAGGAGGAACTTATCAGTTTGGAGATTTTAAGCCCACACGAAACTGGGATCTTATTTCGAAGGCACGATTAGGTGCAATGGGAGGATTTGGAGCTAAATTTAGAGCCTTCCCTATGCTAGTTGTTTCGGCTGAAATTGCCGCCGGATATCTATTCTCGGATGACTACGATCGACTTCCAGAACCAGCAACTAGCTTAGCTACTTATTATGATCGCTCGGGGAACGACTGGTACCTGTTTCCTAATTTAACAATAACCTATACCTTTGCCCCCAAATTTTAGCCTACCCAATTAAAATGATTGAGAATAAAACCGAGCACTTAGGCCCGAAACACCTTGCTATCATCATGGATGGTAATGGTCGTTGGGCAAAAGCGAAAGGAATGCCGCGAGCGTTTGGGCATGAATCTGGCTTTAAAGCGGTTCGAGTTATCGTTGAAGCCTGTGCTAAGCGAGGAATTGATTTTTTAACCTTATACGCCTTCTCAACAGAGAATTGGTTACGACCAAAACAAGAGGTGGATATCCTCATGCGTATTCTTCTCAAAGCATTGAAGTCTGAACTGGCGACGATGCAGGAAAATAATATTCGTTTGCTAACCATTGGTAATCTAGATCGATTACCGGCTCCAATTACTGAGGCACTTTTGAGTGTGGTTACGCAGACCGCTTCGAATACAGGGATGACTTTAACTTTAGCACTCAGTTATGGTGGCCGTGAAGAGATCACTACGGCTACACGTTTGATTGCTGAAAAAGTTAAAAATGGCTTAATTCGACCAGAAGATGTCGATGAGTCAATGTTAAATGAGCATCTTTACACCACCAATTGTCCACCAGTCGACTTATTAATTAGAACTAGTGGAGAAAGACGCATAAGTAATTTCCTTTTATGGCAAATGGCTTATGCTGAATTGTATTTTACCGAAACCCATTGGCCAGATTTCACCGAAGCCCATTTGGAGAAGGCCTTAGTTGATTATAAACAAAGAGAACGAAGATTTGGAAAGACTACTGAGCAGCTTGAAAAGGCTACAAAATAATCGGTTATCACTGATTATTGTCTTGTTATTGGCAATGGGAGGTGGGGTAAACGCCCAAGAAGCAAATTCTACCCCTATAAAGAAAACCTATATCATTGGGAAAGTTGAGGTCACTGGTCTTCAGAGTTACAACGAGCAAACCGTTAAAACCTTCGCTGGTTTTAGAGAAGGACAATTCATAACTCTCCCTAGCGAAGAAGTATCTGCAAGTATTAAGAAACTTTGGAATCTAGAACTGTTTAGTGACGTAGCTCTGTATTATACCGATGTTAGAAACGATTCCATTTTTTTAGAACTGAGTATCAAAGAACGTCCTACTCTTGATGAGGTTACGTTTTATGGAATTAAAAAGGGTAAGACAGAAAGTATTATCGAGGATACCGATCTTAAAAAGGGAAAGAAAATTACTGAAAGCCTTATTGCGAATACGATCAACTTTCTTGAAAACAAGTACAAAGAAAAAGGGTATCTCAATGCCAATGCCTTTATTGCTACTGCTGCCGACACTTCTGGTGTAAATACTCAAGATTTAATAGTTAACCTAAAGAAGGGTAAGAAGGTAAAGATCGGAGAAATCTCATTTAAAGGTGCCGAAAAACTGAATAACTCAGTGCTCGAGAAGGCCCTCAAGAATACGAAGAAAAAGAAGATTTATCGTTTTTGGAAGAAATCGAAATACATCGAGGATGACTTCGAAGAAGATTTAGTGAATCTACGTGATGCTTATGCTGAAAGAGGTTATCGAGATGCTAGGATAGTTAGCGACTCTACCTTCACCATAGATGATGAAACTATTGGGCTACAAATAGAGCTTGTTGAGGGAAATAAATACTATTTCGGAGATATTGATTTTGTAGGGAATACCGTTTATGATGATAAAAGCCTAGCTTCTGTTCTAGGGATAAAAAAGGGGGATACCTACAATGGTGTTCAGCTCAAAAAACGCATTGCCGATAATTCAAAACCGGATGCAGAAGATTTAACCAATCTCTATCAAAACAACGGATATTTATTTTCAAGTATCAATCCAGTCGAAGTGTCTGCTCAACGGGATACGATTGATTTTGAAATTCGAATTATTGAAGGAAAAGAAACCTTTATCAATCACGTCGATGTTTTTGGAAACGACAAGACCAACGACCATGTGATCTATCGTGAAATTCGAACAAAACCAGGTCAACAGTACAGCAAAGACAATATTATAAGAACCATTCGAGAATTAGGTCAGTTAGGGTTCTTTGATCCTGAACAAATCTCCCCAGATGTGGTCAACCCTGATCCCAATTCTGGTACGGTCGATTTAAAGTATGATCTTGTTGAGGCAGGTTCTTCTCAAATTGAACTACAAGGTGGTGTTGGTGGAGGTGGTTTCATCGGAACACTTGGGCTTTCGTTCAACAACTTCTCGATGCGTAATCTCTTTAATAAAGAGGCCTATACGCCTGTTCCAATGGGAGATGGTCAGACATTTGCACTTAGATTACAGGCGAGTCGAACCTTTAGAGTGTACAGCTTAAACTTTGCTGAGCCATGGTTAGGTGGTAAAAAGCCGGTTCGCTTTAATATGTCGCTTCAAAAGACGCAACAGTTTGCGGCGCAGTTTAACAACGGGCGATTTGATGTAGATAAGTCAAGAGGTTTTGGTATTGCTGGTATTTCTGCGGGGTTGTCAAAACGGGTTCAATGGCCCGACGATTTCTTCGTGCTTTCTCATGCGCTGAGCTTTCAGAACTACAATTTTGAGAATTATAATAACGGACTGTTCAACTTTGGTAACGGGTCATCTAACTCCTTCTCTTACAGCTTTGGCTTGTCTAGAAGCTCTCAAGGACCTAGTAGAATTTTCCCGCTTACGGGTTCCAATTTTGAAATGTCTATTCGCGTAACCCCGCCATTTTCTGCTTTGTCTAAAAAGGATTATGCCGGCCTTCGTGAAGAAATTAATTCGGTAACTGAAGAGTTGTTGGCTGAAGGTGTCAATGGGGTGAACTCGGCTGAATTAAGTAGAGACCTTGAAGCTTTAGAGGAAGAGCGATTTAAATTGTTAGAATTTTACAAGGTTAAATTTAAAGGAGATTGGTATACTAGGATCGTTGATAAGTTAGTACTTCGAACTAATGCGGAGTTTGGATTTTTAGGAGCCTACAACAACGATATAGGCATCGTTCCTTTTGAGCGCTTTTATGTGGGTGGTGATGGTTTAGGAAACTTTACCCTTGACGGTCGTGAAAATATCCAGTTAAGAGGGTATGAAAACAGCTCGATAACGCCTTACACGCTAAATCCTATTACCGGTCGACAAGAACAAGACGGTGGAGCGATTTACAATAAATTTTCGTTGGAGCTTCGCTACCCGCTTACCCTTAAGCCAACAGCTTCGGTATTTACGCTTGCCTTTTTAGAGGCGGGTAATGCTTTTAACGGTTTCAATACCTATGATCCTTTCAATATGAAGCGTTCTGCAGGATTTGGGGTGAGAATCTTCATGCCTGCATTTGGATTGTTGGGTATCGACTTTGGATACGGATTCGACAGCGACAACACGCCAGGAGCTTTTGGTCCTAGCGGATGGCAAACCCACTTTATTATCGGTCAGCAATTCTAATGAAAATACGAGAAATTCTAACGGTGGTATTGATCGGCCTTCTTACTCAGGTAAGTTGGGGCCAACGTGCTACCCGTGTTGGATTTATCGATACGGATTATATTCTGTCCAAAGTAGCTTCGTATGCAGAAATGCGAGCAGAGTTGTCGGGTAAAATAGAAGCCTGGAATACAGAGATAGAACGCCGAAGAACAGCGCTTAAAGCTAAACAAGAAGAGCTGAGTGCTCAGAGGGATTTTTTACCCTTATCTATCATCGAACAGCGAGAAATAGAAATAAGTCAATTGAGTAAAGCACTTCTTCAATATGAGTTAGATCGATTCGGCCCTGAGGGAGACCTGATAGCCACAGAGGTAACCATAGTGAGGCCTATTCAGGATTTGATTTATGCTGCGGTTCAAGAGATTGCTGAAGCGAGAAACTTCGATATGATCTTTGATAAGTCTACAGATCTTGTAATGCTCTACTTTAATAATCAATTTGATATAAGTGATTTAGTTATTCGAAAATTAGAAGCTGATTCTAAGGTTCGAGTGATTGGTATGCCTGAAGAATCTGAAGCTCAAGAAGTAGTTAGTGAGATCGAAGAAAAGCGTCAAACGGTTACCGATGACCTGAATAAGGCACAACAAACTAAAGAAGAAGAGAAAAAAGCTGCACTATCGCGGTTAGAAAAACAACGCGAGGAGCGAAGAAAGGCCTATATTAGCAAACGCGAAGCGGTGCTTAAAGCGCGTGCAGAGCGTCAAAAACAAATAGAAGAAAAACGTAAAGACACAATTAATTGAAAATCAACTATTCCATGAAACAATTTGTTCTTATTGTAATGGCATTCTTTGCTGTTACAACCTCTACTTTTGCTCAATCTAAAGTTGCTCATATCAATGTTCAGCAACTACTTAGTGATATGCCAGATATGAAGGCAGCTCAAGATGAGCTTAAAAAATTAGAAAATACTTACCGTGCTGATATCGAGTCTTCAGTAGCTGAACTTCAAAAGAAACTAGTTGCTTATCAAAATGAGGCAGCGAGTAAGACTGCTGAAGAAAACAAGGCTAGAGCTGATGAGTTACAGAATGCTGAGCGTAACATCGCAGCAGCAGAGCAAGCAGCGATGCAAGAATTACAGCGTAAGCAACAAGAATTATTCGCTCCTATTTCTGAGAAAGCAAAGGAGGCTATCGAAAAAGTAGCTAAAGATCAAGGGTTCGATTATGTAATCGATTCAAGCCCAGGGCTTAGCCTTCTAGTTGCTAATGGTACAGACTTATTACCTTCTGTTAAGAAGGAATTAGGATTCTAATTTGATTACCAATTAGAAGTAGTAACTTTTAACCGCCCAATTGGGCGGTTTTTTTATGGCAAAAACGATCGGGATATTTGACTCTGGTGTTGGCGGATTGACGATTCTCTCTTCTATAGTAAATGAGATGTCAGATTCTGCTGAATACCACTATGTAGCCGATAGCCTTCATGCTCCCTATGGCTCAAAATCAATCGAAGCCCTTTTAGAACGGAGTAGAAGAATTACTGAATTTTTGATTAGTAAGGGGTCAGAGCTTATAGTCGTTGCATGTAATACGGCCACTACTCAAGTTATTTCAGCGCTTAGAGCAGAGTTTAAAATTCCATTTGTCGGTATCGAGCCCGCTGTTAAACCTGCAGCCCAGTTAAGTGTATCTAAACGAATCGGGGTAATTGCTACGGCTAACACCCTTAAAAGTAATCTCTTTAAGCAAACCTTAAAGACCTATGCATCGGAATGCAAAACGTTCACTCGAATGGGCGAAGGTCTTGTTGAGGCGATCGAAACGGGAGAATTGGCATCGATAGAATTAAACGACTTAGTTCGGGATCATGTCGCTTATTTTAATTCAAATAAAATCGATGTATTGGTATTAGGTTGTACCCACTATTCGTTTCTTTCTTTGCTGTTTGAGAAGTATCTAGATCAGAGTACTTCTTTGGTTACTCCAAATGAGGCGGTAGCTAGACGTGTTCAGTCAGTGATTGGAACTTTAGATAGTCAAGCAGGGTCTGTCAGTTCTATTTATGTTTATAGTACTTCTGAAAAGCTAGGGTCTTTAAAAAAGCTAATCGCTGCAGAAAACCTTGAAGTGGATCAAGTATTACATACACAAATTTAAGCCCTTACGAAGGTTTCTATCGTAAATGAGTAGGCGTGTCTATCGTCTGCCGGATGATGCTGTTCTTCAACCTTTTTCCATTCCTCTAAGTTGATTTCAGGAAAGTAAGTGTCTGCTTTAGGGGTGGCATGAACTCTAGTGATGATCATCTTTGTCGCTAAGGGAATAGCTTGTTTGTAAATTTCTCCTCCGCCAACGATGAATTGAGTGTTTGATGGATGCAGTTCTAAGGCAGACTCAATAGAATGAGTAATACCAAAGATTTCAAATGGAGGAACGTAGTCGGTGTTTCGGGTAACCACGATATGATCTCTATTCGGTAGTGCTTTTGGAAAGCTCTCTAATGTTTTTCTACCCATGATGATTGGGTAACCCGATGTGGTTTGTTTGAAATGCTTGAAATCATCAGGCAGATGCCATGGTAAATCCCCTGCCAAGCCCATTGCACCATCTTCGGCGGCAGCAACAACAATGATTACTTCTTTCATTATACAGCAACTGGAGCTTTGATGGTTGGGTGTGGGTCGTATCCGATCAATTCGAAATCCTCAAAGGTGAAATCGTCTATGTTTTTGATTGCCGGATTTAATTTCATCGTCGGTAATGGGCGACAATCTCTCGAGAGTTGAAGGTCAACCTGCTCTCTATGGTTACTGTAGATGTGAACATCGCCGAAGGTGTGTACAAAATCTCCAGCCTCTAAACCGCAAACTTGAGCGACCATTAGCGTAAGAAGGGCGTAAGAAGCAATATTAAATGGCACCCCAAGAAAGACGTCTGCGCTGCGTTGATACAGTTGACAGGACAACTTATTGTCGGCCACATAAAATTGAAAGAAGGCATGGCAGGGAGGTAAAGCTGCCTTGCCGTTAGCTACATTTTCTGCAAAAGGCTTCGAGGTGTCTGGCATTACGCTAGGATTCCATGCGCTTACCAACATCCTTCTACTATCTGGATTGGTTTTCAGGGTGTGGATCACCTCCTTTATTTGATCGATACCTTCTGAATTCCAATTACGCCATTGATGACCATAAACAGGACCTAGATCTCCATTGTCATCGGCCCATTCGTTCCAAATACGAACTCCATTTTCAGTGAGATAATTGATGTTTGTATCTCCCTTTAAGAACCAAAGTAGTTCGTAGATGATCGATTTTAAATGTACCTTTTTGGTAGTTACCATCGGAAATCCTTTACTAAGATCGAATCGCATCTGATATCCGAAAACACTTTTTGTTCCAGTGCCTGTTCGGTCTGTTTTCTCCGTTCCGTTTTCTAAGATATGTTTGAGTAGATCGTGATAAGTTTTCATACTTTGAATTTACCGATTTTTTGAATGTTAATCCTTTACCCTAGAATCATTCCTGCAATCGTTGCAGATAGCAGGGATGCAAGTGAGCCTGCGATGAGTGCTCTAAAACCGAGCTCTGACAAAGTCTTCTTTTGACTTGGAGCAATGGTTCCTATTCCGCCTATTTGAATACCGATAGAAGCAAAGTTGGCAAAGCCACAAAGCATATAGGTTGCCATAAGTACTGATTTATCATAAGTTAGATGAACTGCAGCAGCCATATTCTTTAATTCGGCTAGTTGGGTATAGGCTACAAATTCTGAGGCTACCAGCTTGATTCCTAAAAGTTGCCCCATTAGGTTAAGATCTTCACTGGCAACACCGATGATATACATCAGCGGAGCGAAAATGGTTCCCAAGATTGATTCTAGGGATAACTCGGTATATGAGGAGTTGGCCGCGATCCAATCATTAATTCCAGTCAGGTCTCCAACTCCTGTTAAAATTCCATTGATCATGGCAATAAATGCAATGAATACAAGTAGCATCGCACCCACATTTAAAGCAAGCTTCAAACCTTCAGTGGTTCCGTTTGAAAGCGCATCAAGGGCGTTTGAACCTACTTCTGTATCACTTACTTCGATTTTTTCATCAATCGGTTCTGTTTGAGGAACCATCAATTTAGCGATGATAATTGCTCCTGGGGCTGCCATTACTGAAGCTGCTATAAGGTGGCGTGCAAATGACAGTCGAAGTTCGGGGTCGGTACCTCCTAAAAAACCTACATAAGAAGCTAAAACACCTCCGGCTACTGTTGCCATCCCTCCAGTCATAACTAGCATTACTTCGGAGCGGTTCATTTTAGCGAGATAGGCTTTTATTAATAGTGGTGCCTCTGTTTGTCCTAAGAAGATGTTACCCGCTACAGAAAGACTTTCAGCCCCAGATATTTTGAGTGTTTTAGTTAGTAACCAAGCGAGGCCACTTACTATCTTCTGAACAACCCCTAAATAATAGAGAATAGAGGTAAGGGCCGAAAAGAATACAATCGTGGGTAAGATTTGAAAGGCGAATACATAACCAATAGCCGGTTCGCTTACATTAATTAAGTTGCCAAAAAGAAAGGCGCTTCCGCTTTCCGTAAATTCTAGGACCGCGGTGAAAAAACCACCTAAAACATTGAAAAAAGATTTTACCCATTCTACACGTAAAACTCCAAAGGCTAGAATAAATTGAAGTGAAAGTCCGATGAATATGGTTTTCCATCGGATTGCCTTTTTATGAGTGCTTAGGAGATAAGCGATCCCTAAAAGGAATAGGATTCCGATAAATCCTTTTATAATAGCCATAATTTATTGGTTTCGTTGTTCAAGTTCGTCTCTAAGAGCTGCTGCCTTTTCGTAATCTTCATCTTCTACCGCTTTTTTAAGCGCCGCTTTAAGTTGTTTTTCACTGTAGCTTTTGAAGCGTGTTGAGCTAGGATTTGACTCTTGAGTTTTTTCCTCTTTATCGCTCGTTGACTCTGTCTCTAGATGAGCAAGATCTCTCGTGTTAGATGTAAGGTCTTTTGACTCGGCATCGACGTTTAATTCAATGCCGGCCTTTTCTAGAATATCGGGATAGGTAAAAATCGGCGCCCCCGTTCGAACTGCAATTGCTACAGCGTCGCTAGTTCGGGCATCGATAAGTTCTTCTTGCTGGTCTTTTTTGCAAACAAGACTAGCATAAAATACCCCCTCTTCTAATTTATGTATAATGACTTCCTTGACCTTAACTTCAAATCGATCAAGACACGATTTGAGTAAATCATGGGTCAGGGGTCTCGGTGGTTTGAGATCCTCTTCGATCGCAATAGCAATGGATTGTGCCTCTGCCGCACCAATAACAATAGGGAGTTTTCGACTGCCGTTCTCTTCACTTAAAATAAGTGCATAGGCCCCTTGCTGGGTTTGACTATAAGAAATGCCCTTAACGGTTAGACTCACGAGGTTCATAAGAGGGCAAAATAAGGGATTTTTATGCGTTTTGTGCCTTAAAAACCTTCAATTTTTCAATAAGTTGTGGAACTACGGTAAATGCATCACCGACAATACCGTAATCGGCTGCTTTAAAGAAAGGAGCTTCAGGATCATTATTGATAACTACTTTAACTTTTGAAGCGTTGATTCCTGCCAAATGCTGAATTGCTCCAGAGATTCCAATGGCAATATAGAGGTTAGTGGCAACGGGTTTTCCTGTTTGTCCGACGTGTTCACTGTGGGGTCTCCATCCTAAATCTGAAACGGGCTTGGAGCACGCGGTAGCTGCTCCTAAAACTTCAGCAAGGTCTTCAACGAGGTGCCAATTTTCAGGCCCTTTTAATCCGCGCCCAGCAGAAACGACGATGTCAGCATCGGCGATGGTTGCTTTTCCGTCTGCTGTTGTTTGGTTGGTTACCGTTACCCGATCTTCATTAAGTTCAAAAGTCATTATTTCTACCTTAGACGTAACGTCGTTTTCATGAACCCCAAAGCTATTTTTACTCAGTCCGATAATGCATCGATCTGACTTAGAAGAGGTATAAGCAAAGCCTTTGTTGGTAAAGACGGTTCTCTTAAACGCAGTCTTACCTTCAATATTCTCTGGAAGGGCAATTACATTAGGTATAAAGCTAGATCCGCTTTGAGCAGCGATCATGCCTCCGATGTATTTTGAATCTGCACTTGAGCTAATAACTAAGTATTGGGCGCCACTTTTATCAAATGCGGCGGATAGTAGTGAAGCGTATCTCTCGGCTGTAAACGTATGTAGTGATTCATTGGAGATGCTAATGATTTGATTGAGTCCTCCAATGCTTTCTGGGGTATCATTATTAATGACTAATCCAATAGCCTCTGTGCTGAGTTGACTAGCTATAGCACTAGCATAAGATGCCAGTTCGTATGCTGATTTTTTGTAGGCTTTATTTTCTGATTCTAAATAAACAAGTACTGACATGGCTTATAAAACTTTTGCTTCTTTATGGAGTAATTCGATTAACTGGTCGATGTTACCTTCTTCTATTAAAGTGACTTCACCTTTTGAAGCGGGTTTTTCGAAAGACAAATCTTCGGTTAACGCTTTAGGATTGGATGGTGTAACTACTTCAAGAGGTTTGGTTCTAGCAGACATAATCCCTCTCATATTAGGTATTTTCAAGTCACTTTCTTCTACGAGCCCTTTTTGAGCGCCGATAACCAGTGGTAGACTCGTTTCTAAGGTTTCAGATCCGCCATCGATTTCTCTGGTTGCAGCGGCTTTATCTCCGTCAATAGTTAGACCTGTACAAGTATTGATGAATGAATAACCACAATGGCTCGCAATTAGGCCTGGTACCATATTGCCGTTGTAGTCGATAGACTCTCTTCCGCAAATGACTAGATCGTAAGTTTCTTTTTTAATCTGTTCACTAAGAGCCTGAGCAACTAAAAAGCCATCAGATGGATGAGTGTCGATTCGAAATGCCTTATCTGCACCGATAGCTAAAGCTTTTCTCATGATCGGTTCGACACTGGCCTCGCCGACCGTGGCGATATGTACCTCTGCACCTTGCTGTTCTTTGAACCATACAGCGCGAGTCAGTCCAAACTCGTCATTAGGGTTGATTACAAATTGAATCCCGCTGGTATCCAATGATTTCTGATCTGCGGTAAAGTTAATTTTCGAAGTAGTGTCAGGTACAGCACTAATGCAAACGAGAATTTTCATAAAATCGTGACTTTCTTCAAAGATACTTAAAACTTAAAAAATACTATGCATGCATAATAAATTTATTACACATTTCTAAGCTTTTTTAAACGTGAAAAGTTTTAAATTTGCGCCTCAAGAACAAACGTAGTCTATGAAAACGATTCAATTTAGAGAGGCGATTGCCGAAGCGATGTCAGAGGAGATGCGTCGTGATGAGAGTATCTATTTGATGGGTGAAGAGGTAGCCGAGTACAATGGTGCCTACAAAGCCTCTAAAGGAATGCTAGATGAGTTCGGGCCAAAGCGAGTGATTGATACGCCTATCTCTGAAATGGGATTTGCGGGTATCGGAGTAGGTTCTGCGATGAACGGCAACCGTCCGATCATTGAGTTTATGACTTTCAACTTCTCGCTTGTAGGTATTGATCAAATCATCAACAATGCCGCTAAGATGCGTCAGATGTCTGGTGGTCAGTTTAATATTCCTATCGTTTTTAGAGGGCCTACTGCCTCTGCAGGTCAATTAGCTGCGACGCACTCTCAGGCTTTTGAAAGCTGGTATGCCAACTGTCCAGGTCTTAAGGTAGTGGTTCCTTCAAACCCTGCCGATGCAAAAGGGCTGCTTAAGTCTGCTATTCGTGATGAAGACCCTGTGATTTTTATGGAGTCTGAGCAGATGTACGGTGATAAAGGTGAGGTGCCAGAAGGAGAGTATCTGATCCCTCTTGGTGTAGCTGATGTGAAGAGAGAAGGGACTGATGTGACTGTGGTTTCTTTTGGTAAAATCATTAAAGAGGCCTACAAAGCTGCAGACCGTCTTGCTGAAGAAGGGATTTCGGTTGAAATCATCGATCTTAGAACGATCCGCCCTATGGATCACGCTACGATTATCAATTCGGTTAAAAAGACGAATCGTCTAGTGATTTTAGAAGAGGCTTGGCCTTTCGGAAATATTGCTACTGAAATTATCTATCAGGTTCAAGATCAAGCTTTCGATTATCTCGATGCACCTGTTGTAAAACTAAACACTGCTGATACGCCAGCGCCTTATTCTCCTGTTCTATTAAAAGAATGGTTGCCGAATGAAGACGACGTCGTTAAGGCTGTAAAAAAGGTCCTTTACCGAAAGTAAATTAGATCTTCAAATAATTGAACCCGCTTCTTGTAAGGAATGACTAGGAAGCGGGTTTTTTAATGCCTAGAATTATTGATTCATTAACATTTCGTTCGAATCATGTAGTGAGTTTTTACTACTTTTGCCCGCATTAACCAATACTACTTAATTAATCATAATTAATATGGAGGCATTAATACCTTATTTATGGGCTTTCGGAATCGTAGGCCTGATCTATGTGTTTGTTAAAAACGCCTGGGTTTCGAAACAAGAAGTAGGAGATGAGAAAATGGCGCGAATTGCCAAAAATATTGCCGATGGTGCAATGTCATTCCTAAAAGCTGAGTACAAAATTTTATCTGTTTTTGTTGCTGCTGTCGCAGTTCTTCTCTTTTTCAAAGGACAAAGTGAAGCAGGTTCAAACGGTCTAGTTGCAGTATCATTTATTGTTGGTGCAATTTGTTCTGCACTAGCTGGGTTTATTGGTATGCGTGTTGCAACTAAAGCTAACGTTCGAACAACTAATGCTGCTCGTACATCACTTCCTAAGGCTCTTGAAGTTGCATTTGCTGGAGGTTCTGTAATGGGACTTGGTGTTGTAGGTTTAGGTGTTGCTGGTTTAGGAATCCTATTCACAGTATATAGTGCTCAAGGATGGGGAATCGATGAGGTACTGAATGTACTTTCAGGGTTCTCTTTAGGAGCTTCTTCTATCGCATTATTTGCTCGCGTGGGTGGTGGTATTTACACCAAAGCTGCTGACGTTGGAGCTGACCTTGTAGGTAAAGTTGAAGCAGGTATTCCTGAAGATCACCCTCTTAATCCTGCTACGATTGCAGATAACGTTGGTGACAACGTAGGAGATGTTGCTGGTATGGGAGCTGACCTTTTTGAGTCATATGTGGGTTCAATCATTGGTACAATGGTTTTAGGTGCTGCTTTTACCGTAGTTCCTGATTTCGCAGATTCTTTTAATGGTTTAGGTGCGGTTTACCTTCCATTAGTACTTGCTGCTGCAGGTATTATTATGTCAATTATCGGTACCTTCTTTGTTCGAGTGAAAGAAGGAGGAAACCCTCAAACGGCCCTAAACCTTGGTGAATTCGGTTCAGCAGGTTTAATGCTAGTAGCGTCATATTTCTTAATCAATGAAATGTTACCTGAGTCTTGGGTGTTTCAATCAACGACTTACACGTCAATGGGTGTGTTTTGGGCGACCATCGCAGGTCTTGTTGCGGGTCTTCTAGTAGGTAAGGTTACCGAGTATTACACAGGTACAGGTACTAAACCTGTTAATTCTATTGTTCGCCAATCTGAAACAGGTTCAGCGACAAATATTATTGCTGGTCTAGGTGTTGGTATGATGTCAACAGCGATTCCAATTATTCTAATTTCAGCTGCGATTTTAGTTTCACATCACTTTGCTGGTTTATATGGTATCGCAATTGCTGCGGTAGGTATGCTTGCCAATACAGGGATTCAATTAGCGGTTGATGCTTACGGTCCAATTTCAGATAACGCAGGTGGTATTGCAGAGATGGCTGAACTTCCTTCTGAAGTTCGTGAGCGTACAGATACTCTTGATGCTGTAGGTAATACTACTGCTGCTATTGGTAAAGGATTTGCGATTGCCTCTGCTGCACTTACAGCGTTAGCGTTATTCGCGGCCTTTATGCAAACAGCTAAAGTTAAGGCGATCGACGTATCTGATCCTACTATTATGGTGGGTCTATTAGTTGGAGCGATGCTTCCGTTTGTATTCTCTGCGCTTTCAATGAACGCAGTAGGTCGTGCGGCAATGGCTATGATTGAAGAAGTTCGTCGTCAATTCAAGGATATCCCTGCACTGAAGTCAGCTCTAGAGGTAATGCGTAAATATGATTCAGACCTTTCGAAGGCTTCTGCTGAAGATCGCGCAATTTTTGATGCTGCTGACGGTGTTGCTGAATACGATAAGTGTGTGGCAATTTCAACTCAAGCTTCAATTAGAGAAATGGTAATGCCTGGTCTTTTAGCAATCATTGTTCCGGTACTTGTAGGATTTTTAGGTGGTGCTGAAATGCTTGGAGGTCTTCTTGCTGGAGTTACTGCTTCTGGTGTTCTTATGGCAATTTTCCAGTCAAATGCTGGTGGAGCATGGGATAACGCCAAGAAAACTATCGAAAGTGAAGGTCGCAAAGGTAGCGATGCTCACAAAGCGGCAGTAGTTGGTGATACCGTAGGTGATCCTTTCAAGGATACTTCAGGGCCATCACTAAACATTCTTTTAAAATTAATGTCTGTTGTAGCACTGGTTATTGCACCGAGCTTAGTTAGCCCATCAGAGGCCGCTTATGCTGAAGCTGCAACCGCACAAGAAGTTCGCAAAGAGATTTCTGTGAATGTTCAGGCTACCTCTGAAGAAGGAGGTGTTGAGGTTTCTGTGACTACGACAGAAACTGCCAATGGAGAAACAACTACTACTGAAGTAGCTTATGCGGGTGCAGACCTAGATGAGGTTATGGAAGAAGTAAGAGCGAATCATCCAGAGGTTACTATTAAAAAAGAGACCCAAGAATAAGGGTTTGAATATAGCTTACAAAAAAGCCTGCTATTTCTAGCAGGCTTTTTTATTTGTTATCTAGTGTGCTTACTCTGTCTTAAAACAGTCCGTTTAATTCAGCATCGATTTTATTCACAATGCTTCCAAGATCTTCGGGATTGTCTACAAAATCTAGGTTATCTACATCGATGATAATGAGTTTGCCCTTGTCATATCCCTTTACCCAATCTTCGTATTTTTCATTAAGACGATTCAGATAATCAATCGAAATTCCGTTTTCATACGAACGACCACGCTTGTGAATCTGCTTTACTAGATTCGGAATAGAACTTCTGAGGTAAATCATTAAATCAGGAGGAGCAACCAGGGATTCCATCAGCTCAAATAGACTTTGGTAATTCTCAAAGTCACGCCCGGTCATCAGGCCCATTTCGTGTAGGTTTGGAGCAAATATGAAAGCATCTTCATAAATGGTGCGATCTTGAATGACACTTTTTCCGCTTTCTCGAATCGACAGAATTTGTCTAAATCGAGTGTTTAAAAAGTAAATCTGTAGATTAAAACTCCAGCGCTCCATTTGGGTATAAAAGTCGTCTAGATAAGGATTGGTGATTACCTCCTCAAACTGTGGTTCCCATTTGAAATGCTTCGCGAGTAGATTCGTAAGTGTAGTTTTTCCGGCTCCAATATTGCCGGCGATAGCAATGTGCATCCTGTTTTTTTAATTTTTGAAAATGAACCTCAAGATAAGAATATCTTTCCTGTTTAGTGTTATAAAATAAGCGTACTTTTGTAGTCTATTTGAGGAAAGATTTGAACTGATTGCAACCTCGTAAAAAATGCTAAAGCAGTATTCGCGTTGGAATAGCCCGTAGTGCTTTAGTCTCTTTTACAATATTGTAATCTCTTGAATTAAAGAGACACGAATTATGTCATATTTATTTACATCAGAGTCAGTTAGTGAAGGGCATCCTGATAAGATTGCCGATCAAATTAGTGATGCGCTATTAGATCATTTTTTAGCATTTGATCCACAAAGTAAAGTAGCGTGTGAAACACTAGTAACTACAGGTCAGGTAGTCTTGGCAGGTGAAGTTAAAAGTACCACTTACCTAGACGTACAATCAATCGCTCGCGGAGTAGTCAATTCGATCGGATACACCAAAGGAGAATACATGTTCAGCGGTGATTCTTGCGGGGTAATCTCTTTGATTCACGAACAGAGTCAAGATATTAATCGAGGTGTTGATCGTAATGCCCCAGAATCTCAAGGTGCCGGTGATCAGGGAATGATGTTCGGGTATGCAACGTCAGAAACCGAAGAGCTCATGCCTCTTGCCTTGGTGATTTCTCATGAGATCTTAAAAGTATTGGCCGAGTTTCGCCGAGCTGCCAATGATGACTCTTCAAAGCCGATGAGCTATTTACGTCCTGATGCAAAGGCTCAAGTTACCTTGCAGTATGATGACCATAATCAGCCGGAGCGAATAGATACGATTGTGGTGTCTACCCAGCACGATCCTTTTGGTAACGAACAAAACATGCTTGATCAGATACGTACCGATATTATCAAATACGTAATACCTGAGGTTAAAAAGCGAATGAGTGATTCGGTTCAATCCTTGTTTACCGATGAAATCAACTATCACGTGAATCCAACCGGTAAATTTGTGATCGGAGGTCCTCACGGCGACACAGGGTTAACGGGTCGTAAGATTATTGTAGACACCTACGGCGGAAAAGGTGCACACGGAGGAGGAGCCTTCTCAGGAAAGGATCCGTCAAAAGTAGATCGATCTGCTGCCTATGCAGCACGCCACATTGCGAAGAATCTAGTAGCTGCAGGTATAGCTTCTGAAGTACTTGTTCAGCTTAGCTATGCTATCGGTGTAGCCGAGCCTACCTCTGTTTTCATTGATACTTATGAAACGAACGCTACTTCATTCACTGATGCAGAAATCGCTCAGAAAGTTGCCGATCTCTTTGATCTTACGCCTTATGGAATCGAAACACGATTGAAGCTTCGTAACCCAATTTATAGCGAAACAGCATCTTATGGGCACATGGGAAGAACACCGAGAAAGGTGGTTAAGATTTTTGAATCACCCTACAACGGTAAGGTTGCACGTGAGGTTGAGTTGTTTACTTGGGAGAAGCTCGATTATGTGGATTCTTTGAAAAAAGCATTTTTGGGTTAGTTAAATATCGAATCATTTAACCCTTCTTTTGAATTATTTTCAGACTAGGCTTGTTTTTTATGAAACCTTTTCTGTAATTAGCGCCAATATTATGAATAAGACACGCTTTTATAACGACTTCACTTACTTTAACTATTATCAGTTAGAGAGGTAGGGGCTTGTCGTTATTTAACGTTTCAGTATACTAAAGTCCCGTTTTTCGGGACTTTTTTTGTTTTATGAAAAAAGTAGCCATACAAGGGGTCGACGGGTCGAACCATTACATCGTAGCGCAAGCGTTATATCCAGAGGGAGTGAACTTAATACACTGCCACTCCTTTCCCATGTTAGCTGAACAATTGGCGAGTGGTTTGGTTGATCACGCGATCATGGCCATTGAGAATTCAATCGCTGGAGCCTTGTTGCCGAATTATGCGCTGATCTATCAAAATGACTTTCAGATTTCAGCTGAATTTTATTTGAGCATTTCTCATAATTTGATGGCTTTGCCAGAGAGTAGCTTAGAAGATATTCAAGAGGTACGGTCGCATCCGATGGCACTTCTTCAATGTGCAGAGTTTTTTCAAAATTATAAGTCGATTCGCCTTGTTGAAGACGATGATACGGCATCGGTTGCGGCGAGAATTCAATCTTCTCATCTGAAAGGTGTGGCTGCGATTGCGCCGAAGGTAGCGGCCGAACTCTATGGCCTTGAGGTTCTTAGTTCAGATATTCAAACCTTAACCAATAACGCCACGCGTTTTGTTGTGCTAAACAGAGCAACGAGTGTTGCGAACTCAGAAATGACGAATAAAGCTTCAGTTCGATTTGTTACCGGTCATAAGAGAGGGAGCCTTGCAACCATATTGAATGTACTGAGTGACTGTGAAATGAATTTGACTAAAATTCAATCGCTACCCATTGTAGAAACGCCGTGGAAGTACGCCTTTTTTGTCGACGTAACGTTCGAAAAAATTACTGATTTCGAGAAAGCAGCAGCAGCTTTAGCGATTATGGCAGAGGAATTCAAAGTATTAGGAACCTATGAAAATCAACTTTTAAAGAGCGTTCAGTAATGAGAGAAGCGAATCGATTAAATAGTGTTTCAGAGTACTATTTCTCTAAAAAACTCAAAGAGGTTAAAAGCCTCATTGCCGAAGGAAAGCCAATCATCAACATGGGTATTGGAAGTCCTGACCTGAATCCACCTGCCGAGGTGACAGAAGCTCTAATTAATACCCTTTCTGAACCGGGTGTTCATGGCTATCAGAGTTATGTGGGCCGGGAAGAACTAAGAACGGGCTTCGCAGACTTTTACAAAACCCATTACGGAGTAAGCCTTAATGCAGGTACAGAAATACTTCCGCTCATGGGTTCTAAAGAGGGTATCATGCATATCAGTATGGCCTTTGTGAATCCAGGGGACAAGGTACTCATACCTAACCCGGGGTACCCAACTTATTCTTCGGTTACTGAACTGGTTGGAGGTAATGCTGTCTATTATCGATTAACCCCAGAAGGTTTGCCCGATTTTGACCATATCGATGCAAGAGATCTTAAGGAGGCGGTGATGATGTGGGTGAATTATCCGCACATGCCAACAGGTAAATCGATTACTGAGGATAAGTGGGCTGTCCTAGCTCAAAAAGCTCAGGAGTTTGATTTGCTTTTGATTAACGATAATCCGTACAGCTTTATTGGTAATGATCATCCGAGTTCACTCTTGTCACAAAAGGGAAAATACGGCCCATTACTTGAACTGAATTCACTCTCAAAGGTGGTTAATATGGCCGGATGGAGAGTAGGTTCAATTCAAGGAGATGCTGGACTTATTCAGTCGGTATTGAAGGTCAAATCAAATATGGACTCTGGAATGTTTATGGGTATTCAACGTGCTGCAGTTGCTGCACTTGCTCAGCCCAAAGAGTGGTTTGATCAGTTGAATAAGGTATACGATCAGCGAAGAGCAAAGATGGAAGAATTGTGCCAGTTGTTAGGACTGGTGTCTGATCCAAATCAGGTAGGAATGTTTGTGTGGTGTCGGATCCCAGAGAATACCAACGCTGAGGAACTCGTAGAGAAATACCTAAGTGAGTATCATTTTTTTATCGCACCAGGAACCATTTTTGGCTCTGAAGGCAGAGGGTATGTTCGGTTCTCTCTTTGTATTGAGATCGATCAAATTGAAGAAGTAATTAAGCGAATCAGTAAAGCGTCATGAAGTCAGTAGCGATTATAGGAGTTGGATTAATTGGAGGATCATGGGCGCTGGCTCTAAAAAAGCACTTTTCCGACATCACTATTTTGGGTGTAGATAACAATCAATCTCATTTAGAGGAGGCGCTTCGTTTAGGGTTAATTGATAAAGCCGTTGATTTAGACGCAGCTGCACAATCAGATTTAGTGTTTGTCAGCATTCCTGTAGGAGCAGCCTCAGGAGTACTAGTGTCTTTGCTCGATAAGGTTGGCGAACACACCTTGATCATGGATGCGGGTTCGACCAAGTCAGCCCTTTGTCAATCAATCAGTGATCATCCGAATCGATCACATTTTCTGGCTGCTCACCCTATTGCAGGTACCGAGTTTTCAGGACCTACTGCTGCAAAGGCTGATTTGTT
The DNA here is from genome assembly GCA_024638165.1 of Flavobacteriaceae bacterium. Lineage (GTDB taxonomy): Bacteria > Bacteroidota > Bacteroidia > Flavobacteriales > Flavobacteriaceae > UBA3478. Next base: position 136,223 of record JAHEKV010000001.1, read on the forward strand.
TGATGGTAAGCTGATGATTCTCTGCGAGATAGAGAAGACAGCGATCCGACTTCAAGAAAATATATTAACCGCCTTTCAAAAGATAGGGATGCGTTTACGATATATGGATCCAGAATCTCATGATAAGCATGTGGCTTATGTATCGCATCTATCTCACGTTAGTTCATTTATGTTAGGAAAGACGGTGATGGACAAAGAAGCAGATGATCGAAACATTTTTGATTTGGCCGGAAGTGGATTTGCATCAACGGTTCGTCTGGCAAAAAGCTCACCAGAAATGTGGGGTCCGATCTTCTTACAGAATAAAGAACATCTCAGTCATACTCTAGAGGCTTACATCTCGAATCTTCAAAAATTCAAAACACTCATTGATAATGAAGACCTAGAGGCACTTACCTCTGAAATGAAACGAATAAATACTATAGAAAAAATATTAAACCCATTACCTTTAACCCCTTAAATCACAATCATGGAAAATTCGAAAGCCCTACGTACTTGGCTAGACGACATGCAGTTAGATCATCCGCTCGTAATCGCGGGTCCCTGCAGCGCGGAAACTGAAACACAAGTTCTTGACATCGCTCATCAACTTAAAAACACAGATGTAAATTATTATCGCGCAGGTATTTGGAAACCTCGTACACGTCCTGGAAGCTTCGAGGGTGTTGGTGCCATAGGTCTAAAATGGCTTCAACGCGTTAAAGAAGAAACTGGCCTTAAGACAGCAACTGAGGTAGCTAATCGGGCACACGTAGAATTAGCACTAGAACATGACGTAGATCTTTTATGGATCGGAGCGCGTTCTACCGTTAGCCCATTTATCGTTCAAGAAATTGCAGACGCACTTAAAGGAACAGATAAAATAGTTCTTGTTAAAAACCCAGTTAATCCTGATCTAGCTCTTTGGATTGGTGCGATGGAGCGTTTATACGCTGCAGATATCAAAAATCTAGGAGTGATTCACCGCGGATTCTCAACCTATAAGAAGACTAAATACCGTAACCTTCCTGAATGGCAGATTGCTATTGATTTTCAGACCAAGTTTCCTGATGTTCCTATCATTAATGACCCTAGTCATATTGCGGGTCGTCGAGATTTAATTTTTGATGTTTCACAAAACGCCCTTGATCTGAACTTTGATGGTTTAATGATTGAAACGCACTGTGATCCAGATAATGCATGGTCAGATGCAGCTCAGCAAGTAACGCCTGAGCGTCTTTTAGAAATTTTTAAAGATTTAAGAGTTCGTAAAAAGGGTGATGACGAAGCAGAGTTTCACAATGCATTAGTACAATTAAGAGCACAAATTGACGTTCTTGACGGTACCGTTCTTGATACCCTTGGTGAGCGTATGAAAGTTGCCGAGGCGATAGGTACTTTGAAGAAAGAGAAGAATGTTGCAGTACTTCAGTCGAATCGTTGGAATGAAATTTTAGGAAAAATGATCCTAGAAGGAGAGCAGCGTGGTCTTAGCGAAGAATTCGTATTGAAACTTTTCAAGAGTATTCACACAGAATCGATTCGTCACCAAGAGCAGGTGATTAACTCCTAATCGATAAGTGAAAGGCTTAGTTTACAAATCTACAGGAAGCTGGTATCAGGTAAAATCTGATGAGGGTAATTTTTACCAGTGTAGAATTAAAGGTAAACTTCGTCTAAGCGGGATACGATCTACTAGCCCGGTTGCTGTTGGTGATCGGGTTGGTTTTGATCTAGATGGCGAAGCCATCGGAGTCATTCATACCATCGACCAGCGTGAGAATTACCTCGTTCGAAAGTCAGTGAACCTGTCTAAGCAGCTTCATATTATTGGAGCTAACATCGATCTCGTATTTCTGGTAATTACCCTGAAGAATCCTGAAACCTTCACCACTTTTATTGATCGTTTTTTAGTAAGTGCTGCTGCGTTTGGCATTGAGACCGTATTGCTCTTCAATAAAATGGATCAATACACTGAAGAGGAACTCGAGATGGTTAATGAACTCAAAGAGTTATACACATCTATAGGTTATCAAAGCGTTTTCTGTAGTACCAAATCGGGTCAAGGAATGAGTGAGCTACGAAATCTGATGAAAGACAATACGAGTATTTTTTCGGGCCATTCAGGAGTGGGTAAGTCAACTCTAATCAATACGGTTGCGCCCGAATTACGATTAAAAATTGGTGAGATTTCTGAACAGCATGGCCAAGGACAGCACACCACGACCTTTGCTGAGATGTTTGATCTTTCATTTGGAGGAAGAATTATCGATAGCCCTGGGATCAGAGGCTTTGGAATCGCAGATATCGATAAGGAAGAAATTGCTCGATATTTCAAAGAGTTCTTTAAAGCTTCTGAGAACTGTAAGTTCAATAATTGTCAGCATCTTTCTGAACCCGGTTGTGCGGTGAAAAGTGAATTAGAAGAAGGGACCATTGCAGAGAGTCGTTATCAAAGTTATCTCTCTATGGTTTTAGAAGAAGAGGGGCCTTACCGGCAAGATTTATTTGCAGAATGAGAGCGGTAATTCAACGAGTATTAAACGCTTCAGTGTCGGTTGATCAAAAAGAGGTTTCCCGAATTGATAAGGGTTTATTGATCTTACTAGGGGTAGATATTACGGATACTGAAGATGATTTACTTTGGTTAGTTCAAAAGATTGCGGGATTGCGAATATTCAATGATCAGGATGATAAAATGAATTTGAGTGTTAGAGATATCGATGGGGAGGTACTCGTGGTATCGCAGTTCACTCTTTTTGGTGCTACGAAAAAAGGTAACCGACCTTCTTTCTTGCGCGCTGCAAAACCAGATAAGGGAGAGAAAGATTATTTGAAGTTTGTTGACGAGTTACAAGGACTTGTCGAAAAACCTATTCAGAAGGGTGTTTTTGGTGCAGACATGAAAGTGGATCTTTGTAATGATGGCCCAGTTACCTTAATCATTGATACTAAAAATAAAGAATAATGGATTTAAAGGATTCTCAATTAGCAGTTGATCAGTGGATAAAAAACCACGGTGTTCGTTACTTCAATGAACTCACCAATATGGCACAGCTTACTGAAGAAGTAGGCGAAGTTGCGCGTATTATTGCGCGTAGGTATGGGGAACAAAGTGAAAAGGAATCAGATAAACAAAAAGATCTCGGTGAGGAATTAGCCGATGTTGTATTTGTGGTGCTCTGCTTGGCGAATCAAACGGGAATTGACTTACAAGAAGCTTTTGATCGCAAGTTAGACCTTAAAACCAAGCGTGATGATCAGCGTCATAAAAACAATCCTAAATTAAAGTAATGAGTACTATACAGATTAGTGGCTCATCTCTGAGTTCGAACTTTTCAATTGAACTTACCGGTTCAAAAAGCGAGACGAATCGGTTGTTATTACTCGCTGCACTCTATCCGAATCTTACGTTACTCAACGATTCGAATGCACACGATGTAAGTGTGATGAAAAAGGCACTACAATTAAATTCTGGTACGGTTGATATTCATCACGCAGGTACCGCGATGCGTTTTCTTACTGCTTACTTTTCAGTTTCAGAGAATGCAGAGGTTTTATTAACCGGTAGCGATCGAATGAAGCAAAGACCGATTGCATTATTAGTAGACGCCTTACGAGCCTTGGGTGCAACTATTGAATATCGAGGAGAAGAGGGTTATCCTCCCTTACTCATAAAGGGAGCTGTTTTGCCTTATTCTTCGGTGAGTATCGCTGCAAACGTGAGTAGCCAGTATTTATCGGCACTTTGCCTTGTGGGCGCTAAACTTCCCGAAGGACTCGAGATTGAACTTGTCGGTTCAATTACTTCGCTTCCCTATTTAAATATGACCTTGCAATTACTTGAGAGAATCGGTATTTCAGCCAAGTTAAACGATGGACGAATTCATATTGCTCCCAAATCAGAGATCGAGCCTATCTCCTTAGCCGTTGAATCTGATTGGAGTGCAGCAAGCTATTATTATTCCATCGTAGCACTCTCTAAATTAGGCACAAAGGCTACATTATCTACCTTGCGAGAAGATTCATTACAGGGAGATCGAGTCTTGTCAACGATTTATAAAGACTTTGGGGTGAGCACCCGATTTGAGGACGGAAAGGTCATTCTTGAGAAAGTTTCAGAACCCCTGAGTCAAACACTTTCTTATGATCTCAAAGATGCTCCAGATATTGCACAAACGATTGCAGTAACTGCTGCAGGTCTTCAGGTCGATTGTTACTTAACCGGTTTACATACATTACCGATTAAGGAAACAGATCGTCTCGCTGCTATGAAATGTGAATTAGAGAAAGTAGGTGCTGCTGTGGAGATTGATGCAGAATCACTTCGTGTTTTCGGTCAAAAGGCAAAAATTCAGTCCGCTTCAATCGCCACTTATAATGATCATCGAATGGCAATGGCGTTCGCTCCTCTAGCGATTTTAATTCCTTTGACTATCGAGGAGTCTTTTGTAGTCGAAAAGTCTTATCCCGATTTTTGGAAACACCTTTCATCGATCGGATACCAGATTTCATAAGACCAGATAATTCGGCTTTTTCTTGACTTTGCCCTGCTCAGGATTGTATCTTAGCGGCCCTTAAGTTACAAGCAATGAAATTATCCAACTTCGATTTTGATCTTCCTAAAGACTTATTAGCCGAGTATCCGGCAGAACACCGCGATGAATCACGCCTTATGGTGGTGCATCGTGATTCAGGTAAGATTGAGCATAAAATGTTTAAAGACCTGATTGATTATTTCGATGAGGGTGATGTAATGGTACTTAACAATACCAAGGTTTTCCCAGCACGCCTATTCGGAAACAAGGAAAAAACAGGTGCGAGAATCGAAGTTTTTTTGCTGAGAGAATTGAATCAAGAACAGCGCCTTTGGGATGTTTTAGTTGATCCTGCGCGTAAGATTCGAATCGGAAATAAATTGTATTTCGGCGACGACGATTCATTAGTGGCTGAGGTCATTGACAATACTACTTCTAGAGGAAGAACGCTAAGATTTTTATACGATGGTTCATATACTGAGTTTAGAAAAAAACTTCGTAAACTAGGAGAGACTCCGCTTCCCAAATACATCCGTCGTGCGGTAGAACCAGAAGACGAGGAACGTTACCAAACGATTTATGCAAAGCATGAGGGAGCAGTTGCAGCGCCAACCGCTGGTCTACACTTTTCAAAGCACTTGTTGAAGCGATTAGAGATCAAGGGAATTGATTTTGCCGAGTTAACGTTGCACATTGGGCTAGGAACCTTCAATCCGGTAGAGGTAGAAGACCTTTCTAAGCACAAAATGGATAGTGAAGAAGTGGTAATAAGTGACGAGGCCGTAGATCTTGTAAATAAAGCGAAGAAACAAAAGCGTAAAGTATGTTCTGTAGGGACTACTGTAATGCGTGCACTGGAGAGTTCAGTATCTTCTGAAGGTTTATTGAATCCTTATGAAGGTTGGACGAATAAATTTATTTTCCCTCCCTACGAATTTTCAATAGCGGATGCGATGGTGACGAACTTCCACTTACCAAAAAGCACGCTACTTATGATGATCTCTGCATTCGCAGATCACGATTTAATTACCGAAGCTTACGAACTAGCAGTTAAAGAGAAGTATCGTTTCTACTCTTATGGTGATGCGATGCTAATCTTATAATTATGGCATCCGAAGACTTAAGGGAGAAAAGAGATATCCGTGCCTTGGGCAAGGAGGAGCTCCGCGAATTCTTTAAGTTAAATAATCAAGCATCATTTAGAGCTGATCAAGTTTACAGTTGGTTATGGGAGAAGGGAGTTCACGACTTCGAGTCGATGACCAACCTTTCTAAAGAAACTCGTCAACTCCTTTCCGAATACTTTGTTATCAATAATGTCAGTGTTGATCAATCGCAGAGAAGTGCTGATGGCACTATTAAAAACGCGATACGTCTACACGATGGTTTGGCTGTAGAATCGGTGCTAATCCCTACGGCAACCCGCAGCACGGCTTGCGTTTCAAGTCAAGTAGGTTGTAGTCTTGATTGCCAATTTTGCGCAACGGCTAAGCTCAAAAGAATGCGAAATTTGGAGCCTGATGAGATTTACGATCAAGTTGTAGCGCTCGATAGGGAGAGTAAAAAGTATTACAACAGAGGCCTTTCGAATATTGTGTTTATGGGGATGGGTGAACCACTTATGAACTACAATAATGTGGTCAAGGCTGTAGATAAGATATGTAACGGGCTAGGTATGTCACCCAAGCGAATCACTGTTTCGACTTCGGGTATTCCTAAAATGATTCGGAAATTAGCGGATGAAAACCCTAGATTTCAGCTAGCGCTTAGCCTTCATTCAGCTAGAGAAGAAGTGCGTAATCAAATTATGCCTTTCAGTAATCGGTTTCCGTTGGATGAGCTGATGGATAGCTTACAGTACTGGTATGCAAAGACTAAGAGTAGAATTACCCTTGAATATCTTATTTGGAAAGAGGTTAATGATACTCCTGAGGATATTAAGGCCCTTGTTAGCTACGCTAAAAAGGTCCCGTGTAAGGTTAATATTATAGAATATAATCCTATCGGGGACGATCAGTTTCAGGCTGCTTCTTCAGAAATGATTACAGCCTATGAAAAAGCCCTTACTGCTGCTCGAATTACAGTCACGGTTCGTCGATCTAGAGGAAAAGATATCGATGCAGCTTGCGGGCAACTGGCTAATAAATTGGTACCTTTAACGAAAGAATAATTCATCACATTGCAAGAGGTCGTTAAAATCAGACAGCCCATTATCGAAGAGATGGATCGCTTTGAAGAGAAGTTCAAAGCAGCGATGGCCTCTAACGTTTCATTACTCAACAGAATCACCTATTACATTGCTTCTCGTAAGGGCAAGCAAATGCGTCCAATGTTTGTCTTTTTGGTAGCCAAACTATTGGGTGAAGGAAAAATTGAAGAACGTACTTACCGAGGGGCATCGATTATAGAGCTTATTCATACGGCTTCACTGGTGCACGATGATGTGGTTGATGGGAGTGAGCGTCGAAGAGGTTTTTTCTCAATAAATGCACTTTGGAAGAATAAAATCGCTGTTTTGGTCGGAGATTATTTTTTCTCCAAAGGTCTATTACTCTCCTTAGATCATGATGATTTTGACCTTTTGAAGATTGTTTCTGAGGCCGTTCGCGAAATGAGTCAAGGTGAACTGCTCCAGTTAGAAAAGGCACGTCGTTTAGATATTGATGAGCCTGTTTATTACGATATCATTCGTCAAAAAACAGCCACGCTTATTGCGGCCTGTTGTGCAATGGGTGCGGCTTCGGTGGGTAGTTCTAAAGAAGAGATTGAACGCTTCCACTCGTTTGGAGAATATGCAGGGATGGCCTTTCAAATTAAAGACGATCTTTTCGATTATGGTGATGATCGAATCGGTAAGCCAACGGGTATCGATATTAAAGAACAGAAAATGACCTTGCCGCTAATTCATGTTTTGAATAAGGTGGATAAAAAGCAGCGAAACTGGCTCATCGATTCGGTTAAGCGTCACAACACCGATAAAAAACGAGTCAAAGAAGTGATTCAATTCGTCAAAGATCAGGGTGGTTTAGAATATGCTGAACGCCAGATGATTCATTATAAAGATGCTGCATTAGAGCTGTTATCAAAATATCCTGACAACGAGTATAAGGAGGCACTGGCAAATTTGGTAACTTACGTAGTTGATCGTAAGAAATAAACTGTACCATTGATTGCACAATCTACCATAGATAAAGTCTACGAAATTGCCCGAGTAGAAGAGGTGATTGGAGACTATGTACAGTTAAAAAAATCGGGCGCCAACTATAAGGGCTTAAGTCCTTTTAATAGTGAGAAAACTCCAAGTTTTATGGTTTCTCCCGTTAAGCAAATCTGGAAGGATTTCAGTAGCGGTAAAGGGGGAAATGTTATTGCTTTTTTAATGGAGCTAGAACACTTTACCTATCCCGAGGCGATCAAGCACTTGGCGCGTAAATATGGGATTGAAGTAGAAGAAACGGTTCAGGATGAGGCGCAGAAAAAGTTACAAGATCACAAGGAAAGCCTTTATCTAATTAATCAATTTGCAGCACATCATTTTGAAGATTTGTTGAACCGTTCTGAAACGGGCAAGGCGATAGGTCTTAGCTATTTTCAAGAAAGGGGCTTTACCACGGCTACCATTAAGAAGTTTGGTTTAGGTTTTGGAGGAACTAGTTTTGACGGCCTAGTAAAGGCGGCAGAAGCCAAAGGTCATCAGATGAACTATCTCACCGAGTTAGGTCTTTGTATAGAAAAGGATGGGGCGTCAGGGAGCTTTTTTGATCGATTCAGAGATCGAGTCATTTTCCCTATCCATAGCAATAGTGGAAGAGTATTAGGTTTTGGTGGTCGTATTCTTAACAGTCAAAAGAAAGTAGCGAAGTACGTTAATTCACCAGAGAGCCCTATTTACCATAAGAGTAAAGTTTTATACGGTATCTACTATGCCAAGTCAGCGATGGCAAAGGCAAATAACTGTTATCTTGTAGAAGGGTATACGGATGTTATTCAGCTTCATCAAAGTGGTGTCGAAAACGTAGTTTCTTCTAGTGGTACCGCACTTAGCGAGTCTCAAATTAGAATGATACAGCGTCTTTGTCAGACCATAACGGTTCTTTTTGACGGTGATGACGCTGGAGTTAGAGCTTCGCTTAGAAACATTGATCTGATTCTTAAGGAAGGAATGAATGTTCGAGTTGTTCCGTTTGCAGAGGGTGAAGATCCAGATAGTTTTGCCCGAACTCATTCTCCTGCCAAAGTCAAGAATTACCTCGAAGAACAATCGATAGATTTCATTTCATTTAAAACTCAAATACTGCTTAAAGAAGCAGGTAGTGATTCTAGTAAAGTAGCTGCAGCTATTCGTGATTTAGTTGCTAGTATTGCTTGTATTCCGGATCCGATTAGTCAAGAGCTATACGTCAGGCAGACGGCAAAAGACTTAAATATTTCAGAGGGAGTGCTTTTTGCTAGTTTAGCAGATCTTAATGCCAAGCAAGCGAGAGATACCAAAAAGGCAGCAAAAAAAGCGACTTCATTATCGGTAGTTTCTCGCCAATCAGAGCAAAAAAAACCAGAAGTTAATCGACTTGAAGTCTTAGAGTCATCGCTTATCAAAACCTTGCTATTGTACGGTAATCGGGTTGCTTTTTTTGAAGATGAGGTACTTAAAGAAGGAGAAGAGGGTGAAATTGTAACCGAAAAAGTAATTCAGGAAATGAAGGTCTATGAAAAGATCTTTTTAGAATTACAGCAAGATGAATTAGCCTTCTCAAACCAATCCTTTCAAGAATTGTTCAAGCGAGTTACTGAATTCTACGTAACTGCAGGTGAAGAAGCTAATATGCAAAGCTTTGTACGATCGCTCACTGGAGAAAACGACCAGCCATTAGTTGATCTAGTAAGTACGATTTTGCTTGAAGATGAACAATACCTCTTACACGATTGGGAGCGTAAGAATATTTTTGCAAAGGCTAAAGAAGATTCTGTTGACCGATTGGTTACCGAAATTATTCTATCGCTTAGAGCATATCTTTTAGATCAACAAATAAAGAAATTACAAGAAGCCTCAAAAGAGGATACACATGCTATTGAAGAAGTAATTGATTACCTCCAGCTAGGCCAATTATTAAATAAGAAGTTAAATCGAGTGCTAAGCTTCTAACGAAGTTCGCTTGGTATTTCACAAACCGGTATAGGTAGCATTTTATGGCGGTTAGCATTGTGAAATTTAATATAGGTTTCGAACACCTCGAGTTCTCTGCCTTCAAAATCACGAGCTTGTTTACCTTCATCTTGTCTAGCCATCGCCCATTCAAGTTCGGGATATGAGGCTCCGATTTGATCTTCATCGGTTCGGTCATCTCCCCATAAGCCGTCTGTTGGTGGTGCTTGCACAATTGCTTCATTTACACCCAGATATTTTCCTAATGCGGTTACTTCGGTTTTGGTCAGATCGGCTATAGGGCTTAAATCAACCCCGCCATCTCCGTATTTGGTATAAAAGCCAACGCCAAAGTCTTCTACTTTATTGCCAGTTCCCGCGACTAAGGCGTGATTACAACTAGCTATGTAGTAAAGGGTGGTCATTCGTAGCCGTGCACGAGAATTTGCCTCAGCAAGTAGGGTTTGTTCTTCTGTAGCTCCTTTGATGGTTTGCGAGGCTATAAAATGATCGAAAACCGATGTAAGGGGTACTTCTGCTATTTTGACATTGTCAAATTTTGAAGCCAGCCAGTTCATGTGAGCCATGCCTCGGTCGACCTGATTTTCAGCCTGATGAATGGGCATGTTCACCACAGTAACTTCTAAGCCGGTTAATGCACATAGTGTTGAGGTGGTTGCTGAGTCAATACCTCCTGAAACCCCGATAACAAAGCCTTTAACCCCGGCGTTTTCGGCGTAGGATTTTAACCAGTTAACGATATGGTTTTGGATAGATGCTGCCTTCATAGCTTTATTTGCAAAGGTACGGATCAGAGTGGTATTTTTGCAACTCAAACTAAATCAACTAACAATGGCAATTGCGCACGAATCTACGATTGAATTAACGGTTGGCCTTGATGAAAACAGGGTGCCTGAGACTTTAAATTGGTCTGCTAAAGATGGGGGTGTTGATGGAGAAGAAGCAAAGGCAATGCTTTTGTCGGTATGGGATCCCAATCAGAAAGAAACCTTATCGATTGATTTGTGGACCAAAGATATGCCTGTTGATGAGATGAAGTTATTTTTCCATCAAACCTTGGTGAGTATGACGCAAACGTTTGTTCGTGCTACCCAGGATGAAAAGATGGGTGCTACAATGAAGGATTTTACTGATTACTTCGCTGAAAAACTAGAATTGAAGGCCTGATTTAATTCGTCGATTACTTTGAGTAATTCTTCTCTTCCGGTTCCGTTCGAGGAAGAAGTGACCAGATGAGGAGGAGCAAATTCCCAAAGTGTATCGGTCATCTCTTTTAAGTAGGCATTTACATGTCTTTCGATTGCCCCTGGTTTTAATTTGTCCGCTTTGGTGAAGACGATATAAAAAGGTCTTTCATTTTCAGTTAGCCACACCATGAATTCTAGATCGATGGGTTGTGGATGATGTCTAATGTCTACTAGGACAAATGTGCATACTAGCTGTTCCCGCTTTTTAAAGTATTCCTGTATGTACGATTGAAACTGTTTTTTGTCTTTCTTAGAAACTCTTGCGTATCCATATCCGGGGAGATCGACCAAAAACCACTGCCCATTGATGATAAAGTGATTAATGAGTTGAGTTTTACCTGGTCTTCCAGATGTTTTTGCAAGTGATTTACGAAGGGTTAACCGGTTGATTAGTGATGATTTACCGACATTCGAACGACCGATAAAGGCGTATTCAGGGATGAGTGCCTTTGGACACTGCTCCACCTTTGAGTTGCTCATCACAAATTCTGCAGAGCGTACTTGCATAAATTATTTTTTAGAATCCTGATTCCTTCAACCAGTTCATAAGAATCTCGTTGAAACGATCAGGATGCTCCATCATCGCTGCATGTCCACATTTATCGACCCAGTACAATGAAGAGTTGGGTAGTAATTTGTGGAATTCTTCTGCTACTTCGGGAGGAGTAACCTTGTCGTTTTTCCCCCAAATGATACAAGTAGGTACCTTGAATTTCGGAAGGTCTTTTGCCATGTTGTGTCGAATCGCACTCTTGGCAATCGCTAAGGTTTTGACCAGTTTACTGCGGTCATTAACCAAATCAAAAACCTCGTCTACGATTTCTTTGGTAGCTACCTTTGGATCATAGAATACTTCTTCCGCTTTGTTTTTGATGTATTGGTAGTCTCCTCGTTTTGGATAAGAATCACCCATTGAGTTCTCGTATAGACCTGAACTTCCTGTGATTACTAATGCTTCAACATTTTGAGGATAAAGCTTGGTATGAAGTAAACCGATATGACCTCCTAATGAATTACCGAGTAGAATCGCTTTTTCTAATCCGATCTTTTTCATAAAGCGATCGATATAGTTAGCGAACTCTTTTACAGTAGTTTTTAGAAGGGGTAGGTCGTATAGAGGAAGTACTGGAATAATTACTCGGAATTCATTGCTAGAAAAGTAATCAAGTACTCCTGAAAAGTTGCTAAGACCACCCATTAGTCCATGAAGGACGATGATAGCCTTTCCTTTTCCCTGTTCGATAAACTCGAATTCTCCTATTGTCTGTGTGGCGTAGCCCTGTTGCATAATTGGTTGTTGCGAAAGCCAAATATAGAAAATTAGCAGAACTATCCACCTTTTGATAACTTCTTCAAAATTGTGGATAAATGTGTGATAATGTGGAAAAAAGTGGTAATTTCATGGCTATATTTGAAGAGAAATCGAAAGTATGACTCATTTAATCGGTCAATTTGAATGCAAAGCAGATGCTAAGGGGCGTGTAAATCTCCCTGTAGCGCTGAAGCAGCAGCTTGTTCCGATTTTAGAAAAAGGGTTTGTTTTAAAGAGGTCAGTGTTTCAGACCTGTCTCGAACTTTATCCCAAGGAGGCATACGATGAGTTGATGATGAAAATCGTTGCTAAGAATCAGTTTAGTAGAAACTATGATACGTTTCTAAGAAACTTTTTAGCCGGTTCTCAGGAGGTGAGTATTGAGGAGCATGGAAGAGTTCAGATCCCGAAACCGCTCATTTCGTTCGCTCAAATCAAAAAGGAGGTTGTGTTGGCTTCGGCTATTAACCGAATTGAGATTTGGGACAAAGCTCGTTACGAAGCTGTATTGCAAGAAGGTCAGGATGTGTATGCTGATCTCGCCGAAGCTATTTTCTCTGACAATGACCAACTATCATAACCCTGTATTGCTAGAGGCTTGCATCGCAGGTCTTAATATTGAGCCGAATGGCGTCTATGTGGATGTCACCTTTGGTGGTGGGGGTCATTCTAGGGCTATTTTAGAAAGATTAGGTGAATCAGGAAGGTTGATTGCCTTCGATCAAGATGAAGACGCCTTGTCTAATAGGATCGATGATTCGCGATTCACTTTGGTTCCTGCAAACTTCAAGAATCTCAGCGCTCATTTACGTTTTTTAAACATCCGTAAGATCGACGGCTTGCTGGCCGATTTTGGTGTTTCATCGCATCAGTTCGATCAGGCTGAGAGGGGTTTTTCTACTCGGTTTGATGCACCGCTTGATATGCGGATGAATCAATCAATGGAGCGCAATGCACGAGATATTATTGCTGAATTTTCGGCGGAGGAGTTGGCCTCGTTGTTTAGGAAATATGCTGATTTACCAAATGCTTATACCCTTGCTAAGGCTATTGAATCTGCGAGAGCTGCTGGTTCGATTGAAACTACCTTTGATCTGATTCAAAGTTTAGAGTCTGCTATCTATGCTCCTAAGCGCAATCAGCAATTGGCTCAGGTATTCCAAGCAATTCGAATCGAGGTGAATAAAGAGTTAGAGGTAATTGAATCGCTTCTAATACAATTAGGTAAGGTAATGGATCCAGGTGCTCGCGCCGTTTTCATTAGTTATCACTCTTTAGAAGATCGATTGGTTAAGAATTTTATTCGAAGCTCACGATTTGAGGGTGAGACTGAAAAGGATCATTTTGGTAATCCTAACGTTGATTTTAAAAAGGTGGGAGGAGTTCAAACGCCTTCAGAGAGAGAATTATTAGAAAATACCCGATCGCGAAGTGCCAAACTGCGTGTTGCTCAGCGTATCGAAAATAAATACAGGTCGATATGAAACGATTTATAATTGACTTGTTAAAGGGACATCCTCTAGTGAATGAAGAGGCTTATAAAAACTGGAGGTTCATCTTCTTCGTGCTCTTCCTTTTTATACTGATGATTTATGCTGCTCATCGTGTCGATCAAAAGGTGATTAAGATTGATGGCCTTAATCGTCAATTAAGCGCCCTTAGAAACGAGCATGTTGATAATCGACAACGCATTCAAAAGGCGCGTCTAGAATCAACCCTGAGAAATCAATTGGCTCCTATCGGCTTGCAGCCTACCGATCAGCCTCCACTAATACTCATCGTCGAATGAAACAGAATGAAACGCAACAAATGATGATTCGGATCTATGCCGTTGCTGGCATATTATTTCTATTCGCTTTAGGGGTTTTTTATCGTTTGGCGACGGTTCAGTTTGTAGAGCGAGAAGAATTAGAGCAATCTGCCTTGAACCAAAACCGAAAGATGGAAACTCTTGAGGCGAAGCGAGGTAATGTTTATTCGGTAGATGGTGCGCTTTTGGCTACTTCAGTGCCGTCTTATCATATTTACTTTGACCCTACAGTGGTTAAAGAGGAATCGTTTAATACTGAACTGCTCGGATTATCTGATTCATTAGCATTATTAACGACTAAGCCTTCATCGTATTGGGTGAATTATCTAAAGAAGGCAAGATCTTCTGGTGACCGCTATGTTAGAATTGCAAGAGATTTAGATTATCGTCAATATGTCCGGTTAAATGAATTCCCAATTTTTGAGAAGGGTAGAGGTAGAGGTGGTTTGATTGTTGATATGAATATCGCTCGTAAAAAACCTTTGTCTCCACTTGCCGACCGATTGATCGGATACTACAAGGAAACCGGAGCTGATGAAATTAGAGTAGGGATAGAAGGAGCGTTTAATGACGATATTTTAGAGGGTAAGCCGGGAATGCAAGAAGTTCAGCGAATTCAAAAAGGACTTTGGAAGCCTGTAAGTCTGGATAACCGAATCGAGCCTGAGGATGGTAAAGACGTGGTGACTACCCTAAATAGTAATATTCAAGATATCGCGCATCAGGCTTTAAATAGTGTGCTTACTCGATATAAGGCTGAAAAAGGAACGGTGATTGTGATGGACGTTAAATCGGGGGCCATTCGTGCGATGTCTAATCTCACTAAGGCTTCAGATGGAATTTACTCCGAACAGCTAAATGATGCGGTTGGGTCGCTATACGAGCCAGGATCAACCTTTAAATTAATGAGTTTGGTGGCTGCTCTTGAAGATCGTAAAGTAGATACGAGTACAGTTTTCCATGCGCCCTACGGTCATTATAGAGTCTACGACCGAATCATTCGCGACTCGCGTCATGGCGGCTATGGGGCAATTTCATTAGCTACTGCATTTACGGTTTCTTCAAATACAGCGTTTGCAGAAATGATTCACGAAGGATATAAAGAGAACCCCGAAGCTTATGTGAATCGACTTTACAGTATGAAATTACATCAACCGCTAGACATTCCGATTGCAGGTGAAGCGTCTCCTAAAATTAGGTACCCTGGTGAAAAAGGTTGGTCTGGGGTTTCCTTGGCTTTCATGTCTCACGGCTATGAAGTTTCTATGACTCCTTTACAGGTTTTATCGTACTACAATGCGATAGCTAATGACGGAGTCTATCTGAAGCCTCAATTTATTGAGCAGATTCGAAGAGGTAATCATATTGAGAAGCAGTTTAAACCTGAAGTTGTACATCCATCGATAGCAAGTAGAGCGACCTTAAGAAAAGTTCAACGTTTACTTCGGGATGTTGTTGAGAAGCCTTTTGGTACGGCTCATAAGCTTTACGATCCTTATTTCTCCATGGCGGGTAAAACCGGGACTTCTCAAGTGGGTTATCAAAAAGGAAAAGATGAAGTTGATTATGTTTCTTCCTTTGTGGGTTATTTCCCAGCAGATGATCCTCAGTACTCATGTGTTGTAGTGGTGCATCGTCCTGACAAGAACGATAAGATTTATGGCGCTGATGTTGCAGGACCGGTATTTAAATCTATTGCTCAAAAGATTTATGCAACCTCTCCTCATAAAGAGGTGATTCAATTAGATAAACAATTCGCACTACTTAACGTGTTATCGCCTTCAGTTACTTCGGCGGAATCAAAAAGGATAGGAAATCGCAGGTGATGAAGACAATCAAGGATTTACTTTATGGGATATCTCTAGAGCGAGTTGAGGGAAGTACCTCTGCTACGGTTACCTCTATTGCATTCGATTCCCGTAAGGTGTCTGAAGGGACCATGTTTATTGCTATTCGTGGGGTACAAGTGGATGGTCACGATTTCATTGATAGAGCCATCGAAGATGGAGCTTCAGTAATTGTGGTTGAAGAAATTCCTGCCATTCTAAAGACGGGAATTGTCTATGTTCAGACCCATTGCACTAGAGAGGCACTTTCGATAATTGCTGCTAACTATTACGATAATCCAAGTAAGGATATGCGTGTTGTTGGAGTAACTGGAACTAATGGTAAGACTACGGTAGCTACCTTACTTTATCAACTTTTTACCGAGTTAGGTTATAGCTGCGGATTACTCTCTACGGTAGAAGTTAGGGTAGCTAATAAAACATTTACAGCTACTCATACTACTCCAGATCCTTTGCAGATTCAGTCCTACATCGCCCAAATGAGAGATGCGGGCGTAGCTTATTGCTTTATGGAGGTTAGCTCCCATGGGATCGATCAAAAAAGAGCAAAGGGTATTCAATTTGACGGAGCATTATTTACCAATTTATCTCATGATCATTTAGACTATCATAAGGATTTTGCCAGCTATCGAGACGTAAAGAAAAGTTGGTTTGATCACTTGCCAAAATCAGCGTTTGCAATCAGCAATAACGATGATAAAAATGGGGCTGTTATGCTTCAAAATACGGTGGCTAAGAAGCGGTTTTACGGTCTTCATTCGCTATGTGATTACAAGGCTTCGGTGGTTGAAATGCGTTTTGATGGAATGTTGCTCCGTGTTGAAGGAAAAGAACTTTGGACTCGTTTAACGGGCCGATTCAATGCATACAATCTATTACTAGTGTATGGTGCGGCAATAGAACTCGGTGTGACTGAGGATGAACTTCTAACCGCTATGACTAACTTACAGCCAGCTCCTGGTCGTTTAAATTGGGTGAGTGGTGCTAATGGAGTCTACGGTGTTGTTGATTTTGCACATACTCCAGATGCTCTCGAAAATGTTTTGGATTCGATCAATGCCATTCGAACCCACAACGAATCCCTAATCACGGTTGTGGGTTGTGGAGGAGATAAAGATCGCGCCAAGCGTCCTAAAATGGGTGCCATTGCTGCCCGATTAAGTTCCAAGGTGATTCTTACCTCAGATAATCCGAGAAGTGAAGATCCTAAATTGATTGCCGATGCCATGTTTGAGGGAGTTTCTGTGGAGCATCGTTCTAAAGTATTTATTCAACTTGATCGAGCCGAGGCGATTCGTATGGCCGTTGCTTTAGCGAGTCCTGGTGATGTTGTTGTTGTGGCTGGTAAAGGTCATGAAACCGAACAAATCATAGGGGATAAGAGAATTCCTTTCAGTGATTATGAACAATTGTCTAATTCCTTAAACCCTCGTTAGTGCTTTATACTTTATTTGACTTTTTAGATCGTATGTATGATTTGCCCGGAGCAAGTCTATTTCGATTCTTATCGTTTAGAGCGGCTTTGGCTACTGTTATCAGTTTACTTGTCGGGATTGTTTTTGGTAGAAGCGTCATTGATTTTCTAAAAAGAAAACAAATCGGAGAAACTATCCGAGATCTGGGACTTGAGGGACAAACCCAAAAAGCTGGAACTCCTACCATGGGTGGGTTGATCATTATTGGATCAACACTGATTCCTGTACTACTATTTGCAGATCTTACTAATATCTACATTCAGCTCCTAATTCTATCGACATTGTGGATGGGAGTAATCGGTTTTATTGATGATTATATCAAGAAATTTAAGAATGACAAGGACGGGTTAAAAGGTAAGTTCAAAGTTCTAGGCCAGGTCATCTTAGGAGGGGTTGTTGGTGCGGTGCTGTATTTTCATCCGCATGTAACCTTAAAGAAAGAGGTAGAAGGTGTTCTTTTAAAGGATGCTCCTGAGATTAAGGCGGTGATGACCAATATTCCGTTTTTCAAGAACAATGAACTTGATTACACTGACTTACTTACCAGTATTGATCCTTCTCTGGCTCATTTAGGCTGGCTCATATTTATTCCGATTATCATTTTTATCGTTACGGCTGTTTCAAATGGCGCCAACCTAACCGATGGAATTGATGGTCTTGCTGCAGGGAGTTCTGCCATTATCGTGCTTGCCCTATTGGTGATGGCTTGGGTTTCTGGAAACTTTTTGTTTGCTGACTATCTGAATATCTTCTATCTCCCCAGAGTAGGTGAGGTGGTTGTTTTTTCTGGAGCTTTTATTGGAGCTTTAATTGGTTTTATGTGGTACAATACGTATCCCGCACAAGTATTTATGGGTGATACGGGAAGTTTAACCATAGGTGGTGTTATTGCCGTAATCGCAATTATTGTTCGCAAAGAATTGCTCGTTCCTGTATTGTGCGGAATTTTCTTTGCAGAATCCCTCTCTGTTATGCTTCAGGTGGGATACTTCAAGTACTCGCGTAAAAAATATGGCACTGGACGTCGCATTTTTCTTATGGCCCCTCTACATCATCACTATCAAAAGAAGGGATATCATGAAAGTAAAATTGTGATGCGATTTCTAATCGTTGGGATTCTTTTGGCAGTTCTCAGCATCGTAACACTGAAAATTAGATAATGCTTAGCCCTAAAAGTTACATAGTAGTCTTAGGAGCCGGCGAAAGCGGGGTAGGTGCTGCTATGCTTGCCAATAAAAAGGGCTTCAAGGTATTTGTTTCTGATCGTTCGAATATCGCATCTAAGTATAAACAGCAATTAGAGGAATGTTCCATCGTTTTCGAGGAAGGAACCCATACCCCTGAGAAGATTCTTCGTGCTGACTTGGTAATCAAAAGCCCTGGGATACCCGATAAAGCTCCTTTAGTACAAGAGCTATTGAACAATGGCGTATCGGTTATCTCTGAAATTGAATGGGGATACTATTTTTTAGAAGGAGGCGAGGTAATTGCAATTACCGGTACCAACGGTAAGACTACAACAGCAACGCTTACGCATCACATCCTTAAAAGTGCTCATTCAAATACCCTTTTAGCGGGAAATATTGGAGATAGTTTTGCCGCCGCAGTTGCCGAACAGCCTGAGGCTAGCTACGTGCTAGAGGTTAGTAGTTTTCAATTAGACGGAATCGATCAGTTCAGACCGCATATTTCTGTGCTTACCAATATTACGCCAGATCATCTCGACCGCTATGATTATTCTTTTGATAAGTACATCGGTTCAAAAATGCGAATCGTTAAGAATCAGACGGCTGAGGACTTTTTTATTTACGATGCCGATGATGCGGTTATCGCTAAAGAAGTGGAGAGCAGATTGGGTGAAATAGCTGCGCGACTTATTCCGTTCAGTTGTGAAAAGAAATTAAACGAAGGGGCCTTTTTAGAGGGTGACCTTTTGAAAATAATTATTGACAATCAAACATTTACTATGGAAACGTCAAAGATTCCGATTCAAGGAAAACACAATCTTAAAAACACCATGGCAGCCTCAACAGTGGCTATGATTAAAAATATTCGACGCGAGGCGATTAAGCAAAGTATTGAAGGGTTTACTGGTGTTACTCACCGAATGGAAGTTTTTGAAGAGTTTTCTGGAGTTCGATTCATCAACGACTCGAAGGCGACCAATGTGAACGCCACGTATTTCGCATTAGAATCGGTAAAAAGACCGGTTATTTGGATTGCTGGAGGTGTAGATAAGGGTAATGATTATTCAGCACTCATGCCGCTCGTTCGTGAGAAAGTAAAGGCTATTCTTTGCATTGGTGTTGATAATCAAAAGATTATAGACACTTTCGGAAAGGTAGTTTCTGAGATTCATGAACTATCCACTTTTGAAGATACAGTTGCCTTAGCTATGCGCTTTGCGGAGCGAGGGGATACCGTGATGTTATCACCGGCTTGTGCAAGCTTTGATCGATTTAAGAACTATGAGGAAAGAGGAGAGCAGTTTAAGAAAGTAGTTAGAGCCCTAGATTAATGAAAAACGCACTGAGCTTACTTCGAGGAGATCGCGCCATTTGGGCACTTACCGTGCTGTTGGCGATTCTTTCTTTTTTGCCGGTGTACAGTGCTGGAACACAAATTCATTTCAGTGAGTCTAGCTCGGTGATTAGTACGCTTCTGTTTAAACATATGTTTTTATTGATAGCAGGGTTTGGGCTTATTGGTCTAACACACTATTTACCCATCGAGCGTATTGCGATGATCGCTTGGCTGTTGTTGATTCCTTCCTTATTGTTATTAGCCTACACGTTAACTCTGGACACCTCTTTTGGTGGAGTGAGTGCTAAACGATGGATTAAGGTGCCTATACTGAATATGAATTTTCAGCCATCTACCTTGTCTAGTGTGTTGCTAATGGTTTGCGTCGCAAGTTATCTAGCAAAAGTTAAAGGAACTGCTGTTCGTTTTCGAGATAGTATTTTACCTCTTTGGATCCCAATTTTTGCAACAGTTATTCTTGTAGTTGGGCAAAACTTCTCGACGGCTGCACTGATTGGTTTTAATGCTTTTATGCTCTGCTTTATGGGAGGCTATCCGTTAAAGTATCTTGTGGCTATAGGTATTTCAATAACTGCCGGGGCAGCGCTTTTTTTTACTCTTTTATTGACCTCTCCTGAGGTAATCCCCTCAGATCGGGCAATTACATGGAAGAATAGAGTTGAGTCGTTCATACATCCTGAATTAGCCACAGACGATAGTCGTCATCAAATAACTCTTGCTAAAATCGCGGTAGCTGAAGGGGGTGTTTTTGGTAAGGGAGCAGGAAAAAGCGTTATTAAAAATAGAATTTCCCAGAGTACTTCTGATTTTATCTATGCAATCATTGTTGAGGAATATGGATTAGTTGGAGGCTTATTTATTCTTTTAATTTATATCCTATTTCTCTTTCGTATCACGGTCTTAGCCTATGCAGCCACTTCGGTATTTGCCAAGCTGTTAATTGTAGGGCTTGGGCTTCCGATCGTATTTCAAGCGTTTTTGAACATGGCAGTAGTTGTTGAGCTCGTACCGGTTACTGGTCAACCCTTGCCACTGATTAGTATGGGGGGAACCTCTATCTGGATGACTTGTATTGCAATTGGTATTGTGCTCAGTGCAACAAGCCACACGAAGAAAAAGGAGAAACTCGCAGATTCCGAATTCTCTATCAAAAATCTAAGTCGTAAATGAATTATCGATTTCTGATATCGGGAGGAGGTACTGGTGGACACATCTACCCAGCTATTGCTATTGCTGATGCGCTTAAAGCCACCTATCCCGATGCAGAATTTCTGTTTGTGGGAGCCCAAGGTAGAATGGAGATGGAACTTGTGCCCAAGGCAGGATACCCGATTAAAGGACTTTGGATTACAGGTATTCAAAGAAAATTTAGTTTAAGGAATATGTTATTGCCATTGATGCTGCTTTCGAGTTTGCTTCAATCTTTTTTTCTATTACTGAAATTCAAACCTAATTATGTTGTGGGCACAGGAGGTTTTGCGAGTGGACCGCTCCTTTTCGTAGCTTCTATTTTAAAAATTCCTTATTTGATTCAAGAACAGAATGCCTTTGCAGGTCTTACTAATAAATGGGTCTCACCGAAAGCAGATGTTATTTGTGTTGCCTATCCCAATATGGATCGATTCTTTCCAAAATCTAAAGTGGTTATAACGGGTAACCCCATTAGATCATCTTTGGTCGCTAACCAGATAGATCGGGTCACTGCTGCGAGTATTTATGGTTTTAATGCTTCGGACAAAGTAGTGTTAATGTTGGGAGGTAGTTTGGGCTCTGCCGCAATGAATAAGTGGTTAAGTGAACAATTAGATGTAATTACTAGCCGTGGTTTTAAAGTGCTGTGGCAGTGCGGGAAAATTTATTACAACACCTATAAAAACCAAGAGAGTAAATCAGTGAAAGTCGTCCCCTTTATCGAAAATATGGGAGCTGTTTACGAACTGGCTTCAGGTATTATTTCTAGGGCAGGAGCGGGAGCCATTTCTGAACTTGCTAGAGTGGGTAAACCTACCCTTTTTATTCCCTCACCTTTAGTTGCCGAAGATCACCAAACCAAAAACGCCGAGAGTATGGTGGCTTTAGATGCCGCTATGATTCTTAGAGAAAGCGAACTATCTGATTCAAGTATTCTGGAGCGTTTTCTTGAATACGTTCAGTCAGAAAATCCAGTAATGGGTAATCGGTTTAAAGCTGAAGCTATACCTCGAGCTGCTGAGACCATTGTAGAATTAATAGTAGAGCGATTAAAATGAAACAGTCCTACTATTTCATAGGAATTGGAGGCATTGGAATGTCGGCCTTGGCTCGCTATCTACTTAGTCGTGGTGATAAGGTTGGAGGCTATGATCGCGATCAAACTGATTTATGTCAAGCATTAACCAATGAGGGTGCGCAGATTGGTCATGACCTTACCGATTTTTCATTCATTGATACCTTTTCGAATAACCTCCTAGTTATTTATACGGCTGCAGTTACGAGCGAACATCCCCAATTGAAGTACGCCTTATCAAAGGGAGTTCGAACTTTAAAGAGAGCTCAGTTTTTAGGTGAAATCGTTCAATCAGGAAAGGTGCTTGCAGTGGCAGGTACCCACGGAAAGACTACAACGGCCACATTTCTCACTCATTTTCTGAAACAGTCTAACGTTTCGTTTACCGCTTTTCTCGGTGGAATTTCAAACGATTTGAATTCGAATTATTATTCATCAGGTTCAGAATACTTTGTGGTTGAGGCAGACGAGTTTGATCGTTCTTTTTTGGCCTTGTATCCGCATGCTTCAATCATCACATCGATAGAGCTTGATCATTTAGATATCTATAAGGATTACCAAGCGATCGTTGATTCTTTCACCCAATTCGCAAGTCAAACTTCAGGAGCTTTGATGGTTCATGAGTCTGTGAAATTAAAAGGATCAATTTCTTATGGATTTTCTCCTGAGAATGATGGGTATATTACAGATGTTGAATTCACCAATAGTGGAACGAATTTTAAAATCCACACTAAGGAACACTCTACTGTCTCAGTAACTGTTCCTTTTTATGGAAATCACAATCTTCTCAATACCTTAGCTGCCTACATGATCGCAAAGGAAATAGTCTCCGTTGAGAAGCTTGTTCCTATTTTCAACACGCTTCCTTTAGCAAAACGCAGAGCCTCGAAATTAGTTGAAAACGATCAGGTCGTTTTTTACGATGACTATGCGCATCATCCTAGTGAAATTCAAGCAATGCATCAGTTACTTCGTTCTCGATATCCCAATCGTTCGATTACCGCAGTTTTTCAGCCTCATTTATATTCTCGAACTAGAGATTTTGCAAAAGAGTTTACTGAGGTTTTAGGTTTGTTTGATAACGTATGGATATTGCCTATTTATCCAGCCCGTGAAGCTCCAATTCAAGGAGTGAGTTCTGAACTCTTATTAAATGGAGATTCTCGTTTAGAATCTATTTCAAAAGAGGAGGTTCTGTCGCGTATATCTATGAAAGCCCCCGAGGTGTTAGTTACCCTTGGTGCCGGTGATATTGCCAATTTATCTAAATCGATACAAAAACTTCTCGAACAGTGAAACGGTTTAAATCGCTCATACAATTCATAAGTGTTACCGTTTTAATAGGGGTAATAATTGTTGTTTCTCAGTTTCAGCAGAAAGTTAGACCAGCGAGTCACATAGATATTCGGTTCGATGAAAAGAAGGAAACGTTGGTTGATACCGACTCGGTTAATAAATTGTTAATACAAATTGTTCAACAATACAGCGCGAGCCTAAAAGATGGGATAGTTTTGAGTAAGGCAGAAAAAGGCATCGAATCGATGTCTGGTGTTCGAAATGCTGAAGTTTTCAGCACAATTTCGGGAGTCTTAGTGGCTGAAATTCAGCAAAAAAAGGTTCGAGCTAAGGTGATTGGTTCAAAACCTTATTATATCGATGAGTTAGGGGACGAACTTCCCTTGACGAGCCGATATGAACCTGAGGTCGCTTTGATTCGTTCGAATGAAGCTTTTGAAATTGACGGATCTGACGTGATTGAGCTGCTTTCGGGTATTGAAAGTAGCGAACTTTTGAACAAGGATTTAAAAGAAATAAAGCAAATTAGTTCGCGTCGTTTTTCGCTCCTTTTTAACTCGTTGCCCTTCGAGGTAATCGTGGGAGAAGCAGTAAACATCGAGCAGAAGATGACTAAGTTGATTGCTTTTTTGATAAAGGCGGAGCAAGAGAAATCATTAGGACAATATCGAACAGTGAATTTGTCTTTTAATAATCAGGTAGTGGCTACCAAAAAGTAACCAAATGGAACAAGAAACATATTCAGTAGGCTTAGATATTGGGACGACCAAGATCGTTGCTATTATCGGTAAAGAGAATGAATTTGGGAAAGTTGAGGTTGTAGGTGTTGGTAAAGCCAAAAGTTTGGGTGTACATCGAGGAGTAGTTAATAATATTACTCAAACGGTTCAATCTATCCAAGCAGCCGTTGAAGAGGCAGAAAGTGTCTCAGGAGTTGCTATTTCTGAAGTAGTCGCCGGTATTGCAGGCCAGCACATACGAAGTTTACAGACCTCAGATTATATCACTAGGGAAGCTCCAGAAGAGGTCATTAGTGAAGATGATCTAAAGCGATTGGAGCAGCAGGTAAAAAAGTTGCAAATGCTACCTGGAGAGGAGATTATTCATGTGCTTCCACAAGAGTACAAAGTAGATACCCAGTCTGAGATTAAAGAGCCTATCGGTATGTATGGAAACCGATTAGAAGCCAGGTTTCATGTGGTGGTAGGTCAAGTCGCTTCAATCAAAAATATTCACCGTTGTATCGTTAGCGCCAATATTAAAGTACAAGACGTATGTTTGGAGCCTATCGCTTCTGCTAAGGCCGTTTTGAGTCAAGAAGAAATGGAAGCTGGCGTAGCACTGGTTGATATAGGAGGAGGTACTACGGATCTAGCGGTATTTAAGGATGGAATTATTAGACACACCTCAGTGATTCCTTTTGGTGGTAATATTATTACGGAGGATATCAAAGAAGGTTGTGCAATCATAGAAAAGCAAGCCGAACTGTTAAAAGTGAAGTTTGGTTCTGCATGGCCTGGAGAAAATAAAGAAAATGAAGTGGTATCGATCCCTGGCTTAAGAGGTAGAGAGCCCAAAGAGATCACCTTAAAGACCCTTTCGAAGATTATACACGCTCGAGTCGTTGAGATTATTGAAGCAGTCAATGCCGAAATTAAGAACTACGCACAAGGTGATCAGAAGAAGAAACTGATCGCAGGTATTGTTATTACAGGTGGTGGAAGCCAACTTAAACATTTGAAACAGGTAGTTGAATACATCACCGGCATGGACACCCGAATCGGATACCCGAATGAACACCTTGCAGGCAACTCTAGCCCTGAAATTGCTAGCCCTATGTATGCCACAGCAGTTGGTCTACTAATGGGGGCATTAGAAATACAAGAAATACAGGCGAGCACGAAGTCTGTAATCGAACAACAAGATACTGACGATACTCCAGCACAAGAAAGTGAGCACTCAATCGAGCCAAAGAAAGGTGGATTGTTAGGTGTCTTTTTGAATAAAGCAAAGAATATTTTCGACGAATTAGCCGACTAAAAAACACAACCGACCTATGAGTTTTGAATTAGAAAACATCAATTTTGACTTACCAAAGCATAAAAGCAACGTAATTAAGGTCATTGGTATTGGTGGTGGAGGAAGTAACGCTGTCAACTACATGTACCGCGAAGGGATTAAAGGAGTTGACTTTGTGATCTGTAATACCGACCGTCAAGCACTTGAAAATAGCCCGGTGCCAAATAAAATTCAGTTAGGCCTGAATCTTACCGAAGGTCTTGGTGCTGGTGCAAATCCAGAGATTGGTGAACAGGCTGCTTTGGAATCATTAGAGGAGTTAAAAGGCCTTTTACAGCAACAAACTAAAATGGTTTTCATTACTGCAGGTATGGGTGGTGGAACTGGAACGGGTGCGGCGCCAATTATTGCTGGTTTAGCTAAGGAGATGGGTATTCTTACCGTGGGTATCGTAACTATTCCTTTCAAATTCGAAGGAAATACTCGTTATTCTCAAGCTCAAAAGGGTTTAGATAAATTACGTGAGGGCGTAGATTCACTCATCGTCATTAATAATAATAAGCTCCGTGAAATTTACGGTAATCTTGGGTTCAAATCAGGTTTTAGTAAAGCCGATGAAGTGCTGGCCACTGCAGCGAAAGGGATTGCAGAGGTAATTACTCATCATTACTTGCAGAACATTGACCTTAGAGACGCAAAGACCGTATTGTCAAATAGTGGAACCGCAATCATGGGAGCTGCAGTTACCTCTGGTGCAGATCGTGCACGCATCGCTATCGAGTCGGCACTTGACAGCCCGTTACTCAATGATAATAAAATCAAAGGTTCGAAGAATGTACTACTACTTATTGTCTCAGGTACCGATGAAATTACCCTTGACGAGATTGGAGAGATTAACGATCATATTCAATCTGAAGCTGGTTATAATGCCGATATCATTATGGGGGTAGGTGAAGATGAGTCTTTAGGTGATGCCATTTCTGTGACTGTTATAGCAACAGGTTTTGATACCGATCAGCAAGATTATATTGTTACCCACCAAACGCAACGAATCATTCACTCTTTAGATGGGGAATCAAAAGCAGTAAATGATCAAACGCTAGGTTTTGACACTTCTGAAAACATTCGTTCGATTGAGGTAAATAACCCTGAATTGGTAAGTCCTAAGACTGAGGTAAACGAAGAGCCTTCGAAAACGGTGTTTCAATTAGAGGAGGAGTCAGAAATTGAAGAGGAAATGAGCTTTTCATTGGAGGTAGCAGAGGATCGTTTTGAAGGAAATATTTCAGAGACTGTAGACGAGCATCCTTTAATCAGTACTTCTGATCTAATTCGTGAAATACCCGTCAATGCTGAGGTGATTGAATTTAACGTTGAGGATGATCTTGATGATGATTTTGTGATTGTTGATACTTCTGAATTGATTAAGGAGATTGAAGTTATCGATGCTGAAGTAGTAAGCTCTGCAAGTCCCTCATTAGATCAGGATGACTTTTCATTTGAATTACCCCTAGTGACTGATGAGACAGATAGCGAAGAGACTGCACCAACAGTGGTGTTTGATTTGTTCTCTGATACTGATAAAATTACACCGGTAGATACACCGCAATCAGGTACTTCGGCTCCAAAGGAATCGGAGGAAGAAATGGATTTTGTCCTTTCTACCAAGGAAGAGGTGAAGGTTCCTTCTAACCCTGTTCCTGCAGCTCAAACCGAGAATAATCCTTACGAGATGAGTTTGAGTGAAACTGAAGAGATTCTTGCTGCTCGAAAGGAACAACGTATTCAGGCTTTCAAAAACTTCAATCATCAATTCAATAAAGGTTCTATCAAATTAGATGAAATTGAACGTATACCAGCGTATAAACGTGCAGGCGTTGAATTTGACGAGGTGCCTGAAGGGTCTAAAGTTTCAAGAACTACTTTGAGTGAGGATCAAAACGGTGATACACAACTAAGAACGAATAATTCTTTTCTGCATGATAATGTAGACTAGAAATCGAAGACGAGCCCTATGCTCGGTATAAACTGCCCTTCACTTCTTGGTAATTCCTTGAGTTGTGAAGGGTTTTTTATTGAACCATCACTGTTTCGTGCTAATCCGTATTCGGGAGGTGTTGGATTGTCAGCCGATAATAAATTCTGAACTTCGATGAACAAGTTGAAACTACTTGAGGTGAAATTCCATTTTTTATCAATTCGAAGGTCGAGTTGAGAGAAGGGATCTAAAAGATAGTTCTGATTACCGAGTAAGTCATAGTCTAGTCGAAGATCTGGGTAATTGGCTAGACTCAAGGTTTCGTCGATGGGAGCGTAAGGAGTTTTCCCATTATACCTGAACCTCGAACTGATTTCCCAATTTTTATTGAGTTTGTATCCGCCAGTAAAAGAGGCCAGATGACGGCTATCCCAAGTGCTTCTTCTATAAATATTCGGGTCTAATCCACTGAATTCACTGAAGAAATAAGTGTAAGAAAATAAGCCGTAGAAATTATTACTCAACTTTTGCTGATACAATAATTCTAGGCCATAGCTTCGACCTTTGCCACTACTTTCTACTTCTTCATTTCCCAATACCTCGAAACCAGCTCCTTTGTTGGCTAATGAAATCTCATCAAGAACCGAGACTGGATAGTTACTGTAGGATTTTAGGAACCCTTCAATAGATAGTAAAGTTGTATTCCCAAAGTACTTCTTGATCCCTGCAGTTAAGTGATCAGATTGTACATAATTCAGGTTTTCGTTTACGAAAATTCCGGCGCTTTGATAACCCAATTGGGTGTAAGTAGGTATTTTGAAATAACGCCCTACTCCTAGAGTTGCACTCAGATCTTCATTGAAATTATAGGTCAAAGCGGCTCTTGGGGAGATGTGGTCCAATAAATTATTTTTGGTAAAACTATCATCATCGAGGCGAAGCCCAAGTGTAAACTCCGTTTTCTTACCTAGGTTCCCACTAAGCTGAGTAAACAGACCATATTTAGAAAATTCAATAGCAGAAAAGAATGAATTATTGATTCGCTCAATAGTTGTATTATTCTCATAATTCGATCGCTGCAGATTCATTCCATAGGACCACTTTAGCTTTCCAAGATATCTTACTAGATCAAATCTCAATTTGGTTTCAGCCTCTATTGACTCATTGATAAAATAGGCGCCACTCTCGTTTTCTGGATCGGTATACTGGGTAAATGTATTTTGTAACCGGTTGTGAGAAAGGCTTAATGTGAATTTTCCTGGCTGGGATTTTAATTTGTGCTGCCAACTTATTCCGGCAACATGTGTCCTTTGATCGATAAAGGGAGCCTGCTCTAGTTGGGCAGTAGCTTCTTCATCAAAGTTCTCTGGTGCTTCAACACTAAAATCATCGATTGCCCCGATGCCGATAAGACTAATTGAATTATACTCATCGATGGTGTGATCTATCTTGTATTGATAATCCCAGTAGTCTGGACGGATAGGTAAACCAATAAGTTCAAACAAGAACTGTAGATAGCTTCTTCTTACTGACCCTATAAACGTGGTTTTCTCAGAAATTGGCCCGTCAAAGGTTAATGCCGTTTCACTAGCGCTCACTCGAATATTTCTATTCCATCCTTCGCTTGAACCCTTTCGCTGCTCAAATTGTAGTACACCTGAAAGTGCATTATCGTAGCGCGCATCAAAGGAAGAAGCCGATAAAGTGACGTTTTCTATGAAGGAAACATTAATCATTCCAACCGGTCCTCCAGCACTTCCTTGTGTACTGAAGTGATTGATATTAGGAATTTCAATGCCATCTAAATAATAAACACTCTCATTGGGTGCTCCACCTCTAATGATCAAATCGTTACGAAATCCACCCACCGAAGGTGATACACCAGGTAGTGTTTGGGCTACTTGCACCACATCGTTGTTTCCGCCCGGATAAGTAGCGAGCTCCACTGCCGATAGAGTTCTCGTGGAAAGTGGAGATTCTTTAGGTCGAGATATAAAATTGTCTGCCTGCAAGACTACGCCCTCTAGTGCTTCTGCTTTTGGTGAAAGACTAAAATTGTATTCTGGATTACCCTTTGACTTTACGATGATATTAAAAAGGGTTTGTGGCTCATATCCCAAAAACCGAACACTCAGATTGTAAGATCCAGGAGCAACACCACTTATTATATAAATACCATCGATATCGGTTTGTGCACCTAGTGGGGTATCCACTAAAAGGACTTCTGCACCAGCAAGTGGATAGCCGAATTCATCGACCACGGTTCCTCTAATGCTGACTTCTTGTGTGTAAAGCAGGTTAGCACCCAAAAAGAGTGCTAATAGGGTGAGTAGGTTTTTCAAAGCAATTTTTTACAAAGATACAATTCAGGGGATTTTACCTAGGCGCATAAAAAAAGGGTTCTAGTGAACCCCTCTTTTTTATCCTTAAGTGACCGCGGGAGGATTACCCAATAAATGGTGTTTTCCTCTTTCGCTCCGTAGTCTAAATAAAAAAGAGGCTTGCTCATGCAAGTCTTTTCTTACACGCATCTACTCAATTAAGCTTTGCTTATTTCGCTAATGTGCATAAAAAAAGGGTTCTGATAAACCCCTCTTTTTTATCCTTAAGTGACCGCGGGAGGATTCGAACCCCCAACCCTCAGAGCCGAAATCTGATATTCTATCCAGTTGAACTA
>JAHEKV010000004.1:0-404021 GCA_024638165.1 Flavobacteriaceae bacterium
TTAAGTGACCTCGGCAGGATTCAAACCTGCAACCTTCTGAGCCGTAATCAGATGCGCTATTCAGTTGCGCCACGAGGCCGAATATGGGGTGCAAATATAGCCGATATTATCAAATTGCCAAAGGCTTTATCGATTTTCGATAGATTGTTTTGACTGGTATAGTTACCGCTTAATCAATAGCTCTTGTAGTTACATAGTATCTGTAGGCGATTAGTAACTTCTGCGTATTTGTGGCTTTGGCTAAATCTACTCTTTTCCTGCTAAGAGAGGGTAGAAGCGATCGGTTTAGCTTAGCGAGTGTTTGAAAAAAAATCTTTTTCATGTCTGTGGTTCTATGCCGTTTAAGATAAGGCGAAGAAAACTATCTTTGAGGCATGACGCAAATTCTTTTGTTGCTAGGAGGGTTGGCCCTTCTAATTTTTGGAGGTAACGCCCTACTTAAATCTTCGGTTTCAATCTCCCTAAAGTTATCTATTCCTAAAATTATTGTTGGGATGACGGTGGTTTCTTTCGCTACCTCTTTACCTGAATTAGTAGTTAGTTTGAATGCAGCGCTTGCGGGTAATCCTGATTTAGCATTAGGTAATGTGGTAGGCTCTAATGCGGCTAATATTGGTTTAGTACTCGGGGTTACACTTCTATTTGGATCGATGGAGGTTACTTCCTCGTTCTACAAAATTGATTGGCCAGCACTGATGGTTGCTTCATTACTACTTTTAGGCTTTCTGTATTTTGATGGAGTACTCTCTCGTTTCGAAGGTGGAGTTTTGGTTTTTGTAATGATTGCCTTTTTGTGGTGGCTTCTCAAAATGCAATCAGGCCCTGCTGTTGTAGATGAGTTGCCAAGTGATGACGAGTTATTGTCAATACCTATGACATTTGGCTATCTCGTTGCTGGAGGAGTGGGTCTTTGGTTGGGGTCAGAATGGCTCGTAGAGGGCGCTGTAAGTATTGCAGAAGATATAGGTGTAAGTGACCGTGTAATTGGAATTACGGTGGTTTCGATCGGTACTAGTATTCCAGAGCTGGCGGCTTCCATCATTGCAATAATTAAAAAGGAGAAAGCCATTTCACTAGGCAACTTAATTGGGTCGAACATCTTTAATATTATGTCGGTATTGGGAATTACTGCGATAGTAAGCCCAATTACAGTAAAAGACCAAGGGTTTATTACCAACGATTTATTTTTCATGACCTTCATCGCCTTCGTGCTTTTTCCTCTAGTATTTGCAC
Organism: Flavobacteriaceae bacterium; assembly: GCA_024638165.1. GTDB lineage: Bacteria > Bacteroidota > Bacteroidia > Flavobacteriales > Flavobacteriaceae > UBA3478. The sequence goes on from JAHEKV010000004.1 coordinate 1,234, forward strand.
CGAGTAGAATGAAATTGAGTTGGAAAGAAGGATTGGTACTTCTTTCAATTTATGGAGCTTTCGTGTATAAGGTGATTCTTTAATCGAAAAATCAAGAGATAAAAAAAGGCCACCCATTGGGTGGCCTTTGTATTTGTGTTAAACTGAGGCTTAGATACCTGCAGACTTAACTGTTTTAATGATGATTCCTGCTACTTCATATGGGTTAGCATTCGACGCTGGGCGACGATCTTCTAACCATCCTTTCCAACCGTTTTCAACAGTTGCAATTGGAATACGGATAGAAGCTCCACGGTCAGAAACTCCATAAGAGAACTCATCGATAGATTGAGTTTCGTGAAGTCCTGTAAGACGTTGGTTGTTGTATGCACCGTATACATTAATGTGATCCTTAGCTACTGGACGGAAAGCCTCACAAATTTTCTCGTAAGTTTCGCGGTTACCAGCGGTTCTAAGTGCTGTATTTGAGAAGTTAGCGTGCATACCAGAACCGTTCCAGTCACCTTTAACCGGTTTAGGGTGAAGTTCAATGTAGTATCCGTACTTCTCTGTAATTCTATTTAATAAGTAACGAGCTACCCAAATTTGATCACCAGCTTCTTTAGCTCCTTTAGCGAAAATTTGGAATTCCCATTGACCTGGTGCTACCTCTTGGTTGATACCTTCTACGTTAAGACCCGCTTCTAGACAAATGTCAAGATGCTCTTCAACGAAGTCACGACCCCAAGTGTAACGACCACCTACTGAACAGTAGTATTGACCTTGAGGACCAGGGAAGCCTCCTCTTGGGAAACCAAGTGGTAAGTCTGTTTCTGTATCCATTAAGAAATATTCTTGTTCGAAACCGAACCAGAAGTCGTTATCATCGTCATCAATTGTTGCTCTGTGATTCGACTCGTGAGCCGTACCGTCTGAGTTAAGAACCTCGCACATTACTAAGAATCCGTTCAAACGATCCGGATCTGGGTAAATATTAACTGGCTTAAGAAGACAGTCAGAAGATCCACCTTCTGCTTGTAGGGTTGAGCTACCGTCAAAAGACCAGACTGGGCAGCTTTCTAATTTACCGTCGAAGTTTGAAACCACTTTTGTTTTACTTCTCAGTTCTTGTGTTGGAGTATAACCGTCAAGCCAGATATACTCAAGTTTCGCTTTGTTCATGATGTAATTGAATCGGATTTAGTTCGTAAAAGTTCAAATGTAATTGAATTCTTGTCGGATTCTATTTCTTAACCTTATAGTTATCAAATAATTATAAACTTGTTAAAAAACCGCACCCATTTTGTGTAAATGTGCATTTAAGCGGGGCTCTATTTGTTAAACATTAGTTCTATTTTTGCCTTAAATACCTATTCATGAGTTCGAATTCTTCAAAACGATACGATCAGCGAGGAGTTTCTGCTACCAAAGACGAAGTTCATAAAGCGATTCAAAACATAGATAAAGGGTTGTTTCCCAAGGCCTTTTGTAAAATTGTCCCTGATTATCTAACAGGGAGTGAGGATCATTGCATTGTGATGCATGCGGATGGGGCTGGAACAAAATCTTCACTGGCTTATGCTTATTGGAAAGAAACCGGGGATTTGTCGGTTTGGAAAGGGATTGCTCAGGATGCTCTGGTAATGAATTTGGATGATTTGATTTGTGTAGGTGCTACAGAATCGATTTTGCTGTCTTCTACGATCGGTCGAAACAAAAATTTAATCCCAGGTGAAGTGATCGGCGCGATTATCAATGGAACTGAAGAGTTGGTGCGTCAATTAGGTGATTTCGGGGTTCAGATTCATACCACTGGAGGTGAAACGGCTGATGTAGGTGATTTAGTTAGAACGCTAATTGTTGATTCTACCGTAACTGCTCGAATGCGAAAAGATGAGGTCATCGACAACGCAAATATTCAACCTGGTAATGTAATTGTAGGTTTTGAATCGTATGGGCAGGCTACCTATGAAGATTCGTACAACGGAGGTATGGGAAGTAATGGATTGACTTCTGCTAGGCACGATGTGTTCTCTAAGGCAATTGCTGAAAAATACCCTGAAACTTATGACTCATCTGTACCGAGCGACTTGGTTTATAGCGGAAGTATTGGTCTTACTGATGCGGTAGCGGATAGCCCTCTAGACGCAGGTAAATTAGTACTGTCTCCTACTAGAACCTATGCGCCACTAATGAGGAAAATTTTCGAAACCATTGATCGCAATAAAATTGATGGGCTTGTTCATTGTAGTGGTGGAGCGCAAACTAAAGTGTTGCATTTTGTCGATGAAGTTCATGTGATCAAGGATAATCTTTTTGAAATTCCGCCGCTATTCGAATTGATTCAGAAAGAATCGAATACGGATTGGAAAGAGATGTATCAAGTATTTAATTCGGGTCATCGTCTTGAAGCCTACACGGATGAGAAAACCGCCGAGGAAATGATTCGTATATCGGAGAGCTTTAACATCCGAGCTAAAGTGATCGGAAGGGTAGAGACTTCTGCCCAAAAGAAGTTAACTATAAGAAGTGAGTTTGGGCAGTTTGAATACGCCTAAACCTTAAATTCTATCTACTCAAATGGCCTATATTTGAGTCTTGCAAAGCGCACCTATGATTGATAAATTAAATATCATTAAACAACGTTATGATGAGGTCTCTGATCTTATCATTCAACCTGACGTGATTGCTGATCAGAAGCGATACGTTAATTTAAATAAGGAATACACCAATTTGCGTCCGATCGTTGAAAAACGACAGCAATACTTAACCTTACTAGCGAACCTCGAAGAAGCTGAGGAAATTATCTCAGCCGCCGAGGATGCAGAAATGGTTGAAATGGCCAAAATGCAATATGATGAGGCTAAATCGGCTTTACCTCCGCTAGAAGAGGAAATCAAGTTTCTACTTATCCCAAAAGATCCAGAGGATGCGAAAGATGTGGTCATGGAAATTCGCGCGGGTACTGGAGGAGATGAGGCTAGTATTTTCGCCGGTGATCTTTATAGAATGTATGCGAAGTATTGTGAGAGTAAAGGCTGGAAGACCAACGTGATTGACCTAAATGAAGGTACCGCTGGTGGCTTTAAAGAGATCCATTTTGAGGTAACGGGAAACAATGTCTATGGTACTTTGAAATTTGAGGCTGGTGTTCATCGTGTTCAACGCGTGCCGCAAACGGAGACTCAAGGAAGGGTGCACACTAGTGCTGCTACCGTTATGATTATTCCTGAGGCTGAGGATTTTGATGTTCAAATCGATCCGAAAGATGTAAGAATCGACTTCTTTTGTTCTTCAGGCCCTGGCGGTCAATCAGTAAATACCACGTATTCTGCAGTTCGATTAACTCACATACCCACCGGGCTTGTTGCTCAGTGTCAAGATCAAAAATCTCAGCACAAGAACAAGGAAAAAGCTTTTAAGGTATTGAGGTCTCGTCTATACGATCTAGAACTTGCGAAGCGTCAAGAAGAAGATGCGGCTAAGCGTAATTCACAGGTGAGTTCAGGGGATCGTTCGGCAAAAATTAGAACTTATAACTACCCGCAGGGTCGTGTAACGGATCACCGAATTGGACTCACACTCTATGATCTCCAAAACATCATAAATGGCGATATTCAACGTATTATCGATGAGCTTCAATTAGTAGAAAACACTGAGAAATTAAAAGAGGCCTCTGAGTCTTTCTAATATGAAAATTGACAGCCTAGTAGCGCAAATACGAGAGAAGCAAAGTTTTCTATGTGTCGGATTAGATACCGATCTTGAAAAGATCCCCGCACATTTGAAAGATGCCGACGACCCTTTATTTGAATTTAATAAAGCAATCATTGATGTGACGGCAGATTACTGCGTGGCTTATAAACCTAATTTGGCATTTTACGAGGCGTATGGAGTTAAGGGTTGGAGATCACTTGAACGAACGATTGCTTATCTGAATGAAAGCTATCCAAATCATTTTACCATCGCTGATGCCAAGCGTGGTGATATCGGAAATACAGCCGAGCGTTATGCTGAAGCTTTTTATAATGGGCTCGGATTTGATTCAGTTACGCTTTCTCCTTACATGGGGAGTGATGCGATTGAACCATTCTTGAAACAAGAAGAAAAGTATCCGATTGTTCTGGCATTAACCTCAAATAAAGGCGCTGAAGATTTTCAATATCACGGGGAAAATAGTGCAACTCTGTTTGAACAAGTCATTAGAACTACTCAAAAATACAGCAACTCAGAACGAGTGATGTATGTAGTGGGCGCGACCAAGGCAGACCGACTAAAGGAGATCAGGGATTTAGCACCTCATGCCTTCTTTCTAGTTCCTGGTGTGGGCGCCCAAGGAGGTGATCTTAAGGCCGTATACGACAATGGCAAGAATGATTCGGTTGGATTACTAGTCAATTCTTCTCGAGGTATTATTTATGCAAGTTCTGGAAGAGATTTTGCAGAGGCTGCCGCAAATTCTGCCAAAGAATTACAAGAGCAAATGAAAAGTTTGCTAGTTTCATAGTCATGTTACATTACACTACCTACACCGAGGCTGATAGCGATCAGTGGGTAACCTTCGTTCATGGGGCTGGAGGTAGTTCTACGATATGGTTTCGCCAGATTAGAGATTTTAAAAAGCACTTTAATGTTCTTCTACTAGATCTCAGAGGGCACGGAAATTCTAAATCGAATCTGGTTAAAGCCTTACAGCGCTATACCTTTGATTCAGTTACCGATGATATTATTGAAGTTTTAGATCATCTAGGTATTAAAAAATCTCACTTTATAGGGATTTCATTAGGTACCATTCTTATACGAAATATCGAGGATCGGTACCCTAATCGCATCCACGCAATGGTTCTTGGAGGTGCCATTGTAAAACTAGATTTTAGGTCTCAATTATTGATAAAGTTGGGGAATTGGTTTAAATCGATGATTCCTTATCTGTGGCTGTATCGATTCTTTGCCTTTATCATTATGCCTAATAAAAATCATAAAGAGTCTAGAAATCTCTTTGTTCGAGAGGCGACAAAATTATATCAGAAGGAATTCTTGCGATGGTTTAAACTAACGGCGGATCTCAACCCACTTCTACGTTTTTATCGAGAAACTAGATCTATCGTACCTACGCTCTACTTAATGGGTGAAGAGGATTATTTATTTCTCCCTCCAATAAGAGAATTAGTAGGTGCTAATCCATTAGCCGATCTTTTTGTTGTCGAAAAATGCGGTCACGTGGTAAACGTTGAACGTCCACAGACTTTTAACGAAAAGGCACTCGAATTTTTAAAAGGGCTTTCTAGTTAATAAGGCTACTCCACCTTTTGTGATTCATTGAAAGATACCGCTGGTACTTCCTTAGTTCTTCTAGAATGGCTTTGGTGTAATCACTAGGTAAGCTAGCGTCATATTCTAAACCTTTCAAGTAATACTGTAGATTTCTAACTAAAATCAAGGCAAACTGAACGATTTTGCCTTGCCCATGAAAACTAAGGTCATTTGAAAGTGCCTTGTGAATACTCGACTTCAACAGAACACTATCACTAATTAAATGATTAGATAGCTCTAAACTAAATGACTTTAGTCGAGGCTGGCACGCAGAAGCCTGACTCACCTTTTCGGTGAGATCGCAAATAGTAAGTGTTCGCTGATACAGGGTTCTAGACGCTAACATACCCTACGAATTTACTTTACTCTATGGGGTTATGTATGTATATTATAAGGCAATATTGTAGATTAACTAATATAAATAAGGTATTTTAGTTAAATTATTTTGTTTTATAAACTATGGATCGATTAGATAAAATTGATTGGCAGATACTGAAGCAACTTCAGCAAAACGCTAAGACTCCACAGTCTGCAATCGCAAAGGTTGTCGGCCTCAGTGCTCCTGCAATCGCAGATCGAATTAGGCGATTAGAAGATCGTGGTATTATTCAAGGTTACCAACTTGCTATCGACTCTGAGCCTCTCGGTTATCAACTACACGCTATCATTCACCTTCGCGCTTTTGTAGGAATGCTTAAGCCGTTTCTAGAAAAAGTTAAATCGTTAAAGGAGGTGAGAAATTGTTATCGAGTTACCGGGAATGAGAATATCATCATGGAGGTCGTATTGCGTGACCAAAGACACCTAGAAAAGCTAATTGATTTATTAATTTCGTATGGTGAAACTAGAACCCATATTGTTCTATCTCAAGTGATTAAAAATGCTCCGATACAGCGCCCACATTTTAATTAGCCTTTTATCGCTTAGTCTTTGGTTTTCGGTGGTCTCCTGTCAGGAGAAGCGATATCACGCTGAGGTTGCTCGTGTTAACTTAGATACGGTACCTGAGCACCTGCAAACCGTTTATGAGTGGCAGCGAAATAAGAATGAATATTTCTTAGATCCGAGTACTTCCCCACTTCGAGCGAAAGAAAAGAAAAAGTTTGACGGATTAGAGTTCTTTATACCAACGTCAGATTATCAGGTAAAGGCTCTTTTCCGCGAAGCGCTTAAAATAGATACGATTCAGATGAAGACCACTACAGGTTCGGTCACGAATGAAATCGTTTACGGTAATTTATTCTTTCAGCTCAATGATCGTTGCCATGTTCTACCCGTTTATCGTGAAGTTGATGCCTTAGACGATTATGTCTTCTTACCGTTTACAGATTTAACGAATGGTGATCTTACCTACGGAGGAGGGCGTTATATCGATCTTATTTTCCCATTAAAGGATTCGGTTTTGATTGATTTTAATAAGGCCTACAATCCTTATTGTGCTTACAATCCAAAGTATTCCTGTCCGTTAGTACCTAGTGCCAACCATCTGGAAACAGCGATTTTGGCAGGGGAGAAGAGTTTTGATTTATTTTATAAATAAAAAGAGGGCAATATGCCCTCTTTTAAAACTAAACTCAAATGTATATTGATTAGAAGCTGTATATGGCTGCCAAAACGAATGAAGACAAACTATCAGTATTTCCGCTTTCGTTTGCGTAGAAGGCTTCAGAACCTTTATCTAATCTAAATTCTGGCTTGAATGTGAAGTTTCCACTAGAGTAACTTCCGGTTAGAGTGAGTGAAGTGTTATCGAGTTCTCCATCTCCAAGAATTCCCGCACCGTTGTCTTTAAATATCTCGCCACGAAGTCCTAAAGAGAAGTCTTCTGATAAACCAATCTGTGGATAGAGGGCAACACCTGAAAATTCAGCGCCGTCGGCTAATGAAGCTTTTGAAGCGTTAATACCTAGGTAGAACCCTTCAGATAGATCGAATCCTCCGGTATAGTCAATCTGTGTATAGTCCTTACCTGCAAGGAGGTTCAGGTATTGACCGTATAACCCTAGTTGAGCTCCGAACATATACTTGTCGAACGCGGCGCCATTGCCGGCACTATCAAAATTACCTTCGGTATAATCGGTTTGATTCATCACCCCAAGCATTAATGAAATGTCATCACTCAATGCTGCATCTAGTTTGAGACCCGTATGAGAGAATGGTCCGTAAGAGAATAAATACGATGTAGAATAGTTGAAATTGGCCGCTGGTGAAATCACTTCATAACCTAAGAAGGTGTTGAAGTTACCAAACGTCAGTGTTACACTATCACTCAAATTGTAGTATACATAGAGCTGGTTGACCATGTTTGATGATCCTGATGAATTAAAAACAGCTTCAGTTCCTCTAGGACCCATTACTAAATCGGCTACAAATCCGTGGTCTTCTCCTTCATAAGCGAAAATTAGGTTTGCCATCCCTAGAGAAAATCCAGGTAGGTTAGCAAACGAGGTGCCCGGTGCGTATTCACTGCTTCTGAAGTAGGTATCAACGGTTCCTGAAAGTGAGAAGGTTGGTTCTGTTTCTTGGGCTATAGCAATACCTGTTAAAGCCATAGCAAGGGTTGTGAAAAGTTTTTTCATGGTGTTCGAGTTTTGATGATGATTATTGTAAAAAAATAAGGGGCGCTCGTTTTCTTGCGCCCCTTACTGTTAATGTTGGTTCAGTCTGAAATCTGGATAAGCGTCCATTCCATGCTCGTGAATATCGAGCCCTTCGATTTCTTCTTCGCGAGAAACGCGCAGCCCCATTGTTTTCTTTAAGCTGAAAAGAATGATAAAGGCAGTTACGCTACAGAAAGCAGCAACAGCACCTACTCCAGCCAATTGCACTAAAAATTGATCCATTGAAGCCTTTGCTCCAAATAAACCTACCGCTAGCGTTCCCCACATACCGGTTACAAGGTGAACAGCGATAGCTCCGACAGGGTCATCTAGTAATAATTTATCAAGAAGCGTTACGGCAAGTACGATAAGGACACCCCCGATTGCACCGACTATAACGGCCTCATTTGGTGACATTTGGTCTGCCCCCGCAGTAATACTTACCAGTCCTCCTAAGATTCCATTTAGGAACATGGTTAAATCAAAGTTCTTAAATCTGAATAATGCGAATACAAAAGCTGACATACCACCTGCTGCTGCTGCAAGTGAAGTAGTTACTAATGTAAGTGAAGTAAGTTCTGGATCTGCAGAAAGCACTGATCCACCGTTAAATCCAAACCATCCTAACCAAAGGATAAGGACCCCTGCAGTGGTAAAGGGTAGACTGTGTCCCGGGATCGCATTGGCCTTACCGTCTTCGGTATATTTTCCGATTCGTGGCCCCAATAAATATACTGCGATCAGTGCAGCCCATCCACCTACTGAGTGAACTATCGTAGATCCTGCGAAGTCGTAGAATCCTTCTGCTTCACCATAACTTAGGCTAGATAGAAAACCGCCGCCCCATTGCCAAGACCCTACAATAGGATACACTAGGCCTACATATATGAGGGTGAAAATGAAAAAAGATTGGAGCTTTACACGCTCTGCTACTGCCCCCGATACAATGGTGGCTGCAGTTGCGGCAAACATTCCCTGAAATAAGAAGTCAGTCCACCAAGTGTACCCTCCACTAGCATATTCTGGAGTCATCCCTCCTTCAGGAGCCGCAATTCCGAACCCTGCGAATTTGAAAAATCCAAAATCACCGTCTTCAAATCCAGGATACATCAAGTTGAACCCTCCTATATAATATAGCAGTAAACCAGCAGTGATGATAAATATGTTTTTGAATAATATATTAACGGTATTTTTCTGGCGTGTAAGCCCGATTTCAAGGAATGAGAATCCGAGGTGCATGAAGAATACAAGCCCCGTACAAATCATCATCCAGATGTTGTTAGCAGTAAATAAAGCAGTTTCCATGGTTTTCGTTTTTTGATTGATGATTAGTTGATTCCTTCGTAACCGTTTTCTCCGGTTCTAATGCGGTAAGCTTCTTCAACAGGGCAAATAAAGATTTTCCCATCCCCTACATTTCCTGTTTTTGCCGCTTCTAGTATTGTTTTGACCGCAGTATCAACAAATTCGTCAGAAACCACGATAGAAAGGTATCTACGTTGAATATCTGAGGTGGAATACACCACGCCTCGGTATACGTGTCCTTGTTTTTCGTTACCCACACCGGTAACATCCCAATAACTAAAAAATACTACACCAACGTCGTGTAGCGCTTTTTTCACTTCGTCAAACTTTGACTTGCGAATGATTGCTTCAATTTTTTTCATGGTTTTTTCGATTTTGTTGCGGTAAATGTATAGAAATGAGCAAAACACAATAAAAAATTCAGTGTTTTATTCAAAACTTTTAATATATCTCAAATATTCAACTTCCAATAGTGTGATATTCGAAATTGGTCTCACTATATATTGTTAGAATCGTAAAAAATGAAGAAATGCTTATCGAACAATTCGATAACCGATGACCAAAAATAGGATTCCGAAAAGAAGACTACTCAAAGTATATAAGGTATATGGCAAATAGAGCTCCCGTTCTAATAGGGATAACCCTTCCTTTGAAAACGTGCTAAAAGTGGTGAAACCTCCACATAAACCAGTAAGTAAAAAAAGCTGGAGTTGCCCTTGATCAGATTTATTGAGCAGGCTGCTGAATAAACCGAGTAATAAGCATCCGATAAGATTGGCAGTAAAGGTTCCCCATTGAAAATGAGCTCCTTCTTTATTGAATGCTATTGATAGTTGGTAGCGAATAATACTACCGACTCCACCACCTAGAAAAACCCAAAGAAATGGGAGTAATGTTTTCATCTTAAGGCGTATTTAAGGCCTGTAAGGAGTGCAATAAATACGATAAAGGCAACAAGTACCCAGAGTGATCCCTTGAATTGTTTGGTATGTATAGCCTTGTCTTTTCTATATGAGAACACTATGATACTCACGAACCCCACAAAGAAGAGTGCTGCAAAAATAAGTTGACCAGTGCTAAACATTAAATTACCTCATATCTCCATCCGTAAGGATCTTCAGTACGTCCTAATTGAATGTCTGTTAATTCCTTTTTAAGTAGTTGGGCATAAGGATTTTCTACCTCATCGATGCTGTACTGGATGCCTTGGTATCCAAAACTATTGATCTCACTTACTACCGCAGCAGTTCCCACCCCGAATAGCTCTTTTAATTCGCCCGTTTCAAAGCCTTTAACAAGCTCAGCTACAGATACTGATCGCTCTTCAACCTCAATACCTAAGTCTTTACACAAGGTGAGCATGCTTTTACGCGTTATACCATCAAGGATCGTATCTGAAGTAGGACTAGTGAATAATTGATCGCCTAGACGAACAAAGATATTCATGGTACCTGCTTCTTCGATATAACTATGTGTGTTAGCGTCAGTCCATACCACTTGTTGATAACCTTCTGCCTTTGCTAATTCGGTCGGATAGAATTGCCCTGCATAATTTCCGGCTGCTTTTGCATATCCAAATCCACCTGGAGCAGCTCTAGAAAAACGCTCCTCAATCTTAACGGCAATGGCACTTGAGAAGTAGGCGGATACCGGTGAGCAAATAATAGCAAATCGATATTCTAAAGCGGGATTCGCCTTGATCGCAGCCTCGGTGGCAAATACGTAAGGTCTTATATAAAGTGAACTTCCTTCATCGGTAGGAATCCATGCCTTCTCTAATTTGATAAGTTCATTGAGACTTTCTAAAAAGGCCTTTTCATCGATTTGTGGAATACACATACGCTCACACGAACGATTAAATCGCTTGATATTTTCAGTTGGTCTAAACAGGTACGCTTTTCCATCTTTTCCTTTATAAGCCTTCATTCCTTCAAATAGTGCTTGACCGTAGTGAAAAACACTAGCCGACGGCTCTAAGGTAAAAGGAGCGTAAGGTTTAATAGTATGAGAAGACCACTTACCATCTTTAAAATCAGAGATTACCATGTGGTCGGTAAATTGAGTGCCGAAACCAAGATTGGTTAGGTTAAGATTCTCTAGTTTAGATTGAGCAACTTTTTCTATTTCCATCTTAATGAACGCTTATACTACAAAAGTAGTATTTCTTAGATTACTTTTACAGTATGAAACGAAAGGTGATTCGAACGGGGGATGGTAGTAATACCTTAGAAATTACTGACCTTAATGAGACCTATCATTCAAGGCATGGAGCCCTTGTCGAAGCCAAACATGTGTTTATTGACGCAGGCCTAAGCTACTGGTTATCACAAAACCCTAAATCTCAGTCTTTATCTATTTTCGAAATGGGCTTAGGAACGGGAATGAATGCCCTGCTTACTTTCGATTTTTTAGAGAATTCACCGTTGAGACTGAATTACTTAGGCCTCGAGGCTTTTCCTTTAGAATCGAAAGAATGGTTAGCTATGAATGCTGAGGGGTGGGGTAATTACAATCAGTATTTAAAATTGCACGAAGCTGAATGGAATAGAGCGATTGAATTAGCTCCAAATAAAATGATTCACAAAGTAGATCAAACCTTTGAGTCTTTTGAGTCTCAAACCAGTTTTGATCTTATTTATTATGATGCTTTTGGGGCAAGAGCTCAACCTGAGTTATGGGAAGCTCGTTGGTTTGAAAAATGTGCGAACCTGTTGAACACAGGAGGGGTATTTGTTACTTACGCTGCCAAAGGGAGTGTAAGACGGGCACTCGAAGCCGCTAATTTACGGGTAGAGCGTTTGCCGGGCCCTCCGGGCAAAAGGGAAATGTTGAGAGCTACAAAAACTCCACAATCATGAGTAAAACAGTCTTAGTTACTGGAGCGACCGGCTTAGTTGGAACCGCTTTGCTTCGTTATCTAGAAACGTCTAGTCAGTGGCAATGTCGGTACTTAACAAGAAATAAAAATGCAAAGCCACTTCATGGTGCAGATGCGTTTTACTGGGACCCGAATCAGTTCGAAGTTCAAGAAGGGGCTTTAAAGGATGTGGATGCTATTGTTAACCTTGCAGGAGCTACAGTGGCGAATCGTTGGAGCAAGCGTTACAAAGCCGAAATTTTGTCGAGTCGTGTGAATGGATTAAAAACCTTGAATCGCGCACTCTCCAACTCTAAACATTCAGTAAAGCAGTTGGTCTCTGCCTCAGCTATCGGTTTTTACAAAAGTGATTTTGAGAATAGTTACACCGAATCAAGCACCCAATCAGACCCTGGTTTTTTAAGTAAGGTTGTTCAGCAATGGGAAGCTGAAGCTGATCGTTTTGAATCATTAAATATCTCAGTGAGTAAATTACGATTTGGCATTGTATTTTCAACTCGCGGTGGTGCGCTGCCTAAGCTTATGCAACCTACTTCAATAGGTCTAGGGGCCGCCTTAGGATCTGGGGAGCAGTGGCAGTCTTGGATTCATATTGATGATCTTATTCGAGCAATTATTCACCGTTTAGATTCAGAGAGTAAGGGAGTCTACAATGTGGTTTCTCCTTATCCAGAAAGAGCATTCGAAATATCTGAGCGATTAGCGAAGGTGATGAATCGTCCGTTTTGGTTAAAGCGATCTCCTGAATTTATGATTAAACTGCTTTTAGGAGAGATGTCTGAAATGGTACTTCAGTCACAAAAAGTAATTCCTGAAAGATTACTAAACGAAGGCTTTGAATTCCATTATTCCAATTTGACCGAAGCTTTAACCGATCTAATTCAGACAAGAAAGTGACATTTTGGCACAGAAGCCTACTATGGCAACACTTTTGTCTTTAATTCAGAAATTAATTTTCACACAAAAAATGAGTAAGTCGAAAAACAGTGAAAAGAATCCTATCGATTCAACGGATAATCACGAAATTGAATCTAATGAGGTAGAGCAACCTGCTGCAGAGGATACTGCGAAACAGGAAAACGCTGAGCCTACCATCGAGGAGCAATTAGCGCAAGAGAAGGATAAATTTCTCCGATTGTTTGCCGAATTTGAGAATTATAAAAAACGTACGACTAAGGAACGTATCGATTTGTTTAAGACGGCGGGTCGTGAAGTAATCACGGCTTTATTACCTGTGCTTGACGATTTTGATCGCGCCTTACCAGAGATTAAAAAATCTGCGGATGCAGATACGTTAAAGGGTATTGAACTCATTCAAAATAAGTTTAAAGAGGTTCTTAAGTCTAAGGGTCTTACTGAAATAAGCGTTGAGGCTGGATCTGAATTTGATTCTGAGGTGCATGATGCGATTACCCAAATTCCAGCTCCAGAGGAAAAACTAAAAGGAAAAATAATCGATACGGTCGAAAAGGGATATACTCTTGGAGATCAAATAATTAGGCACCCTAAAGTAGTTGTGGGTCAATAATCAATGAAAGAAGATTTTTACGAAATATTAGGGGTTTCAAAAACGGCCACTGAGGCAGAAATTAAGAAGGCCTACCGAAAAAAGGCGATACAATTTCACCCTGATAAAAATCCGGGAGACACGGCTGCAGAAGAAAACTTCAAAAAGGCTGCAGAGGCCTATGAGGTTTTAGGCGACCCTGAGAAACGACGACAATACGACCAATTCGGACACGCAGCATTCGAAAACGGAGGTGCCGGAGGAGGCATGAATATGGATGATATCTTCAGTCAATTTGGAGATATTTTTGGCAGTGCTTTTGGCGGTGGATTCGGTGGCTTCGGTGGCTTCGGCGGAGGTGGAGCACGTCGTGTTAAAGGAACGAACCTTCGAATTCAACTCAAATTGAATTTAGAGGAGATTGCAGAAGGAGTCGAGAAAAAGGTTAAAGTAAAGCGAAAGGTTCAAGCTGAGGGGGTCACTTATAAATCTTGCTCAACCTGTAATGGAACAGGTCAGGTCACTAAGATTCAAAATACCATACTTGGTCGAATGCAGACTGCAGCCCCTTGTGGTACTTGCCAGGGCTCGGGTCAATTGTTAGATCAAAAACCAGCAGGAGCTGACGCCCAAGGCTTGATAGTGAAAGAAGAAACGGTTTCGATCCAAATTCCTGGCGGAGTTGAAGACGGGATGCAGTTAAAGGTATCAGGCAAGGGTAACGACGCTCCGGGTAACGGAATTGCAGGAGATTTAATTGTTTCGATTAAAGAGGAATCGCACCCTACCTTAAAAAGAGAAGGTGAAAACCTTCATTTTGATCTTAGAATCAGTTTTTCTGACGCAGTCTTAGGTGCCTCTAAAGAAATCGATACCGTATCTGGTAAGGTGCGAATCAAAATCGATAAGGGTACCCAATCAGGAAAGGTTCTGCGACTCAGAGGCAAAGGAATAAAGAGTTTGAACGGATATGGAAAAGGTGATCTACTCGTTCATGTTTTAGTATGGACCCCGCAAAAATTGACTTCTGAACAAGAGGCCCAATTTGAGAAGTGGTCTTCTGACAAGAACTTTGTTCCAGATCCGCAAAAGGATGATAAATCGACTTTTGATCGCATCCGAGATATGTTTTCTTGATGAAAAAGACGAGGTTACGAAATAAGTACTATATTAGCTTCTAATATTGGGTAACCAATATTATTTTCTTTTTCATAGCAATTTTTCCCATCCTTAGAACTTGTTTTAAGGGTGGGTTTTGTTTTTTATGCCTTTTCAAAGTCTTACCTTTATTCGCAATGGCAAGAATTCTAATCATCGAAGACGAAGAAAGCATTAGACGCGTGCTTTCTAAGATCTTGGTTCAATCTGATCCAAGCCATGATATTATTGAGGCTAAAGATGGCTTAGAAGGAATTCAAATGATCGATCAAGATGATACCATTGATTTGGTTTTCTGTGATATTAAAATGCCAAAAAAAGATGGGACTGAAGTCTTACAGGCTATTGGTGATCGCACTGATGAATTGCCTGTAATTATGATATCGGGGCACGGTGATCTTGAAACTGCAGTAGAATGCATGCGATTGGGAGCATTCGACTATTTATCTAAGCCACCCGATTTAAATCGATTATTGACCACGGCAAAAAATGGCCTCGAACGAAAGAAAATTAAGGCAGAAAACAAGCGTCTTAAAAAACGACTCGTGAAATCAGATCAAATGATTGGCGATAGCACAGCGTTAAACGCTATTCGTTCGATGATCGATAAGGTATCAGATACTTCTGCTCGAGTTTTAATTACCGGGCCTAATGGTTCTGGTAAAGAGTTAGTTGCAAAGGCGCTTCATCAAAATAGCTCTAGATCGAGTTCTTCCTTTGTTGAGGTGAATTGTGCAGCGATACCTTCTGAACTAATTGAAAGTGAGCTCTTTGGTCATGTCAAAGGTGCATTTACCTCGGCTCATAAGGATCGCGCAGGTAAATTTGAAATGGCACATGGAGGTACACTTTTTCTAGACGAGATAGGAGATATGTCTTTATCTGCTCAAGCGAAAGTTCTACGAGCCCTTCAAGAGTCTCAAATTGTTAGAGTTGGTGCCGAAAAGCCTATAAAGGTTGATGTTCGTGTTGTTGCGGCTACCAATAAAGACCTTCGTAAAGAAATTGAGGAAGGTCGTTTTCGAGAAGATTTATACCATCGCTTAAGCGTTATTCTTATCGAAGTACCTTCATTAGATCGTCGTAAAGAGGATATTCCTCATTTAATCGACCACTTTTCAGCTCAAATTGCAGAGCAGATGGGTGTCGTGAATAAATCTATTGATAAAGATGCGTTAAAGGCGTTAGTTTCGAGGTCGTATCCTGGAAATATTCGTGAACTTCGCAACATTGTAGAACGATTAATGATTTTATCTGAGGATAAAATCACTTTAGAACTTGTTAGATCATTCGCTTTATGAGATTTTATTTTGCTTTTATTCTTTTGGTTTCCTTCCAACTTTCTGTGGCTCAGACTTCTGAGGTAAATGAAAAGGAGGATGCAGCAACTATTAAGCAGATTTTTGATACGGCCCTTACGAACGGTAACGCGCACGACTGGCTTCGATTTCTGTCTTTACAAATAGGAGGTAGGTTATCGGGATCAGTCGAGGCTGAACAGGCCGTTGAGTATACGAAATCAGAGTTAGAAGCTTTAGGTTTAGATCGTGTTTATCTGCAACCGGTAATGGTGCCGAAGTGGGTTCGTGGAGCTCCTGAGTTTGCTTACATTGAGACGACTCCTGGAGTGACTACTACTGTTCCTATTACTGCTCTTGGGGGTTCTATAGCTACCTCAAGTATGGGTTTAAAGGCTGAAATAGTTGAGGTAAAGTCGCTCGATGAATTGGAGCAGCTGGGGCGTGCAAAGATTGAGGGTAAAATTGTCTTCTATAATCGTCCGATGGAACCAACGTTGATTAATACGTTTGCTGCCTATGGTGGATGTGTTGACCAGCGTTATTCTGGAGCTGAAGCTGCCGCAAAATTTGGAGCGGTTGGTGTTATTGTTCGCTCCATGAACTTACGTATCGATGACTTTCCGCATACCGGGGCAATGAGTTATGGAGACTTGCCTTTAGATCAGCGTATTCCGGCTGCAGCGATCAGTACCAAAGGGGCAGATTTATTGTCAGCAACGCTTTCGCTGAACAAACAAACTCAATTCTACTTTAAACAGAATAGTAGAAACTTTCCTGATGTGAAATCATATAATGTTATCGGTGAGATTAAAGGAAGTCTTTACCCTGATGAAATTATGGTTGTCGGTGGACATTTAGATTCTTGGGATTTAGGGGATGGCTCTCATGATGACGGAGCGGGAGTCGTTCAATCGATGGATGTTTTGTCTCTTCTAAAACAGGTTGGTTATCGCCCGAAACGCACTATTCGTGTGGTTCTATTTATGAATGAAGAGAATGGATTAAGAGGAGGAAATGAATATGCCAGAGTAGCATTAGCTGAAGGCGAGAAGCACGTGTTTGCATTAGAAAGCGATAGTGGAGGTTTTACTCCTAGAGGTTTTTCTTTTGACACCGATAAAGAGACTTTTGATCAGATCAAATCTTGGTCCAATTACTTTTATCCTTATCTCTCTGATCGATTTGAATTAGGTGGTAGCGGAGCAGATATTGGCCCCCTAAAACCGCAAGGGTTAATTCTTGCAGGTTTAAAACCTGACTCTCAGCGTTACTTTGATCATCACCACTCAGATAACGATCGCTTTGAGCACGTTAATAAAAGAGAATTAGAACTCGGGGCTGCTGCAATGACAGCACTTATCTATCTGATGGATAATTATTTGCCTCAATAGAATTAATACAACTTACTTAAAATTACAATTATGCAGGAGGGTATTTACGCTCGATTTACTACGTCTAAAGGACAAATTCTTGTTCAGCTCACCCATGATAAAACCCCAGGAACGGTAGGGAATTTTGTGGCATTAGCTGAAGGTAATCTTGAAAATTCAGCAAAACCACAGGGCACACCTTATTACGATGGTTTAAAATTTCATAGAGTGATTGCTGATTTTATGATTCAAGGAGGATGCCCTTTGGGAACAGGTACTGGTGACCCAGGATATAAATTTGACGATGAGTTTGTACCTGAGCTAAAGCATGATGGCCCTGGAGTACTCTCTATGGCTAACGCAGGCCCTGGAACCAATGGGAGCCAGTTTTTCATTACACACACTGCAACTCCTTGGTTAGATGGAAAACACACTGTTTTCGGTAAGGTAGTTGAAGGGCAAGATGTGGTAGATGCGATTGCTCAAGATGATGTTATTGAAACATTGGCCATTGAGCGAGTAGGAGAGGCTGCACAGAATTGGAATGCCGTAGAGGCTTTTCGTGTTTTTGAAAATGCTCGAGCGAAGCGAGAGGAAGAAGCCAAAAAAGCGGCTCAGGAAGCACTCGATAAACTCGCTGCCGGTTTTGATCAAACAGATTCTGGACTTCGATACAAGATTATTCAAAAGGGCTCAGGTGCTCAAGCCGAAACAGGAAAGAGTGTCTCAGTTCATTATGAAGGAAGCCTTGACAATGGTCAAGTATTTGATTCTTCTTACCGTCGCAAAGATCCGATTACTTTTACGTTAGGTATCGGACAAGTAATACAAGGATGGGATGAAGGTATCGCTCTTTTAAAAGAAGGAGATAAAGCACGTTTTGTAATCCCGTCATACCTCGGCTATGGAGAGCGTGGTGCAGGAGGAGTAATTCCACCAAATGCTACTCTAGTGTTTGATGTAGAACTGGTAAAAGTCGGATAATGATCACCGAACAGTACCCCATTGGACCCTTTCAATTGCCCACGGTAATCAGTGAAGAGGATATCTTGAGGGCTACTGAACAGTTGGAGCAATTTCCAAGTAAGCTGAGTGACTTGGTTGCAAATTGGGATGATATGCAGTTGGATACCCCTTACCGTGCAGGATCTTGGACGGCAAGACAACTCATTCATCACATCGCCGATAGTCACGCTCACAGTTTTATTAGATATAAGTGGGCCTTATCCGAGCAAACCCCTCTTATCAAGGCCTATGACCAGGATGGTTGGGCCTCGCTCAGTGATGCGAAGATGCCTATCGAGAGTTCATTGAATCTGATTCAAGCAATCCATATCAAGCTTGTTTTTATTATCAGAAGCTTAAGTGCATCTGATTTAGAAAAGACTTTCATACATCCAGAAAATAATAAGGAGCGTAATCTCAAAGAGAATACGCTCCTATATGCTTGGCACAGTGGCCACCATTACGCTCACTTAGAAAACCTAGCGAAGCGCAAGGGTTGGTAGTCTTACATTGAGTCACCGAAGAATAAAGCGTTCATCAGTAATCGGTTGGTGCCGTACCAGAAGGCTCTAAAATTAGTGTTATCGGTGAATCCGATCACTTTTCCACGTCCTATCGATTTTATGGAAAGTGCAGAGCTGCCTTTTAAGGCTTCTAAATTCTCTTCAGAAATATAACCACTAAGTAGCGGTGATTGTGTATAGGTCAATGGGTTTTCAAAACTATTTGATCGGGGTTCGATAAAAAGATTCGTGTTTCTGAATAGCGCGATTTTATCGGTTGTGTATCCGAAATTGATAGGATGTGATCGATCAATATTTGCTTCAAAGATTGCTCCACCCGTTACCTGTGCTCCGTAGTAATTCCTTGCTTGGTCAAATCTCAGATTCTTTGCGGCTGCTACTTTTGCTTGTCGCGTATTAAAACTTAAGAGTTCGTTAGAATTCAACCAGTTTAAGGCATTTCGATATCCGATAAGTGTTCCACCTTCTCGCACCCATTGCTTCAGTTTTGACGCTGTAGCATCGTTTAAAGGGTTTGGGCCATAACCGAGACTAGGAATGATAATATCTGTATAACGATCTAGGTTTACCGAAGAAACTCTCGATGCTTCAAGTTTGGTTACCTTGATATTGTAGCGCTGATCGAATAGGTGCCAGATTTCTCCAGCATCATAGGAACTTATTCCTGTACCTACTAATAATGCTACAGCAATAGGTTCAACGGCATCGAAATTATTACTTCCAAAGTCAATCCCTTCTGTAAGTCCGGTTGAAGCTGAATGAACTTCGAGTGGATGTTTCGATGCAAAATCTGAAAGCATTGTATAAATCTCATCGGATCTGTTTTCTTGATTTTGCAGCGGAATCATTAAGGTTCCATAATCATAAGATCTACCCGCAAGTTTGAAAGGTGCCATTGCTACCTTTACTCGAATGCCTTTTTGAGTAAGGGCATGAAGTAGTTTTGGTGCATAATAGTCGTGCCATTCAAAAAGATAACCGTAATTACTTTTTTCTTCAACGCTACCTTTTGGCCTATCAATCGTAGATACAGGAGTCATATTGACTGATGGTTTTTTCAATACTTTTTCACTAGATACACCGAATGCGTGCGGAAATGTCCAAGCTGAAATGTCATAGAATAAACTATCCGTAAAAGTGGTTCTCTCCTCGAAAATAGCGTCAACCAGTCTTGGGTTTCTTTGATTCAGTGGAACAAAATAGCTTTTACCTGAACTGAATTCTTTTTTCCCACTTCGGTAATCTTCTTCTAGCGCCATAACGCTAATACCGTGACGTTTTAATACCTCGGTTAGGTGCCATGCGCTACCTGCATCTTTGGTAGTTCCAAATACATAACCACTAGTCTTGTGAGCAGCAGCTTCTTTTCTCAAAGTAGCGTAGTAGTCTTTCTGGTACTCCATCAATTTAGATTTCAATCCATTCGCTGCCTCAAGGGTAGATAGGGCAGTGGTGAATTGATTTCTAATGGTGAAAGGAAAAGTTAAAAGTCCATTTTCACTTTCTTGGCCGTGGCCTCGAGAACTTCCTTGTTCGAAAAGAATCCCTATGGTTCCGTTCAAATCAGGAAAGGTAGACCCCTTTCCGTAGTAATAATCATCGTAGTTCTCTTCAGAGTAATAGAGTGAGCCAATCTTATCGAGTGCTTTAGCATGATAAGATCCAATCATTTTGGTTAGCTCTTGGTTAATCTTTGGAGTGAGTGGATGCACACGGGTAGGCTCACCGGGTTGAAAGAAGAAAGTCGAATTGGTTCCCATCTCGTGGTGGTCGGTAAGTACATTGGGTAACCATTTGTGATAGGTTGCTATTCTAGCTCTACTTTCGGGTAATTGAACGGGTAGCCAATCTCTGTTTAGATCAAACCAATAGTGATTGGTTCTTCCTCCTGGCCAAACCTCACGATATTCTCTATCATTCGGGTCGTAGTTTAATTGATGAGCTCTGTGAACATTTGCCCAGTAAGCAAATCGCTGTAGTCCGTCAGGGTTAAAACTTGGATCGAAAAGAATGACTGTATTTTCTAAATCTGCTAATACCTCATTTGATGCAGCCAGATGGTAGGCATAGGCTAGTGCGGCGTTTGACCCACTCGGCTCGTTTCCGTGAATGGAGAAACCCTGGTAGATCACTACAGGCATATTCTCTTTGGGTTCAACCTCTCCGTTAACTAATTTCTTTCGATCGGCTACAATTTGATCAATTCGTTCATGATTTCTCGGCGAAGTCACCGTAAGAAGAAATAGGGGTCTACCTTCGAAGGTTTCGCCTCTATTTTCGAGCGAAATACGATCACTTGCTTCAGAAAGTACTTGCAAGTATTGAATCAGTTTATCATGTGTAATGTGCCATTCACCTACCTCGTGACCAATAACCGATTGCGGAGTAGGAATGTCTGAATTATACGTGTGGTTTTTAGGAAGATAATAATTGAGGTCTACTGTATCTGAACCTACTTGACTAAAGGCGAAAAGGGGTAGGCACAGCACTAGAATACTGCGAAAAAAATGGTTTTTCATTGTCTTGTTATTAGCGGTTAAATGTCTTCGAAACTGATATCGGTAAATGAAGAACTGTTATTCTCCTCGTCTTCAGCCGAAGCATCATTGGTTTCGTTAGGGAAATTAGATTCCTTTTGATAATCTGAACGATGTCTTTCAGAAATGACTTCTTCTCCTTTTTGGTCAATGATAAAGGACATCATTTCATCGAGAGTTTCCTTGAAAGATTCAAAATCTTCTTTGTATAAATAGATCTTGTGTTTCTTGTAATGAAAACTTCCATCAGGATTGGTGAACTTTTTACTTTCGGTTAGCGTTAAGTAATAATCACCTGCTTTTGTGGCGCGAACATCAAAGAAATAAGTACGTCTACCTGCTCGCACTACCTTCGAAAAAATCTCTTCTTGTTCTGTATTCACCTTATTTTCCATGAAATAGTTTAATTATGTCTATCTCAAATTTGGAAAAAAAAAGAATGTTGGGCAACTTTTTTAACCGTTGAGTTGTTCTTGATAGAGGTCTTGGTAAAACCCTGGACTAGAAATCAATTCATTGTGAGTTCCTTCCTGTACAATTTGTCCCTCATCTAAAACAAGTATACGGTCAGCGTGCTTTACGGTAGCCATTCGGTGACTCACAATGAGTGTCGTCTTTTCTTTGGATTGATTTTTAATGTTACCCAAAATTACCTCTTCGGTTTCGGTATCAACCGCAGATAAGCAATCGTCGAACAGAAAGATTTGAGGTTCCTTAATCATTGCACGGGCAATGGATACCCGTTGTTTTTGACCACCGCTTAAGCTAATTCCTCGCTCTCCAAGCAGCGTTTGATACCCTTTCGGAAAATCTAAGATGTTCTGGTGTACATCTGCTAACCGTGCTGCATTTTCGATCTCCTCTTCGGTAGCATTTAATTTTCCGAATCGAATGTTATTCTCGATAGTGTCAGAGAATAAGAAGGAATCTTGAGGTACCACACCCATACTTGTTCTAAGTTCAGTGAGGTAATAGTTATTGATAGAAATGCCATCAATAAGGACCGTTCCTTCTTGTGGTTCGATGAGTCGCGTGATTAAATCGATTACTGTCGATTTACCAGCTCCTGTTTTACCCATGAGGGCTACGGTTTCTCCAGAACGTATTTTCAGATTAACGTTTTTAAGTGCCTGAATGCCAGTGTCTGGGTATTTATAAGAAACATTGTTGAATTCAACTTGACCTTGGATAGGTAGTTGAGTATCTGCTAGATGATCGTTGATTTCGGGTTGAATCTGAAGAAAGTCATTAATTCTCTCTTGAGAAACTTCGGCACGCTGAATGATTGAAGTGAGCCATCCGACCACGGTAACAGGCCAAGTGAGCATGTTTACATACAGGATAAATTCAGCAATGAGGCCTACCGAATCGATACTTCCGTCAATGTACATTCTTCCACCTACGTACATCACAATAATATTAGAGGCGCCAATTAGCAACAGCATTAAAGGGAAAAACCAGGCATTGATTTTGGCTAAATCCATAGCAGTTTGCTTTCCTTCTTCAGCGAGTGCCTGCATGTCCTGATCAATCTTTTGCTCCAAATGGTAAGCCTTTACTATTGCTATTCCCGAAAACCGTTCTTGGGTGAAGGTAGAAAGCGTAGAAAGATAGGTTTGTACCGCGGTGCTTCTAACGTGTATCAATCGACTGATTCGGTAGATTAGAAAAGATAGAAGTGGAAACGGTAAAATAGTATAAAGTGCTAAGTCAGGAGCTTTTAGAAACATCAGTGGAATGAGAATAACAAATAGTGTTAGTGTCTGTAATCCGTACATGATGGCGGGCCCAGCATACATTCTTACTTGAGAAACGTCCTCAGAAATTCGATTCATAAGATCCCCCACCCGGTTCTTCTTGTAAAAACTAGAGGATAAAATCTGGTAGTGATCGTAAATCGTATTCTTGAGATCGTACTCGATGTATCGAGAAACATTGATGATATACTGACGCATTAAGAACGTTAGAATAGCAGCAATAAGCGTTGTTCCAACGATAATCCCAATGTCGATAAGTAGCATTTGTTTTGCTTCTGCTTGGCTGATCTCGTTTCTGAAATATTGTTCAATGACCTGAATCGATTCATTGATATAGGAAGGCATGAATAGTGAAAATACACGAGCACTAATGGTAATGACCAATCCGACGAGTAACTTCTTCCAGTATTTTAATAAAAATGAATTGAGATATTTTAATGCCTTCATGAGTGCGATTCCGTGAATTCAAAGATAGCGCAATCAAAATATAACTTAACTTTGCAGTGCAGTATAAATGTAAATAGAGTTCTTTCTCATGCTAACGCGCCGACACATTCGCATCAAGGTATTACAGACCTTGTACGCTCTTCAGAAATCACCTGAAACAAGTTTAGATTCGTATCAACGTTTTTTAAAGAAGAGTATGGATGGTGTTTACTCTCTTTATCTACTTCAACTCCATTTTTTTAAGTATTTCAGAGATTGGAGTTTGAGAGAGGTTGAGGCTAGGCAGAAAGCTTATTTAGAGACTTCGAAGAGTACATTTCCTGACCCCTTAAGATTTTACAATAATTCATTTTTAACTCAGATTACTGAGTCAGAGGTTCTTTTCGACCAGTGGGATCGAAGAAAGATGAAGCAGTGGTATTTGAACGAAAAGTATGTCGCAAACGTCCATGCCTCTTTTACGAAAAGTGATGCATACCTAGAATACATGAATCTTGATCAGGTAGGATATGCCGAGGACAAAGAGATTGTCATGCTTTTGTTTAGAGAGTTTTTAGCTCCAGATGAAGGTGTCTATGATTTTATTGAAGATGAGCAGTTGACCTGGATTGATGATTATCCTGTGATTAACACTTTTATTCTCAAGCGTTTTAGTGCAGCGCGTAAACAGACCGAAGATTCTTATTGGCTACCTGAGCTAGTTGCTGAAGATGATGATTTAGACTTTGGAAGAAAACTATTAGCTAAAGTAGCTTTGAAGTATGGGGAGTATGCGAAAGAGATCGAGGGTAAAACTCCCAATTGGGATCAAGACCGATTAGCAGAAATGGACAAGTTGCTATTGATTCTTGGTATTGCTGAATTACTCGACTTTCCGTCTATTCCACCTAAAGTCACCCTCAACGAGTATCTTGAAATTGCGAAGGAGTATTCTACCCCAAAGAGTAGTTTGTTTATTAATGGAATTCTAGACAATTTGTCATCTACTTATAAAGAAGAGGGTAGGCTTATTAAGTCAGGTAGAGGATTGCTGTAATCGTATAGAATTATCCTTATTTTTGAATCATACTATTAAAATTATATTCATGAAAACTAAATCAATTTATGTCTTTGCTACAGCATTAGCTGTTATGTTTAGCCTTACTAGTTGTAAAGGGCAAGGAGAGAAAAAGGAAACTTCTAATGCAGTAACTACTGAAGTGGCTGCTGACAACAGTGCTAAGCGTCCAGTAATGTCTTTCGAAAAGAAAGAGCATGATTTTGGGACTATCGTAGCTGGAACACCACAAGAAACTGTTTTCGAATTCACCAATACCGGGGATGCTCCGTTAATTATTTCTAACGCAAGATCTAGCTGCGGATGTACGGTACCTGATTATCCTCAGAACACTCCAATTGCTCCTGGTGATAAAGGCGAGCTTGTAGTGAAATTCAATGGTGCTGGAGCGAACCTAGTGACTAAAACAATCACGCTTACAACGAATACAGCAGCTGGAACTGAAATGTTACGAATTAAAGCTTTTATCGAGCCTAAGGGTTCAGGAGCTTTTGATGTTCCAATGAAGAAATAGTTTTAGATGGAAGCACTTAACCAATTTGTTCCTCTTTTACTGATTTTTGCGGTAGCGTATTTCTTTATGATTCGCCCTCAGGTTAAACGTCAGAAAGAAGAGAAGAAGTTTACCGAAGCTCTTAAGAAGGGCGATAAGGTAGTAACCAAGAGTGGATTGCACGGTAAGATATCTGATATCAATGAAGGTAATCAAACGGTGGTTATTGAAACCTCTGCTGGTAAACTAAAATTTGAAAGTAGTTCGATTTCTCATGAATTGAGTAAGCGAGAGACGGCTACCAAATAAAGGCAATTGCCAATTAAAATGATAGGGGTGCAATGCACCCCTTTTTAATGATGTATCAATTTTTCATTCGCCCGATTTTATTCCTTTTCGACGCTGAAAAAGCTCACCATATTGCTTTTCGTCTTTTAGGTATCGCAGAATTCTTCGGATTTACCCGATTGTATAAATCCTTATTTGTTAGTAAAAGCTCTTTACTAAGAAAAGAAGTAATGGGGATCGTTTTCGATAATCCAGTAGGTTTAGCTGCAGGGTTCGACAAAGATGCCAAACGATACAACGCATTCGGGGATTTAGGATTCGGGTTCGTTGAAATTGGGACGCTTACCCCGAAGGCACAACCTGGTAATGAAAAAAAGAGATTATTTCGATTAAAGAAAGACGATGCTATCATTAATCGAATGGGATTTAATAATAATGGAGTTCATGTAGCCGTTCATCGACTTCGTAAATCGCATCGAACCATTGTGGGTGGAAATATTGGTAAGAACAAGATCACGCCTAATGAAAATGCAGTTGATGATTATCTGTACGCTCTCAGAACGCTCTATCCCTACGTAGATTACTTTGTGGTGAATGTTAGTTCTCCAAATACACCAGGATTAAGAGAGCTGCAAGAGAAGGAGCCATTGGAGCGATTGTTAAGTACCTTGAAATTAGAGTGTAATAAACTTGCAGGGTCATCTGCCGAAAAGCCAATTCTTTTAAAAATTGCACCTGATTTAACGAATCATCAACTAGATGATATCATTGAAATTGTCGAAAATGTAAAGCTTGAGGGTGTAATTGCCACTAACACTACCATCGACCGAACGAATTTAAAGTCTGATCAACGCCTCGTTGATGAAATGGGTGGGCTCAGTGGTGCTCCACTTAGAAATCGATCTACAGAGGTGATTCGGTATTTAAAAGCCCATCAAAAATCTCCCTTTGCAATCATCGGTGTTGGAGGGATTCATTCTGCTGAGGCTGCTATCGAAAAAATCGATGCAGGCGCTGATTTAATTCAATTATATACGGGCTTTGTATATGAAGGTCCCAAATTAATTTCCGAAATTCATAGGAAATTAATTGATCGTGCATGATTGAAATTGTTGAATGTCCTAGAGATGCGATGCAGGGCTTAAATGCCTTCATTCCTACCTCTGATAAAGCAGCTTATCTTCAATCGTTACTTAATTGTAATTTCTCGTATTTAGATTTTGGAGGTTTTGTCTCAGAGCGAGCGGTTCCACAAATGAAAGATACCGCTGAGGTATTATCGTTACTTGATTTGGAACGCACCCGTACTGAGCTTTTAGCGATTATTGCCAACCTTAGAGGTGCTCAAAGAGCATCTGAATTCGAAACGATCAGGGTTCTTGGATTTCCTTTTTCCCTCTCAGAGATTTTTCAAATGAGAAACACCAATCGTTCTCAGGAGGAAGCTTTTGATGAAATTCAAAGAATAGCCGAAGTCGCTGCTGCCTCTAATAAGAAGTTGGTGATTTATTTTTCTATGGGTTTTGGGAATCCCTATGGTACTCCATGGGGATTAGATCAAATTAGTTATTGGTTGAATCGATTCGAAGGTTTAGCTATCGATTGCTTCTCACTTTCAGATACCATGGGGAATGCTACGCCAGAGCGAATTCACGAAGTATTTTCGTATGTTTTAACTGAGCACAATGAGCTTAATTTTGGAGCGCACTTGCATACTCGACCCGATCAGTGGAAGTCAAATTTAGATGCTGCTTATCAAGCTGGATGCCGTCGATTTGATGGAGCTATACAAGGTTTTGGAGGCTGCCCCATGGCCTCAGATCATTTGGTAGGTAATCTGCCGACTGAAAAATTGATTAGTTACCTTACTACCCAAAAGGCACCGATTAATATTGATATTCACGGTTTCGAAGTTGCCTATAACAAGGCTAAAAACCTTTTTAGTCGCTACACCTGAGCACTCGTGCCATAATTTTAAGTATTTTTGCATGCAATTAATTCTTTAGTTGCATGAAAGCTCATCTTTCTAAAATCGTTGGCGAAGGCCTTACCTACGACGATGTTCTATTAGTCCCTGCTTTTTCTGAAGTATTACCTCGCGAGGTAAACATCAGTACGCAGTTCACCAGAAATTTACGAATCAACGTGCCTATCGTTTCTGCGGCTATGGACACGGTTACAGAATCTCGAATGGCCATTGCGATGGCTCAAGAGGGAGGTATTGGAGTACTGCATAAGAACATGACGATTGAAGAGCAGGCTGCGAAGGTTCGCAAAGTAAAGCGTGCAGAATCAGGTATGATTTTAGACCCTGTAACTTTACCCCTTACTGCGACTGTTTTAGATGCAAAGGCAAGTATGAAAGAACACGGAATCGGAGGGATTCCAATTGTAGATAACGCAGGAAAACTTTCTGGGATTGTAACTAATCGTGATTTACGATTCGAAAAACGTAATGACCGAATGATCGCGGAAGTCATGACGTCAGAAAACCTTGTAACTGCCCCAGCAGGTATTACTCTAGCCGAAGCAGAAGATATTCTTCAAGCTCATAAAATCGAAAAACTACCTGTCGTTGACGAAAAGGAACAATTAATTGGGTTAATTACTTTTAGAGACATCACTAAACTCACTCAAAAGCCAATTGCTAACAAAGATAAGTACGGTAGACTCCTAGTCGCTGCTGCTGTAGGTGTGACTGCTGATGCAGTAGACCGCGTTAGTGCGTTAGTTGCAGCTGGAGTGGATGCTGTGGTTATTGATACCGCACATGGGCATTCGAAGGGAGTAGTAGGTGTGCTAAAAGCAGTAAAATCTGCTTTTCCAGAACTTGAGGTTATTGTTGGAAATATTGCTACCGCTGAAGCCGCACTTTATCTTGTTGAAGCCGGGGCTGATGCTGTTAAGGTAGGGATTGGACCGGGTTCAATTTGTACCACGCGAATAGTTGCCGGGGTTGGATTTCCTCAATTCTCCGCGGTTCTAGAAGTAGCTGCCGCGCTGAAAGGAACAGGGGTTCCTGTCATCGCTGACGGTGGTGTTCGTTTTACCGGTGACATTCCTAAAGCGCTTGCCGCTGGAGCAGACTGTGTCATGCTAGGTTCGTTACTAGCAGGAACTAAAGAATCTCCGGGCGAAACGATTATCTACGAAGGAAGAAAGTTTAAAAGCTACCGTGGAATGGGGTCTGTCGAAGCCATGAAGAAGGGTAGTAAAGATCGCTATTTCCAAGATGTAGAGGATGATATCAAAAAGCTCGTTCCAGAAGGTATCGTAGGTCGAGTACCGTATAAAGGTGAGCTCTTTGAGAGCATGCATCAATTTATCGGTGGTTTGCGAGCAGGTATGGGATATTGTGGTGCTAAGGATATTGACACCTTAAAGGAACAGGCGAAATTTGTTAAGATTACGGCAAGTGGTATTGCAGAGAGTCATCCGCACAATGTAACTATTACCAAAGAGGCTCCGAATTATAGCCGATAAGTTATTTTGATTGACTGGCCTCGTAGTCTTTCCAGGTCATGTCTTTAAAGATGTCGTCTCCAAAGTACTTAGCCACGGTAAGAAATGGCGCTGCAGGATAATAGCCCGCAACAGGAGCTAGCATTTCAAATTTAGAAGTAAGGTAGACCACAGTCGGATAACTCAAATTGCCGTTAGTAAGTGCTACCGCTAATTCGTGATACCCTTTTTTGCCTTGCGGTACAAACGAATAGGTTTGTCCTTGAAAAACAACATCTTCCGTTTGTTCGGCATTGAACTTAACCATATAGAAGTTCTTAATCATATACGCACGAACTTCAGGATCATTGAAGGTTTCTTTATCCATTTTTTTACACCACCCACACCAATCTGTGTAGACGTCAATGAAAATTTTCTTTTCATTGTCTCCATCTTCAGCAATTCGTTGAACCGCCTGTTCAAAGCTTAACCATTCAATTTTCTGTTCTTGAGCAAATAGACCCATCGAAAAACCAATCGATAAGAATAGAGATAACAATCCTTTCATGGTCTAAAGATAATTAAACCTCTGCAGCAAGCTGAGTATCTAGAGTTACATTAACTTCAATTTGACCTTTGGTAAGGTCTTCAAAGGTTTCGCGTTCTCTGATTAGTTCTGCCTTCCCATTGATCCATAATACCTCTGCTGGGCGTAATCTAGAGTTGTAGTTGCTTGCCATTGAGAAGCAATAGGCTCCGGCATTGTGAAATACGAGGAAATCACCTTCATTGATTTCAGAGATTCTTCGATTACTACCAAAAGTGTCGGTCTCACATATGTATCCGACTACTGAATAGAATCTAGGCTTCCCTCCAGGGTTGCTAAGGTTTTCAATTTCATGATAGGCGCCATAAAGCATCGGACGCATCAGGTGATTGAACCCAGAATCTACTCCGGCAAAAACCGTAGAAGTGGTTTGCTTAACTACATTTACTTTAGCGACAAATTTACCCGATTGACTTACTAAGAATTTACCTGGCTCAAAAGAGAGAGTCAATTCTTTACCGTAGGATTTACAAAAACTGTTGAATCGCTCCGATAACTTTTCACCGAATTCTTCGATGGGTGTTTCGATATCATCCTTCTTGTAAGGAACCTTAAATCCGCTACCAAAGTCAATGAATTCGAGGTTGTCAAAATTCTTGGCTGCCTCAAATAGAATTTCTGCAGCGTGCAAAAAGACATCAATATCTAGAATATCACTTCCTGTATGCATATGGATTCCATTGATGTGCATTCCAGTAAGGTCAACAATCCTTTTAATGTGTGGTACTTGGTGAATACTGATACCAAATTTTGAATCGATATGTCCGACCGAAATATTGCTATTTCCACCTGCCATCACATGCGGATTAATTCTCACACACACGGGGGTGTCTGGAAAACGCTGTCCAAATAGTTCAAGTACTGATAGATTGTCGATATTGATTTGAACACCTAAGGAATTTGCTTCTTCTAGCTCTTCAATCGATACGCCATTCGGTGTGTAGATGATTTGATGGGCGGGTACCCCAGCTAGTAATCCCAATTTTACTTCTTCAATGGAAACCGTATCAAGACCTACTCCTAAGCCATGAATTAATCTTAGAATACTAAGGTTAGAATTTGCTTTGACCGCGTAGTGAAGTTTTAAGTTTTTCACTGAGGTGAAGGCACTCTTTAGGCGGTCAAACTGCGCTGCAATGCGGTGGGCATCGTAAATGTAAACAGGCGCTCCGTACTGTTGAGCAATATCGATATAAGGTATTTGAGACATAACTTTCATTCGTTAAGGTGGTGCAAAATAAGTGCCTTCTGCAATAATTAGATAGAAATAATCGTTATTTCTCATTTTATCACAAAGAGTTATAAATAAAACAATTCATGTTAAAGAAAGAGGGAATAATTGGTAGGCCTATTGGTTGTGCTTTCCTATTTTTGTAACTCAATTTTAATAGATAAGCATGAACCTTCACGAGTTTCAAGGAAAAGAGATTTTAGCCAGTTTTGGCGTAGGTATTCAACGTGGTAAAGTAGCTTCAACTTCAGATGAAGCTGTAACGGCAGCAAAAGCCTTAACTGAAGAGACTGGCACTGGCTGGCATGTGATCAAAGCACAAGTTCACGCTGGTGGACGTGGTAAAGGTGGAGGTGTAAAGCTCGCCAAGAACTTAGACGAGGTGAAGTCTATCGCCGATCAAATTATCGGCATGAATTTAGTTACTCCTCAGACTTCGGCTGAAGGTAAGAAGGTTCATCAGGTACTCGTAGCAGAGGATGTATATTATCCTGGCGAAAGTGAAACTTCTGAGTTCTATATGTCAGTACTTCTTAATCGTGGTACGGGTCGTAACATGATTATGTATTCGACTGAAGGAGGTATGGATATCGAGGAAGTTGCAGAGAAAACTCCTCATCTTATTTTTACCGAAGAAGTAGATCCTAGTGCAGGACTAACAGGTTTTCAGGCAAGAAATATTGCTTTCAATCTAGGTCTTTCAGGTAAAGCTTTCAAAGAAATGGTTGGCTTTGTAACCAAATTGTACAAAGCTTATGTCGAGAGTGATTCGAGTTTATTTGAGATTAACCCGGTTCTTAAAACTTCAGACGATAAAATTATTGCCGTTGATGCTAAAGTGACTCTTGACGATAATGCGCTTTTTAGACGCAAAGCTTATGCAGAGATGCGTGATGAGCGCGAGGAGAACCCAATCGAAGTAGAAGCGAAGGCTCTTGGACTAAACTACGTAGATCTTGACGGTAACGTTGGGTGTATGGTTAATGGTGCAGGATTGGCTATGGCTACTATGGATCTTATTAAAATGGCAGGTGGAGAACCAGCTAACTTCTTAGATGTTGGAGGTACTGCTGATGCTAAACGTGTTGAAGAAGCCTTCAGAATTATTCTTAAAGATCCTAATGTGAAAGCGATTCTTGTAAACATTTTCGGAGGAATCGTTCGATGTGATCGTGTAGCTAATGGTATTGTAGAGGCATACAAGAATATGGCAGATCAAATCAATGTTCCGATCATTGTTCGTCTACAAGGAACGAATGCAGAACTTGCCAAGCAAATTATTGAAGAATCCGGATTAGAGGTTCACGCAGCAGTTCAGTTCCAAGAGGCTGCAGATAAAGTAAAACAATTACTTAATTAATAAAAAAAGCCGCTTTATAATGAGCGGCTTTTTTTATGCTTGTTCTTGAAGGGTTTTAAGCTGATCCCTTAGTCTGGCCGCCTCAATAAAATCTAAAGACTTAGCGGCTTCTTCCATGGCTTTTCGAGTTCTTTTTATTTCATCATTGAGATCATTGCCGCTCATGTAGGCCAATTCCTCCTCTGATATTGGTTTTACTCGTGGGGCGTCTTTATTCTCCTTTTTGGTACTTACTAGCGTTGATTCAATCGCTTTATTCAGTGCTTTAGGTTGTATTCCGTGTTCTTGATTGTAGATTTCCTGCTTTGATCTTCGATAAGCGGTCTGATCAATAGTTAGTTGCATGCTTTCGGTTATGGTATCTGCATACATAATTGCCTTGCCGTTTAGATTTCGAGCAGCTCTACCCACGGTCTGTGTAAGGCTTCGGTTGGATCGCAGAAAGCCTTCTTTGTCTGCATCTATGATGGCAACTAGAGATACTTCGGGAAGATCGAGACCTTCTCTAAGTAGGTTTACTCCAATAAGTACGTCGAATATTCCTTTGCGAAGATCTTGCATGATTTCAACACGCTCAAGAGTATCCACATCACTGTGAATATAACGACAGCGAACACCGATTCTTGTCAGGTACTTTGTGAGTTCTTCTGCCATTCGTTTGGTAAGTGTGGTGACTAGAACACGCTCGTCTTTATCTGCACGTATTTTAATTTCCTCGGTAAGATCATCGATTTGATTTTTACTAGGTCGTACTTCAATGATTGGATCTAGAAGTCCTGTAGGTCGTATAAGTTGTTCTGTGTAAACTCCTTCGCAAAGGGCTAATTCATAATCTGCAGGTGTAGCACTAACATATAGTACCTGATTTTGTAGTGCTTCGAATTCTTCGAATTTGAGAGGTCGATTATCGAGTGCCGCTGGAAGTCTAAATCCGTAATCCACTAGATTTTCCTTTCGAGATCGATCGCCTCCATACATGGCGTGCACTTGTGGAATGGTGACGTGGCTCTCATCAATGATCATCAAATAGTCATCAGGAAAATAGTCTAAGAGGCAGAAGGGTCTTGTGCCAGGTGCTCGACCGTCAAGGTATCGGGAATAATTCTCAATACCCGAACAATATCCGAGCTCACGCATCATTTCTAAATCGAAGGTAGTTCGTTCTTCTAATCGTTTCGCTTCTAAAGGCTTTCCGATCTCATTGAAATATTCGATCTGCTTGACAAGGTCATCTTGAATCTGGTGTATGGCATTTTGCAGCACATCAGGAGAGGTAACAAACATGTTTGCGGGATAGATCGTCAATCGATCGTAGCTTTCAATGACCTTCTGATTCACTGGATCTAAGGCCTCTATTTCTTCAATTTCATCGCCAAAAAAGTGAATGCGATAGGCAATATCTGCGTATCCGGGGTGCACATCGATTACATCTCCCTTTACTCTGAAGTTTCCATGCTTGAAATCTGCGGTGGTCCTCGAATACAGGGATTGTACTAGTTGTTTCAGAAGTGCAGTTCTAGAAATTACCTGATCTCTTTCGATTTTAATAACGTTCTTCTGAAATTCGATTGGGTTTCCGATACCGTATAAACAGGATACCGATGCGATGACGATGACATCTCTTCTTCCACTTAATAAAGAAGAGGTAGTGCTCAAACGTAGCTTCTCAATATCTTCGTTGATGCTAAGATCTTTTTCGATATAGGTTCCACTTGCAGGTATGTATGCTTCGGGTTGGTAGTAATCGTAATACGAAACAAAATACTCTACAGCGTTATTGGGGAAAAACTGCTTGAATTCAGAGTAAAGTTGGGCCGCTAAGGTCTTGTTGTGTGCTAAAACGAGTGTAGGCCGTTGAACTGTTTCGATAACGTTAGCCATTGTAAATGTCTTACCTGAACCGGTGACCCCTAAAAGCGTTTGATGCGGGTCTCCTTCCTTTATCCCTCTCGATAAAGATTCAATCGCCTGAGGTTGGTCTCCAGTAGGCTTAAAGTCGGCGGTTAGTGTAAAACGCATACCGCAAAAATACGCATCTTACAGGTCTCTTTTCTTCAATATAGCTAGACTACTCCATAAATAAATAAGAGTATATCCGACGGCAATTCCAACTTCTTTTAGTGTAGTTTGGTAGTTGAGTACGACATCTTCACCGAGTTCTTTGGCTACTGATTGAATCGCACTCAAACGTGTAAACGGTTCATGTAATAAATTGAAAGAGGCCTGTAACGGAAAGAATCCTTTGATTTGGCTCGCTAGACTAAAGGCATCTGTTTTTTCAGCAAAATTTCCGTATTTGGCTAATAACTCTCCTCCAATACCCCAAACAATTTGCTCGCCAATGAGGAGTACGATCAAAAACCCTAAAGCGAAAGCAGATCGTTTAATTAAGATTCCTAGGAAAAGACATAAACTGAAGAAACCAAACAGTTTTAGAAAATAGAGTACTAGAAAATGTAACTCTGAAAACACAATGCTTAACTCTGTATAATCAGAATAAATCATTCCCAATATCAATGAAATGAGTGCTACAAATAAGGTCGAAAGTGCAGAAAAGACTGCAACGACAATCACCTTAGAAACCAAAAATTCCTTTTTCGAGAGCCCGTCGATGAGGTTCTGTTTCAAGGTTCGATTACTGTATTCGTTCGAAATCATCGAAACAATGACCACCGCTAAAAAGAGTTTGAAAAACGCTGCAATAAAGCTGTTAAAATGCCAGATCAATGGAAAATTAAAGATCCCTTGCTCGGCAAGATGAAATTCAATGGGGCCAATATCGAATTTGATTGCAGCTATCAAGGCAATGAGGGTTAAAAAAACAAAATAGGCCGATATGAGAATGATACTCGATCTACTGTGCTTAATCTTGTGATATTCAATTAAAAAAAGTCGTTTCATTAGGCGTGGGTAATTTCTAAGAATAGTTCTTCAAGTCTTTTTTGGTGACTACTTAAGTGAGTTAAGAAAACCCCTTGTTCAGAGAAGTATTGATTGATACTTTCGGGGCTATGGTTGGTTTTGATCTTTAAGAGGCCATCTTCCTTACCTAAAATTTCTATATCCGGATGCTTCTCAATATGCTCAGCTAATTGTTCTGTACGATTGGCACCAATGAGTAAGTAAGCTCCTGACTTCCCCATTTCTTCTACAGAGCCACTGTAAATACTTTTTCCTTTTTGTAGAATAATCACCTGATCACATACTTTCTCCACCTCGTCGAGTAGATGGGAGGCAAGGAGTATGGTGGTTCCTCTAGAGGCGATTTGTTGAATGAGGACTCTAATTTGATGAATGCCTTGTGGATCTAAACCATTGGTCGGTTCATCAAGAATTAATATCTCGGGGTCGTTGAGTATGGCTGAAGCGATTGCCAAGCGCTGTTTCATTCCCAAAGAAAAAGTAGAGAATAAATCTTCAGAACGATCGGCTAAACCTACTTCCTTTAATACTTTAGGTACTGCAGAATTAGGAATTTCTTTAATGAGACCAACGAGCTCTAGATTCTCTCTCGCGCTCATATACGGGTAGAAGTTTGGCCGTTCAATAATAGCTCCGACCTTCTTTAATGCTTCTTGTGTGCTTAGTGTACCTTCAAACCATTCAAAGTTACCAGAACTAGCATTTACAACATTTAGTACAATACCCAATGTGGTTGATTTACCCGATCCATTAGGTCCTAGGATTCCATAAACCGAACCTTTTCTGATTTCGAAGCTCAGATTAGTTACCGCCTTAACTCTTCCGTAATTTTTATTGAGCTGATTTCCTTTGAGTAGAATTTTCGACATGAATGGTTAGGCTTTAAAATAGATCTCCAATTTATGACCGTTTTTTCTGATAATTGTTACATTCGGGTTATGTCTGACGCTCCCCAAATGCTTTTAAAGAAGCCTAGTTATCCAATTTCACCGATACTTGCGGCCTATTTAAGACGTTATAATCGAAGAGTCAACCTCCCGATCCACTACGATGATTTATTGCGTTTTCAGGGCTCAGTCACGGTTTATGACCTTCAAGATGAGGACACTTTGTGGGTTCGTGTGTATTACGAAGAATCTGAGAGCGAAGAAATTAACAATGCTTTAAAACAGATATACTCTACGCTTCATTCTGATGGTAGCCACCAGATTTTTCAATATTTGAGTATCGATGCCATTGATTATTGCACCTTCGGAAATTCAAAGCCATTTCGAATTAAGGTTCGAAACATCTTAAACGATAACTACACCTATTTTTATGTGAAGCGCTCAGATGCTTCTCGGGTTTACGGTCTTGAGATCGAACATATACTTTCTCCTTACAATCTACATTTCTTGGTTTCTCGAGATACGCTGATTGAAGAGCATATTGCAGGAATACCTGGAGATGTTTTTCTAAAGCAATACTTACCACAGTGTAGCGATCGTCAGAAGGCACAATTAGCTAAGGAGTTTGTGAAGTTTAATGAACGATGTATGATTCGATTATTAGGTGATATGCGCTCGTATAATTATGTGGTGATTCCTGTGCACGATTTTGATAGTGTGATTCATAAAATTCGGGCAATTGATTTCGATCAGCAAAATTTTGAGGGAGACCTTAAAGTCTATCGTCCTCAATTTTTCCCTGAGAATCAAAAAATGATTGATCTGATCAAAACGTATTTGAAAAAGGACTCTGTAGATCAATACAAACGTGAAGAACGATCTCTAATTGCCAAGCGTGCCTTAGGTTCAGAAGAGCAAATCAAAAGATTGCTCAGTGCTGCAATGACAGATACACTATCTACCGACGCTCACCTAAATACCTTAAAGAGTCAGATTTTTGAATTAACTAAAGACTCTGCCTTTAGTAAAGCCAATAGTATGGGAGCAATTCTAAGTGCAGCTCTAGACTTTGTGACCCGAAATTATAGAGATCTTAAAACGCTCTAACTTTTAGTTTCACGGTTGAAATAAAGAAGATAGTAATACATCTGACGCTCTTCGTCCCATCCCTTTTCTACAAATTTCTCAGCCGATTCAGGATTGATAAAATCTAGTTTAATATGA
The DNA here is from genome assembly GCA_024638165.1 of Flavobacteriaceae bacterium. Lineage (GTDB taxonomy): Bacteria > Bacteroidota > Bacteroidia > Flavobacteriales > Flavobacteriaceae > UBA3478. The sequence continues at coordinate 38,425 of JAHEKV010000004.1, forward strand.
ATGTTGGTGTCTAGATGAATTTCGTTCTTGAATTTCTTGCGAATATCGCTGACCGCTTTGTTAGCAATCGGAAACTCAGAAACGTCTTCGATACTGTATTTAGGCCCCTTATTGACTTTGTAGTTTTTAAACTCGGGAATAAGCTCTGGGTTTTCTAACACGTCGTTTAAGAAATGAGACTCCTCAAACTGATCTCTTGAAGCAAAGTGGTTAACTGCACGATTCAAGAAGAGTACTTCTTGTTGTTTATCTTCAGTAGGTAAAATCACCTCTTTGGCAAAGTCTTTACAGAATTTGAGGTAATTTTTGGTTTGAAAGTTCTCGTCTTTAAGTGCACTTATGGATAGAAAATCTTCGGGCCAGTACTTCGCATCGTATCGATTTCGATCGACCGATAAAACTTTGTAACCATTTTCTTCTCCAGTATTGAAAATCAAACAGCCTTTGTCTAGTTTCTGAACTGAAATTCCTTTGCGGACCGAAATGTTTAGATTCTCTTGGTCCCAATCGAATTCAAAAAAGTCTTGCTTAACCTCACTTTTAAATATACCTATAGCACTAACTTTTTCTTTATCGATGAGCACATCTTCAAAGACAGCTACATAAAGTTCGCCGCTGTTAATGTGAGGGTGATTCGATTGACCGTATAAATGAGTAGCTATAGCAACGCTTTGTTCTTGCAGTGTTTCTGGGCTATTAAAAATACTTTTCGCTGCATTGTAAATAGGGTTGAATTCTAAATCTGCTTCGTGGGTGAAGTGGAAATAGTTTTCTTCTCTTTGGGTAAAAGGAGTAAAGAAATAGCTTTTAAGTAAACCTGAAATCTCGTCATCTAATCGAATTGGACTTGCAGATAGTTGAAGCGGTTCATTTCTGTTTTTATTACCGACCCTGTGTAAGACAAGGCCTTGAAACTGGGCGTTGTATAAATTGAACATAATTAATGGTAGTCGTCGTAATCTGTGTCTGAATAATCAGAGAAATCATCAAATTCATCACCGAATTCATCATCATCCCCGTAAAAGTCATCTTCTGAAGATCCTTTTTCACTTTTAAATTGTTTTTCAGGAGCCTCTGCGGGTAGTTCTCCGAAACTAAATAGTAGCTGAGGTAAATCTATGGATGATTCATCGTTTTCTACTGCAGCTAGCTCTACAAAAAAGGTCCACATTTGCAGCAAATCATAGATGTAGATTAGTTTCGGGTGATCTGTAGTGAGTATGCTACTGATAGGAGTATCTCTCATTAAAACCGTGTCATCTTCAAATCCTAAATCGACGATCGGATATTCTTGGCCTTGATTCCACTCCTGATCGCAACCGTAAAAGGTTGCCATTTCAATTCCGTCAAATCCGAATGCTTGACTCAACGAATTATGCAAATCTTCAAGGGTGCTTTCACTAGATATGGCAATATCTCTGAACACATCAGTTTGATCATCAAGAATAGCACGAATTTTATAGATCATAGCAGCTTTTAATTTACAGTTTCGTTAGCACTTCTGTAAGAACGGAGCCAAATATAGATCTGAAATCCGAATAATATAGAAGCAATTACTAGGTGAATAGGTTGAGTTGAAAAAGGGAAGTCAAAATAATACATGATTACCCCACTAAGAACAGAAATTCCGATTAGTGCAAGAATGATTTGCTGAGTTTTCAATAAGCTCGAGTGGTTCTTTCGAATGCGATTATAAATCCATAAATGAAACAGAATCACTACTATAGAAAACGAACGATGTATATAAAATAAGAAGGTTTCTGCTCCCTGTAGACTAAAGAAATTACTTCCTATTTGTTCTTTTGAAGAATCCACATATTGACGAACCTGTGTTCCCATAAGAATTTGTATCAGTGTTAAAACGAAACCGGCGAATAGGTACTTCCCTAAAAGGGAGGACTGACCAAATAGTTTACGTTCAACTGTTTTTTCATAATAGATGAAAAGTATAGCGACCAGCACTAGTGCCATAAACATATGTAGGCTGATTCGAAAAGGATTGAGTACCGAGTAAACTACTGTAGCCCCAAGCCAAGCTTGAAATAATATTCCAACCAGCAGTATCGCACTAAGCCATCTTAGATCGGTTCGTTTAGGTCGGGTGAGCCAGCTGCTTAAGAATAGTAGCAGTGTGCTTAATCCAGCTAAGGCTCCGAGGAGTCGATTAATATACTCGATCCAAGTGTGCCATGGATTAAAAGTAGCGTAATCATGTTTTTCATAATTCTCCCAATTAGATCCTTCATAGACTTCGGCTGATTTAAAATCCTTAAGAGCTACTTCTAAATGATTTTCTCTGATAATTACTTGTCCTCTTTCATAGGTAGTATTCGCTTGCCATAGGAGTTCTGCTTCGTCAGTAGGGGGTATAAGGTGTCCAAAACACTTAGGCCAATCAGGACATCCCATCCCGCTTCCAGTCATCCTGACAATGGCTCCAGCGGCGATTACCAAATAAATGATCAATAAGGTGGCGATGGCAAGTTTTCGATTTCGATTCACTGCTTCACAGGTTTTAATCCAAGTTGCTCTGCTTTTTTAAGCATCAGTTCGAACGCGGCTTCAAACTCATTGGGTATTTCACCCTCTAGAATGGCCTCTTTTAAGGTCTCTTTTAACAAACCAATTTCTCGACTAGGCCCGATGTCAAACGTTTTCATAATTAGTTCACCGCTAACAGGAGGTTGAAAATTTCGAATACGATCTCGCTCCTCGACTTCTTTTATTTTTTCTTTTACGATTTCGAAATTCCTCTTGTATCTGTCTTGCTTACGAGGATTTTTGGTGGTGATGTCTGAAACACACAAAGTCATTAGGCCTTCTAGGTCTTCGCCGGCGTCAAAGATCAATCTTCTGACCGCTGAATCAGTGACGTAGTCTTCAGAGATAACGATAGGTCTTGAACTCATGAGAACGAGTTTTTGAACTCTTTTCATAGGATCACCTAGAGTCATTTTCAGCCTTTTAAATAGGCGGTACACCATTTTGGAGCCTACGAATTCGTGTCCGTGAAAGGTCCATCCGATTTTTTTGTCAAATCGTTTGGTTGGAGCCTTTCCGATGTCATGTAATAAGGCTGCCCAACGAAGCCATAAATTCGAACTTAATTGAGCCATGTTATCCACCACTTCAAGGGTGTGCCAAAAATTATCTTTGTGCTTTTTTCCTTCGATTTCTTCGATTCCCTCGAGAGCCGTAAGCTCTGGGATTAACCGTTTTAATAATCCTGTTTCTTTGAGTAAGCCAAAGCCGATGGAAGGTCGATCGCTGAGAAGAATTTTATTGAGTTCTACTACAATACGCTCTTTGGTGATGATATCAATACGCTCACACTGTCTTTTAATCGATTCGAGTGTAGGAGAATCAATTTCGAAATTGAGTTGAGAAGCAAATCGAATTGCTCGCATCATTCGAAGAGGATCATCGCTAAAGGTAATATCAGGATCAAGAGGTGTTCTGATGCACTTCGTATTTAAATCTGACACCCCTTTAAAAGGGTCAACCAATTCCCCAAATCGTTCCTTGTTGAGACAAATCGCCATTGCATTAATGGTAAAATCTCTACGATTTTGGTCATCCTCAAGGCTTCCGTCTTCTACGATTGGATTTCTAGAGTTACGCTGATAGCTTTCTTTACGAGCACCCACAAACTCTAGATCAAGCCCATCGTATTTAATCATAGCAGTGCCATAGGTCTTGAAGGTGGAGACTTTTGGTTCACCTTTTAAATTTTTCGCAACTTCTTTGGCTAGTTGGATGCCGCTACCGACGGTGACAAAATCGATATCAGCGGGCAAAGACCTTTTTAGTAGAAAATCACGAACAAATCCCCCTACCACATAGCATTCGACACCGAGGTGATCGGCAACTTCTCCTACCTCTTTAAAAATAGGATGCGATATTGCTTCACGAATATGTGAGAGTTTTTGATTCAAATCAGCTTTTTATGTGATTCTACAAATCTAATTTTGCTTGCTTCTACAACAGATTAAAGCCATGCAAAGGTACCACTTAAATTTTCAGATGAAAGTGTTTGCAGAGGTCAATCCATTGGGATCGGTTACGATCTTCCTTGATGTTTTCTTTGCCTAAAGAAACCGTCTGACTGCCGATAATCGGTAAGGCTGGTTTGGGCAAAACCTCAGGCATGACGACCCCAAAATTTCTTATTAATCCCATAGCTTTAAACCATAAATCGTCTGCTTTAGGACACAACCTTTCGATCAGTTCAATATTTGAAAGCTCTGGCGTGTTGAAATTTGGTGGGTAGAGGACCCCTGCACCGCCGATCGGAAGGGTAGCTGCAGTGGATCGCTTATTTCGATAGGAGGTGGGCCAATCCCTATAAGGAAGCCAATCACCGTTCTTCGAACGACTGATGATGCGTGTTTGAAGTGCGACCACCTGATCGGGAAATTGTAAATGTGTTTGGTATAAGATATTTAACCAATTCTTTTGGTAAAGAACATCGTCGTCAAAGGTTACCACCGGCATTGAGGAATGAGCAGACAAAGCGCCCAGTAGTTTGAAATGTGATCGATCGCTATCCACAAATACGATCTCAAGCCCTGCATTTTCCAATTCTTTGATTGAATTTGGAAGACTTTCCCGATGCTTTTGATGTAAAACTAAAACGGTATGCTGAGGAACTATTTCATCGTTCCAAATAGATCGGATAGCCAGGTGCACTAGGTGTAGTCTCGGTTTAAAAGACTTAACCGATGCAACTACGGGAATTCTCTTTTTACCTTCTAACATGCCGTTAGCAGGCTTTTTACCGAGTCTCCAACTCTGTAGCGATGAAGGAATATATTCTTTAAGTTTCATAGATAGGGTTTAGCAAAGTAAAGACTTTCCTATTTTTACATCCGATGAATCCATTAGAAATTTCTGTAATTGTCAGCACTTATAATGCCGAGGAGTGGCTTGAAAAGGTACTTTGGGGCTTCGAGATTCAAACGTATCGAAACTTTGAACTCATTATTGCCGATGATGGTTCTGGCCCAAAGACCAAGTCCCTAATTGATGAATTGTCACAAAAACTAAGCTATCCCATTATTCATATCTGGCAAGAAGACGAAGGGTTTCAGAAGTCTCGAATATTAAATAAGGCTTTGAAGGCCTGTCGCGGTAATTATGTAGTGATGACTGATGGAGACTGTATTCCTCGAGCAGACTTCCTTCAAGTACACTACGATCGAAGAAAACCAGGTCATTTTTTATCTGGCGGATATTTTATGTTGCCCATGACCACCTCTAAAGCAATACAAATTGCTGACATAACCAGTTCAATTTGCTTTAATCCCGCTTGGTTAAAAGAAAAAGGTGTTCCCTCATCTCGAAAAAATTTAAAATTAACGGCTACCGGAAAATGGGCCGACTTTTTAAATTGGATTACTCCAACTAAGGCTACCTGGAATGGACACAATGCTTCGGGTTGGCTTTCAGATTTATTAGAAGCCAATGGTTTTGATGAACGTATGCAATACGGTGGCCAAGACCGAGAGCTTGGAGAACGACTAATGAATAAAGGAATTAAGGGTATACAGATTCGCTACAGTGCTATTTGTATACACTTAGATCACAAAAGAGGTTATAAGACCCCAGAGTCTCTTCGCAAGAATCGAGCGATCAGAGATGAGACGATTCGTTCGAAATCGACTTTTACCCCTTTTGGGATTCGCTCCTAATTAAACCGATACTCCGTATTCGCGGAGCGCATCATTCAATGAGGTCTTTTTGTCGGTACTTTCTTTTCTTTCACCAATAATAAGCGCGCAAGAAACTCCATAGTCTCCGGCAGGGAATGACTTGGTATAAGTTCCAGGAATTACCACCTTTCTAGCAGGTACTTCTCCCTGATAGAATACAGGCTCATCTCCGGTAACATCAATAATTTTGGTTGATGCCGTAAGTACCACATTAGCGCCTAGAACGGCTTCTTTTCCTACTCGAACTCCTTCTACTACAATACATCTAGAGCCAATAAAAGCATTATCCTCGATGATTACAGGGCTAGCCTGAAGTGGCTCTAAGACACCGCCAATCCCGACTCCTCCGCTGAGGTGAACGTTCTTTCCGATTTGCGCACATGAACCTACGGTAGCCCATGTATCGACCATGGTGCCGCTATCGACATAAGCTCCGATATTTACATAACTAGGCATGAGGATCGTTCCTGAAGCTACATAAGCCCCGTGACGAACGACCGCATTGGGTACAATTCGAATACCTTTTTCCTTATATCCTCTCTTTAGAGGCATCTTATCGTGATATTCAAAAATGCCAGCCTCTAACACCTCCATTTGCTGAATAGGGAAGTATAGAACCACGGCCTTTTTAACCCATTCATTAATGACCCACTGATTACCTTCTGGTGCTGCACAGCGCAATTCTCCATTGTCTATTGCTGTAATGACATTTCTGATAGCTTCTTGAGTAGCAGGCTCCTTGAGTAATTCTCGATTTTCCCAAGCAGATTCAATGATAGGTCTTAGTGTCTCCATGATTCTTGTAATTTTGTTGCAAAGATAAGATAGCTTCTAGGGATAGGGCTTTTCAATTTGACCTATTTTTGTTGCAAATTTCACCATTGGAGCGAATTTTAGGACTTGATATTGGTTCGGTTAGAACTGGAATTGCCACAGCTTACAAAGGGCTTGGTATTGCCTCTTCTCTTGAAACGATTGAATCTAAACAGTTGATAGAAAAACTGATTCAGTTGAACAAAGAAGAAAAGGTGTCATTGGTTGTGATTGGGAAGGCAACTCAGATGGATGGAACTCCTTCAGAGTCTATGTTATTTATCGAACAAATGGCAGATAAAATTGAAAAGTCTGGATTCAAAATTACATGGCAAGATGAACGATTCACATCGAAACTAGCTTCTAAAAGCATCGCCCAATCGGGAATGTCAAAAAAGAAAAGACAAGACAAAACACTAATCGATCGTATAAGTGCATCCATACTTTTACAATCTTACTTAGATAGAACATTATGATTTATCCTATTGTAGCCTACGGAAACCCTGTATTAAAGAGGAAAGCCAAAGAAATCTCTACTGATTATGAAGGTTTAGAGACTTTAATTTCTGATATGTGGGAAACCATGTATAACGCCGAAGGTGTAGGATTAGCGGCGCCTCAAATTGGTAAATCGATTCGTTTATTTGTCATCGATGGATCCCCTTTTGCAAAGGATGAGGATGCAACCGATGAAGAGCGCGAAGTATTAAAAACTTTTAAGAAAGTATTTATCAATGCGACGATTATTGAAGAAACAGGAGAATCTTGGAGCTTTACCGAGGGTTGTCTAAGTATCCCAGATATTCGTGAAGATGTTGTTCGAAAGGATGAATTAACGATACGTTATCAAGATGAGTCTATGCAGTGGCATACGGAGAATTATTTCGGCCTACCTGCCCGTATCATTCAGCACGAATACGATCATATTGAAGGAATTTTATTTACTGATAAGCTGTCTTCACTAAAGAAAAGATTAGTCAAAGGAAAATTAGAAAAGATATCGCGCGGACAAGTTCAGGCCGATTATCGCATGAAGTATTACCAACCTAAAAAGAAATAAGTAGCTATGGCACTTGAGAAAATTATTGCAATTGGCGGAAAACCAGGTCTATATGAATTAATCGCTCAAACTAAAGGAGGCTTTGTAGGTGAATCATTAGTGGACAAAAAGCGTCTTACGGTATCCATTCGAGCAAAGGTAAGTGTGTTGTCAGAGATCGCGATTTATGCACTCGATAGAGAGGTTCCATTACTAGAGGTTTTTGAAGCCATTCATAAAAAAGAGGATGGCAAAGAGACTTCAGTTAGTCCCAAAGCAGATAAACTAGCACTTGAAGAATACTTCTTTGCTATACTACCGAATTACGATGAAGATCGAGTTTATGCCAGCGATATGAAGAAAATACTTTCTTGGTATAATCTTTTATTGAATTCGGGAACCTTAAAAGAGGTACTCGAAGCGGAAACGACCGAAGAGTAAAAAGATAAAAAAAGGGGCCGAGGCCCCTTTTTTTTTAATCACAAAATAACGTCGGATTAAAAATCAAAGAAGATTGCGTTTGCCACGAATCTTTTTGCCCCGTACCAAAATCCTCTAAAAACAAGATTATCGGTAAAGTATACTACATTACCTCGCCCGTGATTTTCTGCGCCAATAAATAAACTTTCTGAGAGCGGTTTTAGAGTATTAGATCCTGCAAATCCCGCAAGAGGAGTGGTGTTTTCTTCAAAGCTAACAAGATTGCCAGAGGGTAGTAATTCGTAAGCGTTTGAATTTAATTTTAAACCGTAATAGTCAGAATCATATCCATAGGCCACTGGATGAGACGTATCTACTTTTGTTTTAAAAATTGCCCCAGTAATGTAATTCTTGATCCCCTCTCTTTCTTGTAATTCGTAAGGAAGTAATGGGTCGCTACTAGATCTATCTCTTTCTTTTGACTTGATATGGAAGCTGCCCTGACGGCTTAAGGCACCTAATGCTCCTGATTGAGCAATAAGTTTTCCTCCATTACTAACCCATTTTTCAATGGTACTTAAAGTATGGTCATCAAAGTTGCGATAATTGCCATCTGGCATAATCAATACGTCATAATTGTCTAAATCGTAGTATCCTAGGTATTCCGTATTTAATACCGTAACCGGGTAGTTCAGATCGTTCTCTAAGAAGTACCACCACTCTCCAAAGTTGTATGAAGAAATGCCTTCGCCTTTAAATAGAGCGACTTTAACTGCATTTGTTTTTGTAACTGAAGGCGATCCAAAGTCTTTACCACTATCTACAAATCCAGTAGAAACTCCTTTGAATTCTACTTCGAATTCTTCACTGATTTGCGCTAGGGTATTTTCGAGATTCGTATTCTCTGCGGCTAACAGAATGCTGGACCCGGCATGAAAAGAAGCTCCGTCTACTCTAAAATCACTGTAGCTTGTTCTAACAGTCATTCCTCGATCTAGAAGGGCGGCAAGTGCTTTTTGACTCGCAAATCCTTGATAGTCCATCACATAAGCATAAGCGTCTTTTGGGATTGTATTTAGTGTACGCCCAGATTCTGTCATGCTATAGGGTACTTTTTTAGTCGAGAGAAGTGCGTTCACATCATAAGCAAAAGGAAGAGACCAAGCGGTGATATCATAGGTAATACTGTCATTTAGCTTGGTATTCGGTTCCAATAAAACATGAATCAATTTGTTTTTTACTTGACCAGCAGGAATGATTAAGCTGTTTTCATCTGTCTTTATTCGCTTTTGGGTTTGTGTACGGTAATCATATCCACTAACCAAACTTCCTTTTCCTCGGCCGTAAGTGATTTGATGTTTTTCTAGCAACTGAGTTAATGCTTTAAGATTGTCAGCATTCCCGCTAAGCACATAGGTTTTTGGATCGTCAAGCCCTTCTTGTACGAAATTGGCCATTTCTTTTTGAAGGCGCTTTCCATTTTTGTAAGCCATCTCTACCGTAGAAATACCAGTAGTAAAATGGTGAGCGATACGATCTTTAAGGGTAAGTAGATTTCCATCGCTATTTCGAATGGCTAGACCAGCTCTTCCGCTTCCGCCTTGTTCGTAAGTCATGCCGATCGCTCCGTGGTAGGTGGGGTAAGTGTCCCCGTAACTCGGATACAATAAATCAAATCGTTCTTTGGTGAAGTATAACCATCCATTCGCATCGAAGTACTTGGCATGATTGCGGCCGATTTCATCCTGAAATTGCTTCTGAAAATCGCTGATTACTTCATGTAGTGGTTCTGCTGCTGGTGCAAAGTAATACGGTTGGTCAACACCCTGCTCATGAAAATCGACATGAATTTGCGGTTGCCACTTCTGGTATTGGGGTAATCTTGCCTGACTTTCTACTTGAGTCATCCAAACCCAGTCGCGATTTAAATCAAACACATAATGGTTCGTTCTTCCAGAGTGCCAAGGTTCGAAGTGTTCTGCACTGTTTGGGTCAGGTTGAATTCTATTGTTCTTGGTTTGGTTGTACCAATTCACGTAACGATCTCTCCCGTCTGGGTTGATACAAGGATCGATAATTACCAACGTATTTTCAAGGTAATCGCGCTTTGCGGTGAGTAATTCAAAAGCGGTTTTCATTGAGGCCTCGGTACTCACACTTTCATTACCGTGAACATTGTAGCTCAGCCATACAATAGAATGGTCGTTAGTGGATTCTCCAACTAAACTTTTTAAATGATTTTCTCGAATCGCTTCACGATTCGAAATAATGTCTTTGCTTCCTAGAAAAACAAGGTAAAGAGGTCTCCCTTCATTGGTTTCACCATATTTTTCAAGCACGACTCGATCTGGGTCGGCTGTAGCGAGTTGCTGATAGTATTCTACTACTTTGTGATGTCTAGTGAATGAATCGCCTAGTTCATATCCTAAGAATTCTGAAGGCGACTGAATTTGTCCGAACGAAAAGGAGAAGACTCCTAAAATAACGAAGAGGTTTTTGAACATTTTTAAAACTATTTTGAGACTGAAAAGCTACAAAAATTAGTCCGTATCTTTACCCTTCACTGTTGTGATCTTTATGGCGAACACCACATTTGATTTTACCGATATTCCTTTTTTCAATTCCTTAGTCAGGGATTATTTGTCTGGTGAACTTTCCTCAGACTTTTATGGAGAACAGGCAGATCTTGAAGGGTTTGAAAATCAAATTAAGAAGGTTCAGTTTTCAACGTCACAGCGCGACGTCTTGGTAGCAAGCCTAAAGCAACAGTACAAAGACTTTTCCTCGGAGATTACAAGTAATCAGATTACGTCTTTATCCCGAGAAAACACCTACACCATTACTACCGGTCATCAATTAAACCTTGCGACGGGTCCGCTGTATTTTCTTTATAAAATTGCGCATGTCATTTCTTTAAGTGACTACCTGAATACCCAGTTTACGAACTGTCATTTTGTTCCTGTTTATTGGATGGCCACCGAGGATCACGATTTTGCAGAGATCAATCACTTTTTTAGTGAAGGCAAAAAATTTGTGTGGGAAAGCGAACAAGAGGGTGCGGTTGGACGTTTCTCTACAACGGGTATCGCATCGGTAATTAAAGCTTTAATTGGACAGTATCCTTCTGCTCCCTTTAACGATGCATTGAGTACTTTGTTAATGGGTGCTTACCAGGAAAGATCGCTTTCAGAGGCCACTCGAAAACTAGTTCATCATCTTTTTGGGGATAAAGGTTTAGTTATCATTGACGCGGATTGTAAAGAGCTAAAAGGATTAGCTACCCATTTATGGTTAAATGAGTTGGAGACTGGTTTTTCCGCAAAACAGGTAAGCGAGCAAAATGCTAGGCTAGAAGCAAAGGGTTATCCCATACAGGTAAACCCCAGAGAAATCAATTTATTTTATTTAGAAGAGAATAAAAGAACCCGTATCACCAAAGAGGGTGCTGATGCATACTCCTTAGCCGATCAAAGCATGCGGTGGACTAAAAAAAATCTTATTAATGAGGTTCATGCACATCCCGAAAGGATTTCTCCCAATGTGCTTTTACGTCCGCTCTATCAAGAAACGATACTTCCCAATCTAGCATACGCTGGTGGGGGTGGCGAGCTTTCGTATTGGCTGCAACTAAAAACTACATTTGAGTCGGCTAATCTCCGATTTCCAATACTTCTAGCCAGAAATTCATTCTTGTTAGTGGATCAAAAAACGGTAAAGAAGTGCAAGGCATTAGATTTGGATTGGATTCATTTTTTCAAATCAAAAGACGCCTTAATTAATTTTGAGATCCGTAGGGTATCTAATATTGATTTAGACTTTACTCCAGCACATCAATTACTTGAAGATCAGTTTATTCGACTTCGTCAAATTGCACGTGAGACAGATAAGAGCTTCGAAGGAGCGGTTACTGCTCAAGAGAAGAAGCAGAAAAAGGGTTTGCAACAACTTGAAAAACGATTGCTTAAAGCCCAGAAACGGATCTTGTCAGACCATGTTTCAAGAATAGCAGAGTTACATGATATCATCAAGCCTTTAGGGGGACATCAAGAGCGCATTGAAAATTTCTCATTTTTCTACAATCAACGGGGTCATGCGCTCATCGAAAAGCTGATTCAGGAATCGGGTGCGATTCAAGGTAAGTTTATAGTTGTAGAATGGGATACTTAAGGAGTTACCCAGAAGAGACTGCTTATCGCACCTTTGAGATCTATAGAGCCTTTCACTCTACGATGCCCTTCTGAATGTAATTGTACAAGATCGAATCGTTGCGTACGGAATCTTAGAATTTGAAAATGCCCGCCTTCACTTTCATGTATTGTATGAAATGAATCTGCCTGGCTTCCTGGTGCCATTTTGGTTCGATAATCTCTTTTTTGAAGTTCACTTAGACTTTCAAAATAATTCTGAGAATCTTCAACCTTTTCTAAAATACCCTCTAAGCGAATTTGAACCATTTTCTTAGGATCATAAAAAAGTGCGGAGGCCTCCTTGTGTGAATCTAAAGAAACTACTTTCTCGGTTCGTGAGTCTGTGTAGATATGAAAGTCAAATTTTTCGAATACTTCACGTAAAACCACCATCCTACTTTGTGGATAAAGGACACCATCTACCGATGTGATAGTGATAAGACTAAAATATTTAAAAGCAGATTTTCGCCGTTTAGGAGCTTCTTTCAGTGATTTAGCGCAGTAAATTGCAAATTCCTCGGCAGAGGTAAAAGGTGTTAATTTCATTAGTTAAAAATACTTCAAATCGCCTTGCGGCCGTTTTTCATTTGACTATTTTTGCCCATGCATCAAAAAGTACTTATTCTCGATTTTGGTTCGCAATACACACAGCTCATCGCTAGACGAGTTCGCGAACTCAACATTTTCTCTGAAATTATACCCTTTAATAAGGCTCCTGAAGACCTAAGTTCTTACAAGGCGGTGATTCTTTCGGGATCTCCACATTCCGTTCGTTCTGAGGATGCACCTCAACCAGATCTCTCTAAAATTAAAGGTAAAATGCCTCTCTTAGGAGTATGTTTTGGCGCTCAATTTATGGCAGTAAATTATGGTGGTAAAGTTGAGGCCTCGAGTATTCGTGAATATGGTAGAGCAAATCTTAAAACGATTCATACCGATGACGCTTTTTTAAAAGGTATTGAAATTAATTCTCAGGTGTGGATGTCCCATTCTGATACCATCACAGAACTGCCAGAAGGCGCAGTCTGTTTGGCGAGTACCGCAGATGTGAAAAATGCGGCCTATCGTTTTCAGAATGAAGAGACCTACGCTATTCAGTTTCACCCTGAGGTATACCATTCTACGCAGGGAAGTCAATTAATTTCAAATTTCCTAATGGATATTGCTGGCTTTACCGGTGACTGGACACCAGATGCCTTCGTTGAAGAAACGGTAGCTGAGCTAAAAGAAACATTGGGTGATGATCGAGTGATTTTAGGGCTTTCGGGTGGTGTTGACTCTTCGGTTGCAGCCTTACTTCTTCATCAAGCGATTGGTTCAAACCTGCATTGTATTTTCGTTAATAACGGTCTTCTACGTAAAAACGAGTTTGATGAGGTTCTTGAACAATACAAAGGATTTGGTCTCAATGTAAAAGGGGTAGATGCTTCTGATCGATTCTTAGATGCATTAGCAGGAATTAGCGATCCAGAGAAAAAGCGCAAAGCCATTGGGAAGATTTTCGTTGATGTATTTGATGATGAGTCTAAGGAAGTTGAGGGAGCTAAGTGGTTAGCTCAAGGAACTATCTATCCAGATGTAATCGAATCGGTTTCTGCAACGGGTGGCCCATCGGCGACCATTAAAAGCCATCACAATGTCGGTGGATTGCCCGATTATATGAAACTTAAGGTGGTAGAACCCTTAAAGAAATTATTTAAAGACGAAGTACGTCGTGTAGGTAGAACTTTGAACATGCCTGAAGATTTGATTGGTCGTCACCCATTTCCTGGTCCCGGATTAGCCATTCGAATTCTAGGAGATATTACTGCCGAAAAGGTAAGTCTATTGCAAGAGGCTGATGCAATTTTTATTGGTGCGCTTAAGCGACATGGGCTATATGATCGGGTTTGGCAAGCAGGTGTAATCTTATTGCCCGTTCAAAGTGTTGGTGTAATGGGGGATGAAAGAACCTATGAACGATGTGTTGCTCTTCGCGCCGTAGAAAGTACGGATGGAATGACTGCGGATTGGGTAGATCTACCTTATCCATTTTTACAAGAAGTTTCTAACGAGATTATAAATAGAGTAAAAGGAGTGAATCGCGTGGTATATGATATCAGTTCTAAGCCACCTGCAACTATTGAATGGGAGTAAGAAGTAAGAATGTTTTTGTTTTAATTGGATTCATACTATTTGTTTTTAGTACTGAAGCAGATGCTCAGTGGTTGAAACGATCAAGGAAAAAGAATCCAACCCCTACCGTCGAGAAGGTGGTGCCCGAAACTATAGTGGGTCAGGAGGTTGAGATAACTCTCGATTCGATCATTCAGAAAGATACCATAGCTGATTTAAAAACACTGCAATTCGCAAAGACTTCCTTAAATCTCGCGGTTTTATTACCATTTAGAAAGGATCTTGTTCCATTCGAGGACCGTATAGTTATAGATTCGATTTCTGGAGATAGTATTGTGATTCCTGATAGTCAGATTGATACCTTGAGTTTGAATCGATTAATGGAGGTTCGTAGAGACATGAGAGTGGCTCTAGAATTTTATGAAGGTCTTACCTACGCCATCGATTCCCTGTCAAAAATGGGTGTGAGTGTTTCTCTAAAAACTTATGATACCGAGCTCAGCACTGCTGTTGTTGACACTCTATTTTCTAAAGACTCTGTTCATCCTGAAGCGATAATAGGACCTTTAAGCCCTAGAATTTTTAGATCCTTCGTCAATGCGAATAAAGTAGATTCCATTCCTATTCTTGCACCGCTAATGTCACCTGAAGAAGGACTGAAAGGTCAAGTGTATTTCGGTGTTCCAGATGAGAGCGAGATGCGTGAGGAGATGATTAATTACGCTTTGTCGCAGTATCGTGGAGAACGTGTTTTCGTAGTGGCAGACAATGGGAATCAAGCGATTGTAGAGAAGATAAAATCAACTTTTGTTGAGGCTGAACAAATCCCACTTTATAAGAATGTTTCACTTGAAAGTGTGCAAACCTTTAGAGATACTATCGTTGATTCTATTATCCCTAATTGGACGTTTTTAGAGACTAAAAATGCTGCTTTGGGAGCTTCAGTTAGTTCGATTTTAAGTGGTATCGAATCTGAACCGGTGAAAAGTATGAGGATGTTTTCTACGACACCTTCTTCTATTTATACCGAACAAGAAATGGATCCGATTCATCTCTCGAATTTGGAATTTTCTTACCCAGAAGTATATAGTCTTCCTTCAGAAGCGTTTGTTGATCGATTCTTTTATGATCGAGGGTACGTTCCCGAAGTTATAACCGCTAGAGCTTTTGATCTTAGCTTTGACTTTTTACTTCGATTAGTAGTTGAAAAAACAGATCAGCTGGTTCGACCGCAAGCTTACAGTGCTTCTTCGTTAGATTATCGTCCTTTTGGAAACGACGATCTTCAGAACGTTTGGTATCGTTTAGCTAGGTTCTCAAATCTTGAAATTACTTCGATTGACCCCGAGGTTCCTGCAGAGCAAATTAAGCCTTGGAGAAGGATCTCTGAACACTGGTTTTGCGACTATCTATTAGAAACTGAAAAGCAATTGCGCCCTGAGGCTTACAAGCTTTTAGAGGCAGAGCTTATAGAAAAGGCAGAGCTAGATGGTATCGAGGAATACTCGATTGAGAACGAGGATTCTTGTGAATTGTATTTACTTCTCAGAGACTATCCGCTAGAGGAGGAGCTGCTCACAGATGGTGACGGCTTTTTCAAGTGACACAAATGGATCCTCACGCAAAGGAATAAATTCTTGAGCAACGTGACCATTGAATTCGGTTAGATGAATGGCTTTCATGATCGCTGCATAATTTAATTCTTGACTTTCTTCAATTTCATTTCTTCCTGGTACTCCTGCGGTATGATAATGTCCGAAATAAGAATGGTATTTATTTATCGAATCGATAATATTACCTTCTTGAATTTGCATATGATAGATGTCGTATAGTAGCTTAAAATTCTCTGTACCTAATCGTCTACAAAGACTAATTCCCCATAGGCTCGAGTCAGCCATATAATCGGGATGATTGATTTGGTTGAAAAGCTCCATTTGTAGGACTACTCCGTATTTTTCAGCCATAGGGAGTATTTGTTCTAATCCTTGAGCGCAATTTTCAAGGCCTACATAATCATCCATTCCGTTTCTATTTCCGCTAAAGCAAATCAGATTGTTGAATCCAGCGTCTGCTACTTTTGGAATCACTTCCTTATAGCGTTTAATCAGCTCCTCATGAAGATCTAAACGGTTCCATCCCTCTGTTAAGCTAATTGCAGCGCCTTCACACATGCTACAGTGGAAATCATATTTTTTTAACACCTCAAATTCGTTAGGACCGATAAGATCAATCGAATAAATTCCTAGGTCTTTCAGCCTAGGTAGAATTTCTTCGAGTGAGTATTGAGATAAACACCAACGGGCAACTGAATGCTTTAGCTTGTAATCCTTTGGTTGCTTAGGTCGATTCTCTTGTGCAAGTGAATTGGAGAATGTGGCTCCTGCGGCAACCGCTAAAGGAGCTTTAGCCAGAAACGAACGTCTTTTCATGATCCTAGATTTATTCCAAAAGATACGCAACTTATTGCTACCGCTCGAGTCAAAGTTTGTACCTTTATGCCCCGTAAAAGAAAGTTTACCATGTCTACAAAATATATTTTCGTTACGGGAGGAGTTACTTCATCTTTAGGTAAAGGTATTATTGCAGCTTCACTCGCGAAACTTCTTCAGTCTAGAGGTTATCGTACCACTATTCAGAAGCTAGACCCTTACATTAATGTTGATCCAGGAACACTTAATCCCTACGAACATGGTGAATGCTATGTAACTAATGATGGAGCTGAAACTGATCTTGATTTAGGTCACTACGAACGATTTCTGAACGTACCTACCTCTCAGGCAAATAATGTAACTACAGGTCGCATTTATCAAAGCGTCATTGAGAAGGAGCGCAGAGGAGACTTTCTAGGGAAGACCGTTCAGGTTGTACCTCATATTACTAATGAAATCAAAGATCGTATTCAGATCCTCGGTAATTCTGGAGATTACGACATTGTAATCACTGAAATCGGGGGTACTGTAGGTGATATTGAATCGCTACCTTACATTGAATCAGTTCGACAATTGCTTTACGAACTAGGTGAACAAAACGCAATGGTGGTGCACCTTACTCTTGTTCCCTATTTAGCAGCAGCCGGTGAATTGAAAACAAAACCTACTCAGCATTCTGTTAAAACGTTAATGGAAAGTGGAGTTAAAGCGGATGTTCTTGTTTGTAGAACCGAGCATGAATTAGATCAGGATTTAAAATCAAAATTAGCCCGTTTTTGTAACGTTCCGGAGCGTGCGGTCATCCAATCTATTGATGCGAGTACGATTTATCAGGTTCCACTATTAATGCGAGAGGAAGGTTTAGATAAAGTGGTTCTAAAAAAATTAGGTTTACCCTCAAGCGATGAAGCTGATTTGGGTAAATGGGAACATTTTGTTGAAACGCTGGCTCATCCCAAGGAGACTATTAAAATTGGACTCATTGGAAAGTATGTGGAGCTTCAAGATTCGTACAAGTCCATTTTAGAGGCTTTTATTCATGCAGGAGCAATGAATGAAGTAAAGGTCGAAGTAGTATCTATTCATTCTGAGGAATTAGAGAATGAATCTATTGAGCATTTGTTTTCTTCATTAGATGGCGTTCTTGTAGCACCAGGGTTTGGTAGTCGAGGCATCGAAGGAAAAATCGATGCAGTTCGTATCGCCCGAGAGTCTAAGATCCCTTTCTTAGGAATTTGCTTAGGGATGCAGATGGCAGTGATTGAATTTACGAGAAATGTGTTAGGGTTGAAAGCGGCTAATAGTGTTGAGGTCGATGAAAACACCGAACATCCTGTGATTCACTTAATGGAAGAGCAAAAAGAGGTCTCTGAAAAAGGTGGGACAATGCGCCTTGGTTCGTGGAAGTGTTCTATCTTAGAAGGTTCGAAATTGGCTGAGGCCTATGGAAATCTTCATATTAATGAAAGGCATCGACATCGATTTGAATTAAATAATGAATATATAAACGCTTTAGAAGAGGGTGGTTTAAAAGTTGTTGGTGTTAATCCAGATACAGGACTTGCCGAGGCTGTTGAGCTTGCTGATCATCCATGGTTTGTCGGTGTTCAGTACCATCCAGAATACAAGAGTACGGTTGAAAATCCACATCCGTTATTTGTAAGCTTCGTTAAAGCGGCACTAGAGTATAAGAAAACAAGAAACTAGAAATGGAAGAAAAGGGGATAGATAAAAATGCAATCATTGGCTTCGTACTGATTTTTGCAATAATGATCGGGTGGTTTTACGTTAGTCAGCCAACACCTGAAGAGATTGAGGCACAAAGAGCACTAACTACTCAATCAGATATTGAAGAGGTAATTGCTGAAACCGAACCAGCCCTTACTCCAATTGAAGAATCTACATCTGCTGAATTACCAGTAAGCGATGAACGCTCGTATGAGCCAGTGAATATAGAAACTGAGCATTTTACTTTAGAATTTTCAAGAGTTGGTGGTCAATTAAAGCATATCACACTAAACGATTTTACCAATCATCAAGATCAGCCTATTGAAATTCTTCAGCCTGAATTTTCTGATTTAAATTTAAAGTTGGTCACTGCTCAGGGCATGAACTTGAATTCAAATGAGCTGTATTTCGAGCCCGAAGTGATACAAGAAGAGGGTCGTACGCGAGTTACATTACGATCTGAGGTGGCAGAAGGAGCCTTTTTAGAGTTTAAATATCAAGTTTTAAACGATAGCTATTTAGTTGATTTTGATATTAATACCACTCAATTATCGGCTTATTTATCGTCTCAGCCAGCTATCCTATCCTGGAGTTATACGGCTCCACGAAACGATCAGAGTATTCAGTATGAAAATCGTTACACGAGATTGACTTATCGTTTAGGAGATGGCTCAATAAAAAAATTAAGTGCAACCTCTGAGTTAGATGAGGAAGAAGAAAGTGATTTAAGTTGGATTTCGTTTAGACACCATTTCTTTAGTGCCATACTCGGGAGTAAATCGAAGTTTTCGAAAGCTGAGTTAGTTTCTGAAAACTTAGTGGAAGAGGAGTCTAAAACGGCTTCACATACCAAGAGATATCAAGCTTCGGTTGAACTAGAAAGTCTTTCTCGTGGGGCGACTGAATCGATGTATTTTTATTTTGGTCCAACCGATTCAAAGACCTTTGCTAACTACAGCGAGTACGAATTGATTGAGTCGATTCCTTTTGGTTGGGGAATTTTTGGAACCATCAATAGGTACATTTTCAATCCATTCTTTAACTTCTTAGCCGGATTTATGCCCTTTGGTATTGCGATTATCGTGATGACTTTTGTTGTTCGAATCGCGTTATCTCCAGTAACCTATAAGAGTTACGTTTCACAGGCTAAAATGAAGGTGATACAGCCTGAGGTGAAGGAGATTAATGAGAAGTTTGCCAACAATGCAATGAAGAAGCAGCAGGAGACGATGAAGCTTTACAATTTGGCTGGAGTGAATCCAATGAGTGGATGTGTACCTGCTTTATTGCAACTTCCAATTTTCTATGCGTTGTTTAGTTTCTTTCCGACCTCGTTTATACTTAGACAAAAATCTTTCTTGTGGGTAGATGATCTATCTTCTTACGACACGATAGTAGATCTTCCATTTACGATTCCATTCTATGGCGATCACATCAGCTTATTTCCAATATTAGCTTCTGTTGCAATTTTCTTTTACATGCAAATGACTACCGGTCAGACTATGCAAATGCAGCAGCAACCGGGCATGCCAAACATGAAATTCATCATGTATTTATCACCAGTGATGATGTTGTTTTTCTTTAACAACTATGCTTCGGGTCTAAGTTTGTATTACTTCATTTCGAACTTGTTAACGATTGTTATCATGCTCGTAATTAAGAATTACATTATCGATGAAAATCGAATTCATCTCCAGGTTCAAGCCAATAAGCAGAAACCAAAAAAGGAGAGTAAGTTTCAGCGCCGAATGCGTGAGATGATGGAACAGGCAGAGCAACAAAAGAAATTAAAATAGGTTCCTTTTGAATGGCAGCTAAGCCAATTAATCAGACCAAGGTAGTTGTTGGCCTTTCTGGCGGGGTAGATTCAAGCGTAACTGCCTATTTACTAAAACAACAGGGCTATCAAGTAATCGGCCTATTCATGAAGAATTGGCATGACGATTCTGTCACGATTTCTGATGAGTGCCCTTGGTTAGAAGACAGTAATGATGCTTTGATTGTCGCCGATAAGTTAGGCATACCCTTTCAAACGGTGGATCTAAGCGATACCTACCGCAAGCGCATTGTTGATTATATGTTCTCTGAGTATAAGGCGGGTAGAACTCCCAATCCCGATGTGCTTTGTAATAGAGAAATAAAATTCGATGTATTCCTGACGATTGCGTTATCTCTTGGGGCTGATTACGTAGCAACCGGTCATTATTGCCAAAAGGGAGTGGTTAAAAAGGACGGTAAAGAGGCGTATCAACTCCTAAAAGGGGCAGACCCCTCGAAAGATCAGTCGTATTTTCTGTGCCAGTTAAATCAGGATCAATTGGCGAAAGCAATGTTTCCGATTGGTCATCTTCAAAAATCAGAAGTACGAGAAATTGCTAAAAAAGCCAACTTAATTACGGCAGAGAAGCGTGATTCCCAAGGGCTCTGTTTTATAGGAAAAGTTCGTCTGCCAGATTTTTTACAACAACAATTAAAGCCTAAAGAGGGTCAAATCATTGAAATTTCTCCAGATCATTCAGTGTATCGATCGAACCGGGGTGCGGACTTAGAGGACCTTTCGACTCCGTTTACCTATCAACCTGACATGGGGACGGTACTTGCCAAACACAATGGAGCACATTATTTCACCGTTGGACAACGAAAGGGTCTCGCTGTAGGTGGAACTGCACTACCGTTATTTGTTATTGGCGTGGATACCGATCGCAACGTATTATTTGTGGGGCAAGGAAGCGATCACCCAGGCCTCTATCGATCTGCTCTAAAAATCCTAAAGGATGAAGTGCATTGGATACGACCTGATTTAGCAGGAGATTTAAGAGTTCAAGCTAGAATTCGTTATCGCCAACCTTTACAACAGGCTTCGATCCTTGTAAAGGAGGATGCCACCTATGTAAAGTTCGATCAGCCTCAATCTGCAATTACTCCTGGGCAGTTTGTGGCATGGTATATAGAAAATGAATTGGTGGGGTCTGGTGTGATTTCTGAATAGGAAATAAAATCACCTAATTTCACCTCTAAAACTGAATTATGTCTTTGAAGATTGCGGATACATCAACCCACAGAATACTCTTTTTCTCATCCTGGTTGTTGTTGGCTGTAATACAGTCTGCACTCATGCCTCTTTCAGGAGAAGAAGCTTATTATTGGCTGTTTTCTAGGGCGTTAGATTGGGGTTATTTAGACCACCCACCAGCAGTAGCATTCTTTGGACGCTTGGGATATGAGTTACTAGAAAATGAATTAGGGGTTCGTTTATTTTCATCACTTCTCAGTGTGTCAACACTTTGGTTGATCTATGATTTAATTGGCCGAAAGGGTCTTAGAAACTTCGCTTTTTTGGCGGGTGGATTACTCGCGGTGCACGCAGGCAGCTTTCTGGTAAAAACAGATGTCCCGTTATTGTTTTTTGAGGTTCTGTTTTTCTGGTTTTACAAACGATTTCTCGATCGAAACACGATATGGAACTCTTTGGGTATCGCATTGGCGATCGCGGGGATGTTTCTTAGTAAATATCATGGAATTTTGGTTGTACTATTTACGCTTGTATCGAATTGGCGATTAATAAGAAATAAATACTTCTGGGTTACAGTCTTATTTACCGTGATTCTAATGCTACCCCATTTGTTCTGGTTAATCGAAAACGATTTCTCAAGCCTTAGATTTCATTTAAACGGAAGGTCAGACATTTCATTCAAGTGGTCTAATGTCTTAGGTTATGTAGGGAGTCAACCTCTCGTACTAGGGCCTTTAGTAAGCTTACCGATGTTTTACGCCTTATTTCGCAGAAAGTATTCTGATGCCTTTTCAAGAGCACTTTTATTTGTTTTGTTAGGTGTTCTTATTTTTTTCTTCCTGCAGTCATTTAGAGTGTTTATACATAAACACTGGACGAGTATTGTTTTGGTTCCTCTGATCATTTTAGCCTTTCCAGTATTAGAAAATCGTCAAAAACTAGCATTCGTTTTTCGTCGATTGGCTCGAGTTTCTGTGTTACTCTTAGTGCTTTTTAGAGTGTATTTAATTTATGATTTTGTTCCCAAAAGTTTGCCAATAAAGACCGAGCCATTACATGATTGGAAGGCCTGGGCCGAAAACGTTCAAGCGCTTTCGAAGGGAATGAACGTAGTGTTTATCAATAGTTATGAAAATGCCTCTAGATATCAGTTTTATACGGGAGAACCGGCACACACCTTAAGTACCTATTATTTCAATAACACTCAATTTGATTATTGGGGTTATGAAGATTACTTTAGGGGAGAGCCCGTTTTTGTTGTGCATAATAAAAGAGGTCAAGAGTTCTACCAAACCGTTGATGCTCCAAATGGGGCTCAAATACACTTCAGACGTTTTCGTCAGTTCAATGCACTAGACAAAATTCAGGTAACACCCATAACTATCGAATTAAGCGAGGATAAAACCCAACTAGTTGGAAAAATAAAAATTGAAAACCCTTATGATTTTGATATTCTCTCATCTAGAAGGGAGCCTGTCCAATTATTACTGTATTCATTAAAGGGTGAACGAGTTTTAGCAGAGCGAGTGCTTCTTAATGATCTTGATATCGTTTCTAAGGGAGTGTTGATCTTAAACTTTGAAGTTGCTCTCCCTGAAATACAATCAGACACTCAGCTTCGCTTTAGCGTTAGTTCAGGGAATCTTCCCGGTACTATCAACAGCGAACGAATAAAAGTTTAGTATAAGCATGAATAGCAAGCACCAAGAATCACTAAAATCGATTGAGCGGTTACTCCTAATTATGGATGACCTTAGGGCTCAATGTCCATGGGATAAAAAACAAACCATGCAAACCCTCAGAACGCTCACTATTGAAGAGACCTATGAGTTGGCTGATGCGATTATCGATGACGATATGGAGGAGGTTAAAAAGGAGCTAGGAGATTTACTTCTTCACATCGCCTTTTATTCAAAAATTGGAGATGAAAAAGGGTTATTCGATATCGGTCAAGTCGCTGAGGCGATTAGTGATAAGCTAGTAGATCGACATCCTCATATTTATGGAGATGTTACTGTAGCTGATGAGGCTGAGGTGAAACGTAACTGGGAAAAATTAAAGCTTAAAGAAGGTAAAAAATCAGTGCTTGAAGGAGTGCCGAGAAGTCTACCTGCTCTTGTGAAAGCTCAAAGAATTCAGGAAAAAGCTGCGGGTATTGGTTTTGATTGGGAACAGCCAGAACAAGTTTTTGATAAGGTTAGAGAAGAACTGCAAGAGTTTTCTGAAGAGGTGACAAGGCAGGATAAGGATCGAATGGAATCAGAGTTTGGAGATATTCTTTTTGCTCTGATCAATTATGCTCGATTCTTAAAAATTAATCCAGAAAACGCCCTTGAACGTACTAATAAAAAGTTTATTTATCGATTCCAATATTTGGAGGAAAGAGCAAGGGAAGAAGGTAAATCATTATCAGAAATGACTCTTGATGAGATGGATGTATACTGGGAAGAAGCCAAACGCAAATGACAAGAATATCTAAATATCTCAAGGAGGTTCCGTATAATTTCAAGCTAGCCTTCCCGGTAATCTTAGGAATGCTTGGCCATACTTTTGTGGCTTTTGCCGACAATATAATGGTCGGTCAATTAGGCCCTACTGAACTTGCTGCTGTTTCTTTAGGAAATAGCTTCTTATTTATTGCCATGTCACTAGGAATAGGCCTATCCACAGCGATTACTCCACTCATTGCAGAAGCCGATGGAAACGGAAAGATATTAGGGGTAAGAAAAGTGCTTCGTCATGGGTTATGGATATGCACTGTAGTAGGAGTAGTACTTACGATTATCATTATCACTGCCAGCCCTCTGATGAATAAAATGGGACAACCTAAAGAGGTGCTTGTTTTCGCTATACCCTTTTTATGGATTGTTGCGATCTCTCTAATTCCGATGATGATTTTTCAGGCGCTAAAACAGTTGTGTGATGGGTTATCAAGAACCCGTATACCTATGTACGCCTCTTTAATAGGAAACCTGATCAATGTGTTATTCAACTATTTATTGATTTTTGGGAAGTTTGGCTTTCCAGAGATGGGAGTTATAGGAGCTGGTTTAGGAACCCTTATTTCCAGAATCGTTATGGTGATTCTTTTGGTCATCTTCTTACGCCTTGATTCATTCTATGATCCCTACCTAAACGCCCTTAATTTAAGATGGGTGAGTGTAACCTTTTCTAAACGAATCCTGGCCTTGGGGTTACCCTCTTCTTTACAAGTGTTCTTCGAAGTGACCTTGTTTACTTCTGCGATTTGGTTGAGTGGTATTTTAGGAACCCTTGATCAGGCGGCGAATCAAATCGCTTTAAACCTATCTTCAATGACCTATATGGTCGGAATGGGATTAAGTGTAGCTGCCATGATTCGTGTAGGAAATCAACTTGGGCGCCGGGACTATTTAAAATTGAAGGAGGTAGCACAGTCTATCTTTTTTCTTACCCTCTTATTGCAAATTAGTTTTGCTCTTTTCTTTTTAATCTTTAGAAACGACTTGCCTCATCTTTATCTCGATAGTTCGGATATAGAAAATGGAATCGACAATGCTTATGTTCTGGGACTAGCAAGTGTGTTACTTCTCTGGTCAGCCCTGTTTCAAATTTCAGATGGGATTCAAGTGGTAATTATTGGTGCACTTCGTGGAATGCAGGACGTGAGAGTTGCTGCTGTTATTACTTTTGTATCTTATTGGTTAGTAGGCTTTCCCATATCTTACTATTTAGGATTAAAAACGGATTTTGGTGCCGAAGGTATTTGGATGGGCTTGTTAGCTGGGCTCACTGTTTCTTCGATACTTTTGTATGTTCGATTTAATTATCTCGTAACCCATAAAATAAACGTTAATGTCACTACCTAAATATCTTATTGCTGATAATTCTGATTTTCCAGAAGTTGTTTTTGTGGTTCACACTGAATTCCCTCGGTTTATTCTTAATGTGACCAACGATGAAATTCAATGGTTTGAGGATTTCTCTGAGGAAGATGAAGAACTACTTCCCAAAGAGGCTGAAAACTTTGTGAAAGAAGCTTTAGAGTTTTATGATCGAGAAGTTGAGCGCAGCGAGTAGCTATGGTTGAATCTTTCCTAGAATTAGATCAAGGACTCCTTTTGTGGATTCAAAAGATGGGAAGCCCTTTTTGGGATCCTTTATGGTTTTTTATTACTAAAAAGGAAAATAGTATTCCCCTTTACCTTCTCATGCTATTGATCTCTTACCGTAAACTGGGAAGAGAACGTTTTTTATACCTCTTAGTTTTTATTGCCGCGCTAATTACTGTGTCTGATCAGGTAACCAATTTATTTAAGAATGGTTTTATGCGACTACGTCCTTGTCATGATCCTGAAATGATACCATTGCTACGGGATTTAGATTATTGTGGGGGAAAATTCAGTTTCTTTTCAGGTCACGCATCTAATAGCTTTGCTTTTGCAACTTTTTTTACAGGAGTGTTGGGAAGATATATGCCTCTAGTTCGCTGGTTACTGTTATGGGCGTTTCTAATGGCCTTTAGTAGAGTCTATCTCGGCGTGCATTATCCGATAGATATTATTACCGGTGCATTTTTTGGTAGCTTTTGGGGAATTCTTTTTTCGAAACTATTTAGCCGATATATTATTAAATAAGAGAGATTGAAAGCTAAATCAACGATTTACTGGTTACTTTCATTGATTATTCTCTATTTCTTGGGAATGTTACTTCCTCTAATGGAGAATGATTCGGCACAATTTGCAGTCATGGCGAGTCGAATGGTTATCGAGAATGACTTTACTCACCTTTACAAAGGATCGCTTCCTTACCTCGATAAACCTCATTTACATTACTGGCTTGCCGCAATCAGTATGAAGTTATTTGGTATTCATGCATTCAGTTATCGTCTTCCAGGAGTTTTATTGCTGTTTGTTGGAGCTTACTTCGTATTCAAAACGACAAAGCTTTTATACGATGAAAGAACAGCACACTTCAGTGGCCTTGTTTTTATAGCCTCCCAAACGATAATTTTAGCGGGCTTTGATCTTCGAACGGATGCAGTTCTTACCGGATTAGTCGCTTGGGCTATTTATCATCTCACTCGCTATATCTATGATGAGAAGTTAAATCAACTTTTGTGGGGTGCTTTGATTGCTGGTTTTGCATTTGCTACTAAAGGACTAATTTCGATTGTAGTTATTGGGGGAGTGGTTTTGGCGCTATTAAGTGCCAAACAGAAGTGGGGTTTGTTATTTCGAGTTTCTACCCTTGGTGCACTGCTGGTATTTCTATTTTCACTTTTCCCCGTGCTTTACGCGTACTACATACAATTCGACCTACATCCTGAGCTTGTCGTTAGAGGGGTTTCTAATCGTTCAGGTATTAAATTTTTATTTTGGGAGCAGAGTTTTGAGCGATTGAGTGGGGAAGGGCACGGTAAGACAGGTAATGATCCTTTTTTCTTTTTTCACACTTTTTTATGGGCTTTTATGCCCTTCTCTTTAGTTGGAATCGTGGGTCTATATAAAACGTTGAGATCGAAATCTTCAGAGGTGCCTGTTTTAAAGAGTTTGACCGTTGCTCTAGTACTATTATTAGGGTTAATGAGTTTGGCTCAGTTTAAGCTTCCTCACTATTTGAATGTTCTTTTACCTCTTATTACACTTGTTTTTGCTCCGGCAGTTTTACGATTAGTCGATCAAAAGATTGGAAAGTCTCTTTCTGTATTTACTTTCACGATCTATGGGATCGCCTCTGTCCTTATTTGTATACCCTTCTACGATTATGTAGCTGGAGGAGTTTTTCTGGGGGTAGTTATACTATCATGGATGCTATACCATAATAGAGTCTCTATGGTCTCTTGGCTGTTATCCGGTGTGCTTGCTTTTAATCTTCTCGCTTTTACCGTTTTTTACCCGAAACTACTCGGTTATCAATCGGATATTTCCTTCAGCAAAAGATTAAATCTTCAAGATGTGGAATTAGTAAATGCTACGAATAAACACACGTGGAACTTAGATTTCTTTTTTCAAACCCATTTAGCCGAACGTTCTGTAGATGAACTTGTTGATCGTCATGAGATTTATGTGCTGGTCGATATGGACACCTATCAAAGACTGAAGTCATTGCGGCCTGATGCTATAGAATATGCATCCGCTCTGCATTATAGGGTTACTAAGCTCTCTCTAAAATTTTTATCGCCTAGGACGAGGTCTTCTGCTCTCGAGGTTCGGAGAGTGGTTTGGTTACCATAGGTTTCCTAAAATGGAAGTAAATCCCAATGAGAGAAACTAGGGCGTTGACCACGAAAAAAGAGATCGATAAGGCCACAGCACCATTGGTCTCGACACCTAAAATCTGCGCTCCATAAAAGAAGGTGACTTCTCGTGCGCCAATGCCTCCAAGAGTTATGGGTAATACAGATACGATAGAGGAGAGAGTAAATAGGAATAGATAGCTTAGGGTATGATCTGAAAGACTCAGACCTTCGAGTAGTACCCACGTCGCTATTATTTGTAATCCCTGGAGAATTAGAGAATAACCAACGGTTCGTAATTGGGTGCTTGCGTTGAAGCTAGTAGATTTCTTTATAATGTAATGAGCAGATATAGAACCGATTACCCAAAGTGTAAAAACAGTAGCAATAGTAAACTGCTGTGACATGGACCAGGGGATTAAGGCCACAAATTGAGCGCTGTTTAGTATAAAGAAAATTAGACCAAAGAAGCCTAATGCGTATAGACCACCTATGCGGTCAATGAGAAGACATCCGATAATTGGCTTAATCGATTTTCTGGTTTGTTTCTGTATAGCATAGCCTTTATATGCATCTCCTCCAATCCCTCCAGGAAGAAATAGGTTGTAAAACATCCCTTGTAAATAGAGTTTCCAATGATATCCCGATGGAACTTCTGCACCTATAGACTTAAATAGATTTAATAGTCTGAAGTGGGCGAGGTACTTGGAACCGAGTACTAGTGTGAATGAAGCCAATAGAGTAAAGAGAGGAAGACTGCTGAGGTACTCAACGAAATCTCCCGTATTAATCGTGTTAAACACAAAATATAAGAGGAGACCGCTTACGATTACCTTTAGTGCGGTTATTGCCTTCTTTTTCAACAGATTACCTTTGGATTTGATTCCCTATACTTACTCTACCAATGCGATAAGGTCGCTTATTTTGAGATTCGTAATAGGTTCTGATCAGCATTTCCATGATGATACCTACCGTGAAGAGTTGTATACCTGCAAGTATAAATAGTAATCCGAAAATCAGTAACGGACGTTGTCCAATGTCGTTCCCAAAATAGAATTTTTCTACTAGTAGCCATCCGTTAATTCCCATTCCAATAAGAATGAGGAAAAACCCAAAAATTCCGAACAGATGAATAGGACGTTGAAGATATTTGCGAATAAAGAGTAGAAGCATCATGTCTGCCACAACTTTAAAAACACGCTCTAATCCATATTTTGAAACTCCAGCGTGTCTCGCGTGGTGCTTGACAGGAACTTGCTTTATTTGAGCACCTTCTAAGAAAGCTAGAAGGGTGATAAATCGGTGCATCTCACCGTAAAGATTCAAGTTCTTTGCAATGTCTTTTGAGAAGACCTTCAATGCACAGCCATTATCCTTAATATCAAGACTTGTCACTTTTCTTACCAAGAAGTTGGCGACCTTAGAGGGGATCGTCTTTAACCAGGAATCTTTTCTTTTTTGACGAATACCTGTTACTAGATCATAGTGTTCGTTGATGGCCCAATGCAACATTTCAGGAATATCCGAGGGGTCATTTTGTAGGTCTCCGTCCATGGTGATGATGAATTCTCCCTTGGCATAATCAATTCCAGCAGCAAGGGCTAAACTTTGCCCATAATTCTTTTTTAGTTCGATCAGATGAACCGATTCATCGCCCATTTTTTTAATCACACGAACCGTTTCATCGGTTGAAAAGTCGTTCACATATACGATCTCATAGCTATAACCTTCTAAGCTTTCATGGATCTTCTCAGTAAGTAAGACTACATTGTCCTGTTCATTATATAAGGGGACAACAATAGAGAGAAGTTGGTCGGTAATTGGAGTTTTGCTCATAAGGTTAGTGCTTATTAGTCTCCTTCAGAAATTCGGGAAGTAAACTTTTAAAACGATTGATTCTGGGTATTGAAACTGATCGAATATAAGGGTCGTTAGGATGATTCTTTTCGTAATCTTGGTGATAGTCCTCAGCCGGATAAAAAATCTCAAAAGGAACCACCTCGGTTGCAATAGGGGCGCTATAATATTCGGCGATACTATCGATATAAGATTCAATAATCAATTTCTCTAATTCGTTTTGATAAAAAGCAATCGATCGATATTGCTTTCCTTTATCTGGTCCTTGTCGATTGACACTAGTGGGGTCATGCGAAGCGTAGTATACACTTACCAAATCGGCAAAACTCCTCACCTTAGGGTTGTAATATACAGCAACGGCCTCTGCATGCGAAGTACGGCCATAACTTACCTCTCGATAGGTTGGGTTTTTCTCTGTTCCTCCGCTATATCCTGAAATAACTTCGTAGACCCCTTCTACACTCTCATAGACCGCCTCAACGCACCAGAAACATCCAGAGGCAAAATAGGCTACTGCTGCATCTTCGGGAACACCTTCGGGAGTTATTTGAGGTTGCGTTTGGCTTTGCGTTTGACAAGCTTGAAGCACTAGAAGGACGACGAGAATGAAACGTTTCATTTCTAGAGTTTTTTTAAAATACGTGCATTAACAAAGAGTAGGACAGCGAAAGAGAGCATTAACCAAAACCATAAATCAAAGGTAGATTCAAGCCCTCTGTTGATCGCAAGTCCTGCACTAGTTAGAATTCCTAGATAGTTAAATCTAAGCACCATTTCACGACGTATGACTGCAATATCTTTGATAAGGCTACGATTTAAGAACCCATTGTCCTGATTTCAGGAGCGGTTCGGCTTGTTTAAATTTCACTTCTTTTTCTTCTCCACTTAACGGATTCAGAATAATGACTTTTTCGTTTCTACCAATTTTTGGTTGTTGACGAACAACGGTTTCTACTTTTGGGCTTGTCCCAGTGGCAGATGCACCCGCAGCACGATTTTGACTTGCCAACTCATCGCTGTTTAATACTTCCTCTTTAGAAAGATTCAGCTTTTCCCGTTTAGGTTGTTGCACTTTCGAAGCATCTCTAACTCCTTCAGGGCTTTTCGTAGGTATTCCTGCTTTGAACAAGAAGCTGATTAAATCTCGATTAACACTATCAATCATCGTTCTAAACAACTCAAAGGCTTCAAACTTGTAGATCAGAAGCGGATCTTTCTGCTCATGAACGGCTAGCTGCACCGATTGCTTTAATTCATCCATCTTACGTAAATGGTTCTTCCAAGCCTCATCAATGAGTGCTAATGCAATATTCTTTTCGAAGTCTGAAATCAGTGATTTACCTTTTGATTCAAAAGCCTTCTCTAAATCGGTAACGATTTGAAGGGTACGATTACCATCGGTGAATGGAACCACAATTCGCTTGAATTGATTATTTGGATTTTTGAATACTTGCTCAATAACAGGAAACGCCTGATTAGCGCTTCTCGCTAACTGATCACTATATGCCTCGAATGCTTTTTGATAAAGCTTCTGTGACAGTTCGGTTATTGAACCTTTGTCGAATTCTGTTTCACTAATCGCTTCAACAATCCCGAAAACTTGAATACAATCATAGCTAAACTGCTTGTAATCAGAAGAATTCTTCGCTTGCTCTACAATGGACTCAGCAGTATCGAAAATCATATTAGCGATATCTACCTTCAGTCGCTCGCCAAATAGGGCGTGTTTTCTGCGCTTGTATATAACCTCTCGCTGAGCATTCATTACATCATCATACTCAAGAAGTCGTTTACGAATACCAAAGTTGTTTTCTTCCACTTTCTTTTGTGCGCGCTCAATAGATTTAGTCATCATGCTGTGCTGAATGACCTCACCTTCTTCGAGTCCCATTCGGTCCATGATTTTCGCCATTCGCTCAGAACCAAATAAACGCATCAAATTATCTTCTAAAGAAACATAGAACTGTGAACTTCCTGGGTCTCCTTGTCTTCCTGAACGACCTCGAAGCTGTCTGTCTACTCGACGGGAATCATGCCTTTCTGTTCCAATAATTGCTAACCCTCCCGATTGTTTTACTTCTTCTGAGAGCTTAATGTCGGTTCCACGACCTGCCATATTTGTCGCTATGGTTACGACTCCTGGGTTTCCAGCTTCGGCAACAATATCTGCCTCTTTTTGGTGCAACTTTGCGTTGAGTACGTTGTGTTTTATTTTTCTAACACTCAGTAACTTAGAAAGTAATTCTGAGATTTCTACCGAAGTCGTACCAATAAGAACAGGTCTTTTTTGCTCTGACAGTTTTACAACCTCCTCGATAATTGCATTGTACTTTTCTCGTTTTGTTTTGTAGATCAGATCCTCTCGGTCTTCTCTCGCAATCGGACGATGGGTAGGGATTTCAACCACATCTAATTGGTAAATTTCCCAGAATTCCCCTGCTTCAGTTACCGCAGTACCGGTCATTCCCGACAACTTGTGATACATTCTAAAATAATTCTGAAGAGTAACCGTTGCAAAGGTCTGTGTAAGAGCTTCAATTTTCACCTTTTCCTTGGCTTCAATCGCTTGGTGGAGGCCATCAGAATAGCGACGTCCTTCCATAATACGACCGGTTTGTTCATCAACAATTTTAACTTTATTGTCGATAACCACATATTCTACATCTTTTTCGAATAGGGTGTAGGCCTTAAGAAGTTGAGTTAGGGTGTGAATTCGCTCACTTTTTACGGAGAAATCACTAAAGAGTGCTTTCTTACGGTCGGCTTCTTCTTCAATAGATAAGCCGGCACTTTCGATCTTAGCAATTTCACTTCCGATATCAGGGAGAATGAAGAAATGTTCGTCTTGACCGGCAGATAAGGTCTGAATTCCTTTTTCGGTAAGTTCGATCTGATTGGTTTTTTCATCAATAGTAAACCAGAGGTCCGCATCAACCTTTGCCATTTCTTTACCATTATCTTGTAGGTAAAGACTTTCTGTTTTTTGTAAAAGTTGCCTAACACCTTCCTCGCTCAAAAACTTGATGAGCGCTTTGTTTTTTGGAAGACCTCGATGCACTTGTAAGAGTTTAAATCCACCTGAGGTAGTTTCGCCACTTTGAATGAGTTTTTTGGCCTCTACTAATAAATTGCTTAGATAGCTTCGTTGTTGTTGTACAAGATCTGCAACTACTGGTCTTAAGGCGTCGAATTCATGGCGTTCTCCTTCTGGTACTGGCCCTGAGATAATTAGCGGA
Source organism: Flavobacteriaceae bacterium (assembly GCA_024638165.1). Taxonomy (GTDB): domain Bacteria; phylum Bacteroidota; class Bacteroidia; order Flavobacteriales; family Flavobacteriaceae; genus UBA3478. Next base: position 71,190 of record JAHEKV010000004.1, read on the forward strand.
GTTCGAGCGTCATCTACAAGTACAGAATCAACCTCATCCACGATTGCATAATGTGGCTTTCTCTGAACGAGTTCGGTAGGTTGATGGGCCATGTTATCTCTTAGGTAATCAAATCCGAATTCGTTATTGGTACCATAAGTGATGTCTGCGGTATAAGCCACTTTTCGTTCAGCAGAGTTGGGTTGGTGAAGATCGATACAATCAACGCTTAATCCATGGAATTCAAATATAGGTGCCATCCATTGACTATCTCGTTTGGCTAGATAGTCGTTTACTGTTACTAAGTGAACCCCTCGGCCCGTTAAAGCGTTTAGGAATACAGGAAGGGTAGCTACCAAGGTTTTACCTTCTCCGGTTTGCATTTCGGCAATTTTACCTTGATGCAGAACGATACCTCCAATGAGCTGAACATCGTAATGCACCATATCCCAAACTACTTCTTTCCCAGCAGCATTCCATGAGTTCTTCCAAATAGCTTGTTCACCTTCAATGGTTACATATTCTTTTTTGGCCGAAAGCTCTCGATCGAACAGAGAGGCCGATACAGATAGATGTTGGTTTTCTTTAAATCTTTTTGCAGTTTCTCTAACCAAAGCAAATGCCTTGGGTAAAAGATCGTTTAGAACCTGTTGCTCTTGCTCAATTTTAGAGTTCTCTAAAGTATCGATCTCTTGGTAAAGTGCTTCACGCACATCGATATCTTCGGTAGCTTCAATTTGCTGCTCAAGGGCATTTATTTCTTCGGTAATCGAAGCGGTAGCCTCTTTAATCTCTTTTTTGAAATTTGCAGATTGTGTTCTTAGTTCGTCTAAATCAAAGTTTTCAAGTTCCTTTTCAGCTTCTTTAACCGCTTCGACTAGGGGTCTCAACGATTTTACATCCTTTTCTGATTTATCTCCGACGAATACTTTTAAAATCTTGTTTACGATCCCCATGTTTCTTTCTTTCGCGTACTTGTTGTAGTGACGATAAATTTAATTAAAAAAGCCTCTTGTAGAGGCTTTGATTGAAGTGTTTTCGATAAATACGGTTAGTATTCATCCTCATTCCAAAGGTAGTCTTCTTCAGAAGGGTAGTCAGGCCAGATTTCTTCGATTGATTCGTAAATTTCTTCACCCTCTTCTTCCATTGACTGAAGGTTTTCAACAACCTCAAGAGGTGCACCTGTTCTAATGGCATAGTCGATAAGCTCATCCTTGGTAGCAGGCCAAGGCGCATCGCTTAAATAAGAGGCAAGTTCTAACGTCCAGTACATATATTTTTAGGTTTAATTTTTTGCAAAAATAGAAGTTCGATGCTATCTACCTACTCCTTTTCAAAAAATCGTTGTTAAATATTGGTTAATCTCTTCGCTTGTCCTTTAAAAACCGACGTTCTCGCCGTTTTTTATTTCGTCTTTTCATTTGAACTAGAAGAAATAAATAGACCACAACCAGCGCACCTAATAGGAAATAAAAATTCTGCATATCTAATCTATTTTCGAGCAAGTTCAGCCCTGCGAATATATAAGATTCCCAGACTAATGGCCAATAGTATAGCCGTTGACCCTATTTCTTGTGCCCCCGTGAGTTGAATAATCACAGTAAAAAGCGCGCTAATCGCTAGTCCTAACCAAACCAGTCTTTTGTTGTAAACGACCCCTAGTATAGCTAAAGGGTTAATCCAGAGGATGTTGAAGTTGTTTTTAGTAGCAAGATGTTCTGTTCCTAACATCATAAAAACTAAAAATATACCAGTGACACTAAGGATTCCGAATAATAAGTGTTCTAATTTATCGAGAATTGAAGAGGATGCTTTGGGCCAAATTCGATAGAACGAAAAGGCCAAAAACAGGATAGCTACAAAAAGGGGAGAAGTGAAGAAGCGGTTGTTTTTGGATCTGAAATAACGCACGACCAGATTATTTTCATTTTCTATTAGAAATTCATCGCCGAGTCGGGCACCACTCATTTTTTTATACAAGTAATCAGGTAAAAACAGCGTTTGCGTATTCGTAATTTGGCGGTCTACCGCACTTCCTAGTATCAGGGTAATACCCCACCGACTCCAAGAGTAGGGATCTAAATATTCATTGATTAATTTTCGGTAAGTGGTTTCCGTATTGATTTCATCTGCATAAGTAATCTCTAATCCTGTTGCCGAGCTAATGATTTCGGGAATTTTGGTGGCGCAATTATTCTCTAGAAATTCATAACGATAGAAACGGTTTTCAGGAAGTAATTCCTCATTGAGTGCATTGAAAAGTTTCTGTTTTTGGGTTGAATTCAGATTCAGCTGTTGTTCGATTACTCCTCTACCATAATGTTGGTAATAGTTCGCGAATTGAATAAAACTTGAGGTAGATAGAAAGTAATCGAGCTCTCCTTTAAGAAACTTTAGGTAAAAGTTAGGAGCTTCGAAATCAAACGTTCCGTAATTAAAAACGATATCTAATCCTTGATAATGATCTTTAACTCGTATGGCCGAATGGCCGAATGCGGCATGAAGCTCTGGCCCAGGACTGCAAGTAAGTACGCTTACACTTGACCCTTCAGATAACTGAATTTGACCAATGATCGTTTGAAATGATCCGTAGGTCATTAAAAGGAGGAGAGTTCTCAGGAATCGCATCATAATTCAAATATAGAAAATGCAGTGCCCATAAAAATGTACATTTACAGACGAATTCAAAATTTGATGCGCAAATCAATCCCCAATCTAATCACCCTTTTGAACGCTTTGTGCGGATGGTTAGCCATTTACTATTCGAGTAAAGGCGCTTTTGATTATGCTACGGGATTATTAATAATCGCAGCCGTATTTGATTTTCTTGACGGGTTTCTAGCTAAACGTTTGAATGCCTTTTCAAAAGAGGGAGCTTTACTTGACTCCATGGCTGATTTAATCAGTTTTGGTGCGACACCGGCACTTTTTATTTTATTTCGATTTGAGTCTTCGGAGTACTTTATCCCCTTAGTGATTAGTTCAGGTTTTTTGTTTTCTTGTGCACTTTGGCGACTCGTTAGATATACACTTCATGCTGCAGAGACTAAGCCGTATTTTGAGGGTATGCCAACTCCAGCGATGACTTTAAGTATCGTTGGTACGTCCTACTTTCTAACTTCTTTGACTTCTTTAGATCATAGTCAAGAGGCTATGGTGATTGTAGTGTTATCTGTGATTTTAGGTCTTTGGATGATCAGTAAAATACCCACATTGAGTTTTAAGGTAACAGAATGGTCTTTCTCCGCGAATTGGCAGCGTTACTCCTTCGTAACAGTAACTGTTGTCGGGTTGGTATTTCTGGGTATTTCAGGCGTTCCTGTCGCGCTTGGAGCCTACCTGCTATTTTCCCTTTTCCTCAAAAGCTAATCGCTTTTTGCGAAGCTCAAAATTCTGTCCTAGGTAGACTTTTCGAACCATTTCATCCGCAGCTAGCTCTTCAGGTGCCCCTGCTTTTAATATGTTTCCTTCAAACATTAAATAGGAACGTTCTGTAATAGCCAGCGTTTCTTGAACGTTGTGGTCGGTTATTAATATCCCGATGTTTTTATGCTTCAGCTGGGCAACAATTCGTTGGATGTCTTCTACGGCCACGGGATCAACTCCCGCAAAGGGCTCATCAAGTAAAATGAACTTAGGGTCTGTTGCTAAGGCCCGGGCTATTTCTGTTCTTCGACGTTCTCCTCCAGATAAAAGATCTCCTCGGTTCTTTCGAATATGGGTTAGTGAAAACTCTTCAAGTAGCTCCTCCATCTTCTCCTTTTGTGCTGTCTTAGAAAGGGAGGTAGTTTGCAGTACACTTAGAATGTTTTCTTCGACGCTTAGTTTGCGAAATACGGAGGCTTCTTGTGCCAAGTAACCAATACCGTTTTGTGCCCTCTTATACATCGGATAATCGGTAATCTCTTTATCGTCTAGATAAATGGCACCTCCATTGGGTCTAACTAAACCTACAATCATGTAAAAAGAGGTGGTTTTACCAGCACCGTTAGGTCCTAATAAACCGATGATTTCTCCCTGGTTTACCTCGAGAGAAACACTTTTGACAACCGTACGCTGATTGTATACTTTCTTAAGATTGGTAGCGCTAAGCTTCACGATTTTCGTTTATGGCATCTAAATATTCATAAGCTCTTCTGAGGTGCGGAATTACAATAGTTCCACCAATGAGTGTAGCGATACCTAGACTTTCTTTGATTTCTTCTGAATTTGCGCCGGCTTTACGTGCTCCCTCAATGTGATAGCGAACACAGTCATCACAACGAAGCACCGCAGAGGCGACTAACCCTAATAACTCTTTTGTTTTGACATCTAAAGCACCTTCGGTAAATGCGTTAGTGTCCAAATTAAATATACGTTTGATCAATTTTTGATCATCGCTAAGAATACGCTCGTTCATTTTCGAACGATAGGTATTGAATTCCTCAACTAGTGAATTAGCCATTAGATTTTTGTTTGCGAATTACAATTCTTGAAATGAAGATACTAAACTCGTATAAGATCAGAACCGGTATCGATACGATTACCTGACTTGCTACATCGGGTGGAGTAATCACTGCGGAAATAACAAAGATGATAACAATAGCAAATTTGCGGTACGTTTTTAAAATTTCAGGAGTTACTAATCCTATACGTGTTAAAAAGTAGATTAGAATGGGTAACTCGAACATGATTCCGCAAGCGATTACAGAGGCTCTGACGGTAGAGATGTAGGATGAAATATCGATTTCGTTTGCTACCTCTTGACTTACGGTGTAGGTTCCTAAGAAGTTAATCGAAAGAGGTGCGATTACATAATAACCAAAAAGAACTCCTAAAAAGAAGAGTGAAGATGCTACAATGATGAATCCCCTTGAATGTTTTCGTTCGTTTTCATACAATCCAGGACTTATAAAGCGCCATAACTCCCATAGGAGATATGGAAAACCTACGATAATACCAGCCCAGATAGAAGTCCAGATATGTGCAGAGAACTGCCCAGCCATCGTTCTGTTTTGTAAAGTGAAGGGTAGACTATCTGCGCAGAAATCAGAGGTCACTCCAAAGAAGGTGGCAATCTGGCAAAAGAAATGATAGGTCGGAAAATTCATATTCTTCGGCCCAAATATGATCGTATCGAAGATGAACCCTTTAAAAACAAAGGCGAAAACTGCAATGATCATAATCGCGAGAATAGAACGAATTAAGTGCCAACGTAGTTCTTCTAAATGGTCTAAAAAAGACATCTCGTCTCTATTACTCATACTAAGCCTGCTTGAATCAAATTATGAAGATGCAAGATACCTACATATTCGTTATTATCGATAACGATCAATTGTGTGATTTCATTTGAATTCATTAGCTGAAGCGCTTCAGATGCCAATCGATCAGAATGAATCGATTTAGGATTGAGGCTCATCAATTCAGTTGCTTTCACCGTGTTGAAATCAGGACTTCTCTCTAGCATACGTCTTAGGTCTCCGTCGGTGATCATTCCGATCACTTTATCTTCTTCACAAACTGCCGTACAGCCTAATAAATTCTTCGAAATCTCGACGATTACTTCTTTTAATGTACTTAAGGGCTGTACTCTAGGCAGTAATTCTGGGTTAATCAGGTCTTTTACCTTTAAGGTTAGTTTTTTACCTAAGCTTCCTCCGGGATGGTATTGAGCAAATTGTTCTGCTTTAAAGCCCTTATTTTCAAGTGTTGCCACCATTAGTGCATCTCCAAGCGCCAATTGAAGCGTTGTGCTCGCTGTTGGTGCTAAGTCATGCGGGCAGGCCTCTTTTTCGACAGGAGTTAAAAGGGTTAGCGTAGCACTTTTACTTACTATTGAATCTGAATTGGCAGTAACAGCAATAAAGGGCAATTCCAGATTTTTTAGGTGAAGGGCAAGAGTTTTGATTTCTTCGCTATTCCCACTTTTAGAGAGAATAAATACTAAATCTCCCTTTTGAATCATCCCTAAATCGCCATGAACTGCATCCGCAGCATGCATAAATAGCGCAGGAGTACCAGTAGAGTTAAAGCTTGCTACCCATTTCTGAGCAATAAGTGCACTTTTACCGACTCCACTTACTACAACTCTTCCTTTTAGATGAGTGATCATTTTAATGACCTCTTCAAAGTGTTGATTGATGGTATTCTGGAGATTTTCGAGAGCATCAATCTCAATTTGTAAGACACGATGCGCGATTTCTCTAAGATTTAAAGGTTTCTTCAAGGGTAAGCCGGTGAATTGTGAAATATGTGTTAAATTCAACTACGAAATTACAAATTATACCCCGAATACATCTGAATTGTTGATTGACAAGTAGACTCTGATGATTCTAAACGAAAATGAATTATATCAAACCCTGAGAAAATTCTTTGGATTCGCTGAATTCAAAGGATTGCAAAAGGAGGCTATAGGTGCACTTCTTTCAGGTCGAGATACGTTTGTTATTATGCCAACAGGGGGTGGTAAGTCTTTGTGCTATCAGCTGCCGGCATTGATGTGCGAAGGAACCGCAATTGTTATCAGCCCGCTGATTGCCTTAATGAAAAACCAGGTGGATGCGATAAGAAGTCAGTCAGCTGTTGCGGGAATAGCTCACGTTTTAAACTCCTCGCTGACCAAAACCGAGACCCAAACGGTTATCGACGACTTGAAATCAGGAGTTACTAAATTATTATTTGTCGCTCCCGAGTCATTAACTAAGCAGCATAATATCGATTTATTAAAGTCGATACCACTTTCGTTTGTAGCTATTGATGAGGCGCATTGTATTTCAGAATGGGGTCATGATTTCAGACCAGAATACAGAAATATTCGAGCGATTATCGATCGATTGTCACCGGGAATACCTTTGATTGCACTTACCGCTACAGCTACTCCTAAGGTTCAGGAGGATATTATGAAGAACTTGGGAATGAAAGATGCGGTTTTACTCAAATCTTCCTTCAATCGCCCCAATTTATATTATGAAGTTCGACCTAAGACCGAACAGGTTAATAGTGATATCGTTAAGCTTATAGCCCAACATCCGAATAAATCGGTAATCATCTATTGCCTTAGCCGTAAAAAGGTTGAAGAACTAGCACAGATTCTGCAATTGAATGGTATCAAAGCGATTCCTTATCACGCAGGCTTTGACGCAAAAACTCGCGCGCTTTATCAAGATCAATTCTTGATGGAGGATGTGGATGTGGTCGTCGCAACTATAGCCTTCGGAATGGGCATCGATAAACCCGATGTTAGGCTAGTGATTCATTACGATATGCCGAAGAGTATAGAGAGTTATTACCAAGAAACTGGTAGAGCAGGCAGGGATGGTGGTGAAGGTATCTGTATTGCTTTTTACTCCTCTAAGGATATTGAGAAGTTAGAAAAATTCAGTTCTGGTAAGCCAGTCGCTGAACAGGAGGTAAGTCAGGCGTTATTACAGGACGTTATTGCTTATGCAGAGACTTCGCTTTCGAGAAGAAAATTTATCCTTCATTATTTCGGAGAAGAGTTTGATGAGGTGAACGGAGAAGGAGCGGATATGGATGATAATGCCCGTAATCCCAAAGAACTTTTTGAAGCCGGTGAAGAAGCTGCTCTTGCCCTGGATGTCGTTCAGAAGACTTCAGAAAAATTCAAAAGCAAGGAGATTGTTCGAATACTAAGGGGGAAACCTAATGCGATGATCAGCTCTCATAAAACAGATGAAAAACCGTTTTTTGGATGTGGTCATGCCCATAAATCATTTTTCTGGCATGCATTGGTTAGACAACTAGTCATCGCTGGGTTTTTGAATAAATCGATAGAAAACTACGGTTTACTGCAGATTACCGAAAAGGGGTATTCCTTCCTTAAAAATCCATCGAGTTTTCAAATGGTCCTTGATCGTGATTATGACCGGGAAGTAGCTGAGATTAATCAGGAAAAATCAAAAGGTGGAGGTGTAGACGACCAATTGCTGTCCATACTTAAAACACTCAGAAAAAAAGAAGCTGATAAGTACGGGGTGCCTCCCTATATCATTCTTCAAGATCCTTCACTGGAAGATATGGCACTCAAATACCCGACCACTCTTGAAGAATTAGGACAAATACATGGGGTGGGAGATGCCAAGGCGAAACGATATGGTCAGCCATTTGTGAATTGTATAGCCCAGTATGTAGAGGAAAACGACATCATTAAACCTGATGAACTTGTGGTTAAATCTGCAGGCTCAAATTCGGGCTTAAAGCTCTATATCATACAAAACGTAGACCGAAAGTTTGCTTTTGACGATATTGCCTCTTCTAAAGGAATCACTCAGGAAGAACTGCTCCAAACCATGGAACAGATTGTGTTTAGTGGAACTAAGCTGGATATTGGTTATTGGGTTGACGAATTGTTAGATGATGATTCGCAAGAAGAACTTCATGATTATTTCATTGAAGCTAGTTCTAATAGTCTTGAGGATGCTATCACTGAATTAGAAGAAGATTTTGAAGAAGAAGAAATTCGTTTATATCGCATTAAATTCTACTCTGAGCAGGCTATTTAAAGTCTGTTTTTTTGAATCAAAACGTACCTTTGATAAATGACTCCAGTTTATTTTGATAATGCTGCAACTACGGCGCTTCGCCCGGAGGTTGTAACTACCATTTCTGAATCCCTTAGTGAACAATTTGGCAATCCGTCATCTACCCATTCTTTTGGAAGGTCAGCAAAAGCTTTAATCGAAAAGGCTAGAAAATCAATCGCAACCACCTTAGGGGCAAAGCCTAGTGAAATTTATTTTACCTCTGGTGGAACAGAAGCGGATAATATGGTTCTTCGTTGCGCAGTTCGCGATCTAGGAGTAAAGAGAATTATTACTTCAGCGATTGAGCATCATGCCGTGTTACATGCTGCAGAAGCGATGACTAAGGAATATGGAATAGAACTTGAATTAGTCGATATCGACGAACAAGGTTTTATTGACCTCAAAGATTTAGAAAATAAACTCTCTCGCGAAAGTGCTCCTCAAACGCTGGTTAGTTTGATGCATGTGAATAATGAAATCGGAAATATCTTAGAGGTAGATAAAGTTGCTGAGTTATGTAAAACTCATCAAGCACTTTTTCACTCGGACACTGTTCAATCCGTCGGACATTACTCGTGGGACTTATCCAAAACATCGATACATTTTATATGCGCTGCGGCACATAAGTTTCACGGTCCTAAAGGAATAGGATTCTTGTATATGCGCTCGGATGTTCCTTTAAAGTCGTTAATCGTAGGAGGGGGTCAAGAAAAGGGATTTCGAGCAGGTACTGAAAGTGTTCATAATATTTTAGGGATGGAAAAAGCCTTCACTTTGGCTTATCAAAATTTGGCTAAAGAAAAAGAATATGTACTATCCTTAAAAAAGAGATTTATTGACGGGGTAAAGGCGCGTCTTCCAGAAGCAATTCTCAATGGAGGATGTAGTGATCTTGACCGTAGTACCTATACCCTTGTGAATTTAAGACTTCCGATTACGGGAGATAAAGCAACCTTACTTCTTTTTCATTTAGATCTAAAAGGTATTGCTTGTTCTCAGGGTAGTGCTTGTCAGTCTGGAAGTAATACAGGTTCTCACGTACTTCGTGCGATAGCTGCTGCTGATTTTCCGTCTTTGCGTTTTTCTTTCTCTATCTACAACACCGTAGAAGAGGTGGATTACGTAATTGATACTTTAGCTAGCTATTTGGTGTAGGGAAAATTTCTTGCGATTTGCTTCATCATCTTCTCAACGAGTTCACGAGTATTTTTCCCAGTGTTTCTATCGATAACCTTTTCGTGTCTCCACAATAACTTTGAAGATTGACCATCGACGAGCTTTAGTGTAATTCGACCAAAAGAAGGGGAAAGTACCCACAAATCAATCCAAGAAAACTGATTTTCTATTCCTTCTGATAATAATACACTAATAGAGAGGCTTCCTCGAATAACGGCATCGACCTTCAGTTTACGGGCTAATTCCTTAGATTCCATTAAAAGCGAACTTCTGTAGTCAATACCAGAAGAACGCATATTAGCTAAGGTTTCCTCGTATGGTTGAATCGTTATATTCAAAGCATCGATTTGGTTCTCAATGTAATAGGTTAATTCTTTCTGTAAACTAGCCCCTTCTTCTTCAGAAAGTTGTCTGCGTTTTAATTCAGATAGTGAGAGGTCTAAATCAATGTCAAATGGAACTACCGCGATTACTTTATGGGATTCGGTAATGCTTTTAAAGTCGGGATGTATAAAACTACTTTTCTGCCCAACAATAAGATTTGTAGTGCATAAGGTGAGCAGGAGGCCTAAAAGTAATTTTCTCATATTAGTTTATAGTGAGACTAAAGGTTTTTTTAGTCTTATTTCCCAGTAGATCCTCAATTTCAAATTCGAGTGTGTGAACTCCTGGTATTAATAAAATGTCTGATGTGTCAAAGGTAAAGCGATTCTGTTTAGGTTCGTGTTCGAATAGAACCCATTGCCCATCAATAGATCCTTCGAAACTCTTAATCCCAGTTTCCTTGTCTTCTGCTTCGATTTCAAGATAGCGGTAACCATTAATCGCTTGGCCTGAGCTGAAGTTTCTAGGGGTGACTACTGGAGCAATAGAGTCATAGGCGAAATGGAAGTCTCCTGTATTTCTAAGGGTAACCGAAAGAGTATCTGATTCGACTTTGCGAATAAAGTTGGTTCCTTTTTTACTTATTCTACCAAAGAATGCATAACTGAGCCAGCTCGGTTTTTGTTTGATTTCTTTTGGAATAATTTTAAGTAATAATGGATTTCGAACCAACACATCCTTAGGTCCAATGGATACGGTGTCTCCAGATAAATAAAAATCTAGATCTTCAATACTGTAAATACTATTCTCAATAGCAATCAGTTGAGCATCTAAAAGTTGATTATTCACACGTTGATTAATCTCCGAATTGCCAAAAGGTATGCTCATCTTCTTGACTTCTTCAACTCCTTTTGTAGTCCAATCAATACTAGAGGTATTTCCGGAGTAATCACTGAGGGTTAGTTTCCAATCATCTATTTTTCCTGCCTCGGCCTTAAATAGCTCGGTGGATGGACTGTTTTTAAAAAATCCAAGCGGATTACTCGTTTCCTTTGTGGTTAAGAGTACGCGATTATTTGAAGCTTCATAGAAATGATAATCAATACTTCTGTTGATCAATGGATTTTCAGTAAAATTGAATCGATCAATGATTAATTCAGAAATGAGGCTATCATTACGCTTTAACTCCAATCGATACCATCCATTTTTATTTGCAGATAGGTCAAGTCGGTCAAATGATTGTATCCCAAAACTGTAATACCCCTGAACGCTGATCGTATCTGTTGCCGAGTATCGGGTTCGTTCCTTAACGGTTTTCAAAGCGATCATGGTTCGGTTTTCAAAGGTGGTCACTACTTGCGGTTGTTCCGACTCATACAAGTAGAATCCTTGAATAGTGGGAGGATCGTGGTCTGCAGCTTCTAAGCCAAATTGAAGAGGATTCATTGGTTCTTCTGACTCCCTATCGCGTACTTCAAAATGCAGGTGAGGCCCAAACGAATTTCCGGTATTTCCCGAGTATCCAATAATTTCTCCTTTTTTAACGGGAATTTGAGTAGGTCTTAGATAACGTTGTATCTCATAGGTTTGGTGAAGGTACTGTTCCCCCTTAATGTAATTTTGGATTTTAGGACTAAATCGATTGAGGTGAGCGTAAACGGTGCTCTTATTTATTTCAGGATGATCTAGGTAAATCACTTTGCCATAACTCCCTGTATCTACCTTAATTCGAGATAAAAATCCATCCTCGACCGCGTACACGGGAAATCCTTCTCTACCTTGTGTTTTGAGATCTACCCCCGCATGAAAATGATTGGGTCGCAATTCACCGTAAGTTCCTGAATAACGTAATGGAATTCCTAAAGGTGGATGTTCTCTTAAATTCAATTCCGTATTCGAGTACAAACTATCCTGTGAATAAGATACTGAAATACAGATAGTTAAAATAAAAGCAAATAGAAGTTTTGAAGGAATTCGAGACATATTCACGAATAAAAGTGTTATTACCAAAAAATACAAATCCAATCAAAGTTAAATATTGCTTTGCCAATGATACTTGATTACCTTTGTTAAAATCGCTTGTGCTTTATGAATGCCTTTTTTGAAACATTGGGTGCGGTTGAGAATAGAGTTCAACAATTAATTGAACGTCTCAACTACCAGCGATCAGAAAATCAGGCTTTAAGGTTAGAAATTGAGCAGTTGAAAAGAGCGCTTCTTGTTAAGGAAGAAGCCCTTGGAATTTCTCAGAAGAAACTACAAGAAGCCAATAGAGGTGCAAGAGATGAGGGTAATCCTTTAGACAAAACAGACGTAGAAAATAAAATTGATCGTCTAGTCAAAGAAATACAGTCGTGTATAGACACGCTTGATTAATACAAAAAGTGGGATGAGCGAAAAGCAAAAAATAAAAGTATCTATTGCCGATCGGGTCTATCCACTTTCGATAGCTGCCTCGCAAGAAGAGGGTCTAAGACAGGCCGCTAATAGCGTACAGCAAATGGTAAAGGAGTTTGAGAAGAGTTACGCAGTTAGTGATAAGCAAGATGTATTGGCCATGTGCGCTTTGCAGTTTGCGAATTCCTCGAATCAGCGATCAGGCCTCCAACAACAAATCAACGACAGTATTTCTCGTCTAAATTTACTTGTACAAACCATTGATTCTGAATTGAATCAGTAGTGATAACGAAGTAAGATTACCCGCATTGTTTATTTTTTGACAAACTCAACGAAGATTAATTTCGAAAGAGTGATGACCTATTGCACGATCGTGCTCGCGAGTCTGAGATTTTCAAGTAGTAGGATAGCTCTAAACTTGTACTTAAAGGAGTTTGTACAAAACCTTCAATGCGGGTTTTTTATTAATATAAATTAAGACCATGGATTCAATGATAAATGTGATAATTGGTGCGGTAGTTGGCTTATTAGCGGGCTATTCGATCACCATATTACTTCAAAAACGCAAAGGAGCTGCAGCCCTAGTTAGTGCCCAGAAAGAGGCTAAATCAATTTTAAAGGAGGCTGAAAAGGATGCTCAACAAATTAAAAAGGATAAGATTTTTCAAGCCAAGGAGAAATTCTTAGAGTTAAAAGCAGAACATGAAAAAGTCATTTTAGCTAAGGACAAGAAAATGGCCGAGGCTGAAAAGCGCATTCGTGATAAGGAATCACAAGTAGGTTCTGAGCTAAAGAAAAATAGTGTGCTTAACGAGCGGTTGGAGAAAGAATTAAAGGAGATCGAAGGTCGAGTAGAGCGAATGGATCGAAAAGAACAAGAGATCGAAAAGATGCACCAAAACCAGGTGAAGCAACTCGAGGTGATCTCGGGACTATCTGCAGATGACGCTAAAGCCGAATTGGTAAACTCATTGAAAGATCAAGCGAAGACCGACGCCATGGCATTCATACAAAATGCTGTTGAAGAGGCGAAGATGACTGCTCAACAAGAGGCACGAAAAGTTGTTATTAAGACGATTCAGCGAATTGGAACCGAAGAAGCCGTTGAAAATTGTGTTTCTGTGTTTAATCTTGAATCAGATGACGTGAAGGGAAGAATTATTGGTAGAGAGGGTAGAAATATCCGTGCTATTGAGGCGGCTACTGGAGTTGAAATCATTGTCGATGATACTCCTGAAGCAATTATTCTTTCATGTTTCGATAGTGTACGTCGAGAGGTTGCTCGGTTGTCGCTGCACCGTTTAGTAACCGATGGCCGAATTCACCCGGCACGTATTGAAGAGGTTGTGAAGAAGACAGAATCTCAGATTAATGAAGAGATTGTTGAAATTGGTAAACGTACCGTAATCGACTTAGGTATTCATGGCCTACATCCGGAACTTATCAAGGCGGTCGGAAGAATGAAGTATCGTTCTTCGTACGGTCAAAATCTATTACAACACTCCAGAGAAGTTGCCAAGCTTTGTGGCGTAATGGCGGCCGAACTGGGACTAAACCCGAAATTGGCCAAGCGTGCTGGTCTTCTTCATGATATAGGAAAGGTTCCAATGGCTGAGGTTGATATCGAAACACCACACGCGATTTTGGGTATGCAATGGGCTGAAAAGTACGGTGAGCATAAAGAAGTTTGTAATGCCATTGGTGCCCACCACGATGAGATTGAAATGACGAGTTTACTATCTCCGATCATTCAAGTTTGTGATGCTATTTCTGGTGCAAGACCGGGTGCAAGAAGACAAGTCTTAGACAGTTACATTCAACGACTAAAAGATCTCGAAGACACTGCGTTAGGATTTAAAGGTGTTGAAAAGGCTTATGCCATTCAAGCGGGTAGAGAGTTACGCGTGATTGTGGGTAGTGAGAAAGTAAGCGATGATAAAGCGGCTGAACTTTCTTTTGAGCTTTCTCAAAAAATTCAAACCGAAATGACGTATCCAGGTCAAGTAAAGGTTACTGTTATACGTGAAACTCGTTCTGTAAATATTGCGAAGTAGAACGCTTAGATATGTGATAAAAAAAGGGCTCCATTTGGAGCCCTTTTTTGTTTAAAATTAATCCTCAGATTTCTCTTCTTCGGCTTCTATTGGTTCTTCGGCCGCTGCAGCCTCTTCTTGTTCTTTTTGAAGCTTATTTCGTTCTACATTGAGTTTCTTAAGCTGTTCTTGCAGTTTATCAAGTTCTAACTTCTTCTTATCTATATTCTTTAGAACAGAGGCAATAAGGGGGTTGCTTGTATCATCGCTATTGAAGAACTCGAGGTTATTTTCAAGCTGACGAATTTCGGCCATAACCTCCTCCATTTGTTTTTTCAAATGAGAGCGTTCATTAAATACCTTATCTAATGGGCTTTGCTTTTGTTTAGATACTTTAGTGTTGCCATGTAATCGGTCAAAATAATAATTACAGGTTGCTTTAAAGGCTTTCCAGAGTGGATCCCCAATCTTTCGAGGAACGGGTCCTATCGCTTTCCAGTCTTTTTGTAAGGCTATGAATAACGGGGTGGTTTCATCGAAGTTATCTGAATCTTTTAGCGATTCTGCCTTTGCGATGAGTTCTTTCTTCTGAGTAATTCGATTTTTTTGTTCTTTTTTCTGGTTCTTATAGAAATCGTTTTTCGCCTTCGAAAATTGACCAAATTGTTTCTTTAATTCGGCTATCAATGATTTCTGAAGCGAATAGGGAACCCCTTCGATTTGGTAAAACGATTCTCTAATAGCAACTAGTTTTTTAAATTGAGCTTGTATGCCTTGGTGTGAATTAGCAATGGTGGCTGCTTCACGTTTAAAATCTGCTAAAATTTCTTTTTTTTGGGTGAGGCGCGTTTGTATTTCTTCGTCTCTCTTTTTTTGAAACTCTTGTCTTTTATCGTGCATCACCTTAGTTGCGTTGCTAAAACGTTCCCATATGCCTGCACGATGTTCCTTGCTTACAGGACCTAGTTCTTCTTTCCAAATACGATGAAGTTGTTGTAGTTCATTGTAAGCCTGTTGAAAATCATCTTCGTTGATTAAGGCTTCTGCTCGTTCTACGATTTTAATCTTTTCATCGTAATTATGTTTGAAATCTTTGTCTCGAAACTCACGATTCAAGTCTAGAAAATCGTAGAAACGTTCTATATGATGGTGGTAGTTTGCCCAGAGATTATCGTTTTCTGTTTTTGGAACAGGGCCGGTTTCTCTCCACTTCGCTTGCAAATCTCTAAATTGAGAAAAGGTTGTATTGATATTTTCTTCAGTAGAAATTAACGATTTGATTTCTTCTATAATTTCTTGCTTCGTTTGAAGGTTCTGTTGAATTTGTCTTTCAAAGTTGATTCGAAACGCCTCTTTCTTCTGTCTGTATTCGCGATAAAGTTCTTGAAAGTCTTTGGCGCTTTTTGATTGAAAGTGAAAATCGATTTCGTTTCCATCATTTGCCAAGAAAGCTTCTTTTTCCTTTTCCTTTAACTCCTTAAGTTTAGTATCGAATACACGTTTAATTTGAGAAACGTGCTTTCCGATCTTCTCAACAGGAGCGTTTATTAACAAACGCTGTAGTTCTCCAACTAGATTATCTGGTTCTAGGTGGTTGTAGCTATCTGGTTTAAGTTCAATTAACTCAAATGCTAAGGTTGATTTCTCTGCAGACTGATCCTGATTTTCCATACCCGTTTCTCTTAGGTTCTTAAGCAAAGTTAAACAAATGCTTATGCACTCAAAGGGAATTCCATATTTCCCATGATTTTTCGGCTTGCCATTTGAGCATCATTGATCCATTACAAATTCTAGTGCCACGAGCTTCACCTTCTTTGAGGAAAGCCGTTTTTTCTGGTCGATAAACAAGATCAAAGAGATAGTGCTTAGAATTGAGGTGATCGTATGTAATGTTTGGCTTCTGATCTACTTTTGGATGGGTTCCAAGAGGAGTACAGTTGATAATGATTTGGTGGCCTTCAATGAGTACCTTATCCAATTCATTATAGGTAAAATCAATTTCATCGTTCGATTGTCTTCCTATTTTGGTAACCTTGATTTCCATCGATTCTAACGCGTAAATCACTGCTTTTGCAGCGCCTCCATTGGCTCCCAGAACTATTGCATTTTGATCTTCTGAACGAAGTAGGGGTTTGAACGAGGTTGAGAAACCATAGGCGTCTGTATTGTATCCTACTCGCTTATTATTTTCAATATGGATACAATTTACAGCCCCGATTTTAGTTGCTTCAGGGCTTAATGAATCGAGATGTGCAATAATCTCTTGCTTATAGGGTATGGTGACATTGCATCCTTTGAGATTCTTGGTTTCCCAAACTTTTTCTAGGTCTTCAAGACTTTGAAGATCAAAGTTTTGATAGTGATGGGGGAGATTTAAATGCTCAAACTTTTCTTTAAAAAAAACTCTAGAAAAGGAGTACTCAATATTTCTCCCGATCAGTCCAAAATTAAGTGCTTCTGTACCTTCCATAATATTCGATGGAATATACAATAAGAAATCCGGTCACCATAAATACCATAGCAAGTATTGATTCTGAAGTTGACCAGTCAGGCCAATATCTAGAATAATTACTCACAATTTTGTGACCACTGCTATCTACAAGGTACAGTCCAGTTTCAGAAAGTTTATATATCGCCTTCTTCCATGGCCAAACTACAGGTATTGAACCAATAATAAAGCCTAGAATAATTGAGGTGGTTAATTTGCGAAACTTCCTTAAAACATAAACGAGCAAATGAGAAAGAGACACTAGGCCGGTAATGGAACCAAGTGTAAATACGGCTAACACTTTGAGAAGTCGAATGTTTGTAGGTTCTTGAAGCAATTGAAAATTTCCTTGGATCAGATAACCAAAACTTAGATAAAGCGCATTCACTGAATCCACTAATAATAACACGTAGTTTCCTAGTAGAATGAGAAGAAATGATCCCGAAAGCCCGGGTAGAGTCATGCCAGTGACACTAATCATACCACATAGGAAAACATAAAGCAAATGGTCATTGGGTGCGATTGGAGGGATAAAGGCTAGCATAACACCAACGACTCCACCTGAGCCTATTCCCCAAAGAATTTCAGTTGACCAATGAGTGAACTGTTTTACAATAAAATATACAGACCCTAAAATCATTCCGAAAAAACAAGACCAAACCCATATTTCGTAATGAGTAATCAAGTAATCTAGTACCTGTGCAACACTGAAATAACTGATTAACATCCCCAGTATTAATAAACTGAGGAACCCACCATTAACGTGTTGAAAGAAATTTTTGAAGTCTCCTTTAAACACTTGGGAAGCCGCCTTGCCATTAAATTGCTTCAGGGAATAGATAAATTCTTCGTAAAACCCACCTACATAAGCAATAATTCCTCCAGAAACACCGGGTACTTTGTTCGCTGCACCCATTAGCATTCCTTTGAAGACCAGTGCGATAAGATCAAATAAGGAACGTTGTTTCTTCAAAACAGTATGGTTTTACAATCTAGTTTGTGTTCCCCAACTTTGAAGCTTTTTCTAATCCTATGATCAAGAATAGACCTAATAGCGACAGTAATAGGGCTATTAGTAGTTGATCACTTTCTAAACCCAAACTGGGTAGGTATAAACTGCCACTGAAAACATCTTTCCATGGCCAGACCGCAGGGATAGACCCTGCTATAAAACCGGTCATTAATGCTAGTGTTGTGTTAGGGTGCCTATGAAAGAACCATTTTAGAATTCGGGCGAATGAAAGTAATCCGATAATTGCTCCGACACCAACCACAGCAATAGTCTTAAGATCTCTTTGATGAACGGCTTTAAGAATAGGTTCATAACTTCCTAATATCACTAGTATGAATGATCCAGAAATACCGGGTAAAATCATCGCGCAAATGGCAAGTGCACCTGAAAGAAAAAGGTAGGGAAGTGTTGAAGTATCTTCTCCTACAGGTAAAAATCCAACACCTGCAGCTAGTAACATACCTATTATAGCGGCAATGATAACTAAAGTTCGTTGCCCATTTATCTGCTTGGCCATGAGTAGAATACTGCCTAAGATCAGCCCAAGAAAGAAACTCCAGATCAAAACAGGATGAAATTCTAATAGGTAGCTAATTCCCTTAGCTAAGGTTAAAACACTTGCGAAAATTCCTGCAAATAGGGTAACTAGAAATTTCAGATGAATTTTTTCGGCAACAAAGGCGAACCCCTTATTGGATAGCTCGCTAAGGAGGCTAGGTTTAATATTGCTAATGGCGTCTAGAAGTTTCGGATAGATGCCACTAATAAGAGCTATTGTTCCACCGGATACCCCAGGTACAACATCGGCAGCACCCATAGCCATGCCTTTCAAAAAGAGTGCAAGTGATTTTTTTAAATTCATAAGCGTATGCTTTGTGAACTGAGGTGTTTTAAGCAGAGCCAGAGGGCTTTTTCTTTTCTAAATAGGACTTCAACCAGTCAAGTTCACTCATTTCTTCAAAGTAGAAATAAAAATAATCGGCAGCGGATGAGTCTAAGCGCATCGCTTGACAAAGTGTATTTTGTGCTTCATCTCTTTCATCTAAAAGTGCATGAATACCTGATTTAATAAATAGCAGTGCTGCTTCTTCAGGATGATGCTCTAAGGCTTCTAAAAGACATTCAATGGCTCTTGAATAATCTTTTTGTTCGAGTTGAATACTGATCCATTTAAGGTAACTGTTGAATTCGAAGTTGCCTAATTCGATGCTCTGTTCAAAAGCATAATCAGCTTTCTCGATTTCTCCTAAACTGTGGTAAATGTGTGCTGCTCTTCTCCAATAAAGGGCATTTTCGCCATCGATATTAAGCGCTTTGTTGATATGTTCCTGCGCCTTTAGAAGGTCTCCACTAACAAAATAGTATTTAGTGAGGGCAAGCCAGCCTTTATCCAATAATGGATCTAAATGTACCGTTTTATAAAAGTATTGTTCTGCCAGTGAGTGATTGCCTAACTTTTGATGACAATATCCGATTCTTAAATAGGCTTGAGGAGTAGGAGCATCCCATTCGAAACAGAACTCATAATTTTCAATAGCCTCATTGTATCTGCCAAGTTTTTCAAGAATATAACCCTTTTCGTAATAAGCCCCACTAAATCGATCATCGGATATAATGGCGAAGTCAAAAGCGGCTAGAGCTTCTTGAAATTTCTCTAATGCGACATACATCTTACCTAATTGATGCCAAGCAACCTCGCTATAAGGATTTTGCTCCAAATAAGTATTCAAGTAACTAATGGCCTCCTCGTAACCCTCGGTAAATTCATAACAGTAAACGAGATTGTACATCGAGGCGTAATCGGTTGAATCCAAAGCTAAGCAGGTAGCAAAGTGAGGAATGGCTTCTTCAAAAGCGTCTAAGTATAGATATTCTAGACCTAATAAAGAATGCACATCAAATGACTCTGGACAGAACTCGAGGGCCTTGTTTAGAATGTCTATGGCGCCTTTATGATCGTCGCTTTTCGATAAGATGTTGGCTTTTTGAATGAACAATTCTTCATTCATAGGATCGAAGATTTCTATTTCTTCGATGAGTATTCTTGCTTGATCTAATTTATCCTCTGAGACTAGAATCTCTATTTCTAAAAATTTTAGTTCAATTGCCTGTGGGTGCTGCGCTTTTCCCATTTCTAAAGCACGCTTTGCCAGGAGGGTCTTGCCTTCGCCTAAATAGTGATGAATGATTTCTTCAAAGTCTTCAGAATCAAAGAAATAAACGTCATCCGTTTGAAGCATAGATTCGAACTTTCGTATGGCTTGTTCAGGATGTTCGTTAGGGTTGCCCATAATAGCTTATTGGTATTTTAAATTTACCTATACCACATGGGGGCGGGGTCAGAAAACCGATTGAATTATCAACACTTTAGTTAACAAGAGTAGCGATCAAGTACTGATAAGATGATAGCACACCCTTTTTTCAATTCTTTCGCTGATATACTCAATGGTGGGGTGATACGAACCGCTCTTTTCTCGTATAAAAGCCAAAAGAGAATGACTCCTTCTTTCATTCCCTCAATGACTAAGTGATTGGCGATTTCAGAATCTTTGAGAATCAGGGCTAGCATAAGACCCTTACCGCGAATTTCTTTGATAAGCGGATGTTTTAAAGAGGCTCTAATTAGAGCTTCATGTTGAATGGCTTTGCTTTGATATTTATTGGCTTCGATTTCTTCTAATGTAGCCAGTGCTGCAGCCGCGATTACAGGATTCCCACCGAAGGTAGTAATGTGGCCTAGGCGTGGCTTATAGCCCAATAAGCTCATATTTTCCTTGCTACTAACGAATGCCCCGATGGGCAGACCACCAGCCATTCCTTTCCCAATCACTAAGATGTCGGGGGTGATTCCATAGTGGCGATAAGCGAAAAGTTCTCCTGTACGGCCAAAACCTGGTTGAATTTCATCAAGAATCAAAAGGGCTCCCACCTCTTCACAGCGAGCTTTGACCTTTTTTAAGTATCCATTTTTCGGTTCAATAAAACCAGCTCCACCTTGAATAGTTTCTAGAATTACAGCAGCCGTTTCAGAAGTGATGTGTTCTAAT
This sequence comes from Flavobacteriaceae bacterium, assembly GCA_024638165.1. Taxonomy (GTDB): domain Bacteria; phylum Bacteroidota; class Bacteroidia; order Flavobacteriales; family Flavobacteriaceae; genus UBA3478. The sequence goes on from JAHEKV010000004.1 coordinate 92,171, forward strand.
TCTCTATCCTCATTGAAAGTGATATGACTTATACCGGGTAATAGAGGTCTAAATGGGTTAATGCGTTCCTTGTAATCCATCAAGCTAAGGCTTCCGTAGGTATTGCCATGATAAGCTTGCTTAGCGGCGATAATTTGCGATCTCCCGGTCACCGCTTTAGCGAGTTTCAGGGCACCTTCTACCGCTTCTGTTCCTGAATTTACTAGATATACATTCGATAATTCAGGTTCTAAAGAATCGGTTAATTTCTTCGCGTAACTTAGAACGACTTCTTGAATAAATTCTCCGTAGACCATCACGTGACTATGCTTTCGCATTTGTCGATTAACGGCTCTTCGAACTCTCGAATTAGCATGACCTACACTTACAGCAGACACGCCCGCTACTAAATCTAAGTAGCGTTTCCCATTAATGTCGTAGAGACAACTACCTCGGGCCTTTTTAATTTCTAATCCAAGGGGGTGTTCGGTTGTGGGAGCTAGTAAAGATTTAAACTGTTCTAAACGACTCATTTCTTTAAACCTTTAATTTTTTCAATAAAAGATTCTAAATCCCGAGTTCGTTCTTCGCCAAACCATTGAAACCCTTCAAGTAGCTTTTGATCTTCTGGGAAATCAGTATAGGGGTAAAGGGTTCCATTCGGATTTCGAAGAAAGGTAATCCTGCTGATTTCGCCTTCTTCAAAATTTAATCGAATCGCACTACAAGTGGTTTGATTGATTCCGATTAGGGCACCCTTGTCATCGTATAAGTAATAGATCACTTCGGCGTTTTTGTCGAGAAGTGCGCTTTCTAATCCGTTCGATAAGAATTTACCTTGTAGAGTAACTCCTTTGGCTTGGTTGTATCCTATTTGAGCGATTGTATCAAGGGTTGCAATAAAAGCGTTTTCTATCACATATAAGGAATCAAGAGCATTGGTTTCAGGAGTATTTGTAAAGTAGATGTAGTTGCCTGTAAGTTGACTTTCGCCACTCCAAATAATGGGATTTCCGATAAGCTCGGTAATACCTTTTTCATTGGTTACTACGATACTGTCGCTCTTTCCACTAAAGTCTGTCTTAAAAAATCTAGCATTTGGGTAAGCAAAAAGATCTCTTTTCTTATCGGGTCCTGTAACAAAAAGATAAGAGGCGTGAACGTATAGAGAATCGCTTTCCACTCTTTTTGCGATGATTGCCTCGCCTGTAGCTACTAACGAATCTTTTGCTTTAAATATTTCAGCGAATTCAGCCGATAATCGACTCTCATTAATGGAGTCTAAAACTTTTACTTGGCCACTTGCTGCAGCATAATTTTCTAATTGATTGAAATAGATGGAGTCTCCAAAGAGCTTTCTTAAATCATAGTTGATTTTGGTGTTTGTTTTTCCATAACCCCTTTCCTTTTTGGTGTCATAGCTTCCTTGCTCAAAATAAAAGGTGTAGTCTTCTCCAGTAATAGTAGTAGGACCAAAAAAATCTGCAACTTCGTCTTCGGTATGATAGTCAAGACGATCAGAAATTAGATTGAATTTCTCGTTTTCTAGGGTGACCGACTCTTCGAAACGGTATAGTGATTGTTCGATTAGGTATCTTCCTTTATTACTCTTCAAGGTGTTTTCCTCATCAATGAGCGTACCGAACGATGGGTAGTAAGCCTCTTGATTCTTACGATCAAAATAGAGTGTTTCTGTGGTAAGGGTAGAGGTAGGGCTGGTTAAACGAACTTCTTGTCTAGCTTCAGCAAGCCTGGTTATTCCGCTGTATATCAATTCTTTAGAATTTAATATCAGCGTGTCTCCTTGATTGAATATGATATTCCCATACGCTTCGAGGCGATTCTCATCCGCGTATAAGTAGGCGATATCACAATCTAGTAAGGCTCCTTTGTGTTTGAATCGAACAGGCCCTGATTCATCTCTTTCAAAAATGGATGCTCCCGGATATTTATCCTCTGATTTAGAGAAGTATCCTCCATAGAGTACCTCTATTTTTGCAGTTTCTTCAGATTGAGCAACCGCAAAGTGACAAACAAGCGCTAGGCCGAGTGCCACTAACCTTTTCATGCTTTTCTAAATAAAGTCTGAGTTCGGTCTGGTCCTACTGAAACCACTGTAATAGGTACTTCAAGATGCTTCTCAAGGTATTCGATGTAATGGTTGAGCGCATTTGGAAGTTCATTCGTACTTTTTATACCTGTTAAGTCCTCTTGCCATCCTTCTAAGGTTTCATAAATTGGCTTGACGTATTTCGCATCAATATCGAAGGGGAGATGCGCTATTTTTTCTCCATTGTATTCGTAATGGGTGCAAACTTTGATTTGCTCAAATCCGCTCAATACATCGGCTTTCATCATATTTAGTTCAGTCACTCCATTAATGGTTATGGCGTATTTTAAAGCAACTAAGTCGATCCATCCGCATCTTCTAGCTCTTCCTGTAGTCGCTCCGAATTCGTTACCAACTCGGCCAAGGGTTTCACCATCATTGTCAAATAATTCAGTTGGAAACGGACCACTACCTACACGTGTGGCATAGGCCTTGAAAATACCGATTACATTTTCGATTTTATTGGGTGCAATACCAAGACCAGTACATGCTCCAGCGGCTGTTGTATTCGAGGAGGTTACAAATGGATAAGTACCAAAATCGATATCTAAAAGAGATCCTTGGGCACCTTCTGCTAAGATTTTCTTTCCTTGTTTTTGCGCTTCTGCGAAGTATTGCTCGCTGTCGATTAGTGGCAATGAAGTGAGTACTTCAACCGCCGCAAAGAATTCCTTCTCCAGCGAGTCTAAATCAAAGTCTAGGGCTACATGGTAATTCTCAATCATTTGAAGATGCTTGTCAGCTAGTTGACGATAGCGATCTTTCCAGTCAGAAAATTCTAAATCTCCAACTCTGATACCATTACGACCTGTTTTATCCATGTAAGTTGGGCCAATTCCTTTCAGTGTTGATCCAATTTTCTTGCTTCCTTTGGCGGCCTCTGAAGCGGCGTCTAATAGTCTATGGGTCGGCAGAATTAAATGTGCCTTTCTCGATATAAGAAGCTTATCGGCTAGATTCATGCCATAAGGAGCAAGCTTCTCTAACTCTTTGGCAAAAATTACCGGATCGATAACTACACCATTACCCACTACATTTTTTGCATTTTCATGGAAGATTCCTGAAGGGATAGTGTGCAGTACGTGCTTGTTTCCGTCAAATTCTAAAGTATGGCCGGCATTCGGCCCTCCTTGAAATCTTGCGATGATGTCGTAATTCGACGTTAATACGTCAACAATCTTTCCTTTTCCCTCGTCTCCCCACTGAAGGCCGAGTAATAAATCTACCATAGTTGCTCGATTATTCTTTTGATGATGATTTTCGCTCACCATAAAAGTACAGTGAGTGATTATTGATTTTGATATCGAAGACTTCTTCGATGGTTTGCTTTATAGATTGAATTCTCGGATCACAAAATTCCATTACCTCACCTGTATCTGTTAAGATCACATGATCGTGCTGGCGATCGAAATACGATTTTTCGTATTGAGCCTGACCGGTTCCGAAAAGATGCTTTCGAACCAGTTTACATTCTAATAGTAATTCGATGGTGTTGTAAAGAGTTGCTCTTGAAACGCGATAGTTCTTTTGTTTCATTTTAAAGTAGAGCGACTCCACGTCGAAATGATCCTCACTATTGTAAATCTCATGGAGTATAGCGTAGCGCTCCGGTGTTTTCCGGTGACCATTTTCCTCCAAAAAATTGGTGAAAACTTGCTTGACTATTTCTTGATTGCTGGATGAATCCATAAATTTTATCCGAGAATATCCAAAGTGCTAAAGTAGGTCAAATTTAAGTACGAATTACCCTATCAACTCCATTGATTTTCTTCAGTTTGTTGATAAGTTTCTGTAGGGTTTCATTATTCTTAACAATCACACGAATGCTTCCTGAAAAGGTTCCTCCTTTTTCTGAGAATTGAAGCGATTTCATTCCCACGTGCATTTGATCAGAAATAACCTGCGTAACACTGTTAACTAACCCAAGTTTATCAATTCCACTAATGCTAATATCTGCATAAAAGTCTTCTTGAGTCGAATCAATCCAGCGGGCTTTCATAATTCGATATGCAAATTTAGATTGAAGAGAAACCGCATTCGGACAATTCTTCTTGTGTACCTTGATCCCATCATTCACGGTCAAAAAGCCGAATACTTCATCTCCAGGAATCGGTTTGCAACATTCCTTTGATAACGTATAGTCTAACCGTTCTTCTTCATCTCCAAAAACTAGTAAATCAAGTTTAGTACTCAGCTCGTTATCGGCGTATGTACCTTCTGCTGGCTTAGTATTTCTTTGAAGTTTAGAGGTGAAAAAGCTAATAAGTGCATTATGGTAACGTGAGGCAAAAGACTTAATCATACCATTGGTAATCGTTCCCGTTGCTACTCGATAGAATAAATCTTGAGAGGTTTTTAGTTTGAAATGGTTCACCAGTTTATTGACGGTCTCTTCATTCCATTTGATTTTTTGCGTACGAAGTTTTCTGCGCAATATTTCTTTTCCTTCATCAGCGATAGACTTTTTCTCAGCATTTAGGCTCGATCGAATTTTAGATAAAGCTTTTGCTGTTCGACAGTAGTCTAACCATGCTGTGGTCGGTTTTGCATTCTCAGAAGTTATAATCTCAACTTGATCTCCACTTTTTAAAGAGGTACTGAGTGGTACTAGTTTGTTATTAACACGAGCTCCTCTTGTTTTCATACCGACCTCGGTATGAACATAAAAGGCGAAATCGAGTGGGGTAGCATCTTTAGGGAGCGAAACCAAATCTCCTTTGGGCGTAAACACGAAGATTTCCTTAGCGTAGAGATTTAGCTTGAACTCTTCAACAAAGTCAACGGCATTACCATTTGAATTTTCAAGTGCCTCCTGTAAGCGATAAAGCCAAATATCAATTCCACCATCTTTGTGTTCTCCATGCTTGTACTTGTAATGGGCTGCGTAACCTTTTTCAGCGATTTCGTGCATTCGCTCTGATCGAATTTGAACCTCTACCCACTTTCGATTGGGTCCCATGACGGTTACGTGTAACGCTTCATATCCGGTACTTTTCGGGGAAGTGATCCAATCTCTTAAACGAACCGGATTCGGTGTAAAATAGTCGGTGATAATAGAATAAATCTTCCATGCCAAAAACTTTTCCTCTTCAGGTTTAGCACGGTAAATAATTCGAACGGCAAACTTGTCATAAATCTGATCAAAACCTACGTTTTGATTTAACATTTTTCGATGGATGCTATGCACCGATTTCATTCGCCCCTTGACATCGAAGTCAATATGCTCTTTTTTTAGCGCATCTTCAATGACTCCCTTAAAGTTTTCAATATACTGCTGATTGTTATCGGCTTGAGACCTGATCTGACTCTGTATAGCTTCAAAAACTTGGGGTTGCGTATATTTCAGTGCTAAGTCTTCGAGTACCGTTTTGATGTTATAGAGCCCTACGCGGTGAGCGAGTGGGGCATAGATGTAAAGGGTCTCTGAGGCAATTTTTTCCCTTTTATCGGGAGGCATTGACTCTAAGGTCAACATGTTGTGGTAGCGATCGGCAATTTTAATTAAGATCACGCGAACATCTTCATTCAGAGTTAGAAGCATCTTTCTGAAATTCTCTGCTTGAAGACTATAATTATTCATGTCCTTTTTAAGACCTGCGATCTTAGTAAGTCCATTTACAATTCGTGCAACATTTTCTCCGAAATGCTCTTCGATATACTCTAAAGTGTAATCGCTATCCTCAACGACATCATGCAGTAAAGCGGCAATAATGCTCGTGGCGTCTAACCCTATTTCTTCTGCCACAATTTGAGCAACAGCTATCGGATGAAAAATATAAGCTTCTCCTGATTTTCTGCGTTGGTCTTGATGGGCATCTACAGCAACCTCAAAGGCAAGCCTAATCTGGCTTTTATCTTCTTCAGATAAGGTCTGATAGCTCGTTCTCAGAAGATCTTTATATTTCTGAACGATCGCCTTATTTTCTAATTCGAGCTCTTTTTCGGTTAACATAAATTAAAGTTAGTAAAACTAAGGGGCTTTATCAAAGACTACTCCGCTGACGAATAGCTTCAAAAAGAAGGATTGAGGATGCTACCGAAACATTCATGGAATCGATCGCACCACGCATAGGTATAACGACATTCTGTGATGCGTTTTCTCTCCAAAATGCCCTTAAACCTTTGGCTTCTGATCCTACAATAAAAGCCGTCGCCCTAGTATAGTTCTCTTTAAGGTAATTATTTGAGTTTTGGAGGGTCGCTGCATAAGAGCGAACATGATTCTCTTCAAAAAATACTTGGAGTTCTTCGTTAGTGCAAACGATTGAAGGAATGCTTAATGCACAACCCAGACTAGATCTCAAACAATTAGGATTGTACAGATCGGCAATGGGTTCGGTGATAATAACTGCATCGATATTAGCTGCATCTGCAGATCGAAAAATGGCGCCTAAATTACCCGGTTTTTCAATGCGCTCTAACACTAGAAATAGGGGTGAGGTATTGGGCAATTGATACTTCGATAACTCATGATTTTTCTGCTTGAAAATACAGATAATCCCTTCAGTTGATCCGCGATAGGCAATTTTAGCATACAACTCAGTAGTCACTTCAAAACTCGAGTGGTTTTCTAGTTGTTTTAAAATCGAAGATTCACCCAGTAATTCAGGCTGTACAAAGGCGGTGTGCAAATCATAACCAGACTTCATGGCAATTTCAAACTCTCGTTTACCTTCGAGCACGAATAAGCCTCTTTGCTTTCGAAGTTTTGATTTCTCAGAGAGAGCAATGAGGTCTTTGATGATCTTATTTTGTGAACTGCTAAGTACTTGCATGGTATAAAAAGAAATCGAGCCTCATTTGAGGCTCGATACATTTAGTCTTGTCGGCTATATTTTTCTTGATAGCGTTTCCAGAGCTCTGTTTGATGGGTTTCTAAAGAAATTTCTCTACCATCAATAAAAGCATGAGATAATTGGTTCGTACGCATATCTAAAGCGTCTCCTTCAGAAATAAATAGTGTGGCACTTTTTCCTATTTCAAGAGAGCCGTAGGTATCATCGATGCCGAGGATTTTCGCAGTATTGGATGAAATTAAGGCTAGTGCTTCTTCCTTACTAATTCCGTATCCGACACTATGGCCAGCGTAGAACGGAAGATTGCGAACTTGAAAATTAGCCTTAGACGCATTTTGAATTCCTACTAGTAATCCAGCTTTATGCAATCTTGCTGCTAGTCCATAGACAAAATCGTAGGCATCATCGTCAAGATTTGGTAGTTCGTGGGGGTTGTGAACGAGTACCGGAATAGATTTAGACTTTAAAAGATCTAATTGTTTCTCTGCAAAATAACCACCAACAATGACAATGTGTTTCACGCCGATTTTTTCTAACTCGGTGACCGCATCAAAAATTTCGCGTTCACCATCTGCAGTAACATAAAGTCGTTGCGAGCCATCGAATAATCCTTTGGTTGCAGCATAAGGAAGGTGTGTCGTTTTTGCAGGTGTAGCATTATAGGCTTTTGCCTGCTCTAAAAACTCAATGATACCACTCCACTGCTTCAGGTAGTTTTTATTCGGCTGATACCCTCTAGGCTCTCCAACCCACCAACGTCCTCTTCTTAAGGTTGAGGGCCATCTAAGGTGAATTCCATCGTCTGTTTTTACTGCTGCGTCTTCCCAATTCCAGGCATCGAATTGTACTACTGAAGAACTTCCAGAGATTGTCCCTCCTTGTGGCGTTATTTGACCTAGGAGAATCCCATTTTGTCGAAGTGATTCAACTACTTGAGATTCGGCATTATAGGCAATGATTGAACGAATGTGTGGGATGTATTCTCCAATCTCGTCTTCATCATCTGTTGCACGAACGGCATCAATTTCAACAAGGCCTAAACTTTTTGTAGGTGCGATAAAACCAGGATAGATATGTTTTCCGTTGGCTTTAATTACTCTTTCTGGACGCACAATTTTTGCATCTGCTTTACCAGAGTAATTGATCACACCATTTTCGAAAATAAGTAAGCCATTTTCGATAACCTCACCTGTTCCAGTGTGTATAGTAGCACCTTCGATAGCAATTGCTTCCTTTTGAATATCTGCCGGTGTTTGTTGTGCGTTAACCGATAGGGCTACGCTTAAACAAAGTGTAAGTATTGATCTCATAATCATGTTCTTTATAGAATTAAAGCGTATCACAGGTGAAACGTTCTTTTTTGTTCTGAATTGGGGTAACTACTTCTGCACCAGAAGCTTTTACCTTAAGCATCAACTTGGTAAGTTCTAGGCGTTCTTGTTGAATGGATGCTTGAATTTCTTTGTCCTTTTCAATGTCGAAATAAGTAGCACCTTCGATAATGGTTTTTTCGGCTTTACTGTAAACCGAAAGTGGGTGTCCACTCCATAAAACCACATCTGCATCTTTACCTGCCTCGATACTTCCGACCTTGTGATCAATATGTAGTAGCTTAGCAGGGTTTAAGGTAACCATCTTCCAGGCTTCAAGTTCAGAAACTCCTCCGTACTTGACTGTTTTAGCAGCTTCTTGATTTAATCTACGCGACATTTCAGCGTCATCAGAGTTAATAGCCACAGTTACTCCTTGAGAGGCCATTATAGCTGCGTTGTAAGGAATCGCATCTTTTACTTCATATTTATACGCCCACCAGTCACTGAAGGTAGATCCACCTACACCGTGTTCGGCCATTTTATCAGCTACTTTATACCCCTCTAAAATATGGGTAAAGGTATTGACTCTGAAATCGAACTTTTCGGCCACTTTCATGAGCATGTTGATTTCACTTTGTACATAAGAATGACTAGATATGAATCTTTTCGACTCTAAGATTTCTCCGATCGTTTCAAGTTCTTCGTCGATTCTATAGGGTTGTTTGCTCTTTTTCTTCGCTAAATATTCCCTACCTCTAGTGAAATAATCAGTGAATACTTGTTCAACTCCCATACGTGTTTGAGGGAATCTCGAATTTGACCCCCAATTCGATTGTTTCACATTCTCACCTAGTGCAAACTTGATAAAGCCAGGAGCTTCCTTAAAGAGCATTTCGTCTGCTGTAGCTCCCCACTTTAATCTTAAAATGGCTGATTGACCTCCAATCGGATTGGCTGAGCCGTGAAGAAGCTGGGCAGAAGTAACCCCTCCAGCCAGATTTCTGTATATGTCTAGGTCGGTTGGGTCTACTACATCTGACATACGTACTTCTGCAGAAGAGTTATGTCCACCTTCGTTAATCGCTAGGGCGGCGATGTGAGTATGCTCATCGATGATACCTGCTGTTAAGTGCTTGCCAGTGGCATCAATTACTCGAGCAGATTTAGCTTTTAAATCTTTACCAACTTTTTGAATTTTCCCAGATTTGATATGAACATCTGTGTTTTCAAGGATCTCAGTTCCTGTCCATACGGTTGCGTTCTTAAACAGGAGCTCTTCAGCTTTCGGTTGCTCGTTGTATCCATGACCAACATTGGGATATCGTTCTTGTAGAGCATAGCTCGTCAACGTTTCAGTATCTTTACTTCTAGATTTAGAAGCAGTCGCTGATGCGACCATAGATACAGGGTGTGAATCGCCATTTTCGTCAACGAATCGACCACTCAAAACGTCACCTTCTTTTTTAAGAGTGGCTCTGTAAAGTTGTCCCAGGCTATCTGAAAGACTCACACTTAACCAATAGTTAGCATAATTTGATTTTACTTTAAGCTTCTCGTCTGCTCTTGTTGCAGCAACTTTTGGTTTTCCTATACTACCTGAAATATTGAGATTAATCTCTTGTCCATTGTGGTTGAGGGTATATTCACCTCGAAGATCTGGAGTATTTCGATCCTCATAAAGGTGCTTGTGACCATTTACCCAGTGCTCAAATAGAGTAGTTTCGTTTTCAAAGATAGGGCCAGAGGTAACGGTGAAATTTGCTTTCATGCCTTGTTTTAAGGCTCCAATCTCTGATTGTTTACCTAGAATTTCTGCAGGTATTGTGGTAAGTGCTGCAAGTGCGTCAGCCTCGCTTAAACCTCTTTCCATCGCTAATGCGACTTGCGTTTTTAATTGATTTGCTGATTTCAGACCTTTTGTGGTAAAGGCAATACGAATGTCCTGATCTCTTAGAATTTTAGCATTCGATGGCGCCTGGTACCAGTGACGCATATCCTTAAGAGAGACATAATCTGCATATGCGGGGTCAGATACATCGTAAGCTTTTGGGAAATTTAAAGGGACAATAACCGTAGCGTCGAAGTTTTTTAATTCTCTAACGTATTGATACTCATCACCTGATCCTAAAACATGGTATTTAATACCAAATTGTTGACCTATTTTCAATGCACGAACGGTATTTCCGTTGGCACCTGCCTCAAAGAAATGTGGAAGATTTTTTTGTGCAATCAATGCTTCTAGCGCTCGGTCTTTGGTGTTAACATTACCTGAGGCATACCAATTTAAGTCGTGATTAAGCTGTCTAAGAAGCGCCATAGCTCCCATTAGTGAGCTAGGGTAAGATTGAGTGGATTGAATGCTTTTTGAGAAGGAAAAGTAAGATCCTGAACGGTCGTCTAAAATTCTACTAGAGGCATCACCCTTGTCGTCTAAAGCCACTAATAGACTTGTTCCTCTTGCAATCCCATCTGCTCTATGGGTATTAACCACTCCAAACCCGGCTTTTCGAAGATCATCTGACTTATTTGAATTATAGGTAAAGAAGTCGATTGCATTGGTTTCTGAACGGATGTGATCATTCCAATAAAAACCTTCTCTTGTTGGTTCGTATTGTGCAGATCTTCCAGCACTTGATTGTCGCTTCGGTTTTTCTACCCCAAGCTCGCTAAATACTTCGATAAAAGACGGGTATATGTGCGTTCCAGACAAATCGGTTACAACAGCATTGCTTGGAATTTGAACTCTTTTTCCCACAGAGACAATTTCATCGTTGTAAATGAGAAGTGTTCCGTTTTCAATAACAGTGGTCGGATCTACGTGAATAGTGGCACCTGTAAATGCTCGGTAAACCTGTTCGGTGGTTTTCACCTCTGAATGCGCAGGAAAATAATCTTGTGCATATCCTAGGACAAAAGCCATAGAAAGGGCTAAGGTTAGTAGTTTTTTCATCTTCAGTTTTGTTTTACACTTAAAAATAGGAATTGAAAGGTTCTCTTTCAAAAGATTAACGTTTAGGTAGTTCTGCTAAGAGTTCGATAGAGAAAACAAGATCTGCCCCTGGAGGAATTACATTACCCGCTCCATTGCTACCAAAACCGAGTACAGAAGGAATACGAACCCAACGAAGTTCTCCAACCTTCATGGTCATTAAAGCTTCTTTAAAACCTGCAATCATAGCCGCATCAGGGTCTATCGTAGTTTTCATTGGGATAAATTGACCTCGATGCATCGCATTAATTTGATCAAAGTTTTCATCTCCTTCAGCAATCGATTGAATATTGGTGTCAAACAAGGTTCCGTCGACTAGCCATCCTGAATAGTTAACCGAGATTTCTGTACCTATAGCTAGGGTTTCTCCGGTACCCTTACGCTCGATAACATATTCAACACCTTGTTCGCTTAATTCAGCATTTTCAAAACGTTTTTCGAACTCGTTTTGACGTTCTTTCTTCGCTTCAGCATTACGTTTAGCTTCTTCTTCGATTACATTGAAGTAGTCTTCTAAAGTTTCAACCGCATTGAATTTTTTTGCTTGGCTCCCTACTCGTAAAATTTCTACCGTTTCTAGAGTCACTGGTTCTAGTGGTCGATCAGTCGGGTCAGTTGGGGTGGTAGCGATGGAATCTAAAGTTGCCTCTCCTGAAACTAGTTTTCCAAAAACCGTGTGTTTACCGTCTAGCCAAGGGGTTTCTTTATGAGTGATAAAAAATTGACTCCCATTGGTAAACGGCCCTGAGTTTGCCATAGACAATACTCCTTTAGAGTCATGTCTTAAGGTATCTACAAATTCGTCCTTAAATCGATATCCAGGACCACCTTGCCCTGTAGCCGTAGGATCGCCTCCTTGAATCATAAAATCATTAATCACTCTGTGAAACTGAGTTCCGTTGTAATAGGGCTGATTCGCATAATTATCGCTTACGCGTTTGCTGTTTCCTTCGGCGAGGCTTACAAAACTTGCCACGGTAACTGGAGTTTCTTCACTGTGAAGTTTTAATAATAACTCTCCTTTTGAGGTAGTCATTTTGGCATACAAACCATTTTCTAGATCTCCGTTGGGGTTATTGCAAGAGATTAAAGTAGTTAACGCTGCTGCGAAGAGCAAGGACAAATTAAATTTCATTAGGTAAGGCATTAGAAGTTAATGATTCAATATAGTTTGGTAATAATGAAGTAAATAAATCAATGGTTTCTTGAAGGCTTGAAAAAGATTTTCCTCCTGCGGCGTTTTTATGTCCGCCTCCGTTGAAATGAGCACGTGCAAATTCATTCACATCGAAATCTCCTGTCGATCTGAATGACATTTTAATCGAGTTATCTTCGGCGTTTTCGATGAAAATAACTGAAAAACAACAACCTTTGAGACTTAATCCGAAGTTCACAAACCCTTCTGTATCTCCTCTTTTAAATCCACAAGATTTTTTGTCTTTTTCAGTAATGATCATATAGACGCTGTGGTAATCATCTAAGTAAGTTAGGGAGTCTAGACACCTTCCCATTAGTTTGAATCGACTTAATTCACTTTGCTCAAAGAGTAGGGCATTAATTTTAGTTTTATCTGCTCCTTTTTCGAGAAGGTCTGCAGCAATTAACAAAGTAGTTGCGTTTGCGCTCGGATATTTGAAATTTCCTGTATCGGTGACAATTCCTGTATACAAGCAGTTCGCAATGGCTGAATCGATATGATCGGTGCTATTCAAATGTTTTGCTAAATGGAAAATCATTTCGCAAGTAGAGCTCATCGAAGTGTCGCTGAATGTGTATTTAGCGTAGTCTGATGGTGAAATATGATGATCAACCATTAAAATGGGAGCAGAGCTGCTTTCGATGAATTCTCCTAAAATGCCACATCGGGATAGATGATTAAAATCGAGGGTACAAATAAGACTCGCTGAGTCTAAGGCTTTTTTACAATCCTCGAAATTTTGATCGGCAATCAAAATTTCGTTCGCTCCGGGCATCCAGCCTAGAAAATCAGGAAATGCGTTGGGCGAACATACCGTCGCGGTATGGCCAAATTTTCTCATTAAATGAGCCCAGCCTAAACTCGACCCAAGAGCATCACCGTCAGGATTTTGATGAGGTATGATGACTATGTTTTGAGGGGCTTCTAGGTACTCTGATAGACCTTCGATCGTTAATAAACTCATAACGTCGAAGATACAATTAATTTGATTTTAACTTGCTACTTTTAAAGACGCTTTAAGGCGTTCTAAATCGTTAATTGATGATTAAAAAACTTCCTTACCTAGTTCTTTCTTTACTCGTTTCATGCGGTCAGAATCCAAAGTCTGAAAGCGATGAAAGTCTCGTTTTTGTTGAAGAAAAACAGCAGCATTCGAGCCGTATCGCCTTTGGTTCCTGTAATAATGCTTATGCACCTAATGAACTTTGGGATGATGTTTTATTGGTGCAGCCAGAAGCATGGATATGGGGAGGGGATATAGTATATGCCGATAGCGATGATTTTGAAACGATCGAGAAACATTACCATCGTCAATTAGAAAATAGGGAGTACAAGCGATTAACAGAGTCTACGAAAATTCTTGGTACCTGGGATGACCATGATTATGGTATGAATGATGGAGGGGTTACTTTCTCTGCAAAAGCTAAGAGCCAGCAAGCTTTCCTAAATTTTCTAAAGGTGGGCCAGAACGATTCAAGAAGAGATCAGGAAGGGGTATATTACTCTGAACAAATCCAAACAGAAGGACATATAGTAGAAGTTATTCTTTTAGATACTAGATATTTTCGATCTGACTTAACCCAAGGGACAGCGGGTAGACGTTACGATCCCAATTATGATGAAACAGCTACTATGTTGGGTGATGCTCAGTGGAATTGGCTTTCTCATCAACTAACCACTAGTACTGCTGATCTTATCTTTCTTGTATCGAGTATTCAATTTTTGTCAGCGGAGCACGGTTATGAAAAATGGCAAAATCTTCCTCACGAACGAGAGCGCTTAATTTCACTATTAAACCAGGTAGATCAGCCAGTTATGGTTTTGTCTGGTGATCGTCACATCTCTGAATGGTCCGTGCTTAAAACCGAAGACAAAGAAATTATTGATTTTACCTCGAGTGGTCTGACGCATTCTTATGAAAACTTCAGTGGAGAGTCTAATGCACTTCGAGAAGGTAAAGTTATTTCGGTACCTTCTTATGGACTTCTTGATATCGATTGGAAAAACAGAGTGGTCAGCGGTAGAATGATCGGCAACGGTAATGCAATTTTACAGGAGCATACTTTTAAGTTCTAATTTTACCTACTTTTGCGGAAAATTTTAAAGAAAATCCATGTCTGGAACTAGAACTTTTACAATGATTAAGCCAGATGCTGTTAAGGCAGGTCACATCGGGGCTATTCTAGAACGTATTAATGCTGCAGGTTTTCGCATTGCTGCGATGAAGTATACCCAGTTAAGTAAGCGCGATGCTGAACTTTTCTATGCAGTACATGCTGAGCGTCCGTTCTACGGAGAATTAGTTGAATTTATGAGTAGCGGTCCTATCGTAGCTGCTATCCTCGAAAAAGACAATGCTGTTGAAGATTTCAGAATTTTAATCGGATCTACCAACCCTGCAGAAGCTGCAGAAGGTACCATTCGTAAAGCTTTTGCCAAATCTATTGGTGAGAACGCGATCCATGGTTCGGATAGCGATGAGAATGCTGCTATCGAATGCGCATTTCACTTCTCTGGAAGAGAAATCTTCTAGATTGTCAAACGAGTAATACCGACTTGATATAATCGCCATTTAGTGCTTCATTGTACATGGCGATTATTTTTTTTCTACCAAACAGTAGCTCCTCTCGCAGGACTGGTGAACTCAAGTAAACCTTTAGTACCCCTTTAGTGAATTGAACATTTTTGGTGTAATTAGCTACTCCGGGTCCCATAATCTCTGGCCATAGTCTAATCACCTCTGCCTCAATAAGGCCTTTCTCTAGCTTATTGGTCTCGACAAATTGCTTGAGTACCTCGCTAAGACTTTGTTCTTTGTCTTTTCTCATTCTAGGTGATGAATTACATAGGGTCTACCGGTAGCTTTAACTACCTCCTCAGTTCTACTACTATTGGTGTCGCTAATGAATAATTGGCCGAAGAAATCGTTTTCAACAAGTGCAACTAAGCGCATCACTCGCTGGTCATCTAATTTATCAAAGATATCATCTAACAAGACGATCGGTTTTTGATTTTTCTGATTTTTAAGAAAAGCATACTGAGCGAAACGCAAAGCAATCAAAAAGCTTTTCTGCTGACCTTGACTTCCAAATTTTTTGATAGGATAGCCCTTTAAAAGCAACATCAAGTCATCCTTGTGTATTCCCGCTGAGGTGTATTGTATAAGACGATCCTTAGCAAGACTCTGTTCAAGAAGCGTTTTAAAATCGGTTTTAAGCAGTTCAGAATCGTATTTAACCTCGACAATCTCACTCTCTATTGGGCTGATTGCCTTGTATTGTTCAACGAAGTGTTCAGCGAAATAGTTTAAGAATTGATTTCTCTTCTCAAAGATGATACTACCATTTTCAATAAGTAGTTCATCATATAAGGCAAGGGTATCCTTCTGAAAAACATTGTTTTTTGCAAAGTATTTCAATAACGAATTTCTTTGACTTAGAGCCTGATTGTACTTGAGAAGTGCGTTTAAATAGTCAGAGTCTGATTGAGAAATAATACTGTCAATGAATTTTCTCCTGATTTCACTGCCTTCAGAAATAAGGTCTCTGTCAGCAGGGGAAATAATAACTAAAGGGATTTTTCCAATGTGATCACTGATTCGATCGTACGTTTTACCATTGAGTTTTACCGTCTTTCTGATGCCCTTTTTGAAACCGATGAAAAGATCGAGATCTCTCTGATCGATCTTGAATTTACCCTCTAAGGTGAACAATTCAGCACCATGTCTAACGTTTTGAGTGCTTTGAGGATTAAAATAGCTTTTGGTAAAAGCTAAGTGATAAATAGCATCTAGAATAGTGGTTTTACCTGCGCCATTCCTGCCAACCAAGCAATTTATAGACGAATCGAAATCGAATTGATCGGCTTCGAAATTCTTATAGTTGATTAGGGAAAGATATTCTAGATACATAACTAAAAATGGATGGTAAAAATAAGCATTGTTACCCAGTCGGTAGATTATGATAAAAATTCTATTTTTGCCCATCTAATATAATAGTATACCATGGCGAGTTATCAGCGAAGAGGATATAAGAAATCAGTTAAGACCGTTGAGTCTAACGAAGAGGTTGTAGATCAGAACAGTCAAACTGCTGAGGTTTTTTCAGCATTAGATTCAGGTGCATCTCGATCTGAAGAGTGGTTTAGAAAAAACCAGAAGATTATTTTAGGCTTGATCATTGCAATTGCAGTGGTGGGTATTGGAAGCTTTGCCTACAATGAGTTTGTTTTAGCTCCAAAGGAGCGCGAAGCAGCTAATGAACTATACTATCCACAGTCTTATTTCGAACAATCGACTCAACCCGGCGTTGCAAAAGACTCTCTGTTAGGTCTTGCGCTAAATGGTGCTCAGGGGAAATATGGATTCGTCGATATCATTGATAATTATTCGGGCACAAAAGCAGCTAAATTAGCTTCTTATGGTGCTGGAATGTCTTACTTGCAGTTAGGTCAGTACACTGAAGCGATCGCTGCTTTAGAAGGGTTTTCTTCAGATGATGCCATCTTATCAGCTTTAGCTAAAGGTGCTATCGCAGATGCTTATGCCGGTTTAGAGCGGTACTCTGATGCACTTACTGCTTATGAATCTGCTTTGAGTCAGGATACGAATGACTTTACAACGCCGATGTTCTTACGCAAAGCGTTATTTATGGCCCTCGAGGTTAATGAAACGGGTAAAGCACTGAAATACGCAAAGCGTTTAAAGAAAGAGCATACCGGTAATACTGAGGCGTCTGGTATCGATGCGATTATCGGAAACCTAGAGTAAGAGTGGCTACGGCACATCATCATTTATCAACTTACGATTCATCTAAGGTTCCTTCGGGTGAGGGGAAACGGTTTGCTGTTATCACTGCAGACTGGAATGAAGAAATTACCCACGCGCTTAGAGATGGTTGTCTTTCGACATTAACTGAACACAAAGCAGAAACCATTGATCAGATTGCGGTACCTGGTGCGGTTGAGCTAACCTATGCGGCATCCAAATGTGTAAAGGCTGAGAAGTACGACGCCGTTATCGTTATCGGATGTGTGATTAGAGGTGAAACGGCGCACTTTGATTTTGTCTGTCAATCCATTACTCAGGGTATAACTGAGCTCAATCTAAAAGGAACCACACCAGTAATATTCTGTGTGCTAACCGATAATCACATCGACCAATCAAGAGCTCGAAGTGGAGGTAAGCACGGCAATAAGGGTGTTGAGGCAGCGATAGCTGCTCTTCAAATGTCTGAAGTTTAACTTCGGGTTCATCGATTCTTAGTATCTTTATTCTATGGCATTTCTAAAGATGAAATCGCATAAAAAATTTGGATACCAACCTCGTTATTACAAGGGGGAGGGTTCTCCTTTTAAGATGGAACATCGTTTCGATGCTTTTCGCAGTACTGCCCAGCCTCCGAGAGGTTTAAAAAACAAATTGTTTTGGGCTATCGATGATCTTAAATCGGGTGAGGAATCAAAAAAAAGCAACCGATTGGTCTTAACCATAGCTCTAATTTTAATCTTTTTCTTTTTAGTCATTATTGACTTTGATCTAAGCATTTTCACTAGTCGTGCCTGAAATTTTTAAGCTTCCAGAACATGTAGCCAATCAGATAGCCGCAGGGGAAGTTGTACAACGTCCGGCCTCAGTGGTTAAGGAATTGCTTGAAAATGCGGTTGATGCGGGCTCTACAAGTATCACCTTGGTTATCAAGAAGTCAGGTAAGGAATTGATTAGTGTTATTGATAATGGGGTAGGTATTGATAAAGAACAGTTAGAATTGGCCTTTGAGCGTCATGCGACTTCTAAAATTCGATCTGCAGAAGATTTATTTACCTTAAGTACAAAGGGGTTTAGGGGAGAAGCTTTAGCAAGTATTGCAGCCATTGCTCAAGTTAACTGTAAAAGTAGGGTTCAAGGTTCAGAGGAAGCTTTTGAATATACGAATCATGGCGGACAGTCTTACGATATCAAGGAAGTTGTCGCTGAGGTAGGTACCACTATTTCTGTAAAACATCTTTTTTTCAATATACCGGCTCGTAGAAACTTTTTGAAGTCGAACTCAGTAGAATTGAAGCATTGCATTGATGAATTTCAGCGGGTAGCGCTTATTCATACCAATATTCATTGGAAAATGTATTCTGATGATCAGGTCTTATTTGACCTACCGACCTCCAATTTATTACAACGCATTGGCCATGTTTTTGGATCGAAATACCCTGAGCGTGTTGTGCCCATAAAAGAGGCCACCGAAGTGGTTAAAATTTCAGGCTACGTTCAAAAACCCGAATTTGCCAAAAAGTCGCGACAAGAACAGTTCTTTTTTGTCAATGGTCGCTATGTACGTCATTCCTATTTGCACAAGGCAGTGATTAAGGCCTATGAGGGTCTTTTAAATAATGATTACCAACCCGGATACTTTATTTTTCTGGAGGTAGACCCTTCGATGGTAGATGTTAATATACATCCGACCAAAACAGAAATAAAACTGGTTGATGAGTTCGAGATTTTCACTCTTTTACAGGCTACTGTTCGCCATAGTTTGGGACAATTCAGAGTCAATGCAAGTATCGATTTTGATCTCAATCCAGATTATCAGGTAGATTACCGATCTGAACGGTCGTCTTCTCCTAGCCGCATGCCGAAAATTCAAGTAGATCCCAGCTTCAACCCATTTGTGTCCGTAGATGCTAACGACGCTTTAGGATTTAGCCAACTCGTGGTAGAAACTGAGGCCAAGCAGGCCACCTTTTCTGACGATTTTGAAGGAGACGCAATAAGCTTTGAGTCTTCACATTCACCTATTCAACTCGACACGAAATATCTCGTAATCGCTAGGGATACCCAACTAGTATTAATCGATCAATATAGAGCTCATCAGCGCGTGATTTACGAGCAATTATTGGCGGCAATGACCGTTGAGGTATCTAACTCTCAGCAATGGTTGTTTTCTGAAGAGATTGAGTTAAACCCTTCGGAGCGTAATCAGTTCTCACAAATTGAAGATCAGTTAAGAGATTTGGGCTTTGCCATGAGTTTAACAGATCATCAACTTACCTTAAGTGGTGGTCCTGAATTTCTAGACACTCCTAATGCTCTTAAGCTTTTCAAGGAGCTTCTTAATCTTTCACAGGATAAATATTCTTTAGAGAGCTTTTCTACTGCCGAGTTATCGGCTAGAATTTTATCTCGAAATATGGCGATTCGATCGGGGGTGAAGCTCTCGCCTGAACAAATGAGAAAACTTTTAGAAGATCTAAATTTGTGTAAGGAACGCGAGTGGTCGCCAGATCAGAAACTAATTTTTAGGTTGATCGATGTTCAAGAAATTGCACGTAAATTCTAGGCTATGCTACAACAAATGACTCCCGCTGTACGTGGAATACTTATCGCTAATGTGTTGTTCTTTATACTGACTCTGGGCTTAGGTGACTTTATGTATGGTAGATTCTCCCTTTGGTTTATGGAGAATCCCAGATTTGGGTTTTGGCAATTTGCTACCCATATGTTCATGCATGGAGGTTTTGCTCATATACTCTTTAATATGTATGCGGTTGTAGCCTTCGGAACACCGCTTGAACGTCAATGGGGCCAAGAAAAATTCATTTTCTTTTTCTTCTCTGCTGGCTTAGGTGCCGCATTTTTGCACACCGGTGTCAATTACATTTATTTCAATAGTGCCGTTGAAGCGATTGTTGATTCAGGGATATCTAGAGTACAACTATTTGAGGCTTTGACCTCTACCTCAGGGGTAAACTTAAATTATATTGAACGTGGTGTTTCTTACGAAATAGCAGAGCAATTGAGGTCTACGTTTTATACCCCGGCTGTCGGTGCTTCGGGGGCCGTTTACGGTGTTTTAGTAGCCTTCGCCTTTATGTATCCCAATGCTCGTTTGATGCTACTATTTCTGCCTTTTCCTATTAAAGCGAAATACTTTGTACCCCTCATCATTCTAGGGGATCTTTATTTTGGAATCACCAATCAAAATACTGGTATCGCTCACTTTGCTCACATTGGTGGTGCATTATTAGGCTATATTATGATGTGGTACTGGAGTCGAAATTCATTTAACAATCATCGTTGGAACTAATGGAAAACCTGCGCTACCGATGGAGTTTGATGAGTAGCTTTGATCGCTTTATTGCGATTCAAGTACTGGTTTTTTTGGTGATCTCGATTTTAGGTTTGATTGGATTGCCTTTAGATCGCTGGTTGGTTTTAAGCTCGTCTTTAACAACCTTATTATTTCAGCCTTGGAGCCTAATCACTTATAGTTTTATTCATGCTGATCTTTGGCACCTGATATTCAACATGCTCTGGCTCTACACCGCAAGTCGTTATTTTTTAACCTTATTCGACACTGCCCGTTTATTTACCGTTTATTTCTTAGGCGTATTTTTCGCAGGACTTACTTTTTTATTCTCCTACGCACTTTTTCTATCCTCTAACGCCTATTTAGTTGGGTCTTCAGCTGGAGTGATGGCAGTGCTCATATTTATTGCTACCTATACTCCTAATCAGCCCATAAGAATCTTTATTTTCAATATTAAGTTGTGGCAGCTCGGAGCCTTTTTTGTCGTGATTGATTTATTACAACTAACCTCGGGCGTGAATTTTGGTGGTCGTCTAGCCCACCTCGTCGGGGCAGGAATTGGTTATTTTATGGCGAGCCAGTTATTAAAAGGAGTGGAAATTGCTGATGGTTTACAGAATTATTTCAGACAAGGATTTCGATTCAATTTTACTCGTAAAAAGCGATCTTTTAAGGTTTACAAAAACAAAAAGAAAACTAGCGCTGAGCCTCTATCAGATCAAGAGAAGATTGATTCCATTCTCGATAAAATCAGTGCGTCAGGATATGAAAGCCTTTCTGCCGAGGAAAAAGAATACCTCTTTAAAAAGGGGCAGAAATAGAAATTTGCCTTAAATAGTCTAGTCCATGTCTAGGGCCTAGATTAAACAATAGATCAATAGCCGACAGATTGCTGAGAAACCCTGTACGCTCTTCAAATACCTGTGGATACCCTTTTTCTTCTATTACTTCTGTATTGCCCTTACATAAGACCAAATGACGAAGATCTAACACTTCTGAGGTTGATTCGATTTTTTGATACGATTCAGTATATCGATCAGGGAATGCGATTCTAAATTGATCACAGAGATACTTGGTGATTTTGAGGTTGTGCTCAAATAGATCTACTGCACTGCTATCAAACAACTCTTTGAACTCTCTCTCAAAAAATTCAAAATAAGGGGATGTTCTATAAGCGGTAGTAATACTCTTCAAATGTTGTTTATTCCAATCAAAAACTCCTTCACTTCTAACTTCACTGTAGCGCTGTCGAATGTTCTTCTGATGCTTTACAGGCAAGCTAAGATTTAGTTTTCCTTGGTCTGTAGCTATCGAGCATCTGCTTCGAAAGGTTTGCTTTTGAAAATTATCGTGTTTTTCAAAAACAATCTTATCTCCGTATTTAGCTATTGCGGCAAGACTTTGGGTAGTGAGAAAATAGGAGGGATGCAGAAGTACAGCTTTCAACATGTTAAGCCTTTTTTCGCTTTCTCACTGCTTTAAAACCAAAATAGCCTACAAGGCCGAGTATAAACACCCATAGATAAGACTGAGGTTGCCCAGGCCCTTTTACGGTAGTAAAGAAACGATCCCATCGCGGTTTCATTTTAAGTAAACCATCGTTGAAATGATCCCAACTCATCCAAATAAAAATAGGTTTACCTAAGATGTGGTCCTCAGGAACAAATCCCCAACTTCTGCTGTCCTCAGAGTGGTCTCGATTATCACCCATCATCCAATAGTAGTTCTTGGTTATACTTACTCGCCCGCTTGGACGACCATTTACGACAAATTCCCCGTTTACTCGTTCTATGCTATTTCCTTCGTATTCGGTTAAAAGCTTCTTGTAGATCGGATAGTTGATTGAATTTAATTCGATTTCATCGCCTTCTTTGGGTAAGTAAATCGGTCCGAATTGATCCTCATTCCATGGGTATTGGTCGTTTTGCGGAAATATATTGTAGCCACTGACCCCTTTGGGTGTCAAATCCATAGAAACACTATCGATACTCGGATGCTGGGCTAGTAATTCTGCTCCAGCAAGAGTTAGATTAGCGGTAATCTCAGTCGATAAGGGTTCTTTAAGAGCAATTCGATTTTCTCGTAATACATTGACAGGAATACCATCACTTGTAGTATAAAGTTCAATGTTTCCTTCAGCAGTTTGATTGACCCCAATCAGGTGTGGAACAAGGGCATTGTATTGATCTTGAGTCAGGCTTTCAGCAATAAACTTTCTACTAAAGTCATCGGCATCGGCTTGGGTCAATAGGTTAGGAGATACTCCTTTTGAACTGTAGACTTTATGATTGTACATGGGTTTTGCACGCTCATCAAGTTCAAGCTGAACCCCATTGATATAAACAAAACCATCAATGATCTCTAACGTATCTCCAGGTGTACCCACGCAACGCTTAACGTAATTTGATTTTTTATCTATGGGCTTTTTGACCCCTTTTTCTTTCACAAAGAATTGTCTGACGGTATCGGCTGGCCAGTTAAATACAACGATATCATTCTTTTTAACCTTTTCAATTCCGGGTAATCTTAGATAGGGGATTTGCGGTTTTTTTAAATAAGACTTTACCTTTAAAATAGGTAGGGTATCGTGAACCATAGGAGTGGACACAGCGGTCATAGGGATTCTAGCTCCGTAATGAAACTTACTTACGATTAGAAAATCACCAATTCGTAGTGTACGTTCTAGTGATCCTGTTGGGATTGCATAGGGCTGCAGAAAATAGGTGTGAACCAGGGTAGCTGCTACCACTGCAAAGGTTAGTGATGATAACCACTCACCTGTTTTGGTTTGTTCTGGTTTCTGACGATTGGTTTGAAACTCAGTGCTTGAGCTGTAGTTTAGGGGTACTAGGTAGAGCCCCAAACTTAAGATCACCCAGAGCATTTCTATAGATTTCGGCTTCTTTTTAAAGGCGTACAAAAGATCAATCCAAAGAACTGGAAATAGGATTAGATTGATGATTGGTAAAAAGAAGAGAATCGTCCACCATTTGGGCCGCTCTAAAAAAGAGAGTGCTACTATTAGGTTGTAAACGGGTATGAATGCCTTATACCTCGCCTGACCTGCTTTTTGATAAAGTTTAAAAGTTCCTAGTCCGTGCACGAGTTGTACAGCTAAGAAGAAGATAAGCCACTGTGTTAAAGTCATTGCTACAGGTTTAGTACATCATTCATGGTAAAAATACCCTTTTTACCTACAATCCATTCGGCTGCAATTACCGATCCCAATGCAAAACCGTCGCGATTATGAGCCTCGTGACTTAATGTGATCTCGTCGATCTCACTTTTGTAGTTTACGTGATGAGTTCCCGGGATTTCCTCTTTGCGAATGGAATAGATTGGAAGTTTTTCGGTGGAATCCCCTAATTGATATCCGTCAAATGCTCTTGCTTCTATGTGAGGTTGGGCTAGCGAAATAGCCGTTCCGCTAGGTGCATCGAGCTTATGTTTATGATGGATTTCTTCGATACTTACCTTATACTGCGAATAAGGTTTTAAGAGTTCTGCTAGTTTCTTATTTACCGCAAAGGTCAAGTTGACCCCCAAACTAAAGTTGCTTGAATAGATAAATGCAGTATTATTCTCTAGTGCCATTTCATTGGCTTTTTGTACTAGATGATCCCATCCGGTAGTACCAGAAATTACGGGAATTCCTTGACTTAGTGATAAGGCAACCAATTCAAAAGCTGAATCAGGCGTACTGAAATTGATCACAGCATCGGCACTTTCAGGAATCGATACCGGGGTATGACTCGTTGCCAAAACAATTCGGTGACCACGCTCTTCAGCGATCTCCTGAATTCTTTTACCCATTCTTCCGTATCCAAGTAAAACGAAGTTACTCATAAGGTTATTTTTAGATTTAAACCGATTTCAGCCCCTATTTGAACGGGATGTTGTCTTAGTATCGGTTGAATAGAAACATTTAAATCTTCATTCATATTAAAGGGTTTTAGATGAGCGTCTACGCTTGCATCTAAAACATTCAGTAAATAAAGGCCAATGGCGATTAAGAGGGATGAGTCTCTCTGACTTTGAGCTTTTTTTTGTGCTTCTTCTAAGGCACGGTCAGAAACATCAGGACCAATACCATCGAGGTTGACATCGTAAAATTCATCGGTAGAAAAACCAGCCGATCGTAGCTTAAATGCAGTTCGATAACGCAAGTATTCGGTTTGATTAAATTGATATACAAATACACCGGTACCTACGGCTGCCCAAGCTAACGGAACCTTCCAGTATTTTCGATTATAAAATTGACCTAAACCAGGAACCGCTGCAGATAAGAAACTTGCCCGAGAAGGAGATAATGGGTCTAGCGCTCTCTCTAATCTGCGCTGCTCACGTTCTAATTTACGTTCTTGTTTTACTTCATCTTTGGTAGTAGTGGTTTCTTGGGCATACGCTCGTCCCAAAAACAATAAAAAAATGATGAAGTAGATTCTATTCACCCAAGAGTTGCTTTTTAAGCTGTATTAAATCTTTCGTAGAACTAAAAGTAATGGTGATCGAACCCGAACCACTTTGTGATGCCTTTAACTGAACCTTTCGGTTTAGTCCTTGTTCAAGATCGTCAATAGCACTCATCAATTTCTTCGAAGGACCTTTTGGTTCTGATTTTTCGTCCTTTGGAGAACCGTGTTTTTTAACCAATTCTTCGGTTGCCCTAACAGATAGTGACTTTTCAAGAACAATAACTAAAAGTTCAATCTGCGCTTCTTCATCATCTATAGCCATTAACGCCCTGCCGTGGCCCATCGATATTTCTCTTCTTCTTAATGCGCCTTGAATTTGTGGATGAAGTCTTAGAAGTCTTAAGTAATTCGTAATGGTAGACCTTTTTTTACCTACTCTTTTACTCATTGATTCTTGAGTAAGGTCTATCTCGTCAATTAATCTTTGATAAGACAAAGCAATTTCGATAGGGTCTAAATCTTCACGCTGAATATTTTCAACTAAGGCCATCTCAAGTGACTCCTGATCGTTGGCTTCTCTTACAAAAGCAGGGATAGACTCTAGTTTGGCCAGTTTACTGGCTCTTAATCTGCGTTCCCCTGATACCAATTGATAGCTGCCGTCACTGATTTTACGAACAGTAATCGGCTGTATGATGCCTAACTCACTTATGGACTGTGCCAAGTCAGTTAAAGCTTCTTCATCAAAAGTAGTTCTAGGTTGGTAAGGGTTTACAGCAACTTCATCCGGATGAATAAAGGCCATCATTGGGCTATTCACCGCACTGATTGACGAGTCCTTATTGGGATCTTGAAGTAGGGCAGATAACCCTTTTCCTAAAACAGGCTTTCGAGTTTTACTCATGACTTCTTTTTAGATTTCTTTGCAGGCTTACGCTGCACTATTTCTTTGGCTAGGCTCAAATAATTAGCCGCTCCTTTACTGCTGGCATCATAGCTAATGATGCTTTCTCCGAAACTTGGAGCCTCACTTAGTTTTACGTTTCTCTGAATGATTGTCTCGAAAACCATGTCGCTAAAATGCTTTTTAACCTCTTCAACGACTTGATTAGAAAGACGTAGTCTCGAATCGTACATAGTGAGTAGCATTCCTTCGATATCGAGATCTTTGTTGTATAACTTTTGGACACTTTTAATGGTATTCAAAAGTTTACCAAGCCCCTCTAGGGCATAGTATTCGCATTGGATCGGTACAATTACTGAGTCAGCAGCTGTCAGTGCGTTCAGGGTTAAAAGCCCAAGCGATGGGGCGCAATCGATGATGATATAATCGTAATCGTCTTTAACACGGCTGATCGCCTCCTTTAGCATGTACTCCCTGCGTTTCTTCTCGATAAGCTCAATTTCAATGGCTACAAGATCAATATGAGCGGGAACGATAGATACGTTTGGTGAATTGGCAGGATAAATCACTTGGTCTACACCTGCGGTATGCTCTAACAATTGATAGGTACCTAACCCAACATTTTCTATATCTATACCAAGACCCGATGAGGCATTCGCCTGCGGATCGGCATCAATTAGTAAAACTTTTTGTTCTAATGCCCCTAAAGCCGCAGAAAGATTGACTGAAGAGGTAGTCTTACCTACACCACCTTTTTGGTTAGCAATAGCAATGATTTTTCCCATGATACTTATAAAGAAGGTCTAAAATACAATTTTAGAAATGTAGCTAAAAACCTTTCTTGAAATTGTTGAAAATTGAGGGGTATTATTGGTCTTTTGGTAGGCTGTCTCTCATTTCAATGATGAAAATATCCTCGTTGTTTTTTTTGAAAAAATAGCGCTCTCTGGCAAAGCGTTCCTTTTCAATGGAATCTGTGAATTTTTTTAAAAGTGCCTTATCTCTTGCTATTTCAGATTCTAAATAGGTCTTTTCTTGCTCTAAGTCTTTGATTTCGCTGCTAAGTTGCCATTGAATTAGAACAGAGTTCGAGTCAAAGAAAAGCATCCAAACGATGAAGAAACTAGTTATTAGTAGGTAAATATTCTTGAATTGGCCCAGCCATGTTGGAAACTTCGTCTTTTTCATCACACCATTTGCTGAACGGCTTTTATCACAAATTGAACTGAACGATCGTAGTGATGATTATTGTTAATGATAATATCCGCCTCAGACTTAGAAGCTTCGATATAGTTCTGATGCATTGGCTTTACTTGCTCGGTATATCTTCGAAATACTTTAGTGAGTTCTTGTCCGCGTTCGGCAGTATCTCTAAGTACTCTCCTCATTAATCGGTGATCTTCATCAGTATCAATGTAAATCCAAAGGTCAACCATCGATTTTATTTCTGGATGATTCATGAGTAGAATACCTTCTAAAAGTAGAATAGGCGTAGGGCTGATAGGATCTGTCTCGGGTTCTCTAGTTTCTTTTACAAAGCTGTATATAGGAGCGGGTATCGTATTCCCCTTTTTTAGCTCTTGAAGATGTTTTTCTAATAAATCGTAATCGAAGGCACTGGGATGATCAAAGTTTTGCACGCTGCGTTCTTCTGGGCTTAAATGATCCAGTGGATTATAGTACCTGTCTTGCGAGAGCACAGTAAGTTGATTCTTGTCGAATCCTTTTGCGATGGCATTGACAATAGAACTTTTGCCGCTCCCTGACCCGCCTGTGATACCTATGATAAACATCCTTTGCTAATTAGTTTCTCAAAGTTACGAATTGCCGCTAGATACTGGCTATTTTACCTGAGGATGTATCTCTTGTTGCGCCAGTAACCGTTCTCAGTACATTGATTTTCGAATGAACCCTTAGCCATCCCATAAGCGCAAAGATGACAGCCTCTTTATATTCAATGAGATAGGGCTCTGGAATCACGAGTTTAAAATTCGGGTCTAAGTATTTTTCAATACGAGATATGAGGAATGTATTGTAGGCTCCTCCTCCTGTAACTAATGCTTTAGAGTGTTTTGAATCGGATTTGGATAAGTTAATGGATTGGGCAATTTGATATCCGATATGTTCGCAACACGTATGTAATAAATCGGCGGTTGAATAAGATCCGCTATCGAATAAGGGTTGCATTTGACTAAAATACCAAGCCTTGTCTAGGGATTTTGGAGCAGTTAACTTGAAATAATCTAGGTCATTTAATTCGTCGAAGAGATCTGGAATGAACTGTCCTGATTTAGCGATGTTTCCACCCTTATCGTATTCTTTTCCAAGTCTTTGTATCAGCTCGTTGAGTGGGGTGTTACACATTGAAATATCATAGGCAATCACACTATTATTTTGTTTGTAGGAGATGTTGGAGATACCTCCGAGATTCAAACAGTACTCGTACCCCTTAAAAAGGGTGGTGTCACCTATAGGAACTAGGGGAGCTCCTTGTCCTCCGAGAAGAACATCCTCGGATCGAAAATCGTAAACAACGGGTAGGTTGAGTTGCTGCGCCCAATAGGTTCCATCACCGATTTGTACGGTTATTTTATTTTCAGGCTCATGTTTAACGGTATGTCCATGGCTAGCTATTAGATCCACTTTCTCATCAAGTTCCTTCAAAAAAGTTTTAAGACACTCTAGAGCGAATTGGCTGAATGACTGGTCTAACGAGGATCCATGTCGTTTATCTTTTTCACTGGCCTCCTGTAAGGCTTTTTTGAGTGGTGGAGAAATGGGATAGGTGTGTCCCTTGATCCAACGGTATTTAAACTGTTTTTCAGATTCGTAGAAGTGAACGCAGCAAAGGTCTATTCCATCTAAAGAGCTTCCAGACATCAGTCCAATTACCGTTTTGCTTGTCATTACTGGTTATGCTTGAGAACGAAAAGATACTATGTTTGTGTTATGAAACCACAAAAAGTAACTGAAAGCGATTCACATTACGGTGATTTAGAAAAAAAATCTGCCTTAGAGCTGGTTCAAATTATTAATGCTGAGGACGCCAAAGTTGCAGATGCGGTAGCTCAGACTTTGCCAGAAATCGCCGAGTTAGTTGAAAGGGTTTTGCCTCGTTTTCTTTCAGGGGGGAGACTTTTTTATATCGGAGCTGGCACCTCAGGTCGTCTGGGAATCTTAGACGCTTCTGAAATACCCCCTACTTACGGGCTTGATCACGACCGAGTTATTGGCTTAATTGCGGGAGGGGATTCTGCGATTAGAAAGGCGGTTGAATTTGCAGAAGACAATGAAGATGGGGCATGGGCAGATCTTTCAAAGTTTCAGCTGAATGAAAAGGATACCGTGGTTGGGATTACCGCTTCGGGTACAACTCCCTATGTATTGGGCGGAATCAAGAAATGTAGAGAACACTATCTTTTAACTGCCGGTATTTCTTGCAACCCAAACAGTCCACTCTCTGATTTAGCAGAAATTGCCATAGAGGCAGTAGTAGGCCCAGAGGTAGTTACTGGAAGTACACGGATGAAAAGCGGGACCGCTCAAAAAATGATACTCAATCTTATATCCACGACATTAATGATTCGCGCCGGCCTTGTTTTAGATAACAAGATGGTGAATATGCAACTGAGTAATAACAAACTTTGGGATCGAGGGGTGCGTTACATCGTCGAAGCTTTGTCAATCTCAAATGATGAGGCCTTAGAAGCCTTAAAAAAACACGGGTCTGTTCAGTCGGTTTTAAACGCTTACGCTGAATAATTAAGCCTTCGGAACCATTTTAAATATCCCCTTACTCTCAACGCTTAAATAAATATTGCCGTCGGGTGCTTGGATCACCTCACGCACTCTTCCGATATCAGAGAACCAGCGCTCACGTTTCATAACCTTATTGCCATCAAGTACTAATCGCTCTAGGTATTGAAACTTCAAAGAACCTGCGAACAGAGAACCCTCTAATTCGGGGTAATTAGATTCATGCACATAAGCCATACCCGAGGGTGCGATAGAGGGTAGCCAATAGTAAAGAGGCTGCTCCATACCTTCCTTCTCGGTAATATCGGTAAAACTAGAGCCGTCATAGTTGATTCCGTAGCTGATGATAGGCCATCCGAAATTTTTACCCTTCTCAGATTGGTTAATTTCATCGCCTCCTTGAGGTCCATGTTCATGAACCCAAATGGCATCTAATTTAGGATGGTAAATCATTCCTTGCGGATTTCTATGACCATAGCTCCAGATCGCCGAACGTGCCCCATCTACTCCAACGAACGGATTATCTTCAGGAATCCTCCCATCTTTGTGAATGCGATAAATCTTCCCACCATCTCGGTAAATACTTTGTGGATTTTCATCTCGATTTCCGCGATCTCCAATTGAGAAATAAAGGTATCCCTCATCATCAAAAACTACCCTTGACCCAAAGTGAAAACCCTTATCAGAATCTTCTTGCCCTCGATACAAGACGCTTAATTGTTCAAGCTGATCGCCTTTTAATTGAGCTCTAGCTACTGTCGTAGTTCCTTTTCCAGCCTCAGACCCCTCACTCGAATAGGTCATATAAATCCAAGGTTCTTTTTCATAATTCGGATCTAAGGTCAAATCTAAAAATCCTCCTTGGCCTTGCTGCCAAATTTCTGGTATACCCTTAATCTCTTGGCGATTGTTCTCATGATCAACCAACAACAGCTTTCCATTTTTCTCAGAGATCAGGTACTTACCATCAATAAATTCTAACCCCCAAGGGATATCAAGCCCTTCGACCACTAACTCTAATTCATAATTTTCTCCACCTGCTGTTATTTCACTAATGGTTTGTTTTCCCGTCGCGTTATCATTCGATACTGAATCATTACATGCAACAAAACCAAGGGATAAGGCACTTAAAAGTCCTAAGGAAAGAATCGATGTGATTTTCATAGTAATTCTATTTAATGGCTTAAAAATACATCTAAATTATCTTATTTTTGCCCTCTCATTCGGGATGTGGCGCAGTCTGGTAGCGTACACGCATGGGGTGCGTGTGGTCGCTGGTTCGAATCCAGTCATCCCGACAACAAATACAACCAACTTCTAAAATCGAAGATTTTAGCTAATAATTAGAAAACCGCTAGAGAGCTTGCTCTTTAGCGGTTTTCTTTTATTTGTTGTAACGTGGTTATCAGAAGTTGGTTGTGTTTGTTGTCAAACTCCCCCAAGGATCTTTTACCGCTAGGTAAAAGAATCCAGCGAGTTAACTCTTAAGCGGTCTTTTTAATAGATAAGCACCAAGGGTGCAGAAAGAATAATGTTTGTTGTCAAACTCCCCCAAGGATCTTTTACTGCTAGGTGAAAGAATCCAGAGCGTTAAAGGATACTTATAGGTAATCTAACCTCTTTGCTACCCCAACCAATTACTAGATGGTATCCGCCGCTTACATTGTCGAATCTAATAGATAACACTTCGATCTCTGCTTCTGATTTCTTGACCTCAGCATTGAAACGACCGAAATCTTTGGATTGATCATAGCTGTAGGCTCCCCAGGTGTGGAGTTTCTTATTTAAGATCACCTTCCAATCA
Source organism: Flavobacteriaceae bacterium (assembly GCA_024638165.1). GTDB lineage: Bacteria > Bacteroidota > Bacteroidia > Flavobacteriales > Flavobacteriaceae > UBA3478. The sequence goes on from JAHEKV010000004.1 coordinate 123,516, forward strand.
CTTTCACCAGGAATAGTGTATAAACTGTAGGTGCCTGCCGGAATCTTTGTTCCTTGAATTTTCATGTCTTTGTAAAAAATGATTTCTGTGGTCTCATTGGCACCGGTACGCCAAACAGTTCCTTTAGGAGCAAGGCTTTCAAGAGTTCGCCCTTTCAGTTGTGGACGAGAGTAGAGTACGCGTAAATCGGGATTAGACATTCGATCTGGGCGCGCATAGCTCATGTCTAATGGACTTTTATCAAGGTTTGCAAAGCCACTTCTTTGGGCATTTGCCATTGAAAAACTGAGAACTAAGGCAAGAAGAAGGTATTTCATAATCATAGTTTTGGATGATGAATATACAATCTAACTAGAAACTATTCTCGTCTATTTCAACTTTTAAAGAAACTCGGAGGGAATCAGGAAGTCTAGCGTAGCCACCTCGAAGATCGTAAAGTTCTTTAAAACCTCTCTTTTTTAAGTACTTAGCAGCATTCATGCTTCGGTTGCCAGATCGGCAGTAAAGATAAACGGGTTGTAAGGTGTCCCTATTTTCGAAATAAGACTGAAATTCTGTTGGTCTCAGAAAATCTACTTTTTTGGCCCCTTTTAGATGACCTTGATTGTACTCTGTAATGGTTCGAACATCGATTACCTGAACCGTTGAATCTTTGATGGCCTCGATAAATTTTTCAGGAGTCAAACGTTTGATAATGGAATCATTAGTTTGTGCTTTAGTGCAGAAGATACCGAGGAGCGCACAAGTAATGGTGAAGAATAATTTCATTGGTCGTTGATTTTTGACAAAGTAATCTCAATTTAATATAAATCTATGTGATTTAGGTTACTTATATCAATGGTGAGTAACTTTTGATAAGTTGAGGTGAGTAAGGCGATGTTAATGGCTATTTTAGCTCAAAATAACGAGATTATGAGTACAGAAATAGAACGTATACATACCCTTATAGTAGGATCAGGACCAGCAGGTTATACGGCTGCTATTTATGCCGCAAGGGCAGATATGAAACCGGTTATTTACACTGGAATGGAGCCAGGTGGCCAATTAACCACCACAACTGAGGTGGATAATTTTCCTGGATATCCGGAGGGTATTGATGGTCCAACCATGATGGTCCAACTTCAACAGCAAGCTGAGCGATTCGGTACTGACGTTCGAATCGGTATGGTAACTGAAATCGTGCTAAGTAAAGAAGTTGGTGGTTGGCATAAAGCCACTATCGACGGATCAAAAGGAGTTGAAACACAAGCCGTGATTATTGCCACCGGGGCGTCTGCAAAATATTTAGGGATACCTAGCGAGCAGAAACTACGCGGAGGAGGGGTATCGGCATGTGCCGTATGTGATGGGTTCTTTTACAAGGGCCAAGAGGTAGCTATCGTTGGAGGTGGAGATACGGCAGCGGAAGAGGCTTCCTATCTCTCTAAAATTTGCTCTAAGGTGACTATGCTGGTTAGAAAAGAAGAGATGCGTGCTTCGAAAGCAATGCAGCACCGAGTAGAGAGTATTCCCAATATCGAAGTACGCTACAATACCGAAGTGGATGAAGTATTAGGGGATTCAATAGTTGAAGGACTGCGAATGAAAAACAATAAGACGGGAGCGACTTCTGAGATATCGATCACTGGATTATTTATCGCAATCGGTCACAAACCTAATACTGACATATTCAAAGGTCAACTCGAAATGGATGAGGTCGGTTATATTAAAACTGTTGGTAAGTCTACAAAAACTACTATTCCTGGAGTTTTTGCTTGTGGTGATGCACAAGATAAAGAATATCGTCAGGCAATTACAGCAGCTGGGACAGGATGTATGGCGGCTTTGGATGCTGAGCGCTATTTAGCAGAATTAGAATAATGACTATCCGTAACTTCAACCGTTTTTTATTCTTAAAACTACCCAGCGCCTTCCTGTGTGGAGTTCGTTTGATGTCTTTAAATAAAGAACGTGCTGTAGTTACGGTTACTCTTAATTTTCTGAATAAAAATCCCTTCAAAAGCATGTTTTGGGCGGTTCAGGGGATGGCTGCAGAATTGGCCACTGGTGCCATTATATTGTCTGAAGTAAGAAGTAGCACCGTTCCTATCAGCATGTTAGTTACTCGTAATGAAGCTGAGTTTCTGAAAAAGGCAAAGGGGAAAATAACCTTTACTTGCACTGATGTAGCACTTGTGAAAAACCAGTTCGCTAAACATTTACAAAGTGAAACGGGTACGCGTTTTTGGATGCAAAGTGAGGGAGTCGATGAGCAGGGTGAGGTCGTGTCTCGTTTTCGATTTGAATGGTCAGTCAAGGCTAAAGATTAAGATTCAAGTTTTAACGATTTTTTGAGATTTTGTTCGGTTAGGGTTTTCTATTTTAGAGTACCTAACAAAAAAAACAATGGCAAAACTTGGTTTTAAATACACCCAATCTGTCCTTCAAAAAGTAAGTTTTAACAAAGAGCTCTTTTTTAAGGAAGTCCGTAAAGCAATACACTATCTTTTACCGAAAGACTTGGTAAAACTTCAAAATTGGTTGCAGATCTATACTAGTGACAAGCCAGAGTTACAACCTGCTATCTCCTACATTAACGGAAGCGCTCTTTTTGCTTAGGTGATATTATTTGAACATCGTGAAAGCTGATAGCACCTCTAATGACCCCAAAGATTACCTCGCGAAGTGCTTCAGTGATTTGAATTTTCAGTTCGCTCTTTGAGTAAATCAAACTGATTTCTCTTGCGGGTTCGGGCTTTTCAAAATGCTTCAGTCCTTTCTTTTGATTTTCTTTTAAACCAAGAGTGTGTAGATAGGGTAGAAGGGTCATTCCCATTCGTTCGTCAGATAGTTGCACTAAGGTTTCAAAGCTTCCACTTTCGATGGTAAACTTCTTATCCCTGTTGTTGAGATTCATGTCACAGAGATTTAGGATGTTGTCTCTGAAGCAGTGTCCGTCTTGTAGTAATAAAACCTCCTCAAGGTCTAAATCTTCTGCTTTTAATTCGGTTTTATCGTTTAATCGATGACCTTCTGGTAAATAGCCTACAAATGGTTCGTAATACAATGGTCGTTCAATAAGGTCTGAAGTTTCCAGCGGAGTAGCAGCAATTGCTGCATCAAGTTTTCCTTCTCGAAGTCCGGTCAGAATTTCATCGGTAGTTAGTTCCCTAATAATAAGGTTGACCTTAGGGTAGCGTTTTACAAAGGTCGATAAGAACATCGGTAATAGGGTAGGCATCACTGTAGAGATAATTCCTAATCGATAAGGCCCTCCAATAAAGCCCTTTTCGATAGATACAATGTCTTGCATTCTCTCAGCCTCAATAACCACTTTACGTGCTTGTTCTACGATTTTGGTTCCGACCTCAGTTAGTTTTATGGGTTTGGTTCCTCGATCGAATATCTTGACATTTAATTCTTCTTCTAGCTTTGAAATCTGCATACTCAAGGTAGGTTGAGTGACAAAGGATTTTTCAGCGGCTATGGTAAAGTTTTGATGTTCAGCTACTGCAATTAAATATTGAAGTTGTGTAATGGTCATTATAGATTTTTATTCATTAGCTCGGCCACTCTTTGTGCCTCTGGACATCGGCTTTCGAGTTGTTTAATGATCGATTCCTGGTCGTCTTTTCGATTCTGTGATAGCTTTTCGATGGCTCTTATACTCTTTATTTCTAATGAAAAACCGACGACTCCTTTTGATTGTAATAAGGTCTTAGGACTATAAGTGTCATAGGTAAGCCCCTTTGGTTCTTTTTGTTCGTAATAGTCAACTAATCTTTTAAGATCGTCATCGGTTTCGGCACGATTTCTTAGCCTACGAATCCCTTTTACTTGAATTGCGGTATAATTATAAGTAGGTACCTCCTCGGCAGCATACCAAGACGATGAGATATAGGCCGATGGACCGTTGATCAAAAAGAGAGCATCATTCTTAGATTCCTCCAAAACCCATTTAGCCGCGAGCTCATTGGCTTTAGCCAAATGACCATAGGCCCATTTTCGATCTTTGTCAAAATGCAAGGGGATATGGGCGGCATATAACGCTCCATCTACATATTCGACCAGTGTGCCAAAGCAGACTTCTTCGATCAGACGATCTGCCGGTTTGATCGGTTCAAAATGTTTTGGAACGTACATATTCTCATAAAGTTAATGCCCCATTACGCGGCATTATTAATTATTCAACAGCTTTGAGTAGCGGACTACTGATATCGCGTGTCAATTCGAGTAACTCTGCATATTCAGTAGCTAAATAATGATCAATCGAAGCCGTTGCTTCGTTGACTGCTTTCTCAGCAAATTGCATCAATTGCTTTTCGGTATCTGTTACACCACTTACTCTCGTCCTAACATAACGTGAGGCGTTGCTAATTCGATTCGTCACCGTCATCTCGGGATTACGAGTAATACCTTGACGCTTATCAATAGTACCGAAAATGGCGTTTTGAAGGTCTTCAATCCTCTTTAAGTTGTCCTTAACCTTATCGCTTAGCTCTTTTTTATTTTCTAGTTCTAGATCTTTTAAAGTAGCTTTCATTGCGTCAAGTTCTTTTTTAGCCTTGGCTAATTTTTCAGTCGACTCAGCAAGATTCGAAGTCATTTGCTCTAAAGTTCCTTGAGCTGTGTAGCTTGACATAAAGTCTTCTAAAGTATGCGAAAGTCTAGGGTCGAGTCCCACTTCAATCTTAGCATTAGAGGTGGTTTCTCCTAGATTAACCTCGATTTCGTAAGTGCCTGGTAAAGCAGGTTTACCCGATGGCTCTCTTCTCGATTTTCTTAAAGTTCTAGAGGGTCTTTGAACCCCTTTTTCGTCAAGTCCCCAACGTAATTTTGTAAACCCTGGTTTCTCTGGTCTGGGGTATTTGAGCGTTCTTACTACCTCGTTGTTACGTTTAATACTAAGAGTAATGCTGTCTTTTTTCTCCTTTTGTTTCGCTCCTTCTTTCACATAGACAGTGATAAGCGCACCGGATGCTCTGTTTTCACCGTTATACATGGCATCTGCTCCAAAACGAGAGCCAGTAGGTTGCTGGTAAGCAGCGTGATAAGCTGTTGGGGCATCGAAAACTTCAACTTCTTTCGATAAGATTCCTGAATCTTTTGCCAACGCTTGTAACGGACGAATATCGTCAAGCACCCAAGCTGCTCTACCGAAAGTACCGATCACTAGGTCTTTCTCTCTCGGATGAATCACTAAATCCTTCGTCGAAACCGTTGGGAATCCATTGGTGAATTTTTTCCAGCTTTCTGCGTGATCCAATGAGATGTAAAGCCCGTCATCGGTTCCTAGGAAATAAAGATTCGGAGATTCAGGATCCTGGATGATAGATAGGGCGTAGCTCTCTACGTCATTCTCATCTACGATACGCTCCCAGCTTTTACCGTAGTTGGTTGTTCGATACGCGTAAGGAGTATAATTGAATCTTCTATAATCGTTAGCGATTAGAAGCGCTTCTCCAGGATTCGTTTCAGAAGCCTTTATTTGCGCTACCCAACTGCCTTTAGGAAGACCTTTTAGATTTTTAGTAACCTCAGTCCAGTTTTGTCCACCATCTGTGGTGTAATGAACTCTACCGTCATCGGTACCGACCCATAAAAGATCCTTTTGAACTTTAGAAGGTTCGATTACTAGGATGGTACAATGGTTTTCTGCTCCGGTCGCATCCATCGTTAATCCTCCGCTCTCGCTTTGCTTTTGCTTTTCAGGATCATTCGTCGTTAAATCTGGCGATATCACCTCCCAAGTAAGTCCTTTATCGTTGCTTTTATGAACAAACTGACTTCCGAAATAAACCGTACTGTTGTCGAATGGATCTTGCCCGATAGCCGCATTCCAATTGAATCTAAGTTCGGTGTCCGCATCGGGCGGAGTAGGACGCACTCCATAATTATCTCCGGTGAGGTAGTCATAACGAACTACGTTACCTTGTTGACTCATAGAATAACCATAACGTGAATCTTCGGGATCAGGGACTACATCAAACCCATCTCCGAACGAAATTTCTTGCCAATAGCTGTTGCGAATACCTTGAGCTTTCCAAACGTAAGCAGGGCCTCTCCAGGAACCATTATCTTGCATTCCTCCATAAACATTGTAAGGGAATTCATTATCGACAGCGATGTGATAAAATTGAGCTACTGGTATGTTCTCTGCAAACTGCCACGTTTTTCCGCGATCACGACTGATGTTTAAACCTCCGTCATTTCCATTAATTAAGAAGTTCGGATTGGTCGGATGCACATAAAGCGCATGATGGTCAGGATGCACACCGTTAGAAACACCATAAGCAGGCATCAACTCTTTAAAGCTTTTACCTCCATCGTCAGAAACGTTTACATAGGTGAATACTGAGTATAGTCGATTCTCATTGGCCGAATCTACTCTAATGTCTGAGTAATAGAAAGGGCGATTACCAATTTCTGCTTTGTCATTGACCATCTTAAAATGTTCCCCACCATCATCAGAAACATACAAGGCGTTCTTTTTTGCTTCAATCAGTGCATACACACGATTGGTGTTCGATGGTGCTATGGCTAATCCAATTCTTCCTAATTCTGAGTCGGGTAAACCATTTTCAACACCTAGTTTTTTCCAGTTATCACCGCCATCATAGGTAATAAATAATCCACTTCCTAGACCTCCAGATTTAAAGAACCATGGATCCCTCTTGTGCTCCCACATAGCAGCGATAAGTTTGTTCGGATTTTTTGGATCCATCACTAAATCACCGATTCCTGTTTTAAGATTCCCGCTTAAGATATGACTCCAGGTTTTTCCTCCGTCTGTGGTCTTATATACCCCTCGTTCTTTGTGTTCTCCCCAAGGAGACCCGATAGCACCTACATACACGATCTCAGGGTTTGTAGGGTCTACAATGATTCGATGAATGTGTCTAGTGGCTTCAAGTCCCATAGACTTCCAACTTTTACCTCCGTCAATAGATTTGTAAACACCATATCCGCCATTTAAACTATTTCGGGGATTTCCTTCTCCAGTACCTACCCAAATTACGTCAGGATTGCTTTGAACAATGGTCACAGCACCAATAGAGGCAGTCTTTTCATTATCGAAAATAGGTTCCCATTTGATACCCCCTGAAGTTGATTTCCATAATCCTCCTGAAGCGGTACCCGCATAGATTACGTCTGGATTGTCATGGATGGCATCAATAGCAGTAACTCTACCGCTCATACCCCCGGGACCAATATTTCTTGGTTTAAGATCCTTTGCGAGTTCCATGGTGAACTCTTGAGCGGCCAAGACACTCACAAACAAGGAAAAAACGAAGCTTAAAAAGGTTTTCATAGAAGTTGAATTTAGTTTCTAATTTAAAGATTTCTGTTACAATCGAAGCAGGAAGTTTTCATCTACGATCGGATTTTCGGCAGCAGTATATCGAATCGACTGCCACGCTGTTGTTGGGGTAACCCATTTTGAATGGCCATTCAAATAAATTTTTACCGGCATTTGGAAATTCTCGATGCTTTCTTCAAATCTGAATCGAAGTCGGTTGCCCGCTCGCTGAAAAACTAACCTAGGTAACTGCGCGGTTCTTAAGTACTGATCAAAGAAAGGTTCCAAAGTCAAATCGAGTTCTTTAGCGATATATTTTTCAAGTGTTCTACTGCTAATCACTTGATGATAGAAATGCGCAGATAGTGATCTCAGAAGACTTCTCCATTGGGTATCATCATCTACTATGGTTCGCAGCATGTTTAGAATGTTTGCGCCTTTGTAGTAAATATCTCCGGGGGCATCATAGTTAACCCCTCTGGGGCCTACCATAGGCTGTTGGTTTTGAATACGCTTTCTTGTACCAATCACATACTCTAAACCTGACTTTTTTGATTGATGGTAATCTAAATAAAGAGATTCGCTGTATGCAGTAAATCCTTCTTGGATCCATAAATCTGCCTTATCGTCTGCAGTAATGCTATTGGCAAACCATTCGTGGCCGGCCTCATGAATAATTATAAAATCGAAAGTTAAGCCGTGACCCGTGCCAGATAGATCGGTTCCTCTGTAGCCATTTTCATAGCCATTACCATAGGTTACTGCCGATTGATGTTCCATTCCAAGGTAGGGTACTTCGACAAGCTTAAAGCCATCTTTATAAAATGGGTAGGGGCCCATCCAATACTCAAAGGCCTCGAGCATTTTCGGTGTCTGTTGAAACTGTTTTTTTGCAGCATCTAGATTTTCGGGTAAGACGTAGTAGGTGAGATCTAAGGCGCCATTTTCACCCTGGTAGGTTTCGCCAAAAGAAACATAATTCGCTACATTAAAGCTGATTGCATAGTTATTAATAGGGCTTTTAACTTCCCAAATCCAATGGCTTTTGGCATTTTCAACCTTTTGACCAGTTAGTCTACCATTACTAACCGCGGTTAGTCCTTCAGGTACGATTAGGGTAATTTGTGCTCCATTTTCAGGTTCGTCATAGGAATGATCTTTGTTTGGCCACCAAATACTCGAACCAATTCCTTGATTAGCAGTTGCAATAAAAGGATCTCCGTTCGAATCTTCGGTCCAAACGACCCCTCCGTCCCAAGGTGCATTTTCGGCTTCTTTGGGAATACCACTGAAGTAAGCAGTGATCGACGTTTGCTCACCCACTTTTAATCCTGAATCAAGAGTAACATAGTGGGCTAATTCGTTTCTTGTGATACTTCGTTTAATCCCTTTAGTATCAATCACTGAATCAAGGACCATCGGAGGTTGAAGATCGATTTGAAGCGTGGTTCGATTAGGATTTAGTACCTCGAAGAATATTTTATTTGACCCTTCAATGGCTTTTGACTCGGGATGAATAGTTACTTCTAACTCATATCGCTGTAAATTCCACCAAAGTCTTTCGTCAGAACGCTTTCCCAATAAAAGGTCTCTTTGAGACACCTGAGCGTTGGCTGCATAAGTGAGAAGCAGGCTTAGAAGAAGCCACCTTTTCATCGAGCGATCGCATTTGGAAACACGACGAGGCTTTCATGTCCAGATTTGCTCACGGCCGATACTCCAAAAAAGAAGTTGTCGATAACTACACCAGATAGCGTGAATTCAGTGGCATCTTTTACCACACGACTATGTTGCCATTGAGGTGAGGTGGTATCTCTCCAGTACACTTTATAATAGTCTGCACCTTCTACTTCAGACCATTGTAACTTGGCACTAGCTTCTACAATACCTCCAATAGCCACCCTTTCTGGCTCTGGAACAGCCCAACCAAGGCTAGCTAATGTGATTGCATTTACAGCGGTTAGTTTTGCTGCATAATCGAAATCAACATGCTCGAAAGTGTCACCGTATTTAATCCCATTTTCAGTTCGAAGATCTTGGTGTTGTTGAGTATAATTTTCATGAGCTTCCATGATACGAATTCCTGCAAATCCTGCATCGTTGAAAGGTCGGTGGTGACCTCCTCGACCAAATCGATCTAAGCGATAAATCATCATTGGATTTAAATCGGTAATGTAAGTGCTAGTAAGTCGGTGTACGTAGCGTGCAAGCTGTCTTGAGTGGCCATCGACTTCACCACCGTAGAATCTTCTTGCTCTTCGGTTACGCTCACTTTCGGTTACAGGCACCGGCTCCGAAAAAATTCTAAAATCTTTATTGCTGATATAGCCGTCAACCCCTTTAATGTTTCCAATCATGTCATTATTGAGTATACCGATGATATCCCATCCTTCGGCCTTTGCATATTCGGCCAATCCCTTACCTCCGAAAAGACCTTGTTCCTCACCCGAAAGCCCTACAAAAACGACACTCTGTTCAAAATCGTATTTCGATAATACCCGTGCAGCTTCAATCGTACCAGCCATTCCACTTGCATTGTCATTGGCACCAGGACTGTCTGAGGTGAAATCAGTTGGGTCACTGACCCTAGAATCAATATCACCACTCATCAAAATGTATCGATTCGGAAATTTCGTTCCTCGTTTAATAGCGACTACATTAACTACTTCGACATCATGCACGATTCGCTCATTCGTACCTTTCTTAACTAAGTTCTTTTGATAAAAAACTTCTAAGCAGTCTCCACAGTCTTTAGATATCTTCTCGAATTCTGCCTTAATCCATCTTCGGGCTGCTCCGATACCTCGTTTTTTTGAAACCGTGTCACTAAGTGTGTGTCTCGTTCCAAATTCAGTTAAGGTTTTGATATCTGATTTGATACGTTCCGCAGAAATGGATTCACTGATATCGTATAATCGCCCATCGGTTTGAGCACTGAGGGTAAGAGTCACTAGGCTTAAAAGAGTAAATAGGATCTTTTTCATAAGGATAAATTCGATAGGTGTTTTTGGCTTTTGACCACCTGTCTTATCTCATCTAGTAATTGGCTAAGATGATCTAATTCAGTTAGCGGATTCATTAAACTCACCCTAAGATAATGAGAACCATTTAAACGTGTTTGTACTAGATAGTAATCGCTATTTTTTAATAGGTAATTTCTCAGTTGCTGATTTTGCTGATCTATTTCCTGATTAAATAGGTATCTAAAGCAAACGATGTTGGAGTCGACTCGCGCGGCTGTTTCAAAGTCTTCTGAACGGTTGATTTCCTCGGCAAAGGTTCTAGCGAGATCGTACTGTCTATCAATGTAGGTTTCAAAAAGAGACGCTCCGTATAGGTTGAATAATAGAAACCAGGGTAAAACCATCATGGTCTTAGTACACTCAAAAGTTTTCTTTGCACCGTTATACCAATCTTCTTCTACAGAGTCTTCGAGTAAATAAGCTGCTCTTTGGTTAAAATTCTCATACGCGTGGTTTTTGTTTTTAAACAAAACAGCGGTAGAGAGTGCGGGCATGAGCATCATTTTATGACCGTCTACGATGATACTATCTGCCCTTTCAGATCCTTTTAAAAGGTGTTTGTATTTCTTAGAGAAAATCGCAGGTCCTCCATGTGCTGCATCGATATGAAACCATAGACCATTGTCGTTGGCGAATTTTCCAAGCGTTTCGAGGTCGTCGTAATTACCCGTAGAAGTTGAGGGTGCACTTCCCACTACTGCAATAACCTCTCGGCCCTTTGCTAAAGCAGATTGGTAGGCCAATTCGATAGCACTCTTTTTCGTACAGAAGTTTTCATCTACTTCAATAGAAATAATTCCATCGGTACCAAATCCCATAATACGTGCCGCTCGATCTACGCAGTAGTGGGCCTGTGATGAAACGAGAATCGCTAGTGGTTGTTGCATCCCTTGATTCCAGATATCCTCAGACGCTTTAAACTTTCTTGCAGCGAGTAGAGCAGTTAGGTTGGCAAGCGTACCTCCTGAGGTTAAAAATCCGCGAGAATGATCGTCCCATCCGAACTTTGAACAAAGTTGGTCGGTTACGATTCGTTCCATAGCAGTAGGAGCCATCCCCATTTCGTAAACGGCGCTTCCGTTATTTGAGGTTCCACCGATGAGCATCATTAAGCTAGCGATGGGGAGTGGTGCACTTACTTGATGACCAACATACTTAGGGTTTTGAAGATGATTGGTGTTAGCGAGTAGGTCAATACAGAATTTTCTGATTTTTTCTGATTCACTGAGATGTTTAGAGTCTACACTCCAAGACTGCCAGTAATTGAGCATTTTATCAGGCTCCACATAGGACAAAGCGGGTGCTTTCGAATCTTTTGCTTGTTGCAAGTATGATGCTAGTTCAGAAAGTAAAAGGGCTCCATTTTCATGAAACCCTTCTGCTGAATATAATTTTTCGAAATCGAAAGAATCAGTGCTCATGGTTTTGTGTATCAAATACGTATCCGTCAGTATTTTTAACTGACTCTGCGATAAGTTCCTTTATTCCAACAATATTAGGTAAGTTTTGATACTTGGTAAAGCGTTTTAATCCCATCAGCATACCTCGTTGTTCGTCTCCCTCAGAAATCGAAGCAATTCCTTCTTTTGCTTTACGTTCGATATGTTCGGTAGCATTGAACACATATAATTGTGACATAGCAATTTGAACCTTTTGACTTTCTACTCCATAGCGATCGATATTCTTGAGCGTACGATATACGACTGATTCACTTTGATAGATTTCAATAAGGATATCTGCAGCACAAAGTAGAAGCATTTGATTCGTCTCTAATTCAGTTCCATATTTCTCAACCGCGGCTCCTGCCACCATTAAAAATACTTTCTTTAATCGTTGGATGAGGTCGACTTCTTGGCTTAAAGGTTCGCTGAAATCGGGCACTTCGAAACTTGGTATTCCCATCAGTTCTTCTTTTACCGCATATGCGGGTCCTAGTAAGTCTACATGCCCTTTCATAGCTTTTTTAATCAGCATTCCAACAGAGAGCATACGGTTGATCTCATTGGTCCCTTCATAAATTCTTGAAATTCGAGCATCTCTCCATGCTGATTCCATTGGAGCGTCTGCACTAAAGCCCATACCACCAAAAATCTGTATACCTTCATCAGAACAGGTTTGCATGTGTTCAGATACAATAACTTTTAGGATGGAGCATTCGATAGCGAATTCTTCAACCCCTTTTAGTTCTGCTTCTTGATGCGACGAGCCTTTTGCTAAACGATTAGCAATGCTGTCCTCGATATCTTTTGCTGCTCGGTAGGCAGCAGCTTCATCGGCATAACAATTGGTGGCCATCACCGCTAGTTTTTCTTTAATGGCTCCAAAGTCTGCGATTGGAGTACCAAATTGAACGCGTTCCTTAGCGTATTTAACCGCCTCTCTAATGACTCTTCTTTCCCCATCAATACAAGCGGCTGCTAATTTGATGCGTCCTACATTCAGGGCGTTCATGGCAATTTTAAATCCATTACCACGTTCTGAAAGCATATTTTCTACGGGGACCTTAGTTTCATTAAAAAACACTTGTCGGGTAGAGGAAGAATGAATCCCTAATTTATGTTCTTCTTCTCCATAACTAATTCCATTCGAAGGGTCATTTTCGACAATAAACCCTGTGATATTCTTATCGTCTTCGATTCGGGCGAATACGATGAATAGATTCGCAAACCCTGCATTTGAAATCCACATTTTCTGACCCGTAATTAGATAGTGGGAGCCATCTTCAGAGAGGATTGCCTTGGTTTTACCTGAATTAGCATCAGATCCTGCTCCAGGTTCGGTAAGACAGTAAGCTCCAAACCATTCACCAGAGGCTAGTTTAGGAACGTATTTTTGTTTCTGCTCTTCATTTCCATATAAGGTTATCGGCATCGTTCCAATACCCGTATGTGCCCCAAAGGCCGTGCTAAAAGACCCCGAGACTCCAGAGATGTAGTCACACACGAGCATAGTTGATACAAAACCCATACCCATACCTCCATACGATTCAGGAACAGCGATACTTAAAAGACCCAATTCGCCTGCTTTTTGCATGCAAACTTTGGTAAATTCATAGTCTTTCTTTTCGAAACGCTCCCAGTTCGCCCAAAGTTCACGTTCGGCAAATTCTTTGGTGCTTTCGCGCATCATGCGTTGTTCTTCTGATAAATCTTCGATAGTGAAGATTGAAGAGGGATTAGGAGTTTTGACTATGAATTGTCCTCCTCTAATAATGGTGTCAGTAGTTGTTTCCATAGCTAATCGATTTAAGCAATAAATTCAAATATTCCGGCGGCACCTTGTCCTGTTCCTACACACATGGTGACTACACCGTACTTATTTTTTAGGTTTCTTTTTCTCATTTCATCAAACAGTTGAACCGATAGTTTGGCACCGGTACATCCTAGGGGATGACCTAGAGCAATAGCTCCTCCATTAACGTTAACTCGGCTTGGATCAAAGTCTAATTCTCTGATAACTGCAAGAGATTGAGAAGCAAATGCTTCATTTAATTCGATGAGTTCTAATTGGTTCTGATCAATTCCTGCAATTTTTAGGGCTTTTGGAACGGCTTTAACGGGACCTATACCCATGATTCTGGGCGGAACTCCGGTTGCCGCATAACCCGCCAATCTAGCGATCGGTTCTAGGCCTAGTTCTTTTACCATAGATTCACTCATGATCAGAACGAAAGCGGCACCATCACTCATTTGAGAGGCGTTCCCTGCAGTTACAGAACCTCCATCGGCAAAAACTGGTCGAAGTTTTGCTAGTTTTTCTTTACTAGTGTCTGCCCGTGGACCTTCATCAGTATCGATCACATAAGATCGAGTGGCGCGTTTTTCGTTTTTATCTAGAAAGGTTTCCTCAACGGTGATTGGTACGATTTGGTCTTTAAACCGATTTTCCTCGAGCGCCTTTAGTGCTTTTTGATGAGATTCATAGGCAAAGACGTCTTGATCTTCTCGGCTTACGTTGAATTCTTTGGCAACCTCCTCTGCAGTTAGCCCCATATTCCAATAATAATCAGCCTTACCTTCTTTAGCTAGTTGGTAGTCGGGTACGGGTTTGTATCCGCCCATCGGAATAAAACTCATACTTTCAGTTCCACCAGCGATGATACAATCGGCAGCACCGGTTTGAATTTTTGCTGAAGCCATTGCAATAGTTTCTAAGCCTGAGGCACAATAACGATTGACCGTTACTCCGGGCACATCCTCATTTTTAATTCCCATTAGTGAAATGAGTCGAGCCACATTTAATCCCTGCTCAGCCTCGGGCATGGCATTACCTACAATGACATCGTCAATTCTTGTTCGATCTAATTGAGGTACTTGATTTAATAAATAATCAATGGTTTCACCGGCTAATTCATCGGGTCGTTTGAATCTGAAAACTCCCTTTGGTGCTTTACCTACGGCAGTGCGATAGGCCTTAACGATATAAGCTGTTTGCATGATGTTTAATTTCTTAAGGGTTTACCCGTAGTTAGCATATGTTGAATTCTCTCTAGCGTCTTTCTCTGTCCGCAAAGGGATAGAAAAGCTTCTCTTTCAATGTCTAATAGATAGCGTTCGCTGACTGTTGTCGCTGCTGAAAGATCTCCTCCAGACATGACATAAGCCAGTTTATCGGCCATGAGAAGATCGTATTCTGAGATGTAGTTACCAGCCTTCATTGAATCTGTCCCTACCATAAACATTCCTAAAGCTTGTTTTCCGAGGACTTTAATGTCTGTTCGCTCAATAGGTCTTACATATCCGGCATCGGCTAAGACTCTTGCATAGGATTTTGCAAGGGATAATTGTTCATCTCGATTAGTGACAATCACGTCCTTTGACTTTTCAAATAGGCCAAGATCATACGCCTCGTGCCCCGATGTAGAAACTTTAGCCATTGCTATGGTCAAGAAGTGTTCGCGAAGGATATTTAATTCAACATCGTTTTTCTTGAAAGCATCAGAGGCTCTTAAGGTCATTTCTTTGGTTCCGCCGCCGCCGGGGATAACTCCTACGCCGAATTCAACAAGACCGATATACGTCTCGGCTGAAGCAACCACTTTATCTGCATGAAGGCTGAGCTCGCATCCACCCCCCAAGCACATACCGTGTGGGGCAGAAATAACCGGTATACTGCTATATCGCATGCGCATCATGGTGTTTTGGAAGTAGGCGATTGCGGCATTCAGTTCTTCGTATTCTTGCTCAACGGCGAGCATGAAAATCATCCCAAGATTGGCACCCACTGAAAAATTAGCCCCTTGATTACCTACAACAAGACCATCAAAACGTTCCTCGGCAATATCGATAGCTTTATTGAGCCCGGTTAATACATCCGCCCCAATCGTATTCATTTTAGAATGAAACTCTGCACATACAATGCCCTCTCCAAGATCGATAAGACTGAAGTCTTTGTTTGCGTATACCGTTTGCTTTTCTCTAAGATTGTCTAGAAGAATAAAGCCTTCTCTACCCGGTATATTCTGGTAGCTTTTTGATTGAGTGTCATAGTAATGGGTTTTTCCTTCGACTACTTTATAAAAAGAGGTCTGATTGGATGCGAGCTCTTCAATCCAATCGGGAAGTTGAAGATTTTGTTTTTTAACTAACTCAATTCCTTTCTGTAATCCTACAGCATCCCATATTTCGAACGGGCCATGTTCCCATCCGAATCCTGCCTTCATCGCATCGTCAATCTTGTAGATCGCATCGGTGATTTCTCCCATGCGATGGGATACGTAGGCGAAGAGGTCGGCAAAGACTAAACGATAGAAATCTCCGGCTTTATCTGAACCATCAACGAGTATAGGGAACCTGTCAGCAACATTACTTACGCTTTTGGTTTTTTCAAGCGTGGCAAATTTTGCTTTTTTTGATTTGCGGTATTCACCGGTGGTTAGCTCTAAACTTAAGATTTCAGATTTACCTTCTTTCTTGATTTTTTTGTAAAAACCTTCTCCTGTTTTTGATCCGAGTCGGTTAGCCGCCATCATTGATTCGATGAAATCGGGTAAGCTAAATAGTTCGTGTCTCTCGTCAGAGGTACAATGCTCTTTTATTCCATTAGCTACATGAACTAAGGTGTCTAATCCAACGACATCTACGGTTCTAAACGTGGCAGATTTAGGCCTTCCGATAACGGGACCTGTAAGTTTATCCACCTCTTCAATGGTCATTTCAAGGTCTTTCACGCGGTGAAAAAGACTTTGAATACTAAAGATTCCGATTCGGTTTCCAATGAATGCGGGAGTGTCTTTAGCAACCACAACAGACTTTCCTAGAAACTTTCTTCCGAAATGCTCGAAAAAACGAATCGTTTCCTGATTAGTCTTTGGTCCTGGAATGAGCTCTAATAAGCGAAGATATCTAGCAGGGTTAAAGAAGTGAGTTCCTAAAAAGTGTTGCTGAAAATCTTCACTCCTTCCTTCAGCCATAAGGTGTATTGGGATTCCCGATGTATTTGAACTAATAAGTGTTCCTAGCTTTCGGTGTTTTTCAACCGATTCAAAAACCTGTTTCTTAATATCAAGTCTTTCTACAACGACTTCAATGATCCAATCGACTTCTGCAATTCGATGCAGATCATGTTCGAAGGTCCCCGTTTTAATTCGGCTAGCGAAAGAAGCGTTATAAATTGGAGAAGGCTTAGACTTCAATGATTTACTTAATGAGTCATTAACAATTCTTTTTTGCACACTCGGATGGTCAAGGTTCAATCCTTTAGACTTCTCGTCTTCATTAAGTTCTTTAGGGCTAATGTCTAGCAAGAGAACTTGAAGGCCGATGCCAGCAAGATGAGCAGCAATTCCACTACCCATTATTCCTGAGCCTAGGACGGCTACTTTTTCTATATTCCTTTTCATAGAATCGTATTAGAGGTTTGTTGAAAATCAAAAAGTTGTTCTGAACTCGTCGAATTTATAGCTTCAATGGTGTTGTAAAATCCTAGAAGGTCCTTTTGAGACACTTTATTTGCAACAGCTTCATTGAATGTATAGACGTGTTTTTTAATAAAATCTCTTTTGGTTAATCCGTCGGGAGTTAGGTGAACGATTACACCTCGTCCATCGTGTGGATTAGGTTTGCGTTCAACCAGGTGTAAGTCTTCTAAGGAATTGATTAAACGGGATAATGAAGTGGGTTCCATTCCCATGATAGGACCGAGTGCCGTAGAGGCAGTTCCATTTTTGGGATCGATATTTAATAAGGTTAGTCCTAGAGCCATAGTGATACCGTATTGCCTAGCAACTTCGCTATACATTTTCGATACAGCTTGCCAAGTGGCTCTAAGGGAGTGATCGATAAGAGGTTTTTTCGTGCTCATTGGCTCTAAGATACGTCAATTTATTATGCATGCATAATAAATTGAGAAGAAATAAAAAAGGCCTACTTACACTAGCAGGCCTTTTAAATACAATGTATTCAGTGCTTTACGACTCTCTATAAATCGACTCGTAAAGGTCTAGGTATTTGGCTTTGACTTCTTTTCTTTTAAGTTTCATTGTAGGGGTGAGGTGTCCTGCATCGATACTCCACTCGTCTGGTGTCAGTCTGAATTGCTTGATCTTTTCCCACTTTGCAAAACCTTCATTGGCTTCTTGGATTTCTTTACTAATACGTTCGATCACTTTAGGATTGGTTCCCCATGCTGAACGATCTACCTCTAATTGAATTCCTTTCTTGTTAGCCCAATCTTGGATGAAATCAAAGTTGATTTGAATAAGCGCTGCTGGCATTTTTTCGCCTTCACCGACCACCATGATCTGTTCGATAAATAGGGATTGCTTACACCTGTTTTCTAAAAGTTGCGGAGCAACGTATTTACCTCCGGAGGTCTTGAACATTTCCTTTTTACGATCCGTGATGCGTAAAAATCCATCGCTATCAAATTCGCCAATATCTCCGGTATGGAAGAAATCGTTTTTAATGACTTCATTTGTTTTTTCCTCGTCTTTGTAATAACCCATCATCACATTGGGTCCTTTACAAAGGATTTCACCGTCTTTTGCAATTTTAACTTCGATACCATCGATTTTTCTACCTACCGTCCCAATGCGCCAATTTCCATCGCGCTGATCGTTTACGGTGATCACCGGTGAGGTTTCAGTAAGACCATAACCCTCCATGACGGGAATACCTGCTGCGCCAAAAACTCTGGTTAATCGAGGCTGTAAGGCGGCACTACCAGAGACCATAAGCTCTAGGTTTCCTCCAAGGGCCTCTTGCCACTTTGAAAAGATCAATTTTCGGGCAATTTTAAGTTTGAAATTGTAAAGGGCAGATCGATGGTAGGGTTCAAATTTTAACCCTAATTCTAATGCCCAAAAGAATAGTGATTTTTTAATTCCGGTTAATTCCTTCCCTTTTCCGACAATTTTGTCATAAACCTTCTCGAGTAGTCTAGGTACCACGGTCATCACTGACGGTTTCACTTCTTTGATGTTATCACTGATCTTGTCTAACCCTTCACCGAAGTAAACGGTAACCCCACAGTATTGATAGATATAAATGATTACTCTCTCAAAAATGTGACATAAGGGCAAGAAACTAAGCGCTACAGCTCCTTTATCGAAGGGGACTCGAGATCGCGCCGATAAAACATTACTCACAATGTTGTGGTGAGAAAGCATTACCCCTTTTGGTTTTCCGGTAGTACCAGAAGTGTAAATCAGTGTTGCTAATTGCTCAGGTTGTACGGCTTCTTTTCGTTTTTCGACTTCTTCTTGATTACTGAGTGAGGCACCTAGCTTTGGAAGCTCCTCAAAATTTTTACAACCTTTAATTGGATCGAAGCTAAAAACCTCTTTCAGTTCTTTAACCTGGTCTTTTACCGATGTTAACTTTTGATACACCTCTTCACAAGAAACGAAACAGTAGCTAGCTTCACTGTGGTTCAATATATAGGCGTAGTCTTCTTCAGAAATCGTAGGGTAGATGGGTACCGTTTGTGCTCCGATTTGTAGTACTGCGAGGTCCATTAAACACCATTCGGTGCGGTTAGTCATTGAGATCAGCCCAATTTTATCATTGGCTTTCACACCCATCTCGATGAGTGCACGACTGATCGCATTGGCGGTGTTTATGAATTCTTGAGAGCTAATGCTCTTCCATTCTCCATTTTTTTTGGTAGAGAATAGTTTTTCTAGTGGATGGTTCTCTAATTGATAATACGCGAAATCAAAGAGACGTGTTACCTTCTTCATGTTAGCAAATTGTTAGGACATCCAAAATACGGGATATTCCTAACAATTTAAAATCCAATTACGAGCATTGATAAATGCCTCAATCCATGGGCTGAAGTGATCGTCGTTTTCTGGATACTGTGCCCAGTTCCATGCGAATAGAGAACGCTCAATGTGTGGCATGGTCGCTAGATGACGTCCTGATGGGTCACATAACATGGCTACGTTGTAATCGCTTCCATTCGGATTGGCCGGATAGCTATCGTATCCATAAGTACCGACGATATGATAGTTTTCTTTGGCTTCAGGAAGAGAGAACTTTCCTTCGCCATGAGAAATCCATACTCCAAGAGTACTTCCTGCAAGAGAGGAAAGCATTATCGAGTGATTGGGTTCCACAGTAACTGAGGTGAAATTACTCTCGTGCTTTTGAGAGTCATTGTGTATCATCTTACCGTGTGTGTGGTGCTCGGGATAAAGGAGTTCAAGCTCCATGAATAATTGACATCCATTACAAATTCCTACAGAGAGCGTGTCTTTTCTGGCAAAGAAGTTGTCGATCGCTTTTTTCGCCTTTTCATTGTATTTAATGGCACCTGCCCAGCCTTTTGCTGATCCAAGTACATCTGAGTTTGAAAATCCTCCGACGGCACCCAAGAATTGAACACCTTCGAGGGTTTCTCGTCCGCTCATCAGATCGGTCATATGAACATCGCGCACTTCGAAACCGGCTAGATAAAGGGCATTAGCCATTTCGCGCTCTGAATTACTTCCTTTCTCTCTTAAAATAGCTGCGACAGGACGTTTTCCTTCGACAGTGAAGGCTTCACGTTGGTAGTTTTCAGGGAAAACATACTTCAGAGGCTGTTTACCTAAGTTGTGATAACGAACCTCGGCTAGGCTATTAGCTGTTTGATGTTTATCAAATAAATAAGAAGTCTCGAACCAAACCGAACGTAGTCGTTCAATTTCTAAACCAATTTCAACGTGGTGGTAGTTAATCTTCACACGAGGCTCAGTGGTTACTGATCCTATTTCTATACAGGGTAGGGGGCAATCGTTAGCAATACGATCAAATTCTTCATTTGTAGCTTGTAAAATAACCCCTGCATTTTCTGAAAATAACACTTCAATAAGGGACTGATCACTTAAAGCGGATAAATTGATTTCAGCTCCTAATGCTGTCTCAGCAAAACACCCTTCAAGTAGGGTAGTGATTAAACCACCAGAGGCAACGTCGTGACCTGCAGCGATATTTCCGGCTTTAATTTGATCTTGTATCCAATCAAAGGTTTCTTTAAAAGCTTGATCGTTTAAAATGCTAGGTGCCGTGTTCCCAATTTTATTTTGTGTTTGGGCAAATGAGGATCCACCTAGTTTAAAGGAATCTGCAGAAAGGTTGATATAGAATAACTTTCCTTTTTTGGGCTTGAAAACCGGTTCTACGGCCTTTGTGAAGTCATTGCAATGACCTGCAGCCGAAATAATTACGGTACCTGGAGATAAAACCTCCTGATCCGCATACTTCTGCTTCATGGATAGTGAATCTTTACCGGTAGGGATATTAATCCCTAAAGCAACTGCAAAGCCAGATGCGGCTTCTACCGCTTTGTAGAGTCTTGCATTTTCACCTTCGTTATTACAGGGCCACATCCAGTTTGCAGATAGGGAGACCGATTGAAGTCCATTCTCAAGAGGAGCGAAAACGATGTTCGTAAGCGCCTCAGCAATACTGTTTTTACTTCCTGCTACAGGATCAATGAGACCACTGATAGGACTATGCCCGATTGACGTAGCAATTCCATTATTACTTGTAAAGTCAAGGGCAGAGATTCCATAGTTCTGTAGGGGTATTTGGAGGCTACCCACGCACTGCTGTTTAGCTACTTTACCTCCGACACAACGATCTACTTTATTGGTAAGCCAGTCTTTACAGGCTACAGCTTCAAGACGAAGGACTGCCTCTAGATAATCGTGGAAATGCTCTAATTCAAAATCGATCGAAGCATAGTCTCTCTGAGTGTCTGTGTCATTAAGAACCATTTTTGGAGCATTTCCAAACAAGTCTATAAGATCAAGGTCAAGGGCTTTTTCTCCTTTACTTGCGGAGGATACGACGAATCTCATATCTCCTGTAATCTCACCTACTTCGAAATATGGAGCTCGTTCTCTTTCAGCAACTTTTCGAACCAAGTCGGTGTCTTTAGGTTCGATAACTAATCCCATTCTCTCCTGGGATTCGTTACCGATAAGTTCTTTAAAGGATAGGGTAGGGTCACCTACGGGTAAAGCATCGATTTCGATTTTACCACCGGTCTCTTCAACGAGTTCGGATAAACAATTTAAATGTCCTCCTGCGCCATGATCATGAATCGATACGATTGGGTTATCACTACTTTCTACCAATCCCCTAATGGCATTTGCTGCTCTTTTCTGCATTTCTGGATTGGAGCGCTGTACTGCGTTGAGTTCAATGGCACTACCAAAGGCTCCCGTATCAGCGCTGGATACCGCTGCACCGCCCATTCCAATTCGATAATTGTCTCCACCTAAGATAACGACCTTATCATCTTTTGAAGGTTTGTTTTTCTGAGCGTATTCTGCATTCGTGTATCCGATACCTCCTGCCAACATAATTACCTTATCAAAAGCAAGCGTTCTAGGATCTTTGCCTTCTTCAGTCTCTTGGTGTTCAAACGTAAGCAGTGAACCAACTATTAGTGGCTGTCCAAATTTGTTTCCAAAATCAGAAGCTCCGTTTGAAGCTTTGATTAAAATGTCTAAAGGGGTTTGGTATAGCCATTTTCTTGGCTTGGGTTGTGTTTCCCAATTCAATTCTTCTTCACGATGACGTGCATAACTTGTCATGTAAACTGCAGTTCCTGCAAGTGGAATAGAGCCGGTACCGCCAGCAAGACGGTCTCTAATCTCTCCACCCGAACCGGTTGCAGCACCATTAAAGGGCTCTACCGTAGTCGGAAAGTTGTGTGTTTCTGCCTTTAATGAAAGAACACTTTGACGTTTTTTCTCTTCATAATTCGAAGGCTGATCAGCTCTTTGAGGAGCAAATTGGGTAATCTCTGGTCCTTTAATGAATGCAACGTTGTCTTTGTAGGCAGAAACAATAGTACCAGGATTTTCTTTTGAGGTTCTCTTAATCATTCCGAAAAGTGAATTCGGCATGGCTTTTCCATCAACTTCAAAGATTCCATTGAAAATCTTGTGGCGACAGTGCTCTGAATTTACTTGAGAGAATCCAAAAACTTCTGAATCGGTAAGAGGGCGTTCTAGCCGTTTACTTAACCCTTCTAGATAAGCAACTTCGTCATCGCTAAGTGCTAGTCCCTCTGATAGATTATAAGCTGCGATATCGTTAATTGCTTCAACGGGTGCTGGTGCGGTAGCTACATCAAATAAGGTTTGAGATAATCCTTGGTGTTTCACCACTAACATAGGGTCAAAACTACTGTGCTCATCTGCCGCAGTAAATTGCTCTACTCTTTGAATACTTTCAATGCCCATATTAGCAATGATCTCTGTTGCATTCGTACTCCAAGGGGTAATCATACTAGCTCTTGGGCCGACAAATATTCCCTTAACAGACTCTTCGTGAATGAGCGTCAATCCGCCAAATAGCCATTCTAATTTCTCAATAGTATTCTCGTCGAGGTTGGCAGTACTTTGTACAGCGTAAATCAATTGTGATGGAGTTCCGAAAAATAGAATCATAGCGGAATATGGTTAAGTTCCAAAGGTATTTTAATTAGGTTTTTCGCTCAAGTAAAGCGATAAAAAATCCGTCGAAATGATCTCTTGAGGCGTATAAATTATGACTTTCGATGAGACTGAAGTTTTTTCCAGCTTCTGAGGACATGAATTTTTCTATTTGTTGATCGTTCTCTTGTGGCAAAATAGAGCAAGTGGCATAAATGATTTTACCACCTACTTTAACCAATTTAGAGTAGGATTGTAAGATTTCTTGTTGAGTTGCTACTACGCGATCTAGAAAATCATTGTCAATTTTCCATTTGGCATCTGGATTTCGTCTTAATACTCCCAGTCCTGTACAAGGCGCATCGATAAGAACACGATCAGCAGAGCCGTACAGTTTTTTTATCACCTTATTAGAATCAATAAGACGTGTTTCAATATTATGTGCTCCTGCTCTTCTAGCTCTAAGCTTCAGATTTTTCAGTTTGTACTGATGGATATCCATGGCGATGAGCTGTCCTTTATTCTCTAGTAAAGAACTTAAATGCAGGGTCTTTCCTCCTGCTCCTGCACAGGCATCAATAACGCGTTGTCCCGGACGAATATCGAGTAGGGGAGCCACTTTCTGAGAACTTCCATCTTGAATTTCGAACCATCCATCTTTGAAACTTTGGGTGAGAAAAACGTTCTGTCGTTCTACTAATCGAAGGGCTTCGGGTAAATCGGGAATTCTTACCGTATCGATACCTTCTTCTTGTAATCGTTTTTCGGCCAAATCAATGGTTGTTTTCAAGGTATTGATTCGAAGAACCACATCGGCCTCTTCATTAAGAGCTTTGATCTCTGCCTCCCACAATGGATCACCCAGAGACTGCACTCCTAGGTTGTCTAACCAGTCGGGGATAGATTCTCTAATTGCTCTAGTTTTTATAAGCGCGTCGAAACGACCTTTGATTTTACGTGTCGGAGTAGACTCAAATTCAGGCCAATCTGTAGGAATTTGTATTCCTTTCAGTGTGGTCCAAACCGCGAATATTCGCTTTATATTTTGGGCAGAAAAATGGCCGTTAACCTCAGCGATCTCAGCATAGAGTCGCTTGTATCTAATGATCTCGTACGTCGTTGAGGCGATGAACGCTCTATCTCTAGCACCCCATCGTTTGTCTTTTTTTAGTGCCTTTTCAATCACCTTGTCGGCGTATTGACCTTCATTGAAAATCAGATGAAGGGAATCTAGAACAGTAAAAACAAGATTGCGGTGTAGTCGCATAGAAGGTTATTGAGCTCGCGAAGATAAGAAAGCTTTCTGAAGCTTTTCGGTTCTTAACTCAAGGATTGTAGCGCAACCAGTTTCGCATAAAGTCCTTTTTTTGCTAAAAGGTCTTGATGAGTCCCTTTTTCGGCGATTTGACCATGATCTAGAACAACGATTTGGTCGGCATTACTTATGGTCGATAGGCGGTGAGCTATAGCAATAGTTGTACGATCTTTACTAATGGCTTCTAGCGCCTTTTGAACCTGCTTTTCGCTTTCAGTATCTAGCGCTGAGGTAGCTTCGTCTAGTATTAGAATCGGAGCATTTTTTAAAAACGCTCTGGCGATAGCAATGCGTTGTTTTTGTCCGCCACTTAACTTGTTTCCTGAATCTCCGATGGATGTTTGATACCCTTCTGGCATCGCCTCAACAAATTCGTGGGCATAAGCTTGTTTCGCAGCCCATATAATTTGATTCTCCGTCGCATTAGGATTGGAGAGTGCAATATTGTTGGCCACTGTATCATTGAACAGTAGTGGATCTTGACTCACTAGTGCAATATGGCTCCTTAAATCATTTTTGGTGAAATCTTGAATCGCTACATCATCAATTTTTAATTGACCATAAGGTGGGTCGTAAAATCTTAATAGGAGCTGTGCGATGGTTGATTTACCGCTACCTGAACTTCCCACTAGGGCCAGCATCTGACCTTTTGTTATGCTAAGGTTTAGATGATTAAGTACGTTCTGTTCGTCGTAGGCAAAATTAAGGTCATCAAAAGTGATTGACTCTTCAAAACGAAAAGGTTTAGGGCTTACGGGGTCTTTGATGGTTGGAACAGTTTGTATGACCTCCAAAACTCGTTCTGCCGAAGCCTTTCCTTTTTTAATGTTGTAGTTAACGGTAGTAATAGACTTTACCGGATTGATGATCGTGTAAAACAGCCCTATGTATCCTAAAAATTGTTGCGGATTCAAAGAGTATGATGTGCCTAATACTAATCTACCTCCGTACCATAACACTGATAATACAACGCAGACCCCTAAGAATTCGCTGAGAGGGGAGGCCATACCATTTCTGCGCAACACGGCATTCATGGTGCTGCGATATCTCTGGGTAGAAGTGTTGAATTTTGCTTTTACGCTCGACTCTGCGGTAAAAGCTTTAATAATTTTCAAGCCGCCCAATGATTCTTCTAAAAAGGATAGAAAAAGCCCTGACTCTTTTTGCGCCTCTAATGATTTAGCTTTCAATGTTTTACCTACCCTAGCAATGATAAAACCGGTGATGGGAAGAAAGATAAATACGAAGAGGGTGAGCTGCCAGCTAATGGCGAGCATAGAGAAAACCACAAAGAGAATGGTGAGAGGTTCTCTTGCCAGGGTTTCTAGAGAATTAATAATCGCGCTTTCGATTTCTTTAATGTCAGAGGTCATCCGAGATAAAAGATCTCCTTTTCGTTTTTCAGAGCTGTAAGCTATAGGTAGGTCGATCAGTTGATCATAAAGATCATTCTGAAGGTCCTTGACCATTCCTGTTCTCAATGAAGCGAGAGCGTAAAGCGCCAGGTATCTAAAGAGATTTTTGAGAAAAAATATGAGGGCACTAAGAACGACAATGATCAGCAGGGCTCTTATTGGCCCATTGGCATTGGATTCTTGGGTTAGGCGATAATTTAAGTTGCCCTCTACATACCCTTTTAATGAACTGATTCCTTCGTATACGGGCGCTTCGGTAACTTCTGGCTGTGTACCAAATAGAATCCCTAGGGTAGGAATGAAAATCAGAATAGACAACACATTAAATAAAGCATAGCCCATGTTGAAAAGCACGTTGGCATAGGCCGATTGCTTATAAGGACCTGCGTATTTAAGGATATGATGAAAGGCAGATTTCATTAATTCAATTGCAGTTCACTGATGATTTGATTAATTTTTGCCTCAATGTCTTTATTGGTCGTTTCGAAAACCTCAGCACTTTCTAACTGTGTTTTGGTGCTGATGTAAAATTTAATTTTGGGCTCTGTTCCACTTGGACGTGCAGCAACTCTAGTGCCCTCAGTGGTCTCGTAGATGATTACGTTTGAGGTAGGAAGGTCAATCATTTCCTTTTCACCGGTCTCGAGATTCGTTCGCGTACTAGTGTTGTAGTTTTCAATGTACTTCAGTGTTTCCCCTACGATCGTTTTAGGAGGGCGTGCTTCAAAATCACTCATCATCTTGCGTATTTCGCTGGCCCCTTCTTGACCTTTTTTGGTAATCGAAATTAGACGCTCCTTATAAAACCCATAGGTGAGGTAACAATCGATGAGTAGGTTATAAAATGAAGAACCTTCACTTTTTAATTGCGAGCCTATTTCTGAAGCTAAAAGACTAGCGGTAACTGCATCTTTGTCTCTAACGAAATCTCCGACCATGAAGCCGTAGCTTTCTTCTCCGCCTCCGATAAAGCTCTGCTGCGGAAAATCTTTGATCATCTTACCAATCCATTTGAACCCCGTTAGCGATATTTTGAAGTCTACCTCATATGCTTTGGCTAATTCTCTCAACATTGGAGTAGATACGATCGTGGAGGCAATAAACTCATTTCCTTTCAAGCCCTTCTTCTTCGCTAGTCGAAGTAGGTATTCGGTCATGACAATCATGGTCTGATTACCATTAAGTAGTTCAAGAGTTCCTGAGGGATTACGAACTGCTATTCCTAGTCGATCGCTATCTGGATCAGTTCCAATCACCATATCGGCTTGTTTTGTTTCGGCAAGGTCCA
The DNA here is from genome assembly GCA_024638165.1 of Flavobacteriaceae bacterium. Lineage (GTDB taxonomy): Bacteria > Bacteroidota > Bacteroidia > Flavobacteriales > Flavobacteriaceae > UBA3478. The sequence goes on from JAHEKV010000004.1 coordinate 150,710, forward strand.
TAGCTATTGCAAGTGCCTCGGTTTCTTCTGGGTTGGGAGACTTTACTGTAGGAAAATCTCCATCGGGCGCTGCTTGTTCTTTTACGATGTCAATATTTTTGAATCCTGCCAGTTCAAGAACAGGCGGGATTGCCGTGATCGATGTGCCATGAATCGAGGTGAAAACTAATCTAAAATCCTCTTTTCCTGCTGCGTTAAAACTCCCAGCCTTTACACTTTCTTCAAAGAAGGCTTTGTCTACCTCCTCGTCAATCAGTTCAATGAGTTCGGTATTTGCATTGAAATTAATCTCGTCGAAAGAAATCGCATGAATAGCTTCAATAATTTGCTTGTCTTCGGGCGGAACAATTTGTCCACCGTCACTGCTGTAAACTTTGTAGCCGTTATACTCTGGTGGGTTGTGAGAAGCCGTTAGTACAATACCTGCTTGTGCACCTAGATATCTAACCGCAAACGAAAGTTCTGGTGTTGTTCGAAGTGAAGAGAAAAGAGATACGTTAATATTGTTGGCCGATAAAATTTCTGCAACAATTCTAGATAGGGTATCACTGCCGTGCCGGCAATCGTAAGCAATTACTACTCGGATGTCGCTGTATTTTTCCTTTAAGAAGTTAGCTAAACCTTGCGTTGCTCTACCAAGAGTATATTTATTAATTCGATTGGTTCCGGCCCCTAAGACTCCTCTCATTCCACCGGTTCCAAAAGCTAAATCGGTATAAAAACTATCATTCAAGGTAGTGGGATCGGTATCGATAAGACGTCTAACCTCTTCTATGGTTTCTTTGTCAAAAGGGCTTTTTAGCCACTGTTGTGCTTTTTCTAAAGAATTCATTTCGTGTGATTGATGGATTGTTTAATTTGATATCGTGTAGTTTGATTTTTTGAACGTATGACTAGTTCGCCGATAAAACCGGCAAGAAAAAGTTGAGTTCCCAAAATCATAGTGGTAAGCGCAATGAAAAATTCAGGCCGCTCTGTAATTAGTCGCCCTTTAGGTTCAATAAATAGCTTGTCAATTCCTAGGTAGATGGCTAGCCCGGTTCCTATAATAAACATGAGAAGGCCGATGGCGCCAAAAAAGTGCATCGGTCGTTTCCCAAACTTGGATACAAAACCAATGGTGATAAGATCTAAAAAACCATTGATGAAGCGTTCAGCTCCAAATTTGGTTTCTCCGTATTTTCTAGCTTGATGTTTCACTTCTTTCTCGCCAATTTTATTAAAACCAGCGTTGGTAGCAAGAACTGGAATATATCGATGCATTTCACCATGAACATCTATGTTTTTAACTACTTCGCTGCGATAGACTTTGAGACCACAATTAAAGTCATTGAGTTTGATTCCAGAGCTTCTTCGTGCTGCCCAGTTGAATAATTTTGAGGGAATGTTTTTACCGATGAGACTATCGTAGCGCTTTTTCTTCCAGCCCGATACCAGGTCTAACTCTTGTTTTTGAAGCAGTTCGATTAAGTCGGGAATCTCTTCAGGGCTATCTTGTAAATCAGCATCCATCGTGATTACGATATCACCACTTGCCGCTTTAAAACCCGCATGAAGCGCCTGGCTTTTCCCAAAGTTTTTCTGAAATTGGATGGCCTTTATTTCAGGGTGCTTCGCACATAACTGTTCGATGACTTTCCATGACCCATCAGTGCTGCCATCATCGATGTAAATTACCTCAAAATCAAAACGATTGGAGTGCATCACCGATACAATCCAATCGTTTAATTCTGCTAACGAATCACATTCGTTGTATAAAGGGATAACAATTGATAGCTGCATTGCAGAATCAAAAGTACTATTTTTTAGTGGCTAGTCCTCGCTTCGTTTAAGAATTGCAGCAGGAATTAGAGATAGTAGAAAACCGAAAATTACCGCAAATAATAATCCAAAAGCAGCCTGAATTGCCGGAGTTTGGAATTGTTGTGCAATTTCTAACTGCGCATCAATTTGCTCAATAGTCATTTCGGTATTTTCAATGAGTTGCTCTCTTTGAAAATTCATGGCCTTGGTCATAGTCTCAGGATCAATCACGCGGGTAAGCAGGAGATTGAATAGGACGATGATAATACCGCTAATTACCGCAACACCTACACCGATCTTAACCCCTTGCCAGAAGGACATTAAATTATTGTTTGCATTTCTAAATTGATACATAGCTACAGCATACAATGCGGTTGAAAGGACTACACTTACGATGGTTACAAAAGTCCCACCTTGATAATGCATATCCATGGTGTAGAGCATAAAAGAAAAAATGGCGCTTAAAACACCAAGGATTGCTCCATATAGAAGCATGAAAGAGCTTGTTTTTACTGTTGAATTCATGATTGTTTATTTAATGTAAGGCAAGATACTTTATTAAAAGCAATATTGAAATTTTTGGTAGGCGCAAAGTGGGCGAAAAAAAGATTGTGCGAAAGAAGAAATTATTTTATTTTTGCACACTCGAAAAGAATATAGTATTACGATGAAACCAGAAATACACCCAGAAAATTACCGTCTAGTAGCGTTTAAGGACATGTCAAATGACGATGTATTTATCACTAAATCAACTGCAGAGTCTAAGGAGACTATTGAAGTAGACGGTGTTACTTATCCAGTAGTGAAGCTTGAAATCTCAAGAACTTCTCATCCTTTTTACACTGGTAAATCTAAATTGGTTGATACTGCTGGTCGAATTGATAAATTCAAAAATAAATACGCGAAGTTCAAGAAATAAAGAACTTTTCAATAGAAGTTTTAAAAGCACGCTAACCGAAAAGTTGGGGTGCTTTTTTTTTTGATTGTATTTTTACCCAAAACAAACCTTCATGCATATCATACTGAGTGATTTCGATGAAACAACCCGTTTTTATCCACTTACTTTATCTAGGCCTATTGCTGAATTGAGGTTTGGGATAACGACTCTAAAGGAGAAGTGGGTTGATTCGCTGAAAGAGGGGGTGTTTTCTTATGATACTGTCGAGCATTTAACACCTTATTTTTCGAAAGCTCCTGAAAATAGTGCTGCAATTGTAATCAATGCAACGATTGTTCCTTCTGCAGATCTGATAGAGTGTATTTTGCAGTTGAAAGAAGGCCAGCAATTGATGTGGCAAAAGGTATGTCTAGCCTACGTTCGTCCTGATAACTTTGATGAAGATCGTTCTCGTTTTGAAGGGGTCACTTTTGAAGGGGAATTGATTCATTTAAATCATATCACCGATTTATTCTCAAAGTTAGATAAGGTGTTGATTCGTGATTTTGATGAAACAGCCTTGGGCGCATCAGCTGAACTTCACCCTACCTGCACAGTTATTGGGAAACATCCGGTCTACTTATCTAAAGGAGCTAGTGCTTTTGCAACGATATTTAACACTGAAGAAGGACCTATTTACTTAGGGGAAGGTGCTAAAGTTATGGAAGGCTCTATTCTTCGAGGCCCTTTGGCTATTGGTGATTTTTCTACCGTAAAGATGGGATCGAAAATCTATGGGTCTACTTCGATTGGTCCTCATTGCAAAGTAGGAGGTGAGCTCAATAATGTATCTATGCTTGCCTATTCGAATAAGGGGCACGAAGGGTTCTTGGGGAACTCAGTCTTAGGTCAGTGGTGTAACTTAGGAGCTGACACCAATACTAGTAATCTTAAGAATGATTACGGCGAGGTGAAATTATATGATTATTCAGCAGGACGGTTTAAAGCAACAGGACTTCAATTTTGCGGTTTGGTCATGGGAGATCATTCAAAAGCAGGAATCAATACGATGTTTAATACAGGAACAGTCGTTGGTTTTAACGCTAACATCTTTGGGGCAGGATATCCTAGAAATTTTATTCCAAGTTTTAGTTGGGGGGGACCGCAAGGGATGAGTGATTATCGATTAGATAAGGCAATGGAAACGGCCGAAAGGGTTTTAGAACGAAGATCAATCGCTTTTGATGATAGAGAGAAGAGCTTGTTTGAAGCGATACATGAATTAACTACTAAGGCTGGTTTCTAGTGGAAAGTAGGGGTAAAGCTGCGTTTTATACACTCGGGTGTAAGTTGAACTTTTCAGAGACTTCAACACTCGCACGTTCCTTAGAAAAGGAAGGGTATGAAAAGACTTCTTTTGAGGAACAGGCAGATGTTTATGTGATCAATACTTGTTCGGTAACAGAAAACGCCGATAAGAAGTTTAAATCTATTGCTAGACAAGCGCATAAAACCAACCCAGAGGCACTAATTATAGCTGTTGGATGTTACGCTCAATTGAAACCGCAAGAGTTAGCTGCGGTGGATGGAGTAGATATGGTACTCGGAGCTAAGGAAAAGTTTGAATTACCTGCATTTCTGAACGATTTACTCCAAGATCAATCTAGAGATTCTGCCGTTATTCACGCTTGTGAAATTGATGAGACTGATTTTTATGTAGGGAGTTATGCGACTTCTGAACGAACCCGTGCCTTCTTGAAGGTTCAGGATGGATGCGATTATCCGTGCACTTATTGTACCATCCCAATGGCAAGAGGAATTTCTCGAAGTGACACGCTAGAAAATGTGATTAACAATGCACGCGAAATCGCTGCGCAGGATATTAAAGAAATTGTTCTTACCGGTGTAAATATTGGTGATTACGGTAAAGGGGAATACGGGAATAAGCGGCATGAACACACCTTTTTAGAGCTGATTCAAGCCTTAGATAAGGTGGAGGGCATTGCACGATTACGGATTTCTTCGATCGAACCGAATTTGCTCAGTAACGATACCATAGCATTTGTTTCAAAGAGTAAAAACTTTGTTCCTCACTTTCATATACCCTTGCAAAGTGGCTCAGATCAGATTCTGAAATTAATGCGTCGACGTTATTTGACGAGTCTATACACAGACCGTGTAAATCAGATAAGGCAACAACTTCCCGATGCTTGTATCGGCGTGGATGTTATTATTGGCTTTCCTGGTGAAACTGAAGAACGGTTTTTGGAAACCTATCGTTATTTAGCTGATTTAGATATTTCATATCTACATGTATTCACCTACTCTGAGAGAGAAAATACCTTAGCAGCTACCATGGAAGGGGTTGTAGAGATGTCGGTTCGAAAGAAGCGATCAAAAATGCTTCGAGCATTATCGGCACGAAAGCGAAGAGAATTCTATAATTCGCAAGTAGGTAAATTCAAGCAAGTTCTTTTTGAAAAGGATATTCAGAAGGGGTACCTAGAAGGTTTTACCGAGAACTATCTACGTGTGCGATATCCTTGGAATCCTGAATTGGCCAACAAGGTCTGTTACGGTGAAATCATCGAAATTGATGACGAAGGATTTGCTCGATTCAGAATCGAGACGGTAGAAGACTAAATTCGAATACCGATCGGAAGCATTCCTTGATACTTAAACTTGTTTCGTTTTAAAAATGATGCGACCTCAGGGCAGGTAGGCATCACCTTAAGTTTGCTCTCACCAATATGATCTAAGACTTTGGTTAAAAAAGCCTCCTTGAAGGAACTGGTATTTAATGAATCAGGTACGATCAGTTTTGTTAAGAAGATCTTTCTTTCTTGAGCTGCGTATTCGATTATAGCCATTTCGCCTTCTACGCAAGCTTCGAATTGTCGTAGAAAAGAATTGTCCTTTAGTTCGAAGTCTATCATGGTAGGTCGATTAGTCTTCTAAAGATACATCTTTTTGTTAAAATAGAACTAATCATCTGGTTATGAGTCTCTTTTGAAATCAGGTATCGAATGGACTGAGGATTAAATTTTCTTCAATTGCTGCTGCATGAGCTTCAATTGGTCCCCTAACATCTGATTCTTATCTAGTTTTTTCGCTTCTGTGAGTAACGTCTGCGCTTCTCTCTTTCGGCGTTTTTGCATAGCGATTCCAGCCAGACTCATCTTTGCCATGGCTAAATCATGGTCCATGCTCAAACCTAATTTAATGGCTTGCTTAAAGTGCTTTTCTGATGTTCCTAGATTCTTCTGTGCATAGATAATACCAAAAAGGTAGTGATAGTATCCTTGTTGTTTTTGAATAAGTGCTCGATTCGGGTGTTTAATTTTATTTAAAATCTTTTCAGTTCCTTCTAAATCTTGTTTACGCATTTTTAGAAAAGACCAAAGGATTAACTCGTTTCTGAAGTAGAAAAACAAGATAAGTACCGCTAGCAGGATAAAAAAGATACCATTACCAATGTTACCCTCTATGAACTGATAAATACCATAACCTAACGAAGCTCCAGATAAAACGAGTTTGATATTCTTGTGAATCATGATGTCTATTATATTTGGTGAGGCAAATTTAAGGATTTAAATAGCTTTTAAATTTTTAGTTTTATGATTTAAAAATATCCTTATATTTGCACCCAATATTTTTAAGCTGAAACATTAAGCACTAAAGCAATGAAAAGAACATTTCAACCCTCGAAGCGCAAGAGAAGAAACAAACATGGATTTAGAGAGCGTATGGCTTCTGCCAATGGGCGTAAAGTTCTTGCTAGTCGTCGTGCTAAGGGACGTAAGAAACTAACTGTATCATCAGAGCCTCGTCACAAGAAGTAATGAAGATCTGCTGATTTACAAATAATTAATTAGGTGTTACTTTTGGGTAACACCTTTTTTTTGAAATATAACTAACGAAAGTCACCACGAAAAATGCCAAAAAGACAAGATCTCAATTCAATTTTAATTATTGGTTCTGGACCTATTGTTATTGGTCAAGCCTGTGAATTTGATTATTCTGGTTCACAATCTCTTCGCTCATTAAGAGAGGATGGAATCGAAACGATCCTTATTAATTCGAATCCAGCCACTATCATGACCGACCCTTCAATGGCTGATCACGTCTATTTAAAGCCACTGAATACCAAATCAATTATTGAGATCCTTAAAGCGCACCCAAACATTGATGCTGTTTTGCCAACCATGGGAGGGCAAACTGCACTGAACTTATGTATTGAGGCTGACGAGAAGGGTATTTGGAAAGACTTTGGAGTTGAGATTATTGGTGTTGATATTGACGCTATTCAGATTACTGAAGATCGTGAGAAATTTCGCGATTTGATGCAAAAGATCGATATAGGAATGCCTCCTCAAGCTTCAGCTAACTCATTCTTGAAAGGTAAAGAGATCGCTCAAGAATTTGGATTTCCGCTTTGTGTTAGAGCTTCTTTTACCCTTGGTGGTGCCGGAGCATCGATTATTTATGACCCAGAGAAATTCGACAAGCAGTTGAGTTACGGTTTAGAGATTTCTCCGATTCATGAGGTAATGATTGATAAGGCTCTCATTGGATGGAAAGAATATGAACTAGAACTCCTTAGAGATAAGAACAACAATGTTGTTATTATCTGTACGATCGAGAATATGGATCCGATGGGAATTCACACGGGGGATTCTATTACCGTTGCTCCGGCAATGACGCTATCTGATCGCACTTTCCAGCGCATGCGTGACATGGCTATCAAGATGATGCGAAATATCGGAGACTTTGCAGGAGGTTGTAACGTACAGTTTGCAGTGAGCCCTGACGATGCAGAAGATATTATAGCCATCGAGATTAACCCTCGTGTTTCTAGATCTTCAGCGCTAGCTTCAAAAGCCACAGGATACCCAATTGCAAAAATTGCTACGAAATTGGCCATTGGCTATACGCTTGATGAATTACAGAATCAGATTACGGGTACGACTTCAGCCTTATTCGAACCAACGCTAGATTACGTTATTGTAAAAATTCCGAGATGGAACTTTGATAAATTCGAAGGTGCTGATCGAGCTCTAGGACTTCAAATGAAATCGGTAGGAGAGGTAATGGGTATCGGAAGAAGCTTTCAAGAAGCATTGCATAAGGCTACCCAGTCGCTTGAAATCAAGCGCAACGGCTTAGGAGCTGATGGTAAAGGGTACACGAACTACGATGAAATTATACAGAAACTTACGGTAGCTAGTTGGGACCGTGTCTTCGTTATTTACGATGCACTTCAATTGGGTATTCCTTTAGAGCGAATTCACGAGATTACTAAAATTGACCGCTGGTTCTTACGTCAATACGAGGAACTTTATCTATTAGAAAAAGAAATCTCTAAACACACTATCGACACCCTTACTCGCGACTTACTTCTTGAGGCGAAACAAAAAGGGTTTGCAGATCGTCAGATTGCTCATATGCTTGATTGCCTTGAAAGCCAAGTTTACCAAAAGCGTGAAGATCTTGGAGTGAAACGTGTATATAAACTGGTAGATACCTGTGCTGCTGAGTTTGAAGCTCAAACTCCCTACTATTACTCGACCTTCGAGGCAAGTCTTAGAAATGCTGACGGAGAAACTTATGTTTCTAATGAATCTGTAGTGACCGACCGCAAGAAAGTAGTTGTTTTAGGATCGGGTCCGAACCGTATTGGTCAAGGAATTGAATTTGACTATTGTTGTGTTCACGGAGTCTTAGCCGCTGCTGAGTGTGATTATGAGACGATCATGATTAACTGTAATCCAGAGACGGTTTCAACCGATTTTGATACAGCAGATAAATTATATTTCGAGCCTATTTTTTGGGAACACATCTATGACATTATCAAGCACGAGAAGCCCGAAGGGGTCATCGTTCAGTTAGGAGGTCAAACGGCATTGAAACTGGCAGAAAAATTAGAGCGATACGGAGTGAAGATTATCGGTACAAGTTTCTCTGCTCTTGATTTAGCAGAAGACCGTGGTAGTTTCTCTACACTCCTAAAAGATAATAATATTCCTTACCCTAAGTTTGGTGTGGCTGAAAATGCAGAAGAAGCGTTACAGCTTGCCGATGAGTTAGGATTCCCACTTCTGGTGCGACCTTCATATGTACTTGGAGGACAGGGAATGAAAATTGTGATTAATAAGAAAGAGTTAGAGGCTCATGTAGTTGATTTGCTTCGCAGTATTCCAAATAACAAACTGCTTTTAGATCATTATTTAGATGGAGCGATTGAAGCTGAGGCGGATGCTATTTGCGATGGTGAAGATGTCTACATCATTGGTATTATGGAACATATCGAACCTTGTGGAATTCACTCGGGAGACTCGAATGCTACATTACCTCCCTTTAACCTAGGAGAGTTCGTAATGCAGCAGATTAAGGATCATACACGAAAGATTGCTCTAGCACTTAATACCGTTGGGCTAATCAATATTCAATTCGCCGTAAAAGACGATACCGTATACATCATCGAAGCGAATCCACGTGCTTCTAGAACGGTTCCTTTCATTTCAAAGGCATATGGAGAGCCCTATGTTAACTATGCGACCAAAGTAATGCTAGGTGAAAAGAAAATCAGTGACTTTAATTTTAATCCTCAACTAAACGGTTACGCGATCAAACAGCCTGTATTCTCGTTCAATAAATTCCCAAATGTCAATAAGAATTTGGGTCCTGAAATGAAAAGTACAGGAGAGAGTATCTTGTTTATTGATGATCTTAAAGATGACGCTTTCTACGACCTATATACGCGTAGAAAAATGTATCTATCGAAATAAGAAACCCTATTCAACAATAAGATTAAAGAGGCCAGTCGTGGTGAAAAATACCCGGCTGGTCTTTTCTTTCATAGGTGTGTGACCCAAAGAAATCTCTTTGCGCTTGCACCATATTTACCGGCAGATCTGAACAGTGTAGCGTGTCATAGTAACTTAAATTACTTGAAAGTGTTCCGATAGGTAAGGCATATTTCACGCCAGATAAAACGAGTTCTCTTAACCCTTCAACGGCTTCATTTAAAGCCGATTTGAAGTGAGTAGATTCAAACAAATGTATGATAGACTCATTTTCAAAACTTGTTGCTAAATCACCCAACATTCTCGATTGAATTATACAACCCCCGCGCCAAAGCTTAATAACACTCACTAGGTCGATTTGATAATCATAAACCTTAGAGGCTTCACTAATTTGTTGCAATCCTTGAGCATATGCGATGGCGAAGCTTGCGTATAATGCCTTTTCTGCATGTTCAACCAGTGTATTGAAATCAATCTTTTCTAGATGAGGCTTACTACCTGATAGTTGTACTCGTAATTCTTTTAAGGCCGACAAGGCACGTTGACTAACGGCCATATCAATGCTCGGGATGGCGATTCCTAGATCCATGGCGTTTTGAGAGGTCCATTTACCTGTACCCTTTTGTTTTGCCTTGTCTAGGATGTTGTCGACGAGTTCCCCCTTTCCTTCAGGATCTTTCGTTCCTAAAATAGCTGCGGTTATTTCAATTAAGAAAGACGATAATCTTCCTGTTTGATAACTGTCAAATGCAGACTTTGCTTCTGCGTTAGAGAATCCGTAAGATCTGAAAAGTGCGTAGACTTCTGCAATACTCTGCATGATGGCATATTCAATACCATTATGAACCATTTTCACATAGTTACCTGCACCTGATCTACCGACATAAGAAACGCAGGGTTCGCCCTCGTATTTTGCTGTAATTGCTTCGAAAATGGGAGCCACCCTTCGGTAGGCTTCAAGCTCACCTCCTGGCATGATACTAGGTCCCTTTCTCGCTCCTTGAGCACCACCAGATACCCCGGTTCCTAAAAACAGAAGCCCTTGACTATTTAAATACTGCTCGCGCCGCTCAGTGTCAAGAAAATGACTATTCCCCCCGTCGATGATTAAATCACCTTTGTCGAGTTTAGGGATCAATGATTCTATCACCTGGTCAACAATAGCTCCAGCAGGAACTAAAAGCATGATGGTTCTAGGTGAGGTAAGGCTTTCAAGAAAATCATTAGTGGATGTGTATGCTTCAAGTTGGTGATCTTCTGAACGCTCAGATTTCATGGCACTAACTTGTTTCGGGTCAAGATCTAAACCACTTACTTGAAACCCCTGATCTGCAACATTGAGCAGTAGATTTCTTCCCATTACACCTAATCCAATTAAACCGAAACTTGATTTATTCATAGTTATCCACTTTAAATTCTAAAACGAAATTAAGGATGTATATTCGCCTTGTCGCAAAAATCGAATAATTCTGACCAATTAAAAAGCGTTTATGTCATTCACGAAGGCCGATTCTCAATTAATTGTTCTATTTGGAGCATCGGGTGATCTTACCTCAAGAAAATTAATTCCGGCATTAATTCGACTATTCGACAGCGATTTAATCTCTCAAAATACTCGAATACTTGGGGTAGGGAGAAGCCCTTTTTCGAATGAGGAATTTGCTACTAAGGTACTTCTCGAAAACGAACACCTTTCAAAGGATGTTCGTAAAACAAGTTTTGATCATTACGCTGACCGATTTTTATATTTCACTTTAGAGAAGGACTATCTCGATGACTATGCGGCGTTGGCAAAAAAGGTATTTGAAACCGATAAGACTTTTTCTTTAGAGGGTAGATATTTATTCTATTGTTCTACTCCACCCAATCTGTATGAGTCGATCGCTGAGAGATTAAAGTCAGCTGGTTTGTTAGATGATCACAAAGGGTCAACTTCATTTCGACGACTGGTGGTTGAAAAGCCCTTTGGCTATAGTCTAGAAACTGCTAAAGCGATTAATGAAGGTTTACATCGATATTTTAAAGAGGAGCAAATCTTCAGAATTGATCATTATCTCGGCAAGGAAACCGTCCAAAACCTTTTAGTAACTCGATTTTCGAATTCAATTTTCGAGCCTCTTTGGAATTCCAAATACATAGAGCGTGTCGAGATTACCAATGCAGAAGCGGATGGTGTTGCCCTCAGAGGTGGTTATTACGATCACACTGGAGCACTTCGCGATATGTTTCAGAATCATCTTTTACAATTAGTTTCTCTCGTGATTATGGAGCCTCCTCAGTCGGAAAGCTCTGAAGATATTAGAAATGAGAAAGTAAAGGCTCTCGAAGCATTACGACCATTGCTTACGGGTGAAGATATTGAGCGTAATACCCTAAGAGGCCAATACACGGCCTCAAGAATTGATGGTGCTCTGGTCGAGGGTTATCGAGAAGAGCAGGGAGTTGCTGAACAATCACTAACCGAAACCTATGCAGCTATTCGGTTTTTCGTGGATAATGAGCGATGGAAGGGTACCCCCTTTTACGTGAGGACAGCGAAGCGAATGCCTACAACGGTTACAGAACTTGTCATCTACTTTAAGCGACCTGAACAGCAAATATTTCAATATAGTGCTGGACATTCAAAGAAGAATATTTTGGTCATTCGTATCCAGCCGAATGAGGGTATTCTTTTGAAATTCGGTGTAAAACAACCCGGTCAAGGATTTAAGGCTCAGCAAGTAAATATGGATTTTTATTACGATAGTTTTACAGATCGAAAAGTGTTGCAGGCTTATGAACGCCTTTTACTAGATGCTTTAAACGGTGATGCTACGCTCTATGCTCGGGCTGAAGAGGTTGAGAAGGCATGGGAGTTTGTAGATCCGATCATTGCGCATTGGAATAGTCAGAATATGCCGATGCACGGGTATCCTGCGGGTACTTGGGGCCCTAAAATGTCTAACGAGTTGATTGAGGGTCCAGGTTATTGGAGAAATCCTGGCGAGCACCTGACAGATGATGAAAATTATTGTGTAATTTCATCTTGATGGATAAAAGAATCTACTCGAACAAATCAGCTTTAACTGAAGCATTTGCTCATTATCTGGCGCAGTTAATTACAGAAAAGTTAAGTACACCCTTAGGTTATAAAGAAGGTTTTCATTGGTCTTTATCTGGAGGAAGTACGCCTGTTGGATTGTTTGATTTCTTAGTCGAACGTTATCGTACCCAAATTGATTGGTCATCTGTTTACTTTTATTGGGGAGATGAACGTTGCGTAGCTCCAAATGATTCACAGAGTAATTATGGGATGACCTGCAAACATTTACTCAATCATATCGACCACCAAACAGATCGTGTCTTTAGAATCAAAGGGGAAGATGATCCAGAGGTTGAGGCAGATCGTTATCACCAACTTTTAAAGGCTCATCCTATTATGGATTTGGTGATGTTAGGCCTCGGTGAGGACGGACACACCGCCTCGATTTTTCCGCATGAAATAGACTTGTACCGTGCAGATGCCTTTGCCGTCGCTGCTAGCCACCCTTCAGGTCAACGCAGAATAAGTATGACCGGTAAAACGATCGATGCTGCTACTCAAACGGTATTTTTGGTCTCAGGAGCGTCTAAGGCAACCGTTGTTGAAGAGATTGCCAATAATAAACCTCCCGCTGTAATCTATCCAGCAACTTTAGTCAAGAATGCGATATGGTTTCTAGACGAGGACGCCGCGTCACTCCTCTAAGGCTCTATTTAAATTAGCCTCAGGTAGCTCTTTTTTGGTTTTAGCTCCTAGTTCTCTTAATTTATCAATACTACGAACGACATTACCACGGCCTAAGTGAAGCTTATTCATGGCATCTTCGTAGGTTTTTTTAGCGTCATTCATTCTTAACCCTACTTTATTCATATCCTCGATAAACCCTACGAACTTGTCGTGCAGTGCTCCCGCCTTTTGAGCAATTTCGAGTGCGTTTTTATGTTGCCTATCGGTGTTCCACATGGTGTCAATAGTACGCAACGTAGCGAGCAGCGTGGTAGGTGTTACGAGAATAATATTTTGGTCAAATGCCTTTGAATACAGTAACGGATCTCTTTGGAGGGCAACTCCGAAAGCGGGTTCGATAGCAATAAATAAGATCACAAATTCAGGTGAATTGACCTCATATAAGTCTTCGTAACGCTTTTCACTGAGTTCTTTAATATGCCTTTGTATTGAATTTAAATGGAGCTTTGCAAAAGTTTCCTTCTCTGTTTCATCCTCAGAATTGATCAATTGCTCGTAATGAACTAGAGATACTTTCGAATCGACGATGAATTTTTTATCATCGGGTAGATTGATAATTACATCAGGCATTAAGCGCCTACCTTCTGCGGTTGTAAAACTCTGTTGAACTGAGTATTCAATGTCTTTACGAAGGCCTGATTTCTCAAGAATTCGTTCAAGGACCATTTCACCCCAGTTTCCTTGCATTTTATTATCCCCTTTCAATGCTTTTACCAAATTTGCAGCTTCATTTTGCATGAGAAGGCTTTGCTCTTGCATATGCTTTAATTCAACCTTAAAGGTTTCGTGAAAGGTTAAATTTTGCTTATTCGAATCCTCTACCTTTTTTGAGAAATCACTGATTCGTTCTCTAAGTGGATCGAGTAAAAGCTTAATGCTTTCCTTGTTTTGCTCATTCATTTTCGATGATTTCTCATCGAAAATTTTCTGAGCTAGATTTTCAAATTCAGTTTTAAATTTTTTCTGTAGGCTTTCTAATTCTTTCACTCGCTCATCCTCCTTTGATTTTAAGGAGGCGAACTCTGCTTCGAGATGGATGAGCTGACGTAATTGCTCTTCTTTTTCTTGTGAAACCGATTTTAAACTAGTTTCTGAGGTACTAAGTTGATCAGTTAACTGTCTAATTCGTTCATTAAGAAGTGTATGTGACTCAATAGTACTTAATCTCTTGCCGAAATAAAAGCCTGCGCCACCTAGAACAAGTGCGAGTATAGTAAGTGCGATCTCAGCCATTTCCTAGTTTTTAATGGTTACGTCCATGTAGGGGCGTTTGAATTCAATGGTCTTTTTGGGTCCATTCTCTGCGGTAAATCGTTCAGATGCACGAGAGGAAGAAACAACGCCGGTGATTTGTTCGATTGCCTTAGCGAGCAGCGGTTCGGTAATTGATCCAAGTTCTCCCATATTAATTACCGATTCAGACTGGATAAGATCTGGTACCAGGCCCGTAGTGTAATCAGAAAAACCTACTGAATTCTCATATCTGCCAACTAATGGTTGAAGTGCCCATGAAACATTTGAATTGATGTAAGGTTCTCTACTTGGATGATAGAGGAAGGGGAAATTGGAGTAACCACTAACATCATCTACTAGAGTAATTGAAAATTCGTTTTTACCTCGAGTGGTGTCGCCAATATGGATGACTTGCATATGTGGGTCTAATCCATTGATAAGAAGTTCACTTGCTGAAGCACTTGTTGTTTCAGTGAGGATAAATACTCGTTGAAGATTAAGTCCCTTGTTGGGGTCAAAATAATCTTCTAGTTGGCTTCCAAAGGCTTCATTCCACTTTTCGTTCCAGTCTTGGCGAGCAAATACGGTCTCTTCTGTAGCGTTATAAATACGACTCGCAATTTTTCTAGCTGATGCGGTAGAGCCTCCTGAATTATATCGAAGGTCAAGAACGACTTCGTTTACGCCATTACTTTGAAACTCATCAAATACTGCCATAACCTCGGCATCATAATTAGCAATAAAGGCGTTATACATAAGATAACCTATCTTTTTATCTTCTACGGAGATGATGGTGTCTAAATATATCGGGTGTTCAGCTAAATTCTCTTCTTTGGTCAGCAGTACAGACTCTTCACTATCTACAAAATCTCCATCTATGTATTCTGCTCTTCCCAAAGTGTAACTATCATCGGTTGAAAACAATAATTCAAGATAATTGGAGGTAGTGATTGGTGTTCCATTTACTCTATTAAACAAGTCTCCGCGTTGAATTCCTTGTCTCTCCGCATCTGAGTTTTTAATAGTGTACTTGGTATATAGAATCACTTTATCACTGTCTTCTGCCTCTAATACTAATCCAAATTCTAACCCATTACTTTTGGAGATGCCTGACAGGGTATTGGTGAGTTCGGTATAATCATCTGAATAAAAGGTGAATCGATCTTCAGGGTCAAGTAAACTTTCAATGAAGGCCTCTGGGTCTGGATTACTGTTTAAATAGTCAATATAATCTGAGGTGTTTTCAATCTTTGAATCTGCCAAATTAGGCACTCTACTTTGCCAGTAATACCATAGGTTCATCGATCGCCACATGAAATTTTGAATTTCGATGTCTTCAACACTTACCTCATCAATCTCGGGATTGACTGGGTCTGATGAACAGGAATTCAATAAGATGGTTGCTGCGACCAAAAGGAGGTGCGATATCCGCTTCAATTTCATAAATCGTGCTTTGTAACAAATTTAGGATGATTTCGTCTTAATTTCGAGAACCTTAGGAATCATTTGTGAAAGAGGCTGTTTACATAGAGACTGTTCATCAGATTGAGCAGAAATTATATCGTATAGCGAAACGGTTACTGATTTCCCATGAGGAGGCTCAAGATGCTACTCAAGAGGTGTTAGTTAAGGTTTGGCAAAGGTCTTCTGAGCTTTCACATGTAAAGAGTATAGAGGCTTATGCCATGACCATGGTGAAGAATTATTGTTATGATCGTTTGAAGTCAAAACAGGCTTCGAATATGAGTATAGAGTATTCTATTCATGATAAGAGTCATGATCAATCGGCAGCCTTCGAAGCAAAAGATCGACTTTCCTTTGTCGAGAAAATTGTAAATAATCTGCCTGATAAGCAGAAACTCATTTGGCAGCTCAGGGATGTTGAGGGTGCGACCTTTGAGGAAATTGCTGAAGTGGTCCAAATGGAGCCAACAGCGATTCGAGTCACCCTTTCAAGAGCAAGAAAGAAAATAAAAGAAAGTTTAGAACAAATAGATGCTTATGGAATCTAAAGAAATAAAAGAATTAATAGATCGTTATCTAGCGGCAGAAACCACTCTTTCAGAGGAAGAGCGCCTAAGAGCCTACTTCAGAAGCGAGAGGGTGGATTCTTCATTGAATTGGGCAAAAATGCTTTTTGCTTACTCGGAGACCGCTAGTGAAGAGCAATTAGATCCTTCTTCAGTATCCTCATCGAGATTCGATTGGAGACGTATTGCTGCATCAGTTGCTATTATTTGTGTAACAAGTTTTGGAGTTTATCGTCTACAAGAAAACCACCAACAAAAACAAATGCAATTGGCTTATCAGCAAACGAAAGAAGCTTTTGATTTAATTGCTACACAAATGAATAAAGGGACGTCTTCGGTTTCTTATCTCGGTTATTATGAAAAGAGCGTTAGCTCATTATTAAACAAATAAAAAAGGACTATGAAAAATTTCAAACACCTCTTATTTCTAGTAGTATTTACGCTGACTTCGCTTGCCACGTACTCTCAATCGATCTTCGATAAATACGCAAGTAAAGACGAGGTAACCTCTGTGGTGATCTCAGAAAATATGTTCAAACTATTTGCGAATATGCAGCTGGTGGTAGATGATAAAGAGGCTCAAGATTTTATTGATATCGCGAAAAATGTCAAAGGATTACGCGTACTAACAACTTCAAATAGTACTATTGCTGACGATCTCAAAAACGAGGCACTAGACTATGTTCGTTCAAAGAAACTTTCTGAGCTTCTCGTAGTGAAAGACAAAGGTTCTTCGGTATACTTCTATATCGCTGAAGGAGCTAGTGAAGGGAAAATCAAAGAACTTCTTATGCTAGTAACCGAAATTAAAGAGGTGAATATTAATGGTCGAAACTTTGAGACGGTATTACTCTCTTTGACAGGAGATCTTGATATGGAAAAGATTGGGGCTCTTGCTAATAAGATGAATTTACCAGAGGAGTTAGGTCAAATCAATTCAGCACAACGTCAATAATTGCTATCCATGAAACGATTTACTTTACTTGTTCTAGCAGCTGTGTCTATGATCATCTCATGCCAGCCAGCGATGACCTTACAGCGTTATTTTCTTGAATCACAAGAAAATGCCGATTTTACACTCATTGAAATTCCTGCTAGTTTATTAGGTGCTAGCCTAGAAGATTTGACTCCCGAGCAAAAGGCCACCTTTTCTTCCCTAAGAAAGGTGAGTGTTTTGATGTACAGAAATGCTGAGAAGAAAGAGTTCATTGCTAGTCAACAGTCTCTGATTAATAGCTTTCTTAAAAGTGACGGCTTTGAAGCCTTAGTTTCAGCTCGAATGAAAGGAGAGACGCAAGCCAGTATTCTTATTCGTGGAGCCGTAGATCAAATCGATGAGGCTGTATTCTTTGGCTTTGCAGAGGGCGAGGGCTTTGTTTTAGCTAGAATTTTAGGAGAGCAAATGAACCCTGCCGCGTTTCTTCAACTAGCGGATACGCTTAAAGAAACTGATTTTCAGTTCCTAAGCGATAGTGTTCTAAAGGATATACTGGGAGAAGAGCAGCTATAATCAGGTTTAGAACCCAAGGTAGTTCTCTGGTCGTATTGCTTTAAGTTCTGACTTTACTGAATCGCTAACATTTAATGTTTCGATAAAGTCGTGTATTGCTTCCTCGTTCATCACTGAATGAGTCCTGGTGAGTGCCTTTAGACTTTCATAAGGATTAGGATATTGTTCTCGACGAAGAATCGTTTGGATTGCTTCAGCAACAACTGCCCAATTATCTGATAGCTCATTGACCACTTTTTCTTTATTGACGAGCAGCTTACCAAAACCTTTCAGAAGGGATTGCATGGCTAAGATCGAATGTCCGATGGGTACTCCAACGTTTCTTAACACCGTACTGTCTGTAAGATCTCTCTGTAATCTAGATACAGGAAGCTTCGCCGATAAATGCTCGTAAATAGCGTTCGCAAGACCTAAATTACCTTCGGCATTCTCAAAGTCGATAGGGTTTACTTTATGCGGCATTGCTGACGAACCTACCTCACCCTCTTTGATTCGTTGTTTGAAGTAATCCATTGAGATATAACTCCAGACATCTCGAGATACATCGATGAGGATCGTGTTGATTCGTTTGTATAGATCAAAAAGTCCCGCTAAATGATCATAATGTTCGATTTGAGTAGTTGGATAACTAAAGTGTAATCCTAGGTTTTCAGTCACAAAAGCTCTTCCGAACTCAGGCCAATTATTCGAAGGGTAAGCTACCTTATGAGCATTGTAGTTCCCGGTTGCGCCCCCAAATTTTGCTGAAAATTTTTGTGATTCAAACTGAGAAATTTGCTCGTGTAAACGCACTGCAAACACCTTAAATTCTTTACCTAATCTAGTAGGTGAAGCAGGTTGACCATGAGTTCTAGCGAGCATTGGAATGTCGTTCAAACCTTCTGCCAATTTTTCGATTTCGATCACTAATTGTTGAAGCATAGGAAGCACGATTTCAAAATGAGCTTCTTTCAACGATAGCGGAATGGCAGTGTTGTTAATATCTTGAGAGGTTAGTCCGAAATGAACAAACTCCTTGAGATCATCTAATCCCAATTGATCAAATTGATTTTTGATGAAATACTCTACCGCCTTAACATCATGGTTAGTGACGCGTTCAATATCTTTAATCGATTGCGCGTCTTCTTCACTAAAATTTTGATAAATCGCTTTTAAATTCTCCTTAGTTTTCTGATCTAAAGGATGTAAAGGTTTGACCCCTGTTTCACATAATTCGATGAAGTATTCGATTTCTATTCGAACGCGATACTTGATCAGTGCATATTCTGAGAAATATGGAGCAAGGGTAGAAGTTTTTGATCGATATCTACCGTCAATCGGTGAGATGGCTGAAAGTTCAGTGATATTCATGATGATAAGCTAAAAGGCGAAATTAAGACATTCGAGAGAATCAATTAAGGAAACTCAGGGGATAAAAGCACCGTTGATTGATCTGTTTTTAGGTGTACTATTCCATTTTGCGCGGTGAACCATTGATTTGAATAGGAATCATACCACTTTTCTATAGCTGACCACTCTGCAGGTAGTTGAATGTCAATTTCCTTGTTTTGAATTAATTTAAGACCTATAATAACGATATCATCCTCATAGGTTCTACTAAAGAAATAGGGTTCAGTTTGAAGCCTTTCATGCGCTCCTAAACCGATGGCTGGATGAGATTTTCTAAACTGTCCTAATTTCTGCCAATGCGTTAAAATTTCTTTGGTTTCAGGATTCTCAATAGAAGACCAATTCATGAAAGACCTTAGATTAGCGTCTCCGACGGCTCCTTCTACTACTAATGGGCGTGCGGTTTCATCACCATAGTACATCTGTACACCTCCCGGGGCCAAAAGAAGCATATTCGCCGATTTAACAGGCTCCTTTCTTTCGATATCGAAGGGTTGTGAATCATCATGGGAGCTGATATAGCTTAGTATACTTATATTTTCATGGGTTTGATTAAGTAGTGAGTCGTATTTATGAAAAACGAACTCGTAATCGTTAGATACATCTGTCTTGAAATCGAAATTGATTAACGCATCAAAACCATAATCGAAATAATTAACCTTCTTATCTCCGAAATTATATTCTGGCCCACCGCTGATACCATAAAAATAAACTTCACCAACCATATAAAATGGGGCAGAAGGTACGCTGTTATTCTTTTGATGGTACTCTTCAAAAGCGCGTTCAGCTTCTTGTTTTAATACGGCCCAAGAGTCTTCATCAACGTGTTTCGTTGTATCTACACGAAAACCATCGATACCTAACTCTCTAACATAATCAGTAAGCCATTTGATGATATAGTTTCTAGGGGTTCTCCTTAGTCCTGTTTTGTTAAAAAAGGTGTCAAGTTCTACGATTTCCTGCTCCAAACGATGCTCTGATTCCCAAAAGTCTATAAGTGTTTGCGGAAGTTCAACTTCTTCGGTAGATTCGGTCTTAATATCGGGTAGATTAGCTACCAAAGTACATTCAACAGTGCCCTGATAATCTTTGAAATCACATGGAGGGGTCTCTCTAACCCAAGATTCTGTGAAGGTTGGGTCTAGCTCAGTTACCGGACCGGTATGATTTAAGACAGCATCCATTACTACCTTAATACCTGCGTCGTGAGCAGTTTCAATGAATTCTTTTAGCTCGTCATAAGTTCCGAAAGAGGGTTCAATACTAGTCCAATCTTTTGTCCAATATCCGTGATACCCATAAGTAATTCCAGTACCCTCGTCGGTTGCGTCATCAATTTGTCTAACCACTGGTGTGGTCCAAATAGCATCAACACCTAACTTTTGAAAATAACCTTCTTTGATTTTATTGGTTACTCCTTTTAGATTTCCTCCTTCAAACCCTCTTAAAACCGCAGTCTCTTTATCTGCGCCAACTCTAGTGGTATCTGATTCAGCGGTATTAAATCGATCAGTAAGTAGAAAGTAGATGTTCGCAGATTTCCAACTGAAGGTGTCTTTTGAGTCGACTTCTGAAGAATTAAGGGAAGACTGACAGCTTATTAAGCTTAGGCCACATATAAAGGATAGAAGGATAGAGGTGTACTTCATCATTATCGGTTGAGAATTTTATATTCTTCATAACACTGACTAATAGCATCAAGTATTTGAAGATCGTTTGCGTCTTGTATGAAACTTTGGGAGTAACTACAATTATTTAAAATTCGAATAATTTCTTGTTGGTCGATTTGCAACAGCACGCTAAGTGTTTCACGATCAAATTTAGTAGCTAATAGTTCGCGAATTCGATCATCTTGCTTCATATTCGGTAGCTTGTCGAATTGCATTCGATTCTTGGTGAATATGCTCTTTATGAAATTAACAGGTCCATTAAGAACAGAGGATAATTGCTTTGCTGCGCTTTTTGATCTTCCTTCATAACTGAAATTCAATCCTGAAATACTGTACTGAAAGGCGCTTGAAATGGGTAAGTTTCGCACATCGATCTCTAGATATCCGGTTAGTTGATACGGACGAACCACTACCTCTTCTAAGGCGTAGGCTAACTCAGTTAGAGTAATTGAGCTATTCTCTAAATTAATCAGGTCATTGGATACCCGAACTCTTTCAGGTTTAAATCCCAAAAAGGTAATGTATAGTGTATCGCCAACGTTTGCGTTTATCCTGAATTCACCTGCGAGATCGGTGATACTACCAATTACCTTATTTAAGTTAATGACGTGAACCCCCTCAAGAGGGAGATTATTAGAGCTACTTACAACTTTGGCCTTCAGTTCGACAACTTTAGCCGGGCTTTCCTGCCCAAAAGATGCTCCCCAATGAAGCAATATAAAAAGTAAAAGAATTACGCTTTTTTTCACAGTATGCGAATCAAGGAATTAATTTACAAATTCACGAGTGATTAGCGGCAATTAACTTGATTTTAATAAAACCCTTTGCGTTTTCTTTTACCGGTAGTCTTTTTAGAATTTTTACTGAAGTTTCTAGAGGGTTTAGTCTTGAAGTTCCCTTTTTTAGATTTTCCTTTATCCCCTGAGCCACCGCCTTGCTTAGTAACTTCTACACTTACTCGATATCCGTTATGCTCAGTGTCTTTAAAAGCTTCTAAAACTAAATCAGTAAGCCCAGCGTCAACATTAAAAAAGGAGAAGTTGTTAAGTGTATCGACCTTAAAAATATCTTCTCTTTGAAGTTCAAGAGCATCCTTTAGATAATCTTTCATCGACTTCCAGTTAAAGCCATCTCTTTCACCTAGATTAATGAAAAAGCGAACCTCACCGTGTTTTGCTCTTGAACTTGATTCAGAGGTGTTTTCAGAGCTGAAGTTTTCTTTTAGATAGTATTGGGCTAATCGATTGTACGCTTCTCCAAACACTTTTCTAAGAAGTGTATCGCGATCGATCGAAGCGAGGGTTTCCTCTAAAAGAGGCATATAGCTTTCAATGCTTTCATCTACTTCAGTGTCTTTTAACTTATCTGCAAGACTTTTAAGTTGATTTTCGATGATTCCAGCCACTGAAGGGACTTCGGCGAAATTAAATTTCTTTTTAAGCTTTCGCTCGAACTGTTCAATTTTTCTTCGGTCGCTATTGGTGCAAAGGCATAGAGAATGCCCTGTTTTACCTGCTCTACCTGTTCTTCCACTTCGGTGGTTATAGGTTTCAGGCTCATCGGGTAGCTGGTAGTGGATAACATGGGTAATATCATCGACATCAATACCACGAGCAGCAACGTCGGTAGCCACTAGTATTTGTATTTGACGTTTTCTGAAACCAGCCATTACAAGATCCCTTTGGTTTTGGCTTAGATCCCCGTGTAGGGCACCGGCATTGTATCCGTCCTCTATAAGCTTTTCTGCAATTTTTTGAGTTTCTCTCTTGGTTCTACAGAATATTACAGCGAATAGCTGAGGGTCGCTGTCTACGATTCGTTTTAGAGCTGCATACTTATTTCTAGCACTAACCGTATACACGAAGTGACTTACTGAGGTAGCTCCTTCATTTTTGCTTCCGACCGTGATTTCTACCGGACGATGCATAAATTCTTTTGCAATTTGAGCAACTTCTGCAGGCATGGTAGCTGAGAATAACCAAGTTAATTTGTCTTCTGGAGTATAACTCAGAATCGACTTGATATCCTGGTAGAATCCCATGTTCAGCATTTCATCAGCCTCATCTAAAACGCAGTACTCGATCTGATCAATACGAAGCATTTTGCGTTGAATCAAATCAAGAAGTCTACCTGGGGTAGCTACTACAATTTGAACTCCTGATTTTATAGATTCTGCTTGCTCTCTTACACTAGCTCCTCCATAAACCGCAACGATTCTTGTTCCTTTTTTAAATTGAGCATATTTACCGAGTTCGGTTGTGATTTGTAAACAAAGTTCTCGAGTAGGAGCAATAATTAAGCCCTGAACTACTTTTCGTTTAGTGTCAATTTTTTGAAGTAGAGGAAAACCAAATGCGGCAGTCTTACCAGTTCCTGTTTGTGCTAATGCTACAAGATCGGTCTCTTTCTCTAATAGTTGTGGAATTGCTTTTGATTGAATTTCAGATGGAGTCTCAAAACCCATCTGTTGTACGGCTTTTAATAGATCTTCATCTAAGCCGAGATTTAAAAAGGATTGCATAGGTTGTATTAAGCCGCAAAGGTAGTCTAAATAAGTGTATGCTATTAAAGATCTGTTTTTCGAAGAAATTCTATTAAGCTTTGTGTCGCTCTTGCTCGATGACTTAATGACTTTTTAATTTCCTTATCGAGTTCTCCAAAGGTCTGATGATAGCCTTCTGGCACGAAAATCGGATCATACCCAAAACCATTGTCACCTCTAGGGTGATTCGCTATACTACCTTTTACAATACCTTCGAAATAATGGGTATTGTCATGAGTTATTAAACAAAATACTGTTTTGAAATAGGCACTTCTATCCTCGATCTGATCGAGGTTCTTTAGCAAGAGTGCGATGTTTTTTTCGTTGTCTCTACTCCCAGAATAATGAGCGCTATCTACACCTGGTGCTCCGTCTATGGCATTTACAAATAATCCACTATCATCTGAAAAACAGGGTTTGCCAAAGCGCTTATAAATCGTTGAAGCTTTTTGATGGGCATTTCCTTCAAGGGTACCTGTAGTTTCTGGGATATCTTCATCGAAATTGAGTTCGTTCAAAGAAATCAAATGAACCTTTTGGGAAATAAGGCCTTTTAATTCTACAAGTTTACCTTGGTTTTGAGTCGCAAATACGAGTGTTGGTAAATCAGTCATAACTACTCGCAAAAATAGGCTCAAGCATTGAAAGTTTAGCTAAATTTGTCATTAATCATCAATAAATAACACGTGCCTACCTCTTATATTTTCGATTTCGATAGCACTATTACTCGAGTTGAAGCTCTAGATATACTTGCAGAGCTTTCTCTTGAAGAAAACCCTAAAAAAGAAGCGATCATTGATC
Organism: Flavobacteriaceae bacterium; assembly: GCA_024638165.1. Taxonomy (GTDB): domain Bacteria; phylum Bacteroidota; class Bacteroidia; order Flavobacteriales; family Flavobacteriaceae; genus UBA3478. Next base: position 175,140 of record JAHEKV010000004.1, read on the forward strand.
AAATTAAAGAGATCACCAATCTTGGGATTGATGGCGATATCTCTTTCACAGAATCTTTGGAGCAAAGAATAAAGCTTCTTGGGGCGCATCGCGATCATCTTGAGCTACTGATCGAGGAATTAAAAGATAAAATTTCTCATTCGTTCGCATCCAACCGAAAGTTTTTTGAAGCCCATCGAGATGATATCTATGTGATTTCAGCTGGATTTAAAGAGTTTATTATTCCTATTGTAGCACAGTTTCACATTCCAGCCGATCGCGTTTACGCAAATACATTTACATTTGACGATAAGGGTTTTATTATTGGTTTCGATAAAGAGAATCCGCTATCTAAGCACAATGGTAAAATCGAGTGCCTTAAGGGGTTAAACCTTTCAGGTGATATTCAAGTAATTGGTGATGGCTATTCTGATTATGTAATGAGAGAAGCCGGTATTGCCAAGAAGTTTTTTGCATATACAGAAAATGTGAAGCGTGAGAAGGCTGTTGTTAATGCCGATTTCGTTACCGAAACATTAGATGAATTTTTATATATCAACGATTTGCCTAGAAATTTTTCATACCCCAAGAATCGAATTAAGATCCTACTATTAGAGAATATCCATCCCGATGCGCTCGAGCGTCTTGAGAATGATGGCTACAGTGTTGAACTTGTTTCTACGGCTTTGAGTGAGTCAGAGCTTATAGAATGTATTAAAGGAGTTCATGTACTAGGTATTCGTTCTAAGACAAAGGTTACGAAGGCGGTTTTAGATGCTGCAGATAAACTTCTGGCTATCGGTGCCTTTTGTATCGGTACCACGCAGATTGATCTTGAAGCTTGCAAAATGTCAGGGGTGGTTGTTTTTAACGCTCCCTACAGCAATACAAGATCTGTAGTAGAGTTAGCTCTTGGCCAGATTGTTATGCTTATGCGCTCTACTTTTCAGCGTTCCTCAGAGATGCATGCTGGTGAATGGAATAAAACAGCTGCAGGGTCTAGAGAGGTGAGAGGCAAGACTTTGGGAATTGTGGGATATGGAAATATTGGTAAACAACTTTCTGTTTTAGCCGAAGCGATCGGAATGAAGGTTTACTTCTACGATTTACAAGATACCCTAGGCCTGGGTAATGCTGAAAGAGTGGTTAGCCTTGATGATCTATTGCGTATTAGTGATGTGATTTCATTACATGTTGACGATAACCCACAGAATAAGAACTTAATTGGAGATCGCGAATTAAGTCTATGTAAAGACGGTGCATATCTGATTAATTTATCTCGCGGATTTGTAGTGGATATTGATGCGCTCGCACAACATTTAAAATCTGGAAAACTCGCAGGAGCTGCGGTTGATGTATTTCCTGTAGAGCCTAAGCAGAATGGTAGTTATGAGAGCCCACTCCTAGGTTTAGAGAACGTGATTCTTACTCCTCATATCGGTGGAAGTACGATTGAAGCACAACGAGATATTGCAGGATTCGTACCTAAAAAAATCATGGGTTATATCAATTCGGGGAACACTGAGGATGCCGTTAACTTTCCCAATATTAGACTGCCACAACAACAAGACCGTCATCGCTTCTTACACATCCACAAAAATGTTCCCGGAGTCATGGCTGCGATCAATAAAATACTGGCTGAGTATAAGCTTAATTTAGTAGGACAATTCTTGTCTACAGACCCTGAGGTAGGTTATGTAATCTCTGACGTTGATAACGCCTACAATCCTGAAGTAATTGAGGCCTTGAGACAAATTCCAAATACCATTCGATTCAGAGTTCTTTATTAGAAATCATTAATCGTGGTGATAGGGTTCACCTCTGAGAATTGAAAAGGCTCGATATAGCTGCTCGCTGAAAATTAACCGTACCATCTGGTGAGTGAAGGTCATTTTAGAAAGTGAGATTAGCAAATGTGCCTTGGCTTTTAAGGATTCACTAAACCCATAAGGGCCACCAATCACAAAAGTTAAATTGCTATTTCCCTGCAAGCCTAGGTTCTCTATGAAGCTAGAGAATGATCTTGAACTAAAGGCTTTTCCATTCTCATCTAGTAAAATGAGTCTCGATTGCTTGTCTAATAAACTTTCAATTTTTTGAGCTTCATACTCTTTTTGATCATCAATGCTTATCGATTTTCTTCGAGACGGATCTGGAATTTCGATGTAACTGAATCTCGCATAATGATTCAGTTTTTTATGGTATTTGTCGATGAGCTCTTTGAGAAGCTTGTCATCGGTTTTACCAATTACTAGCAGGGTCACTTTCATTTTCTTAAATTCGTGTGACCTCAAAAATAAGTCGAGTTCATAAAATGGATGCCTCCGTAGAAAAATTCTTGAATTGGCCAGTAGTGAAAACGCTAGTTAGTGCCCTTAGAACGGTTAAGCTACCTGGGTATCCCGGTTTCTCATTATTCGACTTAATTAACTTATACATCTCTGGAATTATCAAGGGAGCCTTAACCTCAAGAGCTAGTTCTATCGCCTTTAGTCTATTTATGGCACTATTTCCTCTTCTGATTTTTTTATTGACGCTTATTCCGTATTTGATTCCTTTAGTTGAAACGACCTCTGAGCCTTTCGATCAGAAGCTTCTTTTCTTTTTAGAGTCTTTTTTACCCGGGGCAACCGCGGAGTATTTTTCTCAAATTTTTGAGCAGTTGAAAAATCAGCCAACCGAAGGCTTATTATCCACAACCTTTTTGCTATCCATCTTTCTCGTAGCTAACGGGGTCAGTTCTATTTTTAGTCAATTTGACCAATCCTATCATATTAAACTGAATCAAAATTTTTTTAAGCAATACGCATACGCCGTATTTGTGGGATTACTTTTATCCCTAGGTATTATCGTAGGAGCTATCGCCTACATTTACTCCGAATTCTATATCGTTGAGTTTGGACTAGATGAGGCCCGTTTCAGTCAGAATCGAATTTCGCTACTCTTTGTGATTTTTATGTCGTACATAGGAACCAGTCTATTGTATTATTTTGGTACCGCACGAGCGACTCGAATCGCTTTCTTTTCATGGGGTCCACTAATGACTACCTTACTTCTTTTGGTTACTTCGTATCTATTTGGAGTTTACATTGAAAAATTCGCTAGTTATAATGAACTATACGGCGCACTTGGAGGTTTATTGATACTTATGGTTTTCTTGTGGCTAAATTCTAATATCCTCTTATTAGGTTTTGAACTAAACGCAGTTTTAGCCCGATTAAAGAATGAATTGAATCCCTCAAAGGAATGACAAAGTATGTTGAGGTAATTCTTCCTTTAGCTCTTGATCGTCCGTTCACCTATATCAGTCATGAGTTAGATGTTGACCTTGTCGGCTATAGAGTTATTGTCCCCTTCGGCAGAAACAAATTTTACACAGGGATTGTAGTTGGTGTAAGTGAGGAAACTCCGACTTATCCAGTTAAAGCGATAGAGGAAGTTCTCGATAATCAGGCCATCGTTAGCAAGGTTCAAATCGAGTTATGGAATTGGATTGCCTCGTATTACCTCTGTGGAATTGGAGAGGTGATGCGGGCAGCATTGCCTTCTGCGTTGCTTTTTGAGAGTGAAACGATGGTTCATTTAATCGATGAAGATTTTAGAAACCGCAAACTCACCGATGACCAATACCTACTTTGTGAACTGCTCGAACAGCAACCCCAAAAGCTGTCTTTTATTCGTAAACATGCGGATATTAAAGGGCTGAACAGGTGTCTTAATGATCTCATTGAATTTGAAATTCTAGAGCGATTTGAGCAGATTGAAAATAAAGGGTATCAAAAATTTACTCCTTGGTTGGTCTTAGAAGATTCCTCAAAAGCAGAGGAAATTTTAAAACAAACCAAAGCACCTGCACAGCGCGATATGGTGATGCAATTTTTTAGTGAAGCGAAAGGAACGAACGAAATAGCTTGGTTGCCTTTTGCCAAGAAATATGCCATCAGCACATCTATTCGTAATAGCTTGATTAAAAAGGGTGTATTTCGTTTAGATTCTAGAGTTTTAGATCGAATTTCAGGTAAAGAGGATGACGAAATAGTCTTCGAACTATCTGATTCACAACAAAAGGCTGTTACAGAAATCAACCGAGGTTTTGAGGCTAATAAGCCTGTTTTATTGCATGGGTTGACGGGTTCGGGCAAGACGATGCTTTATATGAGCTTCATTGATGAGGTTCTAAAAGAAGGAAAACAAGTCTTATTTCTACTACCAGAAATTGCGCTTACTACTTCACTTTGGAAGCGCTTGAACAAGCGATTTTCAAAACAGGTCATTGCCTATAGTTCGAATCTTTCAACGGTTGAAAAAGCGGAGTTTTGGAATAAGGTTAGAGAAAACTCTGATGAAGCAAAAGTGATCGTAGGTGCAAGGTCTGCATTATTGCTTCCATTCAATAATCTCGGTTTAATTATTGTCGATGAAGAGCACGACCCCTCTTATAAACAGCATGATCCATCCCCTCGTTATCAAGCGAGAGATCTCGCCGTTTATTTGGGTCATAAAGAACATTGTCCCATTATTTTAGGATCTGCAACTCCTAGTCTCGAGTCGTTGTATAATGCTGGTTTTGGTGATAACAAGCAATCGAAATACCACTATGTACATTTAGGTGAGCGTTTTGGTGAATCTAAATTACCAGACATTCAGATTCTAGATAAAGCGCTTTTGAGAAAGAAAAAACTCATGAAGTCCTGGATTTCACAACCCGTAATTGATCAGGTGGTGAAGGTTCTTGGTGAAAAGAAACAAGTCCTTTTCTTTCAGAATCGCAGGGGATTCTCAAGTTTGTTAGAATGTTTAGATTGTGGCCATATCCCTGGATGTAAGAATTGTGATGTAAGTCTCACCTTTCACCGATTAGATCAATCGTTAAGATGTCATTACTGTGGTTATTCTGAAAGCGTAGCGAATCACTGTACAAAATGCCATTCCCCCTCCTTAGATAAACATGGACTGGGTACGCAACAGGTTGAGGAGTTAGTGAAAGAATTGTTTCCTGACTCCAAAGTGGGTCGAATGGACAGAGATACTCAGAAAGGTAAGTCGGGCCACCAAAAGCTTCTTGAAAAATTCGAAAATCAAGATTTGCAGATTTTGGTAGGAACACAAATGGTCAGTAAAGGGCTTGATTTTAAGAATATTGGTTTGGTCGTTGTGGTGAATGCAGATCAGCTATTACACAGAGCAGATTACAGGGCTCATGAGCGTGCCTTTCAACAATTGACTCAGGTCTCGGGTAGAGCTGGGAGAACTTCAGAAACCTCAAAAGTTCTCATCCAGACCTTTGATCCCAATCATCGGGTATTTCGAAGTTTACAAGATCGAAACGTATCTGAATTCATAGCCAATGAATTTGCCGAGCGGAGACTGTTTAATTATCCGCCCTATGTCAGGATGATTAAGATTCAATTCTTAGCCAAGCAAGTATCCTTAGCAATCGAAGGTGCCTCTTGGTTCGCAAAAGGGGTGCGTCAAATAAATGGAGTAGTAGTCTTAGGAAACGATGCACCCACCATTGAGAAAATTAGAAACCAGTATTATCAACAGGTACTGATCAAGGCACCCCTTAATTACCCGATGTCTTCGCTTAAGAAACAATTGCTGCGTTTCAAGAAATCTTTTGATAATGTTCCCGGATTTTCAAAAATTCAGGTAATATTTCACGTAGACCACATCTAGAGAGATAGATACTTTTCAAAATGCTTGTATAATGTGCATTTAAAACTTATTTTTGCACGCATTTTTAACTCATTATAATGAACCAATACGAAACTGTTTTCATTTTGAATCCCGTTCTATCTGACACTCAGGTAGAGGAAACAGCCAAGAAGTTTGAGAGCTTCTTAACAGAGCGTGGTGCTAAGTTTGTTGCCAAAGAAAACTGGGGACTTAAAAAACTAGCTTACCCAATTCAAAACAAAAAGAGTGGTTTTTACCATTTGTTTGAATTTCAAGCTCCGGCTGAATCGATTAACGAATTAGAGCTTGAATTTCGCCGTGATGAGCGAGTAATGCGCTATTTAACTGTAAAGTTAGATAAGCATGCGATCGCTTGGGCTGAGAAGAGAAGACAAAAACTTAAAACTGCTTAATTATGTCAACTATTGAACAACAAGCTAAAGGAAAAAAAGATGGCGAAATTCGCTATTTAACTCCTTTAAATATTGACACACAGAAAGAGAAGAAGTACTGTAGATTTAAAAAATCAGGGATTAAGTATATTGATTACAAAGACCCAGATTTCTTATTGAAGCTAGTGAATGAACAAGGTAAAATCTTACCTCGTCGTTTAACAGGAACTTCACTGAAATACCAACGTAAAGTATCACAAGCTATCAAACGTGCTCGTCACCTTGCACTTATGCCATATGTTGGCGATATGCTTAAATAAGAAAACGATATGGAGATTATTTTAAAAGAAGACGTTCAGAACCTAGGGTTTAAGGACGATATCGTTTCAGTAAAGAATGGTTATGGTCGTAACTTTCTGATCCCTAAAGGTCTTGCAGTTCTTGCAACACCATCGGCTCGTAAAGTTCACGCAGAAAATTTAAAGCAACGTGCACATAAAGAAGCGCAATTGATTGCTGAGGCTAAATCTATGGCTGAAAAAATCAATGCCATTGCTCTTAAAATTAGTGCTAAAGTAGGTGCTGGAGATAAGCTTTTCGGTTCGGTATCTAATATCGATTTAGAAGCTGGGCTTTCGAAAGAAGGTGTATCTATTGACAGAAAGTATATCATTGTACAAGGAGGTTCTGTTAAACGTCTAGGATCATACGTTGCAAAGGTTAGACTTCACCGTGAAGTATCTGCTGATCTAGCATTCGAAGTTGTTGCCGAGGCATAACTTTTCAAATAATATTTGAACAGATTAAGGGCCTTTATGGCCCTTTTTTTATACTATGAAATACCAGAGATTAAGCAAAGAACAGTTCGAGATATTAGCAGAGGAATTCTCTAAATTTCTTGCCGTTCATGGGATTGATAAACAGGAATGGGAGCATCTTCAATTGAAGGATGGAAACCGTGTTGATGAAATTCTTGATGAGTTTAGTGATATCATATGGAAAGGAGTACTTTCTAAGGTGAATTATTTAGAAAACCTCTCAGAGCATTTTATTTACTTGTTTTCGAGAGAGGATAATGGACTTGAACTTATTGCGGTTGAGGCCCAAGTGGCAGGATTAGATCTAAGAACCTCAGAAGGATTTACTTGGTTAAAGAAAAATTTCCTTGACGAACGTGTCATTTATCGTCGAGCAACGAAGGCATATTCGGAGGATCCCCATAAGGATCTATTCGAATTGATTCAAAAAGGTGCGGTTATCACCCAAGGGGAACTGTATCTTTGGTTCAAGGATTGGTTAGATAATAATTAAGATATGGCAACATCGGCATCAGTAGCGCGAGGTACAAGGGATTTTTTCGGAGATGAATTAATTCGTAGATCTTATATCATTGAGGTCATAGAAGGCGCATTTAAGAGATTCGGGTTTTCAGCGATTCAAACACCTAGTTTCGAGAATTTAGACACCCTTATGGGTAAGTATGGTGAAGAAGGGGATCGATTGATTTTTAAAATATTAAAATCAGGTGATTATCTATCGAAAGTTAGCGACCAGGATCGTACCGAACTTACTTCTTCTGCGATGACCTCTCAGATTAGTGATAAGGCACTAAGATACGATTTGACCGTGCCTTTTGCTCGATTTGTTGTACAACACCAAAATGAACTTGCACTACCCTTTAAGAGATATCAAATTCAACCCGTTTGGCGTGCAGATCGGCCTCAAAAGGGTCGATTCAGAGAGTTTTATCAATGCGACGCAGATGTTGTAGGAGCGAAGTCTTTATGGCAAGAGGTTGATCTTATACAGTTGTATGATACGGTATTTTCAGAATTGGGCTTATTGGGTGATCAGCACCCGACACTAAGATTCAATCATCGAAAGATATTAGCTGGGATTGCTGAATGTTTTGGAATCGAAGATCAACTTATTCCATTTACTGTAGCCTTAGATAAATTAGATAAAATCGGTGCTGAAGGGGTTTTAAAAGAACTTAATGAGTTAGGTTTGAGTGATTCGGTTTTAGAAAAGGTGGACGCCTTTTTAAAAGTGGAATCGAACTTAATTAAACAGTTGAATTTTCTAGACGATTTGTTTGTTCATTCAGAACAGGGGAGGATAGGAGTAGACGAAATACGTTTCTTACTCGATCAGCTTGAGGCAGTTCGTTTAGAGTCTATCACCTTGAAATTAGATCTTACTTTAGCTAGAGGTCTTAATTATTATACCGGAATCATTTTTGAAGTATCTGCTCCTGAAGGAGTTCAGATGGGTTCTATTGGTGGTGGAGGTCGTTACGATAATTTAACCAGTCAATTCGGTGGCCAAGCATTAGGAGGAGTTGGGATTTCTTTTGGTCTAGATCGAATCTATTTAGTCTTAGAGGCGTTGGGTTTATTTCCAGAAAACGTTTCAGATCGACTAGATGTATTCATCATCAATTACGATGATCAAAGTTCAAAAAAGCTATTGCCATTTATCCAAAAGCTTAGAAAAGCAGGTATATCAGTGGAATTGTATCCATTAGCGACCAAAATTCAGAAGCAATTTAAATACTTGGATAAACGGACCGCTCAATTAGTTCTATTCCCTAAATCCGAACTCTTAGCTGAAGATAAGATTGAGGTTAAGAATCTCGCAAGTGGTGAGGTTAGTATTCTTGAAATCTCTGAAATAGATCAAATAAAAAAGGCCCTTAAGTAAGGGCCTTTTTGGTTAATCAAAATAAGAGAACGATTCTCCTGCTTTTATTTTCTGTACACTGTGGTAGATTAGTCGAATGACATTTGCTACGTCTTCTTTATGAACGGTTTCAACCGTAGTATGCATATACCTTAGTGGTAAAGAAATGAGCGCTGAAGCTACTCCGCCATTACTATAAGCGAATGCATCGGTGTCAGTACCTGTATAACGTGAAGACGCATGACGCTGGAACGGTATCTCATTTGCTTCTGCCGCTTCAATAATTCGTTCTCTAAGGATATGATGAATAGCCGGCGCATAGGATATTACAGGACCGTCACCAATTTTACTTTCTCCCTGCTCAATTTTGCTGATCATCGGAGTAGTAGTGTCATGACAAACGTCGGTGATGATAGCCGCATTAGGTTTGATTCGTTGGGTAATCATCTCTGCACCTCTTAAACCAATTTCCTCTTGTACAGAATTGGTGATATACAGACCGAACGGAAGTTCAATATTATTCTCTTTGAGTAAACGAGCTACTTGTGCGATCATAAAACCACCGGCACGGTTATCTAAAGCACGACAAACGAATTGATTTTTATTAAGAATTTTAAAACTGTCAGGATAAGTAATCACGCATCCGACGTGTACACCCATCTCTTCAACTTCTTTTTTGTCTTTCGCGCCGATGTCAATAAAGATGTTTTCAAGTTTCGGGTTTTCTTCTTTACCTGGTTTGCGAGTGTGAATGGCTGGCCATCCAAATACTCCTTCAACAATGCCCTTTTTAGTATGAATATTCACCCATTTAGAGGGAGCAATTTGGTGGTCACTACCTCCATTTCGAATCACATAAATGAGGCCATTGTCAGAGATATAATTCACATACCATGAAATCTCATCAGAATGAGCTTCAATGACTACTTTGTACTCTGCTTTGGGGTTGATGACACCTACCGCAGTGCCATACGTATCTGTAATGAATTCGTCTACGTAGGGCCTTAGATAATTCATCCAGATTTGTTGTCCTTGTGCTTCGTATCCCGTAGGAGAGGCATTGTTTAGGTAATCTTCTAAAAATTTTAGTGCCTCATCATTAAGTATATGATCTGTTTTCATCTAAGAATAATTTTGATCTAAATTTACAAATACTATGACGGCTTCGAGAAGAAATTATTCGCTATTTCTATTATTTATCACCATTTGCTCGGCATCCTTTTCACAAGTAATTCATTCTGAAACGGGGTCAGAGGAGACCGAATACTACGGTGCAATTTCTCTTGATGAAGTCTATGTTTTGTCTCCCCTTCAATTTGAATCAAACACCCAGCTAAACCAATATTATCGATTACGGATGCGTGTTCTTAAAGTGTTCAAATACGCTGTGCTTGCTGAAGATCGATTAAAAACGGTAGAGGATCGCTTGAGTAACTTGAAAAGGAAGGGGCAGAAAAGGGCTTATACTAAAAGAGTTAAAAAGTATTTAGAGACTGAACTTACTGAACCACTCAAAAAACTTTCTCGCAATGATGGTAAAGTACTCATTCGCTTAATCGATAGACAAACGGGTTATAGCGCGTTTGACCTAGTGAAAACCTTCAGAAATGGTTGGACCGCATTTTGGTACCAAACCGCTGCATCCGCGTACAAAATGAATTTGAAAGAGGCATATAACCCCTATGAGAATCTTGAGGATTATTGGATTGAAGATATTCTTCAAAGGGCTTTTACTGCCGGTACTTTGCCCTATCGTGAAGCGCTACACCCAATAGATTTGGCATTGATGGAAGAAATATGGAGGGCAAATTAGCTTTTGTCGCTAAATAGCCCCTCCATCATTTTTTTAATTGCCTTGAAGCCAAAATAAATAGCCAAAAGACTCAAAACTATTCCTGTGATGAGTACAGGTATAAAAAGCGAATGGCTCTGATTTTTAAATGCACTACTGAGCACAACCGGCCCTAGGGCCATAAATAGCAATGCTCTTAGCCAAATCATTAGGCCTTTCTGTAGTACAGCTTTGTCCATTTTATGCCAAGTGCTCCTCTAAAAGGTTATTTAAGATTTTACTTGGGCACATAGCCTTGGTTGCCTTATTCGCATCAAGGGTGTAATATCCACCTAAATCTTGTGACTGACCTTGGGTCGTATTGATTTCACTTAAAATCTGATCACTCAAAGAATCAATAGCAGTATGGAGGTTCTCGAATTTAACTTTGTCGTTTAAGCTCGATTGTGCTAATGCCTCAATCCAGAATTTAACTAGGTAGAAATGACTTCCTCTTGTATCGAGTTCACCTACTTTACGCTTAGGACCTTTGTCCTCATCTAGTAGTTTTTCTACGGCTGCACCTAAAGCATCAGAGTAAACTTGAATCTCATCAGATTGGTTTTGTTGTCCAACAAATTCTAATGCGACTTGAAGAGCAAGAAACTCTCCTAAAGAATCCCAACGAAGGTGACCCTCTTCAACAAATTGCTCCACATGTTTTGGGGCAGACCCACCTGCTCCTGTTTCAAATAATCCTCCACCATTCATAAGTGGTACGATTGAAAGCATCTTGGCCGAAGTTCCAACCTCTAAAATTGGGAAAAGATCGGTTAAGTAATCTCTAAGCACATTACCGGTTACCGAAATGGTGTCTAGGCCATTTTTTAATCTATCTAGTGTAAATAGCGTAGCTTCTTTTGGACTTAATATTCGTAAATCTAAACCAGCCGTATCTTCTTTGGTTAGATAAGCCTCTACTTTTTTGATCAATTCTCTATCGTGTGCACGGTCACTATCTAACCAAAAAACAGCAGGTGTATTGCTTAATCGTGCGCGCTCAACTGCTAAAGAAACCCAATTTCTTATCGGAGCATCCTTAACCTGGCACATTCTGAAGATGTCACCTTTTTCAACAGATTGTTCTTGTAGAATAGTACCATCTTTATCTATTACTCGAACCACTCCGGCTTCAGAGAGTTCAAAAGTCTTATCATGAGAACCATATTCTTCAGCCTTTTGGGCCATCAGTCCGATATTTGGAACAGTACCCATTTCTCTTGGATCAAAAGCTCCGTTCTCTTTACAGTAATCAATGGTTGATTGGTAAACCGCAGCATAAGAACTATCGGGGATTACAGCTTTAGTATCTCGCGATTGACCGTTTTTGTCCCACATTTGACCTGAGTTTCTAATCATAGCAGGCATCGAAGCATCGATGATTACATCACTAGGTACATGAAGGTTAGTAATTCCTTTATCTGAATTTACCATTGCTAGATCGGCCTTGGTTTCCATTAGTTTGTCGAAACTCGCTTTGATCTCCTTAGCTAAATCAGTATCAGGTAATTCATTAAGTTTATTGAAGATGCTCTGAAGACCTTCATTGGCATTGATACCATGCTCCGCGAAGATTCCTTGGTATTTTTCAAAAACTTCTTCGAAGTATATTTCGATAATATGACCGAAAAGAATGGGGTCAGACACCTTCATCATCGTTGCCTTAAGGTGAGCTGAAAGTAGAAGACCTTTAGAGGTGGCATCGTTGATTTCATTTTTCAGAAATGTTCGTAGCTGAGATACCGACATCTTTGTAGTATCAAAGATTTCACCCTCTTGAATGGCAATATCTTTTTTGAGTAGGGAAGAGTTACCTTCATTAGAAACAAACTCAATAGTTACCTCAGTAGCCTTTCTGCTGGTAATTGACTTTTCATTGCTTTTGAAATCTCCTTTACTCATTGTGCTCACGTGGCTCATGCTTTCTGAAGACCATGCGCCCATTGAGTGTGGATGTTTCTTAGCGTAATTCTTCACCGCTAATGGGGCGCGACGATCAGAATTACCTTCTCTTAAAACAGGATTAACGGCACTACCTTTTACCTTGTCATATAAGGCTTTGATTTCCTTTTCATCTTCACTATTCACTGTATCTGGATAATCAGGAAGGTTAAATCCTTTTTCTTGAAGCTCCTTTATCGCCGCTTTAAGCTGAGGGATAGATGCGCTGATGTTAGGCAGTTTAATAATCGTAGTATCTGGTTCTTTAGCTAGAGCGCCAAGTGCACTTAAGGCATCTTCAACTACTTGACTTTCGGGTAGTCGATGATTAAATGCTGCGAGAATTCTAGCAGATAGAGAAATATCTTTCACCAAAAACTCTATACCTGTAGACTTTGTGATGGCCTTTACCATCGGAAGAAAAGAAAAAGTCGCTAAAGCAGGAGCTTCATCGGTTAGAGTGTAATAGATTTTATTCATTGATCATTGGTTTTAAGCCAAATTGGCGTGGCAAATATAAGACACAAAAAAAGCCGTGAAAACAACTTCGCACGGCTTAACAAATGATAAGAAATCAGTTAGTTTCTGATTTCTTTGATTCTAGCTTTTTTACCAGTTAAGCTGCGGAAGTAGAAGATACGTGAACGTCTAACTTTACCTCTCTTGTTCACTTCAATTTTCTGAAGTGCTGGCATATTCATAGGGAAGATACGTTCAACACCTACGGTTCCAGACATCTTACGGATAGTAAAGGTCTCAGTAGATCCTGAACCTTTAATTTGAATAACTACCCCTTTGAAGAACTGAGTACGTGTTTTCTCTCCTTCTTTAATTTCGTAATATACAGTAATCGTATCACCGGCTCCAAACTTTGGGAATTCCTTCTGCGCCACTGCGGTGTTTTCTACGTATTGAACTAAATTTTCCATTTGGAATGCTTTAAAACTGGGTGCAAAAATAGTGTTTTATTTAAAATTAGCAATCACCTAGACTTAAAAAATTACTTATTTTAATAAGTCAGGTCTGCGCTCCTTAGTTCTTTTGATGGCCTCCTCTTCGTTCCAAGTTTCAATAGCCTTAAAATTGCCGCTCATTAGTACCTCTGGCACTCTTAAACCTTTGAATTCTGATGGTCTTGTATACACGGGTGGAGCTAGCAGAGAATCTTGAAAAGAATCGCTTAAGGCAGACTCCATATCCCCTAAAACTCCAGGTAACAATCGAACAATACTATCTGTTAATACTGCTGCGGCTATTTCTCCGCCTGATAAAACAAAGTCACCAATAGAAATCTCATGGGTTACCCAAAGATCTCTGATACGCTGATCTATACCCTTGTAGTGACCGCATATCATAATGATATTCCCTTTAAGTGAAAATTGGTTAGCCGCGTTTTGCGTCCATAACTCTCCATCAGGCGTAAGATAAACAATCGCATCGTAGGTTCGCCGCTCCGATAACTTGGTTAACATTCGATCTAAGGGTTCTGCCATTAAAACCATTCCTGCCGCTCCTCCATAAGGATAGTCGTCGATCTGTCGATACTTTCCTAAGCCCTCATCACGAAGGGAATGTATTTGTAGCTCAAATAATTTTTTCTCAACCGCTCTTTTGACAATGGAATGTCCTAAAAGACTATCTAATAAGTCTGGAACGGCAGTTATGATATCTATTCTCAAAATCGAATGATCAAGTTAAACCGCAAAATTAGTTAAAGATTAGGGTTTCTTTGTTGCCTTCTTCGTCGATTACCGTTAGCGCATGTCGATAAGTGTTGTTTTCGTTACTAGCTTCTATGGCATCTTCAATCGTTGAAACTTGTATACCGTCAATGGCAATAACTACTTTACCTTCAAGATTATAATTTTTATAGTACTCTGAAGCTGCGGTTATAATAACGCCTTCTTTTCGATTGAATTTTTTCTGTAACGTTTCGTTTAAATTTTGAACCCGAAGGCCAAGTCGATTGAGATCGGCAGTTTCATTTTTGGTTAAAGTGACTAAAGTAGAAAGCTGATTGTCATCGCGTTCGAATATTATCTCCACTTGATCACCCGGTCTTTTTGCAGAGAGGTAACCTGTAAGTGCTGTGAAATTCTTAATCGGCAGGCCGTCAACACGCTTGATGATGTCGCCAGATTTTAATCCTGCTATTTCAGCCCCTGAACCTACATTTACTTCAGAGATATAAACTCCTTCAATTTCGTCGAGACCTCTTCTAATGGCTTCAATAGATTCTGCTCTTAGCGCCGAAATACCCAGTATTCCGCGTTGAACTTTTCCAAATTCTAAAAGATCTTCTATGACCTTTTTTGCAGTATTACTAGGGATAGCAAATGAATAACCGACATAGGATCCGGTACGAGACTTTATAGCTGTATTAATACCAATAAGCTCTCCTTTGGTGTTAACTAGTGCGCCACCACTATTACCAGGATTAACTGCGGCGTCGGTTTGAATAAACGAGAGGTTGTTAGCGGTTGAAATCGATCGCGATTTGGCCGAAATAATACCAGCAGTAACCGTAGATGTAAGATTAAACGGGTTTCCGACAGCAAGTACCCATTCGCCAACCGCACTGCGATCAGAATCTCCAAAGGCTAAATAGGGGAGTTCTTCTTCAGCTTCAATTTTTAATAATGCCAAGTCAGAGTTTGGGTCGGTTCCTATGATTTGAGCGGTGTAACTGGCATTGTTATTTAAAGTGACTTCAAGCTCTGAGGCTTCTTCGATAACGTGATTATTGGTAACGATATATCCGTCAGGTGATACAATTACTCCAGAACCTGTTCCAATTTGAGGGGTGCTAAAACTTTCATAACCATAGAAAAAGTCCATTAAAGATTGAGGCCCTTTGGTACTGCTAACATTCTTTACATGAACTACTGCATGTATGGTTTTCTCAGCAGCGATCGTAAAATCGGTACTTGTTTGTGGAAGTCTAAGAGAAACAGGCTGAGCAGTCGCACTCTCAAAGCTGGTTGTTTCGACTGATGGTTTCTCTTTATCAGTCAACCAATGATGAACAAAAGAAGTGATGATCGCCGAAAAAACGGCAATCGTCAAAGGGAAAATCCATTTTTTCATAATACTTGAGTTTTTTTTACAAAAATGAAATCATTTTTCCTTTCTAGGTAGGCTTTTAACGCTCATTTAACGATTCTAATTCCTCTAAAAATTGAGGTATATTGCAGGTATGAATGTAGAAGTGCCATTTTATAAGTATCACGGTGCGGGGAACGACTTTGTGATCATCGATCGCTCAGAAGTGCCCTTCGAACTTAGTGCCATTCAGATTAAGCAAATTTGCGAGAGACGCTATGGCATTGGGGCAGATGGTCTTATGTTTTACGATAGCCACAATCAGTTAGATTTTAAAATGACCTATTTTAATTCTGATGGATCAGAGTCTTCTTTTTGTGGTAATGGGGCACGCTGTATTGTGCAATTTGGAATCGATCATAAAGGTCTTTCAGAGACTATTTCTTTTGATTTTAAGGGTAACCCTTTAGGAGCGAAGAGAAAGGATGATCTTATCGAGATTAATATGTCAAATGTCTCTCGTGTAGAACGTTTAGATAACAATAATTTGTTTTTAGACACGGGATCTCCACACCAGATTGTTTGGGTTTCAGAGGTTGACAAAATTGAAGTTGAAAGTGAAGGTAGAGCGCTTCGCCACTCTTTTAGTCCTGCCGGATGCAATGTTAATTTTGTTGAGCTTCTCGGAGAAAATAAGCTTGCGATTCGAACTTATGAAAGAGGGGTAGAAGCAGAGACCCATGCTTGTGGAACTGGAATCACAGCTGCTGCAATCGCTGCTTATTTCGATCAGAAAATAGCTGCTACGGAGATTGAATTGAATGCGGTGGGTGGAACGCTGTGGGTGCGCTTTGAACCTTCGAATTCAGGTTTTGTAAACATCTACCTCACGGGTCCTGCCATTCATGTGTTCACAGGGGTTATAGAACTAAGGTCATGAAAGAGTCTTTCCCTTCGGTTGAATTAAGGGCATTAGAACCAGAAGATCTCGATTTTCTTTATCGGTTAGAGAATGACCCTGAAGTTTGGCGGTTTTCAGAAAATCAAAGACCGCTTTCTAAGAATCGATTAAAAAAATATTTAGATCACGCCCATCTTGACCCTTTTAAAATCGGTCAAATACGACTAGTAGTTACAGTAGGAGGTAAGTCTGTAGGCCTCGTGGATCTTTTTGATTTCAAACCGAAGCACGGAAATGCAATGATAGGAGTAGTGATTGATCCTTTACACCGCAATAAAGGTATCGGAGTAAAAGCGGTTGTTGCTATGTGTGATTATGCAAAATCTTGGCTAAATTGTAGACAACTAGCCGCTGTGATTTCTGAATCGAATAGTCATAGTATTCGGCTTTTTGAGAAAGCTGGATTTCAAAAGTTAGGAGTGATGCATGATTGGATCTCTACTCCTGATGGCTTTGAAACACAACTATGGTATCAAAAAAAATTGGTGTAGTCTCATGAAGAATATAAGGAAGTTGATTTTTGCTTTAGCCGCTGCCGGAGGCCTATTGCTTTTAGTTGCTTATGGTATGCTCTTCGCTTCAAATACTAATTTTGAAAATGAATATCAGCTTCTGTTTGTAGAGACCGATACCTCAGAAGAGGAGTTTATGATCCAAATTGCCCCCTTTTTGAAGAGTACTACCTCTTTTCGGTGGGTGGCTAACCGAAAGAAATATTTGCAAAACATTAAGCCAGGTCGTTTTGTCTTAAATAAAGGAATGAACAACAATGAACTGATCAGGGTATTACGCTCTGAAAATAAACCTATAGATCTCGTAATTGCCCCCTATGAGCGAATGGAAGAAGTTGCAGGATATGTTTCAAAGATAATCGAGGCAGATAGTGCTGATATAATCGAGGCCTTTTTTGATACTGACTTTCTATTTCAAACCAAACTTCGGCCTGAAAACGTGCTAAGCCTAATAATTCCTAATACTTATGAAGTTTATTGGAATACTTCTGCCATTCAGTATCGAAACCGAATGTTGAAGGAATATCGGGATTACTGGAATGAAAATCGACTCGCCCAAGCTAATGAGATTAAACTTTCTCCCTCTGAGGTTTATACCCTAGCCTCGATTGTTTCTAAAGAATCAGTGAAAGCTGATGAACGACCTAGAGTTGCTGGTGTTTATTTAAACCGGCTCAGAAAGAATATGAAACTACAGGCAGATCCGACGGTTGTTTATTCGATAAAACATACTACTGGTAATTTTGATACGATCATCCGACGTGTGTTATATAGAGATCTTCGCTTAGATAACCCGTATAATACATACAAAAGAAATGGCTTGCCAATAGGGCCGATCACCATGCCAGAAATGAGTGCGATTGAAGCGGTGCTCAATGCAGAGAGACACTCATACCTATATTTTGTTGCTGATGTCGAAAGACCGGGTTATCATAATTTTTCTAAAACACTCTCTGAGCACAACAAGAAACGAAAGGTTTATACCGAATGGCTCAACGATCGAAACATTAGAAGGTAATCATAGAGAGGTTTATTTTTTAAGGATGCTGAAAATTGCAGGTCTTTTGTGGAGGTCTGGGCTCGTTATAGTTTTCCACCTACTAACTGGTAGTGTTTTAATGTACTCCTGGTCACCATTAATTTCGACCGCTACAGAGAGTATGGTTTCATTACCTAAAATCTTAACCAGAAACTCGAACATTTTATCATTTCGATAGGGAGTTTCCATAAAGATTTGAGTTTGACCAAAACTGAATGAACGTTTCTCTAATTCGAGTACCGTTCTTTTCTTATCGTTTGAATCAATAGGTAAGTACCCGTTGAATGCAAAGCTTTGCCCATTAAGTCCACTGGCCATAAGTGCGAGTAAGATTGATGAAGGGCCCACTAAGGGAATTACCTTGATATTTTTTTGGTGCGCTACCTCGACTAAGCGACTTCCAGGGTCAGCTACCGCAGGTACACCAGCCTCAGACATAAGCCCTACAGGAATCCCTTTTTGGCAAGGAGAAAGTAAAGATTCAATCTCTGTTGTTGGTGTGTTTTTGTCTAAAATGGATAGGGTCAGAGCGGGTTGAGATACCTCGGGATAAATACATCGAATCATCTTTCTAGCTGTCTTCTCATTTTCAACCACAAAATGGTTCAGTTGTTTAACACGCTCAATAACTCCTTTGGGAATAGAAAAAGAAGCCTCACCCTCATGAATAGGTACGGGTATGAGGTATAGATTACCAAAAGGGTTTGCCATTAAAATAAGTTGTTAGTCGATTCGCGGAGGTTTAAGAAAACTTCTTACCTAAATCGTCAATATATTTTCTGAATTGCTTGTCTGTATCAGCAAGGTTCTCTACCGTACGACAGGCATGTAAAACTGTAGCATGATCTCGCTTACCAATTTGTGATCCAATACTTGCAAGTGAAGCCTTGGTGTATTTTTTAGCAAAATACATGGCTAATTGCCTCGCTTGAACAATATGACGCTTTCGAGTCTTGGATTGCAGGGTATCAAGGTCCATCTCGAAATAATCAGCCACCATTTTCTGGATGTAATCGATCGAGACTTCTTTTTTAGTGTTTTTAACAAATTTATCTACCACCTGCTGAGCAAGCTCTATAGTTACCTCCTTTTTATTAAAAGATGCTTGAGCGATCAAGGAGATGATAGCACCTTCGAGCTCTCTGATATTGCTTTTAATATTCTGGGCAATGTAATCGATGATGTCTTCAGGTAGCGTCATACCGTCGAGGTATAACTTATTCTTCAGAATAGCTACTCTTGTTTGATAGTCAGGTTGCTGTAGTTCTGCAGAAAGTCCCCATTTAAAGCGCGATAGTAGGCGCTGTTCGATGTCTTGCATATCTACAGGAGCTTTGTCAGAACTTAAAACTACCTGTTTACCGTTTTGATGCAGATGATTGAAGATATGGAAGAATACATCTTGAGTTCCACTCTTACCCGCCAGGAATTGAACGTCATCTATCAGTAAAGTGTCGATCAGTTGATAAAAGTGAATAAAATCATTCCTAGTGTTATTCTTTACTGACTCGATGTATTGCTGCGTAAATTTCTCTGCAGAAATGTAAAGTACTGTTTTGTCAGGGTGCTTTTCTTTGATATCTACACCAATGGCGTGTAATAGGTGGGTTTTTCCTAAACCTACATTACCAAAGATGAGTAGGGGATTAAATGAAGTGCCCCCTGGCTTATTCGCAACGGCCTGACCAGCTGACCTAGCCAAACGGTTTGATTCTCCTTCTAAGAAACTCTCAAAACTATAAGAGGTATTGAGTTGAGAATCAATTTTAATATTTCGAATACCGGGAATGATAAACGGATTCTTTAATCCAGGATCTTTCTGCGCAATAGGAACATCAAGTTCTTGTGTAGAGAATGCGCTTTTGTGTCTACTGGGGATTTGTTCCGTATGTGAAGTGGCATCCTCATTTTGCATTTTAATTACATAGAGAAGCTTTGCTGATTCTCCCAGTTCTTTGCGGAGCGCAACCTTTAATAGTTTTACATAGTGTTCTTCAAGCCATTCGTAAAAAAACTTACTAGGAACTTGAATACTCAGTGCATTGTCTTGGAGTTTAACAGGATAGATAGGTTCGAACCATGTCTTGTATGCTTGAGGTTGGATGTTATCCTTTATAAAGGACAAGCATTTATTCCAAACATGTTCAGCAGACATCTTCACTGTTAATATATAGACTTGAAGTTTAACGATTCGAAGGGTTGAAAAAAACCAAAAAGGCGACCCATCGTTGGAAGAACAAATATGTTTACTTCTTTGCTTAAAAAAAAATTATTTGGGTATTTGTTTTTAAGTTTTTTTAGCATAACTAAGAAAACTTCAAATGTTGTTGGTTTAATTTAAAAATTCATCGTTGAATACACATTATTTACAGGTTCGAGTGCGTTACCAAGAGACCGATCGAATGGGAATTGTTTATCATGCTAACTATTTGTCTTACTTTGAGTTAGGTAGAGTCGAATGGTTACGCAATAAAGGGCTTGACTATGCTCGATTAGAAGATTCTGGTGTACTTCTTCCTGTAGTAAATGTTAGTATCAGTTACAAGGCCCCGGCAAGCTATGATCAGTTACTTTCTGTTGAGACTGTACTAGTTAAAATTGGGGGTGCATCCTTGGTGTTTCAGAACAAAATCTACGATGAAAATAAGCGACTTTTAGTTGAAGGAGAAGTGACGTTAGTCGCTACCGATTCTAGTTCGTTTAAGCCGATTAAAATACCAGCTAGTTTGCTTTCTCTGATTCAGAAATAATTAGATCAACATACCGCTTGTTACTTTTTAACTTTGAAAGAAAAAGTTCATTCGTTGATAGGGGGATAGTGAATGCTATCGAAATGAATACTAAGTAGCTGGTAGATTTGATTTTACCACCGTGCTTTTCAATGATTGCAGTGAGCCATCTTTCATCTGCATACTTAACTTGTACCGAATAGTCTGCTGAAGGGGTAACTTTCATTTTTTCACACTCCAAGAGTACGCCATTTGCAGTGGATTTATACGCGCCAATTAAGCCAGGTATACCGAGTGGTGTTCCTCCAAATTCTCTAACTACAAATACTGCCGTATTGTATAGATTATGTTGAATAATCTGACCTAAAACAGGAGGTCCTGAGCTGTTTTTTGGTTCCCCGTCATCTGTGCAAAAGGTTTGATTATTTTTAGGTTGGTCTCGATAGGCTGATACCACGTGATTCGCTTTGGGATATAGAAGTCTGAAGTGCCCGATCATTGATTTAAAATCATCTAAGTAATTAAATGGTGCAGCGTATCCATAGAATTTGCTCCCGCGATCTTTGAAAATGAAAGGTCCTTTTTCCTTTGTTATTTCTAGATATTCGGAGTTACTCATTGATTTGCATGGTTTCTGTGAATAATCACTTGGTCACTTGCAGAACTTATGATTTTCAGCGGCTTTTGATCGATTCTTGGAGCCTTTACGCCTTCTGTTAGGTTAGCGTTGCTTTTGAAAATAATCGCTTCGTCCCAAAGATCGCGTTCCAAAAACTGATTAATCACCTGTGATCCTCCCTCAATAAGGAGCGTTTGTATTTGGTGTTCTCTGCAATGATTAAGCAGTAAATCAAAGGTTTCGTATGAGTTCTTTATTGCGATTTGATCAATACTTACACTTCGTTTTTCAGGAGTTTTGGTAAACTGCGTAATTGAAACTTGCTTATTGAGCCAACTACTAGGAATGTCGTTTAATTTTCCTCCAATAATTAGTATTTCAGGGTCTTTACCAGCCCAAATTCGAGTATTTAAAGAGGGTTTATCGTAACGCAAGGTTTCAGCACCGATTAAAATCCCCATTGAGCAGGCTCTCAATTTATGGGCCCATTGTTTTGATAAAGGTTGAGACAACCAATAGGAACCAGGTTTTGTTTGTTGATCTTTTAAAGGAGCGATAAACTCGTCTTTAGACTCGGCCCATTTTAAGGTTATATAAGGTCTTTTGTGATCAATAAAGGTTAAGAATTGACGATGAGTCTCAGTGCATTCCTTCTCGAGTACACCAGTTGTTACTTCGATATTCGAGGCTCTTAATAGGGCTATGCCTTTTCCTGCTACTAAAGGGTTCGGGTCTTGACAACCGATAACTACTTTAGAGATTCCCGATTGAGTGATTGCTAAAGAACAAGGGGGTGTTTTTCCGTGATGCGAGCAAGGCTCGAGCGTAACATAAAGTGTGGCTTTATTTAAAAGAGGTAAGTCTTCTTTTCTAATTTGATGAAGGGCGTTGATTTCAGCGTGATTGCCTCCGTAATTCGAAGTAAACCCTTCTCCGATAACTTTGTTTTCTGATACGATAACGGCTCCTACCGAAGGGTTTGGCCTGGCTCCTTGGCTGTTTTTTAATGCCAGCTCTAAGGCTCTTTTCATGTAGAATTCATGTATCTTCACCTTTCAAAAATAGAGAAAGAAAACAAGATCTGAGATGCGATTAGAATCGATTCAAATATCTTTAATTCAGCCTGAGGATAGCCAAGAACTTGGGGAGTTGATTAAGAGGGTTTTGGAGGAAATGAATGCTCCTAAAACAGGTACAGCCTACGCAGACCCTTATCTTTTTGATTTATATTCTTATTACAATCACCCGAAGAGGGATTACTATGTCATTCGTTATAATGGAGAGCTCTTAGGAGGGGGAGGATATGGTGACCTTCCAGGGGCGCCAGAGGAAGTATGTGAGATTCAGAAAATGTACTTTGACCCAAAATTGAGAGGTAAGGGTATCGGAAAGAGATTACTGCTAAAGCTAATAGAAGAATCAAAATGTACAGGTTATACGAAAGCCTATATTGAAACCCTTCCTCAAATGAAATCGGCAATTGGCTTATACGAGCATTTAGGTTTTACCTATTTAGAGGGTCCTCTAGGGGGTACTGGTCACACTTCTTGTCCTATTCATTTAATACTTGAAATTTGAGCATTCAAGAATTTGAAAATAAGTGCTTTAAAGAATTAAATTTTCTGTATTCAGATCAGGAAATTAATAGCTTGTGTAAATATGCTTACCAGGAGTATTTCGGTGCTAATTGGCCATCAGAAATTTTAGATAAAAGCCAAGAGATCATAAATGAGAAACAGGAGCTTTTTGAAAATTATTTGAATCAATTGATTCTTGGGAATCCTTATCAATACATATTCGGTTATGCTGAATTTTATGGATTAAGATTGAAGGTAGGTGAAGGGGTGTTAATACCAAGACCTGAGACAGAGCAGCTCGTAGACTGGGTGTTAGAAGACTTTGCCACTCAAGATAATTTGAAGGTGCTAGATGCTTGTTGCGGTAGTGGCGCGATTTCAATAGCACTTTCAAAGCATTTAGAATCGGCTCGTTTAACAGGAATTGATAATAGTGAACAGGCACTTGAATACGCTATAGAGAATGATAAGATTCATCAGTCTAATCTTCGATGTATAAAACAGGATTTGTTTAATTTCAAACCTAAAGTTAAATTTAACATAATAGTGTCTAACCCACCTTATGTTAGGGATTTAGAGAAAAAAGAAATGCATTTAAACGTATTAGGCAAGGAGCCTCATGCGGCACTTTTTGTAAGTGATAACGATCCGCTAGTATTCTACGAGCGATTGAGATACCTCTTCAATCATTACACCGAAGATCATGCTGTGATGTATTTAGAATGCAATCAATATCTAAAACAAGACCTGATTGAATTATACTCCCCTCAATTCATTGTAGAATCACGAGATGATTTTAGAATGAATTTTAGAATGCTAAAGTTATCTAAGAAGCAATGAAACCAGAAGAACGTATCACCCATCTTACCCAGGAATTAATCGATCATAATAGACGATATTATGTCGAAGATCAGCCTATTATCTCAGATTACGAGTTTGATCAGTTGTTGAAGGAATTGAGCCTTTTAGAACAGGCATATCCGCATTTGGCAGATCCAAATTCACCAACCAATCGCGTAGGGGGTGGAGTTACTAAGGACTTTGTAACTAAAACTCATCGTTTTCCGATGTTCTCCTTGGATAATTCGTATTCGCTTGACGATATCAAAGAATGGATTGCTAGAATTCAAAAAAGATTAAGCCAAGATTCCACAGTAGGTAGCACCGAACTTTCTTTCTGTTGTGAGTTGAAATACGATGGAGCTAGCGTCTCGATTACTTACAAGAACGGCGAATTGATTGAGGCTATAACAAGAGGGGATGGGAATCAAGGCGATGATATAACAACGAATGTTAGAACGATAAAAACTGTACCATTAAAACTCAATGCTCCCTTTCCTGAAGACTTTGATATTCGAGGCGAAGTGATACTAGCTCGAAGTACATTTAATCAATTAAACGAAAAAAGGCGTGCTGATGGGTTACCAGAGTTTATGAATCCCCGCAATACAGCCTCAGGGAGTTTAAAGCTACAGGATTCTAGTGAAGTTTCGAAGCGAGGCTTAGACTGCTTTCTGTACGGAGTTGTTTCTGAAAATCAGCTATATAACTCACAATATGAGTTACTGCAAAAGACAAGATCTATGGGGTTTTTTGTTCCAAATCATTCTGCTTTGTGTCGCTCAATCGAGGAGATCGAGGCCTTTCTTTCTCATTGGGATGAAAAGCGTAAAGAGTTAGATTATGAAATTGACGGGATTGTTATAAAGGTTGATCGTATCGATTTACAAGAAAAATTAGGTTTTACAGCCAAGTCTCCACGTTGGGCGATTGCCTACAAGTTTCAGGCAGAAGAAGTAATGACAGAACTGAATTCTGTTGACTTTCAGGTGGGTCGAACCGGTGCGGTAACTCCTGTTGCTAATTTGACTCCAGTACTGCTGGGAGGTACCATTGTAAAACGCGCCTCCTTGCATAATGCTGATCAAATCGAAAAGTTGGATCTATATTATGGAGATACTGTAACGGTTGAAAAGGGGGGTGAAATTATTCCTAAGATTACAGGGGTAAAGAAAGAGTTACGCAAAGGGAATGGCACAAAAGTTTTTTTTACAAAAGTGTGTCCAGAATGTGGTAGCATTCTTGAAAGACCAGAAGGTGAGGCAGCTTACTATTGCATGAATCATGCGGGTTGTGCTCCACAGGTCATAGGGCGAATTCAGCATTTTGCCTCTCGTAAGGCAATGGATATTGACGGGATCGGTGATGAGACCATTGCTCAGTTAGTTAAAGAAGGGGTAATTGGGGATATAGCTGATTTATACCAATTGGAATATAGTCGATTGATTACTCTAGATCGAATGGCGGATACTTCAGTTCGAAACCTACTCGAGGGTGTCGAAAAAAGCAAATCAAAACCCTTTGAGAAAGTATTGTTCGGTTTAGGTATTAGAATGGTCGGAGAAACCGTAGCGAAGAAGTTGGTTAAATCCTTTCCGACTATAGAAAAGCTCTTTGCAGCCGATTTAGAAGCGTTAAGTGAGACCCCAGATATTGGTTTGAAAATTGCAGAGAGCGTTATTGCCTTTAGAAATGATGAGAAGAATATCACTTTAGTCGAAAGACTTAAAAGTGCAGGATTACAGCTTGAGAAAGCTAGAGATACTTTGGTTCAAACACTATCTGTTTTTACGGATAAGAAAGTAGTAGTCTCTGGTGTATTTACCTCTTTTAGTAGAGAGGAATTAAAATTAAAGCTAGAACGCTTAGGTGCA
Organism: Flavobacteriaceae bacterium; assembly: GCA_024638165.1. GTDB lineage: Bacteria > Bacteroidota > Bacteroidia > Flavobacteriales > Flavobacteriaceae > UBA3478. Next base: position 200,837 of record JAHEKV010000004.1, read on the forward strand.
ATGAATCAGAGTAGTATTTCCTCAAAGACCGATTATGTAATCGCTGGAGAAAATATGGGCCCTTCAAAACTTCAGAAGGCAGAGGCTTTGGGAATTCCTATTCTTTCAGAGTCTGATTTCCTAGATATGTTATAATTACAACATATTGTTTTTATTTAGTTAATCAAGCAGACTTCCTAACAAATCAATTGCGTTGGTGTTAATCGATGAAGTATTTTTGCAATCCAATTTTTAGTCAATGATACAATTTGGAGGTCTTGGTGTTGCTTTAGTTACTCCGTTCAGCAATTCTGGAGATATTGATTTTGTTGCTCTCAAGCGATTAGTAAATTTTCAAGTCAATCAAAAAGTTGATTATTTGGTGGTCTTGGGTACAACTGCTGAGACAGCCACACTTTCAACAGATGAAAAGATCGCGGTACTTGAATGTGTTAAAGAGGTAAATCGAAATAGAGTTCCTATCGTATTAGGTCTAGGTTCGAATGACACGCGATCGCTTGTAGCACAGTTAGGGATTTTCGATTTCAACGGAGTGGATGGGATTCTGTCTGTTTGTCCTTACTACACTAAACCATCTCAAGAGGGTATGTTTCAACATTTCTCGGCATTAGCATCTAACACTTCCTTGCCAATCCTTTTGTATAACGTACCAGGAAGAACAGGTGTTTCTTTAGCAGTAAATACTGTGAAACGTCTAAATGATGCACACTCAAATATTATTGGAATAAAAGAAGCTAGTGGCGATTTACCTACGATAACGGCATTAAAAAAAGAATTACCTAATGATTTTCAGATCATTTCAGGTGATGATTTTACCACTATTTCTGCTATTTTGTTAGGTGCGGTAGGAGTTATCTCGGTTGTAGGGCAAGCGATTCCTGAACTATTTGGCAAAGGAATACGTGCGGCTTTATCTGGCGATTTAGAGGCCGCCAATCGTATCCATAAAGAGATTCAATCTTTATGTGATTTGGTTTTTAGAGAGGGTAACCCAACCGGAATAAAGTCGAGTTTAGCTCATATGAGACTGATTGAATCTCATTTAAGACTACCGCTAGTGTCAGCAACAGAAGAACTCAGTTCGCTTATTTCCACCGAAATGACTAGATTGGAGGCTTTGTGATCTTAAAAAAAGATTACTTTTGCCCCATGAATTTACGCCTATTAGTTATTCCTTTTTTCTCTCTCGTGCTATTTAGTTCTTGTAGCGAGTACCAAAAGGCACTTCGTAAGAACGATGTCAAAGAGATGTATGACCTCGCGAATTCTTATTACGAGCAAGGAGACTATGTGAAGGCAAAGCGTTTATTTGAAGTAATCGCCCCAAAATATGCCGGTCGACCTCAAGGAGAACGCTTGAGCTTCTTTTTTGCAAATGCTCAATATCTAACAGGGTCCCACTATCTGTCGAGCTATCAGTTTGAAAGGTTTATTAAATCTTATCCCAATAGTGATAAAAGAGAGGAAGCTAGCTTTTTAGAAGCAGCAAGTTATTTTAAGATGAGTCCAAAATTTAGTCTTGATCAAACAGATACAGATACAGCACTCATTAAATTACAGTCTTTCATCAATGACTATCCAGACTCAGAATATTTTGCTTCTGCAAATGAAATGGTTCAAACTTTAAATATTAAAAAGCAACAAAAGGCTTTTGAAATTGCGAAACAATACGACAAGTTGGGAGAGTTCAATCTACCGGTGTTGTTTTCGGCTATTACTTCGTTGAATAATTTCATCTTAGAAAACCCAGGATCGATTTATAGGGAAGAAGCCTATTTCATTCGTTTGAAATCTGCTACTATACTTGCAGAGAACTCTACTTTTCAGAAGATGGATCAGCGTTTCAAAGACGCCTTGAAATATTACAACGAGTTTAAAAGAAATTATCCTAATTCGAGGTTCACTGAGGAGGCAGACGCCTACAAGGAAAAAATTGATGAATCTCTACTTTCACTAACGTCATCTTAATTATTATGGCAAATCTTAAAGAAACCAAAGCATCAGCAACTACCAAAACATTGAATAAAAATGTGGTAGATCAACAAACCGGAAACATCTATGAAGCTATTTCTGTGGTAGCTAAGCGCTCGATACAGATCAACGCTGAGATCAAAAAAGAGCTTTTAGAAAAGTTAGAAGAGTTTGCCACCTACACGGATAGCTTAGAGGAAGTATTCGAAAATAAGGAGCAGATCGAAGTATCTAAATTCTATGAAAAGCTTCCAAAGCCTCACGCAATTGCTATTGAGGAATGGTTAAACGAACGTATTTATTTTAGAAATACAAAAACAGAAGCTTAATAATTAGGCTTATGCTTTCAGGTAAGCGCATCCTATTAGGTGTTTGTGGTGGTATCGCCGCTTATAAAACAGCTAATTTGGTGCGCTTATTTATTAAAGCTGGTGCAGAAGTAAAGGTCGTAATGACCCCTGCCTCCAAAGACTTTGTTACTCCACTCACTCTTGCGACATTAAGCAAGAATCCGGTTCATTTTGATTTCATTAATGAGGTTAACGGTGAATTATCTTGGAACAATCATGTTGAATTAGGTAAATGGGCTGATTTGATGGTTGTTGCACCTGCTACTGCTTCGACCTTGTCGAAGATGGCACAGGGTACCTGTGATAATCTTTTGTTAGCCACTTACCTTTCGTGCCCTTCACCCGTATATGTTGCGCCAGCGATGGACCTAGATATGTATGCACACCCAACAACGGCATCAACACTGAAAACGCTACAGAAGCATAAGGTTGATGTGATTCCAGTTAATTCAGGTTTTTTGGCAAGTGGTTTAGAAGGTGAGGGGCGAATGGCTGAGCCCGAAGAAATCGTTGCTTTTATCGAGAATAAGATACGTGAATCGTTGCCTTTGAAAGGAAAGAAGATTTTAGTTACGGCGGGGCCGACTAGGGAATCTATTGATCCTGTAAGGTTTCTGTCAAATCGATCGACGGGCACTATGGGGTACCAAATAGCATTAAAAGCATTTGAGTTAGGAGCTGAGGTTGTCTTAGTCTCAGGGCCTGTTTGCCCTATGCAGTTGCCATTATCCATACAACGAATTGAGGTAGAAAGTGCTTTTGAGATGAGTTCAGAGGTTCGTAAACATTTTTCATCATCCGATTGTTTCGTCTCGACCGCAGCAGTGGCTGATTTTACTCCTTCATCAGTGGCTGAACACAAGATTAAAAAGGGAGATGATTCACTAAATTTCGAATTAAATAAGACAGAGGATATATTGGCCTCGGTAGGAAAACTGAAATCAGAAGATCAGGTTCTCGTTGGTTTTGCCTTAGAATCTGACAATGGCGTCGAGAGTGCAAAATTAAAACTAGAACGCAAAAACTTAGATGCTATTGCACTTAATTCTCTAGAGGTAAAAGGTGCAGGTTTCGGGAATTCTACCAATGAACTTACCCTCTTTTTTAAAGATTCGAAGCAGGTAAAGCTACCTTTAGCAGAGAAGTCGGTCATAGCTTCCCAATTTTGGAAGGCTCTTATAGATACTGTCTTATGAAGTACTTGATCTCCTTATTATTCTTAATCGCTTCATTGAACTTGTTTGCTCAAGAAATACGACCTACCGTGGTAATTTCGAATCGCAGTAACTCAAGCTATGTTTCAACTATTGAAAATCGCTTAAAATTAGACCTTGAACGGTTTATATCCCAGAAAAAATGGGGAGGTCAAACAAGAGATGAAAATGCGAAACTAGATGTGCGTTATTATCTTTCTGTTTTAGAGCAGAATGGAGAACAGTATCGTGCTATTCTAATGGTCGAGGCTTTTAGACCTGTATTTAATACCACATACAAAACCCCTTTGTTTAAGATTATTGAGAGTGATTTGACCTTTAACTACCAAGTAAATCGACCGCTGATTTATAATGAAAACCAATTGAATTCTAATTTGTTGACAACTATTGCCTTTTACACCCACTTAGCTCTTGGTTACGAGGGAGATAGTTTTGAGTTATATGGAGGGTCAAGTTATCATCAAAAGGCCAATGATTTAATTGCTCGAGCACAAACCTTAGGAGCTATGGGATGGGAAATGCGTAGATCAGGCACAACGAAATATCGTTTAGTTTATGAGTTACTCTCTTCGAACGGAAAGATCCTAAGACAATGGTGGTATCAATATCATCGAATCGGTTTAGATCACCAATACGAGAATATTTCAGAGTCAAAATCGATGATGAGTGAAATCATTGGGGTGTTTTTAGAAATGAATAAATCGCTTAAGAATCTCCTGATTTACAAGCGCATAAGTGAATCTAAAAAAGTCGAATTTGAGGGATTCATTGGTTCTGAAGAGTAGTGTTATAATAGTGCACTCGAACTTTCTATATTAGTCGATAAGTTTGTTGTTTTGATTCAAAGAATTTACATAAAGAATTATGCGTTAATTCAGGAATTAGAGTTAGAATTCCCGAAGGGCTTTACCGTTATTACCGGTGAAACAGGTTCTGGTAAATCAATTTTGTTGGGAGCACTTCAATTAGCTTTAGGTGCAAGGGCAGATCACAGCATTCTTTTTAACAAAGAAGACAAGTGTGTGCTTGAGGTTGAATTAGAGGTTAGGGATGACTATCGTCAGTGGTTTGAAGACAACGATTTCGATTATCAGCCAATAACCATTATTCGCAGAGAACTTTCACCCAATGGTAAATCTCGACTTTTTTTAAATGATTCTCCGGTAACTCAAAACCTTCTTAAACAGTTAACCGATCAGTTAATCGTGATTCATTCACAGCATGAGTCTCATTCGATTCTAACAAGTTCTGAGCAGATCAATCTACTGGATGAATTTTCAGGAAGTATAGAATTATCAAAACGATTCAAGGGTAAATACAAGGAGTATCGTTCGGCTCAAAGTATCTACGATCAGTTGATGAGCCAAAAGGAGGCCATTGAGAAGGAGTGGGATTATCATCAATTTTTAATTGAAGAGTTAGAAGCAGCAAAGGTTCATTCAGTTGATTTAGATGCCCTAGAAACAGAGTTTAAAACTCTTTCTGAAATTGATACGATTCGTTTACAATTAGCTCAGGCCTTAGGTACGCTTCAAGACGAACAAATGGGAGTATTGACAACCTTGAATCAACTTCAACGAACACTTTCTGATTTAAGTCGTCGTAATCCACATTTCAAGGGACTTGAAGAACGAGTAATTAGTGTTTTGTTAGAGTTAAGAGATGTTGATGGAGAAATTGAAAACTCCTTAGAACGGCAGGTTCCTGACCCTTCAAGACTTGAAGAGTTAGATGAGCGTATCAATGAACTCTATCGATTACAACAAAAGCACAAGGCAGCTTCAATTTCAGAGTTAAAAGAGATTTATCGGGAATTAAATCAGAAACTTTCTGTAGAGCAGTCACCAACAGATCAAATCGAATCATTAAAAACCCAACTAGATTTATTAAAGTCTGAATTAGATTCGTTAGCCATTGAACTTCAACGTTTAAGACAAAATGGAGCAGTTGATCTTTCTTCTGAATTAGAGACTGTACTTCATAAACTCGGTATGTCGTCATCAGAGGTTCGATTTGATTTTAAACCTACCAAGATGACGGCTAATGGTGGCTTTGAAATTGATTTGATGTTTAAGGCAAATCGAGGAGGGGTGTTTAGCACTTTAAAGAATTCGATCTCTGGAGGGGAACTATCGAGACTTGCTTTAGCTATAGAATATGTAAAGAGCCACAAGGGAACTTTACCAGTTCAAGTATTTGATGAAATTGATACGGGTGTCTCCGGGGAGATTGCTGATAAAATGGCACAGCTTTTTGTCACGATGGGAACAAAAAATCAGCTGATTGTGATTAGTCATCTACCGCAAGTAGCATCAAAAGGTACGTCTCATTTCAAAATTGCAAAAACAGAGGATTCAGAGTCTACTCGCACTCAGATGCTAAAATTGTCAAAAGAAGATAGAGAGATTGAAATTGCTACTATATTAGAAGGGTTGAATCCTTCAGATACGGCTATTCAGCATGCAAGGAGTCTTCTCGCTCGCTTATAGCAGCGAACTTGCTATATTTGTTTTAAATAATGTTTCAATAGATATGAGTTACAACCTACTTAAAGGCAAACGAGGAATTATCTTTGGTGCCCTTGATGAAAATTCAATTGCCTGGAAGACGGCAGAAAGAGTCCATGAAGAAGGAGGATCGTTTGTATTAACCAACGCACCAATAGCCTTAAGAATGGGTCAGTTAAACGCCTTAGCGGAGAAAACTGGTGCTAAAGTTATCCCTGCCGATGCAACCTCTAGTGAAGATCTTAACCAATTAATAGAGGAGGCAACTGCTCATTTAGGAGGTAAACTTGATTTTGTTCTGCATTCGATTGGAATGTCTGTAAACGTTAGAAAAGGAAGACATTATACTGACGAAAACTATGATTTTACAACTAAGGGCTGGGATGTGTCTGCTCTTTCATTTCATAAATTACTTCAGTCGCTCTATAAAAACGATGCGATGAATGAATGGGGTAGTGTTGTGGCTTTAACTTATATGGCTGCGCAACGTACCTTCCCTGACTATAATGATATGGCAGACAATAAAGCATACTTAGAGTCTGTGGCAAGAAGTTTTGGTTATTTCTTTGGAAAGGAGAAGCATGTTCGAGTAAATACGATTTCTCAATCTCCCACGGTTACTACTGCGGGTAAAGGAGTTAAAGGCTTTGACGCTTTCCTAAGTTTTGCAGAAAAAATGTCGCCACTAGGAAACGCTACGGCTGCTGATTGCGCTGATTATACAGTTACTTTATTTTCTGATTTGACCAGGAAGGTAACGATGCAGAATCTTTTCCATGACGGAGGGTTTTCAAATACCGGTGTCAGTCAAGAAATTGTTGATCATTTTTCTGAATAAAAGATGCCCCTTCAAGGGGCTTTTTTAATGAAACCCTTTTATTTTTCTATTGTCATACCGGTATTTAACCGACCTGATGAGATCGATAGACTTCTTCAAAGCTTGACCTTTCAGGATGATAAAAATCCTTTTGAGGTAGTTGTAGTTGAAGACGGCTCAACTATTGATGCTAAACAAGTATGCGATAAATACTCGAATCAATTAGAGATTAACTATTATTTCAAATCAAACAGTGGTCCGGGTGATAGCCGTAATTACGGTATGTCTCAAGCAAAGGGTAATTATTTTCTGATCTTAGACAGTGACTGTGTTCTTCCTTCTCACTATCTCTCCACAGTTCGCAAGGCCCTTTCTGCCTCATATACGGATTGCTTTGGAGGTGCTGATGCGGCTCACGATTCCTTTACTTTCTTTCAAAAGGCAGTAAATGCAGTGATGACCAATCCTTTTTCTACAGGGGGTGTAAGGGGTGCCAAAAAAGGACTGACGCGGTTTCAACCTAGAAGTTTTAATATGGGAGTTTCAAAACAACTTTTTGAGGCTACTGGTGGGTTTGGAAAGATTCATCCTGGTGAAGATCCTGAATTTGTATTTCGCGCTTGGGATTTAGGATTTAAAACGCGTTTTGTGGATGGGGCTGAGGTTTTTCATGAAAGGCGTATTCGTCTAAACACGTTTGTAAAACAGATCTATAAATTCGGATCTGTACGTGTGATATTAAATCGAATGCATCCCAAATACCAATCAAGACTATTCCTTTTACCGAGTGTATTTACCGCTGGTTGGATAATATTAATCACTCTTTTATTAATCTCCTTTTTATTCAATCTAAACCCTTTTCATCTTGATTATATCTATGGGGGGATCTCGTTATATCTGATTTATTCTGTATTATTTTTTGCAAATACTTGGTATAGAAGTAAATCGTTTCGAATAGCTGTGGTATCCGTTCCTCTTTTGTTTATTCAATTTGCATCTTATGCCTATGGTTATATAAGATCATCCCTAAAGCTCATTGGAGTTTCTAATGATCGCATACAAGTTAAACTTCCAGAGTTCTTTTTTAAAGACATTGCTTAACTTTCATCTATGAAGTATAAGGTTGATCCCAAATTTTTTGTTTTTTTAGCACTTTCTATAGTTTTATGGCAATTCACCAATTTAGCGAAGCCTATTTCGGTTAGTAAATTGGTTAACGTAACCTATAAAGCTCCAAATGGGGATTATCAATTAGTTGATAATTCGGTAGTTTCTATTGAAACTAGAGTAACTGCAACAGGTCTAAGATTACTTTTTAACTCGCCTTACAATAAAGTCTATTCCTTATCGACAGAATCAATGGTTGAGTCAGATGATCAATTCGTCTTATTACCTTCTGACATAGAAAGTCAACTTCAAAAGGAATTTGGTGAAGCCATCACTATCGAAAAGATATTTACCGCAGATCTAGCCGTTCCTTTAGCGAGAATTGCCTCCAAAAAAGTTCCTGTAATACCCGATGTTTCGATATCCTATAAACAAAACTATACTTTGAAAGGTGCTCTAAGTGTATCGCCTGATAGTGTAAGAATAAGTGCACCAGAGTCTACGCTAAGAACTATTAGTACACTAAATACGGTACCTCTAAAACGAGAGAATGTATCCTCATCTATAAATCAGCCTTTGGCTATTGATTATTCTGATTTACAACTCTCGAGTATAGAGCAAACAGAGGTTACCCTCAATGCAGAGGTCGTACGATTCTCAGAGATGGTCTATGAAGTTCCCATTCTTCTACCAGAACTTGAAAATGGGATGCGATTAGCCGTGTTTCCACCCAATGCACAAGTAGTTTGTAAGGCACCAGCAGAAGTCTTGAAAGCTTTAGATTCAGGGGCCTTTGGTGTTACTGTAGACTTTGATTTTAGTCAAGGTATTGATTCCTTGCCTTCAAGATTACCTTTAAAATTCTCTTATAGTCCTTCTGATGTGCTAGAAGTATTTTTTTCGAATGATCGCGTGAATTATATTCTAGAAAAGCAATGAAAGTAATTGCCATCACGGGTGGAATAGGGTCTGGTAAATCAAAGGTTGCTAATTATTTGATTAAAAAAGGTTATTCGGTTTATTCTGCTGATGACCGATCAAAGCAATTACTTTTAGAAGATGCTATTCGGCTGAAAATTATGGATCTATTGGGTCCTAATTCATACGCTAGAGATGGAAAGGCTTATTTAGCGAATAAACCATATATCGCATCAAAGATTTTTTCAGATGATGCGTTGAGAAAGAAAATGGAGGCGATTATGCATCCAGCGGTTCGACAAGACTTTGAGGTTTGGCTTAATAAGCAAAGCGAGGAATTTATTTTTCAAGAGTCAGCATTAATTTTAGCCTCGAAAGATCCTTATCCATTTGATAAGATTATCTATATAGATGCTGATTTGGATCAACGGATTGAAGGGATTATGAAACGTGATCAGACTTCTCGTGAGCAAATTTTGCAACGAATTGAAGCCCAACCTCAATTAGAGGATCACCTTTCACAAATCGACTATATCATCAATAATAAATTTGATACTGCTCTCTTTGATGAAATAGATGCTTTAATTGAAGATCTAAAAAACGACAACTATGAATAAGAAGTGGTTATACATTACCTTGTTTTTAATGTCCGTTGCTTTAATAGGCATCATTTTAGTTCAAGGTTACTGGATTAAAATTTCCTTCGATAGTCGCTCCGAAGAGTTCTCAACGGCTTTAATTGATGTTTTAGAACATACTTCAGAGCAAATTGAAGATCGTGAACGAAAAGACTATTACAATCAACTAGCCGTTCTCATCGATAGTGTAGGTGCTCCTAAATCTACGCATATTAGAAATTTTTTCTTCGTAAACCGAGGAGTCTCAGAGGACGAAATTATTTACTATTCGCACAATATTTTAGAGGAGGGGTATGATTTATCTACCCAATCGCTTCCAGGCTTTTGGGGTGCAACCTCTTCAGATACTACAAGGATTGTCAATTTTACATCGAATCGAACCAAAAAGGTTTTTAGATCTGGTTTAAGTAGTGATGGCTTAAGTTCAAATATTGAGCCTGTGGAGGTTATTGAAAAAATTGGATCACTCAGCAGTATTGAAAAGGCGCAATACGAAGATGTATTCATGGAGGCTGCTAAGGCTACTCCGATTTATGAAAGACTTACTGCACAAGAAATTCAGTTTGTTTTGAGTAGAGAACTTCTCAAACGCGGTATTTCTTTACCCTTCGAATTTGGAGTCGAGCGTCAAGGATACCCTACCTCGGTAAGAAGTGAAGGCTTTGATTTTACATCGACCTCTACCTATCGTTCTTCGATTTTTAATGATAGTGAAGGAGTTAGCGCTTATGAATTGGTGCTTGATATTCCCCGTAAAAATGCTTATCTCATCAGGGATGTTTTGGGTCTTATGGCTTTATCGGTTTTCTTCACCTTGATCATTCTTGCAACGTTTTCTGTGGCGATTTATCAGCTTTTTACACAAAAGAAGAATGCCGAGATTAAAGCAGACTTTATTAATAACATGACCCACGAGTTTAAAACTCCTATCGCCACGATCGGTCTTGCAGTGGATGCTTTGAAATCTACCTTGAAAGAGGAAACCAGTGGAAGGTATTTAAATATGATTCGTGATGAAAATAAACGAATGCTGACTCAGGTTGAGAATGTTCTTCAAATCGCACAATTAGAGAAAGGCCAGGTCGACCTTGATTTATCAGACATTTCAATACACGAAATTATTCTGGCAGCTAAGAAACGTGTTGATCTCATTTCAAATGAGAGAAATGGCACAATTGTTGTGAAGCTTGATGCGGTAAATGATGTGATACAAGGAGATGCAATGCATCTCACACATGTTTTTATCAATTTACTGGATAATGCGATCAAGTACACCGATGAGAATAAAGCTCCTGAAGTGCATATTTCCACCCGAGTAATTGATCACAGAATTGTAGTCGAACTCTCTGATAATGGAATAGGGATGAGTCGAACTACCTTGAAACAAGCTTTTGATAAGTTTTACCGGGAAACCAGTGGAAACTTACATTTAGTTAAAGGTCATGGTCTAGGTTTAGCCTATGTGAAACAGATGATAGAAGCACATCAAGGAACGGTTCGAGTAGAAAGTGAAAAAGGAGTTGGAACTACATTTTATGTTGAATTAAAACTAAAATGACCCAAATATGGCTGATGCTAAGAATATCTTACTTGTTGAAGATGACCCTAATTTCGGAATTGTTCTAAGAGACTACCTCAATCTCAACGGTTTTCAGGTTACTCTTGCAAAGAATGGAATGGAAGGGTTTGACAGATACAAAAAGGGGGATTATGACCTTTGCATCTTAGATGTGATGATGCCATACAAAGATGGGTATACGCTAGCGAAGGAAATTAGAGAAGATAACACGTCGGTTCCTATTATCTTTCTAACAGCAAAATCTATGAAAGAAGACGTTCTTCAAGGGTACAAGGTTGGTGCGGATGATTTCTTAAATAAGCCTTTCGATTCAGAAGTTTTACTAGCGAAGATTAAGACTTTATTAAAGCGAAAAAGTTCTGAGACTACGGTAAGTCAAAAACAAACGGATTTTCAAATTGGAGATTTTCATTTAAACGCAAAGTTGAGATTCCTTACCTACAAGAAAGAGGATCCGATTAAACTTTCTCCAAAGGAAAATGATTTATTAAAGTTACTTGCTTTACATCTCAATGACCTAATGCCAAGAGAGTTAGCTCTTACCCAAATTTGGAGAGATGACAATTATTTTACCTCACGCAGCATGGATGTGTACATTGCGAAGCTTAGAAAATATTTGAAGCAAGATCCTAAAGTCGAGATTCTGAATATTCATGGAGAAGGCTTTCGTTTAGTCGTTCACGCCTAATTGATCGAGCACTTTCTTTGCATTTAATTCGCCTGGATTAAACCAACGAAATTCTGGTTTCTTATTATACCAGGTAAGTTGACGTTTCGCAAAATTTCGACTGTGCTGTTTTATTTTATCAATTGCTTCATCCAGGTCACATTTGCCTTCGAAGTATTCAAATAACTCCCTATAACCAACGGTTTGAAGTGGTTTGAGATCTTTGAAAGGAATTAGGCCTTGGGCCTCTTCAAGTAACCCCAATTGAAACATCAGGTCGACACGACTATTGATTCTGTCATAAAGCAAATTACGCTCCCAATCGATTCCTATTTCAAAGATATTATTGAAAGACTTGGACCTTTTTTTGTTTTTAAAGGAACTGTAAGGTTTGCCTGTTTGAAGACATATAGAGAGGGCTCTCTCTAGCCTTCTACGGTTGTGATGATCAATATGTTCAGCACTGATTGGATCTAATTCTTTAATCTGATGGCTTAACTCCTCTAATGACCGTTTAGATAATTGCTCTAAAATGCTTGCATCCACTTTCGGAAAATCATCTAGACCATACAATAAAGCATCACTGTATAACGGGCTACCACCAACAATAATCGCAGATCCATACTTCTCTAAAAGTGATGAAACTTGATGTTCTGCTTTAGAAGCATAGCTCCCAGCGGTTAAAGGGTGGTGTATACTATGAGAGTGAATAAAATGATGTGAAACCGTCGACTGTTCCTCTTCGGTAGGTACAGCCGTCCCTATATTCATTTCCTTGTAGCACTGTCGACTATCACTTGAAATAATTTCTGTTCCTAATAAGAGTGCTAGCTCGATAGCAAGGGAGGTCTTTCCAGATGCGGTTGGTCCGCCTATATGAATGATAAAATTATTCAACACAAACGATTTCATAATTCTTTTTCGATCGATAGGTTGAGAGTATGAGCTCGTTCATTTTATTTGGGATTACAGGAGAAAGTCTTTTCTCGAGTACTTCTCTATTGGTCATTTGGTAGTTTAGATCGTAGAACCCCATTGCTTTAATTCTTTGATTTTCAATTAGAAAAATAGCATGTTCGCCTTCTGTTCTCCCTTTGTCAATTAATAGACTTAATTCACACGGAAATGGAATCGTAGAAGAAGCATTTATTTTTAGATTGAAACGCTTTTTAGGCTTTAAAGAAAACTGAACTTGTAAAACCTTTATCGCGTTGTATAATTCGCTATTGCAGAGTTCTGTCTCTATTCGTTTTACAGACTTGTAAATAGTATTTTGATGAATCGAAAGAGAGGATAATAGATTGCTCACATGATTCTTGATGTTTTTTGCATGCCCACACTCCAACAGTTCAGATTTAGCATTGTAAAGTTTATAAACTCCAGTAGCTTCGGGTAATTTTCGAACAAGATGAATATGCGAAGGCTTGAGGTCTGATTCTTTCTCGCTATAAGTCAAGTAATCAAGTTCTTTTTCAGCACCTTCTTTAGTGATTAGAACTTTTAGTAAAAGAGCGGTAGCCTCAGCATCACCTAAAGCTCTGTGTCGATCACTCAAAGGTATTCCAAGCTCTTTGGTCAATTTACCTAGCTTATAACTCTCTAAATCGGGAAGAAGTTTTTGAGATAATTCGACGGTGCATAGCGTCTTTCTTTCAAAGCTGTATCCTAAACGGTCGAACTCAAGCTGTAAGATTTTATAGTCGAATTGGGTGTTGTGAGCAACTAATATGGCATCCTCGGTTAATTCAATGATACGCTTGGCGACTTGATAGAATTTTGGAGCTCCTTGAACCATTGAAGGCGAAATACCTGTGAGTTTACTCACAAAAGGTTGAATGGGTTTTTCGGGATCTATAAGGCTGTGAAATTGATCGGTTAGCTCGTTCCCTTCATACCGAAGAATCGCAATGTCTATAATGCCTTCTTCATTGAAGGCTCCTCCAGTGCTCTCTATGTCCACGACTGCATAGTTCATCGACTTCCAAATAAACTACTACCGATGCGAATCATCGTACTCCCTTGATCTATGGCAATTTGATAATCTCCACTCATACCCATAGAGAGAGTAGGGTGCTCGCCAAAATCAGATAAATACTCGTCGAATAAACCTTTTAATCCTTGAAATTCACGACGAACCTGATCCGTATCTGATGTAAAAGTAGCCATACCCATGAGCCCACAAGGTTTTACCCATTCAAGAACGTTACATTCGATTATAGCCTCCTTTAATTCGTCTGAATCAAAACCAAATTTGGTGTCTTCTTGACTAATATGAACTTGAAGTAATATCGGGATACAACGGTTGATTTTAGCTCCTTGCTTATTAATTTCTTTCAATAATCGCAAGCTATCTACCCCGTGAATTAGGTGCACAAAAGGAGCAATATATTTGACCTTATTTCGTTGTAAATGGCCGATCATGTGCCAACGTATATCACTAGGTAATGCTTCCTGTTTCTCTGTTAATTCCTGCACCTTATTTTCTCCAAAATCTCTTTGTCCAGTCTCGTAGGCCTCTTGAATTAAAGAGATAGGTTTCGTTTTAGAAACGGCAATTAGGGTAACATTATGGGGTAATTCTTTTTTGAAATTTTCTATAGCAACAGATACATTCATCACCTAAAATTCAAGTTTGTCTATAATCGCTTGAGCTACTTCTAATGCCTTTGCACCATGTTCAAAGCTAACATTAGGCTCTTTTCTGCCTTCGATGGCTAAAGCAAAATCGTTATGTTCTTCGGCTATCGCATTAACTTCAGTCGTTTCTGGGCTTTCGAAATAAATCTGTTTTTTCTCTCCTTCTGCAGTTTGAAGAATCATATCGAATGGCTCAGGATTCACTGGAGCCTCTTTTATACGTACGACCTCGGTTTTTTTTGCAAGAAAATCAACTGTGATGTAAGCATCCTTTTGAAAAAGACGTGTACGTCGCATATTTTTCAGTGATATTCTGCTGGCAGTTAGATTCGCTACACATCCGTTTTCAAACGCAATTCTAGCACTTGCAATGTCTGGCGAAGAGCTTACTACTGCGGCTCCATTAGCATCGATAGATGTAATCTTGCTTTTAACCATTTGAAGCAGAATGTCAATATCGTGAATCATTAGATCTAATATTACAGATACATCATTACCTCTTGGGTTAAATTCAGCGAGGCGGTGAATCTCTATGAACTTAGGCTCATTGATGTAGGAAGCAGCGGCCGAATAGGCGGGATTAAAACGCTCAACATGTCCAACTACTCCTATAAGATTCTTTTCTTTGGCATCCTCTACCAGTTGATAGGCTTGTTTTACACTCGTCGTAATAGGTTTTTCTATAAGTAAATGAACCCCGTGGTTAATTGCCTTTTGAGCGACCTCAAAATGAAAAGGAGTAGGGGTTACAATACAAGCGGCGTCAATTTGACCCAGTAGTTCATCTATAGAAGAATAATAACGATAGCCATTATTGCTGGCTAAAACCTCTGATGTTTCGGTGTTGGTGTCAAAAAATCCAACCAGATCATACTTGGGGTTTTCGGCAAGAAGTTTAAGGTGGATTTTTCCAAGGTGACCAGCACCAATTACTCCGACTCTAATCATAGGTCTTAAAATTTGATCAAAAATAAACATAAAGACGTTGTATTTTCGCTCGAAAGCTTTGAAGTGTGCGATTAGATGCTCCAAAACATAAGGGACAACGTAGAGCGATGGTTTCTTACCTCAAAGACAGGGGTATATCCAATCAAGACGTCCTAAATGCGTTTGAAAATGTTCCTAGACACTTATTTTTAGATCCTACATTAGAATCCCATGCCTATGAGGATAAAGCCTTCCCAATTGGGGCTGAGCAAACGATATCTCACCCATATACTGTAGCCTTTCAAACTGAGTTGTTGCAAGTAGTCTCGGGAATGAAGGTTTTGGAAATTGGCACTGGAAGTGGTTTTCAGACCGCAATTCTAATGGCTTTAGGAGCAGAAGTTTATACCATTGAGCGTCAACTAGAGCTTTACCGAAAATGTGATCGTCACTTTTCGGTTTATCCTCCTGGACCGAAAAAACTCATTTATGGAGATGGTTATAAAGGTTACGTAAAGGCAGCCCCCTATGACCGAATTATCGTTACAGCAGGTGCTCCAGAAATACCCAAAGATTTATTGAAGCAATTAAAGGTCGGAGGTCTTCTTGTGATTCCTGTTGGTGAGCAGCAGCAGAAAATGATTGTACTGGAAAGAAAAGGAGTTAAAGAATTTCACCAGACCGTATACGGTGACTTTCAATTTGTACCGCTGTTAAAAGAAACCGCCGGAGTTAAGAAATAATCGTTTATCTGATTTTTTTGATCCGATCAAGATTGCGCTTATTCTCTCGGTCTTTGATCGTTTCTCTTTTGTCGTAGTTCTTCTTTCCTCTAGCTAAAGCTACAGAGAGTTTCGCCCACCCTTTGTCGTTGATGTAGAGTTTTAAGGGGACTATGGTTAAGCCGTCTTTAGTTACCTCTTTAAATAGCTTCTTTAATTCCTTTTTTTGAAGCAATAACTTGCGCTCTGCCGTAGGTTGATGATTATAAAAACTACCATGAGAGTAAGGGTCAATATTCATATTAACGATGAATAGCTCTCCTCGATCATTAAACTCACAAAAACTCTCGGTGATACGGGCCTTACTTTGACGAATCGATTTGATTTCGGTTCCCCCTAAGACTAATCCAGCTTCAAAAGTCTCCAACAGCTCATAATCGAAACGAGCGCGTTTATTTTTGATCGAAACCGTATTCTGACTCATAACCTAGTTGCGTTGAACTGCCGTTTGAAAAAGGTGCTCAATATAAGTCGCTGTATTCTTGGCATATTTGTCGTCCTTAGTGATTAGGCTCTGTGTAATTCCCCCTTGAAGAAGCGAGAATAATTGTTTGGCGAAAACAGCAGGAGGAAGGCTAAGGTAGAACTCTCCGTTTTCTTGTCCTTTACTTAAAACGTTAGTGAAAAGGGCTTCAATTTGTAGAATCGCCTCATTCACCAGTGATTGTATTTCAGGAATTCCGGTACTCTGTACTCCGAAACTAACAATTGGACAAGAGCCTATTTTTCTCGCGAAATCAGGATAGGTTTTATAAAAACCTAGAAGTCGTCGAATCGTTGATTGGGCAGATTGCTCAGGTTCTATGAGAGATTCTAAAGAAGATAACAGAATTTGACTAGAATAATTAAATACCTCTTTGGCCAAATCTTCTTTGTCCTTGAAGTTTCCATAAATTGCTCCTTTAGTGAGCCCTGTAGCCTTGGTAAGCATACTAAGACTAGTTGCTTCAAAGCCGTGCTTTAAAAAAAGCACGGCCGAAGTTTCTATAATAAAGGCTTTGGTCTTCTCTGCTTTGGTCATCCTGAATCAAAAAAGGAAGCGTAATGTACAAAATACTAATCGGTATTTATCTTTCTTAATACCACATTTTCGTCAAAAGCATCGATTAAAACCGCATCACCCGTTGTGATTTCTCCAGATAATAACTTTTTAGAAAGCTCATTCACTACTTTTCGTTGAATAACCCGTTTTATAGGTCGCGCTCCAAAATCAGGATCAAACCCAATTTTAGCGATCGCTTCAACGGCGGGGTCACTAATCTCTAAAGTGATTTCTTTGATCTCTATCTTTTCGACGACTCGATCTAACTGAATTCTTACAATGGACTCAATAGCTTCTGAGGATAGAGGTCTAAAAGTGATTATTTCATCAATTCGATTGATGAATTCTGGTCTCAGGTGTTTTTTGAGCGATGTGATGATCTCTTTTTCGATGGATTCCATTCTGGATGGTGATATTGCCTCTGCATCATGCCATAAGTGACTCCCTAGATTACTCGTCATAATAATCACCGTGTTTTTGAAGTCAACCACACGACCTTGACCGTCGGTTAATCTTCCATCATCTAGGACTTGAAGAAGGGTGTTAAATACCTCCGGATGTGCCTTTTCAATTTCATCTAATAGCACCACAGAATACGGTTTTCTGCGAACCGCTTCGGTAAGTTGCCCACCCTCTTCATATCCGACATAACCTGGAGGTGCTCCAACTAATCGGCTGACACTGTGTTTTTCGCTGTATTCACTCATGTCGATGCGAGTCATCGCGCTCGGATCGTTAAATAAAAATTCGGTGACCGTTTTCGCCAGCTCTGTTTTACCAACCCCGGTTGTTCCGAGAAACAAGAAGCTTCCAATAGGCTTATTCTCGTCTTGTAAGCCAGAACGACTTCTTCTAATTGCATCTGAAACAGCTTCTATTGCATGGTCTTGCCCAATTAATTTTTTCTTTAATTCCTCTTCTAGATGTAATAGTTTTTCTCTTTCAGAGGTGACGAGATTTTGAACCGGTATTCCGGTCCATTTGGCGACGACCTCTGCAATATCTTCTGAAGTGACTTCCTCTTTAATGAGTTGATTGTGATTATGAGTGCTTTGCGTTTCTAGTTCTTTTAAATTCTCTTCTTTTTCCTTGATTTTTCCGTAACGTATTTCGGCAACCTTGCCATAATCACCATTGCGCTCGGCTCGTTCAGCTTCGATCTTTAATTCTTCAATTTGATTTTTTGTTTTCTGTAATTCGTCAATGACTCTTCGTTCTGATTCCCAAATACTGAATAGATGGTTTCTTTTTTCCTTCAATTCTGCCAAATCGAGATGAATAGACTTCGATTTTTCATGATCACCTTCGCGTTTAATGGCCTCAAGCTCAATTTCAAGCTGCATGATTTTTCGATCGAGTATATCGAGCTCTTCTGGTTTTGAATTGATCTCCATTCGAAGTTTAGAGGCTGCTTCATCCATGAGGTCAATAGCCTTGTCTGGTAAAAATCGACTAGTGATATAACGTTCAGATAAAACCACCGAACTAATAACCGCTTCATCCTTGATTTTTACCTTATGATGGGCTTCATATTTTTCTTTCAATCCTCTTAGAATAGAAATGGCGCTTTCAGTGTCAGGTTCTTCGACAAGTACCTTTTGAAATCTTCGTTCAAGTGCCTTGTCTTTTTCAAAGTGTTTTTGAAATTCGTCTAGGGTAGTTGCTCCAATAGTTCTTAATTCTCCTCTAGAAAGAGCTGGTTTAAGTATGTTGGCTGCATCCATGGCGCCAGAGCCACCACCTGCGCCTACCAAAGTGTGAATTTCATCAATAAATAGAATAATTTGACCATCAGATTCTCCAACTTCTTTGACTACTGTTTTGAGTCGTTCCTCGAACTCACCTTTGTATTTAGCCCCTGCTAGCAGTAGTCCCATATCTAGACTGTAGATTTTTTTATCCTTTAAATTTTCAGGAACATCGCCGACTACAATACGCTGCGCTAAGCCTTCGATAATTGCTGTTTTACCTACTCCAGGTTCTCCCACGAGAACCGGGTTATTCTTACTTCTTCTTGATAAGATTTGCAATACCCTACGTATTTCATCGTCTCTCCCGATAACCGGATCAAGTTTTCCACTATCAGCGAATTCGTTTAAGCTCTTAGCATATCGAGATAAGTATGTGTTTTCTCTATTAGTAGAGTTAGAGGATTTTTGAATCTGGTTTAGTCGTTCTGCGGTTATGCCTGCAGCTTTCATAATAGAAGCTGCTGTGCCTCCTTTTGAAAGAAGTGCTAGAGCTAAGTGTTTGAGTGTTGCAATTTCTTGACCTTCCTTTCTTGCTCCTGCGAGAGCACTAGTTAAGACAGTGGCAGAAGAACTACTCATTACTAAATTGGATCCCTTGCTCTTCCCTAAATGGTTAAGACTTGCATCGATTGCTTTTTGAAATCGTTCTAATTGAGATTTTGAGCCTGTCCAGTACTCGAATTCGTTAGTGTTTTTATTACTGGCTGCCTTA
Source organism: Flavobacteriaceae bacterium (assembly GCA_024638165.1). Lineage (GTDB taxonomy): Bacteria > Bacteroidota > Bacteroidia > Flavobacteriales > Flavobacteriaceae > UBA3478. Next base: position 220,456 of record JAHEKV010000004.1, read on the forward strand.
AGTAAATGAACCGGTTCTACCGAAGTATGATCTAAGCTTTCGGCAATGATTTGGGCCTCTCCGATGCTTTCTTGAACCTTTTGGCTAAATGAATTTATATCAATCATAATCGTTGTTTTTTAAACAGAGGGTCAAACAATGAGCCAAAAAGAAATACTTATTCAAAGATGTCATTATGTCTTGATTTAGAGTAAATTAGATGACAATACGTCAGTTAATAATCTGTGTGATTTCTGTTAAAAACTGTCGTCAACCGAAGAAGTTTAAAGGAATCACTGTCGTATTTTTGCTAAAAATATTTACTATGCAGCGCGATCAACTCATTTTTGAATTAATACAAAAGGAGCAGTCAAGACAATTACGAGGTATTGAACTTATTGCTTCAGAAAATTTTACATCACCTGCGGTGATGGAAGCAGCAGGGTCTATTTTGACCAATAAGTATGCTGAAGGCTATCCTGGTAAGCGTTATTATGGAGGATGTGAAGTGGTTGATGAAATTGAAAATTTGGCCATTGAACGAGCTAAGGAGTTATTTGGTGCAGCTTATGTGAATGTTCAACCACATTCAGGTTCTCAAGCGAATGCATCCGTTTTTCATGCTTGCTTAACCCCTGGAGATAAGATTCTTGGTTTTGATTTATCTCATGGAGGTCACCTTACCCATGGTTCTCCAGTGAATTTTTCAGGTCGTCTATACAAACCTTCCTTCTATGGTGTTGATCGTGAGACCGGATTACTTGATTACGATGCTATTGAAGCGATAGCCGTGAAAGAGTCTCCTAAAATGATCATTGCAGGGGCGTCTGCTTATTCCCGAGATATCGATTTTGCTCGTTTTAGAGCGATTGCTGATAAGGTTGGGGCACTGTTATTGGCAGATATTTCACATCCGTCTGGTCTTATTGCTAAAGGTATATTGAATGATCCGCTACCGCATTGCCATGTCGTGACTACAACGACTCATAAAACACTTCGTGGCCCACGTGGTGGAATGATCATGATGGGTGAAGATTTTGAAAACCCTTTCGGAATCAAGCTGAAAGATGGTAGTTTAAGAAAAATGTCGGCACTACTTGATCTTGCTGTTTTTCCTGGTAATCAAGGAGGACCACTTGAACATATTATAGCAGCTAAGGCAGTAGCTTATGGAGAGGCGTTAACGGATAACTTCTTGCACTACATGGTGAATGTAAAGAAAAATGCAGCTGCTTTAGGAAGTGCAATGGTTGGAAACGGATATCAAATTATTTCTGGAGGTACCGATAATCATATGATCCTTATTGATCTTAGAAATAAAGGGGTTACGGGTAAAGATGCTGAAAAGGCTCTAGAGAAGGCAGATATTACTGCGAATAAAAATATGGTGCCTTTTGACGATAAGTCTCCGTTTGTAACTTCAGGAATCCGATTAGGAACGCCAGCAATTACCACTAGAGGATTAGGAGAAACCGAAATGGGGCAGGTTGCTACTCTCATTGATCGAGTTCTTAAGGATGTTACCAACGAAACTGAAATTGCTGCGGTTCGTAAGGAGGTAAACGAATTAATGCAAAATAGACCGTTATTTAATTTCTAACGGGCTAAAATCAATTCGTAATTCGAATAATCTATCCCAGTTTTTGCCTGTTACAAAGAAGGTTTTACGCTCTTTGTGATAGGCAATTCCATTTAGTACAGAATTGAGTGAGTCAAAAGCGTCGTCCTTGTCGATCAATTTTTTCAATGAACTCAGGTCAAGAACACCGAGGATCGCTCCGGTGTTTTTATCAATTATCATCACGCTATCTTTTTGGTAGACATTACTTAAGATAAGATCGCCGTACAATTCGAGTTCATTAGCATTTTTAAAGTATGAATTTTGAGAGCTGATGGTTAGATAGTCAACTTCTGAAGCATCTACTTTCGATAGTCTCCAGATCAATTCAGAGCCATCGCTCTTATAAATGAAATCGTCATCGTGGGTGAGTCCCCAACCTTCTCTTGATCCTCTATATTCAAAGGATTGAATAGAATCGAAGTTTGATTTGTTTCGAATCGTTCCGTATCCGTTCTGCCAGGTGAGATGAAAAAGTTGATCATCGACCAGGGTGATTCCTTCACCAAAAATGTCTTTACCCAGTTTTTTTATTTGGTCAATTTCCCCAGTAAACGGGTTATATCGAATAATAAGTGATTCGCCTAATCCTCCTGTGCTTTCGTACAACCAATCCCCGTCAAACTCTAAACCTTGAGTATAATAGTCGGTTGGGTGTTCAAAGGTATTTACAACTTCGGCCGCTATCTTTATCGGCTTTTCACGAGCATATACCGATAGGGTTATTGGTATTTCTTCTTCCTTATCATTAAAGGTGAAACGAGCGGTTAACTTTTGCTTTCCAATAGTTGTATTATCTGGTAATTGAAGTAAGCCTTTTGAATAATCAAGTCGTTGTTCATTCATGAAAAAGACGAGGGATTCATTATTAATTCTGGAATCGATATTCATCTTAATAACAGAACCTGGATAGATTTTCTCTCCTTTCTGAACACCTACTTGAGGTAGTTTCTCAATTTTCGATGCGCAACCAGCGAATAAAAAGGTGAAAACTAAGAACAGATGACGAATTTTTAAATATGCCTTCATAAGGTGAAAATACGTTAATGCGAAAATTGTGACAAATAGAAATAGGTTTATCTTTGCATCGGCAAGCGCTGCACGACCAGCTCCTGCAGAATCCCCCAGGGTGGGAACACAGCAAGGGTATGTGGTTGTAGCGGTGCGATGTAGTTGCTTGCCTTTTTTCTTTTCTTATGGCACAAGTTGCATTAATTACTGGAGCTTCTTCTGGAATTGGTAAGTCAATAGCCGAACATCTTTCGAATAAAGGTTTTATCGTTTATGGAACGGCTCGTGTACCAGAGAACTACCCAACACCAAAGGATTATTCATTAATTTCTTTAGATGTAACCGATTTAACAAGTATCAGGCAATGCGTGCAAGAACTGATAGACAAAGAGGGTAGGATAGATGTATTAATAAACAATGCGGGAAGGGGTATGACCGGTCCTGTGGAGGAGATCGATATCGATCAGGTTAAAGCTCTTTATGAGACCAACTATTTTGGTCCTGTTTCTATGATTCAAGAGGTCTTACCATTGATGAGAAAACAAAAAGCAGGCACGATTGTTAACGTAACTTCTATTGCAGGATTTATGGGGTTGCCTTTTAGAGCACATTACTCCTCTGTGAAATCTGCACTTTCTATTCTGACGGAGGGTATTCGGCTAGAGGTAAAACCTTTCGGAGTATCGGTGTATTCATTGGCACCTGGTGATTTTGCAACAGACATTGCTAGCCGACGCTTTAATGCAGAATTATCGAAAGATTCTGCCTATCAAAATACCTACAAAAAGCAACTAGAACTCTTTGATGAGCATGTAGATACAGCCATGGATCCCATTGAGGTTGCCATTAAAATAGAAGAAATCATCACAAAGAAACCGAAGCGAATTCACTTTTTAGTTGCCAATAAATTGCAGCGATTATCGGTACTTTTGTTGAGGAAAGTATTGAGTCAAACTCAGTACGAAAAACTACTAGCTAACCATTACAACTTATAGTCATGAAATTCTTTATAGACACTGCAAATCTCGATCAAATTCGTGAAGCCCAAAACTTAGGCATCATTGATGGAGTAACGACAAACCCTTCACTAATGGCCAAAGAGGGCATCTCTGGTGAATCGGCTATTTTAGATCACTACAAAGCCATTTGCGAAATTGTTGATGGAGATGTTTCAGCAGAGGTGATCTCAACTGATTTTGAAGGTATGGTTCGAGAAGGGGAAATTCTAGCAGACCTACATCCGCAAATTGTGGTTAAAGTACCGATGATTAAAGAAGGACTTAAAGCGATTACCTACTTTTCTCAAAAGGGAATAAGAACAAACTGTACGCTTATTTTTTCGGTAGGCCAGGCCTTGTTAGCGGCAAAGGCAGGTGCAACTTATGTCTCGCCTTTTATTGGTAGACTTGATGATATCTCTACCGATGGTCTTCGACTTATTGAGGACATTCGAAATATCTATGACAACTATGATTTTGAGACCGAAATTCTAGCAGCATCGGTTCGTCACCCAATGCATATTGTTGAATGTGCTCAAATTGGTGCAGATGTAATGACCGGTCCATTATCAGCAATGCTTGCACTCCTAAATCACCCACTTACCGATAAAGGTTTAGCTACCTTTCTTGCAGATCACAAAAAATTAAACGGTTAATTCTTTATGCTTTCAGTTTCTAATCTTTCGGTTCAATTCGGAAAACGTGTCTTATTTGATGAGGTAAACGTAACCTTTGCTCACGGTAATTGCTATGGTATTATTGGAGCAAACGGTGCAGGGAAGTCAACCTTTATGAAGATCCTTTCAAAAAAGCAAGACCCAACCTCAGGACACGTTCATCTAGAGCCCGGTAAGCGTATGTCTATTTTAGAACAGAACCATAATGCCTGCGATGATTTTCCTGTATTAGAGACTGTAGTTAGAGGGAACAAAGATTTGTTCAGTATTAAACAAGAAATTGATGCTCTTTATGCGGATTACAGTGATGAAAACGCAGACCGAATAGGCGAACTTCAGGTTCAGTTTGAAGAAATGAATGGCTGGAATGCTGATTCTGAAGCTGCCGCTTTACTTTCTAATTTGGGAATTAAGGAAGATCTACATTATCAGTTGATGGCTGATATAGATCCTAAAATGAAGGTTAGAGTATTGTTAGCTCAGGCACTATTTGGTAATCCAGATGTACTGATCATGGATGAGCCTACTAACGACCTTGATTACGATACCATTAGCTGGCTCGAAGACTTCCTTGGAAATTATGAAAATACCGTGCTGGTTGTATCGCATGACCGGCACTTTTTAGATGCGGTTTGTACCCATATCGCAGATATTGACTTCGGAAAAATCAACCTTTTTTCGGGTAACTACACCTTTTGGTATGAAAGTAGCCAGCTCGCAGCTCGTCAGCGTGCACAACAAAACAAAAAAGCTGAGGAGAAAGCCAAAGAACTTCAAGAATTCATTCAACGATTTAGTGCGAACGTAGCTAAAAGCAAACAGGCTACATCAAGAAAAAAGATGCTTGATAAATTGAAGGTTGAAGACATTAAGCCTTCGTCACGTCGTTATCCAGCAATTATATTTGAGAGAGAACGTGAAGCAGGGGATCAAATTCTTCAAGTAGAAGGATTAAAGGCAGTATCTGAAGATGGTGCCATACTTTTTGATAAGATCGATTTAAATATGGTGAAGACCGATAAAATCGCACTTATTTCGAGAGATGCTCGCGCAACTACTGCATTTTATCAAATCATAGCGGGAGAGGAGGCAGCTGCTTCTGGTACCTATTCTTGGGGTGTAACTACCACACAATCCTACTTACCGGCAGATAATGATGCTTATTTCAATGAAGCGGTAAGCTTAGTAGACTGGTTACGTCAATATGCAAAAACAGAGGAGGAACGCGAGGAAGTTCACCTAAGAGGCTTTCTCGGTAAAATGCTGTTTAGTGGAGAAGAAGCTTTGAAGAAATGTAATGTTCTTTCAGGGGGAGAAAAAGTTCGATGCATGCTAAGTAGAATGATGCTTCTTCGAGCTAATGTTCTCATGCTTGATGAACCAACGAATCACCTCGATCTTGAGAGTATTACCGCTTTTAATAATTCGCTAAAACAATTTAAAGGAAACCTATTAGTTACGACTCATGATCATGAGTTTGCAAACACCGTGGCGAATCGAATTATTGAGATTACTCCAAAAGGAGTGATCGATAGATACATGACCTTCGATGACTATATGGAAAGCAAAGACATCAAAGCTCTCAGAAATACGATGTATAGCTAAGCGTTAAAATACTTCGAGTTCCAGATAAATGGGTTGAAGTTTTTGCCCATTGAAATCCCGTAAAAAATCGTTAAGCCAACTACGCCTTTAAAGAAGAAGAAGAACAAAATCCAAAATTGAGCTGAACTCGCTTCTTTGGAGAATAATCCATTAGGTACAAGTAGGGTGAGTAAATAGCTCACGAGAAGTAAAGTGATTACTAATTCTACAGGACCTCTAAGTGGCCAGACCATTATTTTTCTTAAGCCACTAAGATCATTCCCCCATTGGTGAATTAAGGTGTAATAACCATTCCCAATAGGAGCGAATAGTAACGGATCGTCCTGGTTCTCTAATTTAAATAGCTTAGAAGGAGCTAAGATCTGAAGGTTCTTTATTTCGGTTTGATGCTTGTCTTCGAAATCTTCGATTTTTTGCAAGGCTTCTTGCGGTAGCGAAGGTTTAAAATACTTAAGAGGTAAGAACCTTAGTCTGTAAGTGGTTGCTATTTTACGAATACTATCGATATGATATACCTCTCCGAGTTCTAACTGGTCAGCGTCAATACTATTGATTGCATTGTAGTCGAGATTTTTTAAGCGATCTTCAAGAGTCGAATCGGCTTCGTTTTTTGTCGGACGCTCAAATGAATTAGAGAAATCAATATCCTGATAGAATTGATGATCTCTTTCTTTTTGAGACTGAAGTTTCTCTAAAAGGTTGAGTTTCGGAATCATAGTAATCTTTTTCTAGCTTTTCAAAATTACAATAACTCCGGTAAAAAAGGAATTGCTTATCGCAATGAACAATCAAATTTTTCTTGAAGATTGTTAACGATACGTTCCATTGCTTTATCTACCTGCTTGTCTGTTAGTGTTTTTTCAGGATCAGAAAGAACAAGGCTAATACCATAAGACTTCTTACCAGGATCTAGTGATTTTCCTTTGTAAACATCGAAAAGATTCACGTTTTTAAGCAATTTACGCTCTGATTCAAAGCACGCATCTCTGATTTCACTAAAGAGAATATGATCATCGAGTAAAAGTGCTAAATCTCTTCGTACCGCTGGATATTTTGCGATTGGTGTGTATAATTTCTCCCCTTCTTTTTGGTCTGATAAGTTAAGAACCGAGTCCCAATAAATGATTGAGGCAAAAACACTCTGGTCAATGTCATAATTTTCTAGATGACTTTCTTGAACAAGACCTAATTCGGCAATAATTTGACCATTAGATGCAATGATCAACCCTTCTGCGAAAAAAGAATGTTCATTATTCAAAAGCGATTCTTCTAAATCATAGATGCCTAAACGTCTTAGAAGTTCTAAGCTCACCGTTTTGATATCAAAAAAACTAGTGGCAGACTTTGGTTGCATCCAGTTTTCTGAGTATCTGCTACCAGTAGCGGCTAGAACAAGTTCTCTCTTTTCTTCAAATTCATGACCTTTTTTGGAATAGGTTTTACCAAATTCAAAGAATTTAATGTCGCTTCGCTGTCGATTCAGATTGAACGCTACACTTTGAAGCGTTGTTCCTATCATATGGTCTCTAAGCACCTCCAATTCTTTACTTAATGGATTCTTAAGCGCAACAGAGTTTCCGAATTGATTACTAGATTGAGAAACTAAACTATTCGTTAGTATTTCATTAAACCCTAGACTAACGAGGAAATCAGCTACTCTGTTTTGGTTTTGAAGGTTGGAAGAAGACTTAGAACGATTTAATGTACTCGCAAGCTTTTGTGGGATTGGAATGTGGTTGTAACCATAAACTCTTAGAATCTCTTCAACCACATCGATCTCTCTAGTAACATCTACTCGATATCGGGGTGCGATCAATCCTAGTCCAGATTCTGTTTCATTGAGGATTTTAAAATCTAGACTAACAAGAATCGATTTAATTTTTTCTTTCTCTATTTGATGACCTAGAATGGCATTTAACTTCTCGTAGTTTAAGAAAAGTTGAACCGATTCCTTCTCTTTGGGGTAGAAAGAGGATATCTCGCTAGAGATTACGCCACCTGCAACTTCACGAATGAGAATAGCTGCACGCTTAAGTGCAATTTCACAAAATTCAATATCAATGCCCCGCTCAAATCTGAATGAAGCGTCTGTATTTAATCCGTGTCTTTTTGCTGTTTTACGTACACTTACAGCATCGAAGTAGGCGCTTTCAAGAAAGATACTCGTTGTTGTGTTACTTACTCCTGAGCGATGACCACCAAAAACACCAGCGATACACATAGGGCCTTCAATGTCACAAATAACAAGGTCATCAGTAGCTAACTCACGATCGACTTCATCTAGGCAAAGCAATTTTTCGCCGGGTTTCGCCTTTCTGACCACTACTTTTGAACCTTTGATTTTATCGTAGTCAAAGGCGTGTAATGGTTGACCAATCCCATGAAGAACGAAGTTGGTGACATCTACAATGTTGTTGATGGGATTTAACCCGATACTTTTTAAACGATCCTTTAACCAGGTCGGTGATTCTTTGACTTCAATTCCACTAATGACTACTCCTAGATATCTTGGTACTAATTCGTGTTCTTCAACTTGTATTTCAATCGGTGAAGTAGTGTTTTCAACATGGAACGAAGAGATTGGTATGGTATTTAATGGCGGTTGCGGATTTTCTAAAGCTAGCCCAGCTCTAAGATCACGTGCTACCCCGTAGTGACTCATAGCATCTGAACGATTCGGAGTCAACCCGATTTCGTAGATATGGTCTTCATAGTTTTCGAATAAATTCGATAGAGGTATTCCGATTTCTGTATTTTCTGGTAGAACTAGGATGCCATTATGCGAGGTTCCTATCCCTATTTCATCCTCCGCGCAAATCATCCCAAAGCTTTCTTCGCCTCTAATTTTACTCTTTTTTATTTTAAAGGGTTCCCCTTCAGCTGGATAAAGCAAAGTGCCTACGGTGGCTACCGGAACTTTTTGTCCTTCAGCAACGTTAGGTGCCCCACAAACAATTTGAACCACTTGATCACCAAGATTTACCTCGGTAACTTTAAGTCTATCTGCATTTGGATGTTGCTTACAGCTTATTACTTCTCCAACAACAATGCCCTCGAGTCCTCCTTTGATCGATTGAAAAGAAGTTAGGCCCTCTACCTCAAGTCCTAGGTCAGTTAATAGTTCTGAGGTTTTTGAAGGACTCAAATCGAAATCTAAATAATCATGTAACCAGCGATGAGAAATATGCATAAATCGATTGACTTAAAATAAAGGCGTAAATATAAGACCTTCCTAGAAGTTAAAGTGCTTCCAAGCACCGGTTCTAGGAATCGGACAGTTGATTATTATAGTTTCTTTCGAAACGGGATGAGAAAAACTTAAACTCTTAGCAAGTAAATCAATTCCTCCATCTGAATTACTGCGTTTAGAACCGTATTTAAGATCTCCCTTTATAGGTAAGCCTATCTTAGACAACTGGGATCGAATTTGATGATGTCTACCCGTTTCTAATTCAATCTCTAAAAGGTGATAATTGTTCGAACTATCAAGTCTTTTTGCTGTTAATAGGGCTTTTTTCGATCCGTTAACTTCTTTATCGTGAGCATAGGATTTATTGTTTGCAGGTTTTCTAAGTAGCCAGTGTTCGAGCTTGAACGAATCACTTCTTAATTCTCCGGACACAATGGCCCAGTATTTTTTACTCGGAGTTCGGTCTGCAAAAGCCTTATTCATTCTTGTGAGTGCTTTTGAAGTTTTAGCGAAAAGAACAATTCCCTTGGTCGGACGATCTATACGATGTATTACCCCAAGGTAAGCATCTCCGGGCTTGTTGTATTTTTCAACCAGATAGGATTTAATCAGGTCAGATAGGGGAGTGTCCCCGGTTTTATCGCCTTGCACTAAAACTCCAGAAGGTTTATTTACGGCAATGAGATGATTGTCTTCGAATAGAACTTCTAACACTAATATTGTTCGTTTTCGTTTGGAAAGTCTTTTGACTTAACATCTGCCACATACTTCACAAATGCCCCATTGATTTGCTCATCTAGATTTAGGTACCGTCTTAAAAACCGTGGACTAAATTCGGTGGACATACCTAGCATGTCATTAACTACTAAAACTTGACCATCAACGCCATTTCCGGCACCAATACCTATAACCGGAATTTGAAGTTGAGCTGCCACTTTCTGAGCTAGGGCTGCAGGTACCTTTTCTAAAACAATAGCAAAGCATCCGAGCTTTTCTAAAAGTAATGCATCTTTAATGAGTTTTTCAGCTTCGGCATCTTCTTTGGCTCTCACGGTGTAACTACCAAATTGGTAAATGGATTGAGGGGTTAATCCAAGGTGTCCCATTACCGGAATTCCCGCGGCGAGTATACGTTTTAAGGAGTCTTTAATTTCTTCTCCACCTTCGATTTTTACGGCGTGAGCTCCACTTTCTTTCATGATTCGTATGGCAGAACGAAGTGCCTCTTTTGAATCGCTTTGATAACTTCCGAACGGAATGTCAACAACAATAAGAGCCCTCGAAACCCCACGTACTACAGAAGATGCGTGATAGATCATTTGATCTAGAGTAATAGGGAGGGTTGTTTCGTGTCCTGCAAATACATTGCTAGCAGAGTCTCCAACAAGAATGACGTCAACTCCAGCTTTATCAACTAATTGTGCCATTGTAAAATCATAGGAAGTAAGCATAGAGATTTTTTCTGCTTGCTCCTTCATCTCTAAAAGAGACTTTACTGTTACTCGTTTAAATGTTTTTTTGGCTGTTGACATTTGAAAGACTAATTTTCGACAAAGGTAAATGTAAATTATGATTGCTAAATATCGACTCCTTACACTCACCCTATTATTGTCCTGTCATTCATTAAGCGCACAGCAGCCCAAAGAGGTGATTGATATTTTTTTTGAAGCCTTTCACCAAAAAGACACTACTTCTCTTAAAGATTTTTTTATGCTTGACGCGCGCCTAGTGAGTGTTCAAAACTCTCTAAGTGGTGTTAGAACTAAGGAAGAGTCTGTTGAGGATTTTATTCATGCGATAAGCTCTATTTCTGATGATCTTTCTTTTGAAGAGCGTTTACTCGGTTATAAGGTTGTTGAGGCCAGCGGAATGACTTTGGTTTTTACTCCTTATGAATTCTATGTTAACGGGAGCTTTTCTCATTGTGGCACGAATGTATTTACCCTTGTAAAAAAGGAGTCTAAATGGAAAGTCCTGGCCTTGTACGATACTCGAAATAAGTCCTGTGAGTTTAGCAATCCGACCAATTAACTTGTATAGCTAAACCGCCTTCAGAGGTCTCTTTATACTTAGTTGACATGTCTTTAGCGGTATCCCACATCGTGTCGATGATTTGATCTAGACTAATTTTAGAATCCCCTGATTTTCTTCCCAATGCTAATTGAGCGGCATTAATTGCTTTAACAGCACCCATTGAATTTCTCTCTATACAAGGAATTTGAACTAACCCTGCGATCGGATCACAGGTTAGACCTAAGTGGTGTTCCATTGCTATTTCGGCAGCACTAAGCGCCTGATCAGGTGTGCCTTCTAATAGTTCAGTAAGTGCCGCTGCCGCCATTGCAGAGGAAACGCCAATTTCTGCTTGACAACCACCCATAGCGGCTGAGAGAGTTGCATTCTTTTTAAACAGGGTTCCAATTTCTGCAGCGACAGCTAGAAATCGTTTTATTTCAGCTTCACCGCCTTGGTGATTCTCAATAACCAGGTAATACATAAGTACTGCGGGAATTACTCCAGCACTTCCATTGGTTGGAGCAGTAACTACTCGTCCCATAGCCGCATTTACTTCATTCACAGCGATTGCAAAACAGCTTACCCATTGAAGAATTTGTCTGAATCGAACCCTTGAGTTTCTAATCGCCTTAATCCACCCTTCTGGTGTGGAATAGTTGTAGTTTTCAATAAGTTCCCTGTTCATTTTAGCAGCTCGCCTTGCAACCTTTAACCCTCCAGGGAGTTCGCCCGTAGTGTGGCAACCTTCATACATCGCCTCGAGCATAACCTGCCAGATCTCACTGAATCGTTTCTTAGTGTAAGATTCACCGTATCTCTCGAACTCGTTCTCTAAAACGAGATCGCTAATTTTTTTTTGATTTTTCGAGCAATGTTCTAATAAATCTTCACCTCTGTTTGAAGGATATCTGTAGCGATAATCAGGTTCTTTTTCATCTTCAAAGACCTGCTTGCTTACCACAAAGCCTCCACCCACTGAAAAATAAGTGGCATCAATGCCCTCGTTATTGGTTAGCAGAGCTTTAATTATCATGCCGTTAGCGTGTTCTTCAAGGGCTTTACGATGAAAAATAATCTGCTTCTCTGGGTTAAAAGATAGTTTCGTTTTACCGAATAAATGAAGTTGTTTTTCTTCGGTAACCCTTCCTAAAATTTCATGAAGTTTTAGGGTGCCGTCCTTTTCGTAATCTGCACCACTTAATCCCAATATCAGTGCCTTGTCGGTTGCGTGTCCTTTACCGGTAAGCGATAAAGAACCAAAAAGATGTATTTCGATAGAAATAATGTCTGTAATCGCAATACTCTTACGCTCTAGTTCTTTTCTAAAGAGTTGACAGGCTCTCCAGGGGCCAAGGGTGTGAGAGCTAGACGGGCCTATGCCAATACTTAACATTTCAAACGAGCTAATCGCACTCATAACGGTCAATTTGTGTTTAAAGTTAAATCAATTTCTGACAGCTTGTCAGTCTTTTATGGATGGCATAAATCTTGACTTATGGAGTACAAAACGAAACTATATCAGTTATGAGTAAAATTATAGGTATTGACCTCGGAACCACGAATTCTTGCGTTTCTGTAATGGAAGGGAATGACCCAGTGGTTATTCCAAACGCAGAAGGTAAAAGAACAACTCCATCGATGATTGCTTTTGTAGAAGGAGGCGAAATCAAAGTAGGAGATCCTGCAAAAAGACAAGCAGTTACCAATCCTCACAAAACGATTTATTCTATTAAGCGTTTTATGGGTAATAAATTCTCTGAATCATCGAAAGAGACAGGGCGTGTTCCTTATAAAGTAATTAAAGGAGATAACGATACTCCTCGTGTTGAGATCGACGAGCGCTTGTATACTCCACAAGAATTATCGGCAATGATCCTTCAAAAAATGAAGAAAACTGCCGAGGATTATTTAGGACAAACGGTTTCAAGAGCAGTAATTACTGTACCTGCTTACTTTAATGATGCTCAGCGTCAGGCAACTAAAGAAGCTGGTGAAATTGCTGGATTAACGGTTGAACGAATTATCAACGAACCAACGGCTGCTTCTTTAGCCTACGGATTAGATAAAAAAGACAGTGATCAAAAAATCGTTGTTTTTGACTTTGGGGGAGGAACGCATGATGTTTCTATTCTAGAGTTAGGTGACGGAGTATTCGAAGTTCTTGCAACCGATGGTGATACTCACCTAGGAGGAGACGACGTTGATCAAACGATTATTGATTGGTTAGCTGCTGAGTTTGAAGCTGAGGAAGGGATCGATCTTCGTAAAGATGCTATGGCTCTTCAGCGTTTAAGAGAGGCTGCTGAGAAGGCGAAAATTGAATTGTCATCTTCAGCATCTACTGAAATTAATCTGCCTTACGTGACAGCTACAGCTTCAGGTCCAAAACACTTGGTGCGTTCGCTTAGTCGCTCGAAGTTTGAGCAGTTGATTGCTGACCTAGTAGCTCGTACCATCAAGCCTTGTGAATCAGCGCTTAAATCTGCTGGTCTATCGAAGAGTGATATTGATGAGATTATCTTAGTGGGTGGATCAACACGTATTCCTGCAGTGCAAGAAGCGGTTGAAAAATTCTTTGGTAAGGCTCCATCAAAAGGGGTAAACCCAGATGAAGTAGTAGCTGTTGGTGCTGCGATCCAAGGAGGAGTTTTAACAGGAGATGTTAAGGACGTACTTCTATTAGATGTGACACCACTTTCGTTAGGTATTGAAACTATGGGAGGTGTTGCCACTCGACTAATAGAATCAAACACTACAATTCCAACCAAAAAATCACAAGTATTTTCGACAGCGGCAGATAACCAACCCTCTGTAGAGATTCATGTGATTCAAGGAGAGCGCCCAATGGCAGCGGATAATAAAACCATCGGACGTTTCCATTTAGACGGTATTCCACCTGCACCTCGCGGTACGCCTCAAATTGAAGTAACTTTTGATATTGATGCCAATGGTATTATCAAAGTATCAGCTACGGACAAGGCAACCGGTAAGTCACAGGATATTCGTATTGAAGCTTCTTCTGGATTAACACAAGAAGAAATCGACCGAATGAAAGCCGAAGCGGAGGCAAATGCCGACGCGGATAAGAAGGCAAAGGAATCAGCTGAAACTTTGAATGAGGCAGATCAAATGATCTTTCAGACAGAGAAACAATTATCTGAATTTGGTGATAAATTATCTGAGGATAAGAAAAAACCAATTCAAGATGCTTTAGATGAACTGAAGAAAGCTTTTGAAACTAAAGAGTTAGAAGCAATAAAACCTGCTCTAGACAAGATCAACGAGGCATGGAAAAATGCTTCTGAGGAGATGTATAAAGCACAAGCAGAATCGGGTGGAGCTCAAGCAGAACCAGATTCTAATGGGAATGCTTCTTCAGGAGATTCAAATGCGGATTCAGTAGAAGATGTTGATTTCGAAGAAGTGAAGTAATTCATTGATTTGAAAAATTGATAAAAAGGCTGCGAATTTTATTCGCGGCCTTTTCTTTTAAGAGAAAATCATATTATATTTGCCACCCATTAGGAGAGATGGCAGAGTGGTCGAATGCGGCGGTCTTGAAAACCGTTGAGGGTCACACCTCCGGGGGTTCGAATCCCTCTCTCTCCGCCAGGATATGAAACCCGCAGCAAACGCTGTGGGTTTTTTTGTGCGTTTTATTGTCAAGCTTGCTTGAAAATGGAGACGCCGAAAAAACTAATTAAGCGCGATAGCGCTTTCGGGTTTCTTTTCATGAAGCAACCCCCTTAAGGGATCAACGCAGTTAATCTCGCTTTTCTTTTGGGTTCAGAACAGGTTTCAGCAGGTAAATTTGAACTATAAATTAATTCAAAACCCTACTATAAATGGACGAACAAGAAGTTTTTAAAATACCACTTATCGGTGATCAAGCGCCAGATTTTGAGGCAGTGACTACCACAGGTAAAATGAAATTCTCTGACTACGCACCAGGGAAGTGGAAGATTTTGTTCTCACACCCTGCTGACTTTACACCAGTGTGTACTACTGAGATGAGTGGTTTTGCTCAGAATCAAGAGTTATTTGCAGAACTTAATACTGCACTTATTGGCTTATCCATTGATTCGATTCACTCTCACCTTGCTTGGGTAAATAACGTTAGAGAAAAAACTGGAGTTTATTTTCAGTTTCCAATTATCGCTGATTTAGACATGAAGGTGTCTAAGTTATACGGTATGCTTCAGCCCAGTGAAAGTGAGACTGCTGCCGTTAGAGCCGTATTCTTCATTGATCCTGAAAATAAAATTCGTTTAATCATGTATTACCCACTTAATGTTGGGCGAAATATGAACGAAATTATTCGAGCTCTTAAGGCACTTCAGTTTAGTGATAAGAACAAGGTTGCAATTCCCTTAAATTGGGAACCAGGAGATAAGATAATTGTTCCTCCGCCGAAGACTCTTGAAGAAATGGATGCTAGAATCGCTGATACTAGCTGCGAGAAGGTTGACTTTTACCTTGCTAAAAAACAATTATAGTCTTTTCTTAATAGACAGTCAAAAAGGGGTGGTTTTAAACCACCCCTTTTTATTTTTGTAGTATTAAACTCTCTGATGAAAAAATTATTCACCCTTTTATTTTTGTTGAGCATATCCTCGGGATTTGCACAGAACATACTTGATACTTCAGCGTTTGCTCATAAACTCGATAGTATCTGGTATTTAGAATCGAAACTTAGCTTGAATTACTTTGAAGGCAACCAGAGTTTATTTGTTGGAGCTACAGATATCGTAGCAGGTCATAGTTTAGGGGATTCTTCTGCAATTTGGTTTATAGGAGGCTTCAATACCGTAAGTTCAGAAGGAACATCCATTCGTTCATCAACCTATGGTCACTTAAGATATAATAAGTCGATTTCGAAAAGAGCTACATTAAACACCTATTTTCAGTTTCAGTCGAATAATGTTTTAGACCTTCAGGCGAGGTACCTGATAGGAGCGAATGCTACTTTAGACGCCAAGGATACCAAAGACTTCTTATCTATTGGTATTTTTTATGAGCGAGAGGAATTTACGAT
Organism: Flavobacteriaceae bacterium; assembly: GCA_024638165.1. Classification (GTDB taxonomy): domain Bacteria; phylum Bacteroidota; class Bacteroidia; order Flavobacteriales; family Flavobacteriaceae; genus UBA3478. Next base: position 236,585 of record JAHEKV010000004.1, read on the forward strand.
CGACCCTTCGACAACTATTTTTCGTGGAAATGTAATGGGATCATTACAGCTTGTAGATAGACAACTTAAGAGTGCACTCGTACTTTATTATCAACCAAGCCTTCAGTCAATGAGTGACTTTAGGGTGTTAGCCAACCTAAATTCTAAGGTGCCGGTATCAGATAGAATGTCTTTAGGATTAGATATTGCAACACGATTTGATAATCTACCCAATACTGATTTGAAGTCATTTGACTTAAATACCTTATTTACACTTTCCTACAAGATCAAATAAAAAAGGCTAAGAATTTTCATTCCTAGCCTTGTATAATGATTTACAACTTTGTTTAGTTGACAATCGCTTGCAATCCCTTTTGAGAGTCGATAATGGCATCTAAAGGAGCTTGGTCTCCTGTATTATCTTGTTCTGCTAGGAAGTATTCCATACCTGCATGGCCAGCATGCTTAAAGATCGCTTTAAAATCAATCTCGCCTTTTCCAACAGGTGCCATATTTCCATCTGCGTCTCTATCTTTTACGTGAAAAGCTTTGAAACGTCCAGGGTATTTTCCGAAATATTCAATAGGATCAACCCCTGCAACTGTTGCCCAGAATAAATCGATTTGAAAGTTTACGTGTTCAGGATTAGTTTCTGATAAAATACGATCAACCATAGTAACTCCATCCGTATCTGCTTTAAATTCAAAGTCGTGATTGTGATAAAGTAATTGGATACCCGCATTGCTCGCTTTTTCTCCTACCACCGATAAAAATTCGATCAGTGTCTCGGTAGTTCCATTCATTCCCATGGTACGGGTCTCAAAATCATAGGTAAACATTCCCATCGGTGGTACAGGAACAACGATGTATTCAAAGCCTGCCTCAATGGCATCTGCAATTTGTTGATCGGCATTCTCGTAACTGATTGATCCTTGGTGAGAGCTTTTAGGCTCTAAGCCTAACTCATTCAAATAGTTTTTGAATTCTGTAGGAGACATCCCGTAATAAGAACCATTATCGTATCCTGCGGCTTCAATATATTGATATCCAGCATCAGCAACTGCTTTTAAGGTCCCTTTAGGGTCTTTACTCATCTCATCGCGCACAGTATATAGGGCAAGACCGCCTACACCACTTTCTGTACTTTCCATTTTCTTTTCGGTTTTGGGGCCACAGCTGACTAATAAAAATAAGCCTAAAAAGGCATAAACTAGTTTCATTTTTGTTAAGGTTAAATTTCGATTCAAGATAGAAATTTAATAATCATGGGATGAATTAGGTTTGTTAAAATATTGAGTATGGCGGTATCTTTGCTACCATGGAAGAACAGTTCATTTGGATATTAATGGTAGTCGTTGGCTTTATAGCAGGCTTTATTAATACGATTGCCGGTGGAGCTTCGGTATTAACACTTCCGGCAATGATTTTAATCGGATTAGATCCGACGATTGCCAATGGAACTAATCGTTTAGGAATAGCAATATCTGCCTTTTCAGCCAGTGCGGGTTACCATAGTAAGAAAATCAACACCTTCCCTTTTAGCATTTATCTAGGTTTATCTGCGACTATTGGCTCAGTAATAGGAGCCATGATTGCTGTAGATTTTGATAAAGGTATGTTTAATAGGGTCCTTGCGGTTATCATGATTATCATCGTTTTGCTGATGATATTTAAACCTAAAATGGATGTTACTGATATTGCCGAACAACTGAGTGGAAAGCGCTTATGGATATCCATTGTAGCTTTCTTTGTATTTGGGATTTACGGTGGGTTTATCAATGCCGGTATGGGGCTAATTATGATGATTTGGCTGAACTACTTCAATAAAATGGATCTGATCAGAACGAACGCAACAAAAGTACTAGTCGCAGGTATTTACACTATAGGAGCTATTGTTGTGTTTTTAGTAAATGATTTGATTGATTGGAAAATAGGTCTCCTGCTTGCCTTTGGTAATATGGTTGGAGGTTGGATCTCAGCTCGTCTCTCGGTTAAAAAAGGGGAGGGGTTTGTAAAGGCCGGAATGATGGTTATGGTAATTATAATGGCGATTAAGCTCTGGTTTTTTTAATAACCGATTACGCCATCAATTTCAATTCCGTAACCTGCTAATCCCACTCTATTTTGAAGGTCTGAATTGGTCATTAAACGAATCGCATTCAGATTTAAGTCATTTAGGATTTGTGCTCCTATACCAAAATCTTTTTCATCCATTTTGATTCCAGATTCACTGTTTTCCTTTGTGTTAGATAAGGATCTAAAACGGCTCAATAATCCACTATTACTCAATCTATGGTTGATAAAGATAATGGCCGCTTTCTCTTCTTTTTGTACTGAACTAAACACATTTTCTAACCCATAATCTTTTGAGGAAGTGAGAAACTCTACTAAACCATCGGTTAAACGTTGGGGTTGAATTCTTACCGTTACAGTTTCACCTTTTTGCCATTCTCCCTTTGTAAATGCCAAGTGAATTTGATCATTGGTAGTTTGACGATAAGCGTTTAGTTGAAACGCACCAAAGCGAGTCTCAATGGTTTCTGAAAATTCTTTTTCGATGAGACGATCATTTTGCATACGATAGGCGACTAGAGCCTCGATACTCACCATTTTCAAATTAAACCGAGAACGAACAGCTAATAAGTCGTTGAAACGGGCCATAGTTCCGTCTTCATTCATGATTTCGACGATGACTCCGGCCTCTTTCAAACCTGCCAATTTGGCGAAGTCTACGGCAGCTTCAGTGTGACCGGTGCGTCTTAGCACACCACCTTCCTTAGCAATTAATGGGAAAATATGTCCAGGACGTGTTAGGTCATATGGTTTTGTTTCTTGGTCCGTTAATGCAAGTATCGTCTTAGCTCGATCCTCTGCTGAAATACCCGTTGTTACCCCATTTCCTCTAAGATCGACAGATACGGTAAATGCTGTTTTTAAAGGGTCTGTGTTGTCATTCACCATTCGAGAAAGACCTAGTTCTGTACAACGTTTTTCTGTAAGAGGTGCACAGATTAATCCACGCCCGTGCTTTGCCATAAAGTTGATATGCTCTGGAGTAACTTTTTCAGCAGCCATTAAAAAATCACCTTCATTCTCGCGATTTTCATCATCTACCACGATAATGATTTCTCCGTTTTTAACGGCTTCTATGGCACTCTCAATGGAATCTAACTCTTGACGCATGATAAAGCTTAGCTATTATTTTTTCAGGCCTTTAATAAGGCGAGCAATTGGTTTAAAAATAGTTATGTTGATGGCTAAAAGTCCACGATCCAACAAGGCTAATCGACTTAAATAAAAAGCAATGGGTAACATTACAAAGGTAGAAAACCATGCGCCGATAATTGGGTGTATATTTCCTCTTTTTGCATAGTTCTCTGCGAAAACACCCAAAAAATGATAGCTTAAGAAAAAAATGATGGCAATCACCATAGGAAGTCCTAAACCTCCTTTTCTAATCAGTGCACCCATGGGAGCTCCGATAAAAAATAGTAGAATACAGGATAGGGCTAAAGCAAACTTTTTATGTAGCTGTATGATGTGCCTATTGTAAAATTCGAAGCGCTTACCCATTTCAGACCCCTTTTGAGCCACCGTGATTTTTAGACTAGCTAAATTATTTCTAGCTGACTTTAGAGCTTGTGAACGTTGCCATGAAGGAATAAGTCTTAAAAGACTATCCTTCGGTGTGCTAAGCTTAGCGAAGAAAATACTATCAGGATCAGCGGGTTTTGGCCCTTTTTGAACGCGTAGTTCTAGAGCTTTGCTTTCTTCTTTGGTTGATCGAAGAAACTCATTAGCTCCTACGTCTAAAGCCCCAATTCGAGTAAGCGTATTTTCGGTAAATGCCTCAATTTGTTCATTGTTATTGATACGTAGTGAATCGATATCACTTAATAATTGACCCATAGGTTTCATCTTGTCTGTCGTTATCGATGACTCTTTGTCTAAGTCAACCTCATTCAGACTCGATAAATCAATGTACTTGACATAGGTGTCAAAATTAGCTCTCGCAAAGGGATGATTCTCACGATCCTTTGCTTTTGCGGGTAATATTTCCTCGTAATAATATCCGTCATACAACACGAGCTCTAACAGATTAGAATTCTCATTACTGATAAATTCTCCTGAGGTAGCGCTTATCACTACTGTGTTTTGTTGATTTTCAGATTTTTGATGAATCAACACGTCTTTTAATAAACGATCATTTTCACCATACTTTTGACCAACCTTAATGGTCATATCTGTATTCTCAATATCGGTAAAAATACCTTCTACAATAGCAGCAGATGGTTTTACTTGAGCAATATTTCTTCTTAGATTAAATATTTTCTGCTCTGAGGCAGGGATAATATTATTGGCTACAAAGAAGGTCGCTACTGCTAATAGAATCGAGAAGATTAAAGTGCTTCGCATGGCTCGGAAAAGCGATATCCCAGATGCTTTTATAGCAGCGAATTCATAATATTCGGCTAAAGAACCATAGGTTAATATAGAGGTTAACAATACGGCAAGGGGCATTACATCATCTACGATGGTAGGGAGATAATAGATGAGAAATTTACCGATGATGGCGATGTCTAAATCTTTACCTGCTAATTCATCGATGAACAACCAAATTGCCTGAAAAATAAAAATAAAAAGAACGATAGCGAAGGCACTAAAGAAGGTAGAAGCAAAGCGCTTGAGTAAATAACTATCGAGTATTCGCATGTTAGGGTTTAATCTTCGATGAAGTAGAAGCCTAAGCCTTCGTAATAGGCTCTGTCAAAACTAGTTTTTGAGGGTATCCTTGCGGTTAGTTCTTCGTAAGATTCTACGACCAGTATCGTTTGCGTTTCATTAAGACCGATTTGCGATAAGCTAATAAGCTGGTCGGTATTTAAGTCTACTTGAGCAATAATTTCAGAAATCTCAGAGGAACTGTCAATAGGAAACAATTGAATGAAAGCTTGATTTTCGGCGGTTAGCTCCTTTAATTCAATTCGGTATCCATCTTTGTAAAAACTAAAGAGACTTGAAGGATCTAGCCCTCCTTCATTGTCAGGGCTATAGGTACTGATCATTACCTCTTCATTATCTGGAATAATGGTGTAGGTTTTTTCACCATCAAATAATTGAGTGGTTCCGAAAAGCGTAAGGTGGTACTGGATACCTGATAAATAAAGTGCTCCTTCCGTAGTTTGATTAACCCCAGCTTCTTTATTTTGTAGGCGATAAGAGAAACTGATTTGAACAGCAGGAGCTTCTGAAACGCGCTGGTAAACGCGGTCTAAGTATTGTTCACCACTATTTTGGGCTTTTACGACACCACTAAAGAGAAGTAGCGAGAAAGTAATAATCTGAAAGGCTGTTTTCATTTAGGTGTTTTGATTTTCATTATCAAAAAATTGCTGAAGACTTATGGTGTCTTTGAAAAGTACTTGACGGGCTTTTGAGCCTTCAAAAGGTCCAACAATTCCCGCTGCTTCAAGTTGGTCTATGATTCTTCCTGCTCGATTGTAACCAATCTTCATTTTTCTTTGAATGAGTGAAGTCGAACCTTGTTGTGATTGTACAACGATCTCAGCAGCTTCTTTGAAGAGGGCATCTCGTTCAGAAATATCATTAACTAAAGAACCTTCTGAAGAATCGTCATCGTACTCGGGAAGAAGGTGAGCACTTGCATACGCTCTTTGACTGCCTATGTAGGAGGTAATTTCTTCCACCTCAGGGGTATCGACAAAGGCACATTGGAGTCGAACCATTTCACTTCCTTGAGTGTATAACATATCTCCACGACCAATAAGTTGATCTGCTCCTGAACTGTCTAAAATCGTACGAGAATCAATTTTTGAAGTCACACGAAACGCTAATCGTGCCGGGAAGTTTGCTTTAATGATTCCTGTAATCACATTGACTGAAGGGCGCTGTGTCGCGATAATTAAATGAATTCCGATGGCTCTCGCGAGTTGGGCGAGTCTAGCGATAGGGGTTTCTACCTCTTTTCCGGCGGTCATAATTAGATCTGCGAACTCATCGATGACTAAAACGATATAGGGGAGATAGCGATGGCCGTCGTTGGGGTTTAATTTACGTTTTACAAACTTCGCATTGTATTCTTTGATGTTACGTACCATCGCATTTTTAAGTAGATCGTAGCGATCATCCATTTCAATGCAAAGCGAATTCAGTGTGTTGATTACTTTTTTAGTATCGGTAATAATAGCTTCCTCGCTTCCGGGTAATTTTGCAAGAAAGTGTCGCTCTATTTTGTTGTAAAGAGTTAGCTCTACCTTTTTAGGGTCAACAAGTACAAATTTCAGTTCTGCTGGATGCTTTTTGTATAAGAGTGAGGTAATAACGGCGTTTAGTCCGACCGATTTCCCTTGACCAGTTGCACCAGCCATTAGCATGTGCGGCATTTTGGCTAAATCCACAACAAAGGTTTCATTTGAAATGGTCTTACCAAATGCGATAGGCAAGTCAAAGTTGGTCGAGCTAAATTTCTTAGACCCGATAACCGATCGCATACTAACAATGCTTGGATTTTTATTGGGTACCTCAATACCTATCGTTCCTTTCCCGGGGATTGGGGCGATGATTCGAATACCTAAGGCCGAAAGAGAAAGTGCAATATCGTCCTCTAGATTTTTAATCTTTGAAATACGAATACCGGCTTGAGGGACAATTTCATACAAGGTAACCGTTGGGCCTACGGTTGCTGTAATTCGTTCAATAGCTATATTGTAATTGCTAAGGGTCTCTACGATTCGATCTTTATTTGCCGCTAGTTCCTCTTTATCTACAGAAATCTGTTGGTTCCTTGACCCGTGATCTTCTAATAAATCTAGATGAGGCGCTTTATATTGCGAAAGCTCAAGCGTTGGATCAAACTCGCCAAAGTCATCGACTAACTTCTTTGCTTTATCTGCAATCTCATCATCGAAACTTTTAGGAGTTTCAGCTACTTCAAAGGCTACCTCTTCAGCCTCTGGATTCTTCTCTTTTGGAATGGTGTCTAAAACTTCCTCTTTGACTACTTCTTCTTGTTTGATCTTCGTTTCGATAGTTGCTTCCAACGGGTCTTCAAGAGAAAAGGAAGCCGTGTTCTCTTGAAAAATAGGTGGGGCAAGGGTAGACTCTTCCTCTTCAACAGGTTGTACCTTTTCTGGCGATGATTTTTTCCTTGGTTTTGATGTTACTCGCTTCGGAAATTTGAAGTTAGGAAGTCGAATGCCTTTTGGTAAGCTAGGATAGAAGCTTAATTGTAGTACAAGGCCAGTTACTAATCCGAAAAGCAACAAAAAGAAAATACCAATCTCTCCGATATGAAAACGAAGCCATTCAAAGGTCTCGAACCCAGAAATACCCGTTAATAAACTCTCCTTATTCGCTATAAAATTGAAGGCGATCGAAGTCCAAATCATCCAATACCAAGCACGACTTAAATGCTTTAATAATGGGCGCAGTGTTAAATTAAAAAACAAATAAAAACCTACAACAGCAATCGATAGTGGTAAAATGGCGGCTGATATACCGAAGGTTTTGTAAACAAGTAAATAGCCAATAGCTATACCTAAACGATTAAAAAGAGTTTTTGGAGTATCAGTTAGATCACTATACGACCCGATTAGGCTTATATCACTTTGCCAATTAGAAAAGAAGCTAAGACAGGCAATGGTAGCAAGAATCCCAAAGAAAAAAAGAAATGCCCCGAAAAAAATACGGTACTTCACTTTGTTCTTGTCGACAGTTTTACTCCCCATATTATGCTCTTAACTGTTTAATCTTGATGTTCAGAGCGGCAAAAGTTAGTGTTACAAATGGGCTCACATAATTAAACACTGCAAAGATAAAGTATTCGAACACGGGAACGCCAAGAACTGAACTGTGGTAGGCACCACAAGTATTCCATGGAATTAGTGCTGAAGTTACCGTACCTGAATCTTCGAGCGTTCTACTTAAATTTTCAGGAGCCAAACCACGATCTTTATAGGCCTTTGAAAACATTTTTCCAGGAACAACGATCGCTAAGTATTGATCAGATGCGGTTAGATTGATTGCTAAACAACTTGCGACAGTTGAGGCAAATAATCCAAAAGTAGATTGTGCTAATGAAAGTAACGATTGGGTGATTCGATTAAGTGCACCTATAGCTTCCATAACGCCTCCAAACACCATTGCACAAACAATGAGCCAAATGGTTCCTAGCATTCCAGCCATTCCTCCAGAATTAAACAAATCATTCAGGGCTTCGTTGCTCGTACTTATTGAAACGTCAGTGGTAAAGGCAGTTAACATTCCTTTATAGCCATTTTCGAAGTTGAGTGAATCAGCCCCTGTAATTGAAGCTACAAGGCTAGGTTGAAAAATTAGAGCAACAACCCCTCCCAATAGGGTGCCCGCTAAAAGAGCGATAAGGGGTGGAGTCTTTTTAACAATCATAAAGACTACCAAAACAGGAACTATAAAAAGTATCGGACTGATAAAGAAACGTTCTTGAATAGCCGCATTAAGCGATTCTGTTTCAACCGCACCATTGACCTCGAGTCCTAAGCTTAATACAATAAAAACGATCAGCGTAATCACTATCGATGGTACCGTTGTATAGGTCATATAACGGATATGACTGAAAAGTTCTCCGCCCGCCATGACAGGTGCTAAATTGGTGGTATCGCTTAAAGGGGACATTTTATCCCCAAAATAAGCGCCTGAAATGATCGCCCCAGCAGTCATACCTACAGGAACACCCATTGCATTCCCCACACCGATCAGTGCGATCCCTACCGTTGCAGAAGTAGTCCAAGAACTACCTGTAGCCACAGATATTAGGGCACAGATAACTACACTAGCTGCTAAAAAGACTGTCGGATTAAGAATTTTAATTCCATAAAAAATCATACTTGGGATGATTCCGCTGATTAACCATGAACCTGAAAGGGCTCCCACCATAAGAAGGATGAGTAAAGAACCTGAAGTCGATTTCAAATTACTCGAGACCGCGTCCATCATATCTTCGTAGGATACCTTTTGGTAAAACCCGACAAGCGCTGCTAGAAAACCCCCAATGAGTAATATAAATTGATTTGAACCGTCTAAGCTTGCGTCTCCAAAGTAAAATACATTGATTCCCAATAAGATAACCAACAATACGAGAGGAGTTAAGGCTAAGGTTAGGCTGATAGGCTGGACAGACTTCATTCAGAGAATTTATAAGTTCTTACGATATTACAACATTAACTAAGTAATGTCCAAAATCTATCCAATTTTAGGTAATTTTGCAGGGTTAAAATTTTGAATAAAATAGAATGAAAACGTTTGATTTAGTAGTTATTGGTTCAGGTCCTGGAGGGTATGTTTCTGCCATTCGTGCAGCGCAATTAGGTTTAAAAACTGCCATTATTGAGAAGGACAATACCTTAGGTGGTACTTGCTTAAATGTCGGATGTATCCCTTCCAAAGCACTACTAGATTCTTCACATAGATACGAAGAGGCCGTTCACGAATTTGAAAATCACGGTATACAAATATCAGGTGGGGTAAGCTTTGATTTCCCAAAGATGATTGAGAGGAAACAATCGGTGGTTGATCAAACCGTTAAAGGAATTGAGTACCTGATGGATAAAAACCAAATCGAAGTAATCAGAGGTTTGGGGAGTTTTAAAGATTCAAAAACGCTTCAGGTTTCTGGAGATGAAGGAACCATTGAAGTTACTGCCTCTAAGTTTATTATCGCGACAGGTTCTAAGCCCGGTAATTTGCCTTTCATTGAACTTGATAAGGATCGTGTTATTACCTCAACAGAAGCTTTATCACTTCCAGAGGTTCCTAAACATCTTCTAGTCATTGGAGGAGGAGTCATTGGTCTCGAACTCGGTCAGGTGTATCGTAGATTAGGAGCTGAAGTTAGTGTTATTGAATACGCAGATCGTATCATACCTACTATGGATGCCGCTCTTTCTAAGGAACTAACTAAGGTTATGAAAAAGCAAGGAGTTAAGTTCTACGTATCACATAAAGTATCAAGCGTCACGAGAGAAGGAAATCAAGTGATCGTTAAGGCGGCAGATAAGAAAGATCAAGAAGTTGTTTTTGAAGGTGATTACGCACTAGTGTCTGTCGGCCGTGTTCCAAATACGGAAGGGTTAGGACTAGAAAATACTCAGATAGAAATAGATCAAAGAGGTAGAATACTCACGAATGAACAATTACAAACAAAAGAGTCTCATATTTACGCTATTGGAGATGTTGTTGTCGGAGCTATGTTAGCTCACAAAGCAGAAGAGGAGGGTGTTTTTGCTGCAGAAGTAATTGCTGGACAAAAACCACATATTAACTACAATCTAATTCCAGGTGTCGTATATACTTGGCCAGAAGTAGCAGCTGTAGGTCGTACCGAAGATCAGTTAAAAGCGGAGGGTGTAGCCTATAAAGCAGGTAGTTTCCCGATGAGAGCACTAGGTCGTTCAAGAGCAAGTGGAGATATTGATGGGTTCGTTAAAATACTTGCAGATGCAACCACAGACGAAGTGTTAGGGGTACACATGATTGGTGCTAGATGTGCCGATCTGATTTCAGAGGCAGTAACCGCCATGGAGTTTAGAGCCTCTGCTGAGGATATTGCAAGAATGTCACATGCGCATCCGACTTATTCAGAAGCTATTAAAGAAGCAGCTCTTGCTGCTACCGAAAATAGAGCCTTACATACTTAATATTTGAAGTTACTTGCTCAATTTCTCGAACAAAATGCTGGGCTTGAGCAAGCCAAAATTTTACTTGCCTTTAGTTCAGGACTCGATAGTCGGGTCCTGGCTAATTTACTTTACTCGGCTAAGATTGAATTTCAAATTGCCCATGTAAATTACCAATTAAGAGGAGACGACAGTGAATTAGACGCTGTCTTTGCACGAGATTGTGCAGCACAGTACAACGTTCCCTTTCATTACTTAGAAGCTCCCATAGGTAAAGGTTCTGGTATACAGGAAAAGGCTCGTTCGATTCGATACGAGTGGTTTCAATCTCTTCTTGGCGAAAATCAATTAACTCATATTGCAACCGCACATCATTTAGATGATGCCATTGAAACAGGTCTTATTCATTGGTTCAGAGGAATGCATTTAATGCAGTTTCAAAGCCTATCTAATCATGGCTTAGTAATGCGGCCGCTCATTAGTTTTCGCAAAAAGGATTTACTGCTATACGCTAGAGAAAATGGATTAAAATGGAGAGAGGATGTTTCTAATCAGACTAATGATTATTTACGCAATATCCTCAGAAATCAGGTGATTCCCGCAGTAGAATTAAATCTCCCAGATGTTCGTAAGCGCTTAAAGTATTCTATTGGTTCGCTAAATTCTTCAGCTATATTATTAGAACATTACCGTGACCTTTTGTGGAACGATATTGCAAAGCAAAAAGAAAATGAAATCTGGTTCTTAGATATTCTAAAACTGAGTAGACTTGAACCGAATAAGACTTATCTAAAACTATTATTCTCACCTTACGGAGTTGTTGATACAACAGCACTTGTCAACCTATACCATGCTGAGAATGGTAAGTATATCACCTTAGGGGATTATACCTTATTCAAATTTGAAGGAGATTTAATCTTTGCTAATTTGAACCTTCATAACGGTTACAATAGGTTTGAGATTGTCAAGAATTCGAATCGAAAAGAAACAGAATTAGAACCGAATGAAATTTTAATCAATGGCTCAGTTGTTAAGCATTTATTGCAATTGAGACTTTGGAATTCAGAGGATTCTATTCAGTTAGAAAAAGGCGGTACAAAGAAAGTTTCTAAGTTTCTGCGGGATCTTAAGATTAATCCAGTAGATAAAAAAAGAATGGTAGTCATCAAGGATGGTGAGGAAACCGTGTCCATTGTTGGTCATTATGTGCACCCAGATTACCTACCGTTAGATAAGGATCCTTTAAATTGGCTTATCAAATGCTATTAAGAGTTGTTTTTTACTTTTTAGCCCTTATTCAAGGGATTGGACTCGGTGCCGTTAGTACCGATGACGTCGTTATTTGGGATACTCAAGTAGAACGCACATCTGAAGGCAATTACAGATTATCTTTTGAAGCAAACATCAAGGAAGGATGGTATATTTTCTCTCAACATTCACCAGAAGGAGGAAGTCAGCCAGCTTTTTTTGAGTTCGAAAATTCTAAAAACTTTGAACGAATAGGAGAGGTCGTGGAGTCTGAGGCTATTCCTAGTTACAATGAAGTTTTTGAGGTTACGGAATTAATATTTAAGCAAAAAGCTTCATTCTATCAAGATATTAAGCTTTTAGACCCTGGTGCAGTCGTAAATATCACTTTGTATTATCAAGTATGTCAAACGGTATGTATAGCCGCTACAGAGACATTTCGATTTGAACTTGGCGATGTAACCTACTCTCAAGCCGATAGGAATGAGGTGAATAGATCGGTAGATGAGCTTAGAGTTCCTTTAAAAAACATAGATCGATTATCTACTACGATGGTTCAAGCAAACAGCAATAGATTTTCTGCTTGGTGGATCGGATTTATAGGAGGTCTGATCGCTTTATTAACCCCTTGTGTCTTTCCCTTAATTCCTCTGACTACTTCTTATTTCAGTGCAGCTAAAAGTCGTAACCACTCTTTCTTTTATGGCTTATCGATTGTGTTGATATACACCCTAATAGGATTTCCTTTTCTTTTGGGTTGGTCGAAAGACGCTCAAATTTTCAATGAATTAGCTTCCAATCTTTGGGTAAACTTAACGCTGTTTATGGTACTCATCGGTTTCGCATTTTCCTTTATTTCGGGTAAAGAAATTCAACTACCGCAATCTTGGATGCAAAAAGTAGATGAGCAGACCAATCGTTCTAAAGGCCTACTAGCTATTCTATTTATGGCCTTAACCTTAGTACTAGTCTCTTTTTCATGTACGGGTCCAATTTTGGGAGCTGCCTTGGGCACCTTACTTTCTGGTAATGGATCTGATCTTAGAGTAAACCTAACTCTTGTGTTTAACGGCTTTGGATTTGGACTGGGAGTACCTTTTACGCTTGCAGCTTATTTTCCATCAGTCCTGAAAAAATTGCCTAAAACTGGTGGATGGATGAAGGAATTAAAAGTAGGTCTTGGAGTCGTGGAGGCCTTTCTAGCGTTTAAATTCTTATCCAACGCTGATCTCATAGGGAAGTGGGGAATCTTTAAGCTTGAATATATGCTTGGTTTGTGGATGCTGCTATGGTTCGGTTTGCTTATTTATTATCTGATCCGTTCCATTCAAGACAAAGCGATTGGAGTTGTTAGAGGAGTGTTCTCGATGATAAGTATTTATCTACTGGTGCTCATTATTTCAGGGTTTTCATCCGTTTCAAACCTTGGCTTTTTAAGTGCCTTTGCTCCACCTTCCTACTATAATCTACAATCTGAACTAGATGAAGGTTGCCCATTAGGACTTCATTGTTTCCACGATTTAGAATCAGGAATTGCCGAGGCTAAATCAAAAGGTAAACCTATACTACTCGACTTTACCGGATATTCTTGTGTTAACTGTCGAAAGATGGAATCAGATGTTTGGTCAGACCCTGAAATTTATGAGTTGTTAGATCAAAAATTTGTCATCATTAGCTTGTATGTAGACGATCGTGACAAGTTAAACGATGATAGGTCAGGAACTTACCTTTTATCTAATGGTGGAACTAAAGAGGTGAAAACCATAGGTCAATATTACTCGCTTTTTCAAGGAGTTAATTTTAAGGTGATTTCTCAACCTTATTACGTACCCGTCAGTTCGAACTATGACCTTTTAAACTCGCCGGTTCAAATGACTTCAGTTGCCAATTTCAAAGGGTTCTTGGAAACTTCTTTGGAAGTTTTTGAAGCTTTGGAGATTACTGAATAGTTATTGCGTTAAACACTTCTTTCTTTGAGCTTACTATGGCTCAAAAACTACCAATTCCCATTTTAGCAGGAAATTCTTACGAGATCAGTTCGCTTTCTCTTGCAATCTCAAAAGGCTATGGCTTTCGGTTCAATAATTTACCTCAAGGGAATTGCAAATCGAGTATAGACAAACTAGTTAGAGTCTTAGATTATCTTAACGTTAGACTACCACTCAAACGTATCACCTTAAGTTCTGAAACATCAATTTCAACAAAGCACTTTTCCTTTATAGAACTGAGCCTGTTTATGTCGTTGTATGCTTTAAAGTATCCAGATATTTCAAATCAACTCTCATCCATTCTATTTCTGGGTAGGGTAGATCTACATGGAAATATTTTACCACTACCATATATTGATGGTTGGTTATTGCGTGCGAAACAACAGGGAATTCAAAAAGTGATCATTTCATCAGAAAATTTCAAAGAACCCTTTGCTTTAAAAGGAATTGAGATAATGGTATTGAATACCGTAAAAGAGTTGATTGATTACCTTAAAACAGGTCATTACTCACCTTTGAGTCGAAAACCTTTAGAATTTAAATTAGCGAGAGAAATTGATGTCATCGGTCAAGACGAAGCTAAGCGAGCTTTAGAACTTGCCCTAGTTGGTAATCACCATACTATTTTATCGGGAAACCCTGGAATTGGTAAAACTTCATTATGTGAATCCTTCTTAGAGATTGCTAAAAATACTTTTACAAACCTAACAGATGAGCAATGCGAATTACTTAGTAGGAGAGATATACCTTTTCAAAAACAGGCTACGATACGAAAAATTCATCAGAATATAACGCCCACTCAATTAATGGGAGGGGGAGTACATCCTTATCCCGGTGAAATTTCTTTAGCGCATGAAGGAATCCTATATATGGATGAAATAGATAGTTACCGAAAATCAATCCTCGAACTTGTTAAAACAGCTATGGAGCAGAAGTCTGTCACTTTGAATACATTGAAATATCACAAAAGCTATTTAGCAGATTTTACATTCATCGGGACTACCAATAGTTCGTTTCTAGATTCCAAGTTGTTAACCCCTTCCTTTTTAGATCGAGTTGATTTTCAGATCACTTTATTTAAACCTGACTTTAAGACTGATGATCAGAAGGCAAGTTACGGGGAGGTTTTGAATCGAATCAATCAGGCGAATCTATTTCGAAAGGATCGATTAGTAGCTCAACCTGCGACTTCGGATAGTAATTTAATTCACCTAGATAGCTTTAAAATCGAACCAAAAGCAAAGGTGATATTACAAAAACTACTTCGTCAGAAAAGCTATTCTGTACGGGCCGTTGAAAGAAGTTACCGAATTGCCAGAACGATTGCAGATTTTGAGAAGTGCGAATGGGTAAGCACTGCGCATTTAAGTGAAGCTATAAGCCTTAGAGGATTAACTAACTGATGTAACTCCAAAGAAGATTACCTCTAAGGAGTCTATTGAGTGTAGCTCGTATCCCTTGATGTTCAGGAAGTGCTAACTCGGGATCTTGTTTTAAAATCCATTCCGCAGCTTCTCTAGCTCGGTAGAGTATATCGGCATCCTTAACGATATCACTTACTTTCAATTGAAGTGTACCGCTCTGTTGTGTTCCCATTAAATCTCCTGGGCCCCTTAATTGAAGATCGATTTCTGATAGTTCAAATCCATTTTGTGTTCTTACCATGGCTTCTAATCGAGTTCTGGCATCATCGGATATTTTCGAACCACTCATCAATATACAATAGGATTTTTCAGCTCCTCTTCCGACTCTTCCTCGAAGTTGATGTAGCTGAGAAAGGCCAAAACGTTCAGCACTTTCGATGACCATTACTGAGGCATTGGGTACATTTACACCGACTTCTATAACCGTTGTGGCAACCATAATTTGGGTTTCCCCTTTTTCGAAGCGGGCCATCTCGAATGCCTTTGCTTCTGCGTTCATTCCTCCGTGAACAATGGAAATCTGGTAGTGTGGGGGTGGAAATTCTCTTTGAATACTTTCATACCCATCCATTAAGTCTTTGTAATCTAACTTTTCTGATTCTTGAATAAGTGGATATACGACATAGACCTGTCTTTCTTTGGCGATTTCAGATTTCATGAATTGAAATACTTTTAATCTAGCCGAATCCGTACGATGCTGAGTAAGGATTGGTTTTCTTCCTGGAGGTAATTCGTCGATCACAGAAACATCTAGGTCTCCATAATGACTCATTGCTAAGGTTCTAGGAATGGGAGTTGCAGTCATTACCAAAATATGTGGAGGTACTTCTGCCTTCTTCCAAAGTTTCGACCGTTGTGCAACCCCGAAGCGATGCTGTTCATCGATAATAGCAATTCCCAAGTCTTTAAACACCACAGTATCTTCTAAAAGCGCATGGGTTCCGATAATCAGATTAAGGCTTCCTGATGATAATTCATCGAAAATCACCTTCCTTTCTTTTTTAGGAGTTGAGCCGGTGAGTAATGCCACATTTACCGAAATCGGGCTTAAGAGAGCTGCTAAGTCGTTATAGTGTTGTTGAGCTAAGATCTCAGTAGGTGCAATTATGGCAGCCTGGGATTGATTGCCGATAGCAATAAGACTTGATAAAAGTGCAACCATAGTTTTACCAGACCCAACGTCTCCTTGTAACAATCGATTCATTTGGATCCCAGAACCTAAATCCTTTCTAATCTCCTTGATTACTCGTTTTTGTGCATTGGTTAGATCAAAGGGGAGGTGATGCTCATAGAATTTGAGAAAAAGATCACCTACATGGTCAAACCGACGTCCCTTAATTTTCTTTTGTCCCACTAAATTTTTGTACAGTAGACGCAGTTGTAAGAAGAACAACTCTTCAAACTTGAATCGATTTAGTGCAAGATCTACCTGTTTCAAATTTTGAGGAAAATGAACGTTTCTTATGGCTTCTGTTTTTTGAGGAAGCTGTAGTTTTTGAATTAGAGATTTTGGTAGATTCTCTGCTAAACTAAAGTCGATGGAGGTGACTATTTTCCTTATTCCTTCTTTTACGATCCGTTGACTTAATCCTGCTTTTTGAAGTTTATCAGTCGAAGAGTAAATAGGCTCAATGCCAAGTCCTTTAACATCGATAGGGTTAGCCAACTTTGAAATTTCAGGATGAGCAATTGAAAAGCTATTACCAAACCTAGAGGTCTTTCCGAAAACCTGGTAAACCTGCCCGTTTTTCAATGTTTTTAATAGAAATTGTGGTGGCTTGAACCACACTAGTTCAAGACTGCCAGTAGCATCTTTAAGTTCACCCACAAGTCTTTTTGCTCGACCCTCTCCAGCGGTTCTCAAATCAAATAATACGCCTTTTACAAGCACATAGGAGTACTCAGATTGTATTTCGGAAATCGAATAAAATCGACTCTTGTCAACATACCTTATAGGAAAATGAAAGAGTAAATCGTAAAGAGATTCGATGCCAAACTCTTTAGAAAGTAGCTCTGCGCGATGTTTGCCAAAACCGCTGAGCAGAGCTACTGAATTTTTTAAAGAAGGATGGTCACTCATTAACTAAATGAAATAGTAAATGGTTTGAGAATTTACCTTTTCAAGATAGAACGAAATCGTTCGTAGGAATTTTGTAAAGAAGGCCTAAGGCTTATAATAATGGTATCGTTATTTGCGGTAGGTGTAAGTTTTATTCGGTTTTGTTCTAGATCGAATTTCTTAGAGAAAACTTCATAAAACCTTGGAGCTAATAACTCGTTATCAATAGTCACAGAGTCAATGATAACCGGTTGAAAAGCACCACGAATCACTAGTTCTAAATCGGTGATGGCACGAAGGGCAGAGTCGATACGTATTAATTTAGGATCTAGGTGTAAAGAATCTTTAAGTGCATATTCCAACGCAGAAAAGGAGACCTCTACACGCCCTCTGTTAATCAACATCCCATTCGCTTTGGTAACCACGGGAGCTAATTGCTTTACGGTTTCGATGAGTGTTGAGTCTTCTTCAATGATCCATTGTCTTAAGGCTTGATCTTGTTTTTCTAAAACGCGCATACTTTCGATTTGATCCCCTATGCTAATGATGTTACTTACCGATTGACTTGTAAAATTGCTCAATCGTTTCATCAAAGCAGAATTCGTGGTCTTAAGATTTTCAATCTCAAAGAGGTACGTTTGTTTCAAGGTTTCTTCTGCTACTAGTGATTTTTTTAATCGGCTAATCTCATCTTCCTTTCTTCCTACTAACTCATTAAGGGCCTTCAAGTCTTCTATCAGATCAGCTTTTTTTTGGGCCACGACCATGCTGCTGGTTGCCGATAGAAGTAAGAAAAAAACTAGGGTTAATCGCATATTATTGGTTTAAGTAATCCATACTCATTTGAGTAAGCACTTTCACACCGTGAATTAATCCGTCCTCATCGATAAAAAAATCAGGAGTATGGTGTGGGAATGGAGTTTCATTGCCCGGAGTCATACCTCCTAAAAAGAAATAAAATCCAGGGACCTCTCTAGAGAAGTATGAAAAATCTTCGGCTCCAGTAGTTGCTTTGGTAAGTAATACATTTTCTTTACCTAGTGCCTTCTCCATGGATGGTAACATCTGTGCTACAAGATCAGGATCATTGAAAGTAATGTCAGTTGATTCTGAAATTGAAACCTCTGCAGTTCCTCCGTAGGCTTCGGCGATGGTAGGAATCATTTCGTGCATTCTCTTTTCAATATGATCTCTCATATCGTAATCTAACGTGCGTATGGTTCCAATAAGTTCTGCTGATTCAGGAATAATATTAAATCGCACTCCACTTTTAATTTTACCTACAGATATTACAGCGGCTTCGTTAAGTAGGTTTGATTCACGACTAATAATAGATTGAATTCCGTCGATGATTTTCGAGGAGATATAAACTGGGTCAACCCCTGACCAAGGTTGAGAGCCGTGAGTTTGTTTTCCGTTAACGGTAATTACAAACCGTTGAGCCGAGGCCATAATACCTCCAGTTTTGTAACGAACTTGACCAACTGGTGTTGCTGAATTGATGTGTAGTCCGAAAATAGCATCTACATCAGGGTTTTTTAGAACACCTTCTTCAACCATTAATAACGCTCCACCTTTTTCTCCTGGTGGTGGTCCTTCTTCAGCAGGTTGAAAAATAAACTTTATTGTTCCAGCAACTTGATCTTTGTTCTTAGCAAGTATTTCTGCTACACCCATTAAGATTGCAGTATGCGTGTCATGGCCACAGGCATGCATAACACCAGTGGTTTCACCTAGAAATTCAGTTACAACCTCTGACTTGAATGAAAGGTCATTTCTTTCGGTAACTGGCAGTGCATCGATATCGGCTCTTAAGCCTAAAGCTTTTCCTGGTTTATCACCTTTTAAAATTCCAACAACACCTGTAATTCCAACTCCAGTTTGAACCTCTAGTCCTAATTTACGAAGATGTTTTTCTATGTAGGCAGCAGTTTTGAATTCACGATTTCCGAGCTCTGGGTTTTCATGAAAATGTCTTCGCCATTCAATTACTTTTTCGTTGATATTAGAATAGGTTTTTTCGCTTATGGATTGAGCTTGTATTGTAGAAAATACAAGTACGAAAGCCACAAAAAGGGAATTAGATAATGATTTCATTCTTTGGTTTTAAAAGATGTTACTAAATATATGAACTTAGATTCTCTGACCCATAAAGAATTCAATAAATTCGAAGTTTAAAGTTTGATTCATGTCGTATTTAGAGGAACTTAATGATGCTCAACGCAGTGCCGTTTTACACAAAGACGGGCCTTCTATGGTTATCGCTGGTGCGGGCTCAGGAAAAACTCGCGTACTCACTTATCGAATTGCTCACCTGATTCACGGCGGAGTTGACCCATTCAATATTCTCGCACTGACCTTTACCAATAAGGCGGCAAGAGAGATGAAAACGAGAATTTCGAAGATTGTAGGTGATAACCAGGCGAAGAATCTATGGATGGGTACGTTTCACTCGGTCTTTGCAAAGCTATTGCGTTTCGAAGGTCATCACCTGGGATTTCCTTCTAATTTCACGATTTACGACACTCAAGATTCTCAAAGACTTATTAGTTCCATTATTAAAGAAATGGGGCTCGATAAAGACATCTATAAATACAAACAAATCCAGCAGCGTATATCTGCTTTTAAAAACAGCTTAATTACCGTTAAGGCTTATTACAACAATCCTGAATTACAAGAAGCGGATGCAATCGCTCGTAAACCTCGTATGGGAGAAATCTATAATGAGTATGTCAATCGGTTATTCAAGGCAGGAGCGATGGACTTTGATGATTTACTATTACGTACGAATGAACTTCTCAACCGTTTCCCTGAGGTGTTAGTTAGGTATCAGGAGCGATTTAAGTATATACTTGTGGATGAGTACCAAGATACTAATCACTCACAATATTTGATCGTAAAGGCCTTATCTGATCGATATCAAAATATTTGCGTGGTGGGAGACGATGCACAAAGTATTTATTCTTTTAGAGGAGCGAATATCAGTAACATACTTAATTTTCAACGTGATTATGATCAGGTAGCCGTTTTTCGATTAGAGCAGAATTATCGATCAACGAACACTATTGTTCGAGCGGCGAACTCGGTGATTTCCAAAAATAAGGATCAAATTGAAAAGCAAGTTTGGACAGACAACCCAGACGGAGATAAAATAATCGTTCATCGAAGCGCTACGGATGCAGATGAAGGGAGATATGTTGCTAGTACCTTATTCGAATGGAAACTTAATAATCAATTGAAAAACGGGGACTTTGCGGTTCTGTACCGAACCAACTCTCAGTCAAGAGCCATAGAGGATGCGCTTCGAAAGCGTGACATTCCCTACAGAATATATGGCGGACTTTCCTTTTATCAGCGAAAAGAGATTAAAGACGTTCTTGCTTATTTACGCCTAGTAATTAATCCCAAAGATGAAGAAGCGCTAATGCGGGTAATTAATTATCCAACCCGTGGTATCGGACAAACGACTCTTGATAAGCTAGTCGTTGCCGCGAAGGAAACGGGAATGAGTATATTCGAATTACTTTCTCCTGAAAACCGCTCCTCACTTAAAATCAATGCTAGTACCTCAAATCGACTAGAGGACTTCGCGACAATGATAAGAAGTTTTCAGATTTTGGCTGAGAGTGCAGATGCCTTTACCCTTACCGAGCATGTGATCAAGAAGTCAGGTTTAGTACTTGAGATGAAAAAAGACGGAACTCCTGAAGGCATTGCTCGACTTGAAAATATGGAAGAGCTTCTAAATGGTATTCAAGATTTCGTAGAAGGCCAGCGAGAAATAGACGAAGCTACCGGTTCAATCGCTGAATTTTTAGAGGATGTGGCTTTAGCTACCGATTTAGACAAAGAGGTAGGGGATGATGATCGCGTAGCACTGATGACGATTCACCTTGCTAAAGGTTTAGAATTCCCCTATGTTTTTATTGTTGGAATGGAAGAGGATTTATTTCCTTCTGCAATGAGTATGAATACACGAGCTGAACTAGAAGAGGAGCGAAGACTTTTCTATGTCGCACTTACGCGTGCTGAAAAACAAGCCGTATTGACTTATACCATCAATAGATACCGATGGGGTAAACTTATAGATGCTGAGCCTAGTCGATTTATTGAAGAAATTGACGAGCAATATCTAGATAATCAGGTTGTTGATTTTAGAAGAAATTTCAGTCCCTATCTCGATACGAGCTTATTTGGAGAGGTAGATCATTCAAAATTACGGACAGTGAAACCGAAGGCAGGAACCCCTCCTTCTATTGGTAGGCCAACAGAAAAACAACTTCAAAAGCTTAGAAAAATAAAACCAGCTTCGGTACAACCGGTTGCAGAATCTGCAACACTTTACGCTGATTTGAGTGTTGGGGCAAAAGTGAATCACGAGCGATTTGGAACGGGTGTAGTTCAAAGTATCGAAGGGATCGGGGTAAATAAAAAGGCAGAGATCAAGTTTGAATCTGGTGGAATTAAAAAGCTTCTATTGAAGTTCGCAAAACTTCAAATCATCAAATAAAAAAAAGGCCTCATATGAGGCCCTTTTAATTTCTATCGATCTTATTCTCGATTATTGAATAGATGGGCTTTTCATTCCCTCTTCAATCATATCATAGAACTGATCTAATTTCGGAAGTACAACAATTCGTGTACGACGATTCTTTGCACGATTTGCAGCGCTGTTATTCTCCACTAGTGGGGCGTAGTAACTGCGACCTGCAGCGGTCATTCTTTTTGGATCTACCTTAAACTCGTTTTGAAGAACACGTACAATGGCAGTGGCTCTTTTCACCGATAAATCCCAGTTATCTTTAATCTCCGCATTGGTTTTAAAAGGAACATTGTCGGTATGTCCTTCAACCATAAATTCGAAATCAGGCTTAGCATTAACCACTTTAGCTACTTTTCCAAGAACTTGTTTCGCTTGTTCTGATACTACATAGCTTCCACTTCTAAAAAGTAGCTTGTCAGCAATTGAGACAAAAACAACTCCTTTTTCAACGTTAACCTCAATGTCGGTATCGTTAAGGTTTCCTAAAGCTCCTTTTAAGCTGGCTACTAGGGCAAGATTAACCGAATCTCTTCGTGTTATTGCGTCTTGCAGTCTTGTGATCGAAACTTCCTTCTCCTTAAGACTTTCTAATGTTTTTTCTAGATTTTCAGCACCTTTTGAAGTAAGTGTGGTGAAGTCATCCATGTTGTTGATGAGCTCTTGGTTGTTTGAACGCAAGAAATCATTTTGACTAGAAAGTGCTTTAACTTGAGCTTCATACTTGCTGATCTCAGTAGCATAATCATTCATGGTTCTTGTGGTTGTAGCAAGATCGTTTTTGGCGTTGTACAATTCTGAAGAAACGGTTTTGAACTTCTTTGAAGAAACACAAGAGCCTAAGGTTAGTGCTACAAGTGCTATAGGAATTAATTTAACTTTCATAATCATGTGTTGTTTTATACAATACCAAATTAGCAAATAGTTTGCCAAACTGGCAATAAAGACCAGAAAGGATGTTGAATTATTTCTTTTTGCCTTTGATGTAATGATCAAACACAATAGCTCTTCTAACTGGTTTAACGGTGGTATCAAATGAATTCGTTCGTTCTATCAAATAGGTTTGAAATCTGGAGTAAAATTCAAAATGAGCTTTTATAATGGCTATTGTGTGCTTCGGTTTACCTTGAATTAGAAAGAATAAACCTGCTACACCGTCAAGAATCAGTCTAGCTCCGATAACGAACCAAAGAAGTTTATTCTCCGAATTTTTAACAACATTAAGTAGGGAATTTCTAAAGTTCAGTTGCGTTTTGAAGGGATTCGCATTAGACAACGTTGAACCCCCTAAATGAAATACTTTGCTTTTTGAAGTATACCAAACCTGATAACCCATACGTTGAGCCCTCCAACACAGATCTATTTCTTCTTGGTGAGCAAAATAGCGATCATCAAATCCTCCTAGTTCTTTGAAGAGTTCATTTCTAATGAAAAGACAAGCTCCTGTTGCCCAAAAAACGGGGATTTCATCATCGTATTGACCATGATCTTTTTCAATATGAGAAAATAGCCTCCCTCTACAATAGGGATACCCTAAATAGTCTATAAAACCACCTGCGGCACCGGCGTATTCAAAAAATTCTGGATTTTTTTCATCAAGAATTTTTGGTTGTACAATACCTATCTTGGGATTTTTAAAAAGATCATTGATCGGTTCAATCCAGTTTCCTTCAACGCGAACATCAGAATTTAATAAACACAGAATAGACTCATTAACTGATTTTAAACCTTCATTATAACCTCCGGCAAAACCAAAGTTTTTATCCAGTGCTATAACTTGTACCTCTTTAAATTCTGAGTAGAGGGTTTCAACGGAGTTATCGGTTGAACCGTTGTCGATGACATAGATACGTGCTTCAGCACTATGTTCTATTACACTAGGCAGAAATCGTTTAAGAAGTTCACTGCCATTCCAATTAAGTATTACAATAGCTATATCAGTACTCATCTACCTTTAAATTCATTGATTGAAGATAGCCAAGTGTAGCTTTTATCTTCTCGGTTAACTTGAGCTAGCTGATGTGTCAAACCATTCGTTATGAATAAGTAATCGGGTTGAAGAACTTCACAATACCTTAAACTCTGATGAATTGCTTTTTGATCAAGGACAACCGTTGGAGCTTTACACTCAGCTAATAAATGAACGCACCCGTCTGGTTTAAAAACAGCTAAGTCAAATCTAGAGTTAATTTGACCAGTGGTGACTTTATGTTCGACCTTCATGAGATTTTCAGAGATATTCCATTGATCAATTAAAAAGTGAATGAGATGTTGACGAACCCATTCTTCAGGCTGTAGTAAAACAAATTTTTTACGGATAATATCAAAGATGACCCATCCCTTTTCGGTATTTTTAGCCTTGAATGAATAAGGTGGAAATTGAAGTTTCGGTAATGAATGCATCTCACACAAAAATACTACAATGAGCAGTTTTGAATCGATTAAATCGGCCATTTCGAGCAAGAATTATCCTGCGGTAGCTGTTTTGTATGGTGAGGAGCCTTATTTCATGAAGGAGCTAGCGAAACGATTCGAAAATAGTGTGGTCCCAGAGGAGGCAAAGGATTTCAATCAACATATCCTTTATGGAAAGGATACTTCAATGGGAGAGGTGATTCAAAGGGCTCGTGCACTTCCTATGTTTTCTGATCAAACACTTGTATTGGTTCGAGAGGCTCAACATCTTTCTAAACAATTAGGAGAGCTTGAGAGTTATTTAGAAAATCCAAACCCTGCTTCTGTAATCGTTCTTGTGATGCATCAGAAATCATTAGACAGAAGACTGAAAGTGGTAAAAAGAATTGAAAAAGAGCAGTTGCTTTTTGAGAGTAAGCCTATTTACGAAAATAAAGTAGGGATATTCTTAGACGAACTGTTGCGTAATAAAGGCGTAGAACTATCGAATAAGGCCAAACAATTACTGCTATTTAGCATAAGCACAGATCTTTCTAGATACGAACGTGAAATTGATAAGTTAATCATTGCTGATCCTAACACTAAAAGTTTTGATGATACCCATATTGAACGCCATGTAGGTATCAATCGGCAATACAATATATTTGAACTTACTAAGGCGCTAAGTGAGGGCAATCGTAAAAGAAGTGCCTCAATATTAGGATACTTTGCTAAGAACACTAAAGATCACCCACCCATTGCGACTTTAGCTGTATTGTATCCTTTTTTTACAAAAGTCTTTCGTCTTCATACTCTGAGTAACCCAAAAGATGCCCCGAAGGCATTGGGGATCTCTCCCTATTTTTTATCCGAGTACCAATCTGCCGCGAGAAATTTTCCTATGAAACGATTGACAAAGATTGTTAGCTCTTTACGAGAACTTGATTTGAAGTGCAAAGGAGTAGGAGGGGCTCCTGGTTTAAACGACCAGCAGATCTATCAGGATTTAGCGATGTATTTGCTAGGATAAACTTACCACGATTTGAAACGATCAGGACGACTCTCTCTCATGAGGTTATAAAGCCCTTCGAATATCTCTTCAGCGTTTGGTTTTGAAAAGTAATCACCATCTGAACCATAGGGAGGTCTATGCTGCTTAGCCGAGATAACAAGCGGGGCGGTGTCTAGATGGCTAAACCCATTTTGTTCTGAAATAATCTGCTGGAGAAGAAATGCACTATACCCACCCGGAACATCTTCATCAATAATTGCGAGTCGATTCGTCTTTTTAAGGCTTTCGACGGTGCGGCGATTTTTGTCAAATGGCCACAGGGTTTGAGCATCAATAATTTCACATGAGATTCCAAAAGTACGTAGGCGTTCTGATGCCTCACAAACAATCTTTAGGGTAGAACCGTAAGAAACTACCGTAATATCAGAACCTTCTTCAATAACTTCAATTTCCCCAATAGGTGTAGTAAAATGACCAATATTTTCAGGTAACGCTTCTTTACTTCTGTAACCGTTTAACGGCTCAATGACAATAGCCGGTTCATTTGCTTTTAGAAGAGCATTGTACATCCCTGCTGCTTGGGTCATGTTTCTAGGTGAAAGAATGTAAATACCACGAAGTACATTTACCAAACCTCCCATTGGTGAACCAGAATGCCAAATTCCCTCTAAACGATGCCCTCTAGTACGAACAATTAATGGCGCAATCTGCTGACCAACAGATCGATATCTTAGTGTAGCTAAATCGTCAGTTAATACTTGAACAGCGTAAAAGATGTAGTCGAGGTATTGGATTTCGGCAATAGGTCGTAATCCACGCATAGCCAAACCAATTCCTTGTCCGATAATGCTGGCCTCACGTATGCTCGTATCACTAACGCGATCCTCACCATACTTTTCTTGTAAATCTTCTAGAGCTTTATTTACTCCACCAATTTTACCTGTGTCTTCTCCAAAGACCATAAGGCGAGGGTCAGTATCGAAAAGAATATCGAAGTTTTCTTGAAGAATTCTTCTTCCATCAACAAAGTGCGGTTTATCGGGATAAACCGCAGGGATATGAGGTATTGCCGTTAGACTACGGTGACTGTCATCAATAAGTTCACTGCTATAAGCGTCTAGCTCTTCATTTTTTATTTGATTAGCTAATTGATTTAGACGTTGTAAAAGTTCTGATTGTCCTTTCTGAAAGGCAATGTTTTTGGCAAGATCTAAGGATACTAAAGTATCCTTTTTGAATATTAATTTTTTAGAATTGAGTTTCTTAATAAGATCTTTATACTCAGGTAAGGGATTCGAAGCATTATCACTCAACAATTTACTAAGGTGACGTGCGTAAGTGCGTGGGATTTCTTGATACTCTTTAAATGCGGTTTTTTTTGCCTCATGCACCTCTAGATGAACTTCTTCATCAATTTGGTTTAAATCTTCTTGGGTACAGACTTTATTTTCGAGAATCCATTGCTTGAAAGTTCTTAAACAATCATGGTTTTGCTCCCATGCTAGACGATCTTCAGATTTGTAACGTTCATGTGAACCAGAGGTACTGTGGCCCTGTGGTTGAGTGAGTTCAGTAACATGCACTAAAACGGGAACGTGCTCTGCACGCGCTAGCTTTTCTGCTTTTCCGTAAGCCTCTATAAGCGCAGGATAATCCCACCCTTTGACTTTAATGATTTCAAAGCCTTGAGTGTTTTCATCGCGACTAAACCCTTGTAAAGCGTCTGAAATGCTTTGCTTAATGGTATGGTATTCTGACGGCACTGAAATGCCGTATTCGTCATCCCAAACGCTCATAACCATCGGCACTTGCATTACCCCAGCCGCATTCATTACCTCAAAAAAGAGACCCTCTGAGGTTGAGGCATTACCAATGGTTCCCCAAGCGATTTCATCTCCTGAAACACTGAATTTTGAAGAACCTTTAATCGATCGATTACGATAAACTTTTGAGGCTTGAGCTAAACCAAGTAAACGTGGCATTTGACCAGCAGTCGATGAAATATCTGATGCTGAGTTGTATTGTCTCGTTTGATTGATCCAGTTGCCATGATGATCTACATTAGGGGTAGAAAAATGTCCTGTCATCTGTCTTCCACCGTTCATAGGTTCATGTGCTAAATCGGTGGTGCCAAACAAGGTGTGAAAAAAGGAAACAGAGTTCATTAAACCTTGAGCAAACATTAAAGTTTGGTCTCTATAATATCCGCTGCGATAATCGCCTGGTTTAAAGAATTTACTTAGAGCAATTTGTGGAAGTTCTTTTCCGTCACCAAAAATTCCAAACTTGGCACGTCCGAGAAGTACTTCTTTTCGACCTAAAAGGCTGCATTCCCTGCTCAATCTAACAATACGATAATCCTCTAGAAGTTGAGATCGAAATTCAGAAAAAGTCATTTCATTATCGTGCATAGCCTTACTTAAGTATCCATTTGATGTGGCAAAAATAAACAAACCCTTTACATTAGAACAAAGATCTGGTAAAGAGTCGACTGAGTGTTTCAAAACGCAATGCGAGTACAAATCTTACCTTACTAAGGTAATCGTCGCTAAATGAGATATATCCCTTCTGATGGTGCACAGGGAAGTATACTTCAAGGAAATCGGGAACTAGATTTAGTCGAATTCCTGATCCGTGATAGATTTCTGGGTTTTGACCTAAATCTTTCTGAAAGGCAATTTCAGTGTACATTTCTATGAAGCGATACAAGTTGATCGCTGTACTCAATGTGATCAAACCTCTATTAGCGAATTCGCGATTAACCATTTCAGAGATAAAAGCCCCCTCGGCTCTAACGAGTTGTTGCGAGAATAAACCGCTAGATTCAGAACGACCAATGAGATTGTAGTCATAGAGATAGTCATTGGGACCATTGACTCCGAATGAAAAATAATCATCATTGGTGTTGTTCTTGATAAAAGTCCCTGCGTACAATCGTGCACTAAGCTGAGTATTATTGGTAAATAATTTTCGGTATTCAATAGCTCCAGAAACCTTTATAAAGTGGTTTGAAATTTGTAAATCTGCCAGAGTACTTTGAAAATCAAATAAGCTCTGAGTGCTCTGTTGATGACGAATATTAAGCACCCCATAATCGGGATTAGTAAGTGTAGTTGACGCTACAATTTCATCATCATAGCTTCTAGACACCGAGCGGTATCTAACCATCCAATTATTTCTATGGCGTTTATTTAAATCAGGATCTTGTCCACTTAGACGAACAAAAGGGGTTAAGGTCGTGTACAGCGAGTTTTTGTTAAAGTGCTGAGATGCACCAAAAACTCCGTAAGAAATACGAGTCCTGTTTCGATCCATCAACCAATGATTTTTTACGATTGAAAAGTTGCCAATGACCGTATTTTCTTTGGAGGAATAAAGAGGAGTAATCTGAAATTCGGTGGGTTTATTCAGTAGACTTTGATTGGAAAAGCTTAAGCCGGCCGCAACCCCATCATACAAATTAAAGTCGGCTTGAGGGGTGATAAAAAGATTGTTGTGAGCAGTACTAGGAAGATCTGAGAAGGGTAGTATTTTGATTGGCTTAGCGAAGAGCTTAGATCTTAGATTTAATACATTATTATTGGTTTTAAACTCGGGTGATTCAAGATTAGGGTTTACTACATACCGAACACCGGGTTTGTTTTCAAAATTCACGTAGGGTTGCCTCTTTGAATTATAAACCCATTTTTCTTGCAATATTGAATCACCTTTCATTTGAGCTACTTTAACCGGTAGTGCGTATGATCCATTTTGTGAAACCCTTAAAAAATCAATCTCTGATCGCTGTTGTTCAAGATGCAACTTGAAATCGACATGATTTCGGTTACTTAATATTCTTCGATCTACAATGGGTGCACTGATCTTAGAGGGTAAGTACCATTTTAGGTCGAACGCAGAGGCACCCGGCTTGAGATATTGACTAAGCTGATAGGATTTGAGGCCAGATCGAATCGCTAATTTGTTTTCATCACTTATACTTAGATCAAATAATTGGGCAGCACGTATCGGATGTGCAATTTGCCAATTGTAATTGAGTAATTGATCTGACCTAGATAATAACGGTTGGTCTGAGTTTCTATTCTCTATATATCGATCAAGCCATTGAAAATGCTGGTTAAAATCGATTTGTCCGATATAATATTTTTTGACAGGCCACCAACTAGCAAATTTTCCACTAAACGAAAGATTTGGGTATTGATAAGAAATATATTCTTGCAGTAAATACTGTGAGAATCCATCAATATAAAATTGCTCTAGCTCAGGATTAGAATCAAAATTGAGTTGTAGATACTTACGAGCAATAGTCTTTAATAATTTTATTTCTTCAATAAAATTAGCCGGATAGGGTGATAAAAAAGATGGAATATCGTCAATACCTACTAGGGGTCGTTCTTTATAGTCTTGTTCTAGAATAAGAAGGGGTCTAAAACTAATACCCGCTAAATAATTCTCTAAAAAAGGCAAGATTCGGTCTAAGGTTGCTTCGATGTTATCAAAATCAGCTAACCAATCGTTGGTTAGGACAATTTCAGGTAGTTGATTGTTGAAACGAGTAGTGTTTTTAGTGTAATTAACAACAATGGTAGGAGGAGAGGCAAGCACCCCTGAAATTTGATTGGTCTCAATGGCAGGCAGATCACTTTCAATAAAAAGCTTCTTTGTGTCGTTAAATCTGATGTTGTAGGAAACAATTCCTGATCGTTGATTTCCACGCTGTCTAAAGTGATGTGCTCTTAACCGCTCATCTTCCTTGGGTACGGGAATGATGAATTGATTTTTTAGAATAAATGATTCTTTGTCTTTTCCATAACCTGTAAACCTGATATCTGGAAGGTTTAGCGTGTAATCGATGTCTAAGGTTAAGGGATCGGTGTTATTCCTAGAAGGAATTTTAATGGCTAAAATATCGAATTCAATTCGTGAATAAGGAACTTCTGAATCATTGATTTTAATGCTTAAACTTTCGGTGCTACCCCGATCTTTTTCTGATGCAAGATGAAGTCGTCGATCAAAAACCCGCCTAAAGGATTTGGCCAGGGGGGTTACTTTAGAAGAATAGGAATGATTCCAATCATACAAATACAGTGAATCTCTATAAACAAAGTATTCAGGGGTTAATTCTAATTGGCTAGATACTTTAATCGTTTGATTCTCTTGAATATCAAGATCTGCAGTAAAATGCAAAGGCGGTAATTCTTGAGCGTAAACCCCACTTATTAAAAGAAGTAATAAATACCTGAATGGAATCATTTTAAAAATTAGGTCGAAGATCTTTTCCTTTGTAAAAACTGGTAATTATTTCGACGACCTCATTAGAGGTGTCTACAAGGTGTATCAAATCTAAATCTTCAGGACTGATATTTTTCTGACCAAGAAGCTGGTCTTTGATCCAGTCAATCAAACCTCCCCAAAAGTCTTTTCCAACAAGAACAATAGGGAAACGCTTAATTTTATTTGTTTGAATCAGGGTTACTGCTTCAAAAAGTTCATCTAACGTGCCAAAACCTCCAGGCATTACAACGAAACTCTGAGCGTATTTCACAAACATTACTTTGCGAACAAAGAAGTAATCAAAATCTATATTCTTGTCTTCGTCGATAAATGGGTTTGGATGTTGTTCGAAAGGAAGTTTGATATTGAGACCAACTGAAATTCCTTTGCTTTCTTTTGCTCCTTTATTGGCTGCCTCCATAATCCCGGGCCCACCACCAGTGATGATTCCAAAGCCTTCATTGGAGAGACGTTCGGCAATGTTTTTTCCTAGCTGGTAATATGGATTGTTTTCAGGAGTTCTGGCAGAACCAAAGATGCTTACGCAAGGTCCTATTTTTGCCATTCGCTCATAGCCTTCGACAAACTCACCCATGATCTTAAAAATTGCCCAAGAATCATTGGTCTTGATTTGATTCCAAATTTTTTCTTCTTGTCTAGACATTGAATACAGATTGAGTTTGAATTTACTTTAATTCTTGCTTTAAGAATGGTGCAGTCAAGCTTTTTTTGCTCCTTGCTACCTCTTCGGGGGTTCCAGTTGCAACAATTTCTCCTCCACCTTTACCTCCCTCAGGCCCAATGTCAATAATGTAATCCGCTATTTTAATGACATCGAGGTTGTGTTCAATAATGAGAACTGAATTTCCTTTGTTGACCAGTCGTTGGAGCACTTGCATAAGTATTCGAACATCTTCAAAGTGCAGCCCCGTGGTAGGTTCGTCAAGAATATAGAACGTTTTTCCTGTATCTCGCTTCGCAAGTTCGGTGGCTAATTTTACACGCTGTGCCTCTCCTCCAGATAGGGTAGTTGAAGCTTGTCCCAATGCAATATATCCTAAACCTACGTCATTGAGGGTCTTGAGAATCCGATGAATCTTCGGAACGGCCTCAAAAAATTCAGTGGCCTCCTCAATAGTCATTTCTAAAACGTCAGAGATGCTTTTCCCCCGATATCTAACTTCAAGAGTTTCTCGATTAAATCGTTTGCCGTAACAGGTCTCACAAGGTACATGAACATCTGGTAAGAAATTCATTTCAATAACCTTGAGTCCAGCACCTTGACAGGTTTCGCAGCGACCACCTTTCACATTAAAACTAAAGCGTCCAGGTTTATAGCCTCTAATGACGGCTTCAGTTGTTTTAGCAAATAAGCTTCGGATTTCATTAAAAACTCCTGTATAAGTGGCTGGATTAGAACGTGGGGTTCTACCTATCGGAGATTGGTTTACGTCGATGACTTTATCGCATAATTCGAGGCCTTTTGTCTTTTTGTAGGGTAGCGGCTCCTTTACTCCATTGAAATAAAAGGCATTCATAATGGGGTAGAGGGTTTGGTTAATTAGAGAAGATTTGCCGCTCCCAGATACCCCAGATACCACAGTTAAAACTCCTAATGGAATATCAATCGATACGTTTTTAAGGTTGTGTCCTGTACATCCTTTAAGTTGGATGAAGTCTTTGGGAACTCTTCTTTTTTCAGGTATAGGAACTTCGCGTTCTCCTGAGATATAGGAGGCTGTCAGTGTTTTTGCCTTTCGTAATTCATTGGGACTTCCTTGAAAAATGATCTCTCCACCGTGTTTGCCAGCTGCAGGCCCAATATCTATGATTTGATCTGACTCGAGCATCATATCTTTATCGTGTTCTACCACTAACACAGAATTACCTAGATCTCTTAATTCAGTGAGCGCCTGAATAAGCTTCATGTTGTCTCGCTGGTGAAGGCCAATACTTGGCTCATCAAGAATGTATAGCACACCTACGAGCTGCGATCCAATTTGTGTGGCTAACCTTATGCGCTGAGCTTCACCCCCTGAAAGAGATTTTGAACTTCGATTTAAAGCAAGGTAATCAAGCCCTACGTTCAACATAAAATGTATACGACTGCGAATTTCTTTTAATAGATCTTCAGCAATAACCTGTTCTCGTTCTCCTAAGTATTTTTCTATTGATTCAAAAAAATCAAAGAGTTCAGCCAAGTCGAGTGAGGCTAATTCAGCGAGTGTTCTGCCTGCAATTTTAAAATAGCTAGCTTCCTTATTCAGTCTAGAGCCATCACATTGTTCACACCTTTGTTCCTCGAGATACTGGGAAGCCCATCTTCGAATAGATGTGGAATTTGCAGAATCGTATTGGCCTTGAATAAAGGATCCGATTCCTTCGTAATCAACTTGATAGTTGCGGGTTACACCAAGTGATTTTGATGGAATATTTATCGTTTCTTTTACTCCATTTATTAACGCATCGATCGCCTTATCACTCAGATCCTCAATCTTGGTGTCGAGGGTAAAGTCGTATAAAAGTCCGATTTGTTCAATTTGACCGAAAATCCAGTTCTTTTTATAGCTGCCAAGAGGAGCAATGCCTCCCTTTCGGATAGTTAATTTTGGGTCAGGGAAAACCTCACGATGTGAAAGCCGTGAAACCACTCCCAGTCCTTTACACCTCGGACACATGCCTTTAGGTGAATTGAATGAAAAACTATTGGGTTCAGGTGCGTCTAAGGAGATTCCAGACTCGGGACACATCAGACTTGCGCTGAAGTAGTGAACCTCATTGGTTTCCTTAATATGTATCAAAACAACGTCGTTTCCTTTTTTGAGACCGAGAGAAACTGATTGTTTGATTCTGGCTAAATCAAGTTGTCCTGGTTGTAACGGAAACCGATCAACAACTAATTCGATATCATGTGTTTTGTAACGATCGAGCTTCATTCCTGGAGTAAGTTCGATGATAACCCCATCAATTCGTGCTCTTAAAAAACCTTGTTTCAATAGACTTTCAAAGAGTTCTCTATAGTGCCCTTTGCGCGATCGAATGAGCGGAGCCAAAATAGACACCGATTGATTCTCGAAGCGCTCTACGATTAAGGCTACAATTTGATCTAGCGTATAACGAACCATTGGCAGCCCAGTAATTGGAGAATGTCCAGTTGCTACCCTTGCATACAGCAATCTCAAGAAATCATAAATTTCTGTAATAGTTCCTACTGTGGATCTAGGGGATCTTGAAGTCGTTTTTTGTTCAATAGCGATAACCGGGGAAAGGCCGTCAATTTTATCCACGTCTGGTCGTTCTAGCCCTCCCAAGAATTGTCTGGCGTATGCCGAAAAAGTCTCGAGATAACGCCTTTGTCCTTCTGCGTATATCGTGTCGAAGGCTAGCGAGGATTTACCGCTTCCCGAAAGACCTGTTAAAACAACTAACTGATCTCGAGGAATATCTAAATCTAAATTTTTTAGATTGTGCGTTCGTGCATTTCTTATCGAAAGCAGCTCTTTTTCATCTTTCATAACAGCCGTAAAATTAGAACAATATAACTTGGATTAATTCCTAGTATTATTCGGAAATATTCCCTATAATTGAAATATGAAAGAGAATTATACTCGTTTTGCACACCTTCGTAAAGAGCTAGGATTTACCCAAACAGCCTTTGGTGAATTTTTAGGATTAAAAGGATCAACGGCAGATATTGAGCGAGGGAAAACCAAAATCCCTGGTTTCGTAGTTGCCAAGTTGTATCAAGAATATCATGTGAATCCGCTTTGGTTATTTGGATCTAGCGGTGATATGTATATAGCAAATATTCGTGATAAGGCAGGTGTATTACCAGCAGTGGTAACTTTAAATTCACAGGAAAACGAGAATGTATTACTGGTTAGCCAAAAAGCTGCAGCAGGATACCCACAAAACATTGCAGACACTTCATGGTATCAAACCTTACCTGCATTTGATCTTCCACTCAAAGAGTTTCGGAATGCAACCTACAGGGGTTTTCAAGTTGATGGAGACTCCATGTTACCTGCCCTTCAACCGGGTGATTGGGTAATTGCAAAAGCCCTTTCTAGCATCGATGAAGTTCGGCCTTCGAAAATGTATGTGGTTGTACTAGACGATAGTGTTTTAGTGAAACAGGTAGTACTACCTGAGCGATCGAATGATGTGATACTTGAATCGCTAAACTCTGCTTATCCAGCCTACAAGGTGAAGCCTTTTCGAATTAAAGAGATTTGGGAGGTAAGCAGTCGTTTAACCTTTCATTTGGATGCTGACAACAATCAGCAATTAATGACTGAGTTAAAACAATCGATGGAACTCCTTAAACGTCGTCTAGATACTAATAACTAGTAGCCAGTGGCGGTATCGTCTCCTCGAGAATCAGCTCCTGTCTCAAGTTTTCCATCTTCTTTCATACGAATGGCATTAACCTTTCCGATAATACGGTTGGTTCTCTCAGAAATAGTGTATCCCATGTATTTCAAGGAATCAATGACTGTCGCACTAAATCGGTTAGGTTCAAGAATCAAGCGGTCTGGAACGCCTTGGTGATGAAATCTAGCCGCATCGACGGCCTCTTGCATAGAGGTGTCGTAATACGCTGTTCTAAGTATAACTTGAGCCACTGCGGTGATGATGGTAGATCCCCCTGGTGTTCCCACTACTAAAAGTAATTCATCATCCTTTTCTACAATAGTTGGAGTCATACTACTTAGCATTCGTTTACCGGGAGCGATAGCATTTGCTTCAGAACCTACTAAACCAAACATGTTAGGAACTCCAGGTTTTGAGCTAAAGTCGTCCATTTCATTATTGTAGAAAAAACCAAGTTCCGGATCAAATAATTTTGAGCCGTAACCTCCGTTCAATGTTGTTGTCACAGAAACCGCGTTGCCATAAGAGTCGACGATAGAATAGTGGGTAGTCTCATTCGATTCGATAAACTTTCCGGGGTTGATGTCACCGATGGCAACAATAGTGTCCTTTTTAAAATTTGAAATTCTTGATGCTAAATAGGTAGAATTCGTTAATTCATCAATGGGTATGGCAATAAAATCAGGATCGCCTAAGTACTCATTTCGGTCGGCGTAAGCCCGTCTAAAGGTGGCAGATAATTTATGAATGTAAGCAGCTGTATCTGGAGAATCACTCATTAAATCGAGCGATTCAAGCATTCCAAAAATTTGTTTGAGGGTGACACCTCCACTGCTTGGTGGACCCATTGAAATAATACGGTGTCCTAAAAAATTAAAGGTGATGGGATCTCTCCATTTTGCCTGGTAGCTTTTAAAATCTTCGAGAGTGTGCGCCCCTCCGTTACTTTGTAAAAATGAAACCATTTTCTCAGCAAGGCTTCCTTGGTAAAAAGCTTGATCCCCTTCTTCTTGAATCGTTTCTAAGGTATTTGCAAGTGCATCAAATACAATCGTGTCACCTGCCTTTTTCTGATGAAAGAGTGATAAAGGCTTTTTGTTAACTGCGGTAAAAATACTGTCGTAATAGGTAAAGGATTGAGCTTGTCTTTCGGTAAGAATGATTCCATTTCTGGCTAAATTAATGGCTGGTTGAATCAATTCTTCTATTGGTAGTGTTCCAAATCTCTTGTGAACTTCGAAAAGACCTGAAACAGTACCCGGAATTCCTACTGCAGTCGCACCAAGTGTGCTTTTACCACGGATTACATTGCCCTCTTCGTCTAAATAATAATCCTTGTGAGTTGCAGAAGGAGCCATTTCTCTATAGTCGATGCTCCCGATTTCACCATTATTCATTCGGTATACCATAAAACCTCCTCCAGAGATATTTCCAGCGAATGGATAAGACACCGCCAGAGCCAACTCAGTTGCTACCATGGCATCAAAAGCGTTTCCGCCTTTTTTTAAGATTGCCGTCCCGATATCAGAGGCCTCTTTCCTCGCGCTAACTACCGCAGCGTGATCATAGATTTCTAATTCTTGAGTCGGCTCAGAAGGTGTTGAATGTTTGGCGCAAGAAATTACACTTATCGCTAGAAGAAAATAGAAATAGTTTTTCACCTTGAAGTCATTTAAGAATTGGGAAGTTAAGATAAATGTCTTTGATATCTTTGCAAACAACAAACCTTAAGACATGACCTTAATTAAATCGATTTCAGGAATTCGTGGAACTATTGGAGGAACTCCTGGAGAGAATCTTACTCCTGTTGACATTGTAAAATTTGCAACGGCTTATGCTAGTTTAGTAAAGGCTAACAAGGTCAATGAGCGTGCTAAGGTCGTGATTGGTAGAGATGCTCGGTTGTCTGGGCCAATAGTACAGAGTATTTTTCAAAACACCTTGTTAGGCTCAGGCATTGACGTAATTGACTTAGGGTTATCTACTACTCCAACAGTGGAATTTGCTACTGTAAATGAAGGTGCTGATGGTGGTGTGATTATTACTGCTTCCCATAATCCCGGGCAATGGAACGCCTTAAAACTTCTTGATAAAAACGGTGAATTTCTAAATGCTATCGTGGGAGAACAACTTTTAAAGTTATCAGAATCAACGAATGTGAGTTTTGCTAGTATCAATGAATTAGGTAAAATCACGGTTGTCAATGATTACATTGATAGACATATTGAAAAAATACTAGGCTTACCTCTGATAAATGCAGAAAAAATTAAATCCCAGGGTTTTCATGTGGTGATTGACGCTGTAAATTCTACAGGAGGTATTGCAATACCAAAACTTCTAGATCGATTGGGAGTAAGTTATAAGGCCATGTACTGTGAACCAACGGGTAATTTTCCTCACAATCCAGAACCTCTAGAAAAGCATTTGGGAGATTTGATGCGTTCGGTGCAAGAAGAAAGGGCTCATTTCGGAATCACGGTGGATCCTGATGTAGACCGTTTGGCTTTAGTTGATGAGAATGGGAAAATGTTTGGTGAAGAATATACACTGGTAGCCTGCGCCGATTATGTGCTTTCTAAAACACCGGGTA
Source organism: Flavobacteriaceae bacterium (assembly GCA_024638165.1). Classification (GTDB taxonomy): domain Bacteria; phylum Bacteroidota; class Bacteroidia; order Flavobacteriales; family Flavobacteriaceae; genus UBA3478. Next base: position 274,137 of record JAHEKV010000004.1, read on the forward strand.
ATACGGTTTCAAATTTGTCTTCAACACGTGCTTTGAAGGAAGTGACTCTAAGATATCATAAAGAATATGAGTCTGCTGCGGTAGGTGAAGTGAATGTGGTTCAAAAAATGAAATCAATCCATGCCATTATCGGTGGGGAAGGAAACGGAGGAATTATTTATCCTGAAAACCACTACGGAAGAGATGCCCTTATAGGAATCGCACTTTTCCTAATGTTGCTCACTGAAAGACAACAAACGGTATCAACGATACGAGCTTCTTATCCAGCTTATTTTATGGCAAAGGAGAAGATAGAATTATCTGAATCAATCAATCCTGATCAGATTTTGATGAAACTAGGAGAGAAGTATGCGGATGAGGAATGTACCACTATTGATGGTTTGAAAATTGATTTTGATGAGTCCTGGGTTCATATGAGAAAATCAAATACCGAACCAATTATAAGGATTTACACTGAGGCGAAAACTGAAGCTCTTGCGCAAGATTTGGCTAAAAAGTTTATCGAAGAAATTAAAGCGACCTCTTAGCGTGTTTAAATCGTCTGTGAGTCCACAGATAAGTGTGAGGTTGCTCTTTAATCTCTCTTTCAACCTTTTGCATGTAAGCCTCCATGATTGAATAATTTGAAGACCCTTCAACCTGGGGCTGAAAAGTCTCAAAGCTTGCCGTATAGTATCCTCTTCTTATTTTTCTAATAGATAGGTATACGAGTCCCATGTTGTAAGTTCGTGCCAACTCTTCGGCACCGGTATGAATAGGGACTTCTCGTCCAAAGAAAGTATACCAATGCTTTGTTTTTTTAATCATAGGGGACTGGTCACTTGCTAAACCATACATTCCGTACTGCTGGTTTCTTTGATTTTCTTCGAGCACTTCTCTTAGTTTAAAAGTGGGTACTAAATGCATTCCTGACTTGCCTCTTGTTTTACGAATGAATCGATCAAAAAATGGGTTGTTGATTTTCTGATAGATTCCGTAAACAGGAACTTTGGTAAATAGTGCTATTGCTCCAGTCCATTCCCAATTTCCTTGATGTGCAGCTAGTATTACAATGCCTTTGTTTTCCTTTGCGAATTGTTCTACTAATTCGACATTTTTCACTTGAAAACGTTTTTTGAAAGTTGAATTAGACATTAATCCGTTCTTTAAACTTTCGATGAATAAATCGGTGAAGTGGAAGTAGAATTTTCTTCGAATTTTTCGCTTTTCGTCCTTGTCTAAATCAGGGAATGCAATTTCAAGGTTTTCGTCAATTACCGCTCTACGATATTTAAAAACATCGAACAGTATAATGGCGATAATTGATGAAATTCCATAAAGTATGGGGAAAGGTAAAAACGCAACTAGCCTTAACCATGGGTATGCAGCAATAAAGGTTAGTCGTCTCAAAAACATAGGGGTTAAAGATACGTATATTTACCACCCAAACTAGATGTTCCATTTGAGCTTAGACCTCGTTACTATACTATTAGTTTTCACCTTTTTAATGTCTTATAAAGGCTTTAGGGATTCTTCATTTTTCAACGCTTATTGTTTTTCGATAAGTGGATTAAAATTAGGCCAGTGGTATCGATTGTTGACCTCTGGATTTTTACATGTCGGATGGTGGCATTTACTGTTAAATGGGCTTACTTTTTACTTCTTTGCTCCAACTATTCTTACCATTTTTGGTACGGTAGGATTTCTTGGGCTTTATCTGTTTTCATTACTCACGGGTAATTTGCTAACCTATTTTTATCATCACAAAGAATACTATTATACTGCCGTAGGTGCCTCTGGAGCAATTTCAGGGATTGTGTTTTCAAGTTTAGTTTTCAATCCGTCTATGAAACTCTATATTCTTCCACTACCATTCCCTATCCCGGCGCCTTTATTTGGTTTAGGATTTTTAGGGTATTCTATGGTTGGTATTTTGCGTAACTCTGATCGCATAGGTCATGCTGCTCATATAGGTGGTGGAATAGGTGGAATTCTTATCACCTTTCTATTTTATCCGTATTTACTGCGAGAAAATCCGCTACTATGGGTATTTTTGTCTATAATTTTTCTCGCCTTGTTGGTTATTAAAAAATGGAGATAATCTATTATGAAATCAGAGTTGTTCGATCAATTAATAAATCAATTTGAAGGAGAACTTCGCTCTGATGACTTGTCCAAAGCTATCTATTCTACAGACGCTTCGGTATATCAGATGACTCCTAAAGGGGTTGCTATACCATCTAATGAGGATGATCTTATAAAATTGATCTCATGGTCGGCTGACAATAAGATACCATTAATCCCTAGAGCTGCAGGTACCTCTTTAGCAGGACAATGCGTCGGCGATGGAGTTGTAGTTGACACCTCAAAATACTTAAACCGAATTATTGCTTTTGATAAAGAAAAGCGTTTAATCACGGTGGAACCTGGAGTGATCAGGGATGAACTCAACCAGTTTCTTCAGCCCTATGGTTTGTTCTTCGGTCCAAATACATCGACGGCTAATCGATGTATGATCGGTGGAATGGTGGGCAATAACAGTTCAGGTACGACCTCTATACGTTATGGGGTTACTCGTGATAAGGTAGTAGGTCTTCGATCTATTTTATCTGATGGGTCTATTCATGAATTTGGAGATCTCCTTAAAGAGTCTAATACTCACTCTGAAAAAATCACCTCTAAATTTGGACAACAGATTGAAAACCAAATTGTTGAATTACTATCTGAAAAAGGAGTTAAAGAAGAAATTGAAAAGGAGTTTCCCAAAAAAGAAATACATCGAAGAAATACAGGATACGCCGTAGACGAGCTTCTTGAAATGAAACCTTTCGGTGGATCAGAGCCCTTTAACCTAGCAAAATTACTCTGCGGAAGTGAGGGTACGCTTGCTTTTACCTCTCAAATTACTCTTGCGTTAGATGATTTGATGCCTAGCACTTCAGCAATGGTAGTTACTCACTACCAAACCCTAGAAGAGGCATTAAGCGATGTAGCAGTGGTGATGCAAGAGGAATTGTTTACTTGTGAGATGATGGATCGAGTAATTCTCGACTGCACTAAAGGGAATCATACCTACCGAGAGATGAGATCGTTCATTGAGGGTGATCCTGAAGCCGTTTTGATGCTCGAAGTTCGCGATCAGACCGAGCGCGGACTTGAACAAAAATTAGATGCTTTATTAAATCTTATTGATCGTAAGAGTAAGAGTTATGCCAATCCAGTTTTAAGAGGGTCTAGAATTTCTGACGCGAATCAACTGAGAAAGGCAGGTCTAGGCTTATTGGGTAATATTGTTGGTGATAAAAAGGCAGTAGCGTGTATTGAGGATACGGCTGTAGCTCTTTCTGATTTGAAGCCCTTTATCATGGAGTTCTCTGAAATCATGAAGGGGTACGACCAGAAGGCGGTGTACTACGCACATGCTGGAGCAGGGGAATTACATCTAAGACCCATTTTAAATTTAAAGGATCAGTCAGATGTTGTTCTGTTCAGAGCAATTACAACCGATGTTGCACATCTTACCAAAAAATACCAGGGTAGTTTTAGTGGAGAGCACGGAGACGGAATCGTTCGTGCAGAGTTTATACCCTTTTTAATTGGTAATAAGAACTACGATTTGCTTCGAAAGGTAAAAGCAGTTTTTGATCCCAACCATTTATTTAATCCTCATAAGATCGTTGATCCGTTCCCTATGGATCGAAGCCTACGATTTGAGCCAGGAAGAACAGAACCTGAAATAGATACCTTATTCGATTTTGAGGATAGTTTAGGATATCTAAGGGCCGTAGAGCGTTGTAATGGGAGTGGAGATTGTCGTAAAACTGAGAAATCGAGCGGAGGAATGTGTCCGAGTTATCACGCGACACGAGAAGAAAAAGATACCACCAGAGCACGCGCTAATGCACTTCGCATCGCTTTAACTGAAAACAACAAGGAAAAAGTCTTTGCAAGCCAAGATGCTATTGAAGTTTTAGACTTATGTGTAAGCTGCAAAGCTTGTGCTAGCGAATGTCCCTCGAATGTTGATATGGCCACATTGAAATCAGAATACCTGTATCAATATCAAGAGCAGAAAGGTTATAAATTAAGATCGAAATTATTTGCTTATAGTACTTTAATTAATCGTCTTTCTAGCAGGATAGCACCGATTACGCGTTTGATTTTCACTAGTCCGTTTGCTAATGTGATTAAATCACTTTCAGGTATTGCAAAGCAGAGACAATTGCCTTTAGTGTATAACGTTGATTTTAAAAAGTATCTGGCAAAGTTGCAGAAGAATCAACCTGTTAAACAAGGTGCTCAAAGACTAGTACTCTACATTGATGAATTTAGTCAATATATGGATGTGACTATTGCTAAATCTGCAATCAATACCTTACACCGTCTGGGATACAACCTAGAGTTGGTTTTTGGCGAAAGTGGTAGAGCGTTTATATCAAAGGGTTTTTTAAAACAAGCGAAAGAGGCAGCAGAGGAGATGACCAGTAGATTAGCTTCATTTATCGAAGAGGAAGTGGTAATTGTAGGCGTTGAACCTTCTGCTATTTTAACTTTTAGAGATGAATATCAACGATTGCTACCTAACCAACCACTGGTTCAAAAATTAAAGAATCAAACGTTTTTGATTGAAGAGTTCTTAGCAAAGGAATTTGAAAATCAAAGCTTAGATCATTCTATTTTTCATAAGGAATCTGCCGAGGTTAAAGTACACGTTCACTGCCATCAAAAAGCATTGTCCAATACCAAAGTGACTTTTGATTTATTGAATCAAATTCCGAACTATACCGTGTCTATTATCAATAGCGGATGTTGTGGTATGGCAGGTTCGTTCGGATATGAGGCCGAACATTACGATGTTTCAATGACAATGGGAGGGTTACGCCTTTTTAAATCTATTCAAAAGTCTGACGATAAAACCATTATTGTTGCCAATGGTACCAGCTGTCGACATCAAATTAAAGATGGTACCTCACGGGATGCGATACATCCGATTCAAGTTATTGAACGCGCTTTGATTTAGGCTTCTTGTCGTTGTTATTATCAACGATATCGATATCCCGCAAACCTTCTTCTCTAGTAGTTATTGAGGTAATTAGTTCTTCAAGGTCCATCTCCTTTAAGTCTTCATCAGCAAAGAAGGGGGATAGCTTATCGTGGTTGTAGTGATAAATTCTCCAGCGTTTGAAATTGTACTCAAGGGCGGTCAAATTCTCTATCCAATCCCCAGAGTTTAAGTAGGTTGTTTTCCCTTTTTTGTTCTTGTAAATTTCTTTCTTTGGCTGATGAATGTGACCACAGATTACATAGTCGTAGTCATTATCAATGGCTAATTCTGCAGCTACTTTCTCAAAACTTTGAATATACTTAACTGCGCCTTTAACACTGTTTTTGATTTTTTTAGAAAGCGAATATTTTTCTTTACCTAGTTTCAATAAAAACCAGTTAATCAACTTATTAAGCAGTATAAGTAGGTCGTATCCCCATCCTCCCAATTTTGCAAGCCATTTTGCATTTTGGATGGAAATATCAAAAACGTCGCCATGAAAAATCCATGTCTTTTTTCCGTCTAAGTCAAGAACTAGTTTGTCTAAAATTTTCAATCTCCCCATGGCATTCCCAGAAAATTTTCTGAGCATTTCATCATGGTTTCCAGTAATGTAATACACATCGGTACCTTTTGAAGCCATCCCGATAATCTTCTTCAATACTTTCATATGTGAGGCCGGGAAATAGCGTTTTCTAAATTGCCAAATGTCAATAATATCCCCATTAAGAATTAGCTTTTTCGGGGAGATACTATTGAGGTAGGTCAATAATTCATCGGCATGACAGCCGTAAGTTCCTAAATGTGTGTCCGATATGACCGCAATTTCAATTTTACGTTTTTTCAAGAAGTAGGTGTTTAATATGCAAATTAAAATGCAGTTTTGATGGGCAACCTTTCTTAATTACTAAGAGTGTGATATGAAATTGTTAACTTTTAACACGATTTCAGTAGATATATTTTAGCGGCAAGCCTAAGCAGAGTATTATTGCAGCACTAAATCTTTGAGCGTTTAATTATGGCAGCGAACACTTTTGGAAACCATTTTCGAGTAAGTACTTTTGGCGAATCCCATGGCCCGGCCTTAGGAGGAGTAATCGATGGTTGTCCGGCTGGCATTGAATTGAATCTTGAACTCATCCAAAAAGAGCTTGATCGAAGAAAGCCCGGGCAGTCTAAAATTACTACTCAACGCAAAGAACCTGATACTGTCGAGTTCTTATCGGGAATATTTGAAGGTAAAACTACCGGTACTCCAATAGGTTTTGTCATTAAAAACACCAACCAAAAGTCAAAGGATTACTCCCACATCAAAGAAACTTATCGTCCTTCACATGCCGATTGGGTGTACGATCAGAAATACGGCTTTAGGGATTATACAGGCGGAGGAAGATCTTCGGCTAGAGAAACCGTTTCGAGAGTTGTGGCTGGAGCTATCGCTAAACAGCTTGTTTCACCGATGAAAATCACTGCCTACGTAAGTCAGGTAGGCCAGATTAAATTAAATAAAGACCATAGCACCTTAGATTTTGAGGCTATCGAAAGTAATATTGTTCGATGCCCTGATACTCAAACCGCTGATCAAATGATTGATTTAATCTCTAGTATCAAGAAAAAGGGAGATACGATCGGTGGGGTGGTGAAATGTGTTATTCAAAATGTACCTGTTGGCTTGGGGGAGCCCGTCTTTCAGAAGCTTCATGCTGCTTTAGGTTCTGCAATGCTTTCGATCAATGCGGTGAAAGGATTTGCCTATGGAAGCGGATTTGATGCTCCAAGCATGCTCGGTAGCGAGCACAATGACTATTTCAATGAGGATGGCACTACTAAAACGAATTATAGCGGAGGAATTCAAGGCGGAATTTCAAACGGTATGGATATTTATTTTGAGGTTGCTTTCAAGCCCGTCGCAACCCTTTTACAGCCCTATGAAACACTCACACGAGATGGATCATTAACCGACACCCATGGAAAGGGTAGACACGACCCATGCGTGGTGCCAAGAGCTGTACCCATTGTAGAAGCGATGGCTGCTCTAGTTATGGCTGATTTTCTGCTACTTAACAAACTATCAAAAATTTAAAACATGGCATTACACTGGAAAATTGTTCTTGGGCTAGTATTAGGTCTTTTATTTGGGTTTGGAATGACCTTTTTCGATTTTGGACCTGCCTTTGTTTCTGATTGGGTTCAGCCATTCGGAACCATATTTGTCCGTCTTCTGAAGCTTATCGCTATTCCCCTGATTCTTGCCTCATTGGTGAAAGGGATTGCTGATCTGAAAGACATTTCTAAGTTTAAGAACATGGGAATCAGAACCTTTGTAACCTACATGATTACTACCGTGGTAGCGATACTGATTGGTCTTAGTTTGGTGAATATTCTTCAGCCAGGAATTGGAATTTCAGACGAAACCGTTGCCAAATTGACAACCACCTACGCAAATGACTCTGGAGTGACTTCGAAGATTGCCACTGCCTCAGCTCAAAAGGATGCAAGTCCTTTACAGTTTATTGTAGACATGGTCCCTGATAACATCTTCTATGCGATGTCTAACAATGGATTAATGCTTCAAGTAATCTTTTTCTCCATCTTATTTGCTATTTCGTTACTACTTATCGGAGAAAAAGCGGCTCAACCTATCAAATCCTTTTTTGATTCACTCAATGAGGTCGTGTTGAAAATGGTAGATCTGATCATGCTTTTTGCGCCTTACGCAGTTTTTGCTTTATTGGCAAGTGTTGTTGTTTCCTCTTCTGATCCCGAATTACTATTAGCTTTATTGAAGTATGCTGGAGTGGTAGTCTTAGGTCTGTTTTTAATGATCGTTTTCTATCTCATCGTTATAGCAACCGTTGCTAAGAAGAGCCCACTTTGGTTCATTAAAAATATGAGCCCTGCTCAATTATTGGCTTTCTCCACATCATCCAGTGCTGCTACGCTTCCAGTAACCATGGAGCGTGTAGAGGAGCATATTGGTGTTGATAAAGAAGTGGCGAGTTTTGTCTTACCCGTTGGTGCTACCATTAACATGGACGGAAGTAGTCTGTATCAAGCGATCGCTGCCGTTTTTATTGCACAAGCACTTAGCTTTGATTTAACACTAGGTGATCAATTAACGATTATTTTTACCGCGCTATTGGCATCGATTGGAGCTGCCGCCGTACCTGGAGCAGGAATGGTAATGTTAGTAATCGTTCTAGAATCTGTTGGTTTTCCTGCAGATAAATTAGCGATTGGTTTGGCACTTATTTTCGCCGTGGATCGTCCACTAGATATGTGTAGAACCGTTGTGAACGTTACGGGTGATGCTACCGTTTCTGTTCTGGTTGCAAAGGCATTAGGCAAACTTGGTAATCCTAAGGTTAAAAATTGGGATGACCACTTAGATGAAGTGAACTAATTAGGTTTTATGCACATATGTTTTTTAATGTATCCATGGGAGAATATTGTTCCCGACAAGGATACGACACTGACGATGATTCACGAATGTGTATCTCGTGGTCACAAAGTAGCTCTTTGTACCCCAGGCAATCTTACTATTAGAGATAGTATCACCTCTGCCTTTTGCAATGTGATTCAACCTAAAGAAAAGATTAGTAATAATATCAAAGTTTTTTATAAGAATTGTTCTTTTAAAAGCCAGATGTTACCATTAGCGGGCTTTGATACGATCTTCATGAGAGCGAATCCACCCATGGATCTTTTAATGCTCAATTTTTTAGATTCAGTTAAAAACGATGTCTTTATTTTGAATTCAATTGAAGGATTAAGAGAAGCTAATAATAAACTTTATACAGCAGCCTTCAGTCATATTCATAATGACATCATTCCTAATACGCAGGTTTCTAAGAATAAAGAATACTTAGTCAAGCAAATTGAGGAAAGTAATGCAGATAGAATGATCTTAAAACCTCTTAACGGTTACGGAGGTTCTGGTGTTATTCTCATTGAAAAATCGGCGATGAGTAATATTAACTCATTACTTGATTTTTATCTTTCGAATTCTGATGGATCGAGTAATTATGTGATTCTTCAAGAATATGTTGAAGGCGCTGAAAACGGAGATATTAGAATAATAATGCTTAATGGTGAACCAGTAGGGGCAGTACGCAGAAGACCCGCTGAGAAGGATCACCGTTCCAATTTGTCAGCCGGAGGTACTTATGAAAAGCACTCGCTCACTAGACAAGAAAAATTAATCTGTAAAAGAATAGGTCCGAAACTTGTTAAGGATGGATTATATTTTGTCGGAATAGATGTTATCGGAGGTAAACTCATCGAGGTAAATGTAATGTCACCAGGAGGTGTTGTTCCAGTAAATAAAATGAATAAGACCAAAATTCAGAAGTTGGTGGTTGATTTTATTGAAGATAAGGTCAACGAGATGGTCTACAAGATTGATAGAAGATCTCGTTTAAGAAATCAGGTTCAACAGTCCTCTGATCGTTAAGTAATGATACTTGAACGGTTGACGATCGAAGAAATCATTGATTCTCTAGAGAATCAAAGGTTTTTTAAGGCTGTGGATGATCAGTATGGCTTTTATATCAAGGTTGAAAGCTATACCGATCGAATAGCCACGGCAATACATGATGGTCACCAACTAAGACTAGATCTAAAGGATAACTGCTTGCTTACCGATGATGAGAGGCTTTATGAAGAAGATCCTTTTACCGCCTTTTTCATTAAGGATCAACCAATAGTGATTAAAGGTCTAGATAGTCGTTTCGAATACGATTTGAACAGAGTATTTGAAGATGCTATCTATGAAACAGCTTGGGGTAAACAGGTTTGGAAAACGCCACTAACTGAAGAACAAACAAATCTTAGTAGAGAAAAATATCAACGTTTTTATCGAGTAGTTGATGCCTTGTTAGGAAAACTATCCAGTATGCATGAAGCACCAATTATGGTCTATGATATTCATAGCTACAATTACCAGAGATGGGAAAGAAAAGTACCCGAATTAAACGTGGGTACATCCATGCTGGATCGTACGAAATGGAAGAAACAAATCGACAACTATCTATTAGCTTTGGAGTTCAGTTTTCCTACTTTTTGGGTTGCTGAGAATAATACTTTTTATGGTAAAGGTGGTTTTCTAGGGCATATTCAAAAAAACTTCGATAACGTTCTTGTTTTAGCTACAGAATTCAGCAAATATTACTGTGATGAGCTTACAGGGAGGTTTTATTGGGAGCAGCTTGAAGACACTAGAAGAAGATTAAACTCTTGTTTTATAAAACATGATACGAGTTTCTAAAGCTATAGAACAAATTGCTCCTCGGCTTTATCAGTGTGATCAAAAATTGCATCAACTCTTGTCAAAGCTAGAACTGTTGCAATATATTAACCCAATAAACAGTGAGAAAGAGCGGTTAAAGTTTTACAGGAGTCGCTATTACTACGAGCCAGATTTTAGGTATCCGAAATGTCAGCATAATCTTTCAAAGATTCGAAAGCAGTTGAATAGCATAAAGGTTCACAAGATTGAGCATCCTATTGCGCAGCATTTATACGAACAGACCATTTGGTATTTTAATGGAATATTAGATTGTATTTCTACGGTAGGGCAGGGAAGACTATTTTTAAATTCAAGCTTGAAAATCTTTGGAACCTCGAGTCACTCCGAACTACAGTTCGCCCATCGAATTTTAGAGAAGACTTCATCTGATCAAGTGTCAGATCATCTCGTTTTTAGCACCAATGACGCCGTGGAGTACATGAAGGAGTACAACAAAAATTACGGATTTGATGTAGCTGTTGAAAGGGTAACTCATATCACCTCTAAGGCAATGGTAAGCAATCGATTACCTGCGGTTTTCTTGAGGAAGAATCAAAAGTTTTCAGAGAACGAGTTGATTGCGTTGGCGAATCACGAGATCGGAGTACATTTAGTCACAACCTTTAATGCTAAGAATCAACCTCTTAAGATCTATGAGTATGGAACTCCATTCAATGTAGAATCTCAGGAAGGTCTAGCTGTACTTTCAGAGTATTATAGTGGCAGTTTAACTCTTACTAGACTTAGAGAATTGGCGCTAAGAGTGATTCTCGCCGATCGAGTAGTGAAAGACTATTCTTTTTCCTCGAGTTTTGATTTACTCCTCACTACCTATGGATTAGATAGAGATACTGCCTTTAAAATGGTTACTAGACTATATAGGGGCGGAGGTTTTACCAAGGATCGACTCTACCTGAGTGGTTTATATCAATTATTAACCTACGGAAACGATTTACCATTAGATTGGCTATTAGCGGGTAAAACTTCTCTGGCCTATGTTGATCTTATTCAAGAAATCGGCGATGATATTCCGATAATACAACCTCTTAAGTATCAATCCATAAGCTTCAATCAGAATTTAGGATTGGGTACTGAGGTGGATCATATTCTAAAGGCTTGCATCTAGAATACTAGAGTATAAGTCGATCCTCAAAAGAATCTTTATAGGTGATATTGCATTCTTTTATTTCCCTTCTTCGATTGGATGCAATAAGTCGATAAAATAGATTAATCAGCCATTCTGGAGCAATCCATAAAAGAACACCTAAGATAAGTGGTAAACCTTTCAGATTTTTACCTATCAATTTTAGGGCTTTGGCTTCTTGGTACCATAGAGCGCCAGGCCTAAAATAGAGAATGGACTGCTGAAAAAGTTCAATTCCTAAACCCCGTTCTATCGCCCATGAAGCCGCTATAGTTGAATGTGCTGAAATCAAAATAAAAACACCTTCAGTATCCCATTGGAGAATTTTCCTTGCCCATTTGGAACACATAGGGCAATGACTGTCAAAAAAGACATAATGACGATTCTCTTGAAATCTCACCAATTCTTAAACCTTATTCAATTTCTCAAGTGCTGCTTTGGTAGTAAACATACCGTAATTCACCGTAGCTATTCCTTTTTCTATTTGGTCGATAGTTCCTGTTGATCGACTATCCTCGAGTCTTACACGATCTCCAACTTTTAAATCAACGGGTTTTGGTAAGATTTTTTTTGGCGCTTTTTTCTTGGTAGTCGCCTCTTTAACCTTAACGGTTTCGACCGCTTCTTTAATTTCTGATGTTAGTGTCTTTTTTTCGACACGTTCCTTTTTAATGACGGCTGTAGCTTTCTTTTTACGCTTACTGTTCTCAGTTTCTACTAATCGAAGAAAACCAGATACCAAATTTCTTTTTTTCTGATCCTGAAAGTATTTTTCTGATAACTCATCAACCTTTTCACCTAGTTGAATCATTTTGCTGTGATACTCGTAAAGCTTTTGATACGATTTAAGCTTTTCTTCAAGTTTACTATTCAAACGTTCTAATTTCTCGCTTTCTTGGGAAGCTTTTTGAGCCTCCTTGCTCAAACGATCCTCGGTTTTGGTGATTTTCGATCGTTCTTTTTGAAGCTTAGCAATAGTGGCATCAAAACGAACCTTACCTTTTTCAATTTTCTTTTTTGCGCGGTTAATTAAACTGTAGGGTATTCCGTTTTTCTGTGCTACTTCAAAGGTGAATGAACTACCCGCTTCACCAAGCACCAATTGATAGGTGGGTTCAAGGGTACGATTATCAAATAGCATATTCGCATTAGAGGCATATTCAAGCTCATTTGCTAACAGTTTTAAGTTTGAATAGTGCGTTGTAATCACCCCGTAAGATTCTTTCTCATAAAAGGTCTCTAAAAACGTCTCTGCAAGTGCTCCTCCTAACTCTGGATCAGAACCGGTACCAAATTCATCGATAAGAAACAAAGTTGAATCATTACATTTTTTCAAAAATTGATTCATATTCTTTAGTCGATAACTGTAGGTACTTAAATGATTTTCAATGGATTGATTATCACCAATATCGGTTAAAAAACGACCAAAGATGCAAACGGTACTATTTCGGTGCACAGGAATGAGGATTCCAGCCTGCACCATTAGTTGTAATAAACCAACCGTTTTTAGTGTAATACTTTTTCCTCCCGCATTTGGTCCAGAAATTACGATGATCCTATTCTCAGGATGTAATTGAATACTTTGAGGAAAGGTTTCTTTTTTTTCCTGTTTGTTTTGAAGATATAAAAGCGGATGAAAGGCGTCCTTTAAATGTAAACTACGATTGGTGTTCAATCGTGGTTTTATACCGTTAATATCTCGTGCAAACTTGGCTTTTGCAGCTATTAAATCGATGCTTACAAGATAGTCTTGAAATTTTATTAGATCTGGTTTAAAAGGTCTAATCGTATCTGTTAAAACGATTAGAATTCTCCTAATTTCTTCGGTTTCCTCATACTCTAAATCGGCGAGTTCTCTGACATAACGTTGAGTCGACTCAGGTACGATATATACGATTGATCCTGTTTTAGAGGATCCCATGAGTGTGCCTTTAACTTTCTTACGATAAGTCGCTTTAACAGCTAGTACACGTCGGTTGTCTATAAAGGATTCTTTAATATCATCTAGGTAGTCATTAGATAAAGCAGAGGATAGTGCAGCCCCAAAACTTTGATTGATTTTTGATCGAACCTCTGCCATTTGTCTTCGTAGATCAGCTAGGGCAGGGGAGGCCGTATTTTTGATTTCACCGAATCGATCAACGATAAGATCAATTTCCTTTTTCAAAAAAGAAAGATCCTCCAAAGGTTCGCTTTGAGTGTTTAGGGTAGGGTAGTACTCTTTAAATTTTTTAAAAAATTTCTGATGTCCTTTAACTTGATCGACAATACTTGCAATCTTTTTGAATCCAGCAGGTTCTATGGCGGTATTTTCAATACTCAGTAAACGGAGTTCACCGTCGATTGCATCAAAGCCATGATTGGGTATGACATTATCGTTCTCAAAGGAACTGAGGTATTCAGAAGTTTTATTCAGAGACTCTTCAATAGTTTCAAAATCACTGGAAACCTCAAGATTATAGGCAACTTCTTTTCCTTTGTCTGTATTACATCTTACCGAAACTTGATAACAAATCTTATCAAATTCGAGGTCTTGTAATGCTTTTTTAAATAATGAATTCATAGCTTATACAAAGATAGGATGAATACTTATCTTTAAATGATGTTTGACTTACCGAATAACGATTGGGATAATTTCGTCACCGCTGAATTTGAAAAGGATTACTTTCAATCCCTTGAAAAAGACTTGATTTCAGCCTATCAAAAAAGTTCTATTTTTCCTCCAAAAGAACTGGTTTTAAGAGCTTTCGCGCTTTGTTCATTAAATAACCTGTCTGTGGTGATTGTTGGGCAAGACCCTTATCCACAACCAGGATATGCAGAAGGTCTTTCGTTTTCAGTGAAAAATGGCATCCGACCACCAGCCTCTCTTAAAAACATACTGATTGAAAGTGAAAATCATCCGAACCAAGTTAATCCTAGTTTAGTGCCATGGGCTGAACAGGGGGTTCTACTATTAAATCGAACGTTAACTGTTCAGAAGGGAGCGCCTAATAGCCACTCAAAGTTAGGTTGGCAAAACTTTACCCTCAACTGTATCGATTACATTAACGAGCGAAAAGAAAATGTAGTTTTTATGTTATGGGGAGCTGCAGCTATAACTTTAGAGAAGTGGATAGATCATGAAAAACATCTTGTACTTAAGAGTGGTCATCCGTCACCACTTAGTGCGAATAGGGGGCTGTGGTTTGGTAATGGACACTTCGATAAAGCAAACAACTACTTAAAGGTTAACCATAAGAAGGTGATTAATTGGAATCTACCCTCCAACACGTTTAACCGTGAACCCACACTCTTTTAAAAAACTCATGATTACTTCGCGGTAATCGCCTTGAATAACAATATCATCAGACTTAATACCACCTCCGATATTGAACTTTTTTTTAATGGCACTCGCTAATTTCTTGAAGTCGGCGGGTGTTCCTTGATACGATTTAATCACTGTGGTAGCCTTTCCTTTGCGCTTCTCATAGCAACATTGTAGTGTAGGAGTGGTGTGCACATAAAAGTCAAACGATTTTTCCTCGTTCGACGCTACTGTTTCTTCGGGTTCGTGATCTGGAAAGGCATTTCTCAATGCATCGGCTAAATCCATTTCGTATTTATTTTAGCAGGCCTAATTCTCTTAAACGTTCATCGAGATATTCACCAGCAGTACAGTCTTCAAATTGCTTTGGTGAATGGTTATTTACACAAGATTCTAAACAATTAAGTGGCATTTCTCTCTTCGGATGCATAAAAAATGGAATAGAATATCTTGACTCATTAACGATATCCTCATCTGGATTAACCACGCGATGAATGGTTGATTTTAATCGATTATTGGTTAAACGAGAAAGCATATCTCCAACATTAATCATCAATTCATCTGGTTCAGCGATCGCATCAACATAAACTCCATCAAGACGTTGTACTTGTAAACCTTTACCATGCGCACCCATAAGTAAGGTGATCAAATTAATATCCCCATGCGCAGCTGCTCTAATCGCTTTTCTATCCTCAGGTTTTACTGGCGGATAATGGATAGGGCGTAGTATTGAATTACCCCCAATTACCCACTGATCAAAATAATTAACAGGCAGATCAAGGTTTTCAGCTATAGCGCGGAGTAAATGAAGCCCCGTGTTTTCAAGAGCTTTATAAGCCTTTTCACCGTAAATATTGAATGAATCTAACTCTGAAACCACGCAATTAGGAGGGTAAATGCCGTCAGAATCATGATATTGACCAAAGTGCCAGAACTCCTTTAAATCAGCGATCTTACTTCCTTTAGCAGTTTCTCGTCCGAAAGAAGTGTATCCTCGCTGACCCGCCATGCCTTCAATTTCATATTGAATCTTGATCGATTCAGGAAGCGCGAAGAAATCTTTAACAGAGGTGTAAAGATGATTGGTAAGGGTATCATCTAAAAAATGACCCCTCAAAGCAACGAAGCCTATTTCAGAAAATGCGGAACCTACAGCATCAATAAAGGCAAGTTGTTCATTTCTAGTACCATTGATATAATGACTTAAGTTGACAGATGGGATAGCTGATTTCATATTCTATTTTACATAATATAAATTATGGGACATTTATTTTAGACGTTTCATAGCACGTGCTCTTAGGTATACCCGAGGGTCTCGTTTCATATTTATAAAGTAGACACCAGTCAATAATACAACTGCTGCTATCACACTTTGAGTACTAATCGTTTCGTTCAATACTAAATATCCTAAAATCATGGCAACAATCGGATTAATATATGTTGAAGTGGCTACCTTTTCAGGACTCACTGTTCTTAACAGATAATTGAAAGACGTAAACGCAACGATACTGCCAAAAATAATTAATCCTAACATAGACCATTTCACGTTGATTTCCCATTCATCAGGACTTACCCAATGTTCTTGTTTAATCATACTCATTGAAATAAGCCAAATACTTCCAAAAAACATTTGATAGGCAGAATTGACTAAATAATTTTTTGGCAATTCTGCTTTACCAACAAAAATGCTAGCATAACCCCAGGTAATTACGCAACCTATGATCATCAATATCCCTTTCAATGATTCTGGAGAAGACGTGATTTGATTCTGACTAATCAGTAAAAACATCCCTAGTAGCCCTATAAAAACACCGATCCAGGAAAATAATTTGATGCGTTTATTTTCTATAATCCAAAGTAATAACAATACGATTAAGGGTTGGGATGATATGGTAAGAGCCGCTAAACCACTATCTACATAGTATAAAGCCCAAACGACCACTCCATTACCAATGGCTAGGAATAGGAAACCAGCAATTGCTGCATTCTTCAGCTGAACCAAAGTCACCTTTAAACTTTTGCCAGAGACTTTCACAATTAGAAACATTAAAAAGGACGCTGAAAGAAATCGAACACCTGCCAACATGAACGGCTCTAACTGACCTACTGCGATCTTGTTTAATAAATAGGTAGAGCCCCAAATTAAATAGATCGATACAAAAGCTAAAACCTTAGTAATGTTCATTTTAAAGTGTTTTGTATAAAATTTTAGTTTAAAATAAACTTTTAATTTAAATAAATTTAATTAAATTATTGTAAATCAATAAGTTGACCTTTTAAAAAAAGATGTTTCGGTTCGTTGAATTCGTTTATTAAAAAATAGGTGTTTTCAAGCGATATCTCCTGCTCTACCCCGTCATTATACTGAAGCATTGTCTGAGGTAAATACCTTCTTGAAGGAGCTTTTGTATAATATAGAATCCCTTCTTTAAGTAGCGATTTTTCGTGAGCACTATCTTTGATCTTACCTTTATAAACCTTAGGATATAAAATCTTTAGTCCTTCTGCATTAATGCTGTTGTAACCTGTGTAAGTGCTTAAATCTCCTTGATCTTCTAAGGTTACATGATAAACTACCTTGCCAAGGTTAGAATCGTAGCCTGATTCCTCTAAATAATAACCAAGATCAACGGTGTAATAGGAACCATTCACCTTTTTTTGAACTTTCTCAATCTTTAAATCAAATAAGTTTCGGTCGTTGCGCGGAATCTGGTTGTATTGCTCTACCGAAATTGCTTTGTGAAGTCCTTTTTGAATAGCTTCTAAAGCGGATCCAATTAATACAAAATTGAGTTTTCTTCCCAATTGCTTTTCTGGATCATTTTTGAAGCCTCCTGTTTCGATCAATATGAGTTTTGTTCCCCATTTTTGAATATTATCGCCAAAGGCACGTGGTTCGAAGTCGTCATTGTACCGACCAGTATGATTTGGAATATATTGTTGATTAATTTGGTACAAATAAGAGATTAATTGCATGGCCTCGTCTCTTCCTGCACTTCTACTTTTCTTATAATCGAAAGCAGTGGCTAAAAATGAAATACTGGCTTCATTGCTTAAGCGTTCCACATTATAGTACTTACTCTGATCGTGAAGATTAAAACCATAATCTGCATTCAAACTATCTCTTACTCCCTTTAATATTCGAGATTCTGGTGCGACCAAGCGCAGTGCATCACGATTAAGATCAATACCAATGGCATTTTCACGAGTCCAGCGGCTAGCCCCATCAGGATTCAACATGGGAATAAAATGAATTCGAAGATCTTGTAATAAACTTTTTACCGATTTATGATTTCTGTTTTCTGCGATAAAAGAAAGTAAATCAACGATAGACCGAGTTGCTGTAGACTCATTTCCGTGCATTTGAGACCACATAAGAACATCAGTATTTCCATTACCAACACTTAACATTCTTATTGGCCGACCCTCAACAGAATGACCTAACAGTTGAACTTCGAAAAGCTCTGGAGCCTTACTAGTAATCAGGTCTATTTGTTTTTGTAAAAAATCTGGCTGCACCTTCATGTTTGAAAAGCCCTCTACCTCATATTTCGAATATTCGTTGAATAACTCTTCTGTAAACGAACTTAACTGCTGCCCAAACGATAACGTTGTAAAAACAAGGCTAAGTATAACTGATTTTATGAAATCCATTGATCTTGTTTAAAGTTAGGATTGCGTTTTTCAAGAAAAGCATTTCGACCTTCTTTGGCCTCGTCAGTCATATAAGCAAGTCTAGTAGCTTCGCCTGCAAATACCTGCTGTCCAACCATGCCGTCATCGGTAAGATTCATAGCGAATTTTAGCATTTTAATGGCTGTCGGAGACTTTGCGAGTATTTCATTTGCCCATTCTATAGCCGTATCCTCTAGTTTTGAATGTTCTACGACACAATTTACCATTCCCATTTCAAAAGCCTCATCAGCAGAGTAATTTCTGCCAAGGAAAAAGATCTCTCGAGCCTTCTTTTGTCCAACCATTTTTGCCAAATACGCTGAGCCATAACCCGCGTCGAATGAACTTACATCCGCATCGGTTTGTTTGAAAATTGCATGTTCCTTACTAGCAATAGTTAGGTCGCAAACGACATGAAGACTGTGACCTCCTCCAACTGCCCATCCGGGAACCACTGCAATAACCACCTTAGGCATGAATCGAATTAAACGTTGTACCTCTAAAATGTTTAGTCGATGAACGCCATTGTCACCAACATAACCGCGTTCTCCCCTAGCCTTTTGATCTCCTCCGCTACAAAAAGAATAAATTCCATCCTTAGGGGAAGGACCTTCACCTGTTAGCAGAACAACACCTATAGTTGGATCTTCAGAAACCGTATAGAAGGCATCGTACAATTCAGAAGTCGTTTTTGGTCTGAAGGCATTTCTAACTTCTGGACGATTAAAGGCAATTCTAGCAATATTGCCCCTTCTTTTAAAGGTAATGTCTTCGTATTCTTTTACCGTTTCGAATTGTGACATAAGGCCTGTGTGTTTTTAAGTTTTATTAGTCTTCAAGGTAAGGTATTTACCTAGATTTTCAGTTGAATTAATCGTCGAATGGCGCATTACTTGTTTTAGTATTTCTAGAGCTTTTGAATGGTTCTCAACGTTTAATTTAGCAATCCAAGAATCATTTGAAAAATCAGAAAAATGACGAAGTAGCTCTGATTGTATCAACTGCTCCCTTTCTAAGATTTCACTGTTATTAAGAATACTTTCTATGGTATTCAAATACTCGTTCTCACTATTTAAATGCATAAAAAGGGATTGTCTTTCCATGTCGATTCCTTCACTTGCCAAAGAAGAACAAAGGCAAGTAACCCCATTAGTTATAGACTGGAGTATTTTACCTTTTAACCCAGCCCCAAACGGCGTGGGTGATAGTAAAAATTGATAATTAAGAAGCATTGCGTCTAGGTCTTCAACCCACCCTAGAAAAGAAACCTGTTTTAATTTACTGGCCTTATTTATCAATGATTCTGGGTAATAAGCACCAAAGATGAATAAGGAGCTTTCAGGCTGTATTTTTAAAATTTTTGGCCATATCTCAATGATACGTTGTAAGGTTGCCGTATTACCCGGATGTTTGCCAGAACCGAAAAAAACAAAGCTCCAAGGTTTTCGATTGAGCTTATTAATTATTTCTCTACGAGGAGTAATTAAGGGGGCGTAGATAAGTTTTGAACCTATGGATGGCAGTATAGCGGTTAATTTATTAATCTCCTCACGCGAAATGATCAAGACTTTATCAACGCGATAGAAACTGGCAATTTCTCGCTTAAAAGTGTCTGTAGTCTCCCATTCCTCCTCTTTCCCTTTCGATCTTGAAAGCCGAAGACTGTGCAGGTCTTCTGTGTTTAACAGAGTGAAGCATTGGGGTAAATTCTTATAAACTCTCCATCCGAATTGCTCCTCTGAAATAAATCGATCGAAAAGAACGATCTCAGGCTGAAGATCTATAAGTAGTTCATCAAATGAATTGCAGTTCAAGACAATTTGATGAACCTGAATATCGTATTCACTTAAGGAATCCCCTAATGGAGTCTTATCTAAAGTGCATCCGAGATGCACCTCGTATTGTGCGTTTTTAAAAGATTGAATAAGAGTTAATAAATGCTGACCAGCAGCAGTAGTAGTTGACTCTGGCCATAAATGCGCAATTATTAGCAGTTTTCGTTTCACGAGGAGAGCGTAGCGAATTGTCGAGCAATATTGGCTCTAAGTTTTCGAATATAGTCCTCTTCAAGCCATTCTTTATAATTCTTGGTATTGTTCATGATACAGTAGGTGTATTGCTGAACTCGATACTGTATTTCCTCTTCAAGTAATTTCGCTAACTGACGTGCTTCTACAACCGTTTCACTATTTTCTACGCACATCTGAGTATGCTGTTCGATACTTTCTTCTAAGACTTGCTTACTTCTACCTCCCTCAGCAAAAACCTCCTTGTAACGCTCTTTAATATTAAAAGTAGGATCAATAGTTTTTTTAAACCTTTCACGTATTGCATCGGGCATAATGTATTCAAAATCTCTTTCGATATCTTCATCACTTTTAATACTCTCTAAATAGAAATCAGGAAAATGAAAAATCTCTTGCCAATCAATTGGTTCGTCCCATGGTCCAAAGCGCAAGGTGTTATTTCCTAGGTCGATTACCTTAAACGAAGATTTGTCAGGTAAAACCCTAGATCCTCGACCAATCATTTGAAAATAAAGCGTCAATGATCTTGTCGCTCTGTTAAGAATAACCGTTTCGACACTTGGTTCGTCAAACCCTGTTGTGAGAATACTTACAGAAGTTAATATTGCGTCTGGGGTGTGTTTAAACCAATCTAAAATCTCAGCGCGCTCTGTTGCCGAACTTTTATTGTCTAAATGTCGGATGGGTAAATCCAACTTACTAAATGCTTCATAAACCGAGTAAGAGGCAAAAATTCCATTATTGAAAATAAGTGTTTTTTTACCTTTAGAAAGCTCCATATAGGCATTCAAAAGTTTTCCAATCATACTCTGATTGGTATAGAAAGCATCACTACTTTTTACGGTATAGTCACCATTAGCTCCAAGCTTTAAACTTTGTAGACTCAAATCGAATCGATGAATCTCGGCCTTGGCCAAAAATCCTTTATCGATTAAGGATTTAATAGACTCTCCTATGATTAATTTTTTATAATAATCCTTCATAGGAAGTTTGATGTTCGAACTCAATGGAGTAGCAGTTACCCCTAGCACATAAGCATTCTCAAAGTATTTAAAGAGCTTCCTAAATGAATTGTAATGCGCCTCATCGATGATGACTAAACCAATGTTTTCTAAAACGATTTTTTCATCGTTTAATCGGTTATTCAAAGTCTCCACCATAGCTACATAACAGGTATGGTCATCATCAGCAGGAATTTCTTTAACCGAGGAGTTAATCACCTTGTTTTTAACGCCAAATTCAGCCAACATTTTAGACGTTTGTGCGCTAAGTTCTATGCGGTGTGTAAGTACAACTACTTTCTTACGGTAGGTTTCGATATACCTTCGTGCAATCTCACTGAAAATGACCGTTTTACCTCCTCCCGTTGGTAGTTGATAAAGAATGTTTGCACCCACATCTAAGGACTCAATGGAATCAAAAATGCGTTTTAGATCATTCTGTTGGTAGTTGTAAAGGTCTTTGGAACGTGGCAATAGAGATGTGATTTTGACTAAAGTGCAAAAATAGCCCAAATCTCTACCTTCTGCCAAATCTTAAGTTGCAGAATCTTTGGTGATAACTTCTTGATAACCCCTATTTCGTTCTATTGTGGTGACTATAAATGATTTGTATCATAGATATTGTAAAATCAAACCCATGAGACAGCTAAAAATCGCTAAGCAGGTAACTAACAGGGAATCGAAATCTCTCGATAAGTACCTTCAAGATATCAGTAAAATTGATTTGATCACCGCAGAAGAAGAGGTTGAATTAGCACAGAAAATCAAAAAAGGTGATCAGAGAGCTCTAGAGAAATTGGTTAATGCCAATCTTCGATTTGTTGTTTCAGTGGCTAAGCAATATCAAAATCAAGGCCTAACCCTCCCCGATCTTATTAACGAAGGAAATTTCGGATTAGTTAAAGCAGCTAAGCGTTTCGATGAAACCCGCGGATTTAAATTCATATCATATGCAGTTTGGTGGATTCGCCAAAGTATTCTGCAGGCTCTGGCTGAACAATCTAGAGTAGTTCGCTTACCCCTCAATAAGATTGGCTCCATTAACAAAATCAATAAAACTTTTTCTTATTTAGAACAGGCGCATGAACGCCCTCCATCGGCTGAAGAAATCGCAGAAGAATTAGACCTTTCGGTTTCAGAAGTGAAACAATCTTTGAAAAATGCTGGAAAGCACATTTCTATGGATGCTCCATTTGCTGAAGGAGAAGATTCAAATTTATATGATGTTATTTCGGCCTCAGAGACTCCAATGCCTGATACAGAGTTGGTTAAAGAATCTATAAGAGATGAAATAGGTCGTGTTTTAGAGACCTTAAGTGAACGAGAAGCCGATGTTGTGAAACTCTATTACGGTATTGGACAGAGTTCTACCATGACTCTAGATGAAATTGGAAATACCTTTGATTTAACTCGTGAGCGCGTAAGGCAGATCAGGGAGAAAGCCATTCGAAAACTTAGAAAATCGGCAAAAAGCGACCTTATTCAGTCTTTCATTGACTAACATTTTGATCATGTCTACCAGAAGTGAAAAATTACTACAGCAACGCCCAGACATCCCCACCTCTAAAATCAATGATCAGATGGGGTCTGAAGAATATTTTCAAAATGCGGTTCTTCGACCCATACTAAAACTTCAAAACGATCTCTTTATAAGTGTCTTTAAAAACTATATCAAAAAACATAAGAACGTTTTTTATGACCTTAGTTTAGAGAAGAAACAACGTTATATTGAGCATGCGATTCAAAAGGATATTAAATTTCGAAACTCACTAAAGGGAATGATCATTGGAATGTTTACAGTTGAGGAGTATGAAACCTATACGATGAATTCTTCAGCTTTGAATAAACGAATGATGAATTTACTTATCGTTCGTTTGAAAGATCAATTGTTACTTTTTGATCGAATCGATGCCGCTTAAACGATAGGCTCTCCATTAAGATCGGTAGTAAGGGCAAGAGTCATAAAATCTAGAAAAGGTCGAGCAGCAACAAAGCTTTGTATGACTTTTTCTGAAAAACCATCACTCAGACACTCCTCATTTGTAAAATTCTTTTTTAGAATGAATTGCTTAAACCGCAACCATTGAATAGCCTCATGTTCTTTATCAAAACCTTTTGGACAAGACTTTAGCCGATCTCCGAAAAGTTCTCCCCATTGATTCTTTAAATCCTTTTTACTAAGAAGATTAGAAAACTCTTCGTATTCTAATTCTAATTCTTTTCGAATTCTAAAAAGATCTTCTTTGTTAGGATTCCAAATACCACAGGCGATAAAATTATTATTTGGCTCTAAGTGAATATAGTATCCGCCACGTAATTGTTTGCCCTCACGATGAATAGACGTTGATAAATGAGTCTTAAAGGGTAATTTATTTTTAGAGAATCGAACGTCTCTGTAGATTCTGAAAATTTTGTGATTTTCAAGTTGATCTGTAGCCCCTAACCCTCTTTGTACATCGTCAAAAATAAGTGAAGAACTATTTTTTAATTGGTTGTAACGATTCTTGTTTTCAGCGAACCACTCTCTGTTATTATTATTCTTTATTTCGTCTAAAAACGTATAAAGACTCTTAGGAATTTGATTCATAATCAAGAAAAATAGCTGCTATACAAGTCATTAATCATCGTTGTGTTCTCAAACCTTCCTTTAGCTAGTTTTTGACTGGCTACTAATCCGAAAATCACTAATTCTTTAAAAAAGTATTTCAAATCGCCTTCGGCTTCAGGTGCATATTTATTTAAAAGCTGTTCTAAAGGTTTGATTTGATCAAGACACTGACGATAGTAGGTGTCATCTGCGTTGTCGTGAAGTTCTAAGGCATCATTTTCATAAAACCAGGTATAAAGTTGATCATAAGGTGTCTCTACCCCTTTCTTTTCCAACTTTTCTATTTTTGGAAAATAATCTTCAAAGATCTGCTTGATTGCATGTTCTATAAGGTGTTCAGCGACAAATACAGGGCCTTCATTTTCTCCTTCATATACTAACTCAACCTTTCCTGTTATTGCTGGCACTACAGCTAGAATATCAGAGACACGGATTGTTCCACTCTCCTGTCCATTTTCGATTAAGCGCAGTTCGGCATGACTCATCATATGCTCAAACGCAGAAATGCTTAACCGAGCTGAAACCCCACTTTTAGCATCTACATATTCACTCTTTCTAGCTTGAAACCCAATCGATTCAATAATATCTCTTGCAGGCTCTGGGATAGTAATATTAGTGGTTGAGTTCCATTTTGCTTCTTGAGCGGTAATCGCCTTAGCGATTTCTATGTCTTTCGGATAATGGGTGACGATTTGAGACCCTATTCGATCCTTAAGTGGCGTAACGATACTCCCTCTATTGGTATAATCCTCAGGGTTCGCGGTAAATACGAATGCTACATCTAATGGAAGTTGTAGCTTAAATCCGCGGATCTGCACCTCCCCTTCTTGTAGGATAGAAAATAACGAAACCTGAATTCTTGCCTGAAGATCTGGTAATTCATTAATGACAAATAAACATCGATTGGCTCTTGGGACCATGCCGTAATGAATAACCTCTGGATCAGACAAGGCTAATTTCAGGTTAGCTGCTTTAATCGGGTCTACATCGCCGATTAGATCTGCAACACTTACATCAGGGGTAGCTAATTTCTCAAAGAACCTTTCTGATCGATGTAGCCAATCTACTGGGGTCTGGTCACCTAGTTCATTGATAGTATTTTTTGCAAAGTCAGATATAGGATTAAAAGGATCGTCATTAATTTCTGTTCCTGATACAATCGGAATGTATTCATCGAGCAATTCAATCATTTGACGGGCCATTCTTGTTTTCGCTTGACCACGTAATCCAAGAAAATTAATATTATGCTCTGCGAGAATTGCTTGCTTTAATTGAGGAATTACACTGTGCTCGTATCCTTGAATCCCCTCAAAAAGTTCTTTCCCATCACGTGTATGACGGATGAGATTTTCTCTCATCTCTCTTTTTATACTTTTTGATTGATAGTTGATCTTCTTTAAATCACCTAGTGTTTTTAGTTCGCTAACATTCATAATCTTCTTTTTCTATTTGCAGTATAATCCTCAAAAATCATTGAGCCTAAATCATCTAGGCCAGTGTAAAACGCTTTGCCTCCGTTTAATCTTGTAAACTCTTGAATAAAATGCATCAAGTAAGTGTCTTGAGCAATCATAAAAGTAGTTACAGGTATTTTACTTTTGGCTAGAAAACGTGCTCTTTGATAGCACTCCTCTACAATCATTTCATCCAAACCAACACTGTTTTTATAATACGTTCCGTCTTTCATCCTAATACAACTAGGCTTTCCATCGGTAATCATAAAAATTTGTTGATTGGTATTTTTCTTACGTTTCAATAACTGCAGCGCTAAATCTAATCCAGCCACAGTATTGGTGTGATAAGGTCCTACTTTAAGATACGGTAATTCAGCAATTGAAATCGGCCAAGCATCGTTTCCGAAAACAATAATTTCGAGGCTATCTTTTGGAAAACGTGTAGTAATCATCTCAGATAACGCCATCGCTACTTTTTTCGCCGGTGTAATTCGATCTTCCCCGTACAGAATCATACTATGACTGATGTCAATCATAAGAACAGTGCTCATTTGAGACTTATGTTCTGATTCGTAGACTTCTAGATCATCGTGATCTAACGTATAATTATCAATACCTGAACGAAGCATCGCATTTTTAAGCGATTGATTCATATCGATCTGATCCACCGAATCTCCGTATCGATATGGTCTTGTAGACCCTGTTCGTTCTTCAGAGACACCTGAAGATTTTGTATTATGATTTCCCTTTTGCCCTTTCTTTAGTTTCCCAAAAATCTGATTTAGTGCTCTTTTACGAAGTTCACGTTCAAGCTTGGCTGTGGCTTTAAGCTTTTTAGCAGCTTCTGAAGGGGTATTACCATCTGTAGGATCATCTTCAAACTCTTGGCGCACCACTCCTCTTTCGAGTAAATCGTCTATAAAGTCATCAATAGTGTATTCCTCAGTGGTGAGTTCGTACTCTTTGTCTAGTTCTCTTAACCAATCAATAGCTTCCTCAACATCACCAGAGGTATGGGTAACTAACTCCTGAAATATATCATAGAGTCTCTGAAAAGGAGACTTTTCTTCTGGGGAGTTTAGGGTAATTCGATAACCTAAATCTAAATTCATAGCCCTATAAAGGTACAAATTTAGTGTTCCTATTTTTCTCTTGATTTCAAGATTTCAAGTACATCATCAAGACTATAACCTTTAGCCTTTAAAAGAATCAAATAGTGAAACAAAAGATCTGCAGATTCGTTTAAAAACAATTCTTCGTTATCATCTTTGGCCTCAATCACTACTTCAACAGCTTCTTCTCCAACCTTTTGAGCGATCTTGTTGATACCCTTTTCAAAAAGAGAAGCTACGTAGCTTTTAGAGTCTCCACTTTGTTGACGTTGTTCAATAATCGATTCAAGATGCTTAATCCAATCGTAGCCAATAGTATTTACTTCATTAAAACAAGTATCAGCGCCTGTATGACATACCGGGCCTAGTGGGTTAACCTTGATCAAAATACTATCTAAATCACAATCTAATTTGACTGAACATACCTGTAACTCATTTCCGCTTTTTTCTCCTTTTTTCCATAGTCTTTGCTTGGATCTCGAATAGAACCAAACCACTTTATCGTTTAGGGTTTTCTGAAACGATTCTTCATTCATGTAACCCTGCATCAAAACTTTTCCAGTTTGATCGTCTTGAATTACAGCGGGTACTAATCCGTCTGCATTTTTAGTAAAATCAGGTTCGTTATTCATCGTACAAGTATGTTTTTTGATCGTAAGTAATCTTTTAAATCAGCTATTTCAATTTCAGAAAAATGGAAAACACTCGCTGCTAAGGCGGCATCTACGTTTGATTTCAAAAACACTTCTGAAAAGTGTTCTTTAGTCCCTGCTCCTCCTGATGCTATAATTGGAATGTTTACTCTAGAGGACAATTCGGCTAAGGCCTCAATGGCGAAGCCAGCCTTAGTTCCATCATGATCCATTGAGGTAAACAAAAGCTCACCAGCACCTCTATTAGTAACCTCTTCAGCCCATGAGAACAATTCAAGAGCCTCAGATTGCTTACCTCCGACGGTATGCACTCTCCAAGTGCCATCAATGAACTTTGCATCAATAGCTACGACCAAGCACTGAGAACCAAATTTATTCGCTATTTCTGAAACAAGCTCTGGACGTTTAACAGCAGAACTATTTATAGCCACCTTATCTACTCCCTTTTGAAGCAAGCTACTCACCTTATCTGTTGAACGTATTCCCCCTCCAACTGTGAAAGGAATAGATAGTGTTTTAGCAACTTCATAGATCAAGGGTTCAAAAGCACCTCTGCCTTCCTCGGTTGCTGAAATATCTAGAAAAACTAACTCATCAGCTCCACGCTTGCTGTAAGACGAGGCAAGAGCAACTGGGTCTCCGGCATCTTTCAGGTCTACAAAGTTTATTCCTTTGACCGTTCTACCATCTTTGATGTCTAAACAGGGTATGATTCGTTTACTAATCATTCAGGATGAAGTTTTCGAGTTCCTTAAGCGTAATTCGGTTTTCATAAATAGCCTTGCCCAATATGGCACCCGAACACCCTATTTCTTTTAATTGTTCTAAATCTGATAAATCCTTGATACCGCCACTTGCAATTAAGTGTAGATCGCTTCCGAATTCATTGATTAATTCACTATACAATTCTACAGAAGGTCCTGTTAACATACCGTCCACAGCAATATCTGTGCTAATTACGTGTTTAATACCCTTATTAAGGTAATCACTGATAAAGGTATTGATCGTAATATCAGACTCTTCTAACCATCCCGAGATGGCAATTTTGCGGTCTTTCGCATCAGCACCAAGAATGATCTTTTCATTACCATATATTTTTAACCAAGAAAGGAATTGCGAAGGGTTTTTCACTGCTATACTACCTCCCGTAATTTGTTTAGCTCCCGAATCGAAGGCTATTTTAAGATCTTCATCTGATTTTAAACCACCACCAAAATCGATTGATAAATTCGTTCTTGAGGCAATTTTTTCGATCACCTTATAGTTAATGATTCTTCCGGCTTTAGCACCGTCTAAGTCGACTAAGTGAAGCTTTGCTACTCCGTGGGCTTCAAAGGATTTGGCTATTTCTAGCGGATCTTCGTGATAGACCTTCTTAGTTGTATAATCACCTTGGGTAAGTCTTACACATTTACCCTCGATTAAATCAATAGCTGGTATAACTGAAAAACTCATGATAGTTTAAGAAAGTTGTTAAGTAGTTGTTCTCCAGCTTCACCACTTCTTTCAGGATGAAATTGCACACCTATGAAATTATTATTGGCCAGTGCAGCGCTGTAAGGAATCGCATAATCGGCAAGCGCAATCGTTTGTTCGCTTACCTGTGCGTAATAGGAATGAACAAAATAGAATTGTTCATTATGGAGACGCTCAAATAAGGGGTGATTGTTAGGTTTTACTGGTGCCCACCCTACTGCGGGAACTTTAAGATTTACATTAAATTTTGCAACATTCGTGTCAAAAATTTGAAGACCTTCTGTTGGTCCTTCTTCGGTTTGTTTGCATAGCAGTTGCATTCCTAAACAGATACCTAGGACGGGTTGGTTTAATGTTTTTATAAAATCTATTAAACCTGTTTGGATAAGATGTGATTTAGCAGCCTTCGCATGTCCTACTCCTGGAAAAATAACGTGTGTTGCACTTTGAATTTCAGATGAGTCTGAGGTTACAACTGTTTTAACCCCAAGGCGTTCAAAAGCAAATCGTACACTCTGAACGTTCCCAGCACCATAATCGATGATTGCTACTTGCTTCATAGACTACCTTTTGTACTTGGAAGAATCAAATGCTCTGTATCTCTTTTCTTTGCCATTTTAATCGCTTTAGCAAAAGCTTTAAAGAGACCTTCAATCTTATGATGTTCATTAAAACCGCTGGCCTTGAGGTTTAAATTGGCTTTGGCACCATCGGCAAACGATTTGAAAAAGTGAAAGAACATTTCTGTAGGCATATCACCTATTTTCTCTCTTTTAAAATTCGCATCCCACATCAACCAAGCTCTACCCCCAAAATCAATAGCTGCTTGGGCTAGTGCGTCATCCATCGGGAGACAGTAACCGTATCGTTCTACTCCTAATTTATTACCCAGTGCTTTCGCGAAAGCCTCCCCAAGAGCAATTCCGGTGTCTTCTATGGTATGATGTTCATCGATATGTAAATCGCCTTTGCATTTCACAAATAAATCAAGCTGTCCATGACGAGCAATCTGTTCTAACATATGATCGAAAAATCCTAGCCCTGTATGAATTTCAGATTCGCCAGTTCCCTCTAAGTTAAGCGTGATTTCAATATCTGTTTCTTTAGTTTTTCGCTGATGAGTAATCTTGCGGTCGAGTTTCTTCAAGAAATCGGTAATCGAATTCCAGTCATCACATGCTAAGGCAATATGCTTATTTAGTTCTTGAAGAGATTCATTCAATTCATCCTTACCTGATTGACTAGCATTAAACAGAAATGATTTGATCCCTAGATTTTTCCCTAATTCTACATCAGTGTATCGATCCCCAATGACAAAGCTATTTTCGAGATCGAAACCTTGAGACATGAGATCTGTAAGCATTCCTGTCCTAGGCTTTCTGTTCGGAGAATTTTCAGAAGGAAAACTCGAATCAATAGCAATTTTTTCAAAGCTAATTCCTTCAGACTCAAAGGTACGAATCATTAGGTTTTGAACGGGCCAAAAATCTTCTGAAGGAAAAGATTCAGTACCCAGTCCATCTTGATTGGTGATTAGCACTAATTGGTAGCCTAAAATCTTATGAGCTAATTTTAAGGAGCTAATCACATTAGGAAAAAACACTAGCTTATCAATGTGATCGATTTGATAATCAGCTGGCTCTTTTATGATCGTACCATCACGATCTACAAACAGGTATTTCTTCATGAATTCAATAATTTGATAACACGCTTGTTTTCATCGGGGGTACCGACTGTAATACGGAGCATATTTTGACATCCATATTGCGAACTTCGATTTCTTACAACAATACCAGCATCAACGAAATCTCGATATCTTTTTGACGCATCGTCGACTTGAAATAATATAAAATTAGCTTCAGACTCGTAAACCTCAGCTACCCAGCTACATTGCTTCAATGCGATATTTAGAATTGCTCTTTGATCCTTTAGAATTTCAATTTCACTTTGAATCATTGAATCATTTGAAAGGCGATCTAAAGCTAACTCTATATTAGGGCTACTGATATTATAGGGGGGCTTAATACGATTGAGCCATCCAATAATTTTTGGATTAGCAATAGCAACTCCTAGTCGCGCACCTGCTAAGCCATAAGCCTTTGAGAGGGTTCGCACCACAATGAGGTTCTGATATTCAGTCACTACACCTACCAGGCTCTGCTCGCTAGAAAAATCAATATAAGCTTCATCAACGACTACTAATGCATTCGTCTCTCGGATAAATCTTTGAAGTTTTTTAGAATCGAGACGTCTTCCTGTAGGATTATTAGGATTACACAAGAACACCAGTTGAGTTCTACCACTGATCTGGCTTTCGAATACATTCCAATCTAACTCAAATTCATCATTAAGCGGCACAGTGATCAGCTCCACATCGTTCTTGTCAGCTAATACACTATACATTCCATAAGATGGCTTAAAAGTCAATGCATTATGCTGTTTTGGTTCAACTACTAATTGCATGATTAAATCCAATACTTCGTCGCTTCCATTTCCAATAAAGAGTGTATTATCTTGAATTCCCCACAGCTCGGCGATACGAGCTTTTAGGGCCAATTGATAGGGATCAGGGTATCTAGTTGCTTTACCATCAAAAGGATTTTCATTCGCATCTAACCAAATTTTAGAGATCGCATTATCTGAGAACTCACTTCTAGCCGATGAATACACCTCAGAAACCAATAAATGTCTTCTAATATTCGCATCTATATCGTAACCTTCTGCACCTTCATCATCTTGATTATTAAGGTGCTTAAGTCGAAGAGTCACAGCATTTTCGTGGGCTTTCAACTGTTCAGCATTCGCCATTTGTTCAACGATAGGCCCAAGGTCACGTATCCCTTGAGCGCTAACCTTCTGAAAGGTTATAGCTTTAGTATAACTGTCTAAATTGACTCCACTATACTGTCTGGCAAATCCATTGGTGGGTAAGGTATGATTCGTCCCTGATGCATAATCACCAGCACTTTCGGGAGTAAAATTCCCTATAAATACAGAACCAGCGTTTTTAACCAAGGCAACCATATCTTCTGGTTTTTCACTGGCAATAATGTAATGCTCTGGAGCATATAAATTGATGAATTTAGCAGCCTTTACTCGATCCTCAAAAAGAATAACCCTACTGTTTTCTAGTGCCTTAGTCGCAATCTCTTTTCTTGGCAGGTTCCCTAATTGGATCTTAATTTCTTCTTCTATCCTTTTTAGCTTTGATATATCGGATAGAACTAATACCACTTGACTATCAGGTCCGTGCTCTGCTTGACTTAAAAGATCTGCAGCTACGAATTCGGGCATACAAGTATCATCGGCAAATACCAGTAATTCACTAGGGCCAGCAGGCATGTCTATTGCCACTCCCTGCTGTGTAGCGAATTGTTTTGCTACCGTTACAAACTGGTTACCAGGACCAAAAATCTTATCGACCGCAGGAATAGATTGGGTACCGTTAGTTAGTGCAGCAATGGCTTGGGCACCACCAACTTTAAATAATTGGTTTACCCCACAAAGAGAAGCAGTGTAAAGAATGGCCGGGTCTACTTTGCCGAATTGATTGGGCGGAGTACATAAGGTGATTGATTCACAGCCCGCGATCTTTGCAGGAATAGCCAACATAAGAACGGTAGAAAATAATGGCGCCGAGCCACCAGGAATATAAATTCCCACCTTTTCAATAGCTACTTTGCGTTGCTCGCAAACTACTCCAGGCATGGTTTCAACACGTATAGGTTTGGTCTTTTGCGCCTGGTGAAAAGATTCAATATTCTGTTTTGCTTTTTGTATCGCAATTTTTAAAGTTGGATCTACTAATTTTTCTGCTTCATCAAGCTCTTTCTTACTGATAGATAGGGTATCTAACTTGACCTTGTCAAAATTTTCGGTGTAGCCAAATAAAGCTTCATCGCCACTATGTTTGACTTTACTAAATATCTCGCTTATTAGCGGATATAAATCCTCATAGGAGGCTGTGGGACGTTTAGTGATGTCTGCCCACTGTTCTTTACTAGGGTTAGTGTAGGTAAGCATATTTATAAGAACATCTTTTCTATAGAACTCACCAAAATACCTTCTGCTCCTGCACTTTTGAGCTTTTCGATCATCGGCCAAAACCGTTTTTCTTCGATTACCGTGTGCACCGAAACCCATCCAGACTCTGCGAGTGGTAAAACAGTAGGACTTTTCATCCCTGGTAGTAAGGATAAAACCTCTTGTAAATTGGCCTGTTGAACATTCATTAATACATATTTATGCTCTCTTGCTCTCAATACTCCCCTTAATCTAAATAAGAGTTCTTGAAAAGTTTCATTGGATTGATCAAGTTTCGGAGAAACCGCAAGTACAGCTTCACTTTTTAATAAGGTTTCAACCTCCTTAAGGTTGTTCTTGAAAAGAGTACTACCACTACTCACGATATCACAAATAGCTTCAGATAATCCGATATTCGGTGCGATCTCAACACTACCATTAATGACGTGTATATCAGCATTGATATTGTTATTATCTAGAAAGGAACGAAGTGTATTTGGATACGAAGTGGCAATCCTCTTATTTTCGAGATCCTGAAGTCCATTATATTCTGTACCCTTTGGTACCGCAATACAAACGCGACATTTTGAAAACTTCAATCTTTCAACGCTCTCGATATGATTGCCTTTTTCGATAAGTAAATTTTCACCAATTATCGCTAGGTCTACTACGCCGTCTTGTAAATATTTAGGAATATCTCCATTGCGCAAATAGTATACTTCTAACGCAAAGTTAGTTGCCGGAGCCTTTAATTGATCCTTGCCATTATTGATAGAAATCCCAGCTTCTTTCAGTAATTTGATCGAATCGTCGTGAAGTCTTCCGCTTTTTTGAATTGCAATTTTTAGTCGTTCCATGATTGATTTAAATAAAAAATCCGTTTAAACACAAGGCTCAAACGGATCGTATAAAGTATTTACATACCCAATCTATCTCGCCTGAGCGCAGTAAAATAGATGATGGTGATGCGTTGTCTTATTCATTATACTTACAAAAATAAGCTTGTTTTTTATTTGTCACTAATTATTACCAAGAATAATCGGCAAGCCACTTTCTCCAGAACCAACAACTACTACTTTCGCATTCGGTGATTCTGCAAGTTTCAATGTGGCTTCGATACCTTTATCTTGAAGAATCTTGTCTGTTAATGAGGCACTTAAAATTCGGTTAGCATCTGCTTTTCCCTGCGCCTCGATGATTTGTCTTTGAGCTTCCTTTTCTGCAGTTACTAATCTAAACTCGTATTCTAAAGCCGATTGTTCTTGCTTTAACTTGCGCTCAATAGCTTCACGAATCGTTGGCGGTAGGGTAACGTCTCTGACCAGAATTTCGTTCAGTTGAATGTATTGATCTTCCACAATCATTTTGGTTTCCTCAAAAATTTCCTGTTGAATAGCATCTCTTTTAGAAGAGTATAGTTGCTCTGGAGTATACCTACCAACCACCGATCTTGCTGCAGATCTAATAGCAGGAAGTAGGATACGATTTACGTATTGCTCACTTTTTTCTTGGTGGAGTTTACCTAGATACTCATAAATTGGCTGGTACCATGCCGATGCATCAATCTGAATTTCAAGACCATTCGAAGAAAGCACTTTCATTTTTTCAAATAGTTCTTGTTGTCTTACTTCATAAACAAATACGCGGTTCCATGGCGCTACCAAATGAAAACCTTCGCCCATAGGGGGTTGGTCAGTAACTACTCCACCTGAGAAGGTTCGATAAAGCACACCTGCTCTACCAGAGCCAATGGTTATAGCAGATTTAGAAATTAATACAATCAGTAAGAAAAAACCTACTACACCAGGAAGTAAAAATTTTGGTAAACGTTCCATTTCAAATTTAAATTAAGTTAACATACCGCCGTCTACAAGAAGGACTTGACCTGTAATATAAGAAGAAAGATCAGATGCAAAGAATAAACAAGCGTGCGCTACATCCTCTGGAGTTCCGCCACGTTTCAATGGAATGCCAGCTCGCCATTGTTCTACTACTGCTTCATCCAGCTTATCAGTCATTTCTGTTTCGATAAAACCTGGAGCAATAACGTTTGCTCTAATGTTTCTTGATCCCAATTCTAGAGCGATACTTTTTGTGAATCCAATCATACCGGCTTTGGACGCTGCGTAATTCGCCTGCCCCGCATTACCCTTTACTCCTACAATAGAGCTTATATTAATGATAGATCCGTTTCGCTGTTTCAAAAAGACTCTCTGGAAAGCCTTGGTCATATTAAAAACCGACTTAAGATTCACCTCTATTACTTTATCGAAGTCTTCTTCAGACATTCGCATTAGAAGATTGTCTTTAGTGATTCCAGCATTGTTAATGAGTGCATCTAATGAGTCAAAATCAGACATTACTTCTGAGGCTAATTTTTCGCATGCCTCAAAACTAGAAGCATCACTCTTATATGCTTTAACAGTAACACCGAGCTTTGATAGTTCTTCTTGTAGTGCTAGTGCTGGTGCTTCGCTGGAACTATAGGTAAATGCGACGTTCGCACCGTTTTGCGCGAACACTCGAGCAATTCCACTACCAATACCTCTACTTGCGCCGGTGATTAAAACCGTCTTTTTGTTCAATAACATGTCTTTCTAATTAAGCTAAAACCTCTTTAACCTTAGCACCGATCATTGCAGGAGAATCTACCACATGAATACCACAAGAAGCCATAATTCGCTTCTTAGCTTGAGCGGTATCATCGCTACCTCCAACAATAGCACCGGCATGTCCCATGGTTCTACCCGCAGGAGCAGTTTCACCAGCGATGAAACCTACTACAGGTTTTTTACTACCACTATTTCTATACCAATGAGCAGCGTCAGATTCTAATTGACCTCCAATTTCACCGATCATTACAACACAATCTGTTTCTTCGTCTTCAATTAGTAATTGCAGTGCTTCTTTAGTTGTAGTACCGATAATAGGATCACCTCCAATACCGATGGCTGTAGAAACTCCTAAGCCTTGACGAACAACCTGATCTGAAGCTTCATAGGTCAATGTTCCCGATTTAGAAACAATACCCACTTTTCCTTTTTTGAATACAAAGCCTGGCATAATACCAACCTTAGCTTCTTCTGGAGTAATTACACCCGGACAGTTAGGACCAATTAAACGGCAATCGTATTGCTTAATATAATCGTATACTTTAACCATATCTGCCACAGGAATACCTTCGGTGATTGCAATGATTACTTTAATCCCTGCATTTGCAGCCTCCATAATAGCATCTGCTGCAAATGCTGGTGGAACAAAAATGATAGAGGTATTAGCTCCGGCCTTTTCTACTGCCTCTCTCACCGTGTTAAAAACAGGACGATCAAGATGAGTTTGTCCTCCTTTACCCGGAGTTACCCCTCCTACTACATTAGTTCCATATTCGATCATTTGCTCAGCGTGAAAAGTACCTTCGGTACCTGTGAAACCTTGAACAATAATGCGAGAATCTTTATTTACTAATACACTCATATCTATATTTTGATTGCAAATTTAAAAACGACAAAGGAAAGATTTGCCGATGATTTTGTTTATTCTTTAACTCGTTCGATGTATGATTTCTTTTCGGTGTCAATTTTGACCTTATCTCCTTCGTTAATGAACAAAGGAACATTAATCCTTGCTCCTGTTTCTACGGTTGCTGGTTTAGTAGCATTCGTAGCTGTGTTCCCTTTAACACCGGGTTCAGAGTGGGTAACTTCTAGTACAACACTGGCTGGCATATCTACTGATAATGGCGCGCTATCTTCTGTATTGAATAAAATAGTAACCACCTCTCCTTCTTTAAGTAAATCATGTGCTTCTAAGGCCTCTTCCTCTAGTGTAATTTGATCGTAATCTTCGGTATTCATGAAGTGATAAGTCGAACCTTCACTGTAGAGAAATTGAAAACTACGAGTCTCTACACGAACGTCATCTAGTTTATGACCCGCAGAAAAGGTGTTGTCAAGTACTTTTCCTGTAGTTACACTTTTAAGTTTGGTTCTTACGAATGCCGGTCCCTTTCCAGGTTTAACATGCAAGAATTCAATGATTTTGTAGATATCGTTATTGTAACGAATGCAAAGTCCTTTTCGGATGTCTGAAGTTGACGCCATAATTATGAATTATTAAAATAGCCTTTCATGATACCGCGTTTAGAAGCTCTGATGAATTCGAGTATTTCATCTCGTTCATGCGTAGCTTCCATTTCAGCTTCAATAATTTCTAAGGCTTGGGTGTTATTGTAATTCTTTTGGTATAAAATTCGATAAATCTGTTGAATCTCTTTGATTTTTTCAGATGTAAAACCTCTTCTTCTAAGTCCTACAGAATTTACTCCAACATAAGATAGCGGTTCTCTAGCTGCTTTAACAAATGGTGGAACATCCTTTCTTACCAGAGCACCACCCGTAACAAAGGAATGATGGCCGATAGAAACAAATTGGTGTACCGCAACCATCCCAGCCATAACAACGTTAGGTCCTACATTTACATGACCTGCGAGTGTAGAATTATTACTGAAAATACATCCGTCAGATACATTACAATCGTGTGCTATATGGCAATACGCCATGATCAGACAATTCGATCCAACGATGGTCTTCCAACGATCCGTGGTACCTCTATTTATGGTAACGCACTCTCTAATTGTGGTATGGTCACCGATAACCGTTATGGTATCTTCGCCTGAGTACTTTAAATCTTGCGGTGGAGCAGAAATCACTGAACCGGGATAGATGAAACAGTTTTTACCGATTCTCGCACCTTCCATTATTGTTACATTAGAACCAATCCAAGTTCCCTCACCAATTTCCACATTATTGTGAATCATTGCGAAGGGCTCAATGGTAACGTTTTTAGCAATTTTCGCTCCCGGATGTACGTAAGCTAATGGTTGATTCATCTAGACTTATTTAATTTTCACAATTTGGGCCATTAATTCTGCCTCAGAAACGAGTTTATCTCCGACGAATGCCAAAGCTCTCATATGACAGATACCACGTCGTATAGGAGTAATTAACTCACAATCGAAAATCAGGGTGTCTCCAGGATTTACCTGATGTTTAAATTTCACATTATCCATCTTCATGAAGAAGGTCAGGTAATTTTCCGGATCTGGAACGGTATTAAGAACCAAAACCCCTCCTGTTTGGGCCATAGCCTCAATTTGAAGTACTCCAGGCATTACAGGAGCACCAGGAAAGTGGCCTACAAAGTAGGCTTCATTCATGGATACGTTTTTCAGTCCTACGACTCTAGAGTCAGTTAGTTCTAGAATCTTATCTACTAAAAGAAATGGAGGACGATGCGGTAACATATCCATGATCTGTACCGTATCCATTACGGGGTCAGCATAGATATCAATTTTTGGTACTCGCTTGCGCTTTTCGTCCTTGATTTTCTTTTGCATCACCTTAGCAAATTCAGTATTCACCAAGTGACCGGGTTTACAAGCAATTACTCTACCCTGTATTTTACTTCCAATAAGAGCTAAATCTCCGATTACATCAAGTAGTTTGTGCCTTGCTGCTTCATTGGGATACTTTAATTCTAAGTTATTGAGAATGCCGTTTGGAGTAACCTGAATATCTTCTTTCTCAAAGGCTGCTTTCAGTTTACTTAAAGTTTCATTTGAAAGCTCCTTATCTACATACACAATGGCATTGTTTAGATCTCCGCCTCTAATTAGGCCTTGATCTAGCAACATCTCGATGTCATGCAAAAAGCTGAATGTACGAGCATCAGCGATTTCTTCTTTGAACTCCTCAATGGAATAAAGTGAAGCATTTTGTGTCCCAAGAATCTTAGTACCAAAATCAACCATCACCTGTACCTCGTAGTTCTCAGAAGGCAAAATGATAATTTCAGATCCAGATTCTGCGTCTTTGTAATGAATTGGTTCAGAAACGACATAGACTTCACGATCTGCCTCTTGTTCTACCTTACCTGCCTTTTCAAGAGCTTCGATAAAATACTTCGCAGATCCATCTAAAATAGGTGGTTCGCTGGCGTTAATTTCAATGATTGCGTTATCGTAATCTAATCCAGTTAGTGCAGCAAGAACATGCTCTGAAGTTTGAACTTCTACACCGTTACAATCTAACACAGTGCTTCTTTGAGTTTTATTGACCCATTTGGCAGAAGCAGGCACCTCTGGACTTCCTTCAAGATCAACTCTTTTAAAAACGAACCCTGTGTCTGGCGCAGCGGGCAAAAAAGTCAAAGTTACTTCTTGACCTGTATGCAGGCCAATACCAGATATACTAATCGCTCTCTCTAAAGTAGTTTGTTTCACTTCTTTGATGATTTATTGCTTACTTGTTCTAATTGTTTAACTCTAGCTTCAAGAGATACTAGATTTTTAAAATGAATGTACGATTTGCTGTAGGTATTATAGTCTATCGCTGGGGTACCTTGAATTTTCTCGTTGTTTTTGACTTTACGGGTAACACCGCTTTGAGCTTGAATCTTGGCTCCGTCACCGATTTCAATATGACCCACGATACCTGCCTGACCTCCTATCATCACTTGGCTACCAATCTTCGTCGATCCTGCTACACCGGTTTGAGCGGCGATTACGGTATTTGGACCAACACAAACATTATGTGCTAGATGTACTTGATTATCGAGTTTAACACCCTTTGAAATACGAGTTTCCCCGAAGGTTGCTCGATCAATAGTACAGGAAGAACCAATGTCTACCCCATCTTCGATGACTACCTTTCCTAATTGAGGAATTTTATCAAACCCACCATTTTCATTAGGAGAGAATCCAAATCCAGGTGCACCGATTACAGAATTAGCATGAATAACAACATCATTCCCAATTATGGTATCTGAATAAATCTTTACACCAGGGTAAATTTCACAACGTTCACCAATGGTAACATTACGACCAATAAAGGATTGAGCGTGAATTTGTGTATCTGAAGCAATCTTGGCACCCCTTTCAATTACCGCTAGCGGACCTACATATACTGAGGTTTCAACAGACGCGCTCTCATGAATGTTCGCCGAACTATCAACACCATGATATTCCGGCTTTATTGCTTGTTCATAAGCCCTCAATAACTGAGCAAAAGCACGATAAGGGTCCTCTACCTTTAGCAAGGTGGTATGAATAGGTTCTTTAAGTTGAATGCCTTTAGATACAATTACTGCAGAAGCTTCAGTGCTATAGAGAAAGTTTTCATATTTCGGATTCGCTAAAAACGAAATTCCACGATCGCTTCCCTCTTCAATTGCCGAGAAGTGGTCAATAACTTGATTAGGGTCGCCAATGATCTCGGCCCCAATCCAATCGGCAATTTGTTGTACATCAAAGTTCATTCGGCGCAAAGGTAAGGATTTATGGCAGTTGTAGTTGAGGTGAGCAGATATAGTTCTTCTCGTGTTTTACACTAAATGCACCGGCTCCCGCATAACGACTCGCCTGCATAAAATCCATCACCTCACCTCCTCTAAAAAGAATCCGAATGGGTTGTTTATTAGGGTTATAAGCTAAGTTCCAAAGTGTACCGTCATAAACGAGATAATGTGCATCACTTAAACTCACCTTATATTCCTTTGCTACCTCTGACTTTAATGCTGTTAATTCTTTTTCGGTTACGCGTTCTTCTCTAAACCTAACCTCAAGTAAATCCCTATTGAGAATTCCGCTACAAAGACGAGCTAGAATCGAATCGCTGTGGTTTGACCATCTTTTAATACATGCCATAATATCAATATCATCGATCGCAGCAAATTGATGAAGCGTAACACTATCGTTTGAAAATTGTTGATTCAAAAAGTACATCAGATTCGGTGGACCCTCAATGGATTCCCCGCTACGAATTAATTCTTTAGCTCTTTCAATGATCTTTCCGAGCATGATTTCAGCGACGATACTCGTCTTGTGAAGGTAAACCTGCCAATACATAAAGCGGCGCGCCATTAGAAATTTCTCAACGGAGTAAATTCCCTTTTCTTCTATGACAAGAGAATCATTCACCACGTTTATGGTACTAATCAAACGCTCCGAATTGATATTTCCTTCAGTAACACCAGCAAAGAAGCTATCTCGTTTGAGATAATCAAGACGGTCCATATCAAGCTGACTAGAAACTAGTTGATTTAAAAAAGGTCGATCTGATTCCCCTTTAAAAATGGCGATTGCTTTATCGAGTTGACCA
This sequence comes from Flavobacteriaceae bacterium, assembly GCA_024638165.1. Taxonomy (GTDB): domain Bacteria; phylum Bacteroidota; class Bacteroidia; order Flavobacteriales; family Flavobacteriaceae; genus UBA3478. Next base: position 315,083 of record JAHEKV010000004.1, read on the forward strand.
TCAAATTCTTCATTCAAAAGCTCCATAAATCCTAAAGAAAGGGATTCATGATGTTTCGAAATTAACTTCTCTTCTAATGCATGAGAAAATGGACCATGGCCTATATCGTGAAGTAAAATTGCTAATAACAATCCTTGTTTCTCTTCTGACGAAATGCTTACTCCCTTGAGGGTCAAGGTATCAATCGCTTTTTGCATTAAATTCATCGCACCCAAAGCGTGATGAAAACGAGTATGATGCGCACCGGGATACACCAAATAGGAAAGACCCATTTGTGAAATTCGTCTTAACCTTTGAAAAAAAGGATGAGAGATAACTTGAAGAATAAGTGGTGAAGGAATGGCGACAGATCCGTATATCGGGTCATTAAACACCTTTAATTTATGGCTAGACAACACTATCTTTGATACTTATAGAGTCACAAAGATGACCATAAATATGTCAGTAGGCAAGAAAGCACATCCCGACCTTGTACTTGAGTACACCTTAGAAGATATCGACCAATACGCTTTAGAGATTATTAATCGACTACCTTCTAGAGGTGAAGTGTACGTGGAAGGAGAAATGGGTACAGGAAAGACTACATTAATAAAGGCCATTTTACGGATTTTGGGAGTAAAAGATGTTATTAGTAGCCCTACCTTCTCCCTGGTGAATACTTATGAATTACCTAACCACATGCCTGTATATCATGCCGATCTTTATCGAGTTGAAAACGAAGAAGAACTTTATGATATTGGTTTTGACGAGTACCTTGATTCAAACAGCTTAATCTTTATTGAATGGTCAGAACGTATGTCTTCCCTATTTAATCCTAAGGCCATTACGGTATCGATTGAAATCACTGCAGAGAATCGACGGAAATTGAGTATTTATCGTTCCTGATTTTGTATTTTTCGCAGCATGAGTAAATCTCCATTTTCAAGAACTGAGCTTTTACCTCAAGAGGAAAGACTTTGGGTTAACCATTCTGATGAGCGCCTAATTGTAAGCTTTGCAAAGGCTTCAACGCTTCAAGAAAGAAGAGTTGCAATTACACCAGAAGGAGTGAAACAGCTTTGTCATTTAGGTCATGAAATAATCATTGAGAAGGATTTAGGACTACATGCAGGATATGACAATCGGTCATATTCTGAGGCGGGTGCTGAGGTTACAGCTGATGACAAAAGAGTATTTGGTTCTCCATTTATTGTCAAGATTGATCCTTTTACCATAGAGGAGATTGAAAAGGTTACGGTAGGCTGTACCCTTTTATCTGCTCTTCAGATAAAAACTAAGGAGAAAGCCTACTTTGAAAAGCTTCTTGAAAAGAAAATTACGGCGATTGGTTTAGAATTTATTCGAGAAGGTTCTGATCATTTTCCATTTGTTGAAAGTTTAGGTGAGATTGCTGGGCAAAGTGCCATTCATATTGCTTCTGAATTACTTTCTGCCTCTAATAAAGGTAACGGTTTGCTTTTCGGAAGTATTACTGGTGTTCCTCCTTTACAAACAGTGGTTATAGGAGCACAAACGACAGGTATAGAAGCTGCTCGAACCGCTTTATCCTTAGGATCAGATGTAACACTATACGATAATGATTTATCAAAATTAAGAAGTGCTCGTAACAGTATAGGACCAAATTTACATACCTCTACCCTATCCCAAGAGGGAATATCAAGACATCTTAAAACTGCAGATGTTGTCATCGGAACGCTTACAGGAGAAAAAAGAGCACCGATTGTCGTCTTAGAGTCCATGGTTGCTCAAATGAAATCAGGATCGATCATTGTCGATGTTAGCATCGATAGTGGGGGGTGTATCGAAACCTCAGAGCTTACCACTCATGATGATCCTATTCGTGTTATTTATGATGTAGTTCATTATGGGGTTCCAAACATTCCATCGAGATATCCAAAAACTTCCTCTATCGCGCTCAACGCATTAGTGGTTTCCTATCTTCTTAAATTGACCTCAAATGGAGGAGTGCCAGCAGGATTTAAAAATTCTCAAGAATTACAATCAGGGGTTTATACCTATAACGGATATTTAACTAGTAACTTTGTATCTGATTGGTTTCCTCTACCCTTTCGAAATCTTTCGCTATTAACACTATAATATGGCTTTCGTTAAGCGATTATTCTGGTACCTTATCGGATTAGGAATTGGCTCCATTTTCTTGTGGTTTATCGTTGATAAAAAAACCGATGGCAAAGGCGTAGACTTTTGTTACTTACCTAATTGTAGAGTAGTTAAAGATCTCAGAACCGCAAATGTGATAAAGGGGCAGGATAGTTTAAAAATTGCGAAACTCCTTGAAGAGGCGTCTATCGACTTCAAAAGAAGTGAACCTCGAAAAGAACCCTGTAAGGAATATCTTTTTGAAAATGCTGGTATTGAACACAGAATCGCCCGTTGTCCTGAAGGAGTTAGGCTGATTGAATAAGGTTAGTTCAGAATTTTTCTTCTCTTCAATTCCTTCGTGATCAGAGTTAATTCTCTGCCCGTTTGACCAGCGACTGAAGTATTTTCCTCAGCTCTTCTGATGAGATAAGGCAATACGTCTCTAATTGGGCCGTAAGGAATTAATTTTATGGCGTTAAAAGAATGAGAAGCCAGATTATAAGTGATCTGATCACTCATACCATATAGTTGGGCAAATGAAACTCTTGGGTCTCCCGGCTTAATCCCCTGTTTTTTCATAAGGGTTGTCGTGAGAAGTGTGCTAGATTCATTATGAGATCCAACTACTAAGCCGCAAAAGTCTATATTTTCAAATACTAATCGGATAGCATTGTCGAAGTTATTATCTGTCGCTTGTTTGTCTTTACAAATAGGTGAGTTATAGCCCAATTTTATAGCCCTTTCTCGCTCCTTTTCCATATAGGCTCCTCTGACAAGTTTAGCTCCGACTTTAAACCCATTATTTCTTCCAGTAATTATCCATGAACTTAAGACCTCTAAGCGATCATGGCGATACATTTGAAAAGTGTTATTTACGATGATGTCATTCGTATTAAACCTTTCCATCATTTCTAAGGCTAAAAGATCAGCAGCATCTTGCATCCAGGTTTCTTCAGCATCAATAAGGATGCTCACGTTCAACCTAGCCGCTTCATTAAATATGGATAGGTATCGTTTACGAATACGTTCAAACGCATCCTTTGTTTCTTGATTAGCGTCCTTTTTTAATGCATTTTCGAAAACCGAATACGCTCCTATTGCTGTTGGTTTAAAAACGCCAAAGGCTTCTCCTTCATCTTTATTTACCATTTGGAGTGAATCAATGATCGAAGCAGTTTTCTTGTCGTATTGTTCTTCAGATTCTTGGCCTTCTACAGAATAATCTAGAATGGCCTTCACCCCATTTTTATTCAAATCAGCAACCAAATCTGAACAATCTGAGCGATTAACACCACCGCAAAACTGTCTAAAAACGGTTGACTTAATGATTTGTGGAATCAATGGCAATCTAACTTTAAGACCAAAAAGAGCCAGGTTAGAACCGAAAGAAACCCATCTCGAATTCCTCATCATCTTGAACATTAAATACGCTTTTCGTAATTCTGGCGAAGACTTTTGAGAAAAGGCAATCTCGGTATTATCAAACCTTAAATCTGAATTCATGCTCTTTTTTCAGTAAAGATATTTCAAAGAGTCCTTATTCTAAACATACGATAGTATATTTACTCCCTATGAAAACTCACGAAGTATATTTTGATCATTTAGGCGTAAAACCATTTGAAAACCTAATCATGGAATCAGGCATTTCAAAAACCTTTGTACTATGCGATCAAATCACTGCGGAGTTGTGTTTACCTGTTTTAAAGGAACTGGTTGATCTTCGAGAATTTACCCTTATTCTTATCCCAACAGGAGAATCCCATAAGACGATTGATACATGTAATATAGTCTGGGAGCTATTAACAAAAGTCAACGCAGACAGAAAGGCCCTGCTTATTAATTTAGGCGGTGGTGTTCTAACTGATTTAGGGGGTTTTGCTGCGAGTTGCTACAAGCGAGGAATCCGATTTGTAAATATCCCTACTACCCTACTTGCCATGGTTGATGCTTCAACAGGAGGAAAAACAGGCGTAGATTTTGGAAGTTTTAAAAATCAAATCGGTGTTTTCTCCGCTCCGGAGTTTACATGGGTTCACTCTATTTTTCTAAAGAGCTTACCTCAAAACCAAATTCGCAGTGGGGCTGCAGAAATGATCAAACACGGTCTTATTTACGATTCTAAGCACTTCGATGAGGTAATTTCTAATTTTAGTGATTTGACATCACTTATTAGTGATTCTGTCTCGATTAAACAAGCTGTTGTTGCTCAAGATCCTACTGAAAAAGGTTTACGAAAGATTTTAAATTTTGGGCACACCTTAGGGCATGCTATAGAGAGCTTTTACCTCAAAACCTCTTCCTCTTTACTACACGGTGAAGCGATAGCGGTCGGCATGATTTTAGAGGCTCACTTATCGCATAGAAGAATAGGTTTATCTCATGAGGACTTAGCGACCATCACTAACCATATTCATAGTCTTTACGATTTACCAAAAATCAACCCTGCTGATTACCAAGCAATTATCGAACTTACTAAACAGGATAAAAAAAACGAACACGGGAGTGTTCGTTTTGTTGGAATAGAACAAATAGGAAAAGCAGCCTATGATATACCACTAGCGGTAGAAGATGTATTAGAAGCCTTTTCCTACTATAAAGAGGTTACTTTATAGCTCTCTAAAGATTGTATGCATGAGTCGTTTTTTATCATTAATCGACTCTTCCATGGCAATCATCGTTTCGGTTCTACTCACACCATCGATATCATCAATCTTAAAAATGATGTTTTTGGCGTGAGTGGTGTCCCTAGCTCTGATTTTACAGAAAATATTAAACTTACCGGTGGTAATGTGCGCCACAGTAACGTATGGAATATCAGCCAAACGTTCAAGAACAAACTTGGTCATGTGCGTCTTTTCTAGAAAAATCCCGACGTAAGCGATGAATGAATAGCCTAACTTTTCATAATCTAAAGTCAAAGATGAACCTTTAATTAGGTCAGCATCCTCCATTTTTTTAACACGGACGTGAACGGTTCCGGCTGAAATCAATAATTTTTTGGCGATATCAGTGTAAGGAATACGAGTATTCTCGATTAACATGTCAAGAATCTGGTGATCAATTTCGTCTAATTTAACTTTTGGCATATCCTTGTATTTTCGGCAAAAATACTACAGAATTGAAGAAAATCTTATAAATAATTCAATTTTATTAAAAATTACTGAGAATTATTCATTTTCAAGATATTGACTCAATCTCAAACGAATTAATTGCTGTTCTTCAGATGTCCCCTTACGATAGTCTAAAATTTGTCTAAGATTTACTAGACTTAAATCCACTTGATCGTAAGAAGTGAATTCAAAGATGGTATCTATTTGATTGTTAACTAATACCTCTATATATCTGACATAGAATTGATGCTTCTCTGAAATGACTAGCTCGTCGTAACTATTCGTTCTATTTTCTGAAATTTCACCATATTCTTTGAGAATTGCCTCATCTGATTGTTCAGGTATTGGCTTGGATAAAAACTCTAAAAGATTTGACAAGCATTGCGCAATAATCGACGCAACCTCTATTCTTGTATAATCCTTGCCTAATTGACCAGCTTCAAAAAGCACCGTCGGTATACCTTTAGCATGAAAGTAGTCTCCAGTGCAATTTGGGTTGAAAGCATCGTCATATCTTCCGATATGCATCTTGAAATTGTTAGGTAATGACGATACCATATGGTTAATCAGACGCATGGCTGCAATTCTTGTAGATGTTATCTTACGCGTTTCATCGGCTGACGCTGATAGAAAAGACAAAGCGGCTTCCTTATTAGTATCACCAACAGTAAATCGGGTTCTTTGATCGTGTAAATTCAGATTGTAATGAGGTCTAAATTCTTCAACGATTCGCATAAGAACTTTGATCTCACTTTGTGATTGAATAAGTGCATCACGGTTAAGATCTATCCCCTTTCCGTTGGCTCGGGTGTACTTATCGGCGCCATCAGGGTTTAGTTGCGGAATAATAAGTAAACTTAATTCTTCTTGGTAAGTTGGATATTGAAGATACTTTTCAAGCCAGATCAGTAATCCTCTGGTTGTCGTTGATTCATTGCCATGCATTTGCGACCACATGAGAATCCTAACAGGACCTTCTCCTATACGTATCGCATGAATGGGTTTCCCGAGTTCAGAGCTACCGATAATTTCGGTTTCAATGGTATGAGCGGTTAACCAATCTTTCAGACGACTACTTGGAAAATAACGTTCTTTAAACATCGCACGCAAGGTAATAGTATATTTGTATTTGAATCAAATACGTACTCTTGAAATCACTTTTTTCTTTATTCCTAATTCTTATTTTCTTTAGTGCTTGTTTTAGAGCACCTGAAAGAAATTGTTCAGATTTTAAAACTGGAGTTTTTGAATTCGTAGCAATTACAGACTCAGACACCTTAATTTCCATATTTGAACGACATGAAGACTACGAGATCGATCGATTTCAGAATCAAGTGGATACTTCTTCGGTAAGATGGATTAATGATTGTGAAATGATTCTTCGAAATAAAAACCCAAAAAATAATCAGGAAAAAGAGGCTATTCATATCAAAATTCTTGAAACCGATGTGGATGGTTATCGATTTGAATATGGATACTTATCTGAGCCTATCAAAATGAGAGGATATGCTAAAAAAATACGCTCTTTAGAAAAGAGTTAGTTCTCCTCCTTCACTTTGTGCGTCAGCGTCATCATTTGAACCTTTATTTTTTGATTCATCGGTCTCATCCTTAACAGCTTCTGCTTCCTCGTAAGGTAAAGGGTCTTCAACATGTACTTGTTTGATCTTGTCTGTGGTGACTTGATTACCTAGAGCCTTGATCCCCTTAACGCTGATAAAATCCTCTACATTGAGGGTTAAGTCAGGCAATGGATCTTTACCTCTTGGCTTGACAAACTCTAAACGAATAACAGGGCGATAATCAGTCAAGAATGCAATTAATTCTGATCCTTTAGTTTCACTAATAACAAGATCCTCTTTTAACTCTTGCTCGATTAGGAATCGCTTCAAAAAGTATCTTTCTCTTTCACCCTCGTAGTAAAATACTGATAGAGGTTTTGCGGGTATCCACTTTTCTAATCGCAACAAGTTGTCGGGCATGTGGAGTGCTAAATCTGGGGTAACCGTTTTTACCATTCCATCAGAGGTAACGATAAGTAAGAGATCGTCCCCTTTAAAAGCACCTAAATACTCACCTCGATCTTCAGAATTCAATCTCCTAGTAATCGAATCATACCATAATTCACGAGGCTTTAAAGTTGATTTACCTGAATCTTTGAATTCAATTTTCTTAACGCTATGTTTCGAAACCAAATTACCCTTAGACCCTCTCCCCTTAATCAGGATATCTGCAAAATCGATATCCCATTTCAACTTTTTAATACTACCGGTAGGTCTTAGGAAAACGGTTATGGTTTCGGCCTCCCCATTCGGATTAACACTAAAATACAAGACCTGACAGTCCTCAACATTAGAGGTTAACGAATATTTACGATCTCTGGTCACAGAGGTCACCGCAAACCTTTTTATGAACGAAGGACCTTTCTTAGGAAGTTTATAAACCATGTTATACACCATTCGCGAATCATTTTTCTTGAAGATGCCAACGTGTATAATTTCTTTTCCTACAAAGACTTTTGAATCGACCTTACTGACCTGCATTGATCCATCAGCGAAAAAGACGATAAAATCATCAATATCACTACAGTCAGCGACATATTCGTCTTTACGAAGCCCAGTACCTACAAAACCTTCTTCTCTGTTGACGTAAAGTTTAAGGTTTCGGATAACCACTTTAGTAGCTTCGATCGTATCAAACACTCTTAATTCTGATTTGCGTTCTTTTCCTTCACCGTATTTCTTTTTCAGTGATTTGTAGTAATTAATAGCAAAATCAACAATGTGAGCTAGGTGGTTTTCGACTTCAGCAATTTGGTCTTCTAACGATTCGATATAAGCAGCCGCTTTATCGATATCAAACTTAGAAATACGCTTGATTCGAATTTCAGTAAGTCTTACAATATCCTCTTCGGTAACCGCTCTTTTCAGGTGGGTGATATGAGGCTGAAGCCCTCTATCAATTGCAGAAATCACTCCTTCCCAAGTTTCTTCTTCTTCAATCTCGCGATAGATTCGATTCTCAATAAATATGCGTTCTAATGAAGAGAAATGCCATTGTTCTTGTAACTCTTTTAATTGAATTTCAAGCTCAGACCTTAATAATTCCACCGTATGATCGGTAGAGCGCTTTAAAATTGTTTTTACGTCAATGAACGCCGGTTTGTGATCTTCGATAACACAGGCCAATGGTGCAATAGAAACTTCACAAGAAGTAAAAGCATAAAGGGCGTCAATAGTTTTGTCTGGAGAAATCCCAGTAGGCAGGTGTATTAAGATTTCTACATTTTCTGCAGTATTATCTTCTACCTTCTTAATTTTAATCTTTCCCTTATCGTTGGCCTTTAAAATGGAGTCTATAAGAGAAGAGGTATTAGTGCCGTAGGGTATTTCTTGGATAACAAGCGTTGACTTATCCTGAATTTCAATTCTTGCTCTCACTCTAACCCTTCCTCCTCGTAAACCATCATTATACTGAGTGGCATCAACGATACCTCCAGTCGGAAAATCAGGTACTAGAGAAAAACTTCGATTATTTAAATACGCAACACTGGCGTCAATAAGTTCAATGAAATTATGAGGAAGAACTTTAGTAGATAGACCCACGGCAATACCCTCAGCCCCTTGAGCAAGTAGCATTGGAAACTTTACCGGCAAATGAACCGGTTCTTTCTTTCTACCGTCATAAGAACTTTGCCAATCAGTAATCTTTGGGCTATAAACAACGTCTAATGCAAATTTGGTAAGTCTAGCTTCTATATATCTAGAGGCTGCCGCACTATCACCTGTTAATAGGTTACCCCAGTTTCCTTGGGTATCGATAAGTAATTCCTTTTGCCCGATTTGCACCATAGCATCTGAAATACTTGCATCACCATGGGGATGGTACTGCATCGTATGGCCAACAACATTTGCAACCTTATTGTATCTCCCATCATCAAGCTCTTTAAGGGCATGAAGAATTCGGCGTTGAACGGGTTTAAACCCATCTTCGATAGCAGGAACTGCGCGCTCTAAAATCACATAGGAAGCATAATCAAGAAACCAGTCTTGATACATCCCCGAAACGGTAACCATCCGTTCATTCGGTTCAGAACCCTGATTTAATTCATTAGGTGGTAGCTCGCTCATCAACTAGATCTAGTTCAACTTTAAGATTATTAATTACAAATTCTTGACGATCAGGAGTATTCTTACCCATATAAAAATTGAGTAATTGATCAATACTCATAGTTTTATCTAGAAGTATCGGCTCTAGACGAATCGATTCACCAATAAAATGCTTGAACTCTTCGGGTGAAATTTCACCTAAACCCTTAAATCGAGTAATTTCAGGCTTAGAACCTAATTCTGCAATAGCTTCTTTTCGCTCGGTTTCACTATAGCAATAAATCGTCTTTTTCTTATTACGAACTCTAAAAAGAGGGGTTTGAAGGATGTATAAGTGATTCTCCTTAATTAATTCAGGAAAAAACTGCAGAAAGAAAGTAATTAAAAGTAGGCGTATGTGCATTCCATCAACATCCGCATCAGTAGCAATTACGATATTGTTGTATCGTAAATCCTCCATCGAATCCTCAATGTTTAAAGCCGCTTGAAGGAGATTAAATTCTTCGTTCTCGTAAACGATTTTCTTACTCATTCCATAAGAGTTTAAGGGTTTTCCTCTTAAACTAAAAACCCCTTGGGTGTTAACATCACGAGATTTAGTAATCGATCCTGAAGCAGAGTCTCCCTCAGTAATAAACAAGGTCGATTCAAGACGTCTGTCGTTTTTCAAATCGGTGAGATGTACTCGACAATCTCTCAATTTTTTATTGTGAAGACTGGCTTTTTTTGCACGTTCCTTAGCCAGTTTTCTAATCCCCGATAATTCTTTTCGCTCTTTTTCAGCTTGGAGAATTTTGCGCTGAATTTGATCAGCGATTTCAGGATTTTTATGCAAATAATTGTCTAAATGATGGCCAATAAAATCATTTACGTAGGTTCTAACGGTAGGTAAATCACCTCCCATATCAGTAGATCCTAGTTTTGTTTTGGTCTGACTTTCAAAAACGGGTTCCATTACCTTTATGGCAATGGCAGAAATAATAGATTTTCTAATATCTGAGGCGTCGTAATTTTTACCGTAAAAATCTCTTAGAGTTTTAACCATTGCTTCCCTAAATGCAGCTTGATGCGTACCTCCTTGGGTGGTGTGCTGACCATTAACAAATGAATGATATTCTTCGTTATACTGGGTTTTAGAATGAGTAATGGCTACCTCAATATCATCTCCTTTAAGATGGATAATTGGATAAAGAAAATCTTCTGATGGATTTTGATCTTCGAGCAAATCCTTTAATCCATTTTCAGAATAGAATTTTTCTCCATTAAAAACGATGGTTAATCCCGGATTGAGATACACATAGTTTTTAAGCATCCGCTCTACATATTCATCACGATATCTGAAGTTTTTAAAGATATCAGCATCTGGAATATACTCGGTTCGAGTGCCCTTGCGTTGCTTAGAATCTGATTCATTGTCATTAGACAACACTCCTCTTTCGAACTCTGCATGACGCTCTTTATTATCTCTAAAGGAACTCACCTTGAAATAGGTAGAAAGCGCATTAACTGCTTTAGTACCAACTCCGTTAAGACCTACCGATTTTTTAAAAGCACGTGTATCATACTTTCCACCGGTGTTCATCTTTGAAACGACGTCTACGAGCTTTCCGAGCGGAATACCTCGACCGTAATCTCTCACAACCACTCGTTGATCTTTGATCAAAATTTCGATGGTTTTACCAGCGCCCATGACAAATTCATCGATACTGTTATCTAAAATTTCTTTTAGCAGAATGTATATTCCATCATCAGCGCTAGATCCGTCTCCTAACTTACCGATATACATACCCGGTCTCAACCGGATATGTTCTCTCCAGTCAAGCGATCGTATATTATCTTCGGTATATTGGGTATTTGACATAAATCAATTATGGAAGGTACAATATACGGGGAACCCTAGCATTTAGAGCCCTTCAACCCTAGAAGTAATTAACAAAAATCGAGGAAGTTTTACACATTAAAGCGGAAGTGCATTACATCACCATCCTTAACAATGTATTCTTTTCCTTCTACACGAACTTTTCCGGCCTCTTTCACCTTTTGTTCGCTTCCATAGTGATGGTAGTCCTCGAAGGCAATTACTTCTGCACGAATAAATCCTTTTTCAAAGTCAGTATGAATTACTCCTGCAGCCACTGGTGCCGTGCTTCCCACCTTAATAGTCCAGGCTCGTACTTCTTTAACCCCAGCCGTGAAGTAGGTTTCTAAATTGAGGAGCTTATAGGCACTGCGAATAAGTTTTGCAGAGCCCGGTTCAGTTAACCCCATGTCTTCTAAGAACATTTGTCGTTCTTCATAGGATTCTAGTTCTGTTATATCTGCCTCAGTACCTACCGCTAGAACAATGACTTCTGCATTTTCTGAGGCAACTGCTTCTTTAACACGATCAACCATGGCATTACCTACAACGGCAGCTGATTCATCGACGTTACAAACATAAAGTACCGGCTTATCTGTAATTAACTGAAGGGAGTTAACAAAGATTTGCTGATCCTTATTTTCGAAGGCCAAGGTTCGGACCGAATTCCCTGATTCTAAACAACTCTTCAACTGGTCTAGAATTTCTTTCTCCTTTTGCGCTTCTTTATTACCCGTTTTAGCAGCTCTCCCTACCTTTTCTAGACGTTTTTCAACGCTTTCTAAATCTTTAAGCTGTAATTCGATGTCAATCGTTTCCTTATCTCGAATAGGATCAACGCTACCATCAACGTGAACAATGTTCGGATCTTCAAAACATCTCAAAACATGAATAATAGCGTCTGTTTCTCTAATGTTTCCTAGAAATTGATTTCCTAACCCTTCCCCTTTAGAGGCACCCTTTACAAGCCCAGCAATATCAACAATTTCCACGGTAGCGGGAACTACCCTTTCAGGATTGACCATTGACTCTAAAACCTCAAGACGAGGGTCTGGAACGTTTACAACCCCTACATTAGGTTCAATGGTACAAAAGGGAAAATTCGCGCTTTGTGCCTTTGCATTCGATAGACAATTAAAAAGGGTCGATTTCCCCACGTTGGGTAAACCTACAATACCTGCTTTCATAAATTAAGGGGTTAGGAATATTAATCGGGGTGCATCAGTCTTTGTTTGGCAAGAAGCACCTCTTCAGTCTCTACCACGTTAGGGTCGGGAACACAGCAATCAACAGGACATACCGCAGCACATTGTGGCTCTTCATGAAATCCCATACATTCGGTACACTTATCTGGAACGATGTAATAAAATTCATCACTTATTGCTTCCTGAGCTAGATCTGCATCAATAGTTTCACCGTTATTCAACGAAACTTTTCCGTTTAGTTTAGTTCCATCACTATACCTCCACGAATCTGCACCTTCATAAATCGCTGTATTCGGGCACTCTGGTTCACAGGCCCCACAATTGATGCATTCGTCAGTGATAATGATTGCCATGATATGATGTATTACTTTTGTGCAAAATTAGCTACACTCTAGATAGTAAACAAATGAAGGTCCTATCATTAAATCAAAGAATTCAAGTCTTAGCCGACCTCGGGGATGCGATACATCTCGAGTTGAAAAACTCGCCTTACAGTGAAACTTTTGAAAACCTCTTAAATAAGGTAAATCAAAGTAATCCCTGGTTCACTATTGAGAGTATAATACAAAGCTTATCCTCTTGGGCCGCACTATTAAGAAGTGAGCATTTAAATCAGTTTGTCAGTGCATATGACACTCAACTTTTTGAGAAAAAGAACGATAAGGTAGTACTGCTAATTCTAGCAGGGAATATTCCGCTCGTTGGGCTACACGATGTGATTTGTTCCTTTCTGTCTGGTTCAAAATCAATGATTAAAGTCTCTTCAAAAGACGCTTTGCTACTAAGTTATCTCATCGAGCGAATAAAAACGATCAACCCAGAAGCTTCGGGTTATTTTGAAATTAGTGAGACCAAGGCTCAGGGATTCACCCATGTTATCGCTACAGGAAGTAATAATAGTGCTCGCTATTTTGATCATTACTTCTCTAAATTTCCCAATATTATCAGGAAAAATAGAAGCTCTCTTGCTATTATTACACAGGAAACTACAGACTCTGAATTAGAATATTTGGCAAGTGATATTTTTCAATATTTCGGATTAGGATGCCGAAACGTAACACAACTTTGGGTACCTCGCTCCTTTGATTTTGATCGTTTAAAAAATGCATTTAAATCCTATGTAACGATCATCAATCATAATAAATATGCAAACAATTATGACTATCACAAGGCGATTGCATTAATGAACGGCGACCCGTTTATCGACTTTGAGTTCATTCTTCTTCAGAAGAATACGATGCTCAAGTCTCCTTTAGGAGTTCTTCATTACAGTTTTTATGAAAATCTAACAGAGGTGAAGAACTACATCCAAGAACAAAGAGAGCATATACAATGCGTAGTATCATCTGAAAATTCTTCATTCAATGAGGTGAATTTTGGTCAAACCCAGCAACCTAAATTATGGGATTTTGCAGACCAAATTGATACCTTGCAATTCTTATTGTCCTAACCAATGATCAAATCACACAATTTCGGTGCAGGTCCTTGTATTTTACCTAAAACAGTCTTTGAGCAGGCTGCCGAAGCCGTAAAGAATTTTAATGGCTCAGGGCTTTCCATTTTGGAAATAAGCCACCGATCTAAGGCTTTTGTTGATGTCATAGAGGAGGCTCGAGAACTTCTCTTAAAATTAATGAGGCTTTCAAGTAAAACCCATACAGCCTTATTTATGCATGGTGGGGCATCGCTTCAATTTGCTATGGCTCCCTATAATTTTTTGAGTCAGAGTGCCGGCTATATAAATACAGGGGTATGGAGTAAAAAGGCAATCGCTGAAGCAAAAAAGATCGGAAAAGTAACCCTACTTTTCGATGGAGAAGAAGTCGACTACAAATCGGTACCCAACAAAAAGGAGTTAGAAGCGCTACCGACAGAAGGTTACGATTACATTCATCTTACCAGTAATAATACGATATACGGAACCCAGTTTAAAGATTTTAACACACTAGGTAGCCCATCCATCGTCGATATGAGCTCTGATATATTTTCAACGAGCAGAGACTATACTCATTTTGACTTAATATATGCTGGGGCTCAAAAGAACATTGGACCTGCTGGTACAACAATCGTGGTGATCAAAAATCAATTTCTCGAACAGATCCTAAGCAGAAACCAATTGTCTATGTTGGATTATAGAAAGCACATTGATGCCCAATCTATGTTCAATACTCCTACTGTTTTTTCGATCTATACGAGCCTTTTAAACCTTAAATGGCTTGAAGAAAAAACGATCTCAGCAATTTCAGAGAACAATGCAAAAAAGGCAGCACTTTTGTATGACACTCTTGATAAAAGTGCCCACTTCAAAGGTTTTGCTGATAGAGAGAGTCGATCAGAAATGAATGTCACCTTCACCATAGAGAATCCGGCTATAGCAGAAGCCTTTGATCAAAAATGTAACAAAGAAAACATCGTTGGAATTAAAGGTCATCGACTTGTCGGCGGATATAGAGCATCCATGTATAATGCCCTTTCCTTGGAAAGTGTCAAGGTGTTAACCGATATCATAAAGTATACGGATAATGCATAAAAAAACTTCTTTCATGAATCGACTCAAAGAAAAATGGCAAATTAGCTCCAACTTGCAATTGGCAATCATTTTTATTGTTTTTGCCATTACCGGTAGTACAGCTTCTAAAATAGCTGCACCCGTGGTTCATTTCTTTGGAATTTACTCCGAAACCAATCCGATCCTTTACTGGCCATTAAGAATCATTTTAATCTTTCCATTATATCAAGTGCTACTTGTATTGTTCGGATGGATCTTCGGTCAATTCAAGTTTTTCTGGGCCTTTGAAAAGAAAATGCTCAGACGTTTAAGAATTTTGAAGGATTAACTCATCTTATCTGAAAAGTACTTCTCTAATTTTTCAATTTTTGGATTGATTACCCACTGACAATACGGTTGTTCCTTGTGTGTACTGTAATAGTTATGGTGTTCTAGTTCGGCGTCAAAAAATTCTGTTGCCATTTTAATTTCAGTTACAATAGGTTGATCGAAAACTTGCTCCTTTTCGAGAAGTTCAATAAACTTCAATGTTTCAATTTTCTGCTCATCGGTAGTGCAGTAAATACCGCTTCTATACTGCGTTCCTTTATCATTACCTTGAGCATTAAGCTGTGTTGGGTCGTGAGTGGCAAAATTGATTTCTAGTAGTTCAGTAACACTGATTAACGTTGTTTCAAACTCAATTTCAACACACTCTGCATGACCTGTTCTTCCCGTACATACCTCGCGATATGCCGGGTTTCGAAAAAGCCCATCAATATATCCAGGCTTTACATTCACCACCCCATGAACTCTTTGAAATACAGCCTCTGTACACCAAAAACATCCGCTAGCAAAGTAAATTTTCTCTTTCATAATCTTTATTTTGCGTGAAGTTACATCACAACGATGATTTTAAAAGGCCAAAATCTATATAAACATTACGATAACAAACCGGTTTTAAACGGTGTTTCGATGGTTGTCAATAAAGCTGAAATTATTGCAATAACAGGAGCTTCAGGAGCAGGCAAGACCACCCTTCTAAACCTATTAAGTGGTTTAGAACCCCCTGACGATAGATCTGATTCAAGCCTGACTCTATTGGATAGTGATCTTTTAAAGATTTCTGAAAAGGCCAAATCGAACTATCGAAACAAACACATGGGCTTTGTATTTCAATTTCATGGGTTATTAGACGAGTTTAGCGCACTGGAAAACGTTATGCTTCCAGGAAGAATTGCAGGTCAAGACCACAAGATTTTAGAAGAACGTGCCCACCGTTTATTACAAAAAATGAATGTTTTAGGACAGAAAGACCAGAAACCTACAACACTTTCTGGTGGAGAAAGGCAAAGAGTTGCTGTGGCTAGATCACTGATCAATGAGCCTTCTATTGTCTTCGCCGATGAACCTAGTGGTAACCTAGATTCAATTAACGCAAGTCAACTTTTCGACATGTTTTCTGAGCTTCGGGAGTTAACAGGCACGGCCTTTTTAATGGTAACTCATGATAAGAATTTGGCGGCTAAGGCTGATCGTATGATAACTCTTGAAAATGGCCAGATTATCTAAAAAAGAATTAAAGCAGTATCTCGATGAAAAAGCTGCTCAGTATGAATCCCCTGAATTTTTAGAAACTGATCCTTTGGGGGTTGTTCATAGAGCTGATTCTAAGCAGGATAAAGAAATACTCGGTTTACTGACCGCGCTAATTGCTTGGGGTAATCGAAAGTCAATAATTAACAATGCCGAAAAGATCTTTGAAATTCTAGAAGGCCAACCCTATCATTTTCTTTTAGAACATACTCCTGATGAAATTAAACATACCACCAAAGGATTTGTTCATAGAACCTTTAATGATCGTGATTTAGCCTTTTTACTTATCCGGTTAAAGGATTATTACAGTTCTAATGATAGCCTAGAGTCTTTATTTCAGACCGACACTCCCTTCTTGAATTCGGGTATATCCAATTTTCGGGATTTTATTTTAGAAGTTCCCCATGAGAGTCGTTTCGAAAAGCATCTTGCTGACCCTTCTAAGGGTTCAGCTGCGAAACGAATTCATTTGTATTTGCGATGGATGGTTAGGCCGAATCAAAAAGGTGTTGATTTTGGAATTTGGAACAAAATAAATACTTCACAGTTATCTTGCCCTTTAGATGTTCACACCGCTCGAATAGCAAAACAATTAGGAATACTTCAAAGAAAACAGAATGATGCGAAGGCATTAATGGAATTGGATACCAATCTAAGGTCATTTGACCCCTATGATCCTGTTAAATATGATTTTGCTCTTTTTGGAATTGGCGCCTTTGAACAGTTTTAGTACTTTAATTCAATTAAATTTAATACCATGAAAAAACTCTTTGTCTTAGGTTTTATCCTCAGTTCTATGGGATTAATCGCCCAACGCAGCCTTCCTTCAGATACACTGATGGTTAAAGAAGATCGTATTCGAATCGATAATTCTTGGTTAGAATATACCGTTGAAGTGGGTACTCAACCGGTATGGGATACCGATGGTAGTGAAATCGCCTATTTGCAATACACCTATTACCAGAAGAAAGTTGAGAAGCAAGAAACCGAAGAAACAAGACCACTGATCATGAGTTTTAATGGGGGTCCTGGATCTGGATCGGTTTGGATGCATCTCGCCTACACAGGTCCTAAAGTACTAACGATTGATGACGAAGGTTTCCCAGTACAACCCTATGGAGTAAAAGACAATCCTAATACGGTGCTTACTGATGCGGATATTGTTTTTATCAATCCTGTAAATACGGGTTATTCAAGAACTATACCTTTAGATCCAAAGCAAGTTGATCGTTCAAAATTCTTTGGTATTGATGCTGATATCACCTACCTAGCAGAGTGGTTGAACACCTTCGTAACAAGACATAATAAATGGCGTGCACCAAAATATATCATTGGTGAAAGTTATGGTGGAACCCGTGTAATGGGATTAGCACGCACCCTTCAAGAATCACAATGGATGTATCTAAATGGTGTAATCATGGTTAGCCCGGCAGACTATCAAGTGTTACGTGTTGGGGGTCCGGTATCAGAAGCTTTAAATGTCCCCTATTATACGGCTGCTGCACATTATCACAATCAATTGCAGGGTGGTTTAAATGAATTGGAGTTAACAGAAGCTTTAAAAAAATCTGAAGACTTCACCTTGAACACCTTAATTCCTGCACTTGCTAAAGGGGGCTCATTAAAGGGAAGCGAACGTCAAAAAATTACTGAAGACTTAGCCCGATTTTCAGGACTAAGCGTTACTGAAGTTGCGGGGCTAAATTTGAGTATACCGACTTCTTATTTTTGGAAAAATCTACTCAAAGAGGAAGGCTTTACTGTTGGACGATTAGATAGTCGTTACAAAGGAATCGACAAAGAGAAAGTTGGGATGAGACCTGACTACAACTCAGAACTAACGTCATGGCTTCACAGTTTCACACCAGCAGTCAATTATTATTACAATGAAGTTCTGGGATTCAGAACCGATGTTAAATACAATATGTTCGGCCCGGTAAGACCTTGGGAAGACGATCGTATAAATACTAGAGAAGACTTAGGGATTGCCATGGCAGAAAACCCATACTTAAGAGTGCTTTGTCAATCAGGATATTATGACGGTGCCACTACCTATTTCAATGCAAAATATACCTTGTGGCAAATTGATCCGAGTGGACAGTTTAGTGATCGCTTTAGTTTTAAAGGTTACGAATCTGGACACATGATGTATTTAAGAGCAGCCGATTTAAAGTCTGCCAATGACGATTTAAAAGCTTTTATAAAAGAAAGCGCTGTAGGTTCGAAATCAGCTAAATACTAAGGCTGATTTATTTCCTAAATTTGCACTAAATCATCTCAATGAAGGATTATTTATTAAAAGGTGTTTCCCTAGTAGAAACAGGACATCCCTTAAACAATCAAATCGTAGATATTAGAATACAAGGAGGGGTTATTACCGAAATTGGTACCGACCTAGAGGTTACCACTGAAGAAGCGATTGATCTTTCAGGCCAAATGGTAAGTAGCGGTTGGATCGATGCTGAGATTGCACTTAGCGAACCAGGCTACGAGGCAAAGGGTAAACTTTTAGATGATTTAACCAGCATTTCGAAAAACGGATTTACGCATGTAGGTTTATTGCCCAATACACTTCCGCTACCTGATAAGGGAAGTGCGTTATCCTTCTTTAATCAATACAAGCAACTACCTATAAGCATATTACCCTACGGTACCTTGAGCTTAGATAGCAAGGGTGATGAGCTGGCTGAACTCTATGATTTGAAACAATCTGGAGCCATTGCCTACGTCGATTATAAAAAGGGAATCACTAATACTGGTCTAATGAAATTGGCCCTTCAGTACACACAACCCTTTAACGGAATGGTTGGAGTTTTCCCTTGCGACTATTACTTAAAAGGTAAAGGCGTAGTACGTGAGGGTATAATTAGTACCCGATTAGGTTTAAAAGGAATCCCATCAATCGCTGAATCGATTCGTATTCAAAGAGATTTAGAGCTACTGAGATACACCGGTGGTAAAATTCACTTTATGGGAATCTCAACCTCAGAGTCTGTTGAGCTCATTCACGAAGCGAAACAAGAGGGTTTAAATGTAACAGCCAGCGTTAGTATCGGTAATCTTTACTTCAACGACGAAAAATTGGAAGGATTTGATTCTAGGTATAAGTTGAACCCACCTTTAGCTAACGAGGAAACGAGATTAAAACTTATAGAGGCATTGAAGGAAGGTACGATAGATATCGTCGTATCAGATCATTTTAATTGTAGTACCGAAGAAAAGAACTTAGAGTTTGATCTGGCAGAATTTGGATCAAAAACAAAGGATTATTTTTTCCCAGCCCTTTCTAAATTGGTTGGTATCCAAAAAGCAGTTCAAATCCTTTGTAGAGGCTACGAAATCTTTCAAATCCCTACCCCAGAAATAAAAGAAAGCTCTGTGGCTAATCTAAGTTTCTTTGCTCGCGATAAGTCCCATACTGCGGTTGAAAAGGACCCTCAAACCGAACTTTTTTGTGGTGAATCTTTCGAAGCTATTGGCACTGGAAGTTTTTTAAATGGGATGCTTACATTGAAATAATCCCAATGGAGCACCTACACTACCTTCATAAAGCATCTGAAGAACCTTCTGAGGATTGTATTGTCTTACTACATGGTTATGGCAGTTCAGAAGAAGATCTTTTTGGTTTTGCAAGGTATTTACCAAATCACTTAACCGTATTTTCCCTACGAGCGCCTTATTCAACAGGGTTCTCCGGGTTTGCGTGGTATGCAATTACTTTCGAGGCAGATGGAACAAAATGGAACGATATTAAACAAGCTGAAGACTCTGTCAAAAGAATTAAAACAGAAATTGACTTCTTGAGGAATAAATATCATTTAACAGGGAAAGTGCACCTGCTAGGATTTAGTCAAGGATGCATTCTTAGTCTCGCCTTAAGTTACCATTACCCAGACTCTTTTTATTCTATTATTGGGCTAAGTGGCTATCTCAATGAAGAGATTCTTCCTACAGAAATAAAATCTTTACCCAACACCCGTTTCTTTCTTTCACACGGCACTGAAGATCAGGTAATACCTGTAGAATGGTCTCAACACTCTGCCAACAAAATGAAGAGTCAAGGTTTGAATATTGATTATCGCAATTACCCTACCGGACACCAGGTTCATCCCGATAATTTTAGAGACTTCCTAAGCTTTATAAATTCAAAGGCTTAGCGAGCCTCACACCGCTCTAGCTGATCGGTTAATTGCTCTAATTTTCGCTGATAATTAACCGCTAAAAAAATGAGGATGATTAAAGTGAAGAAAAATAAATATCTAAAAATACTCTTACTCATTACTTTCGAATTCTAGTTTTAAATTGTCATAAGCTAAGAAAAAACCTTCGGGTAAGTCAGCAGACACCTCCTCATGAAAACCCAGGGTATGACTAATATGTGTAAAATAAGTTCTTTTTGCACCAATTTGTTTTCCCAAATCAATGGCCTCACTTAACGACAAATGAGAATGGTGCGGCTCATGTCGTAATGCGTTAATAATCAATACATCTAAGTTGCCTAACAAAGCTATTTGATCTTCAGAGATCTGCTTGATGTCTGTAATATAGGCCAAACGACCTATTCTAAACCCTAATACCTGCATCCCAGCGTGATCTACTTCGATTGGTAAAAATTGAAATTCCTTTACTTTAAAAGGAACGTTTTTTACGATGTAATTCTTCGTAATCTCAGGAACTCCGGGATACTGATAATTTTCATCGAATATATAATCGAATCGTTGAGATAAGGCCTTAAAAACCTTTTCAGTAGCATAAAATTGCATGTCTCCCTGCCTAAAAAAGAAAGGTCTAATGTCATCTAAACCCATGGTATGGTCGGCATGCTCGTGAGTAATAAGCACTGCATCTAAACGTTTTACTGGATTCTTAAGAAGTTGTTGTCGAAAATCTGGGCCGCAATCGATAATTACATTAGTCTCAGCACCTTCAATTAGCACAGAACTACGAAGTCTTTTGTCTTTAATATCAGTACTCAGACAGACCGGGTGATCACTCCCAATCACAGGAATTCCTTGAGAAGTACCAGTTCCTAAAAAGGTTAATGTAGTAGTGGCTTTCACACCCTAAAATTAGCGTTAAATTTCTAAGCATTCACTCGATTACTTGTTACCTTTGTAACGTTAGCTACATAAACCATGAGTAGAATTGTTTTTCGAGAAAGTGAGTACGAAGTAGTTCCCTCTATACAGGACAAAACCCTTCGAATTAACCTAAACAAAGATATTTACGGTTCATTTGCCGAGATTGGTGCCGGTCAAGAGACTGCGCGCCATTTTTTCAGAGCAGGAGGTGCTTCTGGAACAATTGCCAAAGCGATGAGTGCTTATGATAAGTCATTCAGTGACGCTATTTATGGCACCGAACACGACGGGAGATATGTAACTGAATCTCGACTTCGAAAAATGCTTTCCCACGAAACGAATCTACTCGAGGAGCGTATTGATAAATCTCAGAATCCCGATTATCTTTTTTTTACATATGCTAATACAGTAGCAACCATCGATTTCTCGAAACGTTATAAAGGTCATGGTTGGTTAGGGATTAAATTTCAACTTGAACCGAATCAAAAGGTTTATAATGAAATTATATTACACGTTCGTTTTAAACAAAATGAAGCTAGACTGCAGCAGGAAACATGCGGTATCGTTGGAGTTAACTTAATCTACGGCGCTTTTTATAAGCATTACGAGCCTAAAAAGCTACTTAAATATCTTTACGATCATATTGACAAAGACACCTTAGAGATTGATATGATTAATTTCTCTGGTCCTCATTTTGAGCAGGTGGACAATCGATTAATGAGTTTGCAGCTGATTAAAAACAATATGACTGAAGCGGTTATGTTTGGTCCAGATGGCAATAACCTATTACCTGCTGCTTTACTCTATAAGAAAAACATCCTCGCATTACGTGGTAGTTTTAGACCGGTTACTCGAGTAAACATCGATATGCTGAACAAATCGAGTAAGATTTTCATGAACGAGGAAAAGGTAAATCAGAAGAATACCGAAGTCATCTTCGAAATTACACTGGATAACCTTAAAGCGCATGGCGATATCGATGAGAAAGATTTCCTAGCTCGAGCTGAACTATTGAGTTCGTTAGGGCATACTGTAATGATTTCAAAATTTCAAGAATACTATAAACTGGTTGAGTACTTCCACAAATACACGAAAAACCGCATTGGTTTAACGATGGGACTCAACAACCTTATTGATGTATTTGACGAGAAGTACTATCGCCACTTAAGTGGAGGTATTCTAGAAGCTTTCGGAAAGTTGTTCTTCAAGAATGTAAAGGTTTATCTCTATCCTATGAAAGACCCGAGTACTGGTGCTATTTTAAATAGTGACAATATCAAGGTTCACCCGCGAATGAAAGATCTCTATAAGTTCTTCAAGCACAACGGTAAAGTGAGGGATATCGAAGATTTTGATGAGAAAAACCTAGACATCTTCTCAAGAGAAATACTTCAAAAAATTGCTGATAACCAACCGGGGTGGGAAGAAATGCTTCCTGAAGGAATTGCAGATATTATTAAAGAAAAAAACCTCTTCAAAAACATTAAAGTTTCAGAAGAGATTTTCCCCTACAAGAATATTCTATCCTAAGAGTTCAAGAATTTGATCTGCGTGATCCTTGGTTCTAACATTATTGATTACGTGATTAATGATTCCGTCAGCATTAATAATAAAGGTGGTACGATGAAGCCCATCGTATTCTTTCCCCATGAACTTTTTAGGGCCCCATACTCCATAAGCATCAATTAACTGATGTTCGGTATCTGCAAGTAAGTCATAGGTGAACCCATATTTTTCCTTGAACTTCATTTGCTTGGCAGGAGTATCTTCACTTACCCCGAAAATCTCAAATCCACTCTTTCTTAATTCTGAAAATTTATCATTTAAACTACATGCTTCGGCAGTACACCCTGGAGTACTAGCTCTGGGGTAAAAGAAGAGAATATAAGCCCTTCCTTTAAGCTCAGAACTTTTTACGGGGTTTTCATTTTGATTTAAAACCTGAAATTCAGGAGCCTTATCTCCTACTTTAAGTGTATTCATAACTATTTTTGTTATAAAGTTACCGATTTATGACTAAGAGTGAAAAAGTGGATTTCTGTATGGAAACCCTTGAAAAATTATATCCTGAAATCCCTATACCTCTTGATCATAAAGACCCCTACACTTTATTAATTGCCGTTCTGCTATCGGCACAAAGTACAGATGTGCGAGTTAACCAGATCACTCCACTCCTTTTCGAACGAGCCGACAATCCATACGATATGGTGAAAATGAGCGTCGAAGAAATAAGAGAGATTATTAAACCCGTTGGGTTATCTCCGATGAAATCGAAAGGAATACACGGTTTATCTAAGATTCTCATCGATAAGTACCAGGGTGAAGTACCTAATAATTTAGAGGCATTAGAAGAATTGCCTGCTGTCGGTCATAAAACGGCAAGTGTGGTGATCTCACAAGCCTTCGGAACGCCAGCCTTCCCTGTCGATACACATATTCACCGATTAATGTATCGCTGGGGTTTCTCAAACGGTAAGAATGTCGTTCAAACTGAGAGAGACGCAAAGCGTCTTTTCCCGAAAGATAAATGGAACGATCTCCATCTACAGATTATTTGGTACGGACGCGAATACTCTCCGGCTCGAGGATGGAATTTAGAGTCAGACATCATCACTAAGACGATCGGTAGAAAATCAGTCATTAATCAGTATTTAAAGTCGAAATCTTGAAAGCTATTCACATACACATCAAAGGAGCTCGACTCCATAATTTGAAAAATATCGATGTACGTATACCTCGCAATAGTTTTACCGTAATCACTGGTCTATCAGGATCTGGTAAATCATCTTTAGCTTTCGATACTCTTTATGCCGAAGGTCAACGTAGATATGTAGAAAGCTTATCGAGTTATGCACGACAATTCTTAGGAAAATTAGACAAACCGAAGGTGGATCATATTACCGGTATAGCCCCGGCAATTGCCATTGAACAAAAGGTGACCAACTCAAACCCCCGTTCAATTGTCGGATCGACGACAGAAATTTACGACTACTTAAAACTATTATACGCTAGAATAGGAAAAACCTATTCACCTATTTCTGGAGAACTTGTCAAACGTGATACTGTTTCTGATGTTGTTGATTTTGTAATCTCCCAGAAGGAGGGCTCTAAATGGCTACTTATTGCGACCGTACATACTGGTGAGAAAAGAGAGGCTCATAAACTTGCTCAATTATATTCAGAAGCAGGCTTTGCTCGGGTGAAATATCAGGATAAGGTTTATCGAATTGACCAATTACCTGAAGATTTTAAAGGAGATTTTGAATTAGTGGTCGACCGAGTTATCGTCAGAAAGGAAGATGAAGATTTTAAAAATCGTCTTTCAGCAGCGGTTGACAATGCCTTCTTCGAAGGTAAAGGCACCTTACACATTGAATCAATGGATACTAATTTGAAACAGGTATTCAATGATCGTTTCGAAAAGGATGGTATCACTTTCGATCAGCCAAGCATACATCTCTTTAGTTTTAATAACCCATTAGGGGCTTGTAAAAAATGTGAAGGATACGGTGATTTAATTGGCATTGACCCTACCCTTGTCATCCCTAATACCGGCTTGTCAATTTATGAAGGAGCAATTGCTCCATGGAATAGCGATCGATTTGTTCGATATAAGGATAAGCTTATAGCTAAAGCTGCATCTGTTGGTATCTCCATTCACAAGCCTTGGTTTGAACTCAGTGATGAAACAAAATTGATTATTTGGAAGGAGCGAAAGTTGTTTACAGGAATCGATGCGTTTTTCGATAAAATCGAAGAAAAGAACTATAAAATTCAAAACCGTGTACTGCTTTCTAGATATCGCGGTCGATCAGAGTGTCCAGAATGCGAAGGCAAACGTCTTCGCAAAGAGGCTTCCTACGTAAAGGTTGCTGACAAAAGTATTGCTGAGCTACTATTAATGCCTGCTGAAGATTTGCTTGATTGGATAAAAAGCGTCAATCTAAACGAACATGATAAAGCAGTATCAGAACGAATTATCATCGAGATTACTTCGAGATTAGAATACTTAGTAAAGGTTGGATTGGGCTATTTAACCCTAAACAGAAAGTCAAGTACATTATCGGGTGGTGAAAGCCAACGGATACATTTAGCTAATGCTATTGGAAGCAGCCTGGTGGGATCTATGTATATTCTTGATGAACCTACTATTGGTCTTCACTCGAAAGACACTCATCAAATCATTGAAGTTCTGCAAGACCTTAGAGATTTAGGAAACACCGTGATTTTAGTGGAGCATGATGAGGATATTATGAAGTCAGCCGATTATCTCATTGATATTGGACCATTGGCTGGTAGCCTCGGAGGTGAAGTAGTAGCCGAAGGATCACCTGAGCAATTTTTAAAGTCAGAGGCTCTTACCGCTAATTACTTGACTGGAAGGTTAGAAATACCTGTTCCTGAAAAGCGAATAAAACCTAAATACTTTATCGATATTAAAGGAGCACGTGCGCATAACTTAAAAAACATTGACGTAAGTATTCCATTAGATTGTCTAACCGTAGTAACAGGGGTTTCAGGTAGTGGAAAGAGTACACTCATCAGAGGTATTCTTTATCCTGCACTCTTAAAACATCTTCAAGGTCATGGCCCTAAAGCCTTGGAACACGATCATATCGGTGGAAGTTTAAAGAGAATTGAAGCCATTGAAATGGTTGATCAAAACCCCATCGGACGTTCTTCTAGATCTAATCCAGTTACCTATATCAAAGCGTATGATGATATCAGAGAATTGATGGCACGTCAAAAGAGAAGTAAACTCAATCAATTCAAGGCAAAACATTTCTCTTTTAATATTGACGGCGGACGTTGTGATCAATGTAAAGGTGACGGTGAAGTAACCGTAGAAATGCAATTTATGGCCGATGTAGTGCTCACTTGTGAGGCTTGTAAAGGAACTCGATTCAAAGAAGAGGTTCTTGAGGTTCAATTCCAAGAAAAGAATATTCACGATCTTTTAAAACTCACGGTACAAGAAGCTTATGATTTTTTTGAAACCCACGGTGAGTATAAGATTGCTAGAAAGTTACGTCCACTAATCGATGTAGGCTTAGGGTATGTTCAACTCGGGCAGTCCTCTGCCACTTTATCTGGCGGTGAGGCTCAGAGAATTAAACTAGCATCATTTCTAAGTAAAGGAAATAATAGTTCTCGAACCCTTTTCATATTTGATGAACCCACCACAGGATTACACTTTCACGACATCAAACTCCTTTTAGATTCTTTTACTGCTCTAATTGCGAATGGCCATACAGTTATCGTTGTTGAACACCATCTTGATCTTATTAAATGTGCTGATCATATTATTGATTTAGGACCCGTTGGAGGAAATAAAGGTGGACAACTTCTTACCGTTGGAACTCCTGAAGAAGTGGTATTGTCTAAGGATTCGTTTACCGCTGAGTACCTTAGATTAAAGATTTAAAAAATTCTCGAAGTTTCCCCTTTTGGTTAAGGTGTATTAGAAAAATCGCTAATAGTCCGATAGAAATATAAACCGCATAATCCTCGAATAGAATCCAAGCCAAACTTGATAACACAATCAATAGGACTGGCCAAAAATAGCTACGGCTCACAAGTGCTATTCGAAACCATCTCCATGCGAACCCATGTTTTAATGTGGAGAAAACACAAAATGTTAGCGCGGTAGCAAAAGCGGCACCTTTAAGACCGTATAAAGGGATCATCCAAAGATTGGTAAGCACCAGTAGAGAAAACATCAAAACACTTAAAACCAGATACTTTGAATAAAGTTTAGAGTATTGAAATAGCGGTGTGGTCAAGCCTGAAATAGCGTCGATAAATTTGGCGAAAATTAAAATGGGGATTAGGTCCAAACCCTTTTCAAACTCAGCGGGCAGAACGAATTGAATCAAAGGCAATGCAGCCAACAACAATAAAACAATAAGTGAGCTGAGATCTAAAATTTGATCGTTAGCACTTTTTAATTCATCAGCGATAGAAAACGAGTTGCTATCTAGCTGGTAAGAGCGTGCCGTCTTAGGGCCATATAGGGGTAAATAACCTCTAAACGGAATTGCAACGGTGGTTGCTATGAAAACAGCTACAGTATAATTAGCCACCTCAGAGGCAGTCATCAATTCGAACAGCATTACTTTATCTACCTCTAAAAAGAACAGACTTAAAGAACTCCCTAGTAATACCAACAACGAGTAGCTAAGTATCTTATTCAACCTTAAACCTTTGAAATTAAAGGAGGGTAAGATTCCCGATATTTTTAAGGCTGTAATCCATATGAGTAGTGCTCGGGTTAAATAACTCATTAATAAAAACAGAATAAACCCTCTCCAATTAAAATCAGACCAAATAAGATGAATCAGGTATAGTGTTATCAATAAACGAGGATATACTTCTTTTAAAAAAACACCGAATCGTGGTTTAAATTGAAGCTTAGCCAGAGCAAAACCAAGTTCGAATACTCCCATTGACAATGCAATCGCCAAGATCGTTATTGATTCATACAAGGAGAGATTATTGACAGCCTCCGAGTATTGGCTTAACCAACCATGTAAGTAATAAACGACACCAAATAAAATTGAAGTAATCAGTGAGATTGCTAGTATAGCAAAACCTAATAAACGGGGTCTTTCAACAGGGGTAATCGAATCGTAAAATCGAAGAAGCCCTTGAGGCATGCCTAGACTGATAAAGGGCGAAATAAGCGTAGCTGATGCTAGAATAAAAGCAATCGTGCCATATTGTTCTACACCTACTAATCGAGTATAGAGCACAAGGGTGTTTAATGCTCCAAGAATAAAACCAAAAAGGGTTAATCCGCTTGAGTGAATAGAAGTTCTATTCATAACGCCTTTATAAGTTTTACATATTGCTCTGCAGTAAAGAAACGGCTAAACGCTGAAATGTCGTTGTTTACTATCATATTCTCATTGGAAAGGTACCTAGAAAAAACTAGGTCTAGGTACGATTCTATGGCTAGCTTACTATCAGAAGTAACGCGATGAACGTTTTGAGAATCTAAAATTTTCTGTACATCCCAATTCTCAGGGCCAATAGCCAAAATTGGTCTTCTGGCTTTTAGGTAATTAAATAGTTTTCCGGGTATTGCATAATTATATCCAGAAACTGAAGATTCGAGAAGTAGCAAACAGGCTGCCTTTCGCTCTAACTGCTCGCAATATTCTTTGGTTTGATAACCTAATAAGGCTACATAGGGTTCTAAGCCCAGACTAATCAGAGTATACTTGACTTCTTTAGAAACCTCTCCTACTAAGAAGATTTTCAAATGATCCCTCCAATCTTTACTCCTTTTAACCCTTTCACTGATCGTATGCCACAGATTTACTGAATTACGATGGGCAAAAAGTGACCCCGAATGAACCAAATAGAATCCTTCAGGAGAACGATTATTTTCGATGAGATTCCCGTCATATCCATTGGTGATGCATTGAATCTTTTTGTCGTACTCTTTATATCGTTCTGATAAATGTTCTGCTAATGAAAAACTCGTAGTTACAATAGCATCACTTTGGCTAATAATCGATTTTTCTAGACGTTGATGTTTGTTCTTAGTTTTTTCGGTCAAGGGGAGAAATTGTAAATATCCGAGATCTGCAATGGGGTCTCGTAAATCCGAAATCCAATTGATCTCCTCAAAGAGTTCCTTTAGTCTTAAACCTACTAAATGTGCACTATGAGGAGGTCCAGTAGTAATAAGAGTTACAGGGCCATCTATCTCCCTTTTCAGGTACCGAATGACCGTCTTACTCCAAAACAGACGAGCATCAGGAAAAAAATAATTGGCTCTGAACCAAAAAGCTAATTTCTTTAGCCGCGAACTTTTTTCATTTGAGATTAAACCCTTTGAAAAATTTTTCGATTTACCCAATGAAAGCCGATTGATCCATCGTAAAGGTTCTATTGATCGAACCTTGACCACCTTGATTTTGTTTGAAATAGAGTTAGTCAAACCTTCATCTATTTGAGGGTAAAAAGGATTTTCAGGGATAATAACCGTCAAATCCATTCCTAGATCTGAAACGTGATGGGCCAGCGAAAGCCAGCGTTGAACACCAGGACCTCCAGAGGGCGGCCAATAGTACGATATCAGGATAATTTTATTCAGCCTTTCCACGATATATGATGATAGCAACTATAACTAGAGCCAAAAGTCCAATTTGAGCGATGACTCGAATCCATAGGGTTTGTGAAACAATCTTTGGCTCGAAACTTAGGGTTATTTCTCCTTGACCTTCAGGGAGCATAGCCCCCATAAAAGAATAATTGGTTCTATATATTTTAAGAGATTCACCCTTACTAGTTCTTAATACCCAATCCTCAGGGCTAGGTGAATAGTACCATTCTGAAAATACCACAAATGCTGGTGAATCTAATTGGTACCGATAACTAATCTGGTTTTCCTTAAACGAACTAACCGCTACCCATTCAACTTCACTAAGTGTTCGATGCTCTTCATAATCGAATGAGAACAGCTCATTGATCTCTATCGATTCTGTCTGACTGATTAGTGGTAAATTCAAGAAACTTTCTTTTAAAGAAGGTTGATAGTCAATAGACTTAGCTACCCAAACAGGTCCTTTTGAACTCGGATAAGGAGATGCTATTCTTCTACCCTCCTCATCGTTACTTATCAGATACTTGATGTTTAATAAGTCTAATACTTCGTAGTTTTCGTTTGCGATATGATAATCAAAAATCTGACTAATATAAGCGGGCTTCGCTGCATGATATCCTCCAATCGACCGATGGTGATATGCGGTAGTTGCACCGTTTAGCCCCTCATTCAGATTAAATACTCGGAAGTAGGTACTATCCGATTGAATGTCTTTATCTGCATCGGTAAGAGGTATTGGGTTTTGGAATTCCCATTTCGATTGAAAATGATCAACAGAAGTATACCGATAAACAACTCCACCTAAATCAAGTAAGACTGCAGCTAGAACCAAATAAATAAGCGCATCTTTTAATCGTCTTGAATACAGGTAGAGAAACGTACAAACGACTAAAATGATAAGGAAAGAACGAAGTGAATCTTTTAAAGCAAGTGCGGTTCGATCCAATCGTAAAGCATCCATAAATTCTTGACCATAGGCACTTTCGTAAC
Source organism: Flavobacteriaceae bacterium (assembly GCA_024638165.1). Lineage (GTDB taxonomy): Bacteria > Bacteroidota > Bacteroidia > Flavobacteriales > Flavobacteriaceae > UBA3478. Next base: position 345,736 of record JAHEKV010000004.1, read on the forward strand.
TGATATCATTTACACCCGAAAACCCGAGTATAAATGGTAATAATGCGCCTACACCAATAATGATAAGACTGACCATTAAGGCCCTGATCAACGATTGGGTACTGGGAGATAACAACCACTTTCTTAATCCCAAAACGGCAATAATCGGTACCGAGAAAGAAAGTAGCACCTGAATGGAGGAAACTGCCCTAAACTTGTTGTAGAGCGGAAAATAATCGACAAATAAATGGCTTAGAAAACTCAGATTCTTCCCGAACGAAAGTAACAATGCCATTATCATGGAAAAGTACAACCATTTATAATCTTTAAAGGATAAGGTGAGCAGACCTAAAACAAATAGAAACAATACCGAAGCTCCGAGGTAAGCAGGAGCTGCAACGATCGGCTGACTACCAAAATACAATGGAGCATTGCTTGTGAAACTTTCAATTTCTGCTGGGCCAACATTATACTTCTCTAATAGTTGCTCTAAACGACTTCCCTTTGGCAATGGTTCACTATTCGATCCACCGAAAAGTCTTGGAATGAAAAGATTGAAAGACTCGGCAATTCCATAACTATAGGTGGTGATATAATCAAAGCTTAATCCAGAATTAGTCGATGCTCCCTCCATTGAAATTTCTGGAGTCGATCGCGTACTAAACTGGGCGTACTGTCGGGTTGCAAAAATCGTAGAAGCGTTAAGAAGTACTGCCCAGAAAACAGATACTATAAAAACCCCTAGCCTTTTTAAAAATACTTCTGATTCTTTTGTAGTAAGAGCTTCGTATGCTTTAAATAGCAGATATACTCCGATAAGCATAAAAAGGTAGTAAGTCATTTGATAATGATTAGCTACCAGTTCTAAAGCCATGGAAACGGTTAAAAACAGTGTAGGCAGAATGATCTTTCTCGTACGAAATAAGTAAAATAATGAAGCCAGAACTAATGGAAAATAGCCAATGGCGTGTGCCTTAGAATTATGACCTACTTCGATAATGATCAAATGATAGGTCGCTAGAGAAAAAGCTATGGAACCTAACATTGAAAGTCTAAAATCTATCTTTAAACTCGATAGTAAGAGGTAAAAGGATATTAGGTAAAGAAATAGGTAATCGATAGGTCGAGGTAAGAATCGAATGACACGATCTAACATTTTTACTCCCTGATAAGCATATTGAGCACCTAATTGGTACGTTGGCATTCCACCGAAAGCATTTTGAGTATAGTAAGACTCCTCTCCCACCGCTCTTAATTCATTTCGCGAATGTGCCATTCCGTTATACTGAATAATGTCAGATTGCTCGAGTACTTTTCCTTGTAAGGCAGGATAATAAAAAACACAGGAAATAAGCAGAAAAGAAAGAAGTGCTATTCCATGGGTTTTAAAAAAAGTTGACATTTTAAAGGTGGATGTAGATTCGTTTGCCATGAATTACGTTGAATTTAAGCTAATTTAGGGCTATGATTACGATCAAAGAATTAAAGACACAAAAAGAACTCGTCGATTTTGTAAAGTTTTCTTTTAAACTCTATAAAAATACTCCTTATTGGATTCCTCCAATAATCAGTGATGAGGTAAATAGTTTCGATAAAAATCTTAACCCTGTTTTTGAACACGCTGACGCGCGCTTTTTCGTTGCTTTAAAGGGTAATGAAATTGTTGGGCGTATTGCAGCGATCATCAATCATGTAGAAGTTAACCAGCAAGGCCTTAAGAAAATGAGATTCGGATGGTTCGATTTTATCGACGATCTCGAGGTGTCTAAGGCATTACTTGATAAAGTGAATGAAATAGGGAAAGAGAATCAATTGGAGTTTATGGAAGGCCCTGTAGGTTTCTCAAATCTAGATAAGGTTGGAGTGATGACCGAAGGTTTTGAGAATATGGGTACCATGATCACTTGGTATAACCATGCCTACTATGTCGATCATTACAAGGCTTATGGGTTAGAAAAGGAAAAGGGATATATAGAAAGTGAATTCCCTGCAGAAAACGCAGACCCCAAGTTCTTTGCCGGTTTCAGTGAGGTTATACAAAAGAGATATAATCTTCGACCTATAAATTTCAAGCGTACTAAGGATTTAATGCCTAAAGTGTATCAAATGTTTGATCTCTTTAATGAAAGTTATAGCAAGCTATCTTCTTTCGTACCTATATCAGAACGGCAGAAAAAGTTTTTTAAAGAAAAGTACATTTCGTTCATCAACCCCGAGTATATCAAATTTGTGGTTGACGAAAAAGATAAAATTGTTGCCTTCGCTATTGTCATGCCATCTTTTGCAAAAGCGCTAAAGAAAGCGAATGGTAAATTATTTCCTTTTGGATTCATCTACCTTCTATGGGCAAAGTACTTTTCAAAAGATGTTACCTTTTATCTGATTGGGATTACTCCAGAATATCAATCAAAAGGAGTTACCTCAATTTTATTCACCGAATTTAAACGCGAGTTTGATAAAAGAGGTATTCAGATGTGTCATCGAACACCAGAATTAGAAGACAATCACGCTATCCATCGTCTATGGGTTAATTTCAATACTACCACCACCCAAAAACGACAAACGATGAAAAAAGTATTGGTATAAAAAAAGGAGGCCATTAGCCTCCTTTTTTTATCACTGATATTCGTTCAGTTATTCATTCATTGCAGCACTAACAGCTGCCGAAAGTCTTTTGTAAGTTCCATTCTCTAATCTTTCACGTATTGCTGAGAAAGCGTCTAAAGTAATTGCTACATCCTCAAGGGTATGAGTAGCAGTAGGAATCATTCTTAGTAGGATAAGGCCCTTAGGAATTACCGGGTATACTACAATAGAACAGAAAATACCATGGTTTTCACGTAAATCCTTAACAAGCGCCATTGCCTCAGGGATACTACCGTTTAAGTAGACCGGTGTAACACAACTTGATGTGGTTCCAATATCAAACCCTCTTTCTTTTAATCCACTTTGTAAGGCGTTTACATTTTCCCAAAGTTTTGCTTTCAACTCTGGACGAGAACGAAGCATATCTAAGCGCTTAAGAGCTCCTTTTACGTAAATCATCGGTAATGATTTAGCAAACATCTGGGATCTAAGATTGTATTTTAAGTAATCGATAATTTCTTGATCTGCAGCCAAAAAGGCTCCAATACCTGCAAGTGATTTAGCAAAGGTTGCAAAGTAAACGTCAATATCGTCTTGAACTCCTTGCTCCTCACCAGCACCAGCACCTGTAGCACCTAAAGTACCAAAACCGTGTGCATCGTCTACTAGAAGTCTAAATTTGAATTTCTTTTTCAGTTCAACGATTTCTTTCAGTTTTCCTTGCTCACCACGCATACCAAAAACTCCCTCAGAAATTACGAGAATACCTCCATTCTGTTGTTCAGCAAGTTTAGTAGCTCTCTCCAAGTTTTTCTCTAAGCTTTCAATATCATTGTGTTGAAAGGTGAAACGCTTACCCATATGAAGACGAACACCATCAATTATACATGCGTGACAGTCTACGTCATAAACGATAATATCGTCCTTAGACACTAAAGCATCAATAGCAGACATAATACCTTGATAACCGAAGTTCAGTAAGTAAGCTGCCTCTTTATTTACAAAAGCCGCAAGTTCGTTTTGAAGTTGCTCATGAAAACCAGTATGACCACTCATCATACGAGCCCCCATTGGGTAAGCCGCTCCATAGGTAGCAGCAGCTTCAGCATCTACCGCCTTAACTTCATCTAAGTTAGCTAGCCCTAAGTAGTCATTGATACTCCAAGTAAGTACTTCTTTTCCTTGAAATTTCATTCGATTCGAAATAGGCCCTTCTAGTTTTGGAAACACAAAGTATCCTTCTGCATGTGACGCCCATTTTCCTAATGGACCCTTATTCTCGATGATTCGATCAAATAAATCTCTCATATATCTATAACATTATGAAAATATGGGGCAAAAGTAAGATTTAAACAATTACCCTTAGAATTTTACTATGAATTTGTGATCCCCGATTTTTCTGAAGCCTCTACTAATTCTTCAGCTTCTATAAAGCCTTGTTCAGTCATCCACTTCTCACTGTAAATTTTGCTCAAATAGCGCGATCCGTGATCAGGTAAAATAATGACTACCACACTATTTTTATCAAATATATTTTGATCATTATACAGCTCAGTAGCACGAAGTGCAGCACCTGATGTGTACCCAGCAAAAATACCTTCAGTTCGAGCAAGATTTCTAGCAGCTAGGGCGGCGTCTTTATCGGTAACCTTAACAAAGGTGTCAATCACACTAAAGTCGGTGGCACTAGGAATTAAATTCTTACCAAGGCCTTCAATACGGTACGGATGAATTTCATTTTCATCAAACTTTCCGGTTTCGTGGTATTTTTTGATCACCGATCCGTAGGCATCTACCCCTAAAATTTGAATACTCGGGTTTTGTTCTTTAAGGTACCTGGCAGTTCCAGATATCGTACCACCTGTGCCGCTACATGCAACTAGATGTGTGATACGACCTGCAGTCTGCTTCCAAATCTCAGGGCCTGTGGTTTTATAATGCGCCTCCGTATTCAGTTCATTGAAGTACTGATTAATGTATATCGAATTCGGAGTTTCAGCGTGAATTCTTTTGGCTACTTCGTAGTACGATCGAGGATCGTCAGCTGCTACATGTGCAGGACAAACATGAACCTCTGCACCCATGGCTTTTAAACCATCAATTTTATCCTGAGAAGACTTTGAGCTAACTGCTAGGATACATTTGTACCCTTTAACCATACTTGCCATGGCTAAACTAAAACCAGTATTTCCCGAGGTAGTTTCTACGATGGTATTACCCGGCTTTATCAATCCTTTAGCCTCGGCATTCTCAATAATAGATAAGGCGATTCGATCTTTAGAAGATTGTCCCGGATTAAACCATTCTAATTTAACATAAAATTGACCTGGATAGTTCGCAGTGACTTTCTGAAGCTTTACAAGCGGTGTATCACCTACCAAGTCTAAGATAGACTCAGATGCCTGAATGCTTTTATTCTTTTTAAGAAGTGAGAACAAATTCAAAAATTTATCACAAAGATAATTAAACTCTACAAAGTGAGGGATCACATAGGTTTAAGATGAAAGCGTACTCCTTAGCGAGTTCTTTTAATTGTTCAAATCGACCCGAAGCCCCTCCATGCCCCGTTTCTAAGTTGGTATCTAAGTAAATTTTGTGATCTGCTAATTGGCATTCACGGAGCTTTGCTACCCATTTCGCTGGTTCCCAATACTGCACCTGCGAGTCGTGAAAACCAGTAGACACATAGATGTTGGGGTATTTTTGTAGCTGAACATTATCATAAGGAGAATAGGACAGCATTATTTCATAGAATTTAGGATCGTTAGGATTTCCCCATTCATCGTATTCACCCGTGGTTAGGGGAATATCCTCATCTAGCATTGTAGTCACCACGTCTACAAAAGGAACCGCGGCAATAACCCCGTGATACAATTCTGGATTAGTATTGATCACCGCACCAACCAAAAGTCCACCAGCCGAACCTCCCATGGCGTATAAACAATCTTCTCTTGCAATACCCAGAGAAACAAGACCTTTTGAAGTGTCAACGAAGTCGTTAAAAGTATTATTCTTTAATTCTAACTTACCCGTTTCGTACCACTCTCGTCCAAGGTATTCTCCACCACGAATATGAGCAATCGCAAACACAAAACCTCGATCAAGCATAGAGAGTCTTGTAGAAGAAAAATAAGGATCGATAGTGTGCCCATAAGAGCCATATCCATAGATCAGCGTTGGTGCATTCTTCGGAGTGTCTTTATGCTTTACCAGAGATACAGGCACTGAAACTCCATCCCTAGCTGTTATCCAAACCCGCTCAGAGATATAATCTGAGGGAGAATAACCCCCTAATACTTCTTGCTGTTTTAACAATCGAGTTTCGCGGGTTTCCATATCTATTTCATAGACACTCCCCGGGCGCGTCATTGAATTGTAATAATAACGAAGCTTGGTCGTTTTAAACTCAGGATTTTCATGAATATCGCAAACATAGGTCTCTCCTTCCATCGCAACCGTATAGAAAGAATGATCTTCCCAATGATGAATCTGTAGAGAAGTCAATCCCTTTTTTCGCTCGGATAGGACATAAAATTTTTCAAAAAACTCCACGTCTTCTAGAAGAATCTCTGGTCGATGTGGGATAAATTCTTCCCAATGGTCACTTTCGGTAGTTAATACCGAGGTCTTCATCAATTTAAAATTGGTGGCTCCGTCCTTATTGGTGAGTAAGTAAAAGTGATCTTGGTAATGGTCAAGGCTATATTCTAAGCCTCGCTCTCTCTTCGAAAAAATACGGAATGGTGCGTTAGGGTCATCCGATTTTATGAATCGATATTCTGTAGTTAGCGTTGAAGACGAGACAATGAAAATGTAGTCTTCGCTTTTAGGTTTAAAAATTCCAACATTAAAAGTTTCATCATCTTCTTGAAAAACGAGTTCATCCTCTACTAAGTTCTGTCCTATTTGGTGTCGATACACTCGATAACTACGTAGGGTTTGGGGATCCTTCTTTACATAAAAGAAAGTTTTGTTATCCGATGCCCAGCAAGCGGTTCCGGTAGTATTTTCGATAATATCATCTAATAACTGACCCGTCTCTAAATTTTTTATTTTTAAAGTATACTGTCTTCGTGAAACGGTATCCTCAGCATATAAAGCAAGTTGGTTATTAGGACTCACTTTCAGGCCTTTAAAATGGTAATACGAATAAGAAGAAGCTAAATCATTAACATCGAAAAGCAATTCCCTACCTTCTCCATTCTCCTTCTTAAAACGAGAATAAATCGGATACTCTTTGCCTTCTTGATATTCACTTTGATACCAGAAACCGTTTTTGAAAAGAGGGAGCGAACGATCGTCCTCCTTAATTCGACTTCTCATCTCCTTATAAAGAGATTCTCTAAATGGTTCGAGATGTGCAGTATCGCGATTAAAATATTCGTTTTCTTTCTTTAGATAGTCTAAAAGATCGGGGTGCTCACGATCACACATCCAGTAAAAAGGGTCTTCCCTTTCGTGACTATGTTTTACTAATTTTTTGGGGTACTTCGGCGCTTTGGGGGGGGTATAAAGGTGCTCCACGAATTAATTCCAACTAAAATTACACATTACCTCTTGTCCAATTGGAGACCCGTCAGGGATACGAACAGAAGACTCATTAGACTTATATCCTGTAGGGTTACCAATAAAACGTTCTACTTGCTTTCTTAAGTAAATTGCAGTGGGGTCAGTCGCGCTATTTTCAAGATGGGTCTTAAGTCGCATCATTTCTAACAAAATAACTTCAGTTACCTGCGGATAAACCTTGTGTGAAGAAGACAACTTCATCAACTCATCTAAAGTTTGCCAAGTCACGATCTCTTCAATAGCGTTGTAATATGGATCTTTCGAATTCATACTCCTAACGGTTTCATCTAAAAGCAATTTAATCATCTCTTGAAGAGATAACTGATTCTTATCGAATAAGCCTTGTTGATAAACCCTATTGGCTCTTTCTGGATGCAAAATGAATTTTAAGGTCGTTGAAGCTGCAGTCTCGGCCGCTGCCAAAGGATCAAATGCTACTCCCAGTTTAGATTCGAAAGATTCTCTAGTTCTACCATATCCATAGGTTCTCGGTCCAAAAACAGAACGCAAATACTCAGGTATCTCTAACGTTTCAGGATCAAGCGTTCGAATGAGCGCCTTCAATGCCTTTTCTTGTTCCTTTCTACTTACCTGATGATGAAACTCTGTTGCATCAGTATATGCATAACTGTAATCAATGCCACCAATTAATTTAGACACCGCTTCGGTTTGATATCGATGAGAAAAATAAAGCGGAACAAAAACATCCTCTAATAATGCCACAGGGGAATGGTCAGGGACATTATCTAATGAAAATCGACTTATCGCTTTATTTCTTAAATCGAGTAAACGATATAATTCTTCAGTAATGTCTGTTCCATTGTCCCAAAGATGAGCGGTAGCACTCGCAGATCCAGCAGGTCGTGCATCTGAATCGGTTAAATAATGTAAGCCTGCCTTCTCCGCATTTTCTAAAATGTCCAGTAACGCCTTACCTTCATCAATACCATCGCCAAAGTCGCTATAAGCATAGGCAACAGTCACTTTATCCCAATCTCCTATCCCTTTATCATAAGCTTCACTAAAATCAAATTGGTCTCCAGCTCCTTCTAAAACTAACGGGTGTGGATAATCCATTACTGAAGCGCGATCATCGGTACTTGCAGCGAAATTGTGCGCAAAACCTAAAGTGTGGCCAATTTCATGAGCAGACAACTGCCTGATACGGTTCAAGGCCATATCTAACATAGTTTGCTCATGAACACTTAACTTGTTGTATGGTTGATTATAAAGACCTTGAGCAATTAGATAATCTTGACGAATTCTAAGACTCCCTAAACTAACATGGCCTTTTAAAATTTCACCAGTTCTAGGATCGGTAACACTCGAACCATAACTCCAACCTCTTGTTGAACGGTGAACCCATTGGATTACATTGTATCGAATATCAAGCGGATCAGCGTCTTCTGGCAGCATCTTAACTTGAAAAGCGTCTTTATATCCGATGGCCTCGAAAGCCTGATTCCACCAACGGCCACCTTCTAAAAGAGCAGTTCGTACAGGCTCAGGCGTACCATTATCCAAATAATAAACAATCGGTTCTACAGCCTCGCTAATTGCTGCATTAGGATCTTTTTTCTCTAATCGGTGTCTACGGATAAAGTCTTTAGCCGTTCCTCCATTCACTGGCGAAGCATAATCGAAAAAACGGAATGGATAAGCACCCGACCGAGCATCAAAAGATCTCATCTCAAAACTGCCCAACTCAGGTAATTCAATGAATGAGTGCATTTGAGTTATGCTAACTAAACTTGCATCTGGTGTCACCGACCTTATTTCATAGCCTTTAGGTTTACCCGAGAAAGTCAATAAAACATCTATTAAAATATTTTTCTCAAATGATTTCGAGCGTTCTCTGTGATGTGCAGAACGTGATAGATCTAATTGGTAATTCCCTTGCTGAGTAGCTGACAAACGATCAATCACTCCATGTGCATCTCTAAATAATAAGGAATTTAAATCGATGAGAAAAGATCCATCTTCGGCCGTTTCTAGAATGGTAAATCCTGCGATTACCGATTTAGCAAAAGCTTGGTTTACTGAAGCTTTTTCAAGAGCATTTTCACTAAGGGCGCGATAATCTTGATTGGGTTCAATTAGAAGTAATTTGTTACCCGCCTTTTTGAAATAAACGACTTTTGTAGTACCCAATTGTCCCCTATCAAGACCGATGTCATTACTACCAACGCCACTGCTAAGTGCAGTAACGTATAAGAGTTCCTCCTCAAGACGATCCACTTTCATAAACAATCGATCCTCTGATTCATCGTAATAGGTCGTTAAAAATCCCGGAATAACCTTTAAGTCTTTTACCCGATTAAAGTCTTGTGCAAGAAGTGCTGACGGAATAAAAACAAAAAGGAATAACGTTGTTATAAGTGGTAGTCTTTTCATTTGATATGATATTGAAGGGTTTAAATTATTCAATTTTTAGACAATAGCAGGAGACTAATAAGTATTTTTGCGTTCGAAATTCTTACCAAGTAGATATGAGTCGAACAGAACGACAAAAAGATCTTTTTGAACGCCTAGGTGCGTTAAGGAGGTATCTTTGACATAGATGGCAAAAAGATTGCGATCGAAAATGAGACTGAAAAAACGCTAGTTGTAGGTTTTTGGGATGACCCAAAGTCAGCACAAGAGCAAATGAAGAAGCTCAAAATTCTGGAATCATGGGTCGAGCAGTTTGAGGAGGCCGAAGAATTGTATGGTGAAGTAGAGGTTCTTTCAGAGTTCATCTCACTAGGAGAAACTACCGAAGAAGATGTCAATAAAGCATTAAATGAGCTCGAAAAACAAATTGAAGATTTAGAGTTTAAAAACATGCTTTCAGAGGAGGGTGATGATTTACCCGCTGTCCTTCAAATAACCGCTGGTGCTGGAGGTACAGAAAGTTGTGACTGGGCATCTATGCTCATGAGAATGTATTTGATGTGGGCCAATTCTCAGGGATACAGTGTCAAGGAACTCAACTTTCAAGAAGGAGATGTTGCGGGAATTAAAACCGTTACTATCGAGATTAATGGTCCTTTTGCATTTGGCTGGCTCAAAGGGGAAAACGGTGTGCACAGACTGGTTCGCATATCTCCTTTTGACAGTAACGCAAAGAGGCATACTTCATTTGCCTCGGTTTATGTTTATCCTTTAGTTGATGACAGTATTTCAATTGAGGTTAACCCGGCAGATATTGAAATTACAACAGCTAGATCTAGTGGTGCTGGCGGACAAAATGTAAACAAGGTAGAGACGAAAGTACAACTCGTTCACAAACCAACAGGAATTCAAATTAGCTGTTCTGAATCGCGCTCTCAACACGACAACAGAGCAACGGCGATGCAAATGTTACGATCTCAACTTTATGAGATCGAACTTCGAAAGAGAATGGAAGCCCGTCGTGAAATCGAAGATTCTAAGATGAAAATTGAATGGGGGTCGCAGATAAGAAACTATGTTATGCACCCTTACAAGCTCGTTAAAGATGTTCGTACTAGCGTTGAAACAGGGAATGTGGAAGCGGTAATGAATGGTGAGATCGATCTTTTCCTAAAAGCTTTTCTCATGTCAAATGGACAAAAACAAATCGAAGATGAATTTTAAAAAAATACAGATGAAAAAAGATTTTAACGTTTTCAAAATCGTTTTGGCATTGTTATTGGTATTAGGCAGTCAAGAAAGTGTCCAAGGACAATTTGGAATGGGTGGTTTTGGTGGTTATGGTTATAACCCCTACAGTGGAATGGGAAGAATGCGTAGCAGTGTTCCAAGAACAAATGTAGCTGCTGAGCCCGAAGCTCCATTAACCGCTGAAGAAATTACCGAGCTTGAGATGGTTAAGGTTAAAGAGGCCCTAGCTATTGACCCATTTGAAGAAGCTATTTTGAGATCAATATTACTTGAATTCACAAAAAAAAGAATTGAGTTACAGATTTTAAAGGTAGACCCGAAGACACTAACAGAATCGTTCCGAAAACTAAATGATTTAGAGAACGAACGATTAAAATTAGAATTGTCTCTGGCTACCTATGAGAAACTCCTTGAACTCAAGGAGAGAAATTTTAAGAAGCTAAAAGACAATTCAGGAAAGAAGAAGAAAAAAAAGAAAAAAAAGAAGAACTAATTCTATTCTGAATGAAACACTATTTTGTTGCGCTTATTAGTATTTTAGGAATGCTAAGTGCTCAGGCTCAAATGCCATCGATGACTCCAATCACTATTACCGGTAGTGTAATCGATAAAGACAGCGGACAACCGTTAGAATATGCCACTTTAGTATTGCAAAGTGTTCGAATGCCTGATCGAGTAACTGGAGGTATTACCGATGAATCTGGGAAATTTTCAGTAGAAACCCTTCCAGGAATGTATCACATTCGTGTAGAATTCTTATCCTTCAAAACCTATTCCCAAGAAAATGTTAGACTGACTACTTCTACCGATTTAGGCCAAATCGCTCTTGAGGCTGATGTTGCGCAACTTGACGAGGTTGAAGTTGTAGCAGAGCGAACTACCGTTGAATTACGACTTGATAAGAAGGTTTACAATGTGGGCCAAGACCTCACAGTTAAAGGAGGTTCGGTTACAGATGTACTTGACAACGTACCTTCGGTAAGTGTTGACGTAGAAGGAAATATTTCGCTAAGAGGTAATGAAAGTGTACGTATTTTAATTAACGGAAAGCCTTCGGCCCTGTCCGGTCTTAGTAATGACGCACTTCGTCAACTACCAGCAGAAGCCATAGAAAAGGTAGAGGTGATCACTAATCCATCTGCTAGATATGATGCAGAAGGAACTGCAGGGATCCTGAATATTGTTTTAAGACAAGAAAAAACCAAAGGTTTAAACGGATCGGTAACCGTTAATGTAGGAAGTCCAGAAAACACAGGTAGTAACCTAAATTTAAACCTTAGAAGAAAATCATTCAATTTATTCTCAAACACTTCGTACAGAAGTAATAATAACCCGGGGAATTCTTCTAATCTGCAAACCAATTTTAACCCTGACGGTACCGTTTCTAGTTATCAAGATGAATTCGGAAGAAACGAACGTATTCGTGAGGGGTTCAACACAAATATTGGGTTAGAACTTCTTTTAAATAAAAAAACCTCTTTCACGCAAACCTTTTTATACCGAAACAGTGACGGACAAAACCTAAGCACAGTAGACTTCTTTAACTACGACGAGAATCGAATTCCTACGATTTCGAGGTTAAGAACAAACTCAGGGAATGAAACCGATGTTACCCTTCAATACTCAGCCAATTTTGTAAAAGACTTCAAGAAAGATGGTCAGAAATTAACCGCTGATTTTCAATATTCAACAGGAGAGGAAATTTCTAATTCAGGAATTAACGAAAGCGTTCTCAGTGACGAAACCATCTTTATTCCTTCTGAGGCGACCTATACCAGCGAGGAACAGATTAATCGTTTGTTTCAATTCGATTATGTCAACCCAATTGGTGAAAATAATAGCGGACAATTTGAATTTGGATATAGAGGTACATTCAACGACTTCTACACCGACTTTGAACTACAACTTCAAGAAGAAGCAAACGGCCCTCTTCTTAGAGACCCAAACACTAGTAATCAATTAGTTTATAAAGAATATGTAAATGCGGGTTACGTTCAATTAGGGAATAAGTTTGGTAAGGTCTCCTTATTAGGTGGCTTACGTGTTGAAAATTCGGCAATTACCGTGAATTCATCTGGTGATTTTGGACAGGACAATAACAAAAAAGAGTACACCAACTGGTTCCCCTCTCTTTTTGTAGGATATGAGTTCTCTGAGACCGAGCAATTAACCCTAAGCTATAGTAGACGTCTTAGAAGACCTCGATCTTGGTTTATTAACCCTTTTGTTAGACGAAATAGTAATACCAACCTATTCGTCGGTAACCCTGATCTTGACCCAACATACTCGAACGCTTTTGATTTAGGATACCTAAAGCGCTTTGGAAAACTAACGATGAATACCTCTACTTACTATAACAAGAGTACGGGAGTGTTTCAATTTGTTGTTCAAGAGACGGGAGATTTCGTAGAGATTGATACGGGTGATGGTGAAATTGTTAGTGTTCCCGTACAGCTCAGAAGCCCTATCAACCTGGCAACTGAATATCGATATGGAGGAGAATTAACCACTTCATACTCTCCAAAACGCGGAATGAGATTCTCTTGGAACATCAATCTATTTCAACAGCAATTACAAGGAGACTTCTCTTATACGAATACTTTAGGCGAAGAGATTACTCAAAATTTTGATACGGCGAACTTTAGTTGGTTTAGTAGAATCAGTGGACAATTCCCATTACCTGGAAAAATCAATTTTCAAACGAACGCATTCTACCGAGGAGCATCCGTTAATCCACAAGGAACGAATAAGGGAGTTCTTTCTGTTAACCTTGCCATGAGTAAAGAGATTCTAAATGACAAAGGCTCTATTTCATTCAATGTAAGTGATTTGTTCAATCAGAGAAAACGTATCTCTGAAACTCGAACGTTTAACGTCTTCACACAAAGTGAAAATCAATGGAGACAGCGTCAAGCTACTCTTACCTTTAGATATCGTTTCAATGAGCAAGAAGGTCAAAGAAATAATCGCCGAAGACCCGATATGGGAGAAGGTGGCGGCGGTGAAGAATTTGAATTTGGAACCCCTTAAATCAGAAAAACATTCAATAAAAAAAGGCCCGGATTACCGGGCCTTTTTTTATACTAAGAAAGTCAATTAAGACTGTATTTCTTTCTCTTTTCTCTTCTCTTTTAAGAATTCAATAAAACTACCTGTCAACCAATAAGGAATCACAAAGGTTAAAAGAAAAATCATTAACCAAAATCCGATGGTTAGAATGCTCAAAAAAGCGATAAATCCTAAGTATTGATCAAATTCAATCATGGTAGTTCTTATTTATTACGCGAATATAAGATGTTTTAAGATTTGGCTGCAAGCAAAACGCTATAAATCAAGGTAAAAATAGCAGAAGTGGTTAACTTTGAATTTCAAAATGATACATCATGGAATATAGAATTGAAAAAGATACCATGGGTGAAGTGCATGTTCCCAAGAATGTATATTGGGGTGCGCAAACCCAAAGATCTATCAATAACTTCAAAATTGGTCCGCAAGGTTCAATGCCTAAGGAGATTATTTATGGATTCGCCTACCTAAAAAAGGCTGCCGCCTATGCGAATTGTGAATTAGGAGTTCTTGACGCCTCAAAAAGAGATCTTATTGCTAAAGTGTGCGATGAAATCTTAGAAGGAAAATTAGACGACCAATTTCCCTTGGTTATTTGGCAAACTGGTTCGGGAACCCAAAGTAACATGAACGTTAATGAGGTAATTGCCAATAGAGCGCATGTATTAGAGGGAAATAGTCTCGGCGAGGGCACGCGTACCTTGAGTCCCAATGATGATGTGAATAAATCTCAATCGTCTAACGACACCTTCCCTACCGGAATGCATATTGCGATCTATCAAAAAATTGTTTCAGAATCGATTCCGAAAATCGACTCATTAAAGGAAGCCTTGAATCAAAAGAGTAAAGCTTTCAACGAGGTAGTTAAGATCGGACGCACTCACCTGATGGACGCTACTCCTCTAACCCTTGGACAAGAATTTTCTGGTTATGTAGCCCAACTCGATTTTGGATTGAAAGCATTAACACGATCGCTTGATCATTTATCGCAACTAGCGCTCGGAGGAACAGCCGTTGGAACTGGGTTAAATACACCAAAGGGTTACGATGTTCTAGTAGCAAAATATATTGATGAGTTTACAGGATTACCTTTTATAACGGCTGATAACAAATTCGAAGCATTAGCTGCTCATGATGCACTTGTTGAATCTCACGGAGCATTAAAACAATTAGCTGTTTCTATGAATAAGATCGCTAATGATATTCGATTAATGGCTTCAGGACCAAGATCTGGAATTGGAGAGTTAATACTCCCAGCAAATGAACCAGGAAGTTCAATCATGCCTGGTAAAGTCAACCCTACACAAGCAGAAGCAATTACCATGGTTTGTGCTCAGGTTATGGGTAATGATGTGGCCGTTACCATTGGTGGTACACAAGGACATTACGAATTGAATGTATTCAAACCAATGATGGCTGCGAATGTATTGCAATCGGCAACGCTTCTTGCTGATGCTGCTCATAGTTTTGAAGTGAATTGTGTCATCGGAATTG
The DNA here is from genome assembly GCA_024638165.1 of Flavobacteriaceae bacterium. Taxonomy (GTDB): domain Bacteria; phylum Bacteroidota; class Bacteroidia; order Flavobacteriales; family Flavobacteriaceae; genus UBA3478. The sequence goes on from JAHEKV010000004.1 coordinate 361,054, forward strand.
AACCGAATCACAAAAGAATTAAAACACTCTTAGACAACTCACTAATGCTGGTCACTGCTTTGAATACTAAAATTGGGTATTATAAGGCCGCAGAAATTGCCAATGCAGCTCACGAGAGAGGTACTACTCTAAAGGAAGAAGCCGTACGACTAGGCTATGTGAGTGAAGAAGACTACGATCGTTTTGTTCGCCCTGAAGACATGATTGGTCATTAAATTATGAAATAGATGCAATAAAAAAAGGCTCCCAAATTGGGAGCCTTTTTTATGGTTGGTATAACTTAAAACTACTTTAAAAAGAATTTTGAAGTTCCGATTAGTTCTAGATCGTTATCGTAAACATTAACCATGTAGTTTCCTTTAGCAAACTCACCAGTTGCAGATCCTACATAATCACAAACATCTAAAGTATCATTCTCATAGTAGAATGCAGTTACTTTACTAACTGATAAAGTACGGCTGTTCACAGAAACTGACTCTGAAGCGCCAACTAAGTTCCCATCAGGTCCTAAAACTTCGATAAAGAAGTTCTTGTCTCCAGCTTGAGCAATAGCATTATCTCTAACTGTAAAACAAACTTTGAAGTTGTCGGTACGACGTGCACGTCTAACATCTTTAAAGTTACCATTGTTCTTAACCTTAACCGCCTGAACGTTTAGAGACTCTAAACGAAGTTGAGCAGCGATACGGTTCTCTTGCTCAAGGATAATGTTTTGTTGAACGATAGAATCATTTAATGCTGCAACACGCTCAAGTTCTTTCTGAGTAGCCTCGTTAAGAGACTGAAGTGCGATGTTACTTGCTGTTAAAGAATCTAAACGAGCCATTAGTGTAGCGCGCTCTTTTCTTAACTGATAAACCTGACGACGGAATCTAGATAATGTCGCAACGTCAGCTTTTAATGTTTTAACAGAATCGATATAGTTAGCAATCTCTCCACGAGCAGCTAATAACTCTTCGCTAAGTGCGTTAGTTTCAAGGATAGACTTGTCATAATCTGACTTAAGCCCTTCAAGCTCCTGAATAACTTCAGCTTTCTCTGCGTTTAAAGCTTCTTCTGTTTTCTTTCCGCTGATGTAAAGGCTAATTGCAAATGCTGCAGCGGCTACAAATAGGATACCTAATATTGCGGGTAACGCTTTAGATCCTGATTTTTCCATAATGATATTGATTTAAAGTCTTTAACTAGCTGCAAATATAGCAGGATTCTTGCCAAATGGGCAAGTTTTAGTGATTAACGAATTAATTTTTTGTACTTGATTCTTGTTGGGGTCACTTCCTTACCTAATCGTTTTTTTCGATTTTCTTCGTAATCAGAAAATGATCCTTCGAAGAAATACACTGAAGAATTCCCCTCAAAAGCAAGTATATGTGTGCAGATTCTATCTAGAAACCAACGATCGTGAGAGATCACTACCGCACAACCAGCAAAATTTTCTAATCCTTCTTCTAGAGCTCTTAATGTATTGACATCCAAATCATTAGTCGGCTCATCAAGTAACAAAACATTCCCCTCCTCTTTAAGAGTCATTGCCAAATGCAATCGATTTCGTTCTCCTCCAGAAAGTAGTTTAACCTTCTTGTTTTGTTCACTACCTGAGAAGTTGAATCGACTTAAATAGGCTCTTGAATTTACCTCTCTTCCAGACATAAGGATGAGTTCTTGACCATCAGAAAAATTCTCCCAAATGGTTTTCTCAGGATCAATATTACTATGACTTTGATCAACATAGGCCACTTTAGCGGTTTCACCAACCTCAAAAGAACCATCATCAGGAGTTAATTCTCCCATGATCATTTTAAAAAGAGTTGTTTTCCCGGCACCATTGGGCCCAATAACTCCTACAATTCCTGCTTGCGGTAATTTAAAACTTAATTCTTCATACAATAAACGATCTCCGAAGCCCTTTTTGATTGCTTTAGCCTCAATAACAGTGGTTCCCAATCGAGGACCATTCGGTATATAAATCTCAAGCTTCTCTTCGAGTTGTTTTTGGTCTTGACTTAAGAGCTTATCGTAATTGTTTAGACGTGCTTTTTGTTTGGTTTGCCTACCCTTTGCTCCTTGTCTCACCCATTCTAACTCTCGTTCAAGAGTTTTTTGTCGCTTACTTGCTTGCTTGCTCTCCTGTTCTAAACGTTTTGTTTTTTGGTCTAGCCAAGAAGAGTAATTTCCTTTCCATGGAATACCTTCACCTCGATCTAACTCGAGAATCCATCCGGCTACATTATCTAGAAAATAACGATCGTGCGTAACCGCAATTACGGTTCCAGAGTATTGTAAAAGGTGTTGCTCTAACCATAATACCGATTCGGCATCTAAGTGGTTGGTTGGCTCGTCAAGTAATAAAACATCCGGCTGTTGCAACAAAAGTCGACATAATGCTACTCTTCGACGTTCACCACCAGAAAGAACCGATATAGGAGTATCAGGCTCAGGCGTGCGAAGCGCATCCATGGCAATTTCTAATCGAGTATCTAATTCCCAAGCATTGCTAGCGTCAATTTGGTCTTGCAAACGAGCTTGCTCATCCATGAGCTTTTGCATTTTATCTGCATCCTCATAAACTTCTGGAAGCCCGAACAAGTCATTAATTTCATTATATCGATCAAGGATAGCCACCGTTTCAGCAGCTCCTTCACGTACAATATCAATTACTGTTTTAGTCTCGTCTAATGCGGGCTCTTGTTCTAGATAACCAACGGTGTAGCCCGGTGAAAAAACCACATCCCCTCGGTAGTTAGTATCTAATCCTGCAATAATTTTAAGCAATGTCGATTTACCCGATCCATTTAAACCGAGAATACCAATCTTGGCTCCATAAAAAAAGCTGAGATAAATATTATTAAGAACTGGAGTTTGAGCACCTGAAAAGGTCTTAGTCACTCCAGACATAGAGAAAATTACCTTCTTATCGTCTGACATATGATGGCTTATAAATTAAAATCTAAACTCTTCCTTTCAGGGCATTAAATACCCAGGCAATGGCAAAAAAACCGATTCCTACTGTGGCAAAACCCCATCCGGCAACCTCATCGTACTTAAATGCAGCCAATGCTAAAAGCACAAGCCCCATAAGGATCATCAGAAATGTAGCGTAGGCTAAAACTGTATTTTTATTCATGGTTTTGTATTTGTTGCAGCGCCCAAAGTTCGTAAAAATGGCTCAATAAATTGTACCTTAACGGCATTATTGCTAATCGTATAAATCGGTATAAGCAGGCTATGAAGAAGACCAAAAAGCAACTCGAGAACGAAATTCATCATCGCAATGCAGTAAAAGAACTTCAATCCATTTTAGGAGAAGTTTATCTCGGCGGTGGTAAAAAGCGTCTTGAAAAGAAAAGATCAGAAGGAAAGTTAACTGCTCGAGAACGCATCTCCTATCTATTAGATAAGAACACACCTTACCAAGAAATTGGTGCGTTGACCGCTCATAATCAATACCAAGATCACGGGGGTTGTCCTTCTGCAGGTGTGATCACAATTCTCGGTTATGTAAATAATAGACTATGCATCGTAGTTGCAAACGATTCTACGGTTAAGGCAGGGGCTTGGTTTCCATTAACTGCGAAAAAAAATCTTAGAGCTCAAGAGATAGCTATAGAAAATAAAATTCCTATTCTTTATCTAGTAGATAGTGCTGGGATTTATTTACCCCTTCAAGATGAAGTTTTCGCCGACAAGGAGCACTTTGGAAGAATTTTCAGGAACAACGCTAAATTAAGTGCCATGGGAGTTCCCCAACTCTCGGCCGTTTTAGGGTCTTGCGTGGCCGGAGGCGCCTATCTACCTATTATGAGCGATGAAACAATCATGGTTGAAGGTGCAGGGTCAATTTTTCTTGCTGGACCTTATTTAGTAAAAGCAGCTATAGGAGAAACTATTGATGCCGAGACTCTAGGTGGTGCACATACCCATAATGCGATATCCGGAGTTGCCGATTATAAAGCAAAGGATGACAAAGAGGCTTTGGACATTTTAAAGCAAATTGTAGGATCTTTAAAACTGCCAAAAACAGCGGGTTTTGACCGAATTAAAACTGAGTCTCCACTCATAGCCTCTGAAGAGATTTACAATCGACTACCTTCGAAGCGAAGTGAAGCCTACGATACGCATACCATCATCGACGCCATCGTTGATGCTAATTCATTCCTCGCCTACAAAGAATCTTATGGGAAAAGCTTGATCACTGGCTATGCGCGCATTGATGGTTGGGCGGTAGGAATTGTGGCTAACCAGCGTAAGATCGAAAAAAACGCCAAAGGTGAAATGCAAATTGGTGGGGTGATTTATTCAGACTCAGCCGATAAAGCAACCCGCTTTATCGCCAACTGCAATCAAAAAGGAATTCCACTAGTATTTCTGCATGATGTCACAGGCTTTATGGTAGGTAGCAAGAGTGAACATGGAGGAATTATCAAGGACGGAGCTAAGATGGTAAACGCGGTTAGCAATTCAGTGGTTCCGAAATTTAGTGTAGTCATGGGTAATTCTTATGGCGCCGGCAACTACGCTATGTGCGGAAAAGCCTATGATCCGAGATTAATTGTGGCGTGGCCCTCTGCGGAGATCGCTGTGATGAGCGGAGGTTCAGCGTCTAAAGTACTGTTGCAAATTGAAGAAGCTAAGCTTCAAAAACAGGGAAGTACCCTTTCAGATAAAGAAAAGCAAACCTTACTAGAAAACATCGAATCAAAATATAAGGAAAGTACTTCGCCATACTACGCTGCCTCTAGATTGTGGGTTGATGCGATCATCGATCCTGTTGAAACTAGGAAATTAATTTCCCTAGGGATTGCTATGGCGAATCACAATGAGGAAACGCATACCTTCAATATGGGAGTACTCCAAGTCTAGAGTGTAGCCCTCTTATCAATTTTACCAGTTGCTGTATAAACAAAGTTTCTTGCAATTACCTTGCGTGGCTTATGATAATTTGGCCAATCTAGGGTTTCGATAAATTCTTTTACAGAAGAACATTCAGAATCTTTCTTAGCATTAATTACAACGGTAATCTGACTGCCCAAATCTGGGTGCGGAGTTCCACAAACAAAAAACTCCTTCTTTAGGCGGTTTGACCTTAAAATTTCTTCTACCACCCTCGGATGAATTTTTATTCCCCCTGTATTGATGACCTCATCTAATCGTCCAATCAGAATGAAGTGAGATTCATCAAGAAGTTTAACTTCATCATTGGTACGATGTGTTTTGGTACGAAGATGCGGTGTATCAATAACTAGTGCCCCATTATCCGCTTTTGAAATTTTAACGCCCTCTAATAGATTGAAAAATAGATCGTTATTAGGGTAACGCTCTCTTAAGGCAATATGAGATAAGGTTTCCGTCATTCCGTAAGACTCTACAATTCGCTCTGGTTTCTTTAGTAAAGAATCTAGCGTAGAATCAGACAAAGCAACTCCCCCTATCAAAACATTCTCAATACATTCGAAACTATCTTGACTATTCACCAATTGGTGTGGTGTCATCGAAGCCCAATGTATTTTTCGATGGTGAAACATAGAAGGTTGTATCACAGATGAAGGCTTGACGGTAATGAGCTCTGCCCCCACACGCATGGCACGTACAAGCATCATTAGCCCACCAACAGCCCTCAACGGGAGACATAGTAATAAATTAGAATGGGCGGTCAAACCGAGTTCTTTAATACTCAAGTCTGCGGACGCTACTAAATCCTCTATAGTAAATTGAATTTCTTTGGGAACACCGGTAGATCCTGAGGTGCGAATACTTAAAGAAGTAATTTTATTCTCAGATAGATTGTATAGCTCATTAATGACAACTTTTAAACCCTCAGGAGCATTAAGAAGAATCTCCTCTTCTAATTGAGCTAGAGAATCAGAAGATTGGATAAGATGACCATTGATTTTCCAAGGCTTAAAATGCATCGTTATCGGTTGATCCAAATAATTTTTGTTTCGTATTCTTCCATTGATACTTTTTAGAGAACGCATAAAGTATTAGTGGGTAAACAACTAGCAAGGGTAATAGGGCATCAATTCCAAAACTAGGTTCGCTTACGTCTTTAAGCACCGACGGAACATTGAAAGCGGTCCAATCTGCCGATACCAATAACGCTCCAATTAAATTGTTGGCAGCATGAGTACCTAAGGCTAATTCAATTCCTTCATCAGCCAGAGTCATCACACCGAAAAAGAAACCTGATCCGATGTAATAAGCTAGGATTCCATATCCGAGTTTCTCCACCTCTGGATTCGCAATGTGCATAAGACCGAACAATACGGAGGGAATGACCAGCGACCATAATCTTCTTTTCGAAAAAAAACCGATACTTTGAGTTAAATGACCCCGAAACATCAACTCCTCAAATGAAGTCTGAAAAGGAATCATCACAAGCGCTACGATTAAAAAAGGCCAAAAGGTTGAGAAATCAAATTGCAGGATAAAATGTTCTGGAGCTAAAAAGTACTCAGCAAGTACAGACACTAAAACAATCATCGACCAAATAAAAAAAGAGAAACCTACTCTGCCCCAGTCAATTTTATGCCTTCCTGTAAATTGTTTTACAACGGGCAGCTTTAAAACGAGAATGCCATAGACTAATAATATCCAGAATCCTAAGACCAAAGGGAGTAAAATAACAAATAGCGTAGTGGTCGATCCCAACATTTCAATCATCTGTTTCATCGCTGTTGCTGTATCCACAGGACTATTAATGGTTACCCAAAAATTATAGACCATAAGGGCAAAAAACAAAACAGGGATTAATAGAAATTTCCAAATGGGTGCTTTGGTCTCTTCTAAGCGCTGTATAAACATTTGTTCTCTTTTAAAGTTGGATATTCCAAGGTAATTCATTTTGATAAGACAGAGCTCCGTTAGTAACGATCAGCGGCGAATCGAAATTGTTGGTATACAAGCTTCCTGTGCCTAATCCCTGTTCTAGGATTGGGTTTAAGGTTGCGGTATATTGGGCTATAGCATTTAGTCCAATATTACTTTCTAAAGCACTTGTAATCCAAAATTGATCGTGAATGCGACTGTACTGGTCGATGGCACTGTATCCGCCGATTAGAGCTGGCTTAAAGATGAGATAATCAGGCTGAATCGTATGAATGCAATTGGTTCTTGACTCACTGGTTTTTAAACCGATCAATTCTTCGTCTAAAGCAATAGGTATTGGGCTTTCTTCAACAACTCTCGCCATCTCTTGCCATTGTCCAGCTTTGATAGGTTGTTCTATAGAATGTAACCCTAATGCAGCCAAGTCATCCAAAACTGATACAACCGACTCTGAATCAAATGCACCGTTCGCATCGACTCTTAAAGTGAGCTCTTGTTGACTAAAACGTTCTCTTATAGATTTTAATATTCGGTATTCTTCGTCAAAATTGATTGCCCCAATTTTCATTTTAAGACATTTGAACCCCTTTTCTAGTAGCGGCTCAATTTGACCTTTCATGAAGTTGACATCACCCATCCAGATAAGACCATTGATCGAAATAGATGATTCACCCCTCGAAAATGGAGAATCGAAGAGATGAAAAGGAGAGGTCGACGATAAATAACTTAAGGTAAGTTGCTCTAGACCAAATTGTATAGATGGATAATCTAAGTTTTCTTGAAGTAGGTCAATGATTCTGGGATCGTTTAGATCGGCTACGGAGTCGAGTAGATCTAACAATTGCTTCACAGATTTTTTTAGCTGATCTAAGTACGAAGGTAAGGGATCAATACTAAGTCCTTCAAAACGATTGAACTCAGCAATGGCAACCAAACAATCTACTTCAAAAAGACGAACGATGTAAGTATCCTTACTGGTTAAAACCCCTCTTGAAGTACCACCAGGTATTTTGAAATTCAATACGTGCTTATGGATATCAAAACGCTTCATTTGAGAAAAGCAATGGTGAAACTAACTACCGAAAGTACAAAACAGAATAAAGCTATTTTCTTCAGTTCACCATCGAGATTTCTATAGTCTTCAACTTTGCGAACCCTTTGGATATGTGGAATAAGAAAAACGAAAGCAAGTACTAAAAAAATACTATTCGGGCTGAGGACAGCAATGGTTGAAAAGGTAAACCCAATGTAGGCAGTGATTAGAAGTAAGTAATGATAAATTTTAGCACGCCCCACTCCCATTCGAACGACTAAAGTGTTCTTACCAGATACCTTATCTGACTGATGGTCACGCATATTATTTAAATTTAAAACCGCGGTGCTCAATGCGCCCGCCGTCAAGGTGTATCCGATAGCATAAAGGGGAATGTCTGGAGTGAATAACACGATGGTGCCTAAAACCGCAACACCTCCAAAAAAGAAGAAAACCATAAAATCACCTAAACCGTAATAACCATAAGGTTTTTTACCTAAGGTATAGGTAAGCGCGGCTACGATAGACAATGTACCCAGTACCGCAAGAACTGCATAAGAAGTGCTATTTAGATTTGCGATTTGAAGTAACTGATAAATCGCTAACCCGGTCAGAAGAATAAGAATCACAATCCCAGTTTTCAACTCACGAGCAGACAGTAAACCTGCTTGAAGTGCTCTTTTTGGGCCAATTCGATTCTCATTATCTGTTCCTTTTAAACCATCCCCTAAATCATTAGCAAAATTGGATAAGACTTGTAATGAAATGGTTACTACCAGTGCCCAATGAAAGACTGAAGGGTCAAATTTTTCAACAGAAAGAACAACTGTAGCTCCAAAAAATATCCCTGAAAGTGAAAGTGGAAGCGTTCTAAGGCGAGCTGCGATTAACCAAGCAATAAAGGTTTGCTTCATTATTCAGCGCGGTGAATCTTAAGACGTGTAGTACCTTTGTAAGACGCAACAAAAGCGTCTGAAAAACCAAGTTTAACCAGCCCTCTTCTTAATGCGTTTGCCTCTTCTAAAGTCTCATACAGACCGATAGAATATTTCATGTAAGGATGAGCTTCTACGAAAATTCCATTGGCTAAACCCGGAGAAATTAAACCAGTAGCCTCCATAGGTAACATACCCGTTTGAACGCTGTAAATAGTATCTGAAGTCACCAGGTTGCGGGCCAAATAAAAATCTTGAATTTTCTTAAGCTCGGTGTTTTCTTCTTCTAACGAACTAATTTTTTCCTCAAGGCGAGTTATTTCAGTGGTGTCAACCTCTGGAATCTTAACTAACCACTCTGATAGACTTCCAAAAAAAACCATGGCGATTACCAATAAGGATAACACCATTAAGCTATATGAAAGCAGACTGTTTTGACGTTTTAGAGAATGAAGTTGTTTAGACACAGAAACTATTTTTGATCAGTAAATATACTTAAACTCCCATAATTAGAAATTATTTCAGAAGTCGAATACCTCCTGCTTCTATCAAGATTTTTTTTGATTTTAAAAGCCCTCCGACGGCCTTTTTGAAAAGTTTTTTACTCATTTGAGTGAGTTCATAAATCTCATCTGGTGAAGACTTATCGTGAATAGGAAGAAAGCCTTTAGGTGCGACTTCTAATAATTTCAACAAACTCATTGCGCCCTCCTCTAGCGCTTTTAATCCGACCGGATGTAAACTTAAATCTACCTTAAGATCTTCACGCTGGCGAATCACATAAACGGCTAACTCATCTCCTCTTCTAAGCTGAGCTGAATCTTTGTCGTGATAGACTAGCCCTAACCATTTACCCTCTAAAATACATTCAAACCCTAAATCAGAACGGCTAGCAACAATGGCTTGAAATGAGGTCCCAGGTGTAATCGATTCTGTAATAGGCTCTATGAATCGCTTCCATCGCTTTGACGCTACTAATCTCCCAGACAATTCGTCTAAATAGCAATAGATAAAAACAGAAGAACCTACCTCAAGATCCTCCGAAGATTCTCGGTACGGTAAAAAGAGTTGCTTTTGTAATCCCCAATCTAAAAAATATCCACTCTTTGAACGGTCTGCGATTTTCAAGTAACCAAAGTGATCGCGAATCACCTTTGGCTGTTTAAGTGAAAGTACAGGTCTTTCTTCATGATCCAGGTAACAAAACAGCGACCTTGTCACTCCTTGTTCAAGATCTGGCGTAATTTCAGCATTCGGCAATAACACCTCAGTTCCTTCCTCGTCAGTAAAATACCAGCCTTGAGGTGTTTTATGGGAGGCTTGTAATTCATTATATAATCCTAAACCAATCATTCGAGCGCTTTAAAGTAATTTAATAAGATAGCCTCATTATTTTGAGGATTAGTGATTACCTCCAGAAGCTTTGGTATTGATGAAGGATTAAAAAATGAAACCAGTGCATTTTCTAAATCGTTCAAAGATTTCACAGAAATGTAATCAAAATCAAAGTGTTTAGCCAAATGTTCGGCGGTAAACTGATGGCGCGTTTCGAAGTATTCTGAAAAATGTAAACTATTTTCTTTCCCGGGTAGAATTCTAAAAATACCGCCCCCACTGTTATTTACAACAATAATTCTAAAATTAGGAGGTAGATCTCGTGACCATAGAGCGTTAGAATCGTATAAGAAGCTAAGGTCGCCGGTCACTAAAATTACTGGTTGATCGCTACCCTTAGCATAACCTACAGCCGTAGAAACACTGCCTTCTATTCCACTCGTTCCTCGATTGCAAAACTGATTATTCGCAGTTGGAAATAATTGTGCATAGCGAATAGCTGAAGAATTCGCCATATGTATTAGATATCTCTCGGGGATACCTTTAAAAATCTTGGCGTAGGCTTTAAAATCAGAATAAGGAGCATCTTCGATATAATCATTTCTCCGTTGTTCAAGACCTTGGTAATGATTCACCCAATACTTCGGGTAGGAGTCTTCAATCTCTAGGGTACCTAAAAGGGATTTCAATTGATCGATCTTCAAACAACCTTTTAGCGTAAAATAGGTATCTCTAGCAGGGGTACCCTCAAGATGTAGGTGAATTAAATCCTTATGGGTTCTGAGAAGTGCTTTGATTTTCTTCGAAACAATCATACCTCCCGCGGTAATCAATAAATCGGGTAATAATCGATTGAAATAATCTGATGACTGCTCCAATTTCTCCAAAGGCGCAATTAAGGTATCTATACTGTCTATAGTATCTGACAAATTCAATTGGGACAGGCTCTCATGAAGAAATAATATCGAGTGATAAGACTGTAAATCTTCAAGCCATTTGATTTCCTTGTCTGAAGGCTTCAAAGTACCCACCAAACACATCACCTTTAGTGGTCGATTGGTTGGAACAAATTCTAGGGATAAGGAATCATCAATCGGATCTTCAATTTTAAGTCGTTCTGTCTCAACAGAGAATAGCCGTTCTTCGGTCTTATTGTACAGTGGTTCATCAAAAGGGATATTGATATGAACCGGACACTGTGTGGTATTAAGCTGAACAAGTGACTCTTCAATACGTGATTGATTAATTGAATTAATAGAATCTTGGTTAGATGAATCGTCTAATAACAAGCTCGTTGAATGGGCAATCATCTTTCCGTAAACACCCTCTTGAAGAATTGTTTGACCATCCCCAATTTCTAACAGGTATTCTGGTCTATCAGCCGATAAAACAAGTAACGGAAGCTCGCTGTAGAAGGCTTCAGCTATGGCCGGAAAATAATTAAGCAAAGCCGATCCCGAGGTGCATACGAGAACTACGGGTTCATTTTTTGCCATTGCAAGCCCTAAAGCATAAAAAGCCGCCGAACGTTCGTCAACGATCGAATGACAACTAAATGCTTTGTTTTCAGAAAAACCAATCGTTAATGGAGCATTTCGTGAACCTGGAGAAATCACTACCTCCTTTACGCCATGAAGTCGCAAAAGCTCTACGATTAAAAATGCCGATGGAATCGAACTATACATTGTTCGACAAAGGTAAGAAGGCAAATAGTAATCTAAGCCATTAAAATAGAAGCTAAAGTTGAAGTTTTCATTCGAATCTCTTCAGTTTCTAATTCTGGATCAGAATCAGCTGTGATTCCTGCTCCGACATATACCTTAATCATCCCTTCTTTATAAGACATGCATCTTAAATTCACATAAAGGGAAGAGGATTCTTTTTGAACTCTTCCTAAATAACCAGAATAAAGGGATCGGTCAAGTATTTCGTTTTCTTCAATATACCGGTAGGCCAAACTTTTCGGATAACCACAAACAGCAGCTGTAGGATGCAGAATATTTGCAATGTCGGCAGTAGTTAAGTGGGATTTCATCTTCCCTTTTATAATCGTTCGTAAATGAGCCAATTTTCCCGCCTTTACGGTCTCCACTTCTCCTACATGCATGAAATCAGCAGATTCATTCAATAATTCAACAATTTCCTTAGTTACCCAAGCTTGTTCTGCCCTTTCTTTTTCTCTGAAAGGATCGACATCTAAGTCTTCCAATTTTCGAGTACCAGCAAGAGCCATCGTTTTAAAATCTCTACGATCTGATTGAACCAATACTTCTGGTGTAATCCCCATCCAAAGACCAAGTTCTGCACTATAAAAAGAATATCGAAAACCTTCAATATCTGCTGCTAAAACCTTGTGAATTAAACGGTGTATCTCCTTCGAATATGCTACCTCTATCTGAGTATGGAGTACCACCTTATTCATTAAACCCTTTCCTATTTCATCGATCGCATGAAAGACCTTGGAACGATATTCATTTAGAGTAGAATTAGGAACCTCTAGCGTTTTAAACTGATCATCTCTAAAGGTTGAATCTAACTTAAAAGATTCCTCAGAAAACACCCGGTAATAATAAGGCGAATGTTCTTCAGAAAAAGGACAGGTCACCCATAGATCATCACAAGAATTGTACGATTCATCCTTAATTGCGCTCAATTGCAATAGCACAACCTGATCACTTTTTGGGGATCTATAAAAAGCGAAATCAACACCCGCTTTTAAGAGTTCCTCGATTCTAGAAAGTAACAAAGGTGTTTCCTTAAACACTACTTCTTTTCTAAGGTTATCGTCAGTAATTTACCTACAGAAATTAAAGCACCTTCTTTATCAGTTACCTTAATTTCCCAGTGCTGCGTAGTTCTACCTAAATGTACCGGTTTAGCAGTCGCGAATACATCGCCCTCCCTTATTGATTTAAGATGATTTGCACTGATCTCGATTCCTCTCACTAACAAGTTTTCAGTCTGTTTAAAGACAAATACAGCAACACTACCAACGGTTTCGATAAGGGCAGCTGTGGCCCCACCGTGCAAAACACCGTCGGGCTGATGAACCGCTGTTGTTACGGGCATTTTGGCAGTTATAGACTGATCTTCAAATTCTACATCTATGAAAGTAATGTCCAAGGTTTCCATTAGTGTCCCCTTCTTTCTTGAATTACAACGATCTAAAACTTCTTGCTTGGAAATCATGGTTTTGTATGGTAAGTAATTATTCGATTAATGTATTTGTTACTTGGTATTTCAATCCTTTTCACCCAATTTGATGGGGTATGGTTGTCGTATTGGTAAATATAATTTTGCCGCTTGCTAATCAGGCCATTACTAGTAACAATACTGCTGATATTGCCGTTTTCATCGTACGCGTAGATTAACTGTTTTTGTGATGTAGAGGTAATCGTATCGCTTTGGATGACATAATCGATAAACTCTTCTTTACTTATTTCAGCGTTTTGATTTCTTTCAATAAGATTTTTACGCAAAAGTATTCCTTGGCTCCATTCTTCAGTAATCGACTGTTCTTTTGTGTTTGAAGCCATTTTCTTAATCCATCTGCGCTCGACCAGTTGATTGTTCTTAAAAATACGAGTCACTGTAGAATCGCTAGTTTCAACGTACTGATAATCGTAACGCTCCTCCTCTATTCCATTTGATAGTAATCGATTGAGTAATCTCGACCTATCGTCATAGTAATAGGTAGTTTTCGAAACACTTTCTTCATCTAATCTTATCGTCCACTCGATCACTTTATTTTCTCTGTAATCGAAATGAAATACATAAGACATGTCTTTTATTAATGAATTGTCTTGATACACTTCAATCCATTTTTGATCTAATGTATCATTCTTATATATAAATCGTATTTCCTCGCGCCTGTTTTGATCAAGTAGGGTGCTTAATCGAAGTAATCTACCTTCCTTATCAAATTCATAGGTCTCTGATCCGTATTCTGATTGTTGAATACATTGATAAACGCTTCCTTTCAGATTAAAATCCTTGACCGTCGGATGGTTGATCTGGGCGCTAACACAATTGAATAGAAAAACGAATAAACCAAAGATTATAAATCTAAGCATACATCAAAATTACAAGAATGAAATGGCATATTGGGTAGTTTGTGTAACTTGGTGACAAATAATTCAAACATGAAAAGAAGTCTATTTTCTCTCTTAATCTTATCCGTATTGGTCGGATGTGCCAGAAATGAATCCAAAGTACCCGTTGAGGTTAGTGATGCGGATGCCGTCGAACTTGCTGCTTCAATTACCGAGGCTGAATTAAAAGAACATTTGTTTATTTATGCTTCTGATGAATTCGAAGGACGTGAAACCGGAACCGAAGGTCAGAAAAAGGCGGTTCAGTATATTGTCGACTATTACAAAAAACTGAATATTGATCCTGCAGCAGGTACCAACGACTACATTCAGAAGGTGCCTGTAAACTACACCACGGCTCCGACTGGTTCAGCCTCTGTAGGGAACACCCCTTTAGAATTAGGAGAGCAATTGGTAAGTTTTACACCACTTGATGGTGAATACGCAATGGTGTTTGTTGGTCATGGTATTGTAGATGGAACTATTAATGATTTCGAAAACCTCGATGTTGAAGGGAAAATTGTTCTCGCTGTAGCAGGTGAACCTAAAAATGACGACGGAACCTATGTTCTTACTGGAACCGAAGAAATATCAAAATGGAGCAATCGATCTGAGGCACTACCTAAAAGAGTAGAAACTGCTAAAGAAAATGGCGCGGCTGGTCTTCTCTTTGTCGACGATGACAATTTTGCACGTTACAACCGCTATTTCTCTTACATGAGAAGAAACAATAGCGGACAAATGCGTTTAGATACTGGCGAAGAAACGCTTTTCAGCGGTTTATTAAAATCAGAATCTCTGGCATTATTAGGTCTAAGTAAGGATGATGTTGAAGGTAAAGCCCTTGATCTAAGTTTCTCTGCCTCTATTCAAGGAGGAACCAAAGAGGTGGATACTGAAAATGTAGCTGCAGTTATTGAGGGAGTCGAATTTCCTGATGAGTACGTTGTAATCTCTTCTCATCTTGATCATATTGGAATCAATGCCGATGGAGAAATCAATAACGGAGCGGATGATGACGGGTCAGGAACCGTTGCGCTATTAGAAATTGCAGAAGCATTTAAAATGGCGAAGGAGCAAGGAAAAGGTCCAAGAAGAACCGTAGTATTCTTGCATGTTACCGGAGAAGAAAAGGGTTTGTTAGGGTCTGAATACTATACCGATTTTGAGCCACTATATCCCCTAGAAAATACCGTAACTAACCTGAATATTGATATGATTGGTCGTATCGATCCTGAACGCTCAGGAGGTCGCAATTATATCTATCTCATTGGATCAGATAAACTAAGTACCGATCTTCATGAACTCTCTGAAGCGGTGAATCAAAAGTATCTACAAATTGAACTCGATTATACCTATAACGATGAGAATGATCCAAATCGATTCTATTATCGATCTGATCACTACAATTTTGCAAAGAATAATATTCCAATCATCTTCTATTTCAATGGAACACATGATGACTATCACCGCGAAAGTGATACCCCTGATAAGATCAATTATGACTTATTAGAGAATCGTTCAAGATTGGTATTTCATACAGCCTTAGAAGTAGCCAATAGAGACCAAAAACCCGTGGTAGATAAAGCTGAGGTGGAAGAATAAGGCAATCTTACAGATCAATAAAAAAGGGCTCCAAAATGGAGCCCTTTTTCTTTTGGGTGGAAGACCGGGTTCGAACCGGCGACCTCTGGAACCACAATCCAGCGCTCTAACCAACTGAGCTACAACCACCGTGTAATTTCAGGTTGGCAAATGTAGTATTTTTCTCGATTCAATTCAAAGAGAAAAGCACAACAAATTAGTGGATATCAAACAAACTTTTAATTAATGGATAGCGTTGAACCGTAAAACCCTCTGCATAAGCAACTCCAGTAATTCTTCCCATATTCTGAGCACGATACTTTACCGAGTCTAAAAAGTTCTTACTGCTTATAGGTGTTTCAGGCTCCTTGCTGTTTGGATCATAAAACTGCGTAGAATAGGCAAGAATAGACGCTACCTTCTGATCAATAGTATGACTGATGTCTACAACAAAATCAGGTTCAAGGTCGTACCATTGAATCATGTGATAAACATGCTTTGGACGAAAGGCTTCTTGATTTTCTCCTTGCTCATTTAAGGTGGTAATTTTCTGTAATCCACTTAAAAAACAGGCATCACTAACTAGCTTCGCCCCTCTCCCGTGATCAATATGTCGATCATGAATTGCATTGGCAATGACAATCTTTGGACGATACTTTCTGATTTTTTGAATTATGGCCAGTTGATGTTCTTTATTATTTTCGAAAAAACCATCTGCAAAGCCTAGATTTTCTCTAACACTAACCCCGAGTATTTTTGCAGCTTTTGATGCTTCTTTATCGCGATCGTCTGCAGAACCCCTAGTTCCTAATTCTCCCCGGGTAAGATCTATGATTCCTACCAATTTACCTTCAGCTACTGCAGAAGCGATTGTACCAGCGGCACCTAATTCAGCGTCATCGGGATGCGCACCAAATACTAAAAGATCTAATTGAGTCATAGCTAAAGTGGTTACTTATATACCTTCTTATACTTGTAAAGACTAATTACTCCCAGAATAATTACTCCAAGCAAGGTGTAATATACAAAGGTTGGCGTAATGACTTGATCACCAGACGCATATGAGTGAAGACCTACTAGATAAAAATTCACTCCAAAATAGGTCATCATAATACTTGCAAAGGCTACAATACTGGCAAAGTTAAACGCCCAACGCCCCTTTAAACCGGGAACTAAACGCATGTGCAACACAAAAGCATAAACCAAAATTGAGATCAAGGCCCAAGTCTCTTTAGGATCCCATCCCCAATATCTACCCCATGATTCATTGGCCCATTGACCTCCTAAAAAGTTTCCTATCGTAAGCATAATCAAACCGATCGTTAAGGCTAATTCATTGATAATCGTCAACTCTTTAACGCTGATCTTCATGCGTTCAATATTCTTAGAATTACTGAGTGTTATCAGTAGTAGAGAAACTATACCAAGGATCATTCCGACCGTAAGGGGGCCATAAGAACCTACAATAACTGCCACGTGAATCATCAACCAGTAACTATCTAAAACAGGCTGCAGATTAGCAACTGCAGGGTCTACCCAATTCTGATGAGCAATCCATAAAAGCATCGAAGCAACAAAGGTTGAAGAGGCCAAAGTAAAGTCACTCTTTTTACCAAGAGCGATTCCCATACCGATAGTCGCCCAGGCTACATACAAGATACTTTCGTAAGCATCGCTCCAAGGAGCATGTCCAGAAATATACCATCGAAGAATCAGCCCAGCAGTATGTAACACAAAGAGCAGATAAATCAAATACCTAAAACCTGAAATGGTGAACGTTAATGACTTGCGTTCCTTATAGATATTCGCTACCACTAAGAAGAATAAGAAAATACCGATAAGCGCATCGTACTTGTAGAGACGATTGAACAGATCGATCCGATTGTAAATAATCTCAGCCTTTATCTTAGAATCAGAAGGTATCACCTCGAAACCAAGCTGTTGTTGACTTCTCTTTAGGCTAGTAAGGAGCTGTTCAGCCCTACTGTAATCACCGGTTTGTACCCCTTGATCTACGTATTGTAGGTAAAGTGGTACTGAATTAGAAACAAAACTTCCATAAAGAGTGTCTGCGACGGTTACGGCCCCTGAACGATACTCTAAAGCTGATGTCCACTTATTATTTTCATCGGTCGGAACAGGGAATATACGCAGTATGTCACCACTTAAAGCACGATTTAAGAGTGCCAAGCGCAGAGCCGCATCTTTGAAGTCTTGTTGAAACTTGTTTGGAGTAGCTGTTGCGTAGGCTTCTTGTAAATAAGGACCGAGCTTATTCGAACCAGATTCATCAAAAAAATCAGTAACCTTAACAAAACGCTGATCGCTATCGACTCCTATAATTTTCCGAATACTGTCGTTTTGGGTTTTTTTATCTAAAGCTAAGATCTCGGTATTATACCAAAGGCCAGGGTACAACATCATTGACAGCATCACCTGCTCAGGAGCAAGTCCTTTGTAATCATTTTTAAAACTCAACTTTCGAAGTAGTTCAGAAGCAAAGGTGTGTGCCGGCTTCATTCGTCCCTGATCGTCTTGAATAACAAGGGAGGCAAATTGTTCGGCATGTTTCTTATCGACCACATTCGAAAAAATGATGGAGTCCACCTCCTTTTGAGTAGGCAGATTCGATTGAGCCAAAGCACTACCCAGTGATAATAGCGTCAAGAGCACGGTCAAAGAAGCCTTTTTCTTTGCTAGTTTTTTGAGCGACTGAGCGAGCACTTTGAAGCGTGTTTTTCCGAAAAAAAGAAGGCCCATCAAGCCAATATAAAGTAGAAAATAACCAATATAGGTGATCCATGTACCCCAGAAGTCGTGATTCACAGATAAGACGGTCCCTGTCTCATCTGGAAAGAAGCTTGATTGAAAAAACCGATACCCTTTGTGGTCTAATACGTGGTTCATATAAATGTCGTAATCAAAAGACTTTTCATCTTCAACCGAAATACGACTCATAAACGATGAATAATTGACCTCAGTACCTGGATATTTCTCGGCGATAAAATCATTTAAGGTAATTGCAAAAGGAAGTTCATATTCCTTTGAACCATAACGCATCGTGAAATCAAGACCCGCTAGAGTAAAGGGAGTCTCAAAATCTGTAAAACCTTGCCCTCCAAGCAATGTAACCTCTTTCGATTGATCCCCCGCTAACACATTCAAAACTAAAGCTTGTTTCGCCTCTGTCGAAGAATCGGATGAAGGGACAACACCTACCTTTCCTCGAATAGCACCGTTAGGAATTACAAAAGCTAAATCACCCATAGTGTAGAGCGATCTTAGTTGTAAGGTATCTTGAACATCTGACTCTAATCGTCCAGTATACTGATCAGCCATTCGCATAAAATCAGCGCTAAATGGGCTCTTAACTAGATAATTTCTGTCCCCATCTAAAGTAATAGAGATCGCTCCTTCGGTAGGCTTGTTAAAAGAAAATAGCGTGTTGTGAATATTCGATACAGTACCCTCTTCAATGAAGTGTTCATGGCGGGTTCCACCTCCTGATTCTACAATTTTAAGTAACAGTTTTCCACTTTCATCAGGAATGATGTCTTCTACGGCTTCTTCGATAAAGTCTACATAGCTAATAGTGACTGGCGTATCTCCGAAACGTGAGTTCCACGGTAGGCTACTTTTTCTGCCCTCTTCACTGAAAATCATATCATCCTCTAATGATTTTCTTCTGCGATTACCCTCTAAGTCTCCATCAATGTAAACCGTTAAAAAAGTTTTGTCTGAATAAAAGCTCGAGGCGGTTTCACCTTCGGCGATAGGCATCATACCTTCAAAACTGATGTATCTCGTTACTCCTGCCCCGATAATGATTAATATCCAACTTAGGTGCAATGCCAGAATAGGCCATTTACTCCATTTCCAAAGTTTGTACCGTTTAATATTACCGAAAAAGTTAATGACAAAAAGGAGCATCATCAGCTCGAACCATTTTGCATTGTAGATATAGATTCGCGCGGTTTCGGTGCTATACATGCTTTCTATAAAAGTTCCAACCGCCATTGCTAATGCAAAAAGGAGGAATAGAACACTCATTAATCGCGTTGAAAATAGAAATCGCAACAATGGATTGGCCATGAAAAGAGCTTTAGTTTAGAGTGCAAAATTAAGGCGTTTTGAGCTAAAAACAGTAGCTTCGAATATGCATATGATTCAATCCGTGGGTATTATTGGATGCGGTGCTTTGGGAAGAAATTTATTTCACAACCTCAAATCGCTAGAAGGCTTAACTACGAAATGTTTTTGCCGAAGTATTGAGAAAGATGATGCTCTCTACAAAAGCAGCGTTCGCGAGATAGAAGAACTCTTTCATTCTGACCTTATTTTAATCGCTGTGTCTGACCAAAATATTATAGAGATTGGTCAACTACTGACCACCTATTCAGGAATTGTAGCTCATTGTAGCGGGGCTACCCCACTTCATCATTTCAATGGTAAGGGCGGAGTATTTTATCCGCTTCAAAGTTTTTCAAAGTCAGTCATTCGATCCTTTAAAGAAATACCACTACTCATCGAAGGAGTTAATGAAGAAACCACCAAACAACTGTACTCATTTGCACAAAGACTGAGTAATCAAGTGGAGCATTTATCAGGTGAAAAGCGTCAAAAGCTGCATTTGGCAGCAGTGATGAGCCAAAACTTTAGTAACCATCTTATTGCATTAACACAAGCCTACCTAGAAAAGGAAGCAATTTCGTTTCAAGCGTTAATACCGTTACTTGAAGAAGGGCTAGGTAATGCATTATACCAAAATGCAAAAGAAATTCAGAGTGGTCCGGCGCGCAGAAGGGATGCCAAAACCTTAGAGACTCACCTAAATTTGCTCAAAGAAGAAAAAAGGCTACTACCTTTGTACGAGCAGTTAAGCGAATCTATCAAAACCTATTATGAAGAAGATTTTTAAAGCAGAGTTACACCATATCAAACATTTTGTATTCGATGTAGATGGAGTGATGACTGATGGCACCGTAAGTATTGACGCAAATGGAGAGCTTATTCGAACCATGAATGTCAAAGATGGTTATGCACTGAAGGTAGCATTGCAATTGGGCTACGGAATTGGAATCATTACTGGGGGTACCAATAAAGCGGTAAAAGATCGTTTAAAAGCTTTAGGTATTACGGATATTTTTTTAGGCGCACACGATAAAGCTACAGTACTTAAAGAATACCTGGAAGATTACGGAATTAACCCTGAACAGACCCTTTATATGGGTGATGATTTACCCGATCTGCCGGCTATGCAACTTTGTCGTCTAGCTACTTGTCCGCAAGATGCAGTCCCAGAAATCAAAGATAAAGCAGATTATGTCTCTCATATTCACGGAGGTAAAGGCTGTGTTAGAGATGTCATCGAGCAAGTATTAAAAGTTAACGGGCACTGGAATAATGATTCAACAATTACTAGCGCGTAAAGCCAAAAAATTAGTATTAGGATCGCAATCTCCTAGACGCAAAGCTTTTCTCGAAGAACTTCATCTTACCTTTTCTACAAGAAGTTCATCTGTAGAAGAAATCTATCCTCCAGAACTGGTAGCCGAAGAGATTGCTATTTACTTAGCTGAGCTCAAATTCGAAGCACTCGAACCAACACTACAGGAGGATGAGTTATTAATAACCTCAGATACAGTTGTTTGGAATAACAATACCTCCTTAGAAAAAGCCGCAAATAAAGATGATGCCATTCGAATGCTTAAGGCACTGTCTAACAATAAGCATCAGGTAATCACTGCTCTTTGTATCGGAGATGCTAATAAAAGATGGACCTCGTATGAGGTTACTGAGGTACATTTCAGAGCACTGAAAGAGGAAGAGATCGAATATTATGTGGATCACTATCAACCCTTCGATAAGGCGGGTGCATACGGAATACAGGAATGGATCGGGCTTATTGGTATCACAAACATCTCAGGCAACTACCCCGCTGTAGTTGGTTTACCAACTGCCCTACTCTACCAAGGACTTAAAGAGTTTTTAGAAGATTAGATTTTGTTTATCTTTTACCGGTAAATAGTTAAACAAATTGTATCTTTGAGTTATGTATTGGTACTACCTCGAAGCGGTTCAAGAACTACCTATTGGCACAGACGAAGCCTGGCAATTTCTAACAAATGCCAAGAATTTAGAATTCTTGACACCTGCCCCAATGAATTTAACCATTAAAAGTTCGAACACCACTCCGCTTTACACTGGTAAAATTCTTCACTACAGTGTTACTCCATTGCCCTTATATAAAACCCTATGGGTTAGTGAAATCACTAGTTATATTGAAGGAAAATTGTTTGCCGACAAGCAGTTATATGGTCCTTATAGATCTTGGAATCACGAACACGAGGTTGCCCGATCGAAGGCAGGGAGCATCATCATTGATCGCGTATATTTTCAAATGCCCTTTGGAATATTAGGAGGTTTAGCCTACACTCTAATCGTTAGAAGGGCACTATTTAAAGCGTTCTCATTCAGAAAAAGTCAATTAATCAAGCTTTACCCCTCTGTTGAGAATCTTCACTATTCATTTCAACTTAAAAGAATAAAAGCATGAAACACATTCTTCTGGTAGGAGGTTCAACAGGAATCGGAAAAGCTCTCGCCGAGGAGCTATTACAAAAAGGCCACAAGGTTACTATGGCTTCTAGAAATCGTCCAGCCATTGATCATTTGCAATTTAACCATCTTACTTTCGATGTGTTGACCTCAGATGCATCTGAATTATCTAATGTCGGAGCCCTAGACGGCTTTAGCTATTTGCCAGGAAGTATTGCTCTTAAACCCTTACAAATGTTGAAGGAGGAGCAGTTCAAATCAGATATGGAAATCAATTTCTTTGGTTTAGTAAGATGTATCAAATCAATAAGTAATCAACTCAGCGAAGGTGCTTCACTCGTTTTCTTTTCAAGTGTAGCGGCCCAACTGGGAATGCCCTTTCATAGTTCAATTGCTGCTGCGAAGGCGGCAGTCGAAGGTTTTACCAAATCATTAGCCGCTGAAAGCGCACCAAAATGGAGAGTGAATTGTATTGCTCCTTCGCTTACCGATACCCCATTAGCGGCTCGCTTGCTAAACAATGACAAAAAACGTGAAATGATCGAGGAGAAACACCCTCTGAAAAAAATAGGAAAAGCCACTGATCTAGCAAAACTTGCTCTATTTCTTCTCAGTGATGACAGTTCTTGGATCACCGGGCAAGTAATCGGTAATGATGGGGGGAAATCAACATTGAGTATTTAATATCATGAACGCAATCTTTTGGTTTCGTCGTGATTTAAGACTGTTTGATCACAAGGTCTTGTACGAGGCACTCACCGAGTGTGACAGCGTATCACCCATTTTTATTTTTGATCCAGCTATTTTAGATCATCTTCAGAAAAATGACCACCGGGTACAGTTTATTTTTGATAGCCTTAGGGATTTGAATAAATCTCTTGAATCAAAACAACAATCAATCCAAATATTTTTCGGAAAACCAATCGCTGTTTTCAAACAACTCATTGAAGAGAACTCGATTCAAAGAGTTTATACAAGTGCTGATTATGAGCCTTATGCTCGAAAAAGAGATGGCGAAATAGCCGAAGTCCTAAAAGAAAAGGATATAAAATTTATTCGTAAGAAGGACGGGGTCATCTTCGAACAAGATGAAGTGGTTAAAGATGACGGATCGCCATACGTAGTCTTTACACCTTACAAGAAAAAGTGGATGAGTCACTTACAACCTGAGGAGGATTTCAAAGCGTATGATATAGCTCCTTATCTTGATAAGTTCAAGACACTAAGCACTAAGCTGAAAATCGTTCACGAGTTATCTGATATCGATTTTTCACCAAGTACTATACCTGCTCCGACCATTAGATTGAATAATTCGATTATTGATCATTATGAAGACACTCGTAATTTCCCATCGGTTCCAGGCACTTCTCAGCTAGGAACAAGCTTGCGTTTTGGAACCGTTTCCATTCGACAACTGGCCAGAAAGGCCTACCAGTCTGCAAATCATACTTTTTTAAGTGAACTGATTTGGAGGGAATTCTTTCAACAAATTTTATGGCACTTCCCAAAAACAGTTAATTATTCCTTCAAGCCTGCCTATGATCGAATAGAATGGAGGAATGCACCTGAAGATTTTGAGCGTTGGAAGGAAGGTAAAACAGGATATGCACTGGTAGACGCAGGTATGAGAGAGTTGAATGCTACTGGTTACATGCATAACCGAGTACGAATGCTAGTAGCGAGTTTTTTATGTAAACACTTATTAATTGATTGGAGACTCGGAGAAGCTTATTTCGCAGAAAAATTGTTCGACTTTGAGTTAGCAAGCAACGTAGGTAACTGGCAGTGGGCAGCAGGTTCAGGGGTAGATGCAGCACCTTATTTTCGAATTTTTAATCCAATTACTCAAGTCAAAAAATTCGATGCAGATTTGAAATATATCAGAAAATGGGTTCCAGAATTTGAATCGATACACTACCAACCCATGGTAGACCACAAGTTTGCGCGAGAACGCTGCCTTTCTACTTATAAACAAGCACTGAATTCGTAAGGTTCCTTTTCGTATCTTCACTAGCAAACCTTTAAAGAGATATGAAAAAATCATTTCTATTCGCTTTGTTGTTCGCAAGTTTCTTTGCAGCGAATGCTCAGCGATTAAGCAAACACAAAAAAGCGATCATTGCTTCAGTAGAAAAACATGAAAGAGAACTCATAGCGGTGAGCGATTCTATATGGGCTCTTGCAGAAACAGCATTTGAAGAACATCAATCTGCTCGAATTTTGGCAGACTATGCAGAATCTCAAGGATTCAATGTAGAGCGCGGAGTGGCAGGTATTCCAACCGCATTTGTGGCTACCTATGGTAGCGGTTCACCAGTAATCTCTGTATTGGGTGAATTCGATGCTTTACCTGGAATTTCACAAAAGGCGAGCCCCGTAAAAGAGGCTTTAAACGAAGGAGCTGCGGGTCATGGTTGTGGCCATAATTTATTTGGTGCTGGTAGTTTAGGTGCCGCTTTAGCAGTTAAAGAACTTATTGAAACAGGTAAAATAAAAGGAACGGTAAAGTTTTTGGGCACCCCTTCAGAAGAAAAATTCTTTGGTAAAATTTGGATGGTTCGTGAAGGCTTATGGAACGATGTCGATGTGAATTTGAGTTGGCACCCAGCTGCTCAAACTGAAGCGGATGTTCAAAGTTCATTAGCCTTAGTAGATTTTAAAGTAGAATTTTTCGGACAAACCGCACATGCCTCTGCGGATCCATGGAACGGTCGTTCAGCATCTGATGCCCTAGAAATCTATACAACGGGGATCAACTACTACCGTGAACATGTAAAACCTACGGTCAGAATCCATTATCACATCCAAGATGGAGGACAGGTAGTAAATGTAGTCCCTGATTACTCTAAACTATGGGTGCGGGTTAGAGATACAAAGAGGGAAGGTATGATGCCTGTTTACGAACGAATCAAAGAAATGGCTGAAGGAGCAGCAATTATGGCTGATGTAGACTATAAAATTTCACTAATCTCGGGTATTTATGAAGTTCTCGTTAATCGCCGTGGCGGTGAAATTATGCAGTCGAATTTAGAACTTCTTGGGCCCATTGAATATACCGAAGACGAAATTGCATTTGGAAAACGCATTCAACAAGAAACCGGAAAAGAACAGGTAGGAATGGACGCATCAATCAATCCATTACTTCCTACCGCAGAGCATCCAGGAGGAGGCTCTACAGATGTTGGGGATGTTAGCTGGAACGTTGCTAATATTAACCTCGGAGTAACCACTGCTCCAAAAGGAACACCTTGGCACTCTTGGGCTGTTGTTGCTTGTGGAGGTATGAGTATCGGACATAAAGGAATGACTTACGCCGCAAAAGCAATGGGAATGACCATGGTTGATCTTTTTGAAAATCCTAAATGGGTAGAACAAGTGAAGTCTGAGTACAAGGAAAGAAAAGGAAATACCGTGTACGAAGCCATTGTGCCTGATGGCCCACCGCCGATTAATCAATAATCAATGAAAGCCTCCCTTTGGAGGCTTTTTTTATTAATACAGATTAAGGCAATAATCTTTCAAAGGCTATAAATTTGTAGAAAACCGATAGCTATGAAAAAGTTTGGCATGGGCTTTCCTTGGCCCACCGAAGATCCCTTCTTGTTTTGTGCACACCACAACGATCATTATCCCCCTGGCAACTCTGAACAAGGAATTGATAGAGCATTCGTTAGTGATCGAGCGTTAGGAAGTGATTTTACCATAAAGAACGGTTTTCGAATGTATCACGGGAAATCAGTACCTGGATTCCCCTATCATCCCCATTGCGGTTTCGAGACGATCACATTAGTGACTGAAGGATATATCGATCATAGCGATTCACTCGGAGCCAAAGCACGTTTTGGCAAAGGCGATGTTCAATGGATGACCGCTGGTAGCGGTGTTCAACACAGTGAAATGTTTCCATTACTAGATACAGAAAGATCAAATAAACTAGAACTTTTTCAAATCTGGCTCAATCTTCCTAAAGCTAGCAAATACGTAGACCCCCATTTCGATATGATATGGGATCATGAAGTTCCTAAGTGGAAAGATAAAGGTGTTTTTACCCGTTTAATCTACGGATCACAGGGTGGCTTTCAACAGCACAAATGTCCACCTAACTCATGGGCTGTTCGTCCTGAAAATGAATTAGTAGTTGCGCAATTCATACTAGATCCCGGAGCTACACTTTTACTTGAAGAAGTAAATACTGGGATCTCTCGAAATCTTTATCTATACGATGGCGAAGAACTTATCTACGATGAGGGAAGTTTAACAAAGAATGAAGGCTTAAAAGTAGAGGCATCCGAGCGGGTCACTCTACAAAATTCATCCAATAAAGAGGCCTACCTCATTTTAATGCAAGGTAGACCCATCAATGAACCGGTTGCAAAATACGGGCCCTTCGTAATGAATGAAAGTCATGAAATTGAATCAGTTATTGCAAAGTACCGTATTACCGAATTCGGAGGATGGCCATGGCCAAAGGCAGAAATGACACATGGTTCAGAGTCGGTACGGTTTGCAACTTATCCTGATGAAACGACGATTTATGCCGAAAAATAATTGATAATCAATTATTTAGACTACATTTAACATAGAACCTAACCTAACCTATGTTTTCTCTAATCTACCGCTCGGTAGCTGAGGAGCGTTTTAGCAATGCAGAAGTATATCAGATGCTCAGTGATGCTAGGGACTTCAATGCCGAGCACGACATCACAGGATGCCTTTTATTCCATAATCGTCGATTCTTGCAGTTGTTAGAAGGCGAAAAGGATAAGGTACACCATCTATTCTCACTTATTGAATCTGACTCACGCCATAAGAATATTGAAATTATTCAAACAGAGGAGAAGACTGAACGCTTGTTCAATAAATGGAGTATGGCTTTTTACGATTACGGTAACCTAGCACTCTCCGCACAGATTAAATTATCACAAATAGATACTTTTTTTGAGGATTCAAAGGCTCTTAAAACTCAAAGCCGCCTAACTAATCCATTCTTTAATGAGGTGCGAAATATGCTTATTGAAAGGGCTATTTAAGAGACACGCTTAATTTTTGCACCTATCGATTGTAATCGCTCTTCAATATCTTGATAGCCACGATCAATCTGTTCAATATTCTGAATTTCTGACGTTCCCTTAGCAGATAAAGCGGCTATAAGCAGTGCCATCCCCGCTCTAATATCAGGAGAACTCATTTTAGCTCCTCTCAACGAAGAATTAAAGTCAAGCCCAATCACATTAGCTCTATGAGGGTCACAAAGAATAATCTGTGCTCCCATATCAATGAGCTTATCTACAAAGAATAAACGACTCTCAAACATCTTTTGATGAATCAGAACCGATCCTCTTGCCTGGGTAGCAACCACTAATAAAACGGAGAGAACGTCCGGAGATAAACCTGGCCAAGGAGCATCTGAAATGGTCATATGTGAGCCATCAATAAATGACTGTATTTCGTAACCTTCTTTATGTGCAGGAATAACCATATCATCACCCTCCTTTAAAAGAGTGATGCCCAATTTTGCATAAACTCGTGGCAGCTGACCTAATTGCTCCCAAACGACGTTTTTCAGACGAAGCTCTGATTTTGTAATTGCAGCAAGACCAATCCAGCTACCAATTTCAATCATATCAGGTAACAATCGATGGGTAGTTCCTCCTAGCGATTCAACACCTTCAATCGTAAGTAGATTTGACCCAATTCCCTTAATTTTAGCACCCATTCTAACCAGCATATTGCACAACTGCTGTAGATAAGGTTCACAGGCAGCATTGTATATCGTTGTAGTACCCTTTGCTAAAACGGCAGCCATCACAATGTTAGCGGTTCCAGTCACCGAAGCTTCATCTAGAAGCATATAACAACCGTTTAACTCATCTGCCTCAACACCATAGAAAAATTCCTTTTCATTGTATCTGAAGCTAGCACCTAATTGTATGAATCCTTCAAAGTGAGTATCTAATCTACGTCTACCTATTTTATCCCCTCCTGGTTTAGGTATAAAACCCTTTTTAAAGCGTGCCAGCATCGGACCAACAATCATGATAGAACCTCTAAGACTCGCTCCCTCTTTCTTAAAAGCTTCAGATTGCAAGTAATCGACATTCACCTCATTCGCCGTAAAAGCATACGAATCTTTAGATAGTCTTTCAATTTTTACTCCTAATTTTCCTAGGATATCAATCAGTCTATTTACATCAACAATATCTGGAACATTCTCAACAACTACGCGCTCTGGAGTAAGCAAAACGGCGCATAATATTTGTAAGGCCTCGTTTTTGGCTCCTTGTGGAGTTATCGTTCCTGACAGCGGGTGACCACCTTCAATAATGAAGCTCGACATACTATTCTATTTCTTTTTTGAGCGATTGTTGCGATGATTTTTACGTGCCTGTGATTTGGCAGGACGATTAATTCGATTCTTAAGAATTTCCTCGCTATCCGTTAATTTATCCTCTTTTGGGGTTAATTTCAGAATACCTCCGCTTAATTCTTCTAAGTGATCAAAGATGGCTTGGTCATCTACTGTGTCTTTGTTCCAGTTTAGGTAACACTTCTTCATATGATTCGCAATTACATACGCGAAACCTTCCCGTTTTTCGGCATCATCCCATCCCACAGCAACATCAATCATACGCTTGATATTATTCCCATAAAATCGATACTTCGGAAAGTTCTGAGGATAAGGTAATGCCTCTGGTCGTTGAGCCAGCAATTCGGCAGAGGGTTTAGGAAATGGTGCATCAACATCAAGTGCAAACCCTGACATAATAAACAGTTGATCCCATAATTTGTGTTGAAAATCAGGCACGTCACGTAAATGAGGTTGTCTATTACCCATGATGTCAACGATCGATTGTGCAACCTTGTTACGCTCCTCACGATCATCAATGTGCATTGCATGATCTACCATTTGCTGAAAATGACGGCCATTTTCGGGAATAATAAGGGCATTACGCTCCGTATTGTATTGTAAGTGGTCTAAACTTTCTAAAATCATATGTTATGCAAAATACGTATATCCTCGGGCTTATAAAGAAATAACTCCTTCAATTTCACCTACTCGTTTGTATTTTTCAATTACGGCATCTGGTGAAAGCATAAGAGTTTTAACACTGACGCTTGTGTAAGTACCAGCTTTTGATGGTTTTAATTGTATCCGTTCTTTTTCATTTTCAAAAACGGCAACTACAGCGTCTAGTGACTGAGAGTCTGATTTTACAATAAACTTAAAGAGATATACAGAAGGCCAAGAAGTTTCGCTTTCTAATTTTTCTTTTAAACTCTTATAAAATTCATCTTGGGAGGTAGAACTCATTTCGGTGTATTTTTGGCAAAGATATCGAACAGTAATGCGTAAACCGAAAAAAATAGTGTTTAGTGGTGCCCCAGGGAGCGGAAAAACCAGTGTCATTTGCGAATTAGAAAAGAGAGGATTTCATGTTGACCATGAGGTCATCAGAGATCACACTGCATCATTATTGAGCGATAAGGAAGGGGTGTTTGAAAATCCATTAGAAGCTCTCGATGATCCTATACCCTTCAACGAAACCCTTTTGAAGTTAAGATTGAATCGATTTCAGGCTCAAATTAAGGACGACACCTTCTTTGATCGAGGTATGGTAGATGTTTTGGCATACATGGATCATTTTAATCAACAATACCCCCAACACTTCAAAGATACTTGCTCACAGAATAAATACGATCAGCTTTTCTATTTTGAACCTTGGGAGTCCATATATACCCCTGATCCTACCCGTTTAGAAACGTTTAAAAGCGTTTTGCAAATAGATAAAGCTTTAAAGAACGCTTATTCTTGTTTCGGATATGAAATAAACATTGTTCCAAAAACAACCGTTGAAGAACGTGCTGATTTCATTCTAAAAACACTCTTAGATTGAAGAATAAGCCTGACATTGAAAAGATCGCCCTGGAGCGGTGGCAGATTAAACAACTTCATTCAGATCAAAGATCAATCATTGAAAATGTCCTTGCAGGGAATGACACTTTTGGTCTTCTAGCAACTGGTGCTGGTAAGTCAGTCTGTTATCAATTACCGGGCTATTTACTTGAAGGTGTCTGTATTGTGCTTTCCCCACTTATTGCTTTAATGGAGGATCAAATGAATCAACTAAAGAGTCGCGGTTTTAAAGCAATTGGTCTATTCGGTACCGTTAATCAGGAAACAATCATACAACGTTTAGACAATCTTAAATACGGCAACTATCATTTTCTATTCCTATCCCCCGAAAGACTGGCCAACACAGTGATTCAAGATCACCTAAAACAACTAGATGTAGCACTATTTGCTATCGATGAAGCACATTGTATTTCTGAATGGGGACACGATTTCAGACCAAGCTACCGAAAACTCTCTATAATTCGAGATCTATTTCCGCACACCCCTATTCTTGCTTTAACCGCAACAGCCACAAAAGAGGTTATTACAGACATTATTAATAATCTTCATTTAAAGGCTCCCAAACAAGTAGTAGGATCCATAGTAAAGGAGAATTTGGACATCCGCTTCTTTATAAATGAAGATAAACCTTTGATGTTATTAGCCCGAATAAAACAAACTGAGGGAGGCTCTGTGTTAGTGTATACAAGAAGCAGAAAAGGGACAGAAAACCTGTATGAGTGGTTGGTTGAAAAAGGAATTGATGCCACGTTTTATCACGCAGGATTGAACGAGAGTCTGAAAACACAGCGATTAAATGACTTTATCACTGATAAAGTAAAGGTCATGGTTAGTACCAGTGCCTTTGGTATGGGTATAGACAAACCCAATGTTCGCAATGTGATTCATTTTGACTTACCTGAAAATTTGGCTCAGTACTACCAAGAAATTGGCAGAGCAGGTAGAGATCGACAAAAGGCTTCTGCAGAACTCTTAGTGAACTCCAAGAGTATCGACCAATTGAA
This sequence comes from Flavobacteriaceae bacterium, assembly GCA_024638165.1. Classification (GTDB taxonomy): domain Bacteria; phylum Bacteroidota; class Bacteroidia; order Flavobacteriales; family Flavobacteriaceae; genus UBA3478. The sequence goes on from JAHEKV010000004.1 coordinate 392,334, forward strand.
AAATCGAATTATCGCTCAAACTCCATCCGTTGAAGATTTATACCAGGTTTACCGTAAATTGATAGCACATCTCAAAATTGCCGCCGGAGAACAGGAAGGAAATTCTATTTTGAGCATCAATCAGTTCTGTCGTAAATATTCGTTTCAACCCGCCTTCATCTATCAATCGATAACCACCTTAGAGCGTTGTGGTGTTTTAACCTCAGAACCAAATAAGTTAGATACATGGGAAGTACAACTGGATGATCATTGGGTGAGCGATCTGTCCACTTCTGAGATATCATTCGGGAGAATGCTTTTAAAATTAAAAAGCGCCCAATCAGAGGACACTATTCGGATGACAAACCCTTCAATGAAAACCTTAACATTTCTTCAAAAAGCAGAGCGGCAAGGTAAGTTGACTCTAAAAGAACCCGAAGAAGGGCTGCTGATCCACTGGATGTATCCGAGAGAAGATTCCTACACACAATCATTAATAAGAAAGGTTCATAAACCCAATCTAGAACGAAAGACTCGTCAACTTGAAAGTATGATCGAGTTTTTAAATACTGATCGCTGTAAAATGCAGTTTATTAGCAATTATTTTGGGATTCAAAGTCAACCCTGTAATCATTGTGAGTCATGCCTTCCAAGCTCCATCGAAGAAACTCAAATTCTTAAAATAATTGATCAACGCTCAGTTAGCCTATCTGAACTAGTTTATTTAACGGGTGTATCTTCTACTACCCTTGAATCATCTATTCAGTCTTTATTAGACGGTCATCAAATAAAAATGAATGAAAGCCATAAATTTGAACGCTATTAAAACGAAGGTTCAATGAAGATTGCTTTTTTTGGTACCCCATACTTTGCTGCAGCCCAGCTTGAACATTTAATTAAAGAAGGCTTTCAAATTAGCGTAGTCGTTACTGCGCCCGATAAACCAGCGGGGAGGGGTCGTAAAATAAATCAATCTGCTGTTAAGGAAGTTGCCCTAAAGAATGGATTGAACCTGTTACAGCCCACCAATCTCAAAGAAGTAGATTTTGTCGATCAGTATCAAAATCTTGAGATAGACGTAGCAGTAGTCGTTGCTTTTAGAATGTTACCTGAATCGATTTGGAAAGCGGCAAAATTAGGCACGTTTAATTTGCACGCCTCGATCCTTCCATCGTACAGAGGAGCTGCCCCTATTCAATGGGCGATCATCAATAATGAATCTCAATCTGGGGTAACTACCTTTTTGATTGATGATCAAATTGATACTGGAAATATACTCTTACAGGCTAAATGCGACATTGATAAAGAAGATACTGGAGGAAGTCTACACGACAAATTACTAGCTTTAGGTAAGCCACTGATCGTAGAAACGATTCGAGGGTTGATTGATGGTAAAATAAAACCAACCAATCAGGATGAAAGCTCAGCGGTAGTGAGTTATGCCCCAAAGCTGAATAAAGAAAATACGCACCTACATTTAGAGTTAAAAGCCTTAGATGCTGAACTCCTTATTCGTTCACTCAATCCATTTCCTGGTGCATATGGTCACATTCAAATCGATCAAAAATTAGTTGGAGCTAAAATTTGGAAAGCAAAGGTAGCTGACCTAAAGCACGATGATCATCTAGGAGTCATCTGTGTAATCAACAGATCTCTTTTTATTCGTTTTAAAGACTCCTGGTTAGAAGTGGTCGAATGGCAATTAGAGGGTAAAAAAAGAATGCTTATTAGAGACTTTTTAAACGGGAACCCTACTATTCACGGGGCCAAATGGCAATAAAAGCCTTCTAATTAGAAGCTTTTTGATAGAAAATTGTTGATAAACCCTTAAACTTATCAACAAATTAGGTGCTAACCCCCGTATTCTCTAGGTTAAGTGAGATTAACACTTATATTTGATTGTTATCAAACTATAACCCTTAATTCTATTATTATGAACAAAACTGAACTAATCGACGCAATGGCTGCTGACGCAGGCATTACTAAGGCAGCTGCAAAGAAAGCACTAGAATCTTTCCTAGGTAACGTAGAAGGATCTCTTAAAGCAGGTAACCGTGTTTCTCTAGTAGGATTCGGATCTTGGTCTGTATCTCAGAGAAGTGCACGTGAAGGTAGAAATCCACAAACGGGAGCTACTATTAAAATTGCAGCTAAAAACGTAGTAAAATTCAAAGCAGGTGCTGAGCTTTCAGGAGCAGTAAACTAATTGACTTTTATTTCAATTCTTTGATACGGCCCCATTTTGGGGCCGTATCTTTTTTAATTAATTTCTTAATTCATGTTTGAGTCTGGAGATTTACTAATAGCAGATCCTTCCTTAGCCTTAGACTATCACTTTTCACGATCAGTCATTTTACTTTCAGAGGTTAATGAGTCGGGCTGTATTGGGTTTGTCTTGAACAAGCCATTACATTACCGTTTGGGTGATTTAATCCCTGAATTAACTTCTGAACACCTTATTTATAGTGGAGGCCCGGTGGAATCTGATAACCTTTATTTTCTTCATAATCTACCCGATCGAATTCCTAATAGTGTTTTAATTAAAGATGGGATCTATTGGGGTGGTGACTTTAACGAACTAAATGAACAATTAGCTATCGGAGAGATTGATGCAAATAAAATTCGATTCTTTTTAGGGTACTCAGGCTGGGAATTCGGACAATTACAAGGAGAGATCGATGCTGATTCTTGGGTAGTCGCTTCTAACGGGGAAAAAGAAAAAATTCTTCAATCCCCTCCAAAGTCTATGTGGAAAGATCAGATGACCCAATTAGGTGGTGAATTTCTTCTTTACGCGAACGCACCAGAAGATCCGAGAAACAACTAGTTAGTTAATAGTCTTTGTGAAACTAGTTTCATAGATTTTCTTTCGATAATTCGAAACCGAGAAAACACCTTTCAAAGGACTATATATAAAACACTCGTCTGCTCTTTGCAGTTCAAATGGAGTTAGAGCTGCTTCTTCAACAGTCACCCCCTTATCTTTCAATTGTTTTATAAACTGATTCCTTAACGTTAATCGAGTTACTCCCGTTGACTCTGCTGGAGTCTTTATTATATCCCCGAAACGAACGAATAGATATCCATTTGAGGTCTGTACAATTTCCTTTTTGTGATTAATCAATAGAACATCATCAAGTTGATGATCATTCATGTACCCTTTGGCGACATAAAATGCAGCTTGATTTTCTGAGGGTACCCCTGAAATATAATCTGTTCCTAAAAACCCATCTTTAAAAAGGTCTAATTCTTTGAGAGATTTCGTACTAGAATAATCTTCTGGTAATCTTTCTAAATACATCGAAAACTCAGAAACTCCCTCATTTAAAAAAACCGTCCAATTCACTGCTACTTTTTCAAGGCTAACCTGATTAGCCTCGAGCAACTTATGAGTTTCAGAGATAAAAAATTCTAGGGTATAACTGACAGGGATAGGTATTCGATAAATACGCATTGCGGCCATAAGTGAAAAGTAAAATGGCTCAATGGTACTCTCCTCTAGATCATCAGCGATAACGAGCTCATAAACCTTTATGGAATAACCCGAGACTAGGTCATTTAGGGAAAAAAAGGATTGCTCGGAATCAATTAATGACCCGTTAACATTACAAATTTTCATAGCAACTTAGAGTTATTTATACTGAACCGATGATTTTCTTTAAATCATCAATTTGGTTCTCCCAAAGCATTTTAGTCTCATCAACTTCATCATCTTCAGCAAAATCAATTACAAAGAGACTAACATCTTTAGTCAATTCATCAACAACAATACGCATTTCGAAATAGGTATCATCATCTTCAGAGTACATCCATTTAAAACGAACAAACTCATCGGTCTTCTTTTTCAAAAGCAGGGCTTCTTCTTCAGACTCATCCCAAATAAAGATGAATTTTTCGCCACGTGAATTCACGTTATCTGCATACCATTCAGATAATCCTGAAGGCGTTGCTATATAATTAAATAATAAAGATGGTGAGGCATGAACCACAAACTCAATTTCAAACTTCGTCATGTTATCCTATTTAAAAGGCTATTGCGTCCAATTTAAATAAATTGTTGAGATTAAAAAAAATAATAAACTATATTTGCACCCTCTTAAAAACCACAATTGGCGAGGTAGCTCAGGTGGTTAGAGCGCAGGATTCATAACCCTGAGGTCGGGGGTTCAATTCCCCCCCTCGCTACAATCTCAAAAACCGGATAGCTCAGGTAGCCATTCGGTTTTTTTATTCTCTAAATAAATCGAAAAAAAAAGCAGCCAAAAGGCTGCTTTTGATAACGCAATATATTAGATGTATTAAATCAATTCAATATTGGCGGCTTGAGTACCTTTTTTTCCGGCCTCTTCTTCAAAAGAAACAGCGTCACCTTCGTTAATACGAAGTCCGCGTAAAGCAGTTACGTGAACAAACACGTCTTCTCCTGTTTCATCATTGGTAATAAAACCAAAACCTTTGGTTTCATTGAAAAATTTTACTGTTCCAGTCATAATAAATTTAATTCTGCTGCAAAGGAACGCTATTTCCCTGACAATAAATGATTTTCGACCAATTATCTCTAAAAAACTTTACAAGTTTTTTAAATAGGCGTTTACGTTATTTTCAATCCGCTCTTGTAAATCCTCGATATCCGCTTTGATAAATTTTTCAGCAGTGATTGCTTCGTACAACTCAATATAACGCTCAGATACTCCTTCAATATACTCATCACTCATAGGTGGTAGCGCTTGTCCCTCAAGTCCTTGGAAATTGTTCTCAATCAACCAACGTCGAACAAATTCCTTTGACAGTTGCTTTTGAGGTGACCCATTTCTTTGAAGCTCCTCATAGGTATCTGCATAAAAGTATCTAGATGAATCAGGAGTATGTACCTCATCTATTAAGACGATCTCTCCTTCATCGGTTTTTCCAAATTCGTACTTTGTATCTACTAAGAGGAGTCCTCTCTCCTTTGCAATTCGAGTGCCTTCTTCAAATAAAGTGCGAGTATATTTTTCAAGTACTAAATAGTCAGCTTCACTCACAATTCCTTTCGATAAAATCTCCTCTCTTGAGATATCTTCATCGTGATCTCCTTGTTCCGCTTTTGTCGCAGGAGTAATTATAGGTTCTGGAAAAGCATCATTTTCTTTTAGACCTTCGGGCAAGGCTACTCCACATAGCGTACGCTTGCCTTTGGCATATTCACGTGCAGAATGCCCGGCTAGATACCCACGAATGACCATTTCTACTTTAAAGGGTTCACACGCCTTTCCAATAGCAACATTAGGATCGGGAGTAGCAAGTAACCAATTCGGAACCTTATAAGAGGTGTCTTGGAGCATGCGTGTTGCAATCTGATTCAAAATTTGTCCCTTAAAAGGAATTCCTTTGGGCATAACAACGTCAAAAGCAGAAAGCCTATCGGTGGCAACCATCACTAACAATCCGTTATCTAGGGTATATACCTCTCTTACTTTTCCTCGGTAAACCGACTTTTGGCCTTTAAAATTAAAGTCGGTATGCATCAATGTGTTCGTCATCTTAATTCTGATGTTCTATGTTTTTATAGGCATCTATAACCTTCTTAACTAAGCGGTGGCGAATTACGTCTTTATCATCTAAATAAACAATCCCAATTCCCTCGACTTTATTCAAGACAAGGAGCGCCTCTTTTAATCCTGATATTACTCTTCTTGGTAAATCAATTTGTCCAGGGTCCCCTGTGAGAAGAAACTTGGCATTCTTTCCCATCCGGGTAAGGAACATTTTCATTTGGGCGTGGGTCGTATTCTGAGCCTCGTCAAGAATGACAAAGGCACCGTCAAGGGTTCTTCCACGCATGAATGCCATAGGAGCAATTTGAATCACACCAGTCTCTAGATAATTCTCTAATTTCTCGGGAGGAATCATATCTCGTAGTGCATCATACAAAGGTTGCATATACGGATCTAACTTTTCTTTCAAATCTCCGGGTAAAAACCCCAAACTTTCTCCTGCTTCAACGGCAGGTCTAGTTAAAATGATTCTACGCACTTGCTTTTCCTTAAGTGCCTTAACGGCAAGCGCAACCCCCGTATAGGTCTTACCGGTCCCCGCAGGACCAATAGCAAATACCATATCATTTTGTTGAACCGCCTCAACCAATCTTCTTTGATTTAGGGTTTGAGCTTTTATCTTTCGACCATTAACTCCGTGAACAAGGGTAGCATCTGATGATTCTGGTATATCTTTGAGTGCAGTCACTTCAGAATCGTCTGAAGTAAGAATACGCTCGAGACTATTTTCATCTAGTCGGTTGTAGCGTGCAAAATGAGAGGTTAGCAAATCAAAACGCTTTTCGAATTCATCTAATACAGCTTCGTCACCGAAGGCCTTAACCTTGTTCCCACGGGCAACTATTTTTAGTTTTGGAAAATAATTCTTGAGAGAAGTTATCGTCTCATTGTTCATCCCAAAGAAGTCTTGGGCACTGATATCTGTAAGTTCAATGATGAGTTCGTTCAAAATATCTTTTCACTAATTTTACCTCAAACAAACTTAGCCAAAATACCTACAGAGGAATCTATAATTCTATTAACAATTCATGGCAGTAATCACCTTGACCACCGATTTTGGTCTAAAAGATCACTTTATAGCTCAAGTAAAAGGAAGGATACTGACCTTAAACGCTTCGACAAGTATTGTTGATATCTCACATGAAATCAGTCCTTTTAATTTGAAAGAGGCTGCCTATGTAGTGAGAAACGCATACTCCGAATTTCCAGATAAGAGCATACATATCATCGGATTAAACAGCTCGATCACTCCTGGTGGCCGTCATGTTATTGTAAAAGCCAAAAATCACTTTTTCATAGCTGCAGATAACGGCATTATCCCTGCTATCGTCGGTTTGTCTAATATTGAGGAGGTAATCGAAATTACAGCATACACCGATTTTTCAGATTTTGTAGAATTAGAGACCTTTAGTAAAGTGGCCACCCACCTACTAAAAGGCGGGTCATTAGCGCTACTTGGGAAAACGGTGGAAGACTTATACAATTACCCCGAGCAATACGGAATCCTTAGCGAGGATGCTAGTCAAATCTTTGGTGAAGTAATCTATATTGATCGATTCGGAAATCTGGTAACGAATATCCGTAAGGTAGATGTTGAGGCGAGAAGATCAGGACGAAAAATACAGGTTCATCTTAGAAACCATCAAATTGAGCACATCTACGAAAACCTCAATGATTTCTCCACAAGAGTAATCAAAGACGAATCGGCTAATAGGGCTGCATTAGGTAAAAAAATTGCTCATTACAACACTGCTGGCCACCTACAGATTAGTATTTATAAAGGAGTACCCGGGTTGTCTGGGTCTGCCGAGACACTCTTAGGAATGCAAATAGGTTCAAGTGTTAACCTATTGTTTATAAGTGAAACTTAAATCGGTCGGCAAAACCTAGTTTTCAAATATATTTGTGTTATGAAATTTATAGTCTCAAGTTCTTATTTAAAGGACCACTTGCAAATATTAGGAGGAGTTATTGCAACCAATAACACCCTGCCTATTTTAGATCATATTTTATTCGATTTAAAGGAATCAAGCTTAAAGCTAATCGCCTCAGATTTAGAAACCACCATCAGTGCAGAATTAGAGGTTGATTCTAGTGACTCTGGCGTAATTGCATTACCAGCAAAACTTCTTCTAGACACTCTAAAGACATTTGCTGAACAGCCTCTCACCTTTATCGTTTCAGACAATGGTACAGTAGAAATCAGTGCCGCAAATGGTAAGTACGCCTTAGCCTCTGCCGATGGCAATGATTTCCCAAAACCGGTAAGTCTGAACGAAGCCGAAGGTTTTGAAATCAAAGGAGATATTTTAGCTACAGCTATTTCTAAAACATTATTCGCTGCTGGTAATGATGATCTGAGACCTGTGATGAGTGGTGTATTATTTCAATGCGACCTTTCTAACATCACCTTTGTTGCCACAGACGCACATAAGTTAGTGAAGTATCGAAGAGACGATTGTCGTGCCAACTCAGCTGCCGAATTTATTATGCCGAAGAAGCCGTTAAATGTTCTTAAAAGCATTCTGGTTGGTCAAGACCAAAATGTTTCGGTTACCTATACAGACGTTAATGCGAAGTTTAGCTTTGACAATATCGAAATTATCAGTCGTTTAATCGATGGCAAGTATCCTAATTACGAAGCAGTAATACCGAAAGAAAATCCGAACCTTTTAACGGTTTCAAGAGCGCAATTCCTAGCTTCAGTTCGAAGAGTTTCGATTTTCTCCAATAAGACTACTCACCAAATTCGTCTTAAAATGGCAGGTGCCGAAATCAACATTTCTGCGGAAGATGTTGATTATAGCAATAAGGCTGACGAGCGTTTGAGTTGTTCTTATCAAGGTGATGATCTTCAAATCGGATTTAATTCTCGCTTCTTAACCGAAATGCTTAACGCCCTTGATTGTGAGGATGTGCAATTAGCCATGAGCCTACCCAATAGAGCTGGATTACTGACACCTGTTGATGGTCTTGATGCCGGAGAAAGTATTACCATGCTTGTTATGCCGGTGATGCTAAACAGTTAATATGCTTTTCAACGATACCATTGCGGCAATAGCCACTGCACCAGGTGCAGGAGCTATTGCCGTAATTCGTTTATCAGGGCCCGATGCTATCGATCTCATAACCGATCATTTTAAGCCAGTAGGACACAAAAAAATAAGTGATCAAGATTCTCATACTATACATCTAGGGGATATTGTTTTCAATGATCAAATTATTGACCAAGCCTTAGTTAGTCTATTTAAAGCGCCGAGATCTTATACCGGTGAAAACGTGGTCGAAATTTCATGCCATGGGAGCACCTATATTCAGCAAACACTTTTAAATCAACTCGTTGCTACCAAACGTTGTAGAATTGCAGAACCTGGAGAATTTACTAAGCGTGCATTTCTGAATGGAAAAATGTCACTGACCACAGCTGAAGCGGTAGCTGATCTAATTTCTTCAGAAAGTGAAGCTGCACATCAGTTGGCCATCAACCAAATGAGAGGCGGATTTACAGAAGCACTTAAAGATCTTCGGTCTCAACTCATCCACATGGCTTCTATGATTGAACTAGAACTAGATTTTTCAGGAGAAGATGTGATCTTCGCGAGTAGGGATGAATTGAAAAGTTTATTAGAAAAACTCAAACAAACCATTAAGGAGCTTCTAGATTCGTTTGCTTACGGCAACGCAATCAAACAAGGTGTTTCGGTAGCCTTACTAGGCGCACCCAATGCAGGTAAATCCACCTTATTAAATGCACTTTTAAATGAGGAGCGTGCAATTGTCAGTGATATTGCAGGTACGACAAGGGACACCATTGAGGATCGCTTAATTATTGACGGTATTCTGTTTCGATTTATTGATACCGCAGGCATTAGAGAAACTAGTGACCAAATTGAAAAGTTAGGAATCGTTCGATCTATTGAAAGTGCTCAAAAGGCGGATATCGTAATCCTACTCATAGACGCTGTATCTACAACACAGAATGATCTTAGCACAACCATTTCATTACTTGACGATCATAATATTGATCGTTCAAGAACGATGATTCTGTTTAATAAGATCGACCTTAATCAAGATTTAAATCTTGAGGTTCCTAAAAACATAGAGTTCTTAGCGCTATCGGCAAAAAATAAAATTGCCATTGATGACTTAAAGCACCAACTCGTACAACGAGTATTACAAGGGAAAAACGGGGCAAACGAAACGGTCGTTAGTAATTCGAGACACTACGGAGCTTTGCACAATGCGCTACAAGAAATCTTCGAGTTAGAATCGGGCATCGCCCAAAATATTCCCAGTGATCTTTTTGCCATCTCACTTCGTAAAGTGATTCACCATTTAGGAGAGATTACGGGAGAGGTTAGCACCGATGATCTTTTAGGATCTATTTTCTCTAATTTCTGTATCGGAAAATAATTGGTATTTGGTTACACTGTAACCGAAGTACCTTATGAAACCTCAGTATTAACTACCTTTACTCCGCTATTTATTTTAAACATGAAAGCAATTAAAAACATATGCTGTATCGGTGCCGGTTACGTTGGAGGACCAACCATGACGGTCATCGCATCACAGTGTCCTGAGATAACGGTCAATGTAGCAGATATTAATCCTGAGCGTATTGCGCTTTGGAATCATGATGATTTAGAACAGCTTCCCGTATACGAGCCAGGCCTTGCTGAGCTTGTGGGTCAGCAGCGTGGTAAGAACCTATTCTTCACCACCGAGGTAGAGCGTGCCATTGAAGAAGCAGATATCATCTTTATTTCGGTTAACACCCCTACCAAGACTTATGGTAAGGGAAAAGGGCAAGCAGCAGATCTTAAATACATTGAGCTATCAGCTCGAACCATAGCCAAGGTCGCTACTACCGACAAGATTGTGGTTGAGAAGTCTACCCTACCGGTTCGTACCGCCCAGGCCCTTAAAAATATTTTAGAGAACACCGGTAACGGGGTAAAGTTTGAGATTCTATCGAATCCTGAGTTTTTAGCAGAGGGTACCGCCATTGATGATCTGCTTAATGCTGATCGTGTACTTATTGGTGGAGATAACACTCCTTCAGGGAAAGCGGCTAAAGACGCACTCTCTTCTATTTATGAGCACTGGTTACCTAAAGAGCGCATCTTACAGACTAATGTATGGTCTTCAGAGCTTTCAAAGCTTGTTGCTAATGCCTTTTTAGCGCAGCGTGTATCGTCGATTAATGCGATCTCTGCCCTTTGTGAAAAAACCGATGCCAATGTGGACGAAGTCGCTAAGGCTATTGGGCTTGACTCTCGTATTGGTCCAAAGTTTTTAAAGTCTTCGGTAGGTTTCGGGGGATCTTGTTTTCAAAAGGACATTCTTAACCTAGTATACATTGCTCGTAGTTACGGGCTTACTGAAGTAGCTGATTACTGGGAACAGGTAATTATCATGAATGATCATCAAAAGCGCCGCTTTGCCGATCATATCATCTCTAGTCTATACAATACCGTTTCAGGCAAGAAGATTGCTTTTTACGGGTGGGCCTTTAAAAAGGACACCAACGATACCCGTGAATCTGCAGCCATCTATGTTGCTGATGCGCTGATTGAAGAACGGGCAGATATTACCGTTTACGATCCTAAGGTATCTAGAGCTCAAATGCTGAGCGATCTGAATTACCTAGGTACACGAAGCCCAGAGGAGAATGAACGTTACTTAACTGTGGTTAATGATCCTTACGAAGCAGCTGATAAGGCGCATGCCATTGCCGTACTTACCGAGTGGGATGAGTTTAAAGGATATGATTACGCTCGCATTTTTAATAAGATGCTCAAGCCAGCCTTTATCTTCGATGGTAGACGACTGCTTGATAAAACCGGCCTTAAAGAACAAGGGTTTAAAGTTTATACTATAGGAGAATGACTGTATTAGTAACAGGTGCAGCGGGTTTTATAGGTTATCACCTAAGTAAACGGCTTTTAGAGGCCGGACACCAAGTGATCGGAATCGATAATATCAACGATTACTATAGCCCTGATCTCAAATTCGCTCGACTCAGTGAGTTAGGTATTGCTCGAGTAGATGCTGAATTAGAAGAGATTTCTTGTCTGTCTGAGGTCTATCCGAATTTTATCTTCTACCGCGTTGATATATCTAATGCAAAGGCTCTGGGTGGGGTGTTTAAAAAACATCCGATCGATAAGGT
>JAHEKV010000004.1:404121-427995 GCA_024638165.1 Flavobacteriaceae bacterium
AAAAAAGGATAAACTACAATTCGCTATTTTGTTTTCTGGCGTTATAAGCCTTTTCATAGATCGACTCATATAGAGGTAGAATCTTAGGAAGATCAAACTCCAAGGCCACCTTTCTAGCATTTTCCTTAAATCGGTTCAATGTTTCTGAATCCTTCAGAATTTCTAAGGCGTACTGCCCCATCTTTTCTACCTCTCCAATTTCAGCAACATATCCAGATAAACCATGAATATTTACTTCAGGTAACCCTCCAGCATTGGAAGAAACAACTGGGGTCTTATTAATCATTGCTTCGAGAGCAGCTAGACCAAAACTCTCTTGACCCGAGGGAAGTAGGAATAGATCGCTCATGCATAAAACGCGGTCGATCTCAACACTATTGCCCAGAAATTTAATCTTTGAATAAATACCGAGTTCTTTCGATAGGCGTTCGGCTTTGATGCGATCAGGTCCTTCACCAACCATAACTAGAACCGCTGGATGCTTATCAAGAATCTGCTTAAATACCAAGATAACATCCTCGATGCGTTTGACCGGTCTAAAATTACTCACGTGGGTGATGATGAATTCTTCCTTAAGCGCCATTAGATTTCGATCACATGGCTGATTTTGCGTCTCGGCATACTTAGCAGCATCAATAAAATTGGGAACCACCTCGATCGCTCTATCTACATCAAACATCTCAAAAGTAGTTTCCTTAAGATTTTCAGAAACCGCAGTCACAATGTCTGATTTATTGATACTAAAGGTTACCGCAGTCTTGTAGAAAGGATGACTACCTACCAAAGTAATATCTGTCCCATGAAGGGTAGTAATCATAGGAATAATGATTCCCTCTTCTTTCAGCATCTTTTTAGCCATATACCCTGCGTAGGCGTGCGGTATCGCATAATGAACGTGCAGCACCTCAATTTTATATGCTTTTATGGTATCAACGAGCTTACTCGAAAGCGCGAGATCATAGGGTTGGTGTTTAAACAATGGGTATTCAGGAACGTCTACCTCGTGATAATAAATATTCTTCTCTAACAAGGCTAAACGTACGGGTTGACTATAGGTAATAAAATGTACCTCATGACCCGCTCGAGCAAGTGCCATTCCAAGCTCAGTAGCTACTACACCACTTCCACCAAAGGTGGGATAACAAACCATTGCAATTTTCACAGCTCGAATTTTATCAAAGATAGCACCATAATACTAAAGCAGAGACTCATAAATCATTCTTTGAATCTCTGTTCTCATATTGGTCTTACCTAAAAGGTTGCGATCCATGTCAGGATAAGTTCTGTTCGAAAGAAACACGTATACCAACTCCTTTTCAGGATCAGCCCATACATAAGTTCCTGTGAAACCTAGATGTCCAAACGACTTAGGAGAAACACATCCGCAGGTAGACCCCTCACCTTCAAGTTGGGGTTTATCAAATCCTACCCCTCGTCGATTACCTTGATGACAATAATAACAAGTATTAAATCTTCGAATCGTAGAACTCTGTAGAAATTGTACCCCATCATAAGCGCCCCCTTGGAGATACATCTGCATTAGTTTTGTAAGATCATTTGCATTGCTAAAAACACCTGCATGACCTGCCACTCCCCCCATCATTGCCGCACCCATGTCATGCACATACCCCTGAAGTAGATTGTATCGAAAGTAAGTATCAATTTCTGAAGGAGCAATATCTTCTTTATCGGTGACTTGAAGAGGATTATATGAAGTAAAACTTAACCCCATTGGACGATATAAAAACGACTCAATTTGTTTATCAAATGCACCATATCGATTGGTGAAATGCCAAAAAATGAGATAATAAGGTAAATCACTGTAGCGATACTTTTTCGATTCAAGACTTGATTCCTTGATTCGCTGAAACATCTGATTAGCATAATCAGATCTAAGAAAAAGTGATTGACTCACTGCAATACCGAATTCATCACTTTCCTCGGAGCGGTAAAATTGAGAAGAAGGATGCTGAGTTTTATCTAAGGTCTCTTTATAAAAAGGTATCCACGCAGGCAATCTTCCATGATGCGAAAGAGCAGCTATAAGCGGTGTTTGACCAATTTCTGTACCTTCTAACTCCTTAAACCAATTTGAAAAGCGGTCTCCAAGACTTATTTCACCTCTTTCTTGAGCGCGCATAACAAGCGGTAAACTTGCAGCAATTTTAGTTACTGAGGCTATATCGTAACGAGTATCCCATTCAATGGGAACTTTTTTTTTATAGGTCTGATACCCGAAATTGCGCTCGTAAACCACCTTTCCCTTTCGAGCAATAATCACCTGGCCTCCAGGCGCCATTTCCTCATCTACTACCCTAGCGATTAGCCGATCTACTTCTTTTAGTTTACTACTAGATAATCCAACTCGTTCAGGAACCTTAGAATAGGACATTAGGTTCTTCGCTGGATAAGATACTCCCATTCCTACCCTAAATCGATCGTTCACGGTAACCGGTAATTTTCCCTTGACTGCAATTGCTCCAAAAATGGCTTGCGCAGCAGCACTTTGAGATTCAGACGTGTTCTGATAGCCTACCAGTATTGAAGCCTTTGATTCAGTTAAAACATCGAGAGCATAAGGACTTCCTAAATGGGCAATAAGTACTGGAACCTTTGATAGTTCTATTTTTTCTAGTTGGCTTATAAATTCTTCCGAAAAATCGGTCTTCTTCCAAGGCGTACTAGTGTCTGGGAGGTGACCAATAATAACTGCAGCGTAATCCTCCAGTTCAAGTGTATTCAAGTCAGAAAAGGAAACCTTCTTAACGGCAGCATACCTCGCTAACGATTTATAAAACGACTGATCATGCTCTGAGTCTGAAGACACATATAAGTATCGATTAGAAATCGCAAGTGGGAGGTTTTTAGCATCATCAATCACTGTTATTGCTGACTCAAAAACTTGCTCTCTTAACAACTGATCCTCAGCAGTTTGAATTTCTTCATTTAATTTTTCTAATGAAGGTACTTCTAGACGATTCAACCCTAACAAGTATTTCGATTTAAGAATCTTTTTAACCGATTGTTCGAGTCGTTTTTGCAAGAACGAGGAGCTCTTAATTTTTTCGAGCAAAATGTCTATAGTAGCCTTTACATCGAGCGGGTAAAGAAGAATATCTGCTCCTGCTTCAAAAGCTTTTAGACCCACCTCATTAGAGTTAATCCCCTCACTCACTCCTTTCATATTTAATGCGTCTGTGATTACTAGACCATTAAAACCGAGCTGGTTTTGAAGTAGCTCAGTGGATATATGATATGAAATCGATGCCGGATCATTGTTGGCATCTTTTAATTTTGGAAGTGCCAAATGCGCTACCATAACCGAATGAACGCCAGAATCAATCATTCGTTTGAATGGAATCAATTCCAGTGTATCTAATTGTTTACGATCAGCTAAAACCACAGGCAATGCATGGTGCGAATCTGCTGAGGTATCTCCATGTCCAGGAAAGTGCTTGATAGAACCCATTACACCAGCACTCCACATACCCGAATAAAACGCTTCAGCTGCCTCACTAACTACTTCGGGATCTTCGCCAAAAGAACGGTTTCCGATTATTGGATTGAGTGGGTTGGTATTTAAATCTACCGCTGGAGCATAATTAATGTGAATACCGATACGTTTATTATGCGCACCAATTCGCTCGCCTACTCGTTTAATGAGCTCGGTATTCCTAGTCGCACCCAAAGTCATGTTCCAAGGAAATGCAAACGATGGTGTTAACCGCATACTAAGCCCCCATTCAGCATCCATAGTCATCAGTAGCGGAATTTTAGAAGATTCCTGATAACGACGAGTAAGTTCTAATTGTCTTTCTGGACTACCTACAGAAAATAAAAGCCCTCCAATATGTTGATCATTGATCAGAGCTTCTATACGCTTCGGCTCATCTTCAGAAGGTTTTGAGTCGGTAAAAACAATGATAAGTTGCCCTACCTTTTCCTCAAGAGTCATTTGATTATAAACACTATCCACCCAAACATTCTGCCGATATTGGTCATCCGCATCGAGCACATTAGAACTTATAGACTGAGCGTAGGATTGCATGGATGCTAAAATCATTAATAGCACCCGAGTATATTTATTGATCATTCAGTTAAATTACAAAAATCGTGAATGCCAACTATCACTAGCAGGCACTTCCCAATGAGTCTCGAACTCCTCCTTGCTCTCAACTAGATTGTTAAATACAATGGTATTCGCTGAAACCGCCTTATCCTTAGCCATCTTTCTAAAGTCTGATAGAGATTTATAAGCTAAGAATTCCCCTTGTTTGAAGGTAACATTCATTTTATCGAGTAGTGTCACTTGAAATTCTTCCTCGATTTCCTGAATAAAACGAACGGAATGATCAATAGAGCAACCTGAAGCCTTCTGAATATCTTGATCTACCCCTAGCACAATAAATCGTCTATAAGGTACCGTATATGCGGCTTTTAAAGGGGTGCCATGTGCAGCCCAATGGGCCACAAAATGATCTAAACTAGGAATTAATCGCTCAAGCTCCTCTTCAGTAAAAGGACGATTCGATGGATAGATCCATATTCTAGCCTGATTGGGAAGTTCTTCAAAACTAATTTTCATACCTGGTCATTCTTATAAATCTGCAGCTTCTACGATGAGTTGAGCTAAATCTTTAACTTCTACTGAAGAATCTGTGGCAGTAGCACCATCATTTAACATTACATTACAGAAAGGACAAGCAGCCGCAACAACAGATGCTCCGCTCGCATTCACCTCTTCAGAGCGTTCGTGATTTATTTCCTTCTTACCCGATTCAGATTCTTTGAACATTTGAGCACCGCCAGCTCCACAACAAAGCGCATTTTTCTTGCATCGCTTCATTTCAACGATTTCAGCCTCTAACTTTTTAATAATTTCTCTAGGCGCTTCATAAACTCCGTTTGCACGCCCCAGGTAACATGGATCATGATACGTGATCTTTTTCCCCTTAAAACTTCCGCCTTCAATCTGGATACGATTTTCTTCTAACAACTGTTTTAAAAATTGGGTATGATGAAGAACTTCATAATTTCCTCCAAGTGAAGGGTATTCATTTTTGATCGTATTAAAACAATGCGGACAAGTAGTAACCACTTTCTTTACCCCATAGGCGTTCATGGTTTCAATAGTAGTTAGGGCTTGCATTTGAAACAAAAAGTCGTTGCCAGCACGTTTGGCAGGATCTCCCGTACAGGTCTCTTCTTTACCCAGTACACCAAAGGATATATTCGCACTATTTAGAATTTTAACGAAGGCCTTTGTAACCTGTTGGGCTCGCTGATCAAAACTTCCTGCACATCCGACAAAAAATAGCACCTCAGGCGACTTACCCTCAGCAGCATATTCTGCCATGGTTTTTACGATTAGTCTATCCATTTCAAACGATCTTCACTATTAAACGGCCACGGAGCCCCATTATTTTCAATATTAGTCATCATTGAATTTAGTTCTGAGGGAGATGATGCCTCTTCCATGGTGATATATTGGCGCATTGATAAAATGATTGACATAGGACTTATGCCGATCGGACATTCCTCAACACACGCATTACAGGTAGTACAAGCCCACAATTCTTCGCGAGTGATATAATGATCAAGTAAAAAGTTCTCTTTCACTGTATCACCCTTTTCAATTAAATGAGTAGCACGATCTCTGGTATCCATCATGATCTTACGAGGTGATAATAATTTACCCGTTTGATTAGCCGGACACGAAGCTGTGCAACGACCACATTCGGTACAAGAAAAGGCCCCTAAAAGCTGTAAGGCAGATAACTGATGAACATCTCGAGCTCCAAAAGATACCTCTTCAGCCGTCACCGGTTCTGTAGGTAGACCCAACATCATTTTTACTTCTGAAGTAACGATTTCATTATTAGCCATTTTACCTTTCGGCTCAAGAGAAGCGTAGAACGTATGTGGAAACGCTAATAGAATATGTAAATGCTTCGAGTAATACAGATAGTTTAAGAAAAATAGGATGCCTCCTATATGCATCCACCAAGAAACACGTTCAATAAGGACTAAAGTCTCTAACGAAAAGTTTTGGAAAATCGGTACGACCAGGCCGCTCACAGGAAAGGATCCTGCTAAAGGGTATGCCTCGTGCCCCTTAAGTTGAAGGGTATAATCAGCGGCATTCATGGTAAGGAACAAACCCATCAAGACCAACTCGATAATCAAAATCCAATTCGCATCAGACTTAGGCCAGCCTTTCATTTCAGGGCTCCAAAACCTAGCGATGCGTAGTAGGTTTCTACGCATCCAAAAGACAATCACTGAAAAAACCACTAATAGAGCAAACACTTCAAAAGTTGCGATAGCGAAATTGTAAAACCTGCCTAAACCTTTAAATACGCGGTGGGTACCAATTAAACCATCGACTATAATTTCTAAAAGCTCGATATTAATAATGATGAAACCAAGGTAAACCACAAGGTGCAATACTCCTACTAAAAGGTTACGATGCATCTTCTGCTGTCCAAAAGCCAAACGAAGCATTTGAAACCAACGCTCCTTTTTTCGGTCTACTTTAGGCAGCGGTGTACCTAGATGAACTGCCGCAATAATTTTTTTACTGTTTCGTATAAAGAATCCGATACCAGCAATAAGCAGAAGTAAAAAAAGAATAGAATTGATCATTGATTCTTCGAGTTCTTAGCAGGGTCTGATTCTGGAGCCACATAATCCTTTTGTTTCTTGCCAAATACAGATACCGAAAGATATCGCTTAGGATTAAGTCTCAAGTCTTGTAAAAGCCATTCTAATTGGTTCAAGTTTGACGTCAAGGAAACGTATAATTCTTGGTTGGTGAAAATCTGCCCAACAGTACCTTCCCCATTATTGATTCCTGCAAGAATTTCTTTTGTTGCTGATATAGACTCATTTAAATCAACCATTAAACCTTTTAGATCTGCTTCATTTAAGGTTTGAGAAACACTCGATAAATTTGAGGTTAACTCTGCAGTGTTTTCGAGAATGGTTCCTAACATCTTTTCGTTAGCAGTTAAGTTCTCACTAACGTTTTGCGAAATCACCTTTAATGAGGCGCTAGTTTCGCTGAAGTTATTAAGGGTTTCTCTAAGAAGTGCTTGCGAATCAGCATCTAACAATTGATTCAGGTTTTTCATCAGTAGATCAGTCTCGACTATTGCACTGTTCACCTTGGCTTCAAGAGGCTCCATTAGCTCAGTGATTCGGTCGGTCATTCCGATCTTTACTATCGAGGTTAGGGTATCACCACTTTGTGCGATCTCCGAACCTGGAGTTCCCAAAATAATTTGAAGACCTTTTCCTCCTAAAACAGAGGTATCATAAAGTTCAGCTTTCGAATCTTCGGGTATGGGTAAATCGGTAATTAAGGTAAAAGAAACCATCAGCTTTCCGGTTTCATCTAAAAAAGTAATATCGTCAATGGTACCTACGCTAAACCCGTTCAAGGAAACAGCAGTACCCGATTGCAACCCACCCACATGATCGTATACCGCATATAGCTTGGTCGATTTTCCTAATAGACTATTCGACTTGAGGTAGCTAAATCCCAAGATTACCGCTGTAATACCAAGTACAACAATTAGTCCAGCCTTTATTTCTTTCGTTAATCGAAGTAGATTCATTGATTCGTTAATTCATTTCGGCAATAAAAGCGTCTTTAAACCCTTTGTTATGAGCCTGTTGTAATAATTTTTGGGCAGTTTGAAAAGAACTGGTTCTTCCGTAAAAATAGCGCATTACCGCTGAAACCTCATCACGATAGATGGGTTTTAACCCTTTAAAAAAAGGATCGTTTTCTGAAAGTCTTCGATCTGAAGCAGCTAATTGTATCCGGTAATAGGTGGTTGAATCAGAAATGGGTTGATCGAACACTATCGAATTCATAAAGAATTCATTTTTATAATCAATTAGAGCGGTGGCTATTGCCTCAGCGACCTTTTGCTGTCCAGCATTTGAATTTAAAAAAGCTCCTTCGTTAGAATTACTTAGAAAACCTACCTCGATAAGAATCGATGGCATGACGGTACCATAGAGTACGACAAAGCCTGCTTGTTTGACCTGTCTGTCTCTTCTGCCTGCACGCTTTACTAGGCCGTTTTGAACTTTATAGGCTAGTTGAATACTTTGATTCAGGTTTTCTTCCTGAATCACCGATACCCCAATAGCATCACTATTAAACTTTGCGTAATTCTCAGTGTAACCTTCTTCTCGATAAATAACCGCGTTTTCACGTTTCGCGACTTCTAGATTTTTATCAGCACGATGAAGTCCCAAAACAAAGGTTCCTGCACCGTGAGCATTTGAATCATGAGCATCACAATGAATAGAAACGAAAACATCCGCACCTCTTTTATTCGCAATGGGTCCTCGAGCGTATAAATTTACAGCAACGTCACGGACTCTGGTTAAAGAGACGTCAATATCTTCTTCTTTACTTAAAATGACCTCAACCTTTTTAGAAATAGCAAGGGTGATGTTCTTTTCATAATAGCCGTTGTGCACATTTCCTGGATCTTTACCCCCGTGACCAGGGTCAAGAACTACTTTAAATTGATCAGATTGGGCATAGATTGAAGGAAATCCCAAAAAGAGCAATGAGGCGATAACTAATCCTCGTAGAAGCAACCGAACCATAGAGATGTGAAACATACCCTAAAATTAAGCATTCCCGGATAGTTTCGGCAATTAATCCGTAAGTTTGAACCCATTAATCAGGCCCTTTTTTCACTTGATTTAAATTTAGAATTACTGTTGTCGACACAAAGGCATTATTGGATCATTCTTCTTCTATGGATGACTGCATTTTCGGCAGTTCATGCACAGAAGCAAATTGCTATAAAAAATTTACTAGTGCGACCTATCGCGGCGTCAGACACTATTGTAGCTCCCTTATTACCTCAAGTAGTTACCAGAAATAAAATCTTAAAAGATTCTCTAAAACAAACCTTACCTACTGAGCAACCCTTCAAAGTAGCTTCAACATTAGATGCACCGATTGTATATAGCGCCACAGATTCGGTGGCTATTGATCAGAAGCAGTCGGCTATTGTATTATCCAATCAGGCAAAAATCACTTACGCAGATACCCAATTAGCCTCTGGAATTATTGCTATCGACTACGTAACCAACGAGGTTCAAGCTGGGAGAATTAAAAATAGTGAAGGTAATCTTGACCAGACGCCTAACTTCAAACAAGGTCCAAGCGTTGTAGTTCCTGATTCTATCCGATACAACTTCACTACTGAAAAAGCAATCATTTTTAATTCGCGAACTGAACAAGGTGCAGGATATGGAAGTATGGGACCTTCAAGTGAAAACATGAAGGTTTACACTGAAATGACCAAAAAAGAAAACGACTCTGTTTTTTATTTTCAAAAAGGAAAGCTCACGACTGCTAAGGATACGATTGACCCAGATTACTACATCAAAATCAATAAGGCAAAATTCATTCCCGGGAAACGAATCATTGCCGGTTTCGCAAACATGTATCTGGTCGATGTACCTACCCCGATCGCACTACCCTTCGCTGTGCTTCCCCTGACACAAGGACGCTCTGGAGGTTTGATTTTCCCAACAATCACCAACGACCCGCAGCGAGGATATGCGATTCAAAATGGTGGTTACTACCTTCCACTGAGCGAATATGTTGATCTAAGTCTAACTGGGGACTATTACACCAATGGTAGCTATGGATTTAAAATGCAAAGCGTTTACACCAAACGCTACCGATTTAGAGGAAATATTAATTTGAGATATGAAAATCTAATCACGAGCCAAAAAGGATTCGAAGATTACAGTCGAAGTAGCATTTTCAATCTCCAAATCTCTCATAGTCAAGATGCAAAAGCCAATCCAAATTCTAGATTTTCAGCTTCAGTAAATATTGGATCGAGCTCTTATTTTAGAAGTTCAGCAAATCAACAAAACCTTGCACTTACACAAAATAACAACCTTTCATCTTCGATATCTTACACGAAAACATTCCCAGCCTACCCATCGGTGAATGTCAATCTCAGCGCGACGCATAACCAAAACACAAACACTGAAGAAATCAACTTAACCCTACCTACCGCTCAGGTGAACATGGAGCGGATCTTTCCATTTGCACCTAGAAACGGAATGAAAAAGGGGATTTTTCAAAACATCAATTTTCAATATAGCTCTCGATTCGAAAACAGGGTAAAGACAACCGATTCACTTTTTTTAACGGCTAGAATGTTCGATGATGTAAAGATGGGAGCAAGGCACACGATTCCCATTAGCACGAACTTCAAAGTAGCCAAGTTTTTTAGCGTTTCTATGGGGGCTAATTATGAAGATCTATGGACTTTTGAAACCTACACAAGAGGTCAGGACCCCAGCATCGAACAAAATAGAGAAATCGTATTAGACACCGTGAAAGGGTTTGACCGATTTAACAGATATGGTATCTCAGCGAATATTGGAACCACTGTTTATGGTACTTACACCTTTAAGGAAGGGAATAAATTAGAAGCGATACGACACGTAATGCGACCTTCTGTGGGTTGGGGATACCGTCCCTCGTTTGAGCAGTATTACGACACCTACACCAATTACGATGGCGAATTGGAGTCGTATTCAAGGTTCGAAGGAACCTATAACGGTGCACCCTCACTGAGTAGAAGTAACGCGCTTACATTTAGTCTCCAAAATACCATTGAAGCTAAGGTAAAATCAAAGGATAGTACCGAAACAGAATCTAGAAAAATTCCTATTTTCAGCAACCTCAATTTTGCCAGCTCTTATAACATGGAGGCTGATTCACTTAGACTCGCTCCGGTAAGCTTTAATGCTGCAACGGCTATTCTAGACCAAAAGATGAATATCAATCTAAATGGAGCCCTTGACCCTTATGCCGTCAATGAAGATGGAAGACGAATAAATACATTGAATGTTCAAAACGGAGGTGGTTTATTTCGTTTAACTCGAGCAAATATTAATGTGAGCTACCGCTTAAACAACGATACCTTTAAGCCCAAAAACCAAAGAGAAGAAAAGGAAGAGAATGAGGAAGACACTAGAAGAGGTTATGACTCTGATTATAGAACCGCATCAGGGGGAGCAGCTAATGATCTGTTTGGATTTGGACTCAATGATGACCTAGATACTGAAGAAGAGGAGAATGAAGAGATTGGTAAATTATACAGAAATGCGATCCCTTGGAACATGAATCTTCAGTTCACCAGTGGATACACCAATGCAGCGAGAGAGAATAACTTTACCAATGCTTCACTGATGTTTTCGGGAAATTTAGATCTTACTCCTGAATGGAAAATTAGATTCTCTTCGGGTTATGATTTTACCAATAAAGGGTTTAACCTAACACAATTAGGCTTTCGCAGAGACCTGAAAAGCTTTGATCTTCGATTTAATTGGGTACCTTTTGGTACCAATACTCGTTGGGACTTTTTTATTGGAATCAAGAGCAGCATGCTTTCTGATCTTAAATGGGAAAGTCGCAGTCAACGAAATGTAATAAGACGCTGATGAAAAGAATTATCTATACTCCAGATGCACCTGCTCCTATCGGCCCCTATTCACAAGCGGTAGAGTCAAATAACACCTTATTCGTTTCAGGTCAAATCGCAATTGATCCTGTAACAGGTGAACTAGACACCAAAGACATCACGTGTGAGACAGAACGAGTTATTAGCAATATCAAGGCCATTCTTAAGGAGGCTAACTACCTCACTGAGCAAGTAGTAAAGTGTAGTATATTTTTAAGTGATATGGCTCACTTCGAAACAGTGAATCGAATCTATGCCACCTTATTTAACGAAAAAACCGCTCCAGCTAGAGAAACTGTCGCGGTTTTAGGTCTTCCGAAGAATGTGAATGTTGAAATTTCACTCATCGCCCAGAAATAGGCTACATCGTCTTTCTGTGAAATTCCACCAATCCATCAATAGGCTTACGAAGTACTTTACCTATAACTAAATCATTATTGTTGAGTACTGCCTCAAGCTCATCTTTAAGATAATAAGCAATACTACCTACGAAGTGACAGGGTACCTTAGTAGCCAATTCAAATTGCATGATATAGTTATTTACAAATTGCTGTAAACCTTTATTAATCACTCCTCTACAATATCTATGATCTTTGTTTTCAATTAGAAAACGTGCAAAGGTCGCTAGATAGGTATTTGGATTCGGTTGCTTATAGAGGTGGTCTTTGATAATATCAGCCTCAAGGGGATACTCTTTGGTAAATTTGATCGCTAAATCCTGAGGGATTTTGTGAAAATAAAGATCTCTCAAGAGTTTACGCCCAAAATAATTTCCGCTGGCGTCGTCCATAAGGATATAACCGAGTGAAGTTACCTTTTGAAAAGGCTGATGACCGTCATAATAAGAACAATTGGAACCGGTACCAAGAATACAAACTATACCTTGCTTACCAATATCTGTAGTGGCGTAAATCGCGGCATAGGTATCTTCTTTAACATCAATCTTTGCCTTAGGGAAGAAAACGGTGAAAATTTCACTTAGAAACTTCTTCATACGTTCTGTTCCGCAACCTGCACCATAAAAATGAAGTTGAGAAACCTTTTCGCGATTTTGAGAAATCTCAAAATTATTCGCTAAACGATCCTCGATAACTTCTCTTGTCAATACTTCAGGCGACAAACCTAAAGTTTGAGTTTTGAAAAGTTCCTCTCCTTTTTCATTGAGTGCAATCCAATCAGATTTGGTTGCACCGCTATCTACGATTAAGATCATAAATACCTATCCTTAGATCGATGCAACGTGAAGTGCTAGATCAATTAGTTTATTAGAGTATCCGGCTTCATTATCGTACCAAGAAACTAGCTTAAAGAAGGTTGAGTTCAATTCGATACCTGCATCAGCGTCGAAAATTGAAGTTCTTGCATCGCCAATAAAGTCTTGTGAAACTACTAGATCTTCTGTATATCCTAAAACTCCTCTTAATTCATTCTCAGAAGCAGCTTTGAAGGTTTTCTTGATTTCTTCGTATGAAGTTTCTTTTGATAATTTAACCGTAAGATCAACAACAGAAACATCTGCATTAGGAACACGGAAGGCCATACCTGTTAGTTTACCTTCTAAAGCAGGAATTACTTTCGTTACCGCCTTGGCTGCACCCGTAGCTGCTGGGATGATATTTAGTAAAGCTGAACGACCTCCTCTAAAATCTTTTCTAGAAGGACCATCAACGGTCATTTGTGTTGCCGTAGTAGCGTGTACCGTTGTCATTAATGCCTCCTCAATTCCGAAATTGTCATTAAGAACCTTAGCTAAAGGAGCTAAACAGTTCGTAGTACAAGACGCGTTCGATACGATAGTATCGGTTGCTTTTACTTCGTTGTGGTTTACTCCCATTACAAACATCGGAGCATCTTTTGATGGCGCAGATATTACTACTTTCTTAGCACCTCCCTCGATGTGCTGTTGTGCCATGTCAAGAGTGGTAAAAATACCTGTACACTCAGCAACAACAGTCGCTCCTACTTCATCCCACTTAAGGTTACGTGGATCTCTCTCTGCAGTAATTCTAACCACATTTCCGTTAACGATTAGTTGATCGCCAGAAACTTCTACGGTTCCTTTGAAATTACCGTGTACCGAATCGTATTTTAATAGATAAGCTAGGTGGTCTAATTCTAATAAATCATTGATCGCTACGATTTCGATATCGTCTCTCTGTGCTGCTGCACGAAAAACCATACGTCCGATACGACCAAATCCGTTAATACCTACTTTCAACTTTCCCATTTTATTATTATTTGATGATTACTAATTAATTAAAAACTCATGATATCAGATACCCGTACTAATTCTTCATCAATCGGAGTTAATCCACTGATGGCATAGTCAATAGGAGTCAATACCATTTTATTATTTTCAATACCAATCATGTAATTGGTATTTCCTTCCATTAAAGACTCTACTGCCTTTACTCCCATTCTAGAAGCCAAGACACGATCAAAACAAGTAGGTGATCCACCTCTTTGCATATGTCCTAAAACTGAAACTCGAACATCGTAGATCGGTAGATGTTTTTCAACGTATTCTTTTAGTTCAAAAACATTTTTTCCAGTTTTATCTCCTTCAGCTACAACAACAATACTTGACGATTTTCCTGAATCCTTACTGTGCTTTAAAGATTCGAGCATTCGATCAAGACCTAGATTTTGTTCAGGAATCAAGATTTCTTCTGCACCCGCTCCTACACCGCTATTTAAGGCTACTAAACCAACATCACGACCCATTACCTCAACAAAAAAGAGGCGATTGTGAGAACTCGCAGTATCACGAATTTTATCAATAGCATCTACCACGGTATTGATCGCTGTATCGAAACCGATCGTGTAATCGGTTCCTAAAATATCGTTATCGATTGTTCCTGGAATTCCCATTACCGGAAAGCCAAACTCTTCGTTTAGTTTTTGAGCTCCCGTTAAAGAACCATTTCCACCGATAACAACAAGAGCGTCTATTCCTGCTTTTTGAATGTTATCATAGGCCTTTTTACGACCCTCTGGGGTTCTAAAGTCTTCACAACGTGCCGACTTAAGAATCGTACCCCCTTTGTGAATTATATTATTCACAGAGCGAGCATTAAACTCTTCAAAATCTCCGTCAATTAAACCTTGATACCCTCGATATACAGCGGTACACTCGAGGCCGTGAAACGCAGAAGTACGCACTACCGAACGGATAGCCGCATTCATACCTGGAGAATCACCTCCTGAGGTCAGTACTCCAATTTTTTTGATTGATTGATTCATAGTTTTGTCGCGCCAAATCTAATTAAATCTGCTAATTAATCCGCTTGATTCGCTGATTTTAATACTCTTCGAATTAAATCTTTGAAGTTTTCAAAATCGACTTGGTAACTAAGACCTAAGCCTTGAGTATAGCCCTGAGCACCCACAAATACTTGGCTTAACGTATTTTCTCTATTAAAAATCTTGGCGCTCAATGTGCCTTCTTCATTCAAAATCACCTGTAATTCTACGTCCCCAGCAACAACCGTTTCTGTTACACCTCCAACAGGAACCCCTAATTTCCCATTAAATAAAACACGTTTACCGAGTTTAGTACTTACCGTTACACCAATTCGATCTTCTATATCTACATTCGATTGTGGACTAGTAAAACCTTGTTCGTAAGAAAGACCCAAATCAAACGATTCTGACTCCCCTAGTACACGATCTAATAATCCTGAGGCTGATTGCATCAAATTACCAGTGAGAACTCCTTGCGAAATCCCCATTTGATCATTTACAAAACTACCTTGAGCTAACAAGAAGAACACATTTTTTTCGAGCGTAGACTGATCTCTCAATCGATACTCAATTTCACTTCGTATCACTGAACTTAGGTTGGGGAAATTGATTCCGAAATCGATTTGAGGTTGCAAAATATCTCCCCCTAAACGAATAGAAACATCTGTATTCACTGGTCTCGGATAACTACTTGAATTCAACAAAGGAGCTGGATTAGCACTCAGACGATAAAGAGCTGTCAAGTTTAATTGAGCATTATAAGGATCTCCTTGCCAGGTAATAGTACCTCCTGGTTGTAGGTCAAAATCTTTATCAATGAGTCCTCCAAAGCGATAATTGAAATTACCTGAGCTAACGGCGTAATCTCCAAACATAGAGAACTCACCATCGATCAAACGCATGAGAAGAAGCCCTGTTCCGCTACCCTTTAACTCGGTGCCAGAAATCTGGTCAACTAAAACAGTTACCTCAGCTTCAGGTGTAATCTCTAAGTCAAAATCTAGGGTAATCTTAGAGGATGAATTTTGACGAATTAATTCTTCTTCTTTTTCCTCATTCTCCTCACTTACAAAACGTATATAGTCATCGGTAAAGTCAGTCGTTTCTGTTTCTAACGGAATCTGTATCTCTGTTCCCGCAAACGTCTTCGCCCTTACACTAATTACGGGAGAATTAAATGGACCTTTAAAACTTGCAGTACCTGTCACAAGCCCCTTTCCATAGTAAAGTGCCCCATCTCTATAAGAGGTATTTAGCATCAATGAAGGTTCATCCCCAGTATCTATAGCAAGGTCTAAACTATAATCTTTAAAATAGCGATGATCAATGGCTCCCGTTAGTCGTGTTTTCGTTATTCCTTCGGAGTCACTGAGAATAATGTCATTAAATTGAATGGCTTGTTGTGTTATTTCAATAGTCGCTTCTGGATTAAACGTATAATCCATTCCTAAATAAGGAAATCGGATACCTCCATCAGTGATATTTAAACGAGTCAATAGTTGGGCTTCTTTTAAATTCCCCATTAAAGAAATAGGTCCTGAAAATGTACCTCTTAACGAATCAAAGACCGAAGAGCCAATGGTCGACAATGGTGCTAACGGCATACCGTCAAACTCACCTTTAAGGTTGGTTAAAAGTTCATCTTCTTTTGATTCTAGCACACCTTCAATCTCAAAGAATGCTTGACTTCCTTTTCGAAGATCAAATTTGAGATCAAACTCATCTCCGCCTTGGTTTCCCAAGATGGTACCATTCAAGAACCCAAGGTCTGATCCGTTGATCGAAAACTCTTCAACACCCATATTAAATAATGGGCTCAACTTTCCTTGCTTGTTCGACAGCCTAAAGGTTCCTGTAGTTAATCCAGAAAATTCGAGGTTTCTTACATCGGGGGTTATTGATGCTAATGGAACAAATTCGGCCGTGAAGTCAAAGTCGTAGTTATACTCATCTCTGTAATCAAGAGTAAATTGCATATTACCACCTCCCCTTCTATTCAAAACTATTTCTGAAGATCGTAAGGTTCGATTATTTAAGTCAATGACTACTTGAGGGTTTTCAATAAGCTGCCATTCTGCTCCTTTAAGAGTAAAATCAGTGTTACTAAAATCAAAAGCATATACTCCTTTTGAAGGTCTATCAACTCGAGCTCTAAGATCTAAGCGGTCTGAAAAACGATTCAGTGATGTAAACGAGAAGAGCCCCTCAGATTGGGTAAGAATTAAACGAGCATCTTTAATATTTAAAAGGGGATTCGAAAAGCGATCCGCCTGAATATTTAAAGTACCTCCCGTATTTCCTTCTATTTTAAAAGCCTCCATAAATGTTGTTTGATACCTTATCGAGGAAAGAGAAAGGGAGGTTTTATAGTAATCGGGCCGGTAATCAATAAATCCACTAATCTCAGGAATACTCAAAGACTGTTTAAAGAGTTCACTCCATGAATCTCCCGTATCGATATCTGCTCTTAAAACAAGTTCTTCAGGAAAGCTATACTCTTTCAAAGTCGACCAATCGATTAAATGGTAGTTTCCTCGAATAGATCCATTGATCAAATCGGTTGATTGAAATTGGATTTGATGGGTGTCATTATTAATCAATGATGCACCAAATTGAAAAGAGCCTAAGGCAATAGATTGACCATTAGGGGTCTTTGCAGAGATTCCCGAAGAAGAAATACTTCCTTGAACATCTGAAAGTTTCGTACCCCATAGCTCTGATGTTATACGACCATTGAGAAGAACATTTAAGTAACCACTATTAAAAATCGAGGTGTCGAAACCATTTAAGGTCAATACTGATTTTGAGCGAAAACCAGAAGATAACTCTAGATAACCCTCCCAGTCAAAAGAGGCTTTTGGAGATCGACTGCTTAATTGACCAGTAAAAAGGCTTGATTTTATCGTTCCATTTAGTGCTATATCCTGTAACTGATAAGAATTTGAAACGACATCTCCGATGAAGCCCTCCACCGTCCAAAAACTTGAAGTATTCAATTTTTGAAGAGTGGCTTCTCCTGTTATTGTTTCTCTGACACCCGGCTTAATCAAATAAAGAGGGTAATTATCAAGGCCGGCAACCACCATCTCTTCTCTGCTATTTTTAGTGTACTTCAGATCTATTTCTGAGTGATCCCAAAGCCCAACAACATCAATCGCTGTCGAGTCTTTAATCGAAGACCAACGAATTAATCCGTGAAACTGACTTTCATTTAGGTCGGGATTATCTAAAAAAGAGGTTCTTTTCGGTGCCAATTGTCTAGCCAGAGTTTTAACCTGTAGTTTCGCATTAGTAAGGCTTAATTCTCGAATGTCTACACCATCATTGGTAGATAGATCTAAGGAAACCTCGGCATTTGAATCTCCTAGCTCAACATAGGCACGATTTAGACTAATATAGTCAGTGGTTGCCTGAACCTCCCCTTGAACATACATGGAACTCTCAATTTGAACGGTCGGGATGATCGCTTTCATAAGCTCGGGACTAATGAAAGAGGGAGCCATTTCTGCAGATATATTGAACGGATTTGTCTGAACACCTACCCATGGTAAATTCAGTTCATCCTTAGCAGTTCGAAGATTTAAATCGAGAGCTTCCCATCTTCCTCCTACTTGTCTAATTCGTGCAGATAATGTTGATGAACCTAAGGTTGGTAATTCGGTAACCGATGTCGTCAGCTTTCCTGAAAAAAGTCCGTTGAAACGTTTTAAATCTTCAACGACCAGTTGATTTACATTTACCTTAACCGGGATTGCGCTTCGATTTTCATCGATGTATCGAACGCTAAGATTTCTAGCTTCAATTCGTTTTGAACTCCAGTCTTTCTGTTGATTAGTATTAGAAGGTAAAGCCTCAAGGAAACGATTCAATGTAGCCACAGAGTCACCTTTAGGAATACGGTAGTACAGTACTGAGGCGCCCACCCTGTAATTACCACCTTTACTAGACGACCAATCAGAGAGGGAAAGTAAGGATGCACGAATTGAACTGATATAAAGTAAAGTATCTCCCCTATTATCTTCGAAATAAAGATCGGTTAACTGGGAATTGAGCTCTAGGGGGTTTACGCGTACACCTCCTACATTTGCTTCTAAACCAAATTCTTGAGTGAGTTGTTTTACAAGGCGTTTTGCGACATAGGTTTGAACGGGAGTAAGCGATCCAATAATCGTCAAACCGAAAAGAAAAAGACCTACAACCAGTATAATCTTAACACCCAGAGAGAGTCGTTTTCGAATTGGAGTTAAGCCGTTATCTTTGTTTAACATATGACTTTGAAAAAAGAGCCTTTAATTTTAGCTATCGAGTCTTCTTGCGATGACACCTCTGCTGCCGTAATGCAAGGTAGAAGAGTTTTATCAAACGTGGTTAATACTCAAGAAATTCATGAAAGTTACGGCGGTGTAGTGCCTGAGTTAGCCTCAAGGGCACATCAAAAAAGTATTGTTCCTGTCATACACCGGGCACTTTCAGAGGCAAATATCGAAAAAAAGGAGCTTGATGCCATCGCTTACACTCGTGGCCCAGGATTACTAGGGTCTCTTCTTGTAGGCGGATCATTTGCTAAATCACTTTCGATTGCTTTAGACATTCCTCTCATTGATGTTAATCATATGCAGGCCCATATTCTGGCGCATTTTATCGAAGATCCGCGTCAAGTTGCTCCCAATTTTCCATTACTAAGTTTGACTGTTAGCGGCGGCCACACTCAACTCGTACTGGTAAAGGATTATTTCGAATTAGAAGTGTTGGGGGAAACTTTAGACGATGCTGTCGGAGAGTGCTTTGATAAAAGCGCAAAATTGTTGGGATTTGATTATCCTGGAGGACCTCAGATTGATCATTGGGCTCAGCAAGGAAATCCTAAAGCTTTTCAATTCGGTTTACCAAAGGTTCCCGATCTCGACTTTAGTTTTAGCGGTTTAAAAACAGGAATCGCAAAAGTCATACAGCAAAGTGTTCGTAATGATGCAGAATTTATTATCAACAACAAGGCAGATTTATGTGCAAGCATTCAAGAGGCCATCATAGAAGTTCTACAAAAGAAATTACTCAAGGCTCTAAAAACCACTGGGGTAAAACACCTCGTCCTTTCTGGAGGAGTCGCCGCTAACAGTGGTATTAGAAATCGTCTCAAAGAACTTTCTGATAAGCACCATTTCAAATTACACTTACCTCCTTTTGAATACTGCACCGATAATGCAGCAATGATCGGAATTGTAGGTGTATTAAAATTCGAAAGGGGCGATTACAGCGAAATATCTCATTCCTCAACTGCGCGTTATAACCTCACCCAACTATGAGTCAACGATTCTATGATACGACCCTAGACAAACATTCAACGTTCTGTAAGCTAGATGCTATTCAGAGCGGACATTTG
Organism: Flavobacteriaceae bacterium; assembly: GCA_024638165.1. Lineage (GTDB taxonomy): Bacteria > Bacteroidota > Bacteroidia > Flavobacteriales > Flavobacteriaceae > UBA3478. The sequence goes on from JAHEKV010000004.1 coordinate 424,270, forward strand.
TGCAAAGTTCTTAGAAAATCAGTAGGCGATCGTGTAGAATTCACTAATGGTAAGGGTGATCTATTTTCTGCAACCATAAGTCTGGCACATCCAAAAAAATCAGAAGTAAGCCTCTCCTATCTACGGAGCGAAGATCGTACTGAAAATCAAATTACGATTGCTATGGCACTTCCCAAATCTATGGATCGTTTCGAATGGTTTATCGAAAAGGCAACTGAGATTGGGATCGCCAGAATCATTCCATTAACGAGTCGATTCTCTGAGCGTAAAAATTTAAACAAGGAACGAGCAGAGCGCATCTTAGACAGTGCTTTCAAGCAGTCGTTGCGACTTTACCGTCCGATTTTAGATGAATTAACTCCCGTCCAAACACTTTTTGAAAAGGAAGAAGCTTGGGATCAGAAGTTTATTGGTCATTGTTATCCTGGAGATAAAACAGACCTGATAGCACACTGTGATTCAAAAAAAAGTAAATTGATGCTTATTGGGCCTGAAGGAGATTTTAGCGAGGAAGAAGTAAGCAAGGCACTAGATTTAGGATACAAAGAAGTATCTCTAGGATCTAGTAGACTGCGAACAGAAACAGCAGGTTTAATGGCCCTAGCACGAATGATTTTGAAGGAATAACCTATGAACAATACAACCTACCAAGCCCTTATTAAATGGACCAGTACGCTACTTATTGGTGGCGTCATCCTTTACCTTCTTTACAGCCTTTCATCTGTAATTTTATACCTAATCTTAGCAGGGGTACTTGCTTTACTAGGTAAACCGGTGGTTTCCTTTTTTCATGAAAAGCTATCCATCCCGACGAGTTTAGCTGTGATTTTGACCATTCTTCTTCAAATCACCGTTGTTTTAGGTTTTGCCGGTCTTATCATTCCTGTAGTTATTACTCAAGGTGAGAATCTTTCATTGCTTGATATAGATCGTTTAGAGCAGAACGTAACCGATTCTCTAAGTCTACTCAGTGAAACCATTGCAAGGCACGTTCCGCCGTTAAAAAACTATTTGAGTGAATTATCTATTGAGAATCAGTTCATAGATAGTGTTGATTTAAATTTCATCCCTAATCTTCTTAGTGGTGTTTTAGATACCCTAGGAGCACTCAGTATAGGTTTTTTCTCTGTGGTTTTCATTACTTTTTTCTTCCTGAAAGATCAGAAATTACTGCAGCGGGGAATCCTCGTTTTCATTCCTGACGATAAGGAGGAAAAGGCAGTCAACTCCTTTGGTAAAATCAGCTACCTATTATCACGTTATTTCTCTGGTATTCTTCTACAGTTAATCATCCTTTTTGTTGTGTATAGTATTACCCTTCTTGTCGGAGGTATAGAGAACGCAATAATAATCGCCCTACTCTGTGCAATATTCAATATCATACCCTACGTAGGGCCATTGATTGGAGGAACGCTCATGCTACTTTTAACAATGATCAGTTATTTAGAGGTTGATTTTTATGATATTGCCCTACCTAAATTAGCTTACGTAGCAGCAGGGATTATCATTGGTCAACTTATCGATAATTTCTTTTCACAACCCTATATCTACGCAAAGAGTGTAAAATCACATCCGCTAGAAATATTCCTAGTAATTCTTTGTGCAGGATCTCTTTTCGGAGTTTTAGGAATGGTGGTTGCGGTACCTGCTTATACCGTGATAAAAGTAATCTTGAGCGTTTTCTTTGCAGAACATCCGACCGTTATCAAACTAACTAAGGGACTATGACCGAAATCGTCTCAGAAGACGTATGGGAATTTATAAAGACGTATCAATCTTCAAATTGTGAGGAATTACTCTTTAAGCCGCAGTTATTCGGTGGCCTAAGCAATGAACTACTAGTCAAACAAATCAATGGAAGAAGTTGGGCGCGCTTAAAGGCTCCATTTCTACTCGAACACAAAGACTACTTATTCGGTCCCAAACTCTCATTAGAACAGTGTAGTTCTTCATTTACCGCGGCGTTTAAAGCGAAAAGACTATCGCATTTTCTTCAGTCCTTTGATACAGGTATAGATCTTACTGCGGGCTTAGGCATGGACAGTTATTACTTAAGTCAGCATTTTAAATCGTTTACTTCCATAGAGTATCAAGATGATTTAATCGAATTATTGAAGCACAACAATCGTGTTCTTAATACCACCAACGAAATTTTTCAAGCTAGAGCTGAAGATTATATAACAAACATATCCTCGGTTGACTTTATTTATATCGATCCCGCAAGACGAGGGTCTAAAGGAGAAAAGACGGTCGCATGGGAAAACTGCACTCCTAACCTTCTCGAACTTCTACCCACGCTATTAAAAAAGACAAGGCTATTAGCTATCAAAGCATCTCCCCTTATAGACATTACCGAAAGTCTAAGACAATTTAAAGGAGCCTCTACAGCTATTGACATCATCAGTGTGAAAAATGAGGTTAAAGAGCTTCTATTCTGGCTTTCACCATCGAACCCTATTGAAATAGAGAACGTTCCCATCAATCATTTCAATCTCACCAGTGAAAAAGAACAACAGTTTACCACTACATTATCTGAAATCAAGAATACTGAACTAAAAATTAGCCAGCAGCCACTGAAGTATCTTTATGACCCTGCTCCAAGTTTTTTAAAAACCCGAGCTTTTCGTGTTCTTTGTAGTAACCACCCCAAACTTTACCAATTAGGAAATTCAAGTCTGCTTACCTCAAATGTTAAACTAGACGATTTTCAAGGAAGGTGTTTTTTATTGAAGGAAGCTCTTTTACACAATAAAAAAATGCTATCCAGTATCAAGAAAAAGGCCTTTAGCGTGATCAGTAAGTATTCAAAAATAAGAGCCGACGAGTTTAAAAAAACTTGGCAACTCAAAGAAAGTAGCCAACATTTCCTTATTCTTGTGGGCCTAGAAAAAGTAACAGTGCTAAACTGCGAAAAAATAAGTAAAACTTAAAAAGCAAGTGTCCATGACCTTAAGTGACGAAATACAAATCGTATTGATCATTACCGGATGTTCTCTGGCACTAGTGGTTATCTACAAGCTATTAAAGCTTCTTTTAACGCCTCTTAGAATCTTAGTTCGAATCCTATTATCACTTATGGTTCTTGCTATTGTCGCCTACTTTGTAGCCGACTACTTCGGCTATGATTTGATAGAACTGCTCTTCGAGTTCTTCGAAAAGAAGGATAAGCTTTCTCTAAAAGACAATATTTCATTGTAAAAAGTATATTGTACAATTAGGTCTAATATCCTACTTTTGCAATCCTATTTATTGGTCGCGTAGCTCAGCTGGATAGAGCATCTGCCTTCTAAGCAGACGGTCATAGGTTCGAATCCTATCGCGATCACTTAAGAATCAAGAAAAAGACGCTCACTGGGCGTCTTTTTTTATACCCTATTGTGAGACCAGCAAGCAGTATAATATATCAGGTCAATCCTTCAAAAAGAAACCTTCGTTAAAGCGCATAAAAAAAGGGATGAAGCTTCTAAAGCAACATCCCTAATTTTGTCGGGGTGGCAGGATTCGAACCTGCGACCTCCTGCTCCCAAAGCAGGCGCGATGACCGGGCTACGCTACACCCCGAAAATTTGTGCGGAGAGACTGGGACTCGAACCCAGGCAGCACTTACGCGCTGACAGATTAGCAATCTGCTCCGTTACCACTCCGGCACCTCTCCAATCTGATTTAACCTTTGGTATAAAGGTGGGCGCAAAAATATTGTTTAAGGTCGATTCTAACAAGAAAAAA
>JAHEKV010000054.1 GCA_024638165.1 Flavobacteriaceae bacterium
TATCAACGATCGCAAAAGAATCTATCAGCGAATTGCAATTCTTGACGGTCTTTCTGGTCTTTTTTCGGGAGTCCTTTTAGCACTCCATTTTTTTACTCCAGAGAATTATGAATTTAGACAGGTCTCAGAACAATTCAGCCTCGAAAAATTTGCAGCTGCCCTTCTTTTTTTCAAAGGATTTCTAGACTTAAGAGTTAGCTATAGAAGAACCGCTCTGAACCCGGCACAACTGTTCTTAATTAGTTTTGTCGTGATCATTCTAGGGGGTACATTATTACTGTCATTGCCCGGAGCTACTTATGAGGGAATTGGTCTACTTGACGCACTTTTTACAGCAACTAGTGCGGTTTGTGTTACGGGTCTAATTGTGGTAGATACGGCTACACATTTTACCTTTTTTGGGCAATCAATCCTTCTTTTTTTGATTCAAATTGGAGGACTCGGAATACTAACTTTCGTCAGCTACTTTAGTTATTTCTTTAAAGGCGAAATCAGCTACGAGAAACAAATCGCCATCAATCAGATTAATAGCTCTGGGGCTATTGGTAAAGAATTGGGGCTATTAAAGAACATCTTAATCATCACCCTAAGCATTGAGGCCTTTTCTGCTTTACTTATCTTTTACAACACTGACCCGGCTGCTTTTAACAGTCTTTCTGAACGTGTGTTTTTTTCTGTTTTTCACGCAGTATCTGCCTTCTGTAATGCAGGTTTTTCTACCCTCAGTGATTCGCTGATGCAGGGAGGTTTTCAATTTAATTATGGACTTCAACTTGCCATTATTTTGACCTTTGTTCTAGGGGGACTTGGTTTCCCCATCGTTTCTAATATCGTCTCTTATTTAAGCTACAAGACGAAAGGGGTGTTTTCGTTCTTTGACAAGCCCAATTATCGTCCGTGGGTATTAACACTAAACAGTCGAATTGCACTAATTACTACTATTGTCTTAACCGTCGGAGGAACCCTCGTTTTTTTCGGACTTGAAAAAGATGGCGTACTCTCTTCCCACTCAGGTTTTGGCAAGCTAGTTACCGCACTATTTGGCGCCACCACACCACGTACAGCAGGCTTCAATACCGTTGATGTTGGTCATTTCAGATTTCCAACCTTACTACTCACTATGTTTTTGATGTGGGTAGGAGCCTCTCCAAAATCAACAGGAGGAGGTATTAAAACCAGTACACTAGCCATTGCCATCTTAAACATCCTAAGCTTAGCAAAGGGTCGTGAACGAATCGAATTGTATCGCCGAGAAATCGTTGAAGTTGCGGTCAAGAGAGCATTTGCAATGATCTCCTTATCTATTATCGTTATTGCCATCGGGGTATTAGGTATATCGGCTTTTGAACCCGATCTTACGATGATTGAAATCGCCTTTGAAAGTGTTTCGGCCTACAGTACCACTGGGCTGAGCATGGGGATCACCTCAAGCCTTAGCCCTATCAGTAAATTCATTATCATTATATTAATGTTCGTTGGCCGCGTAAGTGCACTGACCGTGCTCATTGCGATATTCCGCAATGTGATTAACCAAAACTATCGCTACCCGAAAGAAGAAATTACAATCCACTAGTTATGAAATACATCATCATCGGACTTGGAAATTTTGGAGCTTCACTCGCTGAGAAACTAACCGCTCAGGGGAATGAAGTCTTCGCTGTAGATACAAGTAAAACAAAGGTAGATGCCTTTAAAGAGAAGATCACCTATACCGTTCAGCTTGATGCTACCGATGAGCTCGCAGTTGCAGGGCTTCCACTCAAAGAAACAGACATTGTAATTATCGCCATCGGAGAAGATCAGGGAGCCAATGTGATGGCGACCGCGCTATTCAAAAACATGCAGGTAAAACGATTGGTGAGCCGTGCAATCAATCCGCTCCACGAAAAAGTATTGCAAGCTATTGGGGTAGACGAGATCGTTCACCCTGAAGAGGAAACCGCAGAAAGATGGGCCAAAAAACTTTGCCTAGTAAACGTAGTAGACTCTTTTGAACTAAGCGACGACT
>JAHEKV010000055.1 GCA_024638165.1 Flavobacteriaceae bacterium
AGTCGTCGCTTAGTTCAAAAGAGTCTACTACGTTTACTAGGCAAAGTTTTTTGGCCCATCTTTCTGCGGTTTCCTCTTCAGGGTGAACGATCTCGTCTACCCCAATAGCTTGCAATACTTTCTCGTGGAGCGGATTGATCGCACGACTCACTAATCGTTTCACCTGCATATTCTTAAATAGGGCAGTCGCCATTACATTGGCTCCCTGATCTTCTCCGATGGCGATAATTACAATGTCAGTTTCTTTGAGCGGAAGCCCTGCAACTGCGAGCTCATCGGTAGCATCAAGCTGAACGGTATAGGTGATCTTTTCTTTAAAGGCATCAACCTTTGTTTTACTGGTGTCTACAGCGAAGACTTCATTCCCCTGAGCGGTTAGTTTCTCAGCGAGCGAAGCTCCAAAATTTCCAAGTCCGATGATGATGTATTTCATAACTAGTGGATTGTAATTTCTTCTTTCGGGTAGCGATAGTTTTGGTTAATCACATTGCGGAATATCGCAATGAGTACCGTTAGTGCACTAACGCGGCCAACGAACATTAATATAATGATAATGAATTTACTGATAGGGCTAAGGCTTGAGGTGATCCCCATGCTCAGCCCAGTGGTACTGTAGGCCGAAACACTTTCAAAAGCAATTTCAATCATCGTAAGATCGGGTTCAAAGGCAGATATACCTAAAACCCCGATGGCAATAACGATAATAGATAAGGAGATCATTGCAAATGCTCTTTTTACCGTTACCTCAACGATTTCTCGGCGATACAATTCGATTCGTTCACGACCCCTTGCTAAGCTTAGGATATTTAAGATAGCAATGGCTAGTGTACTGGTTTTAATACCTCCTCCTGTTGATTTTGGAGAGGCTCCTACCCACATCAAAAACATAGTGAGTAGTAAGGTTGGAAATCTGAAATGACTAGCATCAACGGTATTGAAGCCTGCTGTACGTGGTGTGGTGGCGCCAAATAGTGCGGTAACTAGCTTGCCAAAACCTGAGTGGGAAGAGAGTACACCATCTTTTTCAAGTCCGAAAAAAACGAGGGTTCCTCCGACGGTTAAGACAATAGTAGTAATTAATGCAATTCGACTGTTTAGTGTTAATACCCACGGACGATAATTGGGCTTGTCAAAGAACGAAAACACCCCTTTCGTCTTGTAACTTAAATAAGAGACGATATTAGAAACGATGGGGAAACCAAGTCCCCCTAGAACAAAGGTCAAAATAATGGCAAGTTGAAGTCCATAATTAAATTGAAAACCTCCCTGCATCAGCGAGTCACTGAGGGTAGAAAAACCTGCATTACAGAAGGCAGAGACTGCGTGAAAAATAGAGAAAAACACGCGTTCAAAAACACTAGTAAAAGCAGTGGGATCAGTGTTGTAAAAGATAAGTAAAGCCGAAAAGGCCTCAATACTTAGCGTGATGATTAAGATGCTCTTTAATAGACCCAATTCTTTACCGATAGTCCCCGAACTATTAATCTGATTGATGGCAATTTGTTTCTCGTAGCTGATTTCACCTTTAAAGAAATAACTAAAGTAGCTGACGAAAGTTAGTATTCCGAGACCTCCAATTTGAATCAAAAAAAGAAGGATTGATTGTCCAAAAAAGGTAAAATGTGTAGCTGTGTCTACCACAATTAGACCGGTAACACAAACCGCACTAGTTGCCGTAAAAAGCGCATCAAGTAAACCAATGCCCTCAGTAGTAGCTCCGGGTAATGACAACAATAATGTGCCACCTAGAATAATCACGACAAAACTAATTAAGAACAGTTGTGCCGGGTTCAGAGCGGTTCTTCTATAGCTAATTCTTAAGTCTAGAAATCCTTTGAAAAAAAGAAGGGCAGCTGCAAATTTTTCGAGGCTGAATTGTTCTGAGATCTGTCTAAATTCATAATTCTCTGGAGTAAAAAAATGGAGTGCTAAAAGGACTCCCGAAAAAAGACCAGAAAGACCGTCAAGAATTGCAATTCGCTGATAGATTCTTTTGCGATCGTTGATA
>JAHEKV010000014.1 GCA_024638165.1 Flavobacteriaceae bacterium
GACCACATTGCGTTTCGAACGATGGGAGTTAAAAATCTTGGAATTGCCTCCTTTGAGAAGATCTTTCTTGCTCATGGTTATGAAAAGCGCGACTACTTCTTTTTTGAAGGAAAAAAACTCGATGCGCATTGGTACGCCCCGCCTGATGACGAATTGCCAAGAGTATTTATCAGTGAATTACGGGTTAAAGATCTTTCAGAAAAGACCCAGCAAATCATTGAAAAATATACGGGCACTATAACTGCAGACCCTGTAGATTCCATTGATTTAAACAACGTTGACGAAGTCACTGAGTTTTTTCACAAACCACTTTGGCAACTGCCTACCCTTGAAGATTACAAGGCGCTACTTGAAGAAAGTGAATACGCTGCATGGGTCATTTACAATCGCTACTATTTAAATCACTACACTATTAGTGTACATCAATTAGATGGCGAACATCGTACGCTAGAGCAGTTCAATGAATTCCTAAAGTCTATTGGTATTACCTTAAATAACTCGGGGGGGGAAATTAAGGTGAGCCCTGATGGCCTTCTACGACAAAGCAGTTCGGTTGCCGAAAAGGTAGAGGCTGAATTTGCGGGCGGAGATAAAGCGGTAATTTCAGGTAGTTACGTAGAATTCGCAGAACGACTGCCGCTTCCCGAATTCGCACATCTTCCGTTCGCTGAAATAAAACGACACATGCGTCGAGACGGTTTTGAATCGGGTAACGCCGATAAAATCTTCGAAAGCACCTTTACTACACAAACATCTAGAACCTAAAATCATAAAAATGTCTCATACGAAACTCCTTCAATCTCTTAATATCAACCCCAAAGAAAGCGGCGTAAGCACCGGTTCAGAATGGTTCGGTAGCGGCAATACAATTGCCTCTCACTCTCCCATTGACGGATCCTTTTTAGCCGAGGTAACTACCGCCTCTGTAACTGATTTTGAAAGAGTCGTTGAAACTGCCGAATCAGCCTTTGCAGAGTGGCGTAAAGTCCCTGCTCCTAAAAGAGGAGAGATTGTTCGACAGTTCGGAGACAAGCTAAGAGAAAACAAAGAGGCGCTTGGACAACTCGTGTCTCTCGAGATGGGAAAATCTCTTCAAGAGGGGCTTGGAGAAGTTCAAGAAATGATTGATATCTGTGATTTTGCAGTCGGTCTATCACGTCAACTCCACGGGCTTACCATGCACTCTGAAAGACCCGGACACCGCATGTACGAACAATACCACCCACTCGGATTAGTGGGTATTATTTCTGCCTTCAACTTTCCCGTTGCGGTTTGGAGCTGGAACACAGCTCTAGCTTGGATTTGCGGAGACGTTTGCATTTGGAAACCCAGCGAAAAAGCTCCGTTATGTGGGGTTGCCTGCCAAAAATTAATCACAAGCGTTCTTAGAGAAAACAATTTACCCGAGGGCATTTCTTGTCTGGTAAACGGAGACGCTTCGGTCGGAAAATGGATGTCAGAAGACCACCGAATCCCATTAGTCTCTGCCACAGGTTCAACCCGAATGGGCAAAGATGTTGCTGCCAAGGTCGGAGCCAGACTAGGCAAATCACTTCTAGAATTGGGTGGAAACAACGCCGTAATCATCACCCCAGACGCTAATCTAGATATCGCTCTCAGAGCTGCCGTATTCGGCGCGATCGGCACCTGCGGTCAGCGATGCACCTCAACTCGAAGACTTATCGTTCACAAAGATCACTACGAAACCGTTAAAGAACGTCTTGTAAAGGCTTATGGCCAGGTTCGAATCGGAGATCCACTAGACGCCAACAACCACATGGGCCCACTAATCGACACCGACGCCGTAGATCAATACTTGAACGCACTCTCAGCTGCTAAAGAACAAGGCGGCAAGGCTCTTATCGAAGGAGGTAAAATCGAAGGCAAAGGCTTCGAAAGCGAATGCTATGTAAAACCTGCCATTATCGAAATCGATCACTCGGCAGACATTGTTCAGAACGAAACTTTCGCCCCTATCCTATACCTCATTAGCTACAGCGGAGGAGTAGAAAACGCCATCGAAATTCAGAACGAAGTTCGACAAGGGTTATCATCTTCAATCATCTCGAATAACTTACAAGAGGCTGAAACCTTCTTGTCTCACTGGGGAAGCGACTGCGGTATAGCCAACGTAAATATTGGTACTTCGGGAGCCGAGATCGGAGGTGCTTTCGGAGGAGAAAAAGAAACCGGAGGGGGTCGTGAAAGTGGCTCAGACGCTTGGAAAATCTACATGAGACGCCAAACAAACACGATCAACTTCTCTTCAGATTTACCGCTGGCACAAGGCATTCAGTTTGATTTTTAGTACTCGGCGATTCAATTTAAATTTTTCTGTACCTTCAAGCTGAAACCAACCTAACGATGAAAACCAATCACAAAGCGGTTTGGCTTGTAGTGCTAATCGCGCAAATCATCCCAGCCATTTGGTATGGTCTATTTGTAGATGCCTACCTCTCATTAAACAACTTAACGATGGAAGATACTGCTCACCCTATAGCCTATTTGGTGAGTATCCTAAGCTCAACTGCACTGACGTATATGCTTAGTTATATCTATGGTCGAATGAATATTGTATCGGCCATAGACGGAGCAAAAACGGCCTTGATTATTGGTTTTCCCATTTATATCTTAGGGCTAATAACTTGGAATCTATTTTCATTACGCCCCTATGCATTGGCATGGTTAGACGGAGGAGTGAATTTGATCATCCTAATCATCGCCGGAGCTATTATTGGCGGATGGCAAAAGAAATAATACTATGAAAAGCGCTTCGAAATACACTGAATTATTGATCCTTGCGATTATCATAATTCCGGTAATTTATCTTCTTGCGATCTGGGCAGAGCTGCCCGAAGAGGTTCCTATGCACTGGAATGCTAAGGGTCAAATCGATCGCTATGGGAGCAAAAATGAGCTGGTAGGTTTGCTGTTCATACTAAATCTCCCACTTTATTTCATCTTAAAATACGCTCCGAAAATTGATCCTAAGAAGAAAATTAGTGACGCTCAACTTGCGGGCCTACGGCTAGTGATGCATTTGTTCATGTCGGCACTCGCGCTATTTATTCTGTATTCCACAAAACAGGCTGAAATGTCTAGCCCTTTTGGCATTATCAGCTTGGTTGGCTTACTCTTTGCGGTATTGGGCTGGTATTTCTCAAGGTTAAAACCAAACTATTTCATTGGTATTCGAACGCCCTGGACTCTCGAAAACGAAGAGGTCTGGACAAGAACACACAAGGCAAGCGGCCCTGTATGGATGATTGGCGGGATACTTATGGCAATTGCTCCTTTAATTGTAGAGTCTGCGTCGGCCTATATTGTTATCGGTATTACCCTTCTACTTACGGTATACTCGGTGGGGTATTCGTGGTGGGCATTTAAGAATCTGATCCAGAAGAGCGAAGACTAGGTTCTTCATCAACGACACGTAACCCCGCTTCTGAACCTTCAGGTTCTGCTTTGCTAGTGAAGTAAAGCGAGATCTCATTAAGTAAATTCGTGCCGGTCATAGGTACTTCTAAATCAATAGATTCTAGGCGCTCTAGGGCTCTGTGCACCGCTTTTGGGCTAGGTATGCGAATGGTACAGCTTAAGTGTTCATTCGATCGATTCTCAAAAAGTTTGGCATAAATGTTCCCAGTAACTTTGGCTCCTTCATTCAATAGAACTTTACCGGTGCAATAAACATCGCCTTTGATTTCACCATCAACGGTAAGACCATTACACACCAGATCTCCTACCACTTTGGCTTCGGTTGAGACGTAAATCTTTTCAGAAGAAACTACCGCTCCGAAATACTGACATTCAATGCGTAAGCCGCGATTAGTTTTAAACTGTCCATCAATAACTGATGGCGCCGACAAGATAATCGGAGAAGATTCGTTTGCTACTTTCTTAGATTTAAGCATACCTAAAATTTTAAGGGAAAGCAATATAGGCATTGATCGCCCAAAGAAAAAATAATACTTTTACTATCAGACGTTTAGGTAGCCGCTACACCACTATTTTAAATCAAAACCGCCCTACCAAGAGGGCGGTCTTTTTTAATAGCTATACTCCAACTATTTTCCTGATTTGTTCAACGACATCAGGATTTAACAATGTCGATACGTCACCTAAATTAGATACATCATTCGAAGCAATCTTCCTAAGGATTCTTCGCATGATCTTACCTGACCGCGTCTTGGGTAAACCAGGCACGAAGACAATCTTGTCTAGTTTAGCGATAGGACCAATCTTCTCTGAAATCAGTCGGTTGATCTCCACACGAAGTTCGTCTTGATCCCTATTGTTCGCCTCATCTTTTAAAATTACATAACCGAATAAGGCGTTTCCTTTGATATCATGAGGGAATCCGACGATAGCAGATTCGGCAACTCCTTGGTGTTCATTAATTGCATCTTCTATCGGAGCAGTCCCCAGATTATGGCCCGAAACAATGATGACATCGTCGACTCTTCCGGTAATGCGATAGTATCCGACGGCATCACGAGAAGCGCCATCACCAGTGAAATACATGTTCTTGTATGCTGAGAAGTAGGTTTCTCGGTAGCGCTCGTGATCACCCCATATGGTACGAGCAATCGATGGCCAAGGATATTTTATGCACAGACGACCCTCTACCTGATTTCCTTTGATTTCTTTACCGTTTTCATCCATCAGGGCAGGCTGCACACCGATGAAAGGCAAGGTTGCAAAGGTAGGTTTGGTAGGGGTTGAGTAAGGAATGGGCGAAATCATGATTCCTCCCGTTTCAGTTTGCCACCAAGTATCTACAATGGGGCTTTCTTTCTTACCCACGTTGTTATTGTACCAGTGCCAGGCCTCTTCATTGATAGGCTCACCGACAGACCCTAGCACTTTAAGCGATGAGAGATCGTATTTTTCGACGAGTTCTAAAGGTTCCTTCGCTAAGGCACGAATGGCAGTGGGTGCGGTATAGAATTGGGTGATCTTATGCTTTTCAACAACCTCCCAAAAACGACCGTAATCGGGGTATGAAGGTACTCCTTCGAACATCACGGTTGTAGCGCCGTTAGCAAGCGGACCGTAGAGAATGTAAGAGTGACCAGTAATCCATCCGATATCGGCGGTACACCAATACACATCATTTTCTCGATATTGGAAGATGTTTTTAAAGGTATAGGCGGTGTACACCATGTATCCGGCACAGCTATGCACCATTCCCTTAGGCTTTCCTGTAGAACCCGAGGTATAGAGTATAAATAACGGATCTTCAGCATCCATAACCTCAACCGCGCATTCTTCACTAGCTCCCTTCATCAGAGGAGCAAGAAGATGATCGCGACCAGTTACCAGATTCATTTTACCACCTGTACGTTCGGCAACCAAAACCGAATTAACCCCAGGACAATGGTTTAGCGCCTCGTCGACAATCGACTTCAAGTCAATCGATTTAGCACCGCGATAAGAGCCGTCTGCAGTAATCACCACCGAGGCGTCACAGTCATTGATTCGCGTGGCCAAAGCCGTAGATGAAAACCCAGCAAAAACCACCGAGTGAATCGCTCCTATTCGAGCACAGGCAAGAACGGCATAAGCGAGTTCAGGAATCATCGGCAAATAAATACAAACGCGATCTCCTTTTTTAACTCCTTGCGACTTCAGTACATTAGACATCTTATTCACCTCAGCATATAACTGCTTGTAGGTGATATGCTGCGCGGGTTCATCAACACTGTTTGGCTCAAACAAAATCGCTGTTTTATTAGCGTACTTACTCAGATGACGATCAATACAGTTTTCGGTAATATTTAGCTGGGCTCCTTCGAACCACTTTACCTCGGGTTTTTCAAAATCCCAAGACAAAACGTTGCTCCAACGTTTACGCCAAACAAAATGTTCTTCAGCAATCTCTTCCCAGAATAATTCGGGGTTTCTAACAGATTTACGGTAAATCTGAAAGTATTCTTCAAGGTTTTTAATGTGATAGTTACTCATTGGTAGAAGTATTAAGGCCCGAATAATCAGGTTAAATTATTCGGGCCTTTTAAGTTACTAAATTTCTAGTGCGTGGCCTCTCCGGCCCCGCTGGGAATTCGAATGGTTTCAACAATTTCTTGAACCTCTTCTGGCGGATCTGCAGTGAATGCATTAATCGTCAGAGAAACGATGAAATTCACAATCATAGCGATAAATCCGAAGCCTTCAGGAGAGATGCCAAACCACCAATCTTTAGATAAGCCAGCAACAGCAGTTTTACCTCCATCAAAAATTCCAAACTTGAATTTCAACATGTAGAATAGCATCAACCCGATACCGACGATCATACCTGAAATCGCTCCTTCTTTATTCATCTTCTTGTAGAAAATTCCCAAAATAATCGCAGGGAAGAAGGAGGCTGCAGCCAGACCAAATGCTAGTGCTACAACGGCAGCCACGAAGCCGGGGGGGTTGATTCCGAAATATCCGGCAACAACGACTGCACCCACTGCAGATAGTCTCGCAACTACTAATTCTTGTTTATCTGTAATATCTGGTTTGAAAACACTCTTTACTAAATCGTGGGAAACAGACGAAGAAATTACCAGTAAAAGCCCAGCTGCGGTCGATAAGGCAGCAGCTAAACCCCCAGCGGCTACTAGCGCAATTACCCAAGCAGGTAGATTCGCAATTTCAGGGTTGGCGAGTACCATGATGTCTCTGTCAACGGTCAATTCATTGATCATCGCGTCTGCAGAATATTGGATAAGCCCATCACCGTTTTTATCATTAAATCCTAAAAGACCGGTATTTTCCCAGTTAGAGAACCAAGATGGCATTTGAGTATAAGGTTGCCCACTTACCGTATGAATTAGATTGAGGCGGGCAAAAACAGCAACTGCAGGGGCGGCCGTATAAAGAATTGCGATTAGTAATAAGGCTAAGCCTGCAGACTTGCGCGCGTCTTTTACCTTTTTAACCGTAAAGAAACGCACAATTACATGAGGTAGACCCGCTGTTCCGACCATAAGGGCGGCAGTAATGGCAAAAATATCCATCTTCGACTTTGAGCCACTCGTATACTCGGCAAAACCGAGTTCGGTAGAGAGGCCATTTAATTTTTCTAGCAGATACATACCGTCGGCCCCCTTACCTCCCATTCCTATTTGTGGAATAGGGTTCCCGGTCATCTGAAAAGAGATAAAAATCGCAGGAACCATAAAGGCGAAAATCAATACGCAATATTGTGCTACTTGAGTATAGGTAATTCCCTTCATCCCTCCGAGAACGGCATAGAATAAAACGATAATCATACCGATGATCACCCCGGTAGTGATGTCAACTTCTAAAAATCTAGAAAATACTACTCCCACACCACGCATCTGACCGGCCACATAAGTAAATGACACCAACAAGGCGCAGAAAACCGCTACCAAACGAGCCGTTTTAGAATAATAACGCTCTCCGATGAAATCGGGAACAGTGAATTTCCCAAATTTTCTAAGGTAGGGTGCAAGAAGTAAGGCGAGAAGAACGTATCCACCTGTCCAGCCCATAAGGTATACAGAGCCGTCATAACCTATAAAAGAGATGAGCCCGGCCATCGAGATGAAAGAAGCGGCAGACATCCAATCGGCGGCGGTTGCCATACCATTAGCCAAAGGAGAAACTCCTCCTCCCGCTACATAAAATTCTTTGGTAGAACCGGCTCTCGACCAAATGGCGATTGCGATATAAAGTGCGAATGTTAGGGCTACTATGATATACGTCCAAATCTGTACCGTCATGATTAATCTTTGTCGTAGTTATACTTTTTATCAAGCTTATTCATCAGGCGCACGTATACAAAGATGAGAATCACAAAAACATAGATTGAACCTTGTTGAGCGAACCAAAACCCTAGCGGAAATCCTCCGATACTATACTGGTCAAGCATATCTTTTAGAACCACCCCAGCTAGAAAAGAAACTGAAAACCAAATAGACAGAAGAATTCTGACATAACGAAGATTCTCCTTCCAATACTTTTTAGCATGATCTGATTTACTCATAGGCTGTAATTTGATAGAATATAGGAGGATCCTTGATAGAATCAAAACATAGAGAAGATAGGTGATTGACTCACTCGAAAGTCATCACAGCTAAGAAAATATTTTGTTTAATATTTTAAAAGGAAATTTTAAGCCTAATTTAAGTGCTAATATTTAAACAAAATCTTTGGATTGGGGCCCAAAAGTTAGCACCATGTAGTGGCCGTTAATTCTAGAAATAAGCACATTAGTGTCATGTAAAAACCCTCTGTCTTCAACTAGTTTGACTACGTCATCATGACCCAAAACATGACGGTCAATCTGATGGCTTTGATCTAAAGGGCGTTGTACTTTATACTTCTTTACCCAGTTCATCACGCTTACATGAGAAACCTCTAGGAGCGATTCTATCTCTCGATAGCTCAAACCTTCCAGATACAACTGAAGTGCTCGTTTGACTATTTGGACATCAGTAGACTTACCTGATTTGGCAACGGTAAAATGATAATTGCATTCTTTACACTTGTACCGTTGACGATCATCAATGACACCGGCCTTCGTTATGTCCTTGGAGTCACATTTAGGACAACTATTTAGCATTTTGTTTAACTATTGGTTAGATCACAATAAATATAAAAAAGTTAAACAAAAATGAAAAGTGGTTTCATCTCATCGAAAAGTATACTACATTGAAAGACAGAATATCTAGCCTATGGAAATCATTTCTTCAAAGAAAGTTTACGATGTAATTATTGTCGGTTCGGGTGCTGGCGGTGGTATGGC
>JAHEKV010000015.1 GCA_024638165.1 Flavobacteriaceae bacterium
TGACCTGTGGGCATGAATTCGAAGGATGTTTGACCTTTAACTTGAAAGGATAATACAAAAAACCCTACACTAACTAATGCACGATAAAATCTCTTTGATGTTCTCATACTCTATGATAATCTCCTTTCCAATTTTTAATTTGGGCCTTGATTTCTTTCGCAGAAAGCTGCTCTTTAATAGCTCGATCTAGAAGCTCTAAATACTCCTCATCTGAAGCAAATCGAAGGGCGATTATCTGAGAAAATCTAAGTTCTGTGGGTAATGGTTTACCTGTCAATATGAAATATCTCAAGCGTTCTTCGGCTCTGATCGCTCTATCTTGCGCCTTGAGTGCGAAGGTTCTGGTGAACCACATAAATAGAATGAAGATCGGGAACAACACGAGTAACAAAGTAGCGATGTAAAAGTTATCCTCTGATGAGAAGATGAGATGACTCAATGCACCTCCTGCAAAAAGGAGTATGAGAACGAAAAGTACCCCGTGAAATCCAGGAACCATTCGCGTGTGATTTTTAAAATTCTGTTCTTTCATGCCAATTCTTTTGAAAAGGTGAATTTAAGCATTAAGATTCATTAGCTCCTTATCAAATCTTTTTCATCTTTGCGGCAGTCAATCAACGACTATTTTTTCGATGAGTTCACTGGGTCTTATTTTAAGTAATCGTCGGTATTGGGCACCTGCCTATGCCTTTATGTGTCTCAATTTGATTTATGGAACTTGGGCCATCTATATTCCGACCATCAAGGAGACCATTGGAATTAATAAGTCTGAATTGGGAATTGCCATTTTTGCAATGGCCCTCGGTAACTTCTTCATTCTGGCGTTAGCTCCAAAAATCAACGATGTTCTCGGGTGCGGAAAGTCTACAAAACTAGGACTACTCGCACTCTGCGTTTTCGGTGTTGGCCCTTATCTAGCTCATAGTTATATCACCCTTTGTATCACCCTATTCTTGGTGGGTGCAGCCCAAGGCTTTCTCGATGTATCGATGAATGCCACAGTTTCTCAGATTGAAAAAGACGACAAGGTGACTCTAATGGCCGCAATGCATGGTTTTTTTAGTTTGGGCGGAGTGGTAGCAGGCCTTGGAACTTTTTTGATTCCTATTTTAAATGCACCGGTAGTGCACAGCTTACTGATTGTCACACTTATTGCGATACCCAACTACTCGTTAAGTAAACAATACGAATCGGTAACTGCACCAATTGCCAAAGGAAGTAAGAAACCATCAAACGCACTAAGACCTCTAATTTTATTAGGGTTTATATCGCTAGTAGCTATGGGAAGTGAAGGGGCGATTGTCGACTGGAGCGGATTATACCTTGAAGAAATCGTAAAAGTAAATACCGCATGGATCGGGGCAGGATTTCTAGTGTTCTCTATCACGATGACACTCGGGAGATTCTTGGGAGATGGGCTTAGCACCCAACTAGGCTCAGAAAAAGTCTTGATTCTCGGGATACTCACTTCTATAATCGGATACCTAGGTGTATTAACTGCCGATTCAACCTTTAGCGTTATTGGGTTTGCCATTATAGGAGCAGGCTTGTCAGTATTAGTTCCCGAACTATTTCGAATGGCGGGTAAACAAGACCAAATCCCTTCGAGCAAGGCAATCGCTATAGTAGCCGGTTTCGGATATTCGGGATTTCTTACAGGGCCAGTAATTTTAGGGATCACTGCTGAAACCTATGGTCTGACCACCAGTTATTATGGCTTAACCTCAGCTGCCCTTATCATCGGCTTACTCGCTATTTATCTTTCTATCAAAAAGAGAAGAGGTAATTAGGGTCGATAGCAAGTAACCTAAGTAACAGAAAAGGGATAATCGAAGGTCTATCTTTGTAAAAAAATAAGCACATGCCTACTGTAAAATTAACGACCCAGAAATTCAAAGAAGACATCTTTGATTATACCGCCGAAAAAGATTGGAACTACAAAGGCGATAAGCCAGCTATTATTGATTTTTACGCCGATTGGTGTGGCCCATGCAAGATGGTCGCTCCAATTCTTGAAGAACTAAGTAATGAGAACCCTGATGTCATTATCTACAAGGTAGATACAGAGGTTGAACAAGAACTATCTGCAGTATTTCAAATTAGAAGTATTCCTAGCATCTTATTCATCCCTAAAGACCGTCAACCCATGATGCAGGCCGGAGCATTACCAAAAAATGCACTGCAAGAGATCATCGACAAAGAACTCGTATAACGAGAATTAAAGATTCATACGTGAAAGCCACTCCATGAGTGGCTTTTTTTATCTTAGAACAAAAAAGATGATTAGAGAAAAGACGATTTGGATTACCGGAGCTTCATCAGGCATCGGTCGAGCACTAGCCATACAACTCGCTAGTGCAAACAATCTCATTCTCTCTTCTCGAAATCTCAACGAACTAGAGGAGACTAAAAATAAATGTGCCAGCTCTAAAGTTCATTTAGAACCCCTAGATCTTGGTGACTTTGACTCGCATCATTCGATTGTAGCCCGAGTAGTTAAAAACCATGGTCCTATCGATCACCTGATCCACTGTGGAGGTATAAGCCAGCGATCTTTGGTAAAGGACACCTTGTTCTCAGTAGATGAAAAGCTGATGGCCATTAATTACCTAGGAACTGTTTCTCTTACAAAGGCTATTCTTCCGCACTTTTTAGAGAAAAAGCAAGGTCATTTTACAGTAATTACCAGCCTTACCGGAGTTTTTGCATCCCCGTATCGTTCAGGATATGCCGCCTCAAAACATGCCTTACACGGATTCTTTGACAGTCTTAGAGCCGAACTTGAAGACCAGGGAATTCGAGTGACCCTCGCAGCTCCAGGGTTCGTAAAAACAAAGGTTTCGATCAACGCCCTTACCGGGGATGGAACCAATTTAGGTTCAATGGATGATGCACAAGCTAAAGGAATAAGCGCCGAGGCCTGCGCTCAAAAAACTATAAGAGCCATCGCAACAAATAAACGTGAAGTTTATATCGGACGTGAGAGCTACGCAGCCTACGTCAAACGCTACCTACCAGGACTATTTGCTCGCCTGATCAAAAAAGCGAAGGTTCGCTAAATACTTACGTCGAGTAAAACCCCACAATGATTCAAAAACTCTAACTCCGCCAGTTTAGCCGAGAACTTCGACTGAATCCCAACAAGCTCTGCATTGAGTAAATTGATTTGTGCCTGTCTAAGTTCGATAGAGGTGATTTGACCTAGTTCGAATTGGGATTGTGCGCGACGATAGTTTTCTGAAGCAGTGGTAACATTTTCTTGCTGAAGACGATAAACTTCAAGGGCATTTCGATAATTACCTTCTGCATTTCGAAGGTCTCTAAGTACCTCTTGTTCAATTTGCTTTTCTTGAAGTTGAGTAGCCTCTAATGCAAGACGGGCATTTCTTATTCCAACTTGTTGCGAGCCTGATTGAAAAAGATTCCAGTTCAGATTAATTCCCGCGCTTAAACCAACGGTATTATTAGAAGCTAAGAATCCTGTAGCCGGAAACTGTCCTTCTGAATAACCATAAGCTCCATTGGCAGATAGTCTAGGGATTAACGTTGATTTCTGAGCTTTTAAACCCAGCTCGCTAATCTCTTGATTAGAGCGATTGAGTAATAGTCGAGTATTGTTCGACTGATACGTCTCTTTATAATTCTGAAGCGCTTCGCTAGATAAAAAGGCAACCATTGGGCTCACTTCAAATGCAGTTTCTAGATCTCTCGCTAACAAGGTGTTTAAACTCCTTTTAGCATTCAATAACGCTTGACGTTGCCCTAAAAGACTAATGCTATCTGAGTTTAAATCCACCTTTGCATTCAAGACATCTAAACCAGTGACACTACCAAATTCAAAACGCTTCTCTGCACGTTGCAAGCGTTTCTTAGAATTTTGAAAAGTCTGTTCTAGAATGCGAACCGATTCATCTAATCTGGCAACCTCGTAATAAGCCGCGTACAATTGCAGAAGTGTTTGTTCTATGGTTTGTCTCACCTGTAAACCCGAAAGTTCGTACTGCTCCTTAAGTTGTTGATAATTATAGTGTCTTCCGAAGCCATCGAAAAGGGTGACATTAAGGTTTACTGAAGCATTATAGCGCTTGGTCTCTGCGCCATCGACCGTTCTCGAATTACCATCTTGAAAAACTGCTTCTTGATTATCTCTAGCGATGTTTGCTCCTGAAGTAGCGGTAAGTGTGGGTAAGAAACCCGTATTTAGTAAAGAAGCATTATTCTCTGCTTGGGCTTCAGAAATTTTTGAAACTAAAATTCCAAAATTATTTTCTAAGGTAAGCGACAGTGCTTGTTCTGGAGTCAAAAGCTCCTGGGCCGATACCGACCCAAGAGTTAATGCTGCTATGAAAAAAAACTTAAACTTCATCTTGTAGGTGTTCTTTAACTGCACGCTCAGCTAATCGTGGAGCAATGCGTTCGCCAGTTCTTAAATAGTGAATTGCCAGTTTGATTCGATTACCAAATAGCAAGAAAATAGGAAGCATCACCAAGGTTAATAGGGTGGCGTATCCGATACCATAAGCGATGGAAATGGCCATCGGTTTTAGGAATTGTGCCTGTCTACTTTTTTCAAGTAACAAAGGAGCAAGACCAGCAATGGTAGTGATCGAGGTTAAGAAAATAGCTCTAAAGCGAGATCTTCCCGCTTCGAAAAGGGCTCTTTCAAGCATCATACCCGCCTTCAAATTCGAATTGTATTTACCAATGAGAACGAGTCCGTCATTAACCATGATTCCAATTAGGGCGATGATCCCCAGTAGCGATAAAATATTCAGCGGGAATCCGTGAATCTTATGACCCCATGCTACCGCGGTAATGCTAAAAGGCACCAACATTAGAAGAAGTAAAGGCTGAGAAAAGCTTCTAAAGGTGAATGAGATCACAACGAAAATTAGGAAAAGAGCGGTTAAGCCAACGAGTCGAAGCGAGTCGACCAGCTTACCAGCCTCACGGTTTTGACCTTCATAGGAGGGGGTAACGGTCGGATATCTCGCCGAAATATCGGGCATTACCTCAGTTTTAATCCAATCCAAAATTTCTGTTGGAGTCGTAGTGTCTGGATTATCTAAATCAGCATTAATCTGAATCTCACGCTGACCGTCTAAGTGATTAATAGCAACCTCGCCACGAACAATTTCGTAGGTCGCAATTTCTCTGAGTGGCACTAGCCCACCTGAAGGGGTGCTGATTCGCATCTCATCTAGATCAGCAAGCGAAGATCTATTCTCGCGATCGTAGCGAACCCAGACTCTGATTTCATCTTGACCTCTCTGAAAACGAAGCGCCTGCGCTCCGAAAAATCCTGAGCGCACTTGCGCCATAATCGTTCTCAAATCGAGCCCAAGTAAATAAGCAGAGCTCTTTAACTGAAGTCGTACTTCTTTAATACCGGCAGGATCATTATCAGAAACATCCTTTAAAAGGGCATTATCGAGCATTGCCTGCTTTAATTGATTCTTAGCCTCTTTGAGTTCTTCAATGTTGTTCCCTAAAAGAGAAACACTGACGGGTGAACCTCCAAAGTTTCCGCCCGAACCATAGATTAAACTCTCAACCCCAGCGACTGGCCCTACTAGTTCTCTTATTCTAGTGGTGATTAAGTTCGCCTTGATGGCGTCAGGACGCTCCTCTCCAGGCAGTAAATTAATTTGTAAACTCGCCGTAGACGAACCAGGCCCTAATCGTAGGATAGTATTTTCGAAAAGCTGTTTGCCCGTACCCTCTAGATAGGTGGCTGTAAACTCTTCATTAGCGATCAACGACTTCTCTTCAATAAGGCGAATGATCGAATCGGTTACCTTCTCATTGGTTCCGTTTGGCATTTGGAGGTTAATACTTACCTGGTCAGAAGCTACTCTCGGGAAGAAGGTAGTTTGAATAATTCCTCCTCCAATAAATCCGAAGGTACTAATCAAAAGCGCTAAGAAAATCGCAAAAGTGAAGAATGAATTTTTTAGTGCGAATTTCAAAAAGGGTGTGTATAATTGATCTCGCATCCATACCATCACACGGTCGCCTGTTTGATTAATTACACGCATCTTCGCAAACCCTTTACCGATTAGAGTCTTCGGTTCTTGTTGTGGCTTTAGTGCCTTAGAGTGAGCTAAGTGCGAAGGTAAAATGATCAATGCCTCGACGAGTGATACCGCCAAAGTCAGAATCACGATCACCGATACTTCAGAAAAGAATTCTCCAATTCGTCCATCTAAGAATAGAAGGATACCAAAGGCAAGAATGGTGGTCAGAATGGCTGAAACAATCGGAGGAATCACCTCAAGAGTACCTTCAATGGCGGCCTGAACCGGTGATTTTCCTTTTTCGTGATGTTGATAAATGTTTTCGGCGATTACAATTCCGTCATCTACCAGAATACCAATTACAATGATCATTCCAAAGAGCGAAAGTACATTGATCGTAACCCCTGCGAATGGAGCAACCACAAACATCCCTAAGAATGCCACAGGTAGGCCAAATGCTACCCAAAATGCCAAACGCGTATTTAGAAATAAGGATAGAAATACCAGAACGAGAATCATTCCCATAATGGCATTTTCAGTAAGTAATTCGGTACGCTGAGTAAGTGTGGTTGATAGATCGTTTACCACAGTAAGTTTTACATTCGAAGCCTTTTGATTAAAGACATCGATATATTCTTTAACCGCCTCTGCAGCTCCGATAAGATCTTCAGTGTTTGTAGAGGTAATAGTTACGGTGATGGCTCGTTCTCCATCAAAATAAGTGGCATTCGGAGACTCTGCAAATCGATCACGAACCGCAGCTACATCAGACAGACGTAACATTCGGCCATCAGGTAATGCCTTAATTACAATGGTAGAAAGTTCATCGGCATAGTACTGACGATTATTCGCTCGAATCAGATATTCTTCGGCATCGGCCTTTACCGTACCCCCAGTGATTAAAAGGTTACTAGCCGCAATCTTTTGGGCTACCTCTGAGAAGCTAATATCATAGGCAAGGAGTTGATCTTCAATCAGTGCAATTTCGATTTCTTCTTCAGGATAACCAGTAATTGCAATCTGAGAAATTCCTTCGATGGCTCTGAGATCGTTTTCAACTTGGCGTCCGACCTGTTTGAGAACTGACAGTGGAATATCATCACCAGAAATGGCGAAACTGATGGTTTGACGCACCACCTCTTGCTTGGCAACCACTAAGGGCTCCATGCCCGTCGGATAGTTCGGTACCCGATCCACCGCATTTTTAACCTCAAGAAGCATAAAGTCAATATCTCGACCCTTTTCAATCTCGACGTTGATAGTACCACTATTCTCCCGAGAAGTAGAAGTTACTCGGTCTATTCCTTGAAGTCCCTTTAAATTATCCTCAATTTTAAGCACGACTCCCTCTTCGATTTCTTGAGGAGATGCCCCGGGATATACCACAGAAATCAATATGTTTTTTGAGTCAGAGAGCGGAAAAAACGATGAGTTTAATGAAAAGGCTCCAACGAGACCGAAAATCACAAATGAGAGGATCACGATGTTTACCGCAACCTCATATTTTATAAAGTAGGAGATTAATTTTCTCATCCGACTAGTCTTCAATGATTTTCACCGGCTGGGCCTTGAACGCTCCAGGTAAGGTTTTCGATAGCACCTTTTCACCCTCTGCTACTCCACTTACAATTGCCGTGTTCTCAGTGTAATGAACCACCTCAACAGGAACTAGATCCAACAAACCTTCTCTAACCACGAAGATCTCCTGAGAGTCAAGAACCAGAGAACGATCAATTTCGATCACATTATCGATGGTTTCCATTTCAATCTCAGCAGTTAGATATTGGCCTTCGCGTAATCGTTGATTGCTAATCGAAAGGGTTAGCTCAATGGTCTGAGTAGTTTGATCAATCGACGGATTAATTCGAACTACCTTGCCCTCGTACTCTGTTTCAGATTCTAGACTATGTAGAGTGACCTCTTTCCCAGTACGTAAATTCTCAGCATAGGTAGCAGGTATAGAAACTGGCATTTCAAAAACCCCCTTTTCAATGAAGGTACCTAAAGGTTGAGCGGCTCTAACCAAACTTCCTTCGGTTACGTTCGCTAACGAAAGCGCTCCGTCAAAAGGGGCAATAATCGTGTATTTGGCAAGTCGAGCTTCTAGATTTAAAACATTGTAGTATGCATTAAGAATTCCTCTTCCGCTAA
Source organism: Flavobacteriaceae bacterium (assembly GCA_024638165.1). Lineage (GTDB taxonomy): Bacteria > Bacteroidota > Bacteroidia > Flavobacteriales > Flavobacteriaceae > UBA3478. The sequence goes on from JAHEKV010000015.1 coordinate 8,169, forward strand.
TAAAAAACCGCTCTTTCTCTGAGTCGAAATGAGGTAACTCTGCAGTTGGCGTATCGATATTATAAGCCGTTACATAGGCCTCCCATTTCGGATAAATCGAAGGAAAATCAAGCTCAATATCAGCCAAAGAAGTACTAAGGGTATTTAAAAAATTACTCTTAGCCGAACGAACTGAAGCTGCAAATTCTGAATCGTCGAGAGCCAAGATCACTTCACCTTTTTTATAGGTTTGACCCGATCTGAATGCCTTTCCAGTGAACTTAAGAACACCCTGAACCTCTGAAAATAACTCGACCCGTTGTCGAGCAACCAGTCTTCCGTTGGATGAAACCACAAGAGGAATAGCGATGTTTTCAGCCGCTTGCACAAAAACCGATTTAACAGTCTTAGCAACGGTACGTTGAGGAGTTTTATTCGAAGAAACTAACTTATTTGCCAGGAAAACAGCAAGAATTAGTGCAGACACTCCTAGAATAGGTAAAA
>JAHEKV010000009.1 GCA_024638165.1 Flavobacteriaceae bacterium
GCGCATCTGATTACGGCTCAGAAGGTTGCAGGTTTGAATCCTGCCGAGGTCACTTAAGAATCAAGAGAAAACTGGCATCCTAAAGGTGCCAGTTTTTTTATGCCCAGTTTCGAGGCAAGCTAGCTTGCAAGAGGAAGTGGGTGCAAAAAACTAAGGGCTGCGCAGCAGCAACTGTTTTTTTCTTGATTTAAACTACGGAGCACAAATGAAAACCCGAGACACCATCGAGGGTAATCCTCAATACATCATCTCAAGTACGATTAGCGTACAAACTACTCCCCAGAGAAAGGCCAAAAAAGCAAACCCAAATAAGCCTAGTTTCTGTAACAACCAGTAATTAATCTTGAATCGAAAGGGGATTAGACGATCCATTCCCTTTTTGGTGAACGAATACTGCTCCATAAGTTATTGGTTTAGGTTTTCCCTAAATTACTAAATATTAGGCAAGTAAGAGTGTAGCTGTGGATGCTAATACAAAGACCAATGACGTAATCACAAACATGGAAACCGGCTTTAACCACCACCTATTATCACCATTTCGTTGCACATAAACAATGTAAAACGTGTTGATCACCACTAACAAGATGAATAGATTATTCATCACATCGGCTACGGTTAATATTTCACTGCTAATCGCAGAGTCAACGAAGTATTTATTACCAACTACAGCAATAATAGAACCAATTGAAAGTTCAATTCGAGATTCAAATTCATCCTTGGTAATAAAGAATGATAGCCAAGAGATAATCATTGCGATAAGACCTCCTGAAAAGAGTTTCAAAAACAGCCATGAATTCTTTCGGGAGATCATCATGTGAAACTCTCCGATACTGCGAACCTCAGCCCTACCTAGGTCTTCATCGTATATCGTAGTTTCTTCAAAGGTTTCGTTAAACAAAATCGTATCAATCACGAAACCTTTACGCAAGTTTCGAACTCCAGAAAAATTCGGTGGAAAGACTTTCGAATCACGAATTCGAACTAATGAACTGTCCTGTAATGATTCAATTCTTAAAGTCACCTTTTGAACATCAAACGGATATCTGGTCATATCCCAATTATGATACATCTCGGTTTCTAGATACTTAGAAAACTGAGCCTCACCTTCAAAAGTCCCATCATAATTCCAGGGAGTTTGCTTAAGATAAGAGTTTTCAGGGTGAACCACTCTAAATAAATTCTTTCGCTCAGGCATTAAGAAAAGAGTGTCTCCATTTTTAAGCTCATAGGCCACCTCTTTATCATGGTAGGCATATAAACTCGATTTTATAATGTAGTTAGGCTTATTCGTTTCAAAGGACAAGAGATCTTCAAGTACAAACTCAAACGATAATTCTACAGGAATATCTAATTGAACCGAATCAGAATCTTTGAATGAATATACTCTACTCCAATACGGATGCTCTTTAATCGAATTCGTCTGAATCCTATCTAAGTTACGCTCACGATAATCGCGCTCACTGCATGAAACCATCATAAAAAGCAAGAGCAGTCCTAATAGTTGTCGTAAAAACATGATTACAAGATAAGTTTTTGCTCGAACACGATAGATATATTCACTAATTTTCGGTAATGAAATTCACGAAAACAGCTACGCTATTTTTCGCATTGTTAGTATCATCGCTAGCAATCGCTCAAAGCTTTACAGGAAAAAACACAAAATCCGCTGATCCTTTAAAAGAATTAGGGCTCACGATCGTTCAGAGCGATGCAGAGACCACCATTAATGTTTCTGGCATTGAGAAACTTATCAAAAATTCAGAAAACCGCTTTAAGTATGCTCCTAAATACCTCGACTGCTTGAACTGCAATGAGCACGATCTAGAAGTTGTTTATGAAATTGTGGGAGAATATACTTTTGGCGGACATTCAGGCAGTAAAACCTTTTCACTACGGTATTCACCGACCATAGAAAATAGAAGCACAGGTAGTCTTCAAATGATTGAAAGAAACGGAGAGAATTTAATTGCCGCAGAGAGCTTTAAACGAACCATTACAAAAGGAACAACCCTTTACATCAAGCTAATCGAAGTTCGCGGATATGTGGTCAATAACAGCATTCGAACCGATAAAAAATTCTACCGATTAGGTAAACTTTTTAAGTTTTAGGTCTCCTCAATAGTAGCGGTCAAACCCGCCTGCAGAAGTGCTTCACATCTCGGTCTTAAATCGTCATAATCTCCTCGCTTTACCGAACACTTTCCTTTAAAATGAACGATAAGGGCACATTGATGCGCTTGTTCTTCCGTATGCTCACAATAACGCACTAGCATGGCGATAACATGATCGAATGTATTGTAATCGTCGTTGTGTAAAACAATTTCATAACCCCTAGCTTCAAGGGTTTCAACCGCGACATCTATTTGTTCTTCGGTTTGACTAAAACGAACGAAATCTATCATTAATCCTTAAATCGAAATTTTGCGGCAACCCAACGATCTAAATCTGTAGACTCGATAAGAGTGAGACCATGCACCGAGAAAGCATCAGTTAAGAGCGGCAGGTCTTCGATATAAAACCCACTGACCCATAATTCTGAGGTAGCGTTCATTTTGGTTACATAGTCTGATACTTGATCGAGAAGAATATTACGATTAATGTTAGCAAGAATGATATCATAAGGCCCTTTGGCTTTTTGACAACTATCATCTTGCCATGCTTCAATGAAAACCTTGTTTCTCTCCGCGTTTTCAAGGCTATTTTCAATACACCAAGAATCAATATCTATCGCATCACAGCTTGCTCCCTTTTGTGCCGCGAGAATAGCCAAGATACTAGTGCCGCAACCCATATCGAGCACGCGTTTATTTTTTAGAGTATCTAACCTGCTCAAAAAATCGAGCATTTGATAAGTGGTTTGATGATGGCCCGTTCCAAAACTCATCTTTGGTTCGATAACCAACTCATAGTCTGCTTTGATCCGATCATGAAAGGGAGCGATAACCGACACACGATCTCCAACTACAATAGGCTTAAAATCAGACTCCCATTTGGCATTCCAATTTTCCTGTTGAATTTCAGTAATAGTCCATTCAATAGATTCTGCAATACCACTACTGTAAGGAAAGTGATCTTCAGCACTCAGCGCATTGGCATTAAAAAGCGATTGATCTAAATAGGCCTTGACCCCATCTTCGGTTTCTAAAAAGGTGTCAAAAGGCAAAGCTGAAAGCTCATCTACTAATACATCCCGAGTAGGCTCTAGAGGCTTAACCGTAAAAGTAAGCTCGAAATATATAGGATCAGCACTCATTACTCAGCAGCAGCAACGATAGCTAAAAAGTCTGACGCTACGAGTGAAGCACCACCAATTAGACCTCCGTCAATATCAGGATTTGCGAAAAGATCCTTTGCATTGCCTGGCTTCACGCTTCCCCCGTAAAGGATTCGAACCCCAGAAGCAACCTCAGCTGAGTAGGCATCACTTAAAAACGATCTGATATGTGCATGCATTTCTTGAGCTTGCTCTGGTGAAGCAGTTTCTCCTGTACCAATAGCCCAAACAGGCTCGTAAGCTAAAACCACTTGACTCATTTGTTCAGCAGTCACTCCTTTTAATCCAGAACTCAATTGCTTAGAAACCACCTCAAAGTGAGAACCATCTTTTCGCTCTGAAAGCTGTTCTCCAAAACAAAAGATCACGCGAAAACCAGCTTCAATCGATTGAAGTACTTTTTCATTGATGATTTCATCGGTTTCACCATAAATATCACGACGCTCTGAGTGACCTAAAATCACTTGATTAACTCCAATAGATTGAAGCATGTTAAGCGAAGTTTCTCCGGTAAAAGCCCCATTAGCAGCGGCGTTTACATTTTGAGCAGCAACAGCAACCTGCGAATTTGATGTAGTGTTTACCGCGCTTTCTAGGACTACGAAAGAAGGAGCAACTACTACCTCAACATTGGATGGTAAGCTCACTGAAGTTAACTCTGATAACAGCGACTTCGTTTCGCTTAGATTCTTATTCATTTTCCAGTTACCTGCTACAATTGGAGTTCTCATTGTATTCTTGATTTGATGATTAATAAATATCGTTTATATGTTTTTTATCGGTGATGACACCTTGGTTAAGCCAAAGTACACCGGGGTTTGACCGAACAATTGTTTTCACGGTTGTTTGATCACATTGGTACCAGCGAATCACCGTACCGTATTCCTTATAGAATTTATTGACACTATTGTCTGAAGCAGCTGTCATACCATATATCACATACCCTTCGGATACTTTCTCCTCTGTAAAACTAACCACCTTATCAAAATCGTTTAATGAGGCCGAATCAAAGTCGTAAGAAGTGATTAAAATCACCTTTTCCTCACTCAATAAACTCGAGGTGTAGTCTTCTCCATCTAACATCATTGTGAAATCGTGAATCGGAGGCTCGAAAGCCGCTTGTACTAGTTCTGTTTTCACACTACCCGTAAAGTTTGCGTCAGGAAGATCAGGAAAACTACCTGAGGTAATTTCTTCGAACACCTTTCCGTCACGCTCAAAGGTCCAGATATAACGATATTCTTCGGCTGGAGCGTCTTCAGGAATCTCCATTTGTTCAGGAATTGAAACTCCTATTTTATAGGGGCGAAAATCAATTAATGGCAGATGGTTGAGCACCCAATACCCTAAAAATAAGGACCCAATAAGAGATAGGCTCATTAGGCGGATAGACCAACGGTAAGACACCCAATAGTTGATATGCTTGTACCCCCAATAAAGAATCAGAATAGCAACAAGTAATATGACGTCTTTAGTAAAAGATTCCCATGGGGTGAGTTTAATTGCATCCCCGAAACAACCACAATCAGTGACTTTATTATAATAAGCTGAGTAAAAGGTTAGAAAGGTGAAAAAAGTGATTAATCCCAATAGATTGAAGACAACTAATCGCCTCCAAATACCAATCAGCAGCGCTACACCGAGTAACACCTCAAGGATTACTAAAAACACCGCTAACGGAAGAGAAAAGACAGAAAGAAAGTCTAGGTTAAAAACCGCAGGACTAAAGTACTCATCTAACTTAAACGAAAAACCCAGAGGGTCGTTAAGCTTAATGAGCCCTGAAATAATAAAAAGAAGCCCAACAAAAACTCGCATGATCGATACTACAATCTTCATGCCTGTCCTAGGTGTATAAGTGCAAATACTGCATAGTTCAACATGTCCTGGTAATTCGCATCGACTCCCTCGCTAACCAAGGTTTTTCCTTGCTTATCTTCAATCTGTTTTACCCGAAGTAATTTTTGAAGAATCAAATCAGTAAGCGAACTCACACGCATTTCTCTCCATGCCTCTCCGTAATCGTGATTCTTATCCATCATCAGTTGTTTACAACGATCGGCCTTTTCTTTATAGAGGGCCACCGCTCTTTCAGCATCTATGTCTGGATTTTCAGCGATACCCAAATCAATCTGAATAAGTGCCATAATGCAATAATTGATGATACCAATAAACTCTGACACCTCACCCTCTTCTACTTTACGTTCAGAGAGTGTCTGTAAACTCCTGATGCGCTGAGCCTTGATGAAGATTTGATCGGTTAATGAAGGTAATCGTAAAATACGCCAAGCCGTTCCATAGTCATAGGACTTCTTTTCAAAGAGCGATAGACACTGGTTGATAATCGAATCAAATTCAGCAGAGGTATCCGCCATAGCTATATTATCTTTAAGGGTTGCCGTAACTTAGAGGCAGTTAAATTACAATCGTTCAAATATAAAGGTATCAGATGACAATTCTTTTGAAAAAACGACTGATTGACCTAAGCACTCCAAAAGTGATTGGGATTCTAAATCTTACTCCAGATTCATTTTATGACGGAGGCCGATTAAAGTTCGACAGCCAAATCTTGAAGTTGGCTGAAAAACACTTGAAAGATGGAGCCTTCGCACTCGATCTAGGCGGATATTCCTCAAGACCTGGAGCCGATCACATTTCAGAAGAATACGAATTAGGAAGAGTATTGCCCGTGGTCGAATTACTCACTAAAGAGTTTCCTGAAGCGCCACTCTCTATCGATACTTTTAGATCAATCATAGCCGATGCCTGTCTGAAATCCGGAGCATCAATGATCAACGATATTAGCGGTTCGCAAATAGATCCTAAAATCTTAGAGGTGGTTGCTAAACATCAAGTTCCCTACATCGGTATGCATATGAAAGGAACTCCTCAAACGATGAAGAACCTATGTCAATATGACGATCTAATGGTTGAAATGAGAATGTATTTCTCAAACCTCATCAAGCGGTGTACCGAGCTGCACATACACGACGTCATTATCGACCCAGGATTCGGTTTTGCAAAAAATACAGAACAAAATTTTCAAATATTGAGGGAGCTAAAAGAATTTCAGCTGCTTGATTGTCCTATTTTAATCGGTCTAAGTCGAAAGTCGATGATTTATAAAACCTTAGGGACAAATGCATCTGAAGCGCTCAACGGTACAACCGCACTCAACATGATTGCATTGCACAATGGTGCCTCTATTTTAAGGGTACATGATGTAAAGGAGGCTATGGAGTGCGTTACACTATCTCAAAATTTGTAACTTTCAACTCAACCAAATTTCAACCGTGAATCCATTCGAGTTTATCGATTTCAAAATAACTGATGCGCTTGACATACTCCTTGTTGCGCTGCTGCTATACAATATTTATCGAATTGTTAAAGGAACTGTAGCCATCAATATCTTCTTAGGATTGGTGATTGTATGGACGTTCTGGAACGTAACCAAACTACTTGAAATGAAAATGATTAGTAGTCTGGTAGGCGGATTCATGCAGGTAGGATTCATCGTTCTAGTCGTGGTTTTTCAGCAAGAAATACGAAAATTTTTGTTAGTTCTCGGGTCTGGTAAGTTCTCCACCAAAACAATGAGTCGATTCTTCAGATTCTATGGTAATAAACCTGCAGAACCTGAAGTTAATGTAGAGGCGTTAATCACTGCGTGTAAGCATCTCAGCCAACAGCGTTTGGGTGCACTCATTGTAATCGAGAGAAATAGCAGTTTAGAATTTTTAAAAGCTTCTGGAGATCGAATGAATATTGAAATCAATGCTCCTATCTTAGAAAGCATTTTCTACAAAAACAGCCCACTTCACGATGGGGCGGCCATTATTCAAGGTAATCGCATAACCGCCACTAGAGTCATTCTGCCGGTGAGCAGTGCTTCTGATATTCCCGCCCATTACGGTTTAAGACATAAAGCCGCTCTAGGTATTACCGAAAACACCGATGCGATCTGTCTAGTTGTTAGCGAAGAACGTGGAGAAATTGCCTATATTAGAAATCGTAGCTTTATCAACTTCGACAGCGATCAGGTACTTGCCGCTAAGATTAAAAGAGATTTAGCCAGTTAGGCCTCACTAAGCACCGCAAATTGGGCTTGATAGAGCTGATAATACATCCCTTTTTTGGATAACAACTCCTCATGTGATCCGCGCTCTACCACCTGTCCCTGATCCATTACAAGAATTACATCTGCTTTTTGTACCGTAGCTAATCGGTGAGCGATGATAATTGATGTTCTACCCTCTGTTATCTTCTCTGTAGCACGCTGAATCAGTTGCTCCGCATAAGTGTCAATCGAGGAGGTTGCCTCGTCAAGAACAAGAATGCTAGGGTTTGCCACATATGCTCTTAAGAATGAGATAAGTTGTCGCTGACCACTAGATAAGGTGCTACCACGTTCATTAATTTCGAAATGGTATCCGCCCGGTAAAGCCTTAATGAATTCGTGTACTCCAATTGCTTTGGCCGCCTCTATAACGGCATCAAGAGTGATATTTGGATTTCCCAGGGTGATGTTCTTTTCAATGGTATCTGCGAATAAAAACACATCTTGAAGCACCACCGAAATATGTGAGCGCAATCCTCTCAATGTCATTTGACGAATATCTAAGTCGTCAATTTCAATCGCTCCTTTCTCTATTTCGTAAAAACGATTGAGTAAATTGATCAATGTAGACTTCCCAGCCCCTGTAGCTCCTACTACAGCGATACACTGCCCTGGTTCGATATTGAAATTAACTCCTCTTAAGACCGGCTTTTCAGGATCATAGGCAAATACAACATCCTTAAAAGCTACTTTTCCTTGTACTTCATCTAATTCAGCATCACCTTCATCTTCTAATTGCTCAGTGTCATCTAGAATATCGAATACTCTACCGGCGGCAACCATACCCATCTGAAGTACATTAAACTTATCAGCAATGTGTCTTAGAGGTCTAAAAAGTAATGATGAAAGAAGAATAAAAGTGAAAATATCTCCATAACCCTCTGGTGAAATACCTCCGACATTTTGAACCCCACCGTACCAGACAATCAAACCAACAGTAATTGATGCTAATAATTCAGCAATAGCAAAGAATATAGAGTTATACCACACCGTTTTTAACCAGGCATTCTGATGCTTCAAGTTAATTGCTCTGAAGGCTTTAGCTTCTTCGTCTTCGCGGTGAAATAGTTGTAGCACTCGAATACCGGCAAGGCGCTCCTGCACAAACGAATTTAAGGCAGCAATCTGGGCACGAACCTCAACAAATGCAACCTTCATCGATTTTTGAAACCAACGAGTCGCATAAAGGATTAATGGCATAATTGAAAATACCAACAAAGCCAGTTTCCAATTCATAACCAGCATAACCGTCGCAACTACAAGCATCTTGAGAACATCAGCGATAATCATGAAAAAACCTTGGCTAAAAATCTCTCCAATCTTTTGCATATCTGAAACCGCTCGGGTTACTAGTATCCCAACAGATGACTTATCGAAATAGGTCATTCGAAATCGAATCATTCGAGAAAACAAATGGGTTCTTAAATCCTTGATGATCGACTCACCAAGTAGATTTGCAGTATAGGTAAAGAGTAACTGAAAGAAAACTTCTCCAAACAAAACTGCCGCCATGGCAATAATTAGCTGAAGTAATAATTCAGCATTTTGCTGGGTAATCGCCTCATCGATCAAACGACCCACCAAAGAAGGAGTGAGTACAGAAAATGCAGAAATTAAGATAGCCGAGAGAACCGATACGATAAAGATTCCACGATAAGGGGTGGTATACGAGAATACTCTCGAAAAAAGCTTGATATCAAAAGATTTCTTGGCCGAAGCCTCCTTTTTACTCATTCCAGATTGAATTGGGATAATTCACAGCGGTTAAAGATAGTCCTTTTGCAGGTGAGGATGCGCCGGCTTTCGATCGAGATTTTGACTGAATAAGTTCTTGAATCCATTCGGGAGAGCGCTTCCCTAGGCCCACCTCTAGGAGTGAACCGACTACCGCACGTACCATGTTTCGCAGAAAACGATCGGCGGTAATTTCAAAACTTATCAAACTTCCTTCTTTCGTAAATGATGCCGCTCGAACATCACATATAAACGTTTTAACATCCGTATGTGTTCGAGAAAAACATTCAAAATCCTGCTTGCCGATAAGGAATTCAGCTGCTTTATTCATTTGTTCTAGGTCTAGTGGTAGACCTATAAAGTGTGCAAAATCGGTATTGAACGGATTTTTTTCAGTCTCGATAAGATAACGATAAGACCTTGAGGTCGCATCAAAACGCGCATGTGCTTCATTAGACACCCTGCGAATCGTTTGTATCGCAATGCTTTTCGATAAAAACCGATTTAGTTTATGAGTTAAATCTTCTAAATCAAGAGGAGGTTCATAATCAAAATGAGCATAAATCTCTGCGGCATGAACTCCGGCGTCGGTACGACCGGCACCTACGATGGCAATTTCAGAACCTGATAAAGTACTTAAAGCTTCCTCTAAGGCTTGTTGCACACTGTAGGCATTAGGCTGTCTTTGCCAGCCATGGTATTCAGAACCATTAAATGCTATTTGAATGAAATAACGCAATGCAAGAATTATCTTTGAAAACAAAGATACGTTACCATGACCAGAATCTTCCTGCTATCCGATACCCATTCTTACTGTGACGATCGGATCCTTCATTTCGCAAGCGAGGCTGATGAAACTTGGCATGCAGGCGATATAGGAAGCACTTCAGTCAGCGATGCCATTGAAAAGGTATCCTCGTTTAAAGCGGTTTATGGAAATATTGATGATCACCTTCAAAGAAGTCAATATCCTGAAAATTTGATATTTCAGTGTGAAAACGTCAAAGTATTGATAACTCATATTGCCGGGTACCCAAATCGATACCACCCAAGGGTCAGGTCTTTGATTGAACAGCACCAACCTAAACTTGTAATCTGTGGACATTCTCACCTTTTAAAGGTCATGAATGATAAGCAGTACGGTCATTTACATATGAATCCTGGAGCTGCTGGAACCCATGGATTTCATAAAGTACGTACCGGATTACAATTTGAGATTGAAAACGATCAAATTAGAAATCTACAAGTAATTGAATTTGGTACGCGAGGAGCTATCAAAAAATAGAAAAAGCCCAGGTTTCCCTGAGCTTTTCCCGCACTAATACTACTAAGATATCCGGTTTTAACGCAAACGATCAGCAGATTTTACGAGATCTTCATCCTTTTTGATTGCCCTGTTGGCCAGGACGAGAAAAACGATAGAAAAGATCGGAATCAACATCCCAATACCCTTCTCAGAGGTGGCAACCTCTCCGGATACATTTAGCGATCGATAAACGAAAAATCCTAGTAAAAAAAGTTGTGAAATCAGGTTCAATCGATTGATGACGAACTGATTTTGACGATTTCTATACCAAAAAATAGATCCAACGGCTAAAAGGGCACTTAGAACACCTTCACCGAACACTAACACCCCTACAGTACCTTGAAAACCAAGACCTAAGATCGCAGCCTGTACTCCGTAAACTAAAACGACGGACAACAAAGCAACCAGGGTTAAATAAAGTGTTTGTATGCGTTGAATCATAATTCAAAATTAGGATGGTTTTTTTTAATAAAACAGTTGCTTTTAATTTTTATTTGTATCATTGCAACGTAGTCAGCGGTTACTACCTTACTTCACATTACCGCAATTATCACTTGATTTAATTCTTTCCTTAATACACATGTTTGAAATTGAAGCGCTAAAAGCGAAAAAGCTGGTTGATTTGCAAGAAATTGCAGCGACTCTTAAAATTGCACGTTACAAAACTTTAAAGAAACAAGATCTCATTTATCAGATACTAGACCTTCAGGCTCAAAAACCCGAAGAAGTAGTTAAACATGAGATCAAGGAAAAAAGTACTAAAGAAGCATCGACTAGTACTGAAGCGGTTAACGAAGAACAGAATACCCAATCAAAAAGAAGATCTCGAACTAGAGCTCAAAAAACTCCTACCGAAGGGGTAAGTGACGAAGCAAAACAAGAAGTCAAATCAGAAGGTAAGGAAGAACAGACCTCTGAAAACACCCAAAGAGGATCTAGAAATCAACAGCGAAACAACGATCGACGAAATAATGATCGTCAGAATAATCGAAATGATCGTCAAAACGATCGTCAGAACGATCGCCGAGGTAACGACCGTGGAAAAGGTCAACATGATAAAGGTGCTAATTACGATCGACACAACTACGATAAAGAATTAAAGAATCGTTACAAGCAACCTGAGCACGAATTTGAAGGGCTTATCGATAGTGAAGGCGTTTTAGATATTATGTCTGACGGTTACGGGTTTTTGCGTTCATCAGACTACAACTACCTAGCTTCACCTGATGATATCTACGTATCTCAATCTCAGATTCGACTATTCGGATTAAAAACTGGAGATACCGTCTTAGGAAGTATCCGTCCACCAAAAGAAGGTGAAAAATACTTTCCGCTGATCAAAGTGAATAAGATTAATGGTCTTGATCCTAATGTGGTTAGAGATCGTGTTTCTTTCGAACATTTGACACCGCTCTTCCCAAAAGAAAAATTCAACGTAGCAGGTGCGAGAAGTACGGTTTCAACGCGTATTATCGATCTGTTTTCACCGATCGGTAAAGGTCAAAGAGGAATGATCGTTGCCCAACCGAAAACGGGTAAAACCATGTTATTAAAGGACATCGCGAACGCGATTGCGGCCAATCACCCAGAAGTCTACCAAATTATTCTTCTGATTGACGAGCGTCCTGAAGAAGTTACTGATATGCAGCGTAACGTACGTGGAGAAGTGGTAGCATCGACCTTCGATAAAGAAGCTTCTGAACATGTTCGCGTTGCCAATATCGTTATTGAAAAAGCGAAGCGTCTGGTTGAGTGTGGTCATGACGTAGTGATTCTATTAGACTCTATCACAAGACTGGCTCGTGCTTATAACACGGTGCAACCGGCTTCAGGAAAAGTACTAAGTGGTGGTGTCGATGCGAATGCACTTCATAAACCAAAACGATTCTTTGGTGCGGCTCGTAATATCGAAAACGGAGGATCTCTTTCAATTATTGCAACGGCTCTTACCGAAACGGGTTCTAAGATGGATGAGGTTATTTTCGAAGAATTCAAAGGAACCGGTAACATGGAGCTTCAACTCGATCGTAGAATCTCGAACCGAAGAATATTCCCTGCGATTGATCTCATCTCATCATCAACACGAAGAGACGATTTACTATTAGACGATAGCACTATTCAACGCATGTGGATTCTTCGCAAATATTTAGCAGACATGAACCCTGTTGAAGCCATGGAATTCATTGAGCAGCGTATTAAGCAAACACGAAATAACGAAGAGTTCCTGCTAACCATGAACGAATAGAAGGCCGAAAATTAAGGCATAAAAAAAGCGCGCTCCAAAAGAGCGCGCTTTTTAATATCGCTGTATTACTAACTACAAAACAGGGCAGCTAGTTATAACTGAGCAACTAAACGAGTAAGTTTACTCTTTAGGTTAGATGCCTTGTTCGTGTGGATAATGTTTCTCTTAGCTAGTTTATCGATCATGCCGATAACTGAAGGAAGTTGCTTCTCTGCTTCTTCTTTACTCTCTTCTCCACGAAGTTTCTTAATCGCGGTACGAACCGTTTTGTGTTGGTAACGATTACGTAAACGAGCTGCTTCGTTACGACGAATACGCTTCAGTGCTGATTTATGATTTGCCATAATTCTATTTAAATCTTTTTTTGTAGCCCGTAGGGGAATCGAACCCCTGTTACCAGGATGAAAACCTGGCGTCCTAACCCCTAGACGAACGGGCCATTAAACCCTTAATTTCAACTTTGTAGCCCGTAGGGGAATCGAACCCCTGTTACCAGGATGAAAACCTGGCGTCCTAACCCCTAGACGAACGGGCCATTTCTAGCCTAAATTGCGGACGCAAAAATACAACTATTTTTAAGTCTCGCAAACCTAGTATTTACTTTTTTAATAAGCCTTCGCAAACAGCACTCTTCCCGTAGAAGGTTTACCGCTGTAAATACAACTTCCCTCCTCTCTCTTTTGATCGAGAGGAATGCAACGAATAGTGGCTTTAGTCTCTTCTTTTATGCGATCTTCAGTCTCGGCTGTACCATCCCAATGAGCAGAAACAAATCCACCTTTCTGATCAAGAACTTGCTTGAAAGTATCGTAATCTTCTACCTCGGTTATATTCTCTGAACGATGATTGAGCGCTTTTGTCCAAAGATTTTCTTGAATCTCATCTAATAACTTAACCACTAATTCACTAATTCCATCGGCAGAAACTGTCTCTTTGGTCAAGGTATCTCTGCGCGCAAGTTCATAAGTACCATTTTCTAAATCTCTCGGACCAATAGCGATTCGCAAAGGCACACCTTTCAATTCGTATTCATTGAACTTAAAGCCTGGCTTATGGGTATCTCTATTATCATACTTAACAGATATCCCCTTCGAGCGCAGTTCTTTTACTAAGCCTTCTACATGTGCATTCAGCTCATTCAACTGTTCTTCTCCCTTATAAATAGGAACAATTACCACTTGAGTAGGTGCCAATTTAGGAGGAAGTACAAGCCCGTGATCATCACTATGAGTCATAATTAGTGCTCCCATTAGACGTGTTGAAACTCCCCAAGAGGTCGCCCAAACATATTCTTGTCCACCTTCTTTGGTAGCGTATTTAACATCAAAGGCTTTGGCAAAATTTTGACCCAAGAAATGTGAAGTACCCGCTTGTAGCGCCTTTCCATCTTGCATGAGCGCCTCGATACAATACGTCTCCTCTGCCCCAGCAAATCGTTCACTTTCAGACTTTAATCCCTTAATTACCGGCATTGCCATGAAAGATTCAGCAAACTCGGCATAAACATTATTCATTTTCTCCGCCTCGGCAAGCGCCTCTTCACGGGTTGCATGAGCTGTGTGCCCTTCTTGCCACAAAAATTCGGCAGTTCGCAAGAATAATCGAGTTCTCATTTCCCAACGAACCACATTGGCCCACTGATTGTATAAAAGTGGTAGATCTCGGTACGATTGAATCCACTTGCGATACGTGTCCCATATAATGGTTTCAGAAGTAGGTCGAACGATCAGCTCTTCTTCTAATTTAGCATCTTCATCTACTACGATTCCGCTACCATCCTCTGCATTTTTAAGACGATAATGCGTAACCACTGCGCACTCCTTAGCGAACCCTTCAACATGAGAGGCTTCTTTCGATAAATAAGACTTTGGAATGAAGATCGGAAAGTAAACATTCTCATGACCCGTATCCTTAAACATTTGGTCTAAGGCTTGTTGCATCTTCTCCCAGATAGCGAAACCATATGGCTTAATCACCATACAACCCCTAACCCCTGAGTTCTCTGCTAAGTCAGCCTTTACTACTAACTCGTTATACCACTTTGAATAATCTTCTGCTCTAGAAGTTAGATTTTTCCCCATGCTAATTTTTTTGGCACAATCATTGCCTTTGTAAAGGCGGGTAAAACTAATTAAATTTATAGATATGAAAGTGCATTTAGACAAAAGTACCGGCAGAAAAGGAGGTTATCAAATGATAACGGGATTAATTGCAGTTGCAATAGGCTTGAGTCTAAATTCTTGCATTGCCTATTACCCGGTTTCCTATTATCAAACCGAAAGACCTGGAATGCGCGTTCAATACGCACAATCACCTGACTCACAGGCAGGGCAGTTTTACACCTCTTACTTTGCAGATAAAGCTGCTGCGCTGTCAGAAGATTATGAATTAACCGATATAGATTCGTATCAAAGCGGTTCAAATAGTTATGCCGGATGGGGTGAGAATACCGATCGTGTTCAAATCACCATCAACCAGTGGGGCACAGGATTGAACAACCCTTACTATGATTTTTATTGGAATCCTGCGTGGAATATGAATTGGGGATGGAACAGTCCTTGGGCATACAATAATTGGAATCCGAGATTCATTGATCCTTGGGGAAATTGGGGTTACCAAACCTGGGGTTGGAATTCTTGGAACCCTTGGAATCGTCCTTACTTTTATGGTTATCCCGGTTATGGTGGCTTTGTTTACGCTCCTAATCAGCGTTTCTACAAAAGCAGTCGATTCTACCGAGTGAATAGCCGCAGATACCGCAATGAACGAAGCACCCTTAGAACTCCTAGTTACATCGCCAATCGAGGGCGTTCGAATCAAGAAAATGTTCGAAGTAGCATCTTAAGTACTACCGCTTCTCCTAACCAGAGAACCTTAGTGAATAAGGTAAGCAGAACACTCAGAACTACTACTTCAGATAATGTTCGAAGGTCAACTAGCTACAACTCTGGTCGTGCAGCCACACAGAGAACTTTTTCGCGCACCAGCACCAATCGCGCATCAAGTAACGTACGTTCAACAAATACGCGAAGTTCAAGTAATGTAAGAACAAGTCGACCTGTAAGTAATTCACGAAGCACTTCTAGAAGCAGTGGATCAAGAAGTTCTTCGGGGCGTTCAAATTCGAGAGGGAACAACTAATTTAGCGTCATGATTTATCGAGTACTTTTTATGGTCCTGCTTGCGACAGGTTACGCGGCAGCTCAAACTAGTGATGACGTTTACAGATATCTTCAGAGTGGGTCATTAGGATCTGCTAGAGCACAAGCACTCGGAGGTGCCTCCGGTTTTTTAAAAGGTGATCTCTCCTCAGTATTAACCAATCCTGCGGCAGGTGCACTTTTTGACTATGGAGCTTTTTCTAGTAGTCTATTTCTAGGGGCTGTAGGTAATACAGCAACGACAGGAGATTTAACGAATCCAAAAAGAAAAGGAGAGGCCTCCATCAATCAAGCTGGAGGAATTTTGGTATTTGTATCTGAAGAAAGTGATTGGAATAAAATCGCATTAGGTTTCACCTATCAACAAGAGAATAGCTATTCTGGAAACTTAAAGGCAGCAGGTCTAGCAGATTCTGGCATGGATCAGTATTTCACTGCTTTAGCCAGCAATCAAATCGCTGAAAATGTTTTAGCCTATCAGAATGAATACATCGAAGATGCTTACTTAAGAGTAGGCGCAGAGAGTGGCTTTGCCGCTCAACAAACCCTTTTAGCTCTTTATGGGGGATTATTAGGCCTTAACGAAGGAGTCTTCTCCTCAAATGCACAATACACCTCAATTTTTCAAAAATTCGAATCTAGAAGTAAGGGTAGAAAAGACGCATATACGATCCACGGATCTGCGAGCTATAAAGAAAAATGGTTATTAGGAGCTAGTCTTTCTATTCACGAATTATCCTTTGAGAGATTCACCTATCTCGATGAAGAAGGGTATTCAACAGAATCGGCAGTCACCACCAGTCTTTTTGATAACTACCTTTTTACTGAGGGGATAGGTGTATCTGCGAATTTTGGTCTTTTATGGCAACCCAGCCCCCAATTCGGCTTAGGTGTAAGCTACAAAACACCTACTTGGTTTACGATGAGTGATCGAAGCGCGCAACGTTTTGATACCGATAATCGTCTTGAGGACATCTCATATATCAATTTCGGGATCATCAACGTTTACGACGATTATACCATGAAGCTACCATCGTCACTGACCCTTAATTCAAAAGTGGCCTTGAGTCAACCGCTCACCTTCTTAATCGATTATCAGCGCCAGAATTATGGAGATGCTCAGCTACTACCCAACAACGACCCCGCGTTTAACACTCAAAATGTAGCATTGGCAAGTACGTTCAGTACGGTCGAGACCTACCGAATGGGGTTAGAGTACACCACCCAACGTTATAGCGCTCGGATAGGTTACGGTAACACCTCTTCACCATACATCAATAGTGATCTCGGTGAACGTAAAGATTACGGCTTAGGTTTTGGTCTGAATTACGGACCTAGTCGCATTGATTTTGGATTGTCCTATTCAACCTTAAATGACACCGTATTTTTCTTCGATCAAATCCTTCCTAATGCGGCCGAAGTACAAAACAATCGTTTTAGAGCGAATGTGACTTATACCTTCTCGCTTTAGGGCCTAAATAGCTATCTTTGCAGCCTTAATTTTATTCGAAGATGAACGACGAGTTGAACGATCACGATCATTTAAGTACCTCAAGACAGACGCCACTCAAAGCCGATGCCTTTGTACTTTCTGAAGAAGAGAAGATCGGTAAAATCCAAGAACATGTTGCGGCCATTTTAGACATTCTAGGAATGGATCTGACCGATGACAGTTTAAAAGGTACACCTAAACGCGTTGCTAAGGCCTATGTCAAAGAAATCTTTGGAGGTCTGAATCCCGAGAGAAGACCGAGTGCATCTACCTTCGAAAACAAGTATGAATACGGTGAAATGTTGGTTGAGAAAAACATAACGCTTTATTCAACCTGTGAGCATCACCTTCTCCCTATCATTGGAAAAGCACATATCGCCTACATCTCAAATGGAAACGTAGTTGGCCTTTCTAAAATGAATCGAATTGTGGATTACTACGCTAAGCGTCCGCAAGTACAAGAGCGATTAACCCTTCAAGTAATTGAAGAGTTACAACGTATCTTAAAAACTGAAAATGTGGCCTGTATCATTGATGCGAAACACCTATGCGTTAACTCGAGAGGAATTCGCGATGTCGCAAGTAGCACAGTTACTGCCGAATACGGAGGTGTTTTTAAAACCGATGAAACGTTAAGAAAAGAGTTCTTATCTTATATTCAATTAGAAACTGAATTCTAATGCAACCCTTATACCACAAACATTCACTAAAAGTTTTCAATTCTTTAAGCCGAAAAAAAGAGGCTTTTACCCCTATCAAAGAGGGTTATGTAGGCCTTTATGTTTGTGGACCTACGGTATATAGTAACGTACATTTAGGTAATTGTCGAACCTTTATGTCGTTCGATACCATTTACCGTTACCTTCTTCATTTAGGGTATAAAGTGCGATACGTTCGAAATATTACCGATGCCGGACACCTTGAGAACGATGCGGATGCGGGTGAGGATAAGATTGCGAAAAAAGCCAAATTAGAACAGATTGAACCGATGGAGGTGGTTCAAAAATACACGGTCGATTTCCATCGCACCTTAGAACACTTCAATCTACTTCCCCCTTCTATAGAACCTACCGCAACAGGACATATTATTGAACAAATCGAAATCATTAAAGAAATCCTTGACAAAGGGTTTGCCTATGAGGTAAATGGGTCGGTATATTTTGATGTTCAAAAATTCAATGAATCAAACGACTACGGTAAATTAAGCGGAAGAAGCATCGAAGACATGGTGGCTAATACACGGGCACTTCAAGGGCAGTCTGAGAAAAAGAATCCTCAAGACTTTGCACTATGGAAGAAAGCCGAGCCTACTCATATCATGCGCTGGCCTTCACCTTGGGGTGATGGGTTTCCTGGATGGCACATTGAGTGTACTGCTATGAGCACCAAATATCTTGGAGAACAGTTCGACATTCACGGTGGTGGTATGGACCTAAAATTCCCTCATCACGAATGTGAAATTGCACAAGCAGAAGCTAGCAAGGGGAAATCACCGGTAAATTATTGGTTACATGCTAACATGTTGACTTTGAATGGCAAGAAAATGTCTAAGTCAACGGACAACAACATCTATCCAAGTGAACTCTTCAGTGGTGAGAATAAACTTTTCTCTAAACCTTTCTCGGCTGCCGTTGTGAGATTCTTCATGTTGCAAGCGCACTATACTAGCGTACTTGACCTAAGTGAAGAAGCTTTAGATGCTGCAGAAAAAGGATACTTCAGATTGTTAGAATCATTCAGTACTCTCGAAGGTTTAAGTTCAAAAGAAGGTATTGAAAACGATCCCACTATCGAACAATGGGTCAATCGTTGCTATGAAGCAATGAATGATGATTTCAATACGCCTATTCTTATCGCACAACTTTTCGAAGGAGTAAAAATTATCAATCTGATCAACGACCAAAAGAAGACCGTATCGAGTGAGGACTTGGTTTTAATAAGCCAAACGATGAGAACCTTCTTCTTCGATGTCTTGGGATTATTTGATAGCCGAAACTCAGATGCAAAGCAAGAAGGACAGCTTAAGGGGCTCGTTGAATTATTACTAAAAGAGCGTTCAGAAGCAAGAGCACGAAAAGACTTTCAGCGCTCTGATGAAATTAGGGATGCTATAGAAGCACTGGGAATCAAATTGAAAGACACCAAGGATGGTACTACCTTTAGTCTATCGTGAAACGTATATTTAGTCTTCCCTTTATTCTATTGGTTCGAGTATATCAATTACTCATCTCCCCACTGACTCCAGCAAGCTGCCGATTCACCCCTACTTGCTCAACTTATAGCATTGAAGCACTGAAGAAATACGGCCCCATTAAGGGCGGATGGTTAGCTATTAAGCGAATTTCGAGTTGCCATCCATGGGGAAAAAGCGGATACGACCCTGTTCCTTGAGCCATAGTTTTGGGCTATATTAGACCAAAATTAATTTATGACGCTACTCGGTATTATCTGGAACCCAGAAGACACGCTCTTCACCCTTGGGCCTATTCAAATCAAATACTACAACTCACTTTGGATCGCTGCCTTTATTTTAGGATGGAATCTCATAAAGACTGTTTTCAAAAAGGAAAATAAACCTACTGAAAAGCTTGACAGTCTCTTTGTATACACCGTACTATCTATTATGCTTGGAGCGCGTTTAGGACATGTGTTTTTCTACGATTGGGCCTATTACCAGAATCATCTCGTTGAAATATTACTGCCTATAAGAGAGCAAAAGAATTCAAGCCTCTTTGGAATTATCAATGGGTATGCATTTACTGGGTTCGCAGGATTAGCGAGCCACGGAGCCGCATTAGCAGCAGTCATTGGATTATACCTTTTTAGTAAGAAAGAAAAGGATATTTCATTCTTGTGGTTGGTTGATCGAATAGCTTTACCATCTGCTATAGGCGGAGCTTTTGTACGTTTAGGTAACTTCTTTAATTCTGAAATTAACGGGAAAGTAGTAAATGAGAGCTTCATCTTTGCCACAAAGTTCGTCAGAGATCACGGTGATATGTCAGCCTATCAGGCGCTTCAAGCCACGGGTCAACCCTCGGTAAGTAGAGCTTATGCGGCGCTAGTTAATGATCCCGCATACACAGATATTCTTGCTCAAATTCCTTATCGCCATCCGGCGCAACTTTATGAAGCATTTGCTTACGCACTGTTATTTGTGGTCATGTATTATGTGCTTTACCCGAAGGCCGAATTAAGAGACAAACCTGGATTCTTATTCGGTACCTGGCTGGTCGGAATATTCTCTGCTCGCTTCCTTATCGAATTCTTCAAAAAGAGTCAAGGAGGATTTGAGGAGAGTCTCGGTTTACTAACCACCGGACAATGGTTAAGCATTATACCAGTACTATTCGGCGCGTACTTAATGATTCGAAAAGTAAAAGCTTAAACAAAAGGTAAGATCATAAAAAAGGCCCGACAGTTGTCGGGCCTTTTTTATTGATAGCATAGAAAGTCTTTACTTCTTCTCGTTGCCTTTACCTAATGTGTCAAACATCACTGGAGTTGCAATGAACAATGATGAATAGGTACCTACTAGAATACCAATAATCATCGCGAACATAAACCCTCTAAGGGTCTCACCTCCGAAAATAAAGATCGCAAGTAGTACGATAAGCGTAGTTAATGAGGTATTCAATGTACGGCTTAACGTTGAGTTTAATGCTTCGTTCACATGATTACCCTGCTTCCATCCTTTTAATCCGATAATCTCTCTAATGCGGTCAAAAACTACTACCGTATCGTTTAATGAATATCCGATTACCGTAAGAATAGCCGCAATAAAGGCTTGGTCAATCTCCATGTTAAAAGGCATAAACGCACTAGTTGCAGAGAACACCCCAAGTACGATGATTACATCGTGGAATACCGCAGTAACCGCTCCTAGTGAGAACTGCCACTTTCTAAAACGAAGTAGAATATATAAGAATACAATAGTCAGTGACCCAAAGATCGCTAGTACTGCATTTTTCTTAATATCATCAGCAATGGTAGGACCAACTTTTACCGATTGAAGAATACCTACCGTCTTATCATCACTACCCACTGTGAAGTCTTCAATTGAAAAACCGTCAGGTAGATAAGGTAATAGGGTATTGAAAAGAAGTCCTTGGATTTCTTGATCTACCTCGATACCCTCAACATCTACTTTATAAGGAGTAGTTACCTTAATTTGATTCGCTGCTCCAAAGGTCTTTACATTCGTACCGCTTCCTAAAACATCAGTAAGCGCAGATGAAATTTCTGTCGGGTTCACTTCATTTTCAAAACGAATCTGATACGTACGACCACCAACAAAATCTACACCCTGTTGTAAACCAGTGGTGAAAAGAGAGGTTAATGACCCTAACACCAACACACCAGATATAATGTAAGCTGTTTTTCGAGCTTTCAGGAATCCGAAGTTTACTGAAGATAAAAGATTAGCTGTAGCAGCAGTAGCAAACTTTAAGCTTCTACCCTTCGTAGCTAGATAACCTTCAATAAGTAAACGAGTAATGAAAATCGCTGTAAAAAGCGAAGTAAGAATACCAATTAATAAAGTAGTTGCGAATCCTTTGATAGGTCCTGAACCGAACATGAATAGAATAACAGCAGTTAGACCCGTAGTGATGTTCGCATCCAAAATCGAAGAAAGTGCGTTTGAGAATCCATCGCTGATTGAGAGCGCTAATCCTTTGCCCTTGCGAAGTTCTTCTTTGATACGCTCAAAGATCAGTACGTTTGCATCTACTGACATACCAATGGTAAGTACGATACCCGCAATACCCGGTAAAGTTAATACGGCTCCTAAACTAGTAAGTACTCCAAAGATTAAAACAATGTTGAATACTAGAGCAACATCAGCATATAAACCTCCTCTACCGTAGTAGAAAATCATCCATACCAGTACAAAAATCATTGCAATCACAAACGATAAGAATCCGCTTTCGATAGCTTCCTGACCCAATGAAGGTCCAACAATTTCTGATTGAACGATCTCAGCTGAAGCAGGTAATTTACCCGCTCTCAGAACGTTTGCAATATCCTTGGTTTCATTGATGGTGAAAGTACCTGTAATCTCTGAACGTCCGCCTGAAATAGGACCTGAAGACACACCAGGAGCAGTGTAAACCTTGTTGTCAAGTACAATAGCAATACCTGTTTTGTTTTGATAAACATCACCCGTTAAGCGCTCCCATTCGCGAGCTCCTTTGGTGTTCATCATCATGCTTACCGCTGGCTTTCCGAATTGGTCGAAAGTATCTTGAGCATCAGAAACGACATCTCCTGAAATACGAGGGGTTCCTTCACGATTTGAGCGAAGCGCATATAATTCTACGATATCTGCATCAGCAGGCACACGTTGCCAAGCAAACTTCGTGTACTGAACTGCTGAAGGTAACAATCTTTTAATTTCTGAACGTCTTAACGCCTGCCCAACATAAGCAGTGTCACGTGCTTGAACACGTACTAAAGCATTCGATCCAGGAGCTCCAGGAATCAATTTTGCTAGCAATGGATTTTGAGTAGATAGAGAATCAGATGCTGACTCTAATAAATCTTCAACATCATCTGAAGACTGCTCTAACTCAGCCAGACGCTGATCAGCTGCTACTAAAAACTGTGATAGTCCTGGTTCAGCTGCAGAAATGGTTTCCCAAAACTCTAATTGTGCAGTAGAAGATAGTAACTCCTGAGCACGGTTAATATCGCGAGCACCAGGTAATTCTACAAGAATACGACCTGAGTTACCTACTCGTTGAATGTTCGGCTGAGTTACTCCAAAGCCATCGATACGCTCACGAAGAACTTCGAAAGCAGAAACAATCGACTCGTCAATTTTTCTTCTAATGATTGGCTTAACCTCAGCATTATTCATCGAGAAATTGATCTCATCACTTAATGCTTTGTTCGCGAAGATCTCTGGCGAAGCAAGAGTAATTTCACCTGCATTGGCCTCGAAAGATTCGAAGAATAACTCTACGTAATTCTCATCACTTTGCTTTGAAGCTGCATCTGCAGCATCTAAAGCTTGATTGAAAGCAACGTTTTTGGTGTTATTAGCAAGACCTTTAAGAATATCTTTAACCGAAATCTGTAGGGTTACGTTAATTCCCCCTTTCAGGTCAAGACCTTTATTTAATTCTTTGGTCTTAGCATCAGCATAGGAGGTAAACCCAAAAACAGGGAGGTCAGCTACAGAATCTAAATAACTCTTAGCAGCTGTTTCACGTGCCGAAATATAATCATTAGCAGATGCATCTACGCTAACTGAAGCGTATCGATCGGCATCCCCTTCGATTTTGTTAGTGATGAATGTAAACGATAGTTGATAGAGGCTTACTACCCCAAACAAAATCGCAAATAGTCGAATTAATCCTTTATTCTGCATACTGCCTAAAATCAATTAATATAATGTCAAATGCGTGCAAATATATCATTTCGCCCTAGAAATGACAATTATATGTAATAAACAAAAAACCCCGGAAAACTTCCGGGGCTAAACACTCTATTAGTTTCTTATAAATTAAGTAGCGCATTCACCGCAGCAACTCCTTCTGCAGAAGCAGCTACCTTAGCTTTCTCGTCTTCACTTAACTCGATAGAAACGATCTTTTCAATTCCATTTTTACCAAGAACTACAGGTACTCCTAGGCAAATATCATTCAATCCGTATTCACCTTCAAGAAGAGCAGAACAAGGATAAATTTTCTTTTGATCACAGGCGATTGCTTGAACCAAACCTGAAACAGCAGCACCCGGAGCATACCAAGCACTTGTTCCTAAAAGTTTGGTAAGTGTAGCTCCCCCAACCTTAGTCTCTTGAACTACATATTCCATTTGTTCAGCGTCTAAAAACTCACTAACGCGAATTGAATTTCGAGTAGCATGATCGATTAATGGAACCATACCTGTATCTGAGTGACCTCCGATAACCATTCCGTCTACATCAGAAATAGGCGCATCAAGAGCCTCAGCTAAACGATACTTGAATCTCGCACTATCGAGGGCACCTCCCATTCCGATGATTCGGTGTTTAGGAAGTCCTGAGGTTTTGTGAACGAGATAAGTCATGGTATCCATAGGGTTACTCACCACAATAACAATGGCTTCAGGAGAATGCTTTAATAGATTTGAAGAAACCTCCTTAACGATACCTGCATTGATACCAATAAGCTCTTCTCTGGTCATCCCTGGCTTACGAGGAATACCCGAAGTAATCACTACAACATCACTACCAGCTGTTTTCGAATAATCCCCAGTGGTACCCGTAATTTTGGTATCAAATCCATTTAGGGATGCAGTCTGCATCAGATCCATTGCTTTACCTTCTGCAAAGCCTTCTTTAATATCTACTAGTACTACCTCTGAAGCAAAGTCTTTAATAGCAATGTATTCTGCACAGCTAGCGCCAACGGCACCCGCTCCTACTACAGTTACTTTCATTTTCGTATTTGATTTAGATTAAATGTGTTGCAAATTTAAGTCACTACGCATCAATATTCGCATAGACCGCATTCTTTTCAATAAACTCGCGACGTGGTGGAACCTCATCACCCATAAGCATGGAGAAAATGCGATCGGCTTCGGTAGCATTGTCAATGGTTACCTGACGAAGCGTACGATATTCAGGGTTCATAGTAGTATCCCACAATTGCTCTGCGTTCATCTCACCAAGACCTTTATATCGCTGAACACCAGCACCTTGACCCATTTCTGAAATGAGTTGATCACGCTGAGAGTCATTCCAAGCATATTGTTTCTTACTCCCTTTCTTTACCAAATACAGCGGCGGAGTAGCGATATACACAAATCCTTGTTCGATAAGCTCCCTCATATATCTAAAGAAGAAGGTTAGAATCAGTGTTTCAATATGGGACCCATCGACATCCGCATCACACATGATAATCACTTTATGATAACGTAATTTCGCTAGGTTAAGTGCTTTTGCATCTTCTTCAGTACCCACGGTAACACCGAGAGCCGTGTAAATATTTCTGATTTCTTCGTTCTCGAAAACCTTGTGCTGCATGGCTTTCTCTACGTTCAAAATCTTACCTCTTAGGGGCAAAATAGCTTGAAATTTTCGGTCCCGTCCTTGTTTCGCCGTTCCTCCCGCAGAGTCTCCCTCAACAAGATAAACCTCACATTCTGCAGGGTCTTGTGAAGAACAATCAGATAGTTTGCCAGGAAGACCACCCCCACTCATTACATTCTTACGCTGAACCATTTCTCTAGCCTTAGCAGCAGCATGTCTAGCGGTTGCAGCAATAACTACCTTTTCAACGATACGTTTTGCATCATCTGGGTGTTCCTCAAGATAATCGGTTAGCATTTCAGAAACCGCCTGGCTAACAGCAGAAGTAACTTCACGGTTACCCAATTTAGTTTTAGTCTGACCTTCAAATTGAGGCTCAGCAACTTTAACTGAAACGATCGCCGTTAATCCTTCTCTGAAGTCATCCCCTGAGATCTCAAACTTGAGCTTGTCAAGCATTCCTGAAGAATCAGCGTATTTTTTAAGGGTACTGGTAAGACCTCTTCTAAAACCTGAGAGATGCGTACCCCCCTCGTGAGTATTGATGTTATTTACATAACTGTGAAGGTTTTCAGAAAAACCAGTGTTGTAAATCATAGCTACCTCAACAGGAATACCATTTTTCTCACCTTCCATCGAAATAACCGTTTGAATAAGCGGCTCTCTCGATTGATCTAAGAATAAGATAAACTCTTCTAAACCTTTTTCACTTTTAAATATCTCGGTAATCGGCCCTCCCTTCTCATCAACATTTCTGTGATCGATAAGGGTAATAGTGATTCCTTTATTCAAGTAGGCGAGCTCACGCATACGATTTGCGATTGTCTCATAAGAGTATTCTGTGGTTTGGGTAAAGATGACCGGGTCAGGCTGAAAAGTGACTTCGGTACCATTTGAATCACTATCACCAACGGTCTTTACAGGATATAAAGCTTTACCCCGTTCATACTCTTGCTGCCAAATCTTACCTTCACGTTGTACGGTAGCCTTAAGGCTAATCGATAATGCATTCACACAAGAAACCCCCACTCCATGGAGACCCCCTGAAACTTTATAAGAATCCTTATCAAACTTACCTCCAGCACCAATTTTGGTCATAACCACTTGAAGCGCCGACACTCCTTCTTTCTTGTGTAAACCTACTGGAATACCACGACCATTATCGCTAACTGTGATAGATTGGTCTTTATTTATCGCCACTGTAATCGAGTCACAGTGACCACCCATCGCCTCATCGATGGAATTATCTACAACTTCGTATACTAAATGATGTAATCCACGAGGACCAACATCTCCGATATACATAGACGGGCGCATACGCACGTGTTCCATTCCCTCAAGGGCCTGGATACTATCTGCCGAATACTGTGGATTTTTTGCTTGTTCGCTCATAACTTCATTATCGGTTTTTGCATTCTCACAAATATAACCGAAAGAGCCCGGAATACTTGTGTTTGTAAGCGTTCCGAGCCCTGAAGTTATTAACATTAGTATGTTTACAAACCCTAGTTTTTATAAGCGTCTGTATGCACCGCTTTAATGGCGCGACCAGAGGGCTCATTCATCTTTTTAAATGCCTCATCCCACTCTAAAGCAGTTTTGGTACTACAAGCAACAGACGGCTCCTGAGGAACGCTCTTTGCTGCCGCATCTGACGGGAAATGTGAATGGAAAATAGAGCGATAGAAGTACTCCTCTTTAGTTTGTGGAGTTTGAATCGGAAATTTAAAGGCAGCCTGCTCCATTTGCTTGTCACTTACCTCTGTGTCCACTACTTCTTTTAGAGTGTCGATCCAGCTGTAACCAACCCCATCTGAAAACTGCTCCTTCTGTCTCCAAGCAACTTCGCTAGGAAGCATATCTTCGAAGGCTTTTCTAAGCACCCATTTTTCCATACGTTCAGGAGTAATCATTTTTTCAGACGGATTCAGACGCATCGCGACATCGATAAATTCCTTGTCAAGGAAAGGAACGCGTCCTTCAATCCCCCAAGCAGAAAGCGCTTTGTTGGCTCGCAAGCAATCATACATATGAAGCTTTTCTAATTTACGAACAGTCTCTTCATGAAACTCCTGAGCATTAGGCGCTTTGTGAAAGTATAAATACCCTCCAAAAAGTTCATCAGAACCTTCACCAGATAGGACCATTTTAATTCCCATAGATTTAATCACTCGAGCCATCAGATACATAGGAGTCGCAGCTCTAATCGTTGTGATATCGTAAGTTTCTAGGTGATAGATAACGTCTTTAATCGCATCTAAACCTTCTTGAATGGTAAAGGTGATTTCGTGATGAACTGTTTCAATGTGATCCGCCACCTTTTGAGCCGCAGCAAGGTCAGGAGACCCCTCAAGACCTACTGCAAAAGAATGAAGTCGCGGCCACCAAGCATCCTCTGTATTTCCGCTTTCTACGCGAAGGCTTGAGAACTTCTTAGCGATCGCCGATGTAATTGAAGAATCTAGACCTCCCGAAAGCAATACACCGTAAGGAACGTCTGACATCAATTGTCGCTCTACCGCATCTTCGAGCGCCTTTCTAAGTTCACTAATCGAAGCTTCGTTGTCTTTAACCGCATCGAATGACTTCCATTCGCGATCATACCAAGGCTCAGGCTTTTCCATTGCCTTAGTTTTGTAATGCCCTGGAGGGAAAAGTTCGATCTGAGTACAGAAACCTTCAAGAGCTTTTAATTCAGAAGCCACATAAAAAACTCCTTCCTCATCCCATCCCATATAAAGAGGAATGATCCCCATGTGGTCACGAGCAATGAGGTAGTCATTCTTTGCTTTATCGTAAAGTGCAAAACCGAAAATACCGTTGAGTTTATCTAGAAACGAGACGCCTTCTTTGTCATATAGACCTAAAATAACCTCACAATCAGATTGGGTAAGAAACTCATACCCTTCTCCTACCTCAGCTCTAAGTTCTCTATGATTATAAATCTCACCATTAGCAGCAAGTACAAGGGTCTGTTCTTTATTAAAAAGAGGTTGCTTTCCTGAAGCCGGGTCAACAATCGCTAAACGCTCATGCGCTAAAACGGCATGATCGTCACTAAAAACTCCACTCCAATCAGGACCTCTATGCCTGATCTTTTTTGACATTTCTAAAAGCTGACCACGCTGATCCGCTTCTATTTTTTGATAATCAAAACTTGCTACAATTCCACACATGGCTTTATAATTTGAAGCCAAAAATGGAACTAAATGTTTTAAACCTAAATCTCTAAGATGTTATTGGTTTTAAAATGAAATCACAAAAGTCTTTTATGTATAAAAATGAAACTTACATAGCTTCAATTCAATATTGAGGTTTGATATCGTTACTTTACTTGTTCTCCTGAGACAAAAACCATCTCTGCCTCTATTAAAGGAAGCTCTTTCTCTGAAGCAGTCATTAAATCGGCAGATAATACCGTGAAATCAGCAAAGAACCCCGGTAGAAGCCTACCCTTTTCATTTTCTTCAAACTGAGCATAAGCAGCCCATTCGGTCATTCCGCGTAATGCTTGTTCTCTAGTGAGCGACTGCTCTGGAATGAATCCGGCATCTGGGTATCCCTTAAGATCTTTACGAGCAACCGCAGCATAGAAAGTATAATACGGATTCACCGATTCTACGGGAAAATCAGTTCCTAAAGCCACTATTCCCGATTTTGCCAATAGGGTTTGGTATGCATAGGCTCCGGCCATACGTTCGTGCCCCAAACGATCCTCGGCCCAATACATATCACTGGTGGCATGTGTGGGTTGAACAGAAGGAATGACACCCTTGGAAAAAAGTGAGAAATCAAGCTCATCGACAATTTGAGCATGTTCAATTCTCCATCTTCGGTCTTCCTTATCGCTAAGCAAGTCTTGATAAATGGAAAGCACCTCGAAATTAGCCGCATCTCCAATCGCATGGGTGTTCATTTGAAAATCAGAATCAATCAGTCGTTCTGCAATCGCTCTCATTTGATCTACAGGGGTAACAAAAGCTCCAAAATGTCCTGGGGCATCGGCATAAGGTCGCTTCAGTGCTGCACCTCTAGAACCTAAGGCTCCATCACCGTATACTTTTACCGAACTTACATTCAGACGATCTGTTTTGTATGGCCCTTTACTTAGATAATAATTTACATCTGCTTCGGTATTACTTACCATCGCATACATTCGAATCTTTAACAAACCTTCTTTCTGAAGAGAGTCTACTAGTTGTATAATCTCCTTAGAAATCCCTGCATCGCTAACCGTGGTTAACCCATAATCGAAACAAATCTCCTGAGCAGCTAACAAACCTTTAATTTGTTGATCACGGCTCGGAGGTGGTAATACCGCATCTATATAACGCATGGGGCCATCAACTAAAATCCCAGAAGGAGCTCCATTAAGGAGTACAACAGCTCCCCCATCGGTAGAAGTCTCTGAATCAATCCCTGCTAATTCTATCGCTTTAGAATTCACCCAATAGGCATGCCCATCAACTCTTTCAAGAACTACGGGAAGATCAGAAAATCGACGATCTAAATCGTAACGAGTAGGAAACTCCTTGATTTCCCAATCGTTTTGATCCCAGCCGCGTCCATAAATGAAGTCGACGTTGCTATTCTCTGATCTAAAGGCTTCTATGCGCTTGAGTACTTCTTCGATACTTTCGGTTCCCACAAGATCCACATGAAGCGTTCCTAAACCTAATCCATAGAAGTGGCTATGAGCATCAATAAGCCCTGGAACCACGGCCTTACCCTCAAGATTAACTTGTTCTTTGGCTAAAAATCGATTTTTCAAATCATCCGAACCTAGCGTAACGATTCGACCGTTATCGATTGCCATCGCCGTGTAAGTTGTATTCACCGAATCGAGTGAATAAATCTGACCATTAAAAACAATCGTATCGACCTCAACTTTACTTAAGCACGAGGTAAAAACAATCAATATTCCTAAAACGGATAATCTGAAATTCATAGCATTCTAAATTTGGAGCTTGAAAATAGTAAAAACCTAGATCATCTAAATGATCCTCTAATTGTAAGTTCGCTATTTGCTAACTTTAGAAAATCAAAAAGAAATTAATGAGCTCACACCAGCTGCTTTTAAGCTTGCAATCTGCAGATATTGGGATTAGAAACGAGGTGATTTTAAAAGAGGTATCTCTCGAAGTCAATAAAGGGGATTACCTCTATTTAATTGGCAAAACAGGTTCTGGTAAAAGCAGTCTTCTGAAAGCGATCTATGGAGACACTCAGATTAGTAAAGGAACAGCAAGTTTTAAGTCCTTCAATTTGGCAAAACTCAAAGAAAGCGAATTACCGACCCTTAGAAAACAATTAGGAATCGTATTTCAGGATTTTAGATTGCTTGATGACCGTAATGTTTTTGATAACCTTGATGTCGTTCTAAAAGCAACCGGATGGAAATCGAAATCAGACCGCAAAGAGCGAATCATGCAGACTCTCGATAAAGTTGGAATCTCGGGTAAACATGAGCGATTTATACATCATCTTTCTGGCGGAGAAAAACAGCGCATAGCAATTGCCCGAGCACTTTTGAATAATCCTGAACTCATTATTGCCGATGAACCTACGGGAAATTTAGACCCGGAAACTGCGATAGAAGTGATGGATTTATTTGAGGAACTTCATCGTAAAGGCAACACGGTCATTTTAGCCACACATGATTACCGACTAATTAAAAAGTATAATCACCCTGTAATTCGTTGTGAAAATCAAGGGATTCATAAGGTAGAGCCCGTCGGTTCTTAAAAATTATATTTATTTGTAGCCCTTAAAACAACTACTTATGGCTGTACTTGGTATTGATATTGGAGGAACAGGAATGAAGGGAGCTCTTGTAGACCCCATAACCGGTGAACTCGTTAGCGATCGATTCAGAGTTCCTACACCTCAAAAGAGAAATCCTAAAAGCATGGCTAAGGCAGTTCGCAAAATCGTTTCTCACTTTGACTACAATGGAAAAGTAGGCGTAGGTTTTCCAACCATTATAAAAAACGGAGTCTGTCTATCAAGCGGCAACTTACATAAGTCGTGGAAAAATCAGAATGTAAGCGAAATTTTTAAAGAGGAGACCGGTTTAGACTTTACCGTAGTTAACGATGCTGATGCCGCCGGATACGCCACTATGAACTACGGTGTAGGTAAAGGTGAAAATGGACTTGTTATAATGATTACCATTGGAACTGGCCTAGGTAGCGGTGCATTCTATAATGGTGAACTGATCCCCAATTTCGAGTTAGGACAAATACCGTATAAGAAATTCAAAAAAATAGAAGACTGGGCCTCAAATGGTGCCATGCAACGTGAAGATTTAGAACTAGAGAAATGGGCCGAAAGGTTCAGCAAGTTTTTAAAAATCACTGAACTACTTGTAGCACCCGACCTATTCATACTCGGTGGAGGACTATCAAAGCGTTACGACGAATACAAGCCTCTCATTACAGCAAAAACACCGATCAGAGTTGCCGCGTTAAAGAATAACGCGGGAATTGTTGGAGCCGCTGCCGCGGTTAAATAGCCTTTGAACGTTTTCTGTCGGTCTCTTTCAATAAGACCTTACGCAATCTTAAGTGATTTGGAGTAACCTCAACGTACTCATCCTTTTGGATATACTCTAAAGCCTGCTCCAATGAAAATTTAATCGCAGGTACGATACGGGCTTTATCATCTGATCCTGAAGCACGAACATTGGTAAGCTTCTTCGTCTTAGTAATGTTAACCCCCATATCATCGGCACGAGAATTCTCTCCAATAACCTGACCTTCATAAATATCTTCTCCCGGATCGATAAAGAACGTACCTCTCTCCTGAAGCTTATCAATAGAGTAAGGAATCGCAGTACCGTTTTCAAGAGACACCATTGAACCATTAATTCGACCAGGAATTGGCCCTTTAACCGGTTGATACTCTAAGAATCGGTGTGCCATAATCGCCTCTCCTGCAGTTGCAGTAAGCAATTGATTTCTTAGACCAATAATACCTCGTGAAGGAATAATAAATTCGATAAACATACGGGCACCGCGTGACTCCATACTAATCATTTCACCTTTACGCAAAGAAACCATCTCAACAGCCTTGCCCGAAACCTCCTCAGGAAGATCAATAGTCAATTGTTCAACAGGCTCACACTTCACTCCGTCAATCTCTTTGATGATTACCTGTGGCTGTCCGATCTGTAATTCGTACCCTTCTCTACGCATCGTTTCGATAAGAACAGATAAATGGAGAACACCACGTCCGTAAACCATAAAGCGGTCTGCACTATCGGTAGCCTGAACGCGTAGGGCAAGATTCTTTTCTAACTCTTTTTCTAGACGCTCTTTGATGTGTCTTGAAGTAACGAACTTACCGTCCTTTCCAAAGAAAGGGCTGTCATTGATGGTAAACAACATACTCATCGTTGGCTCGTCAATCGCAATGGATGGCAGTGCTTCAGGGTTTTCAAAATCAGCAACGGTATCACCAATTTCAAAACCTTCCATACCGACGATAGCACAAATATCTCCCGCTTTTACCTCAGTCACTTTCT
The DNA here is from genome assembly GCA_024638165.1 of Flavobacteriaceae bacterium. GTDB lineage: Bacteria > Bacteroidota > Bacteroidia > Flavobacteriales > Flavobacteriaceae > UBA3478. The sequence continues at coordinate 32,875 of JAHEKV010000009.1, forward strand.
GACGACCTAAACCTTCAAAAGTAAATAACTCTTTTACGCGTGTCTTAACCTGAGTACCATCTCTCTTCACTAAGGTCACTTGTTGACCCTCTGCAATTCTACCGCGCTGTAAACGTCCGATTGCAATTCTTCCTGTAAAAGAAGAGTAGTCTAAAGAAGTAATTAGCATTTGTGTGGTTCCCTCCTCTGGCTTGAACTCAGGGATATGTTCAACAACCATATCTAAAAGAGGTTCAATGTTAGTGGTTGGGTTCTTCCAATCATCGCTCATCCAACCATTTTTAGCCGAACCATAAACCGTTGGGAAATCTAACTGCCACTCTTCTGCCCCTAATTCGAACATCAAATCAAACACCTTCTCATGCACCTCGTCTGGGGTACAATTCTCTTTATCTACTTTATTTACAACTACACAAGGTTTAAGACCTAAGCTAATTGCTTTTTGAAGTACAAAACGTGTTTGCGGCATTGGACCTTCAAAGGCATCTACAAGCAGTAACACCCCATCAGCCATGTTTAAAACACGCTCTACCTCACCACCAAAGTCGGCGTGACCAGGAGTGTCGATAATATTAATCTTCATCCCTTTGTAGATTACCGATACGTTTTTAGAAACAATGGTAATTCCGCGCTCGCGCTCGAGATCATTGTTGTCAAGAATAAGGTCTCCCTTATTTTCATTCTCTCTGAAGAGTTGACAGTGGTACATAATCTTGTCAACCAAAGTAGTCTTACCGTGGTCAACGTGTGCGATAATCGCGATGTTTTTAATGGTTTTCATAGGATAGGTCCAAATATGCGCCTTAAGGCGGCGCAAATATAGCGGTATTTTACACCGAGAAGTGAATAAAAAGTACCTTTGATACATTCAATGCTAAAACATCGCATTTTTTATGAAGAATTTCGACGTTCCCAACCTTAAACATCTTGACTCCAAACAGTTCTTTTTAATTGCAGGGCCTTGTGCTATTGAAGGAGAAGAGATGGCCCTACGCATTGCCGAAAAACTGGTAACGATTACCGACAAGTATAAAATCCCTTATTTCTTTAAAGGAAGTTTTAAAAAGGCCAATCGCAGCAGAGTAGACTCGTTTACAGGAATTGGAGATGAAAAAGCACTGAAGATTCTTCGAAAGGTATCTGAGACCTTTTCAGTTCCTACTCTTACTGATATTCACAAAGAGTCAGATGCAGCCTTAGCCGCCGAATATGTAGATGCGTTACAAATACCTGCTTTTCTTGTGCGTCAAACCGATTTATTAATCGCTGCTGCAGAAACCGGTAAAGTGGTTAACCTAAAAAAAGGACAGTTTATGAGTCCTGAAAGCATGCAATTTGCCGTTCAGAAAGTAAGTGAGGTTGGAAATCACAAGAGCTGGATCACAGAAAGAGGATCGATGTTTGGATACCAAGATTTAGTCATCGATTATCGAGGAATCCCAACGATGAAACAATACGCCCCTGTGGTTCTCGATGTCACTCATTCTCTTCAGCAACCCAATCAAAGCTCGGGAGTAACTGGCGGACGTCCTGCCCTGATTGAATCAATGGCCAAAGCCGGAGTCGCCATTGGAGTAGATGGCCTATTCATAGAAACCCATTTTGATCCAAAAAATGCAAAAAGCGATGGAGCCAATATGCTCGATCTTGAAAAGGCAGAAGGTCTTATCAGTAAGCTTGCTCGATTAAGAGAAGTATCCCTCGAGTTGCAATAACGTAATCCTAACCGTTTATTAAGCTACCGAAACATTTACTCGAATACTTTTGTTCAAAAGATTAAACTTATGAAAGCTCGATTCCTACTATTGTTTGTCACTGTGTTTGGATTCGCTCAGAATCACAGTCATTCAGGGGTTAGTCCCATTAAATTCCCAAATATCGAGGGGTATATAACACTCAGTACCGACCTGCATATTCATAGCGTGTTTTCTGACGGTAACGTTTGGCCTACCATCAGAGTACAAGAAGCGCTAATGGACAACCTCGATGCCATCGCACTTACCGAACACCTAGAGTACCAGCCCCATCTTGCCGATATACCTCACCCCAATCGCAACAGAGCCTACGAATTAGCATTGGAGGAAGCAAAAGATCACGATCTTTTAATCATTCCCGGTTCAGAGATCACAAGAAGTGCCCCTGTCGGACACAATAACGCACTATTCCTTACTGACTCCAATCCACTCTTACAAGATCAGGCGCAAGATGCTTTTGATCAAGCAAAAAAACAGGATGCTTTTGTTTTTTGGAACCACCCCTCATGGTCGGCACAAAAAAAAGATGGAAATCCAGAATTAGGTGATTTTCAAAAGAAACAGATCAAACAAAAGAAACTTCACGGTATTGAGGTCATCAATTTCGGAGCCTATGCAGAAGAATCACTAAGTATCGCTCTTGAAGAAGATTTAACCATCATGGCCACTTCAGATGTTCACGACCTCATCGAATGGGATTATGCAAATAAAGGATTACAGAGACCGGTAACACTTGTCTTCACGAAGGAGCGATCGATCCCTTCACTTAAAGAAGCCTTATTTGCAAAACGCACGGTTGCCGCATACAATGACCTACTGGTCGGACGAGAAGAATTTCTACTCCCCCTACTCAAAGCGAGTATTGGTATTGAAGTTGACGGCTATGTTGCAGACACGAAAATATTGAAGATTACCCTCACCAATCATTGCAATAGCGACCTACTACTAGAGAATGTTAGTGATTATACTTTCTATGAAAACTCTCCAGTATTCAACTTAGAAGCCGGGAGCCAAAAATCATTACAGATCAAAACCATCGAGAGGTTGTCTGAAGTAAGTCTATCTTTTAAGGCACTTGGCGCTTTTACTGCTCCACAAACGCATCCTACTATTAGCTTTACCTTAAATATCGAAGAGTAATTCTCAGCGATTAGCTATCTTTGCCCCCTTAGAAAACACGTTCTTTTTCTTATTGGGGCCGATTTGGATTTGACAGCAAGATCAATCAAATCGTAAGCATGTCGAGCTATGAAGGTAATGCTCGTAAATCTCTACTTCATCTTTTTTAAATGGCGAAAATACTTACGCTTTAGCTGCCTAATAATCTGAATTACAGTAGGATTTGGCCTAGTCCCGCAAGGCGGGAAAGCTGAATGTCTCTAGAAAGCCCTTGTTGGCGGCGTTCTTTTAAGAGGCACCATTAAAGTCAACATCGAATAGTTCCTGCTTCGAGAACTATTCCAAATAAAGAAGCTAAGGGAATAATAGGTTGTCGTTGATCAGTTATTCTTCGAAAATAAAACAACGTCTAAGCATGTAGAAAGCGTTTTTATTGCTTGTTTGGACGAGGGTTCGAGTCCCTCCGGCTCCACCAATTATATATTTAAATAGCTGTTATTCATTAATCTAAATAACTTTTTTATTTCCTTTTGTACGGTAATTGTACGACTATCCATTTTAATTCTGATAGATGGTAGATAAAATATAGTTGTTAGAAACAACTTTCAATTAATCAACAAGCCTATTACATTACAGATGCAAAAAGCTAAAAACTTTTAGAGAGCAAGCTGTGATTTCATACCCCAGTGGGTTTTAAAAAACAGTTTTAGAACTAAGATTTAGGTGGATATTGGTATATGTTATGTTAGAGTTTGGGGTATGGATAAGTGTTGCTAGCCTTAGTACTTAAAAGTTAAAGAGGAATTAAGTAGTGACATAATTTTAGCTCTTTTGGACTATTTCTTTTTTACCATTAAAATAGTAATAGATAATATTTCAAATACTCGCCAATATTTGATGTGTAGTTTGGAAATCGTCTATTAAATTTTCTTAAGATAAGATAGGACCCAGATGCCTTAGAAATTTCCTCTTCTGATTTACTTGAAATTCTTACCGAAAATTTACAGGTTCTCTAGGGTTATGACTGATCTCTATATCTAGACTTTAGTTTCCGTAAATATTCCATCTTATATCCAGTAATTTCACTTATTTCTTGAAGTGTTACTCCTTTTTGAAACAGTTCTTTTGACATTAATCGACGTTTATTCTCTATAAGCTTACCTGGTCCAGTATTACCTGTTAATTGGTTTAATTTCCTGTAAGATAAAGAGAACTCTTCTTGAATTCTATGTACTGTAATAGTAGAAAGGTTATTATCAATAAAAGCATTAATGTCATCTACAAGTTTGGCTGCTGCATCTACTGTATTCTCTGTTTTAGTTTTAAAAACTTTGAATAGAAGTGATAATCTTAGAATAATACCTATCAACATTACAATAATCACGATCAGAGCAATATTGGTAGTTTTTTGGTCAGGCTCTTCCTGAGACTGAGATTTAAAAGCAATAAAATCTTTAACCGCTATTTTAGATAAACCGCTAATACCACCAGCAAAAATGGTATCTCTGTCTACAAAAAGTGCCTTTCTATTAAATTCATTGAAGTTTAATTCTGTTAATTGGTTTTGCGATATGTTGTACTTGAAAAAACCAGTATCTGACAGAAGAGCTAAATATTCATTATTTATCGCTGTAACGGTATGAAAAAGATTTGAGTTTAGGATTCGCCGCTCCTTTGAAAAATATAATTCACCAACACCTTTCTCATCAATAAAATAAATATGATTGTCTTTAAAATTTACACTAGTAATATTGGATTTAAAGACATAATTAGTGAGGACCTCATCGGTTTTCAAACTAATTAATTTCAGTTCAAGTCCTCGAACATATAAGATTCTTCTATCGATGGTGTAATCATGTATAAACTTAGCCGATGACGAATATCTATTATCTTTTATATTGACCGTATCGATTCCTGTCACATAGTTGATAAGATCTGTCTTAAATAAGCCTTTACTGCTAAAAATGTAGTACGTTGAGTCATTCGCCTTATAAGAGTCTTCAGAGAATCCTAAATTGTTTCCTAAGAGATTAATTTCTCCACTCAATTCGTTCCTATAATACTTTACTGAGTTATCAGCTTTTCTGACGAATAATCCATCAAAATTTATATGAATTTCATTTGAAAATTCTCGAATAAAACTATTTGTATAAAGCGGGAAACTATCCTGAATTATTTCATCATGATTATAAATCCCGTCATAAGTTCCAACGTAATTCTTCGAAATACTCCTGACGCTTATACCATCAAATGATTTGAAAATTAAATTCTTTACAAAATAATAGATGCCCCCATCATAAAGAGCATAGAGATTATTTCCTTGGCTGACTAAATACTCTATGGGTAGATTTTCAGATTCTATTAGAGATAAGGCTTGTGCGCCTATTACATCTTTTGAATTCTTAGTTAAATCCACTCTTGGTATGAGGACAACATTATTATCAGTTGTCTGATTTTCTAAATAGCCAGTATTTTCCTTATCAAACCTCCCTTTTTTATCAGATTTCTTAATTAAAAGGTTGTCTTTAATTATATAAACACCTTCACTTGAGGATACTAAAATATCCGTATCTAACTTTTGAATCTCGTAGAAATAAACTTCTTTATTATCGACAGTATTTATCACTGAAATTAACTTATAACCCTTTAAAAATTGGCTATAGCAAAGGCTAGTGATAAATATTAGCACAATTGAGACTTTATTTTTCATATTGGTAAATATAATCCATATTACGAAAAATCTTTAAGGATTGATAATCTAAGTATTGTTTCTATTTCTAAGATTTTTAAACTCAGAAATATACAATGGTCCATCATGATAAAGTTTAACTCAAAGAAGTACTGTTTTCATACATTTTTGATGTTTGTCTTAATCTTCCAGAGCAGCTTATGTTTA